>JBGOZP010000046.1:0-2765 GCA_041480265.1 Terriglobia bacterium | reverse complement strand
GGAAATGGGGAGGAGAGGAGGCCGGAGTGCGGGGCCGGAGTCAAATCCATAAGAACAAAGAGGGTAGCGAAAAGCAGCCCCCGACAAAGTCGGAGCGCGCGGGAAGCAGTGATACCTTTTCTGTCCCGCGAAGGCATCCGGGACACAAAAGGCGTGCACAAACCGGAGAAAGGGATGCCCCACCCGGAGGCGTCTTTGCGGATCGAGGCGCGGCCGCCCTCTATGGTCATCCAATGAGCATGGATCGAGGTGTATAATCACGTTATGGCCAAGGATGTGATCCACATCTCGGAAGCGGAAGCGGCGAGCGACTTCGCGTCGCTGATGGCCCGGGTGCGTTCTGGCACCGAGGTGGTCATCGAAGACAACGCGCGGCCTGTTGCCATCGTTCGGCCCGTTGCAGAACCTTCCGTCCGTCTGCTCTCGGAATCACTTCGTCTCGCGCGTGAGCATGGCTCAACCGTGACGCTCGATGGAGACTTCGGGCGCGATCTCGAAGAGATCATCAATAGCCATCGTGAACCGCTCAGCCCGCCCACATGGGACTGATTCTCGACTCCAGTGTGGTTATCGCCGCCGAACGGCGAGGAGACACAGTCGAACGGCTGATTGAGCGAGTCGTGAGTGTGGCCGGGGACCAGGACGCGGCGCTCTCCGCCGTGGGCCTGACCGAACTCATCCATGGCGTCTATCGAGCGCAAACACCACAGATGCGTGTTCGCCGTGAAATCTGCCTGCACGAACTACTGGCCGACTTGACGGTGTATCCCTACACGAAAGATACCGCAATGCTGGCGGGCAAGATCGACGGGGAGCAGCAGAGTCAGGGCGTGGTGATCCCGTTCGTAGATTTGCTCATAGGCGCGACGGCGTTGTCCCTCGGCTTTTCAATGCTGACAGCGAATCTCCGTCACTTTCAGAAAATCCCCGGTCTCACGGTCGTGCAACTCTAGACGCAGAACTGCCCCGGGGCGTCTTTGCGGATCGACGGGCGGCCACCCGCAACGAGAAGGAATGGCAAAGATGATGATTGGAGTACCCGAAAAATACGCACTGGAAGTTAGCTCGCCGACGCCGATCGCATCCGGGCGCCAGCATGAGCAATACCTGTCCGTCCTGGACAAACTGGCGAGTAAAGAACATCCAACAACGGAAGAAGAGAAGTATGCTGATCAGCTCTGAGCAGATACGATGAAGTGACTGCTGCAAGCGCTCTAGCATCCCTATCCGCAATGCAGATGCATCGATCGTCGATTACCGGGACTCTCTCGCTACCGCCCATTGCAAAAGTATATTCTCTTTGTGTGACGGTGTTAGCGGCGATTTATTGGAGCGTGGAGCTGGGCGAGGACGCAAGTTCCACATGCGGGGCGGGTAGCGGGGGCCGCGCATGAATAGCGAAAAAGGCCTGTGGTAGACTTTCACGGCCATGACCAGACCGTTGAATGTCGTCGAACTGGAATGTTCTGCCTGCGGAAAGAAATACGAAGCGTCCGTCGAGCAGCACCTCTGCACCTGTGGGAAGCCTCTTCTGGCGCGGTATGATCTGCGTCGGGCCGCTACCACTCTTAACCTCGAAAATCTAAAAACCCGCCCGTGCACGCTCTGGCGCTACGCCGAGGTGCTTCCGAACGATCCTCCTGTCTCGCTCGGCGAAGGAATGACCGCTTTAGTTCACGCCAAACGCCTTGGCGCGTCAATTCGTTGTGGACAGGGGGGCTTGCAGCGCCTCTACGTCAAAGACGAGGGATTGAACCCCACGGGCTCCTTCAAAGCTCGTGGCATGACCGTAGCCGTCTCGCGCGCCAAGCAACTCGGGGCGAAGGCACTGGCTGCTCCCACGGCCGGAAACGCCGGAGGCGCGCTCGCCGCCTACGCCGCGGCCGCGGGGCTCCCCGCAGTCATCGTGATGCCCGCGGATACTCCCATCGCAAACGTCATGGAGTGCCAGGCGTTCGGCGCGAAAGTCGTTAAACTTGCCGGCTTGATCTCCGATTGTGGCAAGTACGTGGCCGAGCACAAGGACCGCGAAGGCTGGTATGACGTTTCCACCTTGAAAGAGCCGTATCGCGTGGAAGGCAAGAAGACCATGGGCTATGAACTCTGGGAGCAATTCGAAGGGAAACTCCCGGACGTCATCTTCTATCCCACGGGCGGCGGCGTAGGCTTGATCGGCATGTGCAAAGCTTTCGACGAGATGCAGGAGATGGGCTGGATCGGCGCCGAACGCCCTCGCATGGTGTCGGTCCAGGCCGAAGGTTGCGCTCCTATTGTCAAAGCCTGGGAAGCGCACCAGAATTCTGCCGCCTTCTTTCCGAATGCCGCGACGATTGCTTCCGGCTTACGCGTTCCCGGCCCGCTGGGCGATCTTCTGATCTTGAGCATGCTTCGCCAAACGAAAGGCACCGCGCTCACTGTGACCGACGACGAAATGCTCCACGCCGGCAGGGAACTCGCTTCTCTCGAAGGCATCTTCGCCGCGCCGGAAGGAGCCGCAACGGTGATCGCCGCACGCAAGCTCGCTGCATCCGGATGGATCAAGCCGCACGAATCCGTCGTGCTCTTCAACACCGGCACCGGCTACAAATACGCCGAAGCTTGGCAGCGCGCGCTGCAGTCCTCGCAACCGGTATAGCTCCATGGCCACTCGCAGACTGTATTACGGGGACTCCTTCGAAAAGGAATTCACCGCCAGGGTCCTGACCTGCGAGCCGGCACTGATCCCTGCATCACCGGAAGCCAAAGCCCCTGCGTGGGAAGTCGTC
>JBGOZP010000045.1:0-4730 GCA_041480265.1 Terriglobia bacterium | reverse complement strand
TGTTCTTCGCAATATCGTAATCGCCCCGGCGCACCGCGGCTCGCGCGCTCAAATGCCCTCTCTTAACCAGGAATTTCCGGATGCGGTCGGTCCCGCGCTGAAGACGAGCGGACGTGACTTCCCCGCCCACGCGCATCTTCAGCCTGGAAAGGATTTCGGCGTCATGATATTCGGTACTGTTCTTCAAGCGGATGGCCCCTACGCGTGCCCGCGGACCGGGTTTCACATGGACGACGATGTCCATCTCGTGCGTTTCCACATGCGGCACCTCTTCTGCGAAGACTTTCGCCTGATACAGACCTTCATCCCGAAGTGTCTCTCTGAGCCGCTCCAGCGCTTCGCTGACCGCAGCCTTTCGGTAGGTTTGTCCAAGACCGAGCTGCATCGCCGCGGCCGCTGAGGCATCGCTGGGCGGCGCGACGAGACCCTCAATGCGCACTTGATTGAAAAATAGGTTCTCCCGGGCCACGAAATCCAGCCGTAATCCGCCCGCGACCGGCGTTACTACCGCGCGTAGATCGGAGTAATTGCCCGTTCGATACAGCGCTCGCAAGCTTTCCGCTACTTTTCCCCGGTCGAGCTTTTTCCCGGTTTCTACGGCGATGCCGCCGGGCGCTTCGGAGAGAACCTGGCCGTCTTCCTTGACGATGCGCACCGCCACAACCGTAGGTTCCGCGGCAGTATTCGTCGTCACGTCTTGCGGCACTCGGGCGTGCGTCAACGCAGCTCCCGTTAGGAGCGCGAGTGCGACAAGGCCTCGCATCCCATTGACCCAGCCCAATTTCATGCGTCCATTCGCTCAGACGAAGCGTAGCACAGCGGCGTTGCCCGCTCCGTGCACTTTGGGGCTATCATGGAGTTTAGCAGGCACGTCTCCAGAGCCTGCTGGGGCCGCACCACTCGTGGACCATTCTCTCCAGGAAAAATACTCGCGCCAGATGCTTTTCGCCGCGATCGGCCCGGAAGGCCAGGAACGGCTGCTTGCTTCCCGCGCCGCGGTCGTGGGCTGCGGCGCCATTGGCGCGGCGGCGGCCAATCTGCTTGTGCGCGCGGGGGTTGGTTACCTCAGAATCATCGACCGCGACTTCGTTGAGCCCTCGAATTTGCAGCGGCAAACTCTTTTCGACGAATCCGACGCACACAAAGCCCTGCCAAAGGCTGTTACGGCAGAGCGCAAGCTGCGTTCGATCAATTCCAGTGTCGCCGTGGAAGGTGTCGTTGCGGATCTAAGCCCTCTCAACGTGCAAGAACTACTTGCTGGCGTCGATCTGCTCCTCGATGGCACCGACAATTTCGAAACGCGCTTCTTGCTCAATGATTTTGCCGTGCAATCCGGACTGCCCTGGATCTACGCCGCCGCTGTCGCCAGTTACGGATTGACCATGACCATTCGCCCTGGGGTGACGCCTTGTCTCGCCTGCCTCCTCGAGACCTCTAGCACCACTCCCGGTCTCGAAGAAACCTGTGACACCGTCGGAGTGCTTGGCCCGATCGTAAACCTCATCGCCTCGCTCGAAGTCGCCGAAGCCCTGAAGCTCCTATCCGGGCATCCTGAAGCGCTTCACGGCCGCTTGATCTCCTGCGACGTCTGGAGCGGCCATATGCAATCGGTTCGCGTGGCCCGAAATCCGGAATGCCGCGCCTGCGTAAACCAGGATTTCACCTATCTCCATGGCGAAGCCCAGCCGCATATCACCATGTGCGGGCGGGATTCCGTTCAGATTCACGAACGCAGCCGCACGATGGATCTCCATGCTCTTGGATTACGATTGACACCCATCGTTGGGGAAGTGCGCCAGAATGATTTTCTTCTTCGTTTCCGTGTCGCCCCCTATGAAATGACCGTCTTCGCCGACGGCCGCGCCATCCTCAAAGGCACCAAAGATCCCGCCGTGGCGCGCTCGCTCTACGCGCGCTACATCGGCGCCTGATCCTTAAGTTCGACGAAAATTTCTCGGATTCTGATTCAGCGGAGAGGATGGCCGGAGCGCCCAAACGAACTTCTCATGTTCGCCCGGTCGAGGTTTTCCCGCAGATTCATCAGTGTCAAAAACGTGCTCAAGATTCGCGCTTTCAAGTCGTCTGTGAGGTGCAGGCCGCTGGTCGCTACCCGCGCCAGACGCTCCCCGTTTTCCGTGATGAAGCGCATGATCTCACGCTGGCGATCCTGCGGCGCGTTGCCCAGCGCGGTCTCCCGGCGCATTTCGGCGCAGCTTGCTTCGAGCGACAGCGTGAAGTGCAGGACGCAGAGGCGCTGATCGACGAGCGCCGGCGGCGCTTCGTTCTTGCATCCCGAAATCTGGCAAGGCGTTCCCATGGGACCCGTGGTGTTGCCCGAGACGATAGGTTACATCCCCTGTACGAAAAATCCACTACGCTTCGCGCAACTGCTGCGAATCTTACATGATTCGCTGCTTCTTTGTCTCGCGCTGTCGTTCGGCAACCGCGGGCAAGAAGGCTGCAAAAAATAATTGACAGGCGTATGCATGCGCATGTATAAAAATACAGGGAGATGTATAGTCCATACACGATGGGCACGGGCAAAACATTCCGGCACGGTCAGATCCTTCGCCTGGTCAGCGATCAGCGGATCGGAAACCAGGAAGAGCTCCGCCGCCGCCTGGCCGCGCAGAAGCTTCGGGTCACCCAAGCCACTCTTTCGCGCGATCTGCAGGAGCTGCGGCTGATAAAAACACATGAAGGCTACAAGCCCGCCACCGCACTGCCCGAAGAACCCGCTCCGCTTCCTCCGCTCGCGCGTGCTCTCGGCGAATTTCTTCTCGATATCCGGCCCGCGGAGAATCTGCTCGTTCTGAAAACTCCGCCCAGCGGCGCGCAGCCTCTCGCTGCCGCGGTTGATGGCGCTAAGTTCACGGAAATCGCCGGAACCATTGCCGGTGACGACACCGTCCTGATCATCACGCCCAACAAGAAATCGCGCGAATCCCTGCAAAAAAAGATCGAAGCCCTGGTAAGTCGGCCGCCTCGCGGTCGCGCATGAAATGAGAGATCCCCGCAATATCGCCGTCGTGGGCGTCACCGGTTACACCGGTCTGGAACTGGCGCGGATCCTTCTGCGTCATCGCGAGCTTCATGCGCCCGTCTTCTACGTTCGCGAAACGAATGGCGCGAAATGCCTCGCCGAACTTTTTCCGCAATTCCGCGGCTGGGGCGAAGCTCCGCTCCGCCCGCTTTCGGTTGACGCCATCACTTCCAGCAACGCCGGCGCTGCTTTCCTCGCCACTCCGCATGAAGTTTCTGCGGAACTCGCGCCATCCTTGCTCAAAGCCGGCATTCGCGTCGTGGACTTGAGCGGAGCATTCCGCTTTCGCGCGGCGGAAACTTTTACCACCTGGTACAAGCTCCCTGCGCCGCATGCCGATTGGCTTGCTGAAGCCGTCTACGGAATTCCCGAGCTTTATTCCCGTGAGATCGCAAACGCTCGACTGGTTGCCAATCCCGGTTGTTATGCCACGAGCGTAATTCTTGGCCTGCGCCCTCTCACGCAAGCAGGCTGGATCGCCGCGGACACCAGCGTCGTTTGCGACTGCAAGTCCGGCGCGAGCGGCGCCGGCAAAGATCCCCGCCGCGATCTACACTTCGTCGAAGTGGATGGAAATTTCAAGGCCTACAACCTTTTTACGCACCGCCACACACCGGAAATTCTGGAGCACACCGGCCTCAGCGAGACGCAAGTCGTTTTTTCGACGCACCTGTTGCCGCTTGCGCGCGGCATTCTTTCCACCATCTACGTCACGCTCGTTGAGCCGCAATCCGCGGGAGATATCGAAGCGCTCTATCGCAAGTTCTACGCCGGGCGTCCGATGGTCCGCATCTGGCCCGCCGGCGCGCTGCCTGAACTGCAGCATGTCTCGCACACCAATTTCTGTGACATCGGATTTGCGCTGGACAAGTCCGGACGCCGCCTGGTGATCGTTTCTTGCCTCGACAACCTTGGAAAAGGCGCCGCCGGGCAGGCCGTCCAGAATTTCAATCACATGCTGGGAATAGAGGAGCAGACCTCACTTCAATGAGAATCGTTATCAAGTTCGCAGGAGCATTGCTCGAAGACGACACCGCGGTGCGCGCTCTCGCGCGCCAAGTGGCGGCGCTCGCTCAGGAAGGCCACGAGATTCTCGTCGTGCATGGTGGCGGCCGTCTCTTCACCGCCACGCTCAAGCGCATGGCCATCGAAAGTAAATTTGTTGCCGGGCTGCGCGTCACCGACCGCGAAACGCGCGATGTGGCCGTCATGGTCTTTGCCGGTTTCCTGAACAAGAAACTGGCCGCGGCGATCTCTGCGGAGGGGCAGCCCGCCGTCGGTGTCTCCGCCGCGGATGCGCGATGTTTCGTCGCGGAGCCGATCGTGCACAATGAAATTTCAGGCAGCCTCGGCTTCGTTGGTTATCTCACGGGGTTGAACACCCAGTTTATAGAATCGCTCTGGCGCGAAGGGCTCTTGCCCGTTGCGCCGTGCCTTGGCATTGGCTCGGACAACGAACTGTACAACATCAACGCCGACCACATGGCTGCGGCCTGCGCCGAATATCTTGGCGCGGATCAACTGATCTATCTCACTGACGTTGCCGGCGTGCTCAGTGGAGAGAGAGTTCTCGCCGCCATCACCTGCGAAGAGATCGAGCGCCTGGTACAGAGCCGCGTCGTATCCGGCGGCATGGTCCTGAAACTCGAAGCGGCCAAGCGCGCCATCGAAGGCGGCGTCCGCGAAG
>JBGOZP010000044.1:0-6819 GCA_041480265.1 Terriglobia bacterium | reverse complement strand
TGCAGGGCGTCGAGCATGTCAATCAATTCGCGCGCGGCCTCGGGATCGATGACTGGTTGGCCGGTGCGCGGATCCGCGTACGCGCCGAGAACCATGGCGGCATTGCTGCCGAGCATCCGGACGAGGTTTTCGAACGCCGGGGATCGCTTGGCGGCCTCCGCCGGAGGTGCAGCGGCGGGCACCTGCGCTGTCTCTGCGGGCACGGGAGGGCGCCTCGCAGCCTCTCGCTCGGCCTCGCGCTCTGCTTCCTCTACTACCTCTTTGCGTAGTTCGCCCTCAGAGGTAAAGGGGCGCTTGTCGATGACGCGGAACGTTTCTTCCTGCTTATGGTCGGCCAAGGGACATTCCTCAACTGTACTTTTCGACTTCAGTTTATCACGGGTGGCCGGTTTGAGTCGCTGTGGCACGCGCGCACTTCAAGGCGAGGTATAATGCGCCGGTTGCGGATGGGGGCGACGGCGAGGCGCTCGGACGACGGGCTCCGCTGTTGCCATTGCGTCCAGGGAGGCTGTGTATGCGCGGCTTCGGTGCGTTTTGCTGTGCAATTGCGACTTTAAGCACGTGCTGTGCTCCCGTGGGGTACGCGCAGGACGTTGCCGCGCAATCTTCGCCATCCGAAGCGGCGGCTGGGCAGGAAGGATGCGAGGTCTATTTCACGCTTCAGCCGATCGATCCCGCGGCGTTGAAGTTGCTTGCAACTCCGCTCGTGCCCGCGAATCGAAGCGTCTTTGCGGACGCCGGCATCCGGCAGCTGCAAGATTGGGATTTGCCTTCCAAGGTGATCGCCTGGCGCGATCGTCCGAGTCCGGAAGAGCTGGCGCGTCAGTGGGACGAACTGAACAAGAAGTGGAGTGCGGGGGCGCAGAACAAGTCCAAGTCCAATGCGCCACAAGGGCATGCTGCACCGTATAACGCGAGTTCCTTGCCGGCAAAAGAGTGGAAGGATCTGGAAAAGTGGCTTGGAAAAAACGCTCCCAAGAAGCTTTCCGGGCTGTGCGTGGACTCCGTCAAAGCTACATACGTGCTTGCCGTTGGGATCATATCGGGAGGCGCAGGCCCGGCACCGAGTGAGTCCAATCGCGTGGGCGAATACGCAGACTATGCTAGTAAACCTCGGCCGACTGGTCTTGGACCTAATGCTGGAACGGTCGCTCCTTATAAAGCGCCGCATGATGAATTTACGGGGGCTGGAACATCAGACGGAATCGGCGGCAACACTTGCGTCTACCTCTATCGCACGAATGGCAAAGCCATGGGCGCGGGCGGAGCGCGGCAAGAGGCTCCCGAGTTCTACTACTGTCACGCCGGAGGCGGCATCTCTCAGTCTGCGGTCACCACGATGCTGAAATACTTGAGCAAGATAGGCTTGCGGTGAGATCGAAGACGGTCGCGATGCCTCTACGCGGGAAGCGGAGAAAGAAAGAAAAAAGAACGGTCCCGCGTAGCGACAAGTCTCCGAAACAGAAACGATTGACGCCTGGTGAATGGTTCGAAAAGCTCGTCGCCGTGCAGGCCAGGTTGCGCGCCCCCAACGGCTGCCCCTGGGATCGCGAACAGACGCATGAATCGCTGCGAACGTACTTGATCGAAGAGGCCTACGAAGTTTTGGAAGCCCTCGAGAGCGGAAACGACGCCAAATTTGCGGAAGAGATGGGCGACCTTCTCCTGCAGATTGTCTTTCACTCGCAGATCGCGCAGGAAACAGGCCGCTTCACCGTCTCCGACGTAATTCGCGAAATCCATGACAAGATGATTCGGCGGCATCCCCATGTTTTCGGAGAGACCCGCGCGAAAGATTCCGCCGAGGTGTTGAGAAACTGGGAGCAGATCAAGTCCGAAGAGCGCCGTTCGAAAGCCGAAGACGCTGACGCTGGTGCCGGTAGCGGTCCCGCAAGAGAAGCATCTCTTCTGGATGGCGTTTCACGAGGCCTGCCCGCCATGCTCGAAGGCTTCCAACTGACCCGCAAGGCCGCCCGAATCGGCTTCGATTGGGAGGATGCCGGTGGCATTTTTGAAAAGATGCGCGAAGAGACAGCGGAATTGCAACACGCGCTGAAAACAAAAGTGCAAGGGAAAATGGAAGAGGAGCTGGGGGACTTGCTCTTTGCTGCTGTGAACCTGGCGCGATTCCTGAAACTGGACCCGGAGATCGCTTTGAAAAAAGCCAACGCGAAATTCTCGCGCAGATTCCGCGCCATGGAGAAGCTGGCCCGCGAACGCGGCCGTGAGTTCAAGAATCTCCCGCGCGAGGAGATGGAGGCGCTCTGGGACGTCACGAAGAAAACGGAGGAAAAATCGGACGTGGCGGGACTGCGCGGAGCGCGAACCAAGAGATGAGCCGGGATATCGTTATCCGCAAATGCGAAAGTCTCGATGAATTCCACGGTTGCGTGGAACTTCAGCGCGAAATCTGGGGCGAGGCGGATCTGGAAGTTGAGCCGGCCACCATGTTCGTGGTTGCCGCGCACACCGGCGGCCAGGTGCTGGGCGCCTTCGATGGCGACCGACTGGTAGGATACACGCTCGCGGTCGTCGGCCTCCGCGATGGCGCGCCATACCTCCATTCCCACATGACCGGCGTACACCGCGAATACCGCGACCGTGGGGTTGGCCGGATGCTAAAACTCTTTCAGCGCGATGAAGCTCTGGGGCGCGGAATCCGGCTCATTCAATGGACCTTCGATCCCTTGGAGCTTCGCAATGCGCACTTCAATTTGAACCGGCTTGGCGCGATCTGCCGAAAATATCAACCCAATTTGTACGGCGTGACGACGAGCCCACTCCACCGAGGCTTGCAGACCGACCGCCTCGTCGCCGAATGGCATCTCGACTCCACGCGCGTGGTGGCCGCCATCGGGGATCTCGCTAAAGAGCCCGTCGAGGCGCCGGCGATCATCGAATTGCCCGCAGAACTGGAACGCTGGCAGCGCGAAGATTCGGACGAGGTCGGCAAGATCCAAGCCCGAGTTCGCGAGGAATTCACAGAGTGGTTCGCCAAGGGGTATGCGGCAGTTGCCATACGCACTTCCCCCGGGAACAGGGCGTATCTTCTAACACCTTGGAGCGATTTCTAGGAAAGGCAAATCGAGCAAGAATCATGCGCATTCGAGAAATCACACTGCGAGAAGTTCGGATGAAGCTGGTGACGCCGTTCGAAACCAGCATGGAACGCACAGACGTTCGCCGCATCGTCCTGGTTGAAGCGAACGTAGATGGTGCGATGGGCTGGGGCGAATGCGTCGCCGGCGAGACGCCTTCCTACAGTCCGGAAACCACGGAGACGGCGTGGCATATCCTGCGCGATCATCTTTGGCCGCTGGTGAAGGGAAGGGAATTCGCTTCCGCCACGGAAGTCTGGGATCTTCTTGCGCACGTTCGCGGTCACAACATGGCCAAAGCTTCTCTCGAAGCCGCCCTATGGCACGCCGAAGCCTTGCAAAAAGGGATGCCCCTGTGGAAGTTGCTCGGCGGCACGCGCGAAGAAATCGCCAGCGGCGTCTCGATTGGAATCAAAGAGTCGCTGGACGACCTCGTCGCGGCCGTGAAGAAGGAACTGGATGCGGGTTATCAGCGCATCAAAATCAAGATTAAACCAGGCAAGGATTTGGAGCCGGTGCAACGCCTGCGCCAGGATTTCCCGCGCATCAAGCTCATGGTCGACGCCAACTCCGCCTACACACTGAAGGACTGGCCGCTCCTGAAGCAGCTCGAAGGCTTCTACCTGATGATGATCGAGCAGCCGCTCGGCTGGGACGATCTCTACAGCCACGTCGAACTGCAGAAAAGGCTCGACACCCCCATCTGCCTGGATGAGTGCATTCATACCGAGGAGCAAGCGCGCGCCGCGATAGTGCTCGGCGCATGCAAAATCATCAACATCAAGCTCGGCCGGGTCGGCGGCTACACGGTGGCGCGCCGCATTCATGATCTCTGCCAGCAGCACGGCATCCCCGTGTGGTGCGGAGGCATGCTCGAATCCGGAATCGGCCGCGCGCATAATATCGCGCTGTCGACGCTCCCGAATTTCACGCTCCCCGGCGACGTGACCGCCAGCAAACGCTATTGGGAGGAAGACATTATCGATCCCGAAGTCACCGTTTCTCCACAGGGCACGATTCGCGTGCCTCTCGGGCCTGGCATCGGATTCGAGCCGCGTCGCGGTCTCATCGAAAAAATAACCGTTCGAAAAGAACGGCTGGCCTGACGCGGTGCAGATCGAATCCTCCAGCGGACGTGCGCCAACCCGCGCAGCGATCACCGCGTCGATCGCTCTCCTGATCGTCGTCTGGGCGGTCAACTTCATCGCCGGGAAGATCGGGCTCCGGTCCGTTCCGGTTCTGACGCTGGCATCGTTCCGCGTTGTCCTTGCGGGCGTCGTGATGCTCCCCACTTACCTGGTATGTTCTCGCCTGCCTGCATTTGCGGAAGCCGCAAGCGCCCGGCGCCGAGGGTTTAACGCTCGCGATCTCTGGACCTTCCTCTACCTGGGCTTCTTCGGCGTCACGGTAAATCAGATGTGCTTCACCATTGGCCTTCGCTATACCTCGGTCAGCCATGCGTCCGTGATTGTCGGCATGGGGCCAATCTACACGCTGGTGCTCGCGGTGCTCTTCCAGTTGGAGACGGCCACCTGGCGGAAAGCAACCGGCATGTCGATTGCTCTCGGCGGAATTGTCGTGATGGCTTCGGAGAAAGGCCTTTCCGCCCATTCACCATCTGTTCTCGGCGACGCGATTGTCATGACGGGTTCGATCGGCTTTGTGATCTACGTGGTGCTGGGAAAACGTGTAGCGGGGAAGTACGACACGCTGACGATGACGGCGTTCAATCATTTTGCAGGGGCCCTGATTGTCCTGCCCCTGGCGATTCATCAGGCGAGAACGCTCGGCCCCGCAGAAAACTGGCGCGCGATCCCGTGGACCGGCTGGACCGCCTTGTTCTACATGGCCGTTTTCAGTTCCGCTATGGCGTACGTGTTCTATTTCTGGCTGCTCCGCTACCTCGAAGCCTCGCAGTTGAGCGCCTTCTCCTACCTCCTGCCGGTGCTGGCCACCATCCTCGGCATTCTCTGGCTCGGTGAGAGGGGCTCCTGGGGACAACTGCTGGGTGCAGTTCTCGCGCTCGGCGGCCTCTACTGGATTGAGGCGGGCCGGGCACCTATCGAGATACCTGCCATGTCCGCTTAGATGTTGTTTCCGCCGTCCAGCTCTTCCTTGCGCCGGTCCATAAGAATCTGGTCGAGAAAACCTACCGCTCCGACCCAGACCGCGCCCGCACAGTATCCGGCGATGACATCGCTGGGGTAATGCACTCCCAGATAAATGCGCGAAAATCCGATCATTCCGATCAGCAGCACCGCGCCCGTCCAGATGCACCATTGGGCGCCCCTTCCCCGCGCACGTGCCGCGAGAATCGCAGCAAGTACTCCATAAAAACAGAGTGCGCCGAAGGCGTGGCCGCTGGGGAAACTGTAGGAGCCCGGCGTGGGGCCGAAAAAGGCTACCGGCCGCGGGCGATGGAACGCCAGCTTCAACGCCACATCGAGAGCAGCCATGCCACCCATCGTGATGCCCAGCAAGGCAGCCATGCGGGAGCGACGAATGTAAAGGAACACACTAATCGCCACCACGCACAAAATGCTGACCGTCGCGACGGATCCAAGAAATGATAATCCCTGCATCAACTTTGTAAGCCCGGGCGTGGCGTGCTGGTGGACGGCAGTCCGCACAAACGTATCGAATTTCTGAGTATCTCCCTCCAGCATCTCTTCCGCCAGCCTCCCGAAAACGAACAGAGCTGTCGCGGCGATCAGAAGAGCGACTAGGAGCAAGAGCCCGCTTTTTAATTTCTTTGGCTTTTCCATGTCGTCGGATTGGCGAAGATCCGGAATCATACCTGTTCCAAGTCGATTAATCGAATCCCCGCAGGATTCCCCCGGGAAACGCGCTCGCAGGAAAGTGGTCCCAAAGTTGGTGGCGCGAACTGCGCTTTGATGGAAGAATAGCGTGTCGACTGCTTCGCAGTCGCCCAAAACTCGGTTGGTTCATCTCACACAGTTTATCGGACGGCGCGATGATCAGCCGTCAAGGAGGCAATCCTTTGCCCGGCGTTCCTTTACGAAATGGCGGTCCCGGGGCGCGAATCGCCGTAATTCCCGGCGATGGCATCGGTAAAGAGGTCACGCCACAAGCCGTGAAGGTGCTGAAGGCGGTGACCGCACCCGCCAAACGGCCGATCGACTTCATCGAATTCGACTGGGGTGCCGACAAGTACCTGCGCGAGGGCATTACGCTACCGGCGGGCGCCGTCGAGATGCTGCGCGACGAGTTCGACGCCATTCTCTTTGGCGCGCTGGGCGATCCCCGCGTGCCTTCGAATCAGCATGCCGCCGACATTCTTTTGGGGCTGCGCTTCAAGCTCGATCTCTATGTCAACGCCCGGCCCGTCGAACTGCTCCACGACCGGCTCACTCCGCTGCGCGACCGCACCGAAAAAGACATCCGCCTGATGGTCTTCCGCGAGAACACCGAGGGCCTCTACGTCGGCATCGGCGGGTTCTTCAAGAAGGGCACCGCGGACGAGATCGCGGTTCAAGAAGACGTAAATTCCCGCAAAGGCGTCGAGCGCATCATCCGCTATGCCTTTGAGTATGCCCGGCAGAACGGTTTGAAGCGCCTCTGCATGAGCGACAAGTCCAACGCCCTTATCTTTGCCCACGACCTCTGGCAGAGGGTTTTCAACGAAGTCCGCCGGGAATACGAGGAGATCGATTCCCGCCATCTCTATATCGACACGTTGGCGATGGAGATCGTGCGCGAT
>JBGOZP010000043.1:0-9270 GCA_041480265.1 Terriglobia bacterium | reverse complement strand
TGCAACTCTATGAATCTCTCGAAGGAAAGGTCTCGATCTATTACGCAGATACCAAACTCCACCTCAACGGTGGATGAATTCACTCAGGGGGGTGACATTTTCATCGGGCCATTAGGGTGACATTTTTACGTTGCTACAACAGATTCGAAAAAGTGGCGCGCCCGGAGGGAATCGAACCCCCGACCCTCTGCTTAGAAGGCAGACGCTCTATCCGACTGAGCTACGGGCGCGCAGTCTGCTACTGCAATCCTACCATTGAGTTAGCTGTCTTTGTGTTTGTTCCTGGGAAAATCTAAAAACGAGGCATGGGAAGAATTAGGGGAGGCCTGACATGGTCGCGGTGATGAACGGTAGAACAAACTCGAAAGTAGGCATGTGGAGGCCAAGGGCAAGATGACCTTCCGCCACTGTATCGAAAGGGCAGAATGGCCCGTCCTTGAAGCCAGTAGTATAAAGGGGATCAAGGCGAAATAGTTTTCCCATCCATTCTTCAAACAGCCAGCATATCAGTCTGCTTCAACTCACTATTCTCTTTCGCCTTAGCATAGTTCTGGCAGGTTCTGTTTGAATTGGTCACTCGGCTGTTTACCGAACGGGCTTGCGGCAGGAGTGGGCGACGCTCAACAAAGCATTTAGAATTTGTACCTTCTTTGTTAGAAGGCAGACGCTCTTTCCAACTGAGGTGCGGGCGCGTACGAACACATTTTAGCGGTGAAACCGCCGGGCGGCGAGGAAATTGCCAATGCGCTGAGACTGCCTGGACCACCCCGCGGGGCCACGATTGTGAGGTAACGCCTGCCCCGCATGGAATGTGCCGTTTTGCCGCAATTTCAGAGAGGACTGCAAACTGTGAAACATACTTTCCCGTGGAGTCGTCTACAATAGAAGCACGAATGAAACGCGTTTTACGATGAGGTGTCCGCAGCGCCGATCTGGTGGAGGAAACGGGCCATGCAGCGAGTTGCAGCTCTTTTTGTGGCGGCAGTATTTCTTTGTTCGCCGACTGTTTCGAGAGGGCAACAGACTTCCTCTGCGCCTGCAAAAGCAGAAAATCAAGTGGCTGCAAATCCGGCGCAGGATTGCGATAGTCATTTCGACGCGATGCAGGAAGCTATGCGGACCGTGGAACGCGACCGGCGCCCCCTTACTCAGCAAGCGGATGCGGGCAGCGCGCCGGAGACGAATGGTGCGGGTTCACGGCCAATTGATTTGCAGCAGGATCTAAGGAGCCTGCAGCGAAGATTGATGGAGCTGAATCAGTGCGCGCCTGGGAACAAGGAGGTGAGCGGGGGGCGAGATCCGTCAACCGACTGTTCCAGCGAGGAACTTTTGAATTTCCAGATGAGGCATGATGGAGATCTGGAGCGCGAAGTTCCGATCCGGCATTTGCCGGGCGACACTGCTTTTTTTTATGAGTCTGGAATGACGATCGATGCCGACGGTGCGCCAAATGCCTACCATCCTGACAATATGGGCCTGGACGATCTTGCGAATGCGGGGTCGCCGGGGAATTGGCAAGGGCTGGCTAAGAATCAAGATGGAGAACCGTTCGTGCAAGGGCCGGATGATCCTTTTCCCGGTTATTACGTTTCCGCCACGGCGCTTGCCGATCGAACAAAACCTGCGAACGATCCCACACGCTACATCGATGCAACAAAGATTCCCTTCATTGTGCTGCCGGGTAGCTTGGCGCGTCAGTTTGGCGCGCGCCCAGGAGATTTTGCGGTCGTTTTCAATCCACGAAGCGGCAAGAGCTCATACGCGATCTTTGGCGACGTTGGCCCATCCGACAGGATTGGAGAAGGCTCGATCGCGCTGGCCGAAAATCTTGGGATCCGGTCCGATGCACGAAACGGCGGGGCGCGGAGAGGCATTGTGTTTCTCGTTTTTCCAGGATCCGGAAACGGCCGGCCCAGGCCGATCGAGGAAATCAATGCCGAATCGGAAAAATTGTTCCAGGCCTGGGGAGGAACCTTTCAGTTGGCCGCCTGCACGGTCCAGGAGCCGGCTCGCCCGTTCACGGGACACCAGAGCGCATATTAAAACGCAGTGAAGAACCGGGAAAAGCCGGTGAAGGGAAAACGGCGGGTAATTTCGCCCCCCAGGCTATTCCAAGTACGCGGCAAGCCATTCGGAGAATGACTTGTACCAGAGCTGGCTGTTTTGCGGCTTCAGAATCCAGTGTCCCTCATCGGGGTAGACCATCAACTTGGACGGCACGCCCTGGCGTTGCAGTGCAGTAAAGAATTCGAGGCTCTGCGTGTAGGGCACGCGGTAGTCGAGTTCGCCGCAAATCACCAGTGTCGGCGTCCTGTATTTGCCCAGATCACCGGCAAACGTGCTCGGTGACCACTTGCGGTAGCTTTCGGGGTTGGTCCACGGCGTTCCTTTCATGTCATGCTCTTCGAACCAGAGTTCCTCGGTGGCGCCGTACATTCCGGGTTTGTCGTACACGCCCGCATGACTGATGAGCGCCTTGAACCGTCCGGTGTGCGTGGCGATCCAGTCCACCATGTAGCCGCCGTAGGAGCCGCCCGCCGCGGCCAGGCGGCTTGCGTCCACAAACGGATACTTTGCGAGCACGAAATCCACGCCTTTCATCAGGTCGTCATAGGCGCGGCCGCCCCAGTCGTCCGTGATCTCGTCGGTGAACTTCTGCCCGTAACCTGTGGAGCCGCGCGGATTGATCATCACGGCGACATAGCCGGGCGCGGCAAATAATTCTTCATTCCAGCGATAGCCCCAGGAATCGGTCCACATGTTTTGCGGTCCGCCGTGGATCAACAAGAGCAGGGGATATTTCTTCGATGCGTCGAAATGAGGCGGGCGAATCAGCATGCCTTGGACGCGCGCGCCGCCCGCGCCCTCATACCAGAAAGATTCGGGCGGTTGGATGTCGAGCGAGGCGAGGCGCGCGGCATTGTGATGCGAGAGCTGCTGCGCGCCGCTGCCGTCGGAGCGTGCCGTAAAAAGTTCAGAGGGCATCGTCAGGCTCGAACGCAGGAACGCGAACACGCTGCCGTCCGCGGAAATAGAAAGAGTTTCGTTAAAGGTGTCTTTCAAGATTTCGCGCGGCGCGGTGTCCCCGGCCGCGGCGATTTCGTAGACGGGTTTCTCGCCCTCGTTTTCTGCGGTGAAGTAAATGCGCTGGCTGTCCGCGGACCAATCTATTTCGTCCACACGGCGGTCAAACGATTCGGCGCGTTCGATCTGTTTTCCGCTTGCGCGGTCGTACAACACCAGGCGCCAGCGGTCGCTCTCATACCCGGCTGTTTTCTGGGAGCGATACGCGATGAAGCGTCCGTCGGGCGAGTATGCGGGATGGCCGTCAAAGCCCGGGTTCGTTGTGATGCGTTTTGGTTCGCCGCCGGCGAGCGGCACCAGGAAGAGATCGCCGTTCGTGCTGATCGCTTCGGGACGGTCGGTCACCGCCGTGAAGCACAGTTCCTGGCTGTCGGGAGAAAAGGAGAAGTCACTGGCGTCGCCGCGCTCATCGGGAGGAACGTCATAGCCGGCGCGCGGCGTCAAATCGCGAGGCGCGCCTCCATTCGCCGTGACCACAAACAGATGGCTGCGCTTGCCTTCGCTCCAATGCGTCCAGTGGCGGTAGAGCAGGTGATCGTAGACGCGCGCTTTGATCTTGTTCTTTTCAGCGGTGTCGTCGCGCGAACGATTGCAGGCGTCATCCGGGCAGTCGGGATAGACGCTCGAGGTGAAGGCGATGGATCGTCCGTCCGGCGACCACTTTTCGTTATCCGCGCCCGTCGAGAGGGAAGTGACCTTTTTCGGATTCCCGCCTTGCGCGGACATTACGTAAACCTGTGATGCGCCCTCGCGGCTGGAGAGAAACGCGATTCTCTTCCCGTCGGGTGACCACTGCGGCCTGGTGTCATGCCCGCTCTGCGTCAATTGGCGCGGCGGGCTTCCCGGCGCTGTGGAAACGACCCAGATATTGCGGGCGATGCGGTTCGATTCCATCTCCGGCGTCCCCACGGTGTAGGCCACCGAATGCGCATCGGGCGAAATCTGGGGTTCGCTGACGCGCTGCATGGCGATTAAGTCATCGAACGTCATCGCGTGCGTTGGCGGGGTCTGCGCCTGGATAGTGGAAACGGACGCAACCACTATGTAGGCCAATGTGAGTAGTTTAAATTTACAATTCATGAAAAACCTTTCTGCTGCGGAATCCGCCCTCATCAGCCAAGGATGCCATGCAGCCGGGCGCAAAGCGAGAGAATGACGCCGGAAGTTCACGAAGAATAACCATACTTTCGAACGCACATGACAACCAACTGTGGAGATCCATTGGAGAACAGGCCTGCGGTTTGGTACGAGAGTGTTCGTGGACGCTTGGATTGTCATGGGAAATGGTATAAGTTCCGGTGACAAGTTGCGCCATCGGGTGGGGAGGGATCGGCAAATGCCGCAGGGAATTGAACCGAAGATGACCGGGCGTAGCTGGCTTGGCCTCTATGACCGGCCTCACCGGGATTTGCGGGAATTCCTGGAACGCGCAGAGAAAGCCGGCGAGGTCCTGCGAGTCAAGGGAGTCAGTTGGGACCTGGAGATGGGCGCTCTCGCGGAGGTGGTCAATCACAAACGGTCGGAAGCGCCCGCGTTGGTGTTCGAAGACATTGCCGGCTATCCCTCAGGATTTCGCGTTCTTTCCGGTTCGGGGAACTCGTCCAAGCGGATGGCGCTCATGCTGGGTTTCCCGATGCCGCAGACAGCGATCGACGTGGTGCTGGCCTACCGCGACCGGATGAAATATCACAAACCGATACCACCAACAATCGTGAAGCAGGGCCCCATCCTGGAAAATATCGATCGAGACGGAGATGTCGACCTTTTCAAATTTCCAGCGCCACGCGTACACGAGAAGGACGGAGGCCGTTATATCGGCACCGAAGATCTGGTGATCATGAAGGACCCCGACGAAGGTTGGGTGAACGCGGCGACCTACCGCGTGCAGGCGCACGGCAAGAACCACGCCGGCTTGTGGATGTCACCCGGCAAGCACGGCCGTCAAATCCGCGATAAATACTTCAAGCAAGGGAAGGCGTGTCCGCTGCTGGTATGTTGCGGCCATGACCCGCTGTTGTCTCTAGCCGCCGCCAACGAGATTAAGTTCGGAGTGTCGGAGTTTGACTACGCGGGCGGGCACCGGGGAGAGCCATTTGAAGTGCTTCTGAGCGAGCTTCATGGTCTTCCGATGCCGGCTCATGCTGAAATCATTTTGGAAGGTGAGATAACTCCGGGCGACGTTCAGACAGAGGGGCCGTTCGGAGAGTTCACCGGCTATTATGCAAGCCCGCCGAGCGAGCAGCCGGTCATTCGGGTTCGGCGCGTCTACTATCGCAACGATCCGATCCTGACCATGGCGACGCCGATGCGCCCGCCGTCGGACATGTCGTTCGGCAGATCCATCGTCAAGTCGGGCATGATTTGGGACGCCATCGAACGCGCGGGCATTTCCGGGATCCAAGGCGTGTGGTGCCATGAAGCGGGCGCGATGCGCATGTTCAATGTTGTCTCGATCAAGCAAGCCTACGCGGGACATGCCAAGCAGGCGGCTTTAGTGGCCGCGGGTTGCCAGGCGGGAGCGTATCTTGGCCGGTTTGTCGTGGTGGTGGACGACGATGTCGATCCCACCAACCTGTTCGATGTGTTGTGGGCGATGTCCACGCGTTGCGATCCCGCTCTGGATATCGAAATTATCCGTCGCATGTGGAGCGGCCCACTGGACCCGATCATTCCACATGGTTCACTAGCAAACTACAGTTCGCGAGCTTTGATTGACGCCTGCCGGCCCTTCGAGCGGCTGAAGGAATATCCGCCGGTCGCGGGAGCGACACCGGAGCTGCGCGCGAAAGTCGCCGCCAAATTCGCCAACGTCTTGAGTAAGATTTGATTCGAAGCTGGCGGTGTCCTGTCCCGGGAATACACACCGGTCATCCGCGTGCTCTATCTTCAAGCAGAAAAGAATTCAACACAGAGGGCACAGAGAACACAGAGGAGAGCGAAATACGAACGGGGCCAAAGTATTTCGTGGTATTTGCGGGACGCCGCACTTAAGCCGCATATTGCTGGGAGGGAAGCGTGTCCAATCTTCAGGCCGGAGCTAAGCTCTGGCGAATGACGCCGACGCAATGGCTGGTTTGCGGGGTGGCGTGCATTGGATTTGCTTTCGATACGTACGAACTTCTCGTGCTGACTCTGATTGTCCGTCCGGCTTTGACCGAATTGCTTGGCCCGCGAGCGAGCGCGGCGATCTTCAACCACTGGGTGGGCATCCTCTTTTATGTTCCGGCGATCGCCGGAGGCGTCTTTGGATTGCTCGGCGGATATTTGATTGATCTGCTGGGCCGCCGCCGCATTCTTCTCTGGAGTATTTTGCTGTTCGCCATTTCGACGTTTGCGACGGCTTACGCGACTACGCCAGTGCAATTGCTAATTTTTCGTTGCGGTACTTTCGTCGGCATATCGGTGGAATTTGTCGCCGCCACGGCCTGGCTAGCGGAGTTATTTACAGAGCGCGACCAGAGAGAAGCCGTCATCGGGTATACGCAGGGATTTTCGTCAACCGGCGGCCTGTTGGTTAGCGGGGCTTACTACCTGGCCGTGACGTTCAGTCATCGGCTGCCGGCGATCTACGGAGCCCATGAAGCGTGGCGTTACACGGCGATGTCGGGACTCCTCCCGGCAATTCCCTTACTCCTGGTCCGCCCCTTTCTTCCTGAGTCTCCCATCTGGAAAAGGAAGAAAGCGGAAGGAACGTTGAAGCGCCCCAGCCTGCTCGATCTGTTCCGGCCCGCGTTCCGGAAGACAGCCTTGCTGACGTGTTTGATGATGGCGTGTTCCTACGGTGCTTCGTTTGGAATGTTGCAGCATTTCGCCAGAATTATTCCCGGAAATCCAGGCGTCAGAATTTTGACGCACGTGGCGCAGGAACAGAGGGTCGGCTTTCTCCAGATCGTCCAGGAAATGGGCGGTTTGGCGGGGCGTTTCGTTATGGCCTTTCTCGCTGTCCGCATTTTGAGCCGAAGGCGATTGCTGCATATTTTTCAGGCGCCCAGTTTGTTCCTGATCCCGCTGATCATGTTCGCACCGGCTATTCTTGATGTGGATTTGTCTTCCTGGGGGATTTTTGTGCTCGGATTTCTTACCGTGGCGCAATTCAGTTATTGGGGGAATTATTTGCCGCTGGTTTATCCCACCTACCTCCGGGGAACCGGCGAAAGCTTTGCCGCCAACATTGGGGGACGCATGCTCGGGACTTCGGCTGCGCTGTTGGTTACGACGATGGTGGGAATCATGCCCGGCGGCACGCCGGCGAGACAGCTCGCTTATGCCACCGGGATTGTGGGTCTCCTCGCATGTGTGATTGGCTTTACCGCGAGCTTCTGGTTGCCCGAACCATCCTTGAGCGTCACGCCCGACTGAATGGGCAAGAGACTCTGTTTAACGGCGACAGCGTCGCTCGCGCTGGCCTATAATCGCGTTCTTGTAATCACTTCACTCGATCCTGGAGCTTGCCATGCTCTCGATTCGCCCCGCCACACTCGATGATGCGCCACTGCTTACGGCTTTGATTCATGAACTTGCGGAGTTTGACCGCCTGAGCCACGAAGCCAGTGTGACCGTAGAGGACATCACACGCGATGGTTTTGGCGCCAGCCCGAAATTTCGCGCCGTCCTTGCGGAGTGGAACGGGCAAGTCGCCGGATATGCCGTGTTCTTCGAGTTTTATTCCACGTTCCAGGGGCGCGCGGGACTGTTTCTGGACGACATCTTTGTGCGTGCGGATTTCCGAAAGCACGGCATCGGCAAGGCCCTGCTCGCGCATGTTGCCGGAGTCGCCTGGAATGAGGGGTACTTCTGCATGCGTTGGGAGGTGCTGGACTGGAACACGCAGGCGATCGACTTTTATAGCAAGATGGGCGCGGTGTTTCTGGATGAGTGGAAGGCGGGCTGCCTGATAGGCGATGCGCTGCAGGCCGTCGCGGAAGAAACAAAGTGAGTGGAACAGCCGGCGTTTAATCCTCTAGCGAACTGGTTTTCGTCGAAATTGGCCGGAGGAGTTTTAGTAGCACAGGCCCCGACCCTGTCGGGGCCTGTGCTACTAGGCAGGTTCAATTTCGTAGCGGAAAGTAATCGGCGCAGTCTTGCGGAGCATGGCGGCGACCGAGCAGTATTTTTCCTCACTCAATTGAATTGCGTGTTTCACGGATTGTTCATCGAGATGGCCGCGCAATTTGTAGACAATTTCAAGTTTCACCCACACGGCTGGTGGCTCCGCCGCGCGTTTGCCGGACACTTCCACTTCCAGCGATTCGAGCTTCTGCCTCTTCTTGGCAAGGATGGAAACCACATCGGTTGCCGTGCAAGTTCCTAGCGCCACAAGAAGAAGCTCCATCGGCCCGGGCGCGCCGTTCGAGGAGCGATCCGAATCGAGCGCGACCATATGGCCCGAGGGGGACTGAGCCACGAATCGTTGCTTGCCCACCCATTGCACATGCGCGGTTTGCATCGGTATCTCCCTCAAAACGGACCTGAAAACTACGAGCATTTTACTCAACTTATGCCCAACAGAGCCCGTGGTGTTGGTGTCTCAAACACTATGGAGCAACAGGATCGAATGTCCGTGTGACCCGATATATGTGACCGGTTCAGGGATACTACCCGGCAACTGTCCGTTTTTGTACAGTCCGCTCGCGGATGAACTTGTTAGGCTAGCGCGGTGATCATGTTTGTTCTCGAATTCATGCGCGATACACATCACTTCCGGCATGTGACACATCTCACTGACGATGACAGGATAAAGAATTAAAAGAGGAGTGTCGACAGGTATGCCGGACCGATCAAGTGTCGCCGGGATATTTGAACTTAATATTCGGATAAGGCGGAAAGGAGCACGTCGATGAGAAGAATGTTTTTGTTAATGGTTGTGATGGCCTTGGTTGGCCTGCCTGCGTTTGCCCAGAAAGACGAAAATAATCGCATTAAGAATGCCGGCAAAGTGATGGTTGAGATTCTCAATATTCCCGACGATATTCCGGAGGATGTTCTGGACAAGGCGGAATGCGTCATCGTTCTGCCTTCGGTGATCAAGTTTGCGATCGGGTTCGGGGGCAGTTACGGTCGCGGCGTGATGACTTGCCGAAGCGGCAAGGAGTTCAGCGGACCTTGGAGTGCGCCTTCCATGATGGCGCTCGAAGGCGGGAGCTTCGGTTTGCAGTTGGGAGGCCAAGCGACAGACTTTGTCTTGTT
>JBGOZP010000042.1:0-10204 GCA_041480265.1 Terriglobia bacterium | reverse complement strand
CGCGATGACGCGCTCTCCTACGCGCGATTTCTTTTTGACTGGAACAAGCAGTTCGATCTTTCGCTCGATCCGGAAACCGCGCGCGCCATGCACGACGAGACGCTGCCGGATGATTTTTACAAGGATGCGAAGTTCTGCTCGATGTGCGGGCCGAAGTTCTGCTCGATGAACATGACGCAGCTGGCGGAATCGCTCGACGGCAAGGACCAGTCCCAGCGCCAGCAGAAATTCGTCGAACTGCTCGCCAAGATCGAGTAGTAGCACAGGCCCCGGCAGGGTCGGGATCTCTGAGTTCAGCCTGTGTGATTTTGGTTTTCGCACGAGTGGAAAAACGCACAGCCCCGCTCTGCCGGGACCGTGCTACCAATTTCCCCGATGTCAGAACCCAACGACAACCAAGCGCTGCGCGAGGAATTCAACCGCTGGGCCGAGGCTGGCCGCGGCGAGGGCATGGAAGAAGATCACCTGCCCATCACGCTGCCGGTGCTCGACCTGATGAATCTCGCGCCGGACGACAACGTGCTCGACATGGGCTGCGGCGCGGGGTGGCTGGCGCGGCTTCTCTCCGAGCGCGTGCCTGAAGGCCGCGTGGTCGGCATAGATATTTCCGATGAAATGGTGCGCCGCGCGCGAAGGAACTACGTCGCGATCGAAAATACGATGTTCGCGTTCGGGGCCGTGGACGAAATTCCCTGGGATACGAATTTCTTCACACGAGCGATTTCAGTCGAGTCGGCCTACTACTGGCCCGACCCGGCGCGCGGTCTGCGTGAAATCTATCGCGTGTTGCGCGAAGGCGGGTCGGCGTGGGTCCTGATCAACTACTATCGCGACAACCTGGACTGCCACCAGTGGGACGGGCAGTTTGCAACTCCCGCGCACCTGCTGAGCGCCGAGGAGTGGGCCGCGATGTTCCGCGACGCGGGCTTCACGGACGTTGCGCATCGCCGCATTCCCGATCCCACCCCCGCGCCTGAATCCTATACGGGCCGCTGGTTCCGTGACGCCGCGCAACTCCGCGCTTTCCGCGAAGCGGGCGCGCTGCTCGTCCAAGGAATAAAGTAGCGATGGGAGTCTTGAATCCTGCTGGCGGTCATGCTCCAATATCCGTTTCCAGTTCACTGGTATTCGCGGTTTGACTCCTTGCCAGGGATGGATATACTCTCGATTCCTGCGGGACCTAGGAGAACCATGGGCGTCCTCGATCAACGCTTCGAAAAGAACTTCATGATTTCTTCGGTGGACTATGTGTTCAACTGGGCGCGCAAGTCCGCCATCTGGCCGCTGACGTTCGGCCTGGCGTGCTGCGCCATCGAGATGATTGCTTCGACCACGTCGCGGTTCGACCTCGCCCGATTCGGCGCCGAAGTGTTCCGGCCGTCACCGCGCCAGTCGGACCTGATGATCGTGGCCGGCACGGTGACTCTGAAGATGGCGCCGGTGCTCAAGCGCGTCTGGGAGCAGATGCCCGACCCCAAATGGTGCATCTCGATGGGCGCGTGCTCGAGCGTGGGCGGACCCTTTAACGCCTATCCGGTGTTGCAGGGCGTGGATCGAATCGTTCCCGTCGACGTGTATGTTGTCGGCTGCCCGCCGCGGCCCGAGGGATTGATCTATGCGCTGCTGAAGCTGCAGGACAAGATCGACCAGATGTCGCTGGCCAAGCGGCCGACCGAAATACGGCTGCATCCCGGCATGGCGGAAGACTTCAAGCGCAACGTGATGGTTGCGCAGACGCCTTCGCCGCGCTAGGCCGGTCATCACGCAACCAGAATCGGATTATTGCCCTAAGGAGCTAGCGGATGGGATTTGTGCGCGTCGCAAGGAAGGACGAAATTCCCGCGGGATCCATCCGCGAATTTCAAGTCGAGGGCTTGACGCTGGCCCTAGCGAACGTGGGAGACAAGTTCTACGCCATCCATAATACCTGCCTGCATCGCGGCGGGCCGCTCGCCCAGGGAGAACTCCACGGAGTGGCCGTAACCTGCCCCTGGCACGGCTGGCAATACGACGTGACCTCCGGCAAGATGGCCATGAACCAGGCGGTTGGCGTCAAAACCTACGCCATCGAAGTCCGGGGTGAGGACCTTTGGGTCAATGCAGTCTAGCGTTATCTGCTAGTTCTTTGCATTTTTCACGTAACCAATTCCGTTCTAAGCACATCTGAAAAGTGCCGCAGTCCGGCCCTGGGTCAGGCTGTTAGGCATATCATATTGATATATAAGGCCTTATTATCCAGGTGGAAGATCTTCGCCCATACGCACGAAATTCTACACATTGGGCTAAGTCCCGTGTATAGTGTGCGATCGGACGACTTTGGGCAGGATCCCATTGCTCGCGGAGGATTCGCAGTTTGACAACGACTCGTCCACCAGCAAAGCGCAATCACTGGCTGTTTTCAGTGAATCCGCACCATTATCATTGGGATACGCTTTTTGTGAAGGGTAAGGAGATGTGGCGTGGGGCGGGCACGCGCCCGGACGCAATTCGCGCGCTCAAGCAGGTGCGCAAAGGCGACCGCGTGCTGTGTTACCACGCCGCACCCGAACGCGCCCTCTACGCGATCGCGGAAGTCACACGCGATCCTTACCCGGACCCGCACGACCTGGCATCGAAAATGCTCGTTGCCGATCTGCGCGCTATGGAGCGGCTGCCCCGGGTGGTGACCCTGGATGAACTCCGGGGAAACCCCCTCGTACGCAAATTGAAATTCCTGAAAAACGTGCGTTTGATTATTTCGCCCGTCACCGAAGAGGAATACCAGGAGATCTTGCGCATGGCCGGCATCGTCGCGACTCCGGGCCTTCCACTGCCGTAATTCACAATTCCGTGACTCGTGCCTGGTGACTCGCGATCCGTGAAAACCCTTTCCAGCAAAAGAATTTCCGGATTTCTTTTTGCGGATTCCTTTTTCTCTTCACTCCTCGATGAACGTTGAGCGAGTGGTTGTGCTATTTTGAATCCGATTCCGTCATGCCTGAGCTCCCCGAAGTCGAAACTGTTGTGCGCGGATTGCGCGCCTCTCTGCCCGGCCGCGCTATTGTCGACGTGCGGCTCGGCAAGACGGACTTCATCGATGATGCGGCCGCGCTGGCCGAGCAATTGCCCGGCACGCGAATCGCGGACGTCGCGCGTCTTGGCAAATTCATTGCCGTCGAGCTTGCGCCTGGTGGTCCGGCAATCCATGCCGGGGCGCGCTTCTTTCTGGTCATCCATCTTGGGATGACCGGCCAGCTCACAATGCGCCACCCCGGCGATCCGGTTCCGCCGCACACGCATGTTTTTTTCGCGCTCGACGATGGGCGCGAGCTGCGCTACACGGACATCCGCCGCTTCGGCCGCATGCTGCTGGTTCCGGAATCACTGTTCGCCGCGTTTCGAGACCGCCTGGGAGCGGAGCCCCTCGAGATCGCTCCGGAGGAATTTTGCTCGCGATTCGGCTCGCGGCGCGCTCGAATCAAAGCCCTTCTGCTCGACCAGGGCGTCCTGCGCGGAGTAGGCAATATTTATGCCGACGAAAGCCTGTTCCGCGCGCGGATTCATCCGGCACGCATCGCTTACAGTCTTACGAAAACTCAGCTTGCGGCGCTCTATCGCGCTGTCCGCGAAACTCTTACGGCCGCGATCGGTTTGCGCGGCTCTTCGATTTCGGATTATGTGGATTCTGACGGAAAACGCGGCGAATTCCAGCACCGTCATCGCGTTTACCAACGAGAGGGAAAGCCCTGCGTCCGCTGTCGAAAAAAGATCCGCCGCGTGATCGTTGCCGGGCGCAGCAGCTATTTTTGTCCAGGCTGCCAGCCCGCGCCGCGTACACAGAAACCTCAGCGGATCAGCAAAAAGGGATGAAAGCAATTGGAGGAAGATCTTGCGCGCCGTCGTACAGCGAGTGACTCGGGCCCGCGTCACCGTTGACGCTCGTGTAGCCGGGGAAATCCAGGCGGGCATGCTGATCCTGCTCGGTGTGAGCCGCGACGATACACCGGAATCCGCCGTGTATCTTGCCGAGAAAATCGCCAACTTGCGCATCTTCGCCGACGAGGCGGGCAAGATGAACCGCTCCCTCGTGGAGATTGGCGGTTCCGCGCTCGTCGTCTCGCAATTCACGCTGTATGGAGATACGCGCGGCGGCCGCAGGCCATCGTACATCCGGGCCGCGCCCCCCGAGGACGCCAGCCGGCTTTATGAAGAATTCGTGCGATGTTTGCGCAGCTTCGGCGTGCGGGTGGAAACCGGCGTCTTCCAGGCGCATATGGAAGTCGAACTGGTCAACGACGGCCCCGTAACAATCCTGCTGGACTCCGAGAAAACAATTTGAGGGCAGGCAGGATCCAGCATCAGCTTCGCTGGCCGATTGAAGCGTAAGGCCGCAGGCCGTGTCCGAGGAAGACCTGGCGGGGACGGGCGATCTTCTGCTCCGGGTCGAGCAACATCTCTTCCCACTGGGCGATCCAGCCGCTGGTGCGCGGGATAGCGAACAGGACCGGGAACATCGTCACCGGGAAGCCCATGGATTGGTAGATGAGGCCGGTATAGAAGTCCACGTTGGGATAGAGCTTGCGGGAAACAAAGTAGTCGTCTTCCAGGGCGATGCGTTCGCATTCGAGAGCGATATTCAACAGCGGGTTGCGCCCCATGATTTCGAACACGCTGTCGGCCACGTGCTTGATGATGCGCGCCCGCGGGTCGTAGTTCTTGTAGACGCGATGTCCGAAGCCCATCAGCTTCGTTTCGCCGGCCTTCACGCGCTTGATGAACGCGGGCACATTGGCGAGCGAGCCAATCTCCAACAGCATCCGGAGCACTTCTTCGTTGGCGCCGCCGTGAAGAGGGCCATAAAGCGCGGCAGTGGCCGCAGCGGTCGCCGAGAACGGGTCCACATGCGAGCTGCCGACGCAGCGCATGGCGTTAGCCGAACAATTCTGCTCGTGGTCGGCGTGCAGGATGAACAATACATCCAGCGCGCGCTCCAGCGTCGGATTCGGACGATATTTTAGCTCGGAGGTCTTGAACAGCATGTTCAGGAAATTTCCGGCGTAGCTCAGTTCGTTATCCGGATATGCAAAGGGCATTCCCAGACTGTGCCGGTAGGAAAATGCCGCCAGTGTCGGCATCTTCCCGATCAACCGGTAGGTCTGCTTGCGGCGCGATTCCTGGTTGAAGATATCCCTGGCTTCGGGATAAAACGTCGAAAGCGCGGCGATGGCGGAAATCATCATGCCCATCGGGTGAGCGTCGTAATGGAACCCGTCCAGGAATTTCTTGACCGACTCGTGGATGAACGTATGGTGCGTGATGTGGTAGGTCCAGTCATCGAGCTGGGCGCGATTGGGCAGCTCTCCATGCAGAATCAAATAGGCCGTCTCGAGGTACGTGCTTTTCTCCGCCAGCTCTTCGATGGAATAGCCGCGGTATCGCAGGATGCCTTTGTCGCCGTCAATGTACGTAATCTTGCTTTGACACAGGGCCGTATTGCTGAAGGCCGGGTCATAGCTCATCATCCCGAAGTCATCGGGTTTTACTTTGATCTGGCGCAGATCAATGGCGCGGATCGTGTCGTGGGTAACAGGAACCTCGTAGGTTCTTCCCGTCCGGTTATCGGTGACGGTAAGCGTGTCCCTCGTCATAGGGGTGGCCCTTTCGGCGGCAGCTTGCGTTTCAGCTTTGATTGGGTTCATGATTTCTTTCTGCGGCAATACGCAGAAGACTTAATTTACACTAACTTTGGATTTTCCGGGAGTGGTATCCGCCTGAATTTCGCGTGTGTCACACCGGGAGGCAATCGCTGACTTGCAACCGGCGAGAGCGCACACGCTTGCGACGATTGCACACCGATTGCATCTAAATTATAGAACGAAGTATAAGAATAGCCACAAGATGAGACGGGCTTGGAGATTTCATCATGATTCAGACGATTCGTGCAAATGAGCGCTATCACGCTGAAACAGATTGGCTTAGTACCTACTGGCACTTCTCCTTCGACCACTACCACGATCCGGCCAACATGAATTTCGGCGCCCTCCGCGTGTTCAACGACGATACGGTCGCTCCTGCGGGCGGCTTCCCCCTGCACGGGCATCGGGAGATGGAAATCGTCACCTATATCATCGAAGGTGCGCTCGAACATCGCGATAATATGGGCAACATCGGCGTCATTCGCCCCGGCGAAATTCAGCGGATGAGTGCGGGGACTGGGGTGCGCCACTCCGAGTACAACCCTTCAAAGAAAGATCCGGTCCACTTGGTGCAACTCTGGATCACGCCCGCGGTCCAGCACCTGGAACCATCCTGGGAGCAGAAGAGCTTCTCGCTGGCCGGCCGTTCCGGAAAATTGTTGCCGATTGCCGTTCCCGCCGGGAGCAAGTCCAACAGTGCGGTTCAGATTCACCAGAATGCGTTCATCTACACTTCGCTTCTCGCCCCCGGCCAATCCACCGCGCACAAACTCGCACCAGGGCGGCGCGCCTATATCTTCGTCATCGGCGGCAACCTGAACCTCAATGGCGAAACGCTCGGTCCGGGAGACCAGGCCCGCGTGACCAGCGAGCGCGACTTGCAACTCTCTTCCCCATCGGGATCAGGCGCGACCGCGGCGGATTTCCTGCTCCTCGATCTGCCCTAAGCTTCACTTCGCCGCTCTTTGATCAGGAGCCGCCAGCGTCGCCGTTTCAGTGTTCTCTGTGGCTTTTCTCAGTGTGCTCTGTGTTTCATCTTTTTCCGAAAAGCATTTAACACAGAGGCCACAGAGGGCGCGGAGAAAACCGCATGCACTTGAAAAAAGTGATGTCAGGCGGCGATCAAGGGTTATGCCGTTCCACGGCAGGATGGCGGACGTCGCTCCCCGCGACCATATAGATCACGTCTTCGGCAATGTTGGTGGCGTGGTCGGCAATGCGCTCCAGATTCTTCGCCACCAGGATCAACTCGAAGGCGGGGAACACGACCGAGGAGTCGCCCATCATGTAGCTCAACAGTTCGCGGAAGATCTGGTCGCGGAGCTGGTCGACCTGGTCGTCGCGCGAGAGCACTGAGCGCGCCAGCTCAACGTCGCGGCGCACCAGCGAATCGAGGCTGTCGCGCATCATTTTTTCCGCCAGTTCGCCCATGCGCGGCAAATCGACGTAGGGTTTCACGCGCGGATGACGCATGATGCGCTGCGCCGACTGCGCGATGTTGACCGCCTGATCGCCAATGCGCTCCAAATCGTTATTGATGCGCGATACGGCCAGCACAAAGCGCAGGTCCGCCGCCATCAATTGCTGCAGCGCCAGCAGCTGCACCACGCGGTCGTCAATTTCAATCTGCAGCTCGTTGATCGCGTTCTCTTCGCTCAGCACGGACTCAGCGAGCTTTTCATCCGCCTCGAGCACGCCGTGGACAGCCTGGTGCACGGCGCGCACGGCCAGACTGCCCATCCAGAGCAGCCGCTCCTTCAGTTCTTCGAGGTCGCGCTCAAAATGACGTTCCATGCGTTGCATCCTCTCTTCGACTCTACGACTCTACGATTCCCGCCCGGCATCCTCATCCGAACCGGCCCGTGATGTACGCCTCCGTGCGCGGATCCGATGGCGTAGTAAACATCTGCGCGGTCAGCGAAAACTCGATCAGCTCGCCATTCAGCAGAAAAGCCGTCGAATCGCTCACGCGCGCCGCCTGCTGCATGTTGTGCGTGACAATCACCAACGTGCAGGTCTGTTTCAATTCAAACAGCAACTCCTCAATCTTCGCCGTATTCACCGGGTCCAGCGCCGAGCAGGGCTCGTCCAGCAGCAATACCTCCGGGTCCACAGCCAGCGCCCGCGCGATGCACAACCGCTGCTGCTGTCCGCCCGACAGCGCATACGCCGATTTATGCAGCTTGTCCTTCACCTCGTCCCAAAGCGCCGCGCGCTGCAAACTTTTCTCCACGGCGTCATCCAGGCGTCCCGCGGAGCCGTTGATGCGCAGGCCGTAGGCCACATTTTCGAAAATGGATTTCGGGAACGGGTTCGGCTTCTGAAAAACCATCCCGACCAGCCGCCGCAGCTTCGTGACGTCCAGGGTGAGAATGTTCACGCCATCGAGCGCGATCTCGCCTTCCAAGCGCGTGTGCCGGAGCGTTTCGTACATGCGGTTGAGCGTGCGCAGGAGCGTTGATTTTCCGCAGCCCGAGGGTCCGATCAGCGCCGTCACGCGGTTTGTGGCCACATCGAGCGAAACATTGTGCAGGGCGTGGTTCTTGCCGTAGTAGAAATTAATCCGCGAGACCTTCATGCGCAGGGCGCTCGCCCCCGGCGCGCTTGCAGCCGGGTTCTCCGCGGTCGCTTTGGACCTGGACGCCGCGTTCCAGGCCGTCGCCGCCGAATTCCCCATCAGTGGAAAAGCAGGCTTCATCGTTTACGACCCCTCGAACGAAGTCCCGCGCGACAGAAACGCGCGCACCAGAATGTTCGTCAGCAACACCAGCCCCAGCAACACCAGCCCCGCCGCCCACGCTTGCTGGTGCCAGTCTTCATACGGCCCCGTGGCGTAGGTATAAATTATAACCGGAAGCGACGAAGTCGGCTGCATCCATCCGGGACTCCAGTAGCGATTGCCGAACGCCGTGAACAGCAGCGGCGCCGTCTCTCCGGCCACGCGCGCCAGCGCCAGCAACACACCGGTGAGAATTCCGCGCGACGCCGCGGGGAGCACCACCGTCGCAACCATCCGCCACTTGTTCGCTCCTAGCGCGAACGATCCCTCACGCAGCGAACGCGGCACCTCGCGCAGAAAACTCTCCGTATTGCGCAGGACCGTCGGGATCACCATGATCCCCAGCGCAAATCCTCCCGCAAAGGTCGAAAAATGGTGCATGGGCATCACCACCAGGGCGTACGCGAAAATTCCGATCACGATTGATGGCACGCCGTTCAGCAGGTCCGCCGTGTACCGGACCACGAAAGGAACCGTCTGCCCGCCGAATTCCGCCAGATACACGCCGCCCAGCAGGCCGATGGGAACTCCGAACAACGCGGCGGCCAGCAGAAGTTTCAGACTGCCCAGGATCGCATTGGCCATTCCACCGCCGGCCTCACCCACGGGAGCAGGGAGCCGCGTGAAGAAACTCCAGGAGAGATCTTTTCCGCCGTTCCACACGAGGTATCCGAGAATGAAAAACAGCACCGCCACCGTAATCAGCGCGCACAGCCCCGTGAGCGAAAGCATCACTACGTTCAGCGACTTTCGCCAGATCATGCGCGCGCTCATGACGGCAATACCCCGCTGCCACGCGCCGTGGTGATCAGAATCAAAAGCCGCGCCAGGCCGTTGAGCACAAACGTCAGCAGAAACAGCACCAGGCCCAGCTCAATGAGAGCGCTCAGATACAGGTTGCCGGTGGCCTCAGAGAATTCATTGGCCAGTACCGCCGCAATCGAATATCCGGGCGAAAACAGGGACGCCGCGATTTTCGGGTTGTTGCCGACAACCATCGTTACGGCCATCGTTTCGCCCAGTGCTCGCGCCAGCGCCAGGAACACCGAACCGAAGATGCCGATCCGCGCCGCGGGCACGACCACGCGCCAGGTGGATTCCCACTTGGTTGCGCCGAGCGCCAAGGCCGCTTCCCGTTGGTCGCGCGGCACCGCCAGCAGAACTTCGCGGGACACCGACAGTACAAATGGCACGATCATCACTGCCAGGACGATGCCGGCCGTCAGAAATCCGATGCCGTACGCGGGTCCTTGAAATAGCGGCAAGAATCCCAGCGTTTTTTTCAATGCCGGCTGGACGGTCGTGCGCATCAACGGCACCAGCAGGAACACGCCCAGCAATCCGTAAATCACGCTGGGGACCGCCGCGAGCAAATCGCTCACGAAAGTCAGAGAAGAAGAGAGTTTCGGTGGCGCCAGCTCCGCCAGAAAAATGGCCCCACCCACACCAAGAGGAACCGCCAGCAGCAGCGCCACCGCCGAAGTCACCAAAGTTCCGTAAATGAACGGCAGGGCTCCGAACTCGCCGGCGACCGGGTCCCATGTCTTGGTAACGAAAAAACTCCAGCCAAACTTGGCCCGCGACTCCGCCGAATGGATCCAGAGCTGATACACCAGCAATGCCGTGATGAGCAGAAGGGTTGCCGCGGCGATGAGCGTGATCAGATGCGCGATTTCGTCAGCGCTGCGCAGGCGGCGCAGCAACGCCCGCGGACTCCATGCGAGGTCCGCGGGCGTTGCTACATTAGGTG
>JBGOZP010000041.1:0-11920 GCA_041480265.1 Terriglobia bacterium | reverse complement strand
ATGGCACTCGCCTCTCTGGTGAAATGTAACTGAACATGCCTTCTTGATGTTCGTCGTGTCCGCGCATGCCTGCTTAGATGCTCTTGGTCGAATCGCGTTGTGAAATTTAGACTTTTTCCGCAAGCTGTTTAGCCGCGACATTAGGCTGATCACAAACAGGGGCTTCAGCCCCTGAAGATGCAGCCGTCATGCAATTCCATTCCGCTGCCTCATTGCCTCGTACAGCAGCACGGTCCCAGCCATCGCTGCGTTAAGCGATTCGACGCCCACGCGCTTTTTCGATTCCGATTGCGGAATGCTCACCCGCGCATCGCAGGACCGCACGATTTCTTCGGGCAACCCCGCCCCTTCGTTCCCAATCAAGAGCGCCACCGGCGATTTCCAGTCCGCCTCCCAAGGCCGCACCACGGGCGGTGCGGCGCCCCTTTGCCGGCTCTCTTGGGGATCGCTATCCGGCACAGCCGCGTACAGCTTCACTCCTGAGACGCGCAGTTGGGCCAAAAGGATGGCGGAAGACATGCCTCGCAGAATCGGCAGGCGCAGCGCCGATCCCGCCGATGCGCGGAGCGCCTTCGGCGCCAGAGGATTTGCCGTACCCGCGAGACCCGCCGGGCAGGTCGCGGCGCCCGTTGCGCCAAACGCTTCGGCCGCGCGCAAGATCGTGCCTACGTTCCCCGGATCCTGCACACCCACAAGCACGACGACCAGCGCGACGCCTCTTAACACATCCTCAACCGTCGCCACCTTCGGTCGAACAATCGCCGCCACTCCCTGGGGTGTTTGCGTGCCTGCAAGCCCGGCAAACAGCCGGTCGGTCGTTCGAAGAATCGTCATCTCGGGTGCGATCGAGGATGCCAGACGTGCCAGATGCCGTTCGCCTGACTCGCTCACCAGGAGCGCCTCCACGGGCAGGCCGGAATCCAGGGCAGCCTCCACCAGGCGCACTCCTTCGACGCCTGCGCTTCCGTCGTCCCCACTACTCTCTCCGGCCAGGCAGGCACGGAATCGCTTCAGCCAGCGATTCTCGCGGCTGGTGATCACCCGCGCTCGTTCCGCTGGTTCTCTTTTCCGAAAATTCGCTTTGGGCAAGGGACCCATGTACATGAGCCTAGCAAACCGCTCCTCGCCGGTAAAGCAAGGGTGCGCCTGGGCATCGCACCCTTGAACGCCACTAACGTCTATGGTAGTTTCAAAATCACGGTCTTCTTGTCGCCGGTTGCGTAGTGTCGTGGGAAGATTGAGGTTCACGACTTTGTCCGCTGAGTTGTTGAAGGTTTCGCCAGAAACCCCCGATCCCGTCGTCATGCGCTACGCTGCCGAATTTATCCGGCGCGGCGAATTAGTCGCCATCCCCACAGATACGTTTTATGGAATCGCTGCTGACCCCTTCAACCTTGCGGCAGTTGGGCGCATCTACCGCGTGAAGGGACGTCCGGAAACCCTGGCGCTGCCCATTCTAGTCAATTCGACTGCGCAGGCTGTTTCTCTTGCGCTCGATGTTCCCTACACCTTTTTCAAACTCGCCGCAAAATTCTGGCCGGGTCCGCTGACGCTGCTTGTGGACGCCTCGACGCTCATACCGCTCAAAGTCACCGCGCATACCGGCCAGGTTGCGCTGCGCTGGTCCAGGTCTCCCATTGTCAACGCTCTCATTGATCTGGTGAAGGGGCCGATCACCGGCACCAGCGCAAATATCTCCGGGCGGCCCGCATGTTCCACCGCTGTGGAACTGCTGGAGCAGTTGGGCGATCGCCTTCCTCTGATCCTGGACGCCGGGGAAACCACCGGGACTCTTGCATCCACAATCGTAAAACTTGAGGGTGACGACTGGACCGTGATGCGGGAAGGCGTGATTACCAAAGAACAGATTCGCGCGGCCCTCGGGGAAGAGGCTGAAGGATAACGCCCCGCATTCTTCTACCACCTGCCACCTGTTACCTGCTTCCCGTCACCCGTCCTACCGCGCTTCGATCGTACATAGAAAATCGTAGTCTCCCGAGGGAGAAAGCCGCACGCTGGTGATTCTCTTCCGGTGTACGCAGATGTTGTCGCGATACCACAGACTCACGTAAGGCGCGTCTTCCGCGACAATCTGTTGAATCTCGCTGAACAGCTTTCGGCGCTTTTCCCGGTCGCTCTCGATGCGAGCCTGGTCGATGAGGGCGTCGAGCTTGGCGTTTTGGTAATGGCCGCGATTGGCCCCGGCGGGCGGCATTTTCTTTGAGCTGAAGATGTATTCAAAGAAGTCGGGATCGCTGTTGGCGCCTATCCATCGGAGCGTGGATACCTGGAAGCTTCCGCGGGTCAGATCGGAAAACAGTGTGGCCAGCTCCTCGGGCTTCAGTTCCAGATCCACGCCGACCTTTCGCCATTGTTCCTTCAGCGCGGCGCCCAGAAGCCGCGTGGATTCTTCCGTCGAAGTTTTCATCGTTATCTTCAACCTCATGCCGCCTTCCGCTGGGAGTGGCCGAAAACCCGCTGAGTCGAGCAACCGTTCAGCTTGTGCGGGATCGTAGCCGAAATGCGCTGTGTGTGGCTCATACGCCCAACTGTTGGGCGGGAGCGGGCCGTCCGCCAGATGTGCCTGCCCTCGCAGCAGGTAGCGGATGATTTCTTCGCGATTCGTGGCGAGCGCCAGCGCCTGGCGCACCTCTCGTTTTGCCAGCGCGGCATCCTCGAAGTTGAAAACAATGTAATCGTAGTTGCTTCCGGGCTGCTCGGTGACTTCGATGCCAAGCTGGGACTGCAATACCGGGATCATGTCTGGCGCAAGCGACGTCAACTCGAGATCGGCCGTGCCTTTGCGCAATTCCAGCGCGCGGACGATGGCTTCGGGCACGACTCGGAATCGAATCCTGGTAATTTTCGCCGGAGTTCCGAAGTAAGCGGCGTTTCGCTCCAGCACCACATTGTCGTCTTGCTGCGCGCTGACGAAGCGGAATGGGCCCGTCCCGATAGGATGATTTGCGAAATCGCTCCCGGCGCCCGCGGGCACGATGCCGATGGCCGGACGGCAAATATCCCACAGAAACGCTGCGCGCGGCTCGCTCAGATGAAAAATCACCGTGGCCACGTCCGGCGTCTCAATAGACTTCATGAGGCTAAACGAACCTCGTTTAGGCGATGTCACGCTTCTGTTCAGGATCGAGTCGAATGTGTACTTCACATCCGCCGCGGTAAGCGCGCGCCCGTCGTGAAACTTCACGCCCGATCGCAGATGAAACACATACGTCAGCGGGTCAGGCATCTCCCATTTGTCGGCGAGATCGCCGTGCGGGTTGCGCTGGGCGTCTAATTCCACCAAGCTGCTGAAAATCAGGCCGTCAATTCTCTCCGACTGCCCGTCGGTGCCCACCCGTGGATCAAGGTTGGCCGGCATCGATTCGATCAGAAAATTGACGACGCCGGGTTCGGTGGAAACCGAGCGCGTGCAGGCGGAAAGTGCGAGGACAAGGAGAAGGGAAGTGAAGGAAATTGAGGAAGCAAAGGAAGTGAAGGAGGTGAGGGATCTCACAGCGCGCAACACGCCGCGCGAGGTGGGAAGTTCCGATCCTCTACTTCCTCTACTTCCTGCACATCCTTTACCTCCTCTCTCACCCTCCATAACACACCTTGCCAAGCACGACCGCGCGCTGCGCTCCCGTTGCTCCGGGCACGTTCGCGGGCCGGCCATGCAGCGTCTCCCAGCCAAGCAAGGCAAACGCAAACGCTTCTTTTGCGTCTCCGGGCACGCCGAACTCGTCTGACGCACACAGGCGAATTCCCGGCAACGCCGCTTCGATTTGCGCCATCAGCAGCGGGTTGTGCGCTCCTCCCCCGGAGACAATCAGCTCGGAAACCTTTGCGCGCTTCAATACGAAGCGATGAAATGCATCCACAATCGAAAGCGCCGTCAGGATTGTCGCCGTGCGGATCACGTCTTCCGCCCGCGCTCGCCGTGCTTCGCGATGTGCCAGTATGCGCCGGACATACGCTTCGCCGTATTGTTCACGCCCCGCGGTCTTCGGCGGCGGTTTGACGAAATACTTGTCGCGCAGCAATGTTTCGAGCAGACCCGGCAATATCTGGCCGCGCCCCGCCATTTCTGCATTCCGATCGAACGCCTTCCGCCCGCGCGTGAAGTGCCGCACCAGCCCATCCATCGCCATATTGCCCGGCCCGATGTCAAAAGCGAAAACGTCTTCTATCTTCGCCCCGCGAGGAATTACGGTCACGTTCGCAATCCCGCCGATATTGAGAGCCGCGCGTCCCACGCGCGAATCGCAGTAGAGCAGGTAATCGACAAACGGTACGAGCGGCGCCCCCTGACCGCCCGCAGCCATGTCTGCCGGGCGGAAATCCCCTACGGTCGTGATCCCCGTGCGCACAGCGATTACCGATGGGTCGCCGATCTGCAAAGTAGAGGCCACGCGCTGTCCGCAGAACCGCGCCGGCGCCCCTTGATGAAACACTGTCTGCCCGTGGGAGCCGATCAAAGTAATCTGAGAAGGGCGCACACGAAATTTCCGGCACGCCGCCAGCGCTGCCTCCGCAAAAACATCGCCCAGAAGAAAATTGAGCTGGCTGATTTCGCCCGTCGTCGTTGCCCGCCCTTCGCCCAGCCGCAAAATCGTATCGCGAACGCATGGAGGGAAGGGAAACGCGGAAAAATTCTCAAGTTTCGCTGCCTGCTCGGAGATGCGCGCCAGTGCGACGTCAATTCCGTCCGCCGACGTCCCGGACATGATCCCCAGCGCCAATGAGCCTTTGGAGGGCCGGGCTTTAGCCCGGCCGAATCGAGGTTCTATGGAAAGCGGCTTTAGCCGCTGAAGCTGAGTCTGCCTGCGGACCCGCCGCGCTGTGTCCGAGCGTTTCATAAAATCTGCTTCTTCAGCTCCGCGAGCAGGTTGAGCGCTTCAATTGGCTTCAAGTTGTCGAGGTCAGCCTCGCGCAATGCTTCGAGCACGCTGCGGTCGAGAGGTGTGAACAGCGCCTCCTGTACTGGCGCTGCTTCGCCGGTGGCCGCGTTCCCCGGCGTGAGCTTTTCACTCAACTGGTGCTCCGCCTGTTCGTGCCGCGCGAGCACTTCGCGAGCCCGCTCGATCACCGCGGGAGGCAGTCCCGCCATTCTTGCGACTTCTATTCCGTAACTCTTGTCCGCGCTCCCGGTTTCTACGCGTTTCAGGAACACGATTCCAGTCGAAGTCTCCCGCGCGGAAACATGGACATTCTTCACGCCCGGCAGCAGGTCCGCGAGTTCCGTCAGTTCGTGGTAATGCGTTGCAAACAGCGTACGCGACTTCGTTTCACTGGAAAGATGTTCCACCACGGCCCACGCGATCGAAAGACCGTCGAATGTCGCCGTCCCCCGGCCCACTTCATCGAGCAGCACGAGGCTCGACGGAGTCGCCGTATTCAAGATGGCAGCCACTTCCGTCATTTCCACCAGAAAAGTGGACCGTCCGCGCGCCAGATTATCCGCCGCGCCGATGCGCGTAAAAATTCGATCGGTCATCGGCAGCCGCGCCTGGCTTGCCGGGACGAACGATCCCATCTGCGCCATGAGCACGATCAACGCCGCCTGCCGCAAATACGTGGACTTGCCGCCCATGTTCGGCCCGGTAATCAGCAATATTTGCTGCATCGTGTCGGCCAGGTAGAGGTCGTTGGGGACAAACCGCTCGCCTCTTTGCTCGAGCAATTGTTCGATGACGGGATGGCGGCCCGCGACGATCATGATCTGGCCATCTTCGCCAAACTCCGGCCGCGTGTAGTTCCTGGACGCGGCCAGGCGCGCGAAATTTCCCAGCACGTCGAGTTGCGCCATCGCCGATGCCGTGCGGCGAACGCGCGCGGCCTGCTCCGCAATCCACAGCCGCAATTCGGAGAACAGCCGCCGCTCGATCTCCGCGATTCGCTCGTCGGCATCCAGCACCTTCCGCTCGTACTCTTTCAGCTCCGGAGTGGTATAGCGTTCCGCGTTTACCAGGGTTTGCTTGCGTTCAAAATCTTTCGGCGCGAGGTGCAGGTTCGGCTTCGACACTTCGATGTAATAGCCGAACACCTGATTGAAACGAATTTTCAGCGAGGCAATCCCTGTGCGCTTCCGTTCGCGCTCCTCCATCGCGGCGATGATCTGCTTGCTGTGTTGCGAAAGATCGCGCAACTGGTCCAATTCCGCGTTGTAGCCGCGGCGGATGACGCCCGGGTCCGAGGCGAGCGCCGGAGGATCGTCCGCCAGCGCGGACTCGATCCGTTCACGCACATCGGATAGCTCGTCCATTTGTACGTGCAGCGCCGCGAGCCGGCAAGAAGCGCAATTCGCCAGGTATTTGCGCAGCAGAGGAATGCGCGCGAGCGATTGACGCAGGCCCAACAGGTCGCGCGGCGATGCCACGCCCAGCGTCACGCGGCCCGCCAGCCGCTCCAAATCCTGCACGCCCGCAAACCCGTGCCGGATTTCCTCGCGCAGGACGGTGTGCGCCTTCAATTCCGCCACGGCATCGAGGCGCGCCTCGATTTCCTCGCGATTCACCTGCGGCCGCAAGATCCACTGCCGCAGCAGCCGCGCTCCCATTCCTGTCGCGGTTTCATCCAGTGACGACAGCAGCGTCGGCGCGCCGCCGCGCCCTGCGTCTTCGGCAAAAATGGGCGCCACCAATTCCAGGTTGCGCACCGTTACCGCGTCGAGCACGAGCGCGTCCGCTTGTTCGTAATACCGCACGCGGTCCAGGTGGCCGAGCGCCGCTTCCAGGTGAATGCCATCCTCGGGACCCTTGGCCGACGTTTCGCGCAGGTAATGCACCATGGCGCCCGCCGCGGCCACGGCCTGCGCGTGTCCGGCAAGGCCGAATCCATCGAGACTGGCGACGCCGAATTGTTCGCGCAGCATTCGTTCGGCATAGTCGGTCCGGAAAACCCATTCCTCGATCCGTGTTTCGACGGCGTCGCGGAATTCCGCCCGCGTTCCGTGGCTCTGTCCCGAGCCGTCTCCGTCGCCCGCCGGCGCCGCAAACAATCCGGCCTGCCGCGGGAGAAGAATTTCGCGCGGCTTGAGGCGGTGCAGTTCATCGCGCAATTTCTCGTCGGCATCGGCGCCGGAAAATTCCGTTACGTAAAACTCGCCGGTCGTCACGTCCGCATACGCGAGGCCGACAGGGTTCCCCGACGGCGCGCGCGCCAGCGCCGCAAGATAATTATTCTCCTTCGGCTCGAGCACGTTCAGGCTGGTGGCCGTCCCGGGCGTAATCACGCGCACCACTTCGCGCCGCACCAGCTTTTTCCCCGGCCCGGCCGCCTCCATTTGATCGCAGACGGCGATCTTGTAGCCGGCGCGCAGCAGCCGCGCGATATATCCCTCGGCGGCGTGGTAGGGCACGCCGCACATGGGCACCGGCTCGCCCTTCTCGCGGTTTCTCGACGTTAACGTAATTTGCAATTCGCGCGACGCGGCAATCGCGTCTTCGTAGAACAGTTCGTAGAAATCTCCCAGCCGGAACAGCACCAGCACGTGCGGGTAGCGCGACTTGATTGCGTGATACTGCCGCATCAGCGGTGTGGTTGGTTCAGTCATATGTTCATGGAGCGCCGGAGATGACGACGCCAATCGGCTACAGAAAGTTTATACCTTGCCGCGTTCGCCCCTGTCGAGCAGTGCGGTTCACGCCCTGAAAAGTTTTACGCCTCCGCCATCCGCCGCATGAGCGCCCACAAAGCCGCAACGTCTTCTCGTTCGGTGGGCGCGGCCCCGATCGACACGCGCGCCATCCACCGTCCGTCGAGCACTGCCGGCGTCAGGTAGGCTTCGCCGGACCGGTTCACGCGATCGACCCAGCCGAGCGTGTGCCGGTCGAGCGCTTCGCCCGCCAGCCCCGGCGGTTCGTGCCGGACACAAATGGTCTGCAGCGGCACCGGCGCCAGGACTTGCCAGTGGGGAGCCTCTCGCGCCTGTTCCGCAAACCACTTCGCATTTTCGAGATCCCTGCGAATCCGTGTTTGCAGGCCGGCAACGCCTTGTTCCCGAATCAGCAACCAAAGCTTCAATGCGCGAAACCGGCGGCCCAGCGGCAGCCCCCAGTCCCGCAGATTTTTCACGCGCCCATCGGCTGCCGATTGCAAGTAACTTGGGCTGGTGGACATCACGCGCACCAGATGTTCCGCGTGACGGACGTAATAAAGCGAGCAATCAAACGCCGCGCCCAGCCATTTGTGAGCGTTAACAACGAGCGAGTCAGCCCCCTCGACGCCATCCCACATCCAGCGGCACTCCGGCAAGATCATCGCCGACCCGGCCATCGCCGCATCAACGTGAAGCCAGATTCCGTGTGCCCGCGCGACCTCGGCAATCCCCGCAAGCGGATCGAGCGCCGTCGTCGCGGTCGTTCCCGTCGTCGCCACGATGGCCGCCGGTATTGCTCCAGCGCTGACATCGCGCTCAACCGCTTCGCGAAGCGCCTGCACATTCATCGCGTAGTCACGGTCATGCGCCACCTCGCGTAAATTAGTTCGTCCAAACCCCGCCAGCAGCGCCGCCTTCTCGACTGAGCTATGGCTGTGCGCGGTTGCGTACACGACGAGCGGATGTTCTTCCCCCTGCAATCCTCCGCGGTCCAAGCCATACTTCGTAGCCTTCTCCCGCGCGCAAAGCAACGCCACCAGCGTGTTCGTGGAAGCCGTGTCCTGAATCACCCCGCTCCACTCCGAAGACAACCCCATCATTCGCCGCATCCAGTCCGTCACCACCTCTTCCAGCTCGGTCAGCGCGGGACTCGACTGCCAGGATAGCCCCAGCACTCCCAGTCCGGTACTCAGGTAGTCGCCCAGCACGCTCGCCAGCAGCGCATTGGCCGGGAAGGACGCAAAGAATCGCGGATGCTGCCAGTGCGACAGCCCCGGCAGAATGATTTCGTCGAGGTCGCGAAAGATGTCGTCGAACGACTCGGGAGTCACCGGCGGGTCGCTCGGCAGCCGGCCCTTGATTTCATCCGGCGCCGTACGCGCCATCACCGGCAATTCGGAAACCTTGCCCCTGTAGTCGGCGATCCAATCGACAACGCGGTATCCGAGCTTGCGAAATTCTTCTGGAGTCATCTGATATCGTGGCGCTTCAACGTAGTTTGTCGCGCCGCAATGGTATTCTCTGCTTCGTGCTTTTGTAGCGGCCGCCCGGTTCTTGGGCGGGCAGCCGTTCTTCTGCCGAACGTCAGGTTTATACCTTGCTGCTCGCTCCTTTGTCGAGCCGTTTGCCGTCAGTCAGGCGCAATCGACGTATACTGTGCTTCATGCCTGGAACCTATTCCAATCAAGAAGTCGAGATCAAGCTCCGCGTGACAGACGTTTCCGGGCTGCGCCGCCGTCTGAAAAAGCTCGGTGCGCGAGAGGTCTCCCCGCGCGCCCATGAATCCAACACTCTCTATGACACTCCGAAAAATGACCTGGCCCGCCGCGGCCAGCTCATTCGCATCCGCAACCAGCAACCAATTTCAATCACCGGCGGAAAGTCCCGTTCGCAGCCAAGCAAATGCATTCTCACCTACAAGGGGCCTTCCCAGACCGCGCGTCGCATTCGCTCCGTCATGGATAAACCGAAAAATAGGGGACGTTACAAAGTCAGGGAAGAGGTCGAAGTCGCCATCTCCGACGGAGAACAGATGCGGCGAATCCTGAGCGCCCTGGGCCTGCGGCCACTGTTCCGTTATGAAAAATTTAGGACCACCTACGCTCTCCCAAAGGGTGCGGGCTCCACTTGGAGCCCGCGGGGACAGGGTGCGGGCTCCACTTGGAGCCCGTCAGTTGATGTCCGGAACCTGAAAATTGAATTCGACGAGACCCCCATCGGTACATTTCTCGAACTGGAGGGCGCTCCCTCGGCCATAAATCGCGTTGCTGCGCTGCTCGGATACACCCGCTCGGACTTCTTTACGCAGACCTACGGCGCGCTCTATATCGCGGATTGCCGCCGCCGCGGACGCAAACCCACCCATATGCTCTTTCCATCAACAAAAAAATTGCGTTAACTTGCACTCTTTCCTTGACAAACATTTCAACTCCGTTTACCTACTGTGTGGGAGTATTTTTCTCTGAACATGAGTGAATCAGCAGAGCAAGACCCCTTTCCGAGTAGCAAGCACGAAGCGGCGCTCTGTTCCCGTCTGGCACAGCTTAAGACTGCTGGGACGTCAACGCGCCGCGTTTTAATCGGGTGCCGCACCAGCCTCAGGTAGAGCGCGTATTTCGTAACTACCCGCGGCGGGGCCACACCCCTGGTCGCGGGTTATTTCACAAACCCACGCCACTGGCAATCCTTCGATTTGACTGGCGAACAGGCCCTGCAAGAACCTCTATGGGAACGGCCAGGTTTGTAGGGCACGGCTTCAGCCGTGCCGTTTAGAACTGCAAGATCAAGCGGCCTTGGCCGCTGGCCCAGACCTGCGAGGCGTCCGGGAAAGGAGCGAACATGCTGCACGCCACGGAACTCTTGGGCGCAGAAGCCTACGATCGGGATGGCCATTTTGTCGGCCATGTGACCGAACTCTTTGTCGAGCCTGCCGACCAGCCCAACCGCATTGCTCGCGTGTTGCTTGGGCGCGGGAAGTACCTTCCATTAGTCGCCCGCTATGATCACCTCGCCTCCATCGCTGCCGGATCCCTGAAGCTGAATGTCGAGGAAAAGGAGTTGGAGCACTACCACCCGAATGAGGGCTGGCTCGCCGTGCGCAAAGACCTGCTCGACCAGCAGATCATAGACACCAGCGGGCGTAAGGTCGTGCGCGTGAATGACATTGACCTCTCCGAGCAGCGGACCAACGGGACCGTCGAATTGCGCGTCACACACGTGGATGTGGGTCTTACCGGCGCGGCGCGGCGCCTGCTCCAGGGGATTGCCTCTCCGGAGATGATTCGTGGAATCGCCAGCAAGCTGCCGACGCGCGTGATTCCCTGGGAATTTGTCAACTTGATTGAACCTGACCCGCTCCGCCGGGTCAAACTGCGAATCACGCACAAGAAGCTGGAACGCATGCATCCGGCCGACCTCGCCGACATCATGGAGGAATTGTCACCCCACGAGCGGCAGTCGATCATCGCGTCTCTCGATGAGGAGACCGCTGCGGAAGCTCTTGCCGAGCTCGACAAACGCCTGACCTCGCAGATTGTCGAGACTCTCGATCCGGAAAAGGCCGCGGACATCCTCGAAGAAATGGACCCCGACCAGGCCGCCGACGTGCTCGCCGGATTGTCGGCGAAAACGTCGCGCGACGTCCTGCGCGAAATGCCGGGCGACGAAGCCCGCGAGGTCCGTGAACTGCTGAAGTTTGAGGAGAATTCCGCGGGCGGGATGATGAATACCGATTTCATTTATGTGAGCGAAAAGTCCACGCGGGAAGAAGTGCTCGCCTGGATTCAGGAAAAAGACGCCGATCTCGAGCAGCTGGATACGGTGTTCCTGATCGATGTGGATGCGAAGCTGACCGGTGCGGTTGCCGTCGGGCGGCTCTTGCTCGCTCCAGCCCAGGAGCAGATGGAAGGGTTGAAATCGGAGCCGTTGCTCTCGGTGCGGCCGGACGCGGGGGACAAGGAAGTATTTGAGCTGTTCGACAAATACAATTTGCACAGCCTGGCCGTGGTCGATGGCAGCGGCTGCCCGATCGGCGCCATCGCGGTCGATGACATCGTGACGCGCCTCCGGAATCGCTAAGCAAGGCCCGAGCTTGTGATCTGCCCCATGGGCCTTTGTAGGTCGTAGCCTCGGTTTTGTCTCCGTAGGTTACAACTTCGGATTTGTCTTTGTGGGTCGCGGCTTCACAGCTTGCGGAAAAAGTCTAAATTTCACAACGCGATTCGACCAAGAGCATCTAAGCAGGCATGCGCGGACACGACGAACATCAAGAAGGCATGTTCAGTTACATTTCACCAGAGAGGCGAGTGCCATGGGACCATCCGT
>JBGOZP010000040.1:0-16637 GCA_041480265.1 Terriglobia bacterium | reverse complement strand
TCGCAGGCGTAGATTCAAACGGAACACTGCTCTGTTTAGGTTCTGATTGAGTACGGCCAGACGGATCGGTTCTCCCGGGGGAAGTATTGTCGGATCAACTGGCTAGATGGTGTTGCATCGACCGGTTGAGCTGGCAGGTCTTATCGGAATGTGGCCCGCCATCGAATCCCTCGCTCTCTTGACATAATCCTTCAATTGCAACAGAGTCACTTGAGCGCCCGATTGAATTTCTAGAGACTCCGCGGAGAGACACATGTTCCTCGGACATTTCGGCGTCGCGCTGGCTGCGAAAAAGGCCGCACCGAAAACCTCGCTGGGTACACTCGTGTTCGCGGCACAGTTTGCGGACATGCTCTGGCCGCTCTTGTTGTTGCTCGGGATCGAGCAGGTGCGGATCGTGCCGGGACTCCTTCCGGCTTCTCCGTTCGATTTCACATCGTATCCGATTTCACACAGCCTCGTTGCCCAAATGGGTTGGGCCGCGCTATTGGTCATTGCGTATTTTATTTTGAGGCGTGATGGCCGGAGCGCGCTCTTGGTCGGAGCATTGGTCCCCACCCACTGGCTGCTCGATTTCATTGCGCACCGGCCAGATATGCAGATCTATCCCGGCGGCACAAAGTACGGCCTGGGCATGTGGAATTCCCTGCCTCTTACGATTTTTGTGGAGTACGCGCTATTCGCGGCGGGAACGGCGGTCTATCTAGGCGCAACTCGCGCGAAGGATCGAGCGGGGAATCTGGTCTTATGGTCGTTGCTGGGCCTATTGGCCGTGCTCTACCCGGCTTCCCTGTTTGGATCTCCGCCGCCGAGCGTGCAGGTGCTCGCCTGGAGCGCCATCTCCATCTGGCTTACTGTACCGTGGGCTGCGTGGGCCGACCGGCATCGGCAATCATGTTCAGGAAGACCGGCAACGCCGCCACATTGATGCGCGACTCGCCGGGTTTCACGGGCACGACCGGCCCCGCGGGCCAACCCATCTCCAGGGTGAGGCGATCGAAAACCACGCGGCTCCCGCCTTCTAGGACAAAACAATCGGCGGCCACGCAACGCAGGAAAACGCCATCCTCGGGCGTGTCGAAGGAAAAGAAATTCGGCCGCCGCAGCAAGTTCGTCCGCGTATCATACTTCGATTCGAGCGCCTCGCTGTAGGCGCCGAAAAAGCGCGCCGCATCGGCATCGCTCCCGAGACGCACGCGAAAAATCAGAAGCGTGCGCTTGTTCTTCTGGTTTTCAAAAATAGCGTAACGGTCGGCCGACCACGTCCCGGCCAGACTGGTGGCGCGATCTTTGCTCAAAAACTGCTTGAAAATTTCCAAAAGGCCGAATTCCCCCATATTGTTCTCATCGAGCTTTTTCCATTCCGCCGAAATCAAGCCCGCCGTCTCCGGCAAAGTGATTTTGGGAGGGACCACGCCCTGGAAATACAAATCCGGGTGCATGATCTGCTGTGTCGAAACCGGAGGCTTCTCAAACACCTTATGGAAATCAGGCCACCCGCTCGAGGCCTTCAGCACGCGCTGCGTAAAGGTCGCGCCTGCCAGGTAAGGGAAAAGCAGTTCGTCCTGCAAAACTTTTGGCGCCTTGGCGAGTTCCGGGCTGCTGTCCAAGTCACCCATCAACAGGGAAGGATCCATCTCGCCAAGGTCCCGAACGCTTCCCTTTCCGCGCAGGATGTAATCGAGCATGGCGGCAAGAGCCGAGCCTTCGACCACCGCATCGCGTGCGAGTTCCGCATCGTCATTCGGCTTCGCCGCCTCCGTCCACTTGTCGATATGGAAGTGCTGGTCCTGCAGCGCATGGGTCAGTTCGTGCGACATCACCATGCGTTCGTCCGCTTCGGTGTTCCAATCGGCAATGAAAAATTCCTGACTGTCCGGGTCGTAGAGTCCGGCAATCTGCTCCGTGAGCACCTTCACCAGCGTCTGTTCCAGGGGATAATCCTTCGGGAGCAGGCCGAACTTCTCCATGGTTTTCTGATCGGCGTAGCGCTTGGCGGCGTCCTTGTCCTCTTTCATCTTCCGCAACAAGTAGGCTCGAATTTCCTCCCGGGAACGCAGACTCTTCTTCAGGGGAGATAGAATCGGCAGGGAAAGCAGCTTGCTCATTTCCAGAAGGACTTCGTCAGCCGCGTGGAGAAACTCGACGCTCTGTGCGCTTTCGGGAGGAGGCAGAGAAGCTGGGGGAGCAGCCTGCTGCGCGGCCACACCCAGCGCGGCAAAGAGCAAAGTAATAAGCCCGGTGAAGATACGTTTCACGCGATTCCGTCCCTTTCCCGAACCAGAGCGAATATCCAGATTAGCATTTCGATGAGGATTTCGGGCGAAGGGATGTCATGGACGTGCTGTATCTAGGCACCCCTTGCGCAAAGTTGGGCTTGAGCGCGGCTACCTTGTTGCGGGTTTGGCAGGGCCGAGGTCTTTGGTTTCGATGCGTTTCCATTCGCCCGCTTGCCAGCGATAAAGGTCGCGCGTCATCTTCAGGCACTGCGCCGGATGATCTTCGTCCGGCTCCGAGCAGTAGGTGAGGTGGAATCCCTCCGCGCCGGCTTCGTAACTGGACTGCTGCAGCAAATCGGAACTCCAGAGCGGCGCCGCTCTGCGTCCATCGAACCGCCAGGCGGTAAACATGCCCGTAGCCAAATCATCCGTGCGGCCAGCTACGATAACGAAGACGGGTTCGGCCGTGGACATGGGAATCAATTCGATGTCGCTGTCGAAAAAATCTTTCTCCACAAAGTGGTCAATCCGCGCGGCCAAGGCATAGCGTCCGTTTGTGCTGGAATAGATTCGAACGGCTGCCGGTCCGCCAAGCCCAAAATTGGCCACCATCGCGTATGTAGCGGGGCTGCCGCCCAGCCGCACAAGCCGATAATTCTCACCCACAGGCGGAACATGCGAAACAAGATCCGCCATTTTCCGATTTGCAGAATCGAGGTCCGGCGACGCCGAACTGCTCAGAACCGAGGATGCCAATTCGTCCAGAATGCCGAGCGCTTTTTCCTGCGGACTCTCATTCTCGGCCGCTCCGCCTAGCCTGGCAGTGGACAGTTCCGCCGCCAACCTCTTGAATTCGACGGCCGGATCGCTTTTGATTTGCGCCCCCAGGCCAATTGACAATAGAATGAACGTGACTAGGGAAATACCCATAGCCACCGTACGCCTGATCGCGCATTGCCGTTGCCGTAGACAGGCGGCGCCAAAACGGATAAAAATAGAGCTCGTTTGAGGCATGACTCTAATACACTCTCTCATATTCGCAAGTGGCCCGCAGGACGAACAGATCTTCGGGCCGGGTGCAATTCTACATGGGCGCGCTTCGGAAGAGTAGGGACAGTTACTTTCGTTTGTGTTCTGGATTCGTAACAGGAAGGTAATTGATCGATTATGGCTATCAGAAATATCAGCCCGCCGCGCCAATTCCCTGAACCAGAAATGCAACCCGGCACGCGCCTTCGGAATGCGCGTGAACGTCTCGGCTTGACCTACCGGGATGTCGAGCGAGCAAGTTATGAATTGGCTTGCCAGCGTGGGCGGGCCGATTTCATAGTACATCTGAGCCGTCTTGCCGACATCGAAAACCGGGACGTCACTCCCAGCCTTTACAAACTTTACGCCTTGGCCGTGATCTTTCACCTGGACCCCAGGGAGGTCTGCCAATGGTATGACGTGCCCTTCGACGGCCATTTTTCCGACGGCCTGCCGCTTTCCGCGCCCAATACGCATTTGGCGGCGGGACCCGCCAGCTTGCGCCTCCCGATACGGTTCGATCCGGCCTTCGACCCCAGCCGCACGGAATTTCTGACACGCATGGTGGAGAGGTGGGGAGATCTGGAAGGGACCCTACTTAATCATTCCTCGCGCTATCTCTACGGCTACGTGGGTCTGGACGACCGAAGGATGGATCCACTGTTGCGGCCGGGAAGCCTGGTCCTGGTCGATCCCAACCAAAAAAAGGTTCGAAACTCCGGATGGAATAACGAATACGATCGGCCGATCTACTTCATCGAGATTCGCCAGGGATTCCGCTGCTGCTGGTGCCGATGCCAGGAGGGACAGCTGATGCTCGTTCCCCATCCTTTATCGCCCTGTGCTCCGGAGGTCTATCGCTACCCAGAGGAAGCCGAAATCGTCGGCCAGGTGGTAGGTGTTGCTATGAGGCTTGGTCCAAGCTGACCCGCTCCGCGGAAAATATAGCCAGCAAAGCGCTGAGATTCGAATAAAACAGCTCTTTCAGGTAATTCGGCAAGCCCTCCGGACACATGGTCCGGAAGGATTGGTCCTTCCGCCAAGTTTCCACAACAGTCCCAAACTTGTCGCCGGCAGAATCAAGACATTTGCGCAAATCACGCTCTTGCTGGTTGAGAGGAGTCTCAAGAATCCTGGAGAAGAGTTCTTCGTGGCTGTGTTCCAGCGCTTCCTGAACCGAATTCTCCGAATACACATCCTCGAGGCCATCATGACGGTACCGGCCGGTCGTCGAGTCTCTCAATGAACTGACGTAATAGAGCCTGCCAAAATCACTCGGGATGATGGCCAGCGTCCGTGAAGTAAAGTCTTCAATCACGTCCCGGCTCTGCTGAAAACGCTCAAAAGAGTCCACAAAGTCACCTGTTCTGATCTCTGAACTTTTTATCCCGCAACGAACACGTCCATAGAACTTTGAATTATGAAGGTGGCGATCCTGGAGGGTCATCCACCATGAAAAAAATCGCTGCTTTGAGTTTCATCATCGCGCTAGCGATGATGCTACTCCCCATCGCACCTCAAATCAATGCTGCATCCGTTAATCACGCCAACTGGGCTAAGAACGGACCTGGCCCTGCTCCCCCGCTGACTCTCGGCGCAAGGCTCGTCCAAGCCGCCTCGGCTAAGAACGGACCTGGCCCTGCTCCCCCGCTGACTCTCGGCGCAGGGCTCGTCCAAGCCGCCTCGGCTAAAAACGGACCTGGCCCTGCTCCCCCACGGGCTCGCAGCAGCAGTGTCTAATTCAGTCCCGGTCGAGGGAGTGGTCCGCAGAGATTACCTTATGTGTATAATAGTCTCTGTGTTATGATGCACTCCCTCGGAACGGGCTATGAGCCATCGCGAGCTTCTTCTTTACTGGTCGACCGCTGGACTCGAAATCATTCTCTGTATTTTTGTGTATGTCAGGAAGCTGCAGCGATATCTCCCCATTTTCACAGCTTATGCAACTCTGCTGGCAACAGACACGTTGGGCATTCAAATCGTCTACCACCATTTCGGTTTTCGTTCCCCGGAGTCCCGTTCCGCCTACTGGATGATTACGGGAGTGAACGTCGTTGCGTGCGGTTTTGCCATTGCGGAGCTATGCCGTCATGAACTTCGCGCGTATCGAGGCATTTGGAAGCTTGCCTGGCGCGGCCTAGCTCTCTTAGCGGTGATCTTCCTTGGAAATGCGGTTGTAGATGCGTGGGGCCAGCCCAACAGAATCGCAATTTATGGATTGACGATCGAGCGCGATTTTGGGGTTGCGTCGACAGTTATTCTGCTGGTTATGTTGCTCATCCGCAAGTACTATGGCCTGGGTCTTGAATCTTTGCAAAAAACGATTGCAATCGGAATGTTTGTTTTTTGCGTTGTCGACACGGTCAGTAATACAATGTTAAGAGATCTTTTCACAAGCTACATTTTCGTGTGGTCGGAACATGAATCTCAAATCGGGCGCGCGCGTGACTTGTGGAACGTGATCCATACATCCGCTTTCGTCATCTCGGTGAGCATCTGGTGCTTCGCGCTGCGCAAACCATTGCCCGCTCCGGAGCGGGATCCCGTGCTTCTCCCTCTTGAAGTATACGGCGAGCTGTCGTCTGCGCTAAATCTGCGCCTGCGTGCCTTCAATGACCGTTTGCTGGAGCTGCTGCGATCATGAGTGAATTGATGATTGCTATACCTCTTGCGCTCGCCTTGTTCTTAGTCTTGTTCTGGCTTTTGCGGCCCCGGCGCCGTCACCCGGGCGCAGGCCCTTCTCCGGCTGATATGAAGATGGAGAGCATCCTTCCGCGGCACTATCGTTACTTCCCGCAGGTTCGCCAAGCCCTCTCCGCTTTGGATGAACAATATTTGCGCGAGAGGGCATCTCCGAAAGTCGCAAGGAAGGCGCTTCGAGAACGGCGCGCGGTAGCACGAAAGTTTCTCGCCGGGCTGCGTGAAGATTTCTCATGTCTGGAGCGGATGGCCCGAATGATCGCGGCGCTGTCACCTGTCATCAGCCGCGAAGAGGAGACGGAGCGTCTCATTTTAGGTATGAGATTCCGCCTGCTTTACGCCTGGGTGTGGCTGCGTCTTTCGACCGGACGCGCACCACTGGACCAAATCGAGCATCTGACAGGTTTGCTGGGAAGCCTCGCAACGCGCATGGAGCGGGCGATGACTGCCATCGGCGCGCTATCAGCCCCGGGACTCAACACCGGGCTCAACGCGTAATTATGGCCGTGTCGTTCCGGCCGAACGTGTGCTGTTTCGGATGTCTGCCATCCAGAGCCTGCCCTTGTTTTGCATGTGGACTCTTTATAGTGTTTTGCCGATATGGCCTATGTACATATCTTTGACACCAATTGGTTAATATCTGCTCTGGATGGCCCTCTTTGATGTGGTCCTGCGTCTTGTACAATAATAATTCATCTCGAGGCGTTGCTTGACCAAAGCCAAGATACTGATCGTCGATGACGAGGAAGCGATCCGGGAAGTCGTTTCCAGCCTGCTCGAAGCTCAGGGCTACGATTGCTCCACGGCGAGCAATGGCCTTCTGGCTCGCGAATACCTGGAGAAGAATTCGGCGGACCTGGTATTGAGCGACATGGTTATGCCCGAAATGGACGGCCTGCGCCTGCTCGAGTGGCAACGCAAGCACGACGCCGATGTCCCGGTCATCATGGTCACGGCGGTCCACGACCTCTCGACGGCGCTCGACGCCATTCGTTGTGGCGCGTACGATTACATCCTAAAACCCTTCGAGAAAGAACAACTTTACGTGGCTGTGCGGAGAGCGCTCGAACATCGCCGCCTGCTGCTCGAGAACCATAACTACCAGCGCAACCTTGAACAACTTGTCGAACAACGCACAGTGCAACTGAAAGGCGCGCTGGAGCAACTCGAGCAGTCCTACGACAACACACTGGAGGCGCTGGGCGGCGCTCTCGACCTGCGAGACGCCGAAACCGAAGGCCATTGCAAGCGCGTGACCGCGTTTACGATTGCGATCGCAAAGGAAATGAAGGTGAATCCCTCGCTGCTCCCGCAAATCGCCCGCGCCGCGTTTCTTCACGATATCGGGAAGATGGCGATCCCGGACCAGATCCTGCGCAAGCCCGGGCCGCTCACGCCCGAGGAACGCGAAGTCATGCGCACCCATTGCGAGATCGGCTATACCATGGTGACACGCATCCCTTTCCTCCGGGAGGCGGCGGAAATTGTGCTTTCTCATCAGGAATATTTCGATGGTACAGGCTATCCACGCGGCCTGCAGGGGGAGCAGATTCCTCTCGGAGCGCGCATTTTCGCCGTCGCCGATGCGCTCGACGCCATGATTTCCGACCGGCCTTACCGAAATGCTTTACCAATCTCCCATGCCCGGGACGAAATCCACCGTTGTGCGGGGACGCAATTTGACCCCGCCGTCGTCAAAGTGTTTCTAGACATGCCGGACACCCTCTGGAGCGAATTGCGGGAGAACATCGGCAAGCCGTACTGCCTGTCGCAACTGAGAGCCGATTAGATGGCGTTTCACAGCCGCAAAATTCCGCTTCTGGCCCTTGCGAAAATTGCGCGGCGCTTGTACTATCCTGCCGAAAAGGAAGAACCCGATGGCCCTGGTACCTATTAAGACTGCCTCCATTACAGGATATTGTGACTGCATCCACGGCTGCTACGAACTGGCCAGCCTGCGCGACGAAGATACGGGCAAGGCCCTTTGTCCTCGCTGCGCAAAGGAACATCTGGAGATGAATGCAGGCATCGGGCTGCCACAACCCGCGCCTTCTAAAGTCTCCGCAAATGCAGGCGCGCCGTCCGCAACTCCTCAGATCCCTCGCTCTGCCGATCCTCCGGGGCGGCTGCGGTAAGCCCGCACTTCGAATTTTTACCTGCACTGCTCACTGGCGCGGTTGCCGTTCGAACCTACGCTCGATTGCGCCTCACAGTGTCATAATGGTGTGCACGGATGGGGCAGCACAATGCCGCAAACGCCAAAGTACGACATTTTCCTTGACGGATCCTGTTCCTTCTGTCAGTGGTCCCGGGCAAAGATCGAACCTTACGATTCCCGTGGACGGCTGCGATTTCTGGATTATAACGACCGGGGCGTGGCCGCACAGGCCTGCTTCCCGCGCGCCGAGCTTGACAGGGAAATGCACATGCGCACTCCCGAGGGAAAGTGGCTGCGGGGATTTGAAGCGTGGCTGGCCCTGCTCCGCGTACTGCCCAAGCTGGCCTGGCTCGGCCGGATCGCCAGCCTGCCGCCTCTGCGCTGGCTCGGCCCTCCCGTATACAGTTTTATCGCGCGGCACCGCTACAGCCTTCCCGGGGCGCCCCCGCGTTGCGAAAACGATACGTGTGGGACTACTGCTCGCCATGCAGAGTGAGGCGCTCGTTCGAGTCGCGTGATACCATATTTGCGTCATGACTCCCCAAAATATCTTCGTAAGATGCGCTAATTCCCGATGACTTCACCGGCGCGCCCCTCTCCGGAAACAATTCCCATGCTGGATTTGCGCGCGCAATACGAATCGATCTCGCCCGAAATTCGAGCGGCGGTTGATGAGGTGCTGGCCGCACAACAATTCGTGCTGGGGCCGCAGGGCGAGGCGTTGGAACAAGAAGTCGCTCAAGCCTGCGGCACGCGCCACGGTGTGGGTGTCGCCTCAGGAACCGAAGCGCTCGAACTGGCGCTTCATTCCTGTGGCGTGGGCGCAGGCGACGAAGTCATCGTGCCCGCATTCACCTTCATCGCTACCGGCAGCGCGGTGACTGCGCTGGGCGCGCGCCCTGTCTTTGCGGACATCGAACCCGCTACTTTCAATCTCGATCCCGAGCAAATCGCACTGCGGATCACGCCGCGAACACGCGCCATCATCGTCGTCCATTTGTTCGGTCTCGCCGCTGACATGGACCCGATTCTTGCGCTCGCCGCGAAACACGGTATTCCTGTCATCGAAGACAACGCGCAGTCCCTGGGAGCTGGCTATCACGGACGGAAGACCGGTTCGCTGGGACGCCTCGGTTGCCTGAGCTTCTATCCGAGCAAGAATCTGGGCGCGTACGGCGATGCGGGAATGATCGTGACCGATGACGAGAAGCTTGCCACGCGCCTGCGCGCTCTGCGCAACCACGGGCAGACGGGCCGCTACCTCAGCACAGAACGCGGCTGGAACAGCCGTTTGGACGAACTGCAAGCTGCCATCCTGAGAGTCAAGCTGCGCCATTTGGCGGACTGGACTGCGACGCGCCAGGCGCACGCGCGCCACTACGATTCCTTGCTGCGGGATTTGCCCGGCATAACCCTCCCGCGCGTGCCCGCGGACCGGGAGCACGTCTATTACCTCTACACACTTCGCGTGGCGGGTCGCGCGGCGGAAAAAGACCCCAGCGGCGCAACCCGCAGCGACGTGGTTCAGCAGCGGCTGGCGGATCGCGGCATCGTCAGCGTGGTCTATTACCCTGTTCCGCTCCACCTCCAGCCGCTTTACGCTTCCCTCGGAGGCAAACCCGGAAACTTCCGCATCAGCGAGCGCGCTTCCCGAGAAGTTCTTTCGATCCCCCTCTACCCCGAGCTCACACCCGCGCAGATCGAACGTGTCGCTCAGGCAGTCCGAGACGCGCTTCGCGATTAGGCCGCGCGCGAACACCACATTTCAGATTGATGAAGTTGAAAAACTTTGCAGAATTAGGACACAGCGGAAATGGCGCGGCGGTACAGCAAGAACATCACGCAAAGAAACATGGTCAGGGCGGGAACCAGTAGAGCGAAAATTCCCCAGTCCAGCGAGCGCTGGGCAGCGGCGCTGGTCGCGGAAGCCGTGGTATAGCAGAGAGCGCAGCCCTGCGCATAGGCGCCGCGCGTCAAGCCAAGAACCGCCAGAACGGTCAGGATAAATCTTAAACGCATTCCGCCTTCCTTCCAAAACACCGGCAAAGAGCCTGCTCTATCCTAGCACTTCCATCCTCAATGCGGCCTCATCTGCAGCAGCCGGAATGCCTCCGGGAAGAAGAAGATGAGCATCATGCAGATGCAGAAAATCATCGCCGGGACCAGCAGCAACACCAGCGCGAATCTTTCATACTTCAGGTGCATGAAAAAGGACATGATCATCCCGGCCTTGACCACCGACAAGACGATCAGAATGGTCAGCATGAGCGCGGGTTGCAGCGCCTCATAGGCGAGGAACACTTCCAGGCCCGTGATCGCCACCAGGCCAATCCAGATCGCCAGGTTCGTTCCTACGCTGGCTCCCGCGTGGGCTTCTTCAGCATGCGCGTATGTGTTCATGTTCTATCTTCTCCCGGCGCGAACAGACCTAGTATTTTACCGACATCAAGTAAATCAGCGGGAACACAAACATCCAGACCAGATCAACGAAGTGCCAGTACAGGCCGTTGACTTCGACATCTTCGGCCGAAAATTTTCCCCGGCCATAACCGGTCGCCACAATTCCAAGGTAGATGACGCCGATCATCACGTGCGTCATGTGCAGGCCGGTGATTCCGAAAAACACGGCGCCAAACAGCGGCGTGCCCCACGGGTTGTGCGCGATCGTGGCTCCCTCTTCGATCAGGTGAAGCCACTCCCGCAAGTGCAGCCCGGTAAACAGCAGCCCCCCGGCCATCGTCGCCACCATCCACAGGACCGTCTTTTTGCGGTCCCCGCGCTGCGAGGCCATCACGGCCATCACCATCGTCAGCGAACTCGCCAGCAGCACGACGGTCATGGTCGTCGAGAAGATGATGGCGGGGTTGATGGGGAACGGCCGCGGCCAGTCTGGATTCGTGATCCGCGAATAGCTGTAGGCGATCAGCAGAACCGAAAATGTCAGCGCATCGGAGATGATAAACAACCACATCCCCAATTTCTTCGAACCCATCGCAAACGGGGACGCCCCGCCCGACCAGGGCGAACTCAGCGTCGAATCAGTCTTTACATCGTGCACGGTTCACCGTCCCAGTGTCAGGAGTACGAGCAAGAAAACCCACAGCCCATCCATGAAGTGCCAGTAAATCGAGGTCAGCTCCGCGGCCGTCGCCTGCGAGATGCGCGAGCGCTTCCACTGCCGGAACGTCACGTAAAACAAAGAGAAAATTCCTCCCGCGAGGTGCGCGCCGTGCGCCGCGGTCAAAACATAAAAGAAGCTGCTGCTCGGATTCGTCGAAAGAAGCATCCCGGCCGCAGCAAGCTGACGCCAGGCAATAATTTGCCCGGTCAGGAACAGCAGACCGAGACCTGTCGTCACTCCCCACCAGGTTCGGAAGGCCTCGCGCGCGCCGCTTTCGAGTTTCCGCCGCGCCACGACAATGGTGAGGCTGCTTGCCAACAATATGGCCGTATTGAACCACACCACACGAGGCATCGGCGTGCGCTGCCAGTCCGTGCCAAGCCCTTTGCGCACGATGTAGGAACTGGCCAGCGCCATGAAGAACATCACAATGGCCGCCAGTCCTAACTGGAGCGCCGTGAAAAAGGCGCGCCGCGGAATCGGTCGCCGCGCGCCTGAAGAGCCGCCATCATCGTCGCCGCCGGCGGGCGTTCCCGTGCCGCCGCCGTGACCGGCGTTTAGAATCTCGATATTTTCGGCGATTGTTTCTGACATGATTCGGCTTTGTGCGAGCTACGCCTTGCGTACCAGATTCGGCGCGACGTGTTGCATAATGTAATCATCCGCTGCGCCCGGCACGCTGAATTCATACGGCCCGTGATATACGACCGGCTCGACACCTCCGAAATTGTCATGCGGGGGCGGCGACGGGATGGACCACTCGAGTGTGGTCGCCCGCCACGGATTTTCTTCCTTCGCTTCCTTCCCTGCCTTCAGGCTCCAGAAAAAGTTGAACAGGAAGATGAGCTGCGCTCCGATCGTGATGAACGCCGCAACGCTGATGAAAACATGGACCGGCTGCAGCTTCTGCAGGAATTCCACCGCCGTCGTATCGAAATAGCGCCGCGGGTGTCCCGCGATTCCCAGCCAGTGCATAGGCATGAAAATGAGGTACACGCCGACGAAGGTAATCCAGAAGTGAATCTTGCCCAGCGTTTCGTTCAGGAACCGGCCAAACATCTTCGGGAACCAGAAATACAAGCCTGCAAACATCCCGAAGATGGCCGCGACGCCCATGATCAGGTGGAAGTGCGCGACTACGAAGTATCCGTCATGCAGATACAGGTCCAGCGCCGGCTGCGCCAAGAAAAGGCCGGAGAGTCCGCCGCTCACGAACAGCGACACAAACCCGAGCGCATACAGCATGGCGCAATTAAATTCAATCTTGCCGCCCCAGAGCGTTCCCAGCCAATTGAAGGTCTTGATCGCCGAGGGCACACCGATCGTCATCGTCAACATCGAGAAGGCAAACGCCGAGTACGGGCTCATCCCGCTGATAAACATGTGATGGCCCCAAACGCAGAATCCGAGGAAACCGATGGCGCAGATCGCGCCCACCATCGCCCTGTAACCAAACACCGGCTTGCGCGCAAACGTGGAGAGCAGGTGCGACGCCACGCCCATCCCCGGAAGAATCGCGATGTATACCTCCGGATGGCCGAAGAACCAGAACAGGTGCTGCCACAACAGCGGCGAGCCCCCTTTATGCCACGTGATAACCTGGTCGGTAATGACCAGCCCGCCGGGAATGAAAAAACTTGTGCCGGCAACGCGGTCGAGCAACAACAGGATGCAAGCCGCCAGAAGGACCCCGAACGCCAGCAAGCCGAGGATCGCGGTCACAAACCACGTCCAGCACGTCAGCGGCAATCGTCCCAGCGTCATGCCCTTCGCACGCAGGTCGATCAATGTCGTAATGAAGTTCAGTGCGCCCATCAGCGATGCGCCGCAGAAAATCGCCAAGCCAATGATCCAAAGCGTTTCGCCGGCTCCCTGCCCCGGACCAGCGATTTCGCCCAGAGCGCTTAACGGCGGGTAAGACGTCCAGCCACCGATCGGGGCGCCGCCGGAGACGAAAAAGGCCGCGACCATCACCAGCAGCGAGACCAGCGTCGTCCAGAACGACAGCATGTTCAGCACCGGAAACGCCATGTCGGCGGCGCCGATCTGGATCGGCAAAAAATAGTTGCCGAACCCGGATTGCGGCGCGGTGGTCAGCACCATGAAGACCATGATCGTGCCGTGCATGGTCATCAGCGCTAGATACTGCTCCGGCGTCATCATGCCGCCCTTGAAGATCCCCCATTTTGCAAGCGGCCACGCCAGATGCAAACGCATCAGGAGAGACAATCCCATGCCGACGAACACCGAGAACAAGGCCAGGCACAGATATTGAATGCCGATCACCTTGTGATCAATGCTGAAAACATACTTGCGGATGAAACCGGACGGAGGTTGGTGGACCCCATGACCGCCGCCGTTTTCGTGTGTCACCATCGGGCCTCTCCTCGGAGTCGTTCGTTTCGCCGGCTCGCACTCCCCGGCAAAATCCTTTACCTTAACTCTACTGGTTTGCCGCTTCCTGGTCCTTGAGCCACTTCTCAAAATCGGCTTGGGATAGCACGGTCAGCATGCTGTGCATCCGGTAGTGTCCCAGCCCGCACAGTTCCGCGCACGCAATCTCATAATTGCCGGGCTCGGTTGCCGTGAAATGCATGTGAATCTCCATGCCCGGTACGGCGTCCTGCTTCAACCGCAACTCGCGCACGTAGAAGCTGTGGGTAACGTCCTGCGAACGGATGATGAGCTCGACCTCGCGCCCCGCAGGGACGGCGATAACAGGCGATACGATGTCGTCCTTCGACGCCGGATCGGTCGCGTCCAAACCTACCGGGTTGCCCGTGGACGCGCTCACCCGCTCAGGTTTCGTGCGGCCGAACTGTCCATCCGGACCCGCGTAGCGGAAGTTCCAGGCGAACTGCTGCGCGGTGACTTCGATCGGGAGCGCGCCCGGGGCGGCGCCCATAAAGTGCACTTGCGCCCAGGCGTTCCGCGCGTATAAGCCAAGGCCGACGAACAAAACGACGGTCGCCAGCGTCCAGACGATTTCCATCGTGTTGTTGCCCTCGAAGTAGGTCGCCTTCTGGCCGCGATCGCGGAAACGAAACACGGCGATGGCCAGACCCAATTGCGCGGCCACAAACACGATGCCCGTAATGATCAGCGTGCGCGTGAATTGCGCATCAATCTCGTGACCGAAGCTCGTAATCGCCGGCGGGAACCACCACACTTTCGCCACGAAAATGTAGACCGTAATGACGGTCATCAGCGTCAGAAAAAGCGCCATGGCCAGAGCCGCAGAAGTCGATCCCTGCTCCCTTTGTTTTCTCAGCATCGTCTCCGCTCCAGAAATATCACAGCTTGCCCGCGTCGACCCAAAGATCCGTTTTGGAAAAATATGAATGGAACCCACCCGTCCAGAAAACCGGTGGGCACATCATATACATCCGTAGAAGGATTTCAAGTATCTTTCTTAATTATTTGCAAAGGAGGATCGAGGATAGACGGTCAGCAATTGCACTTGATGGCAAACTCACGCTCGCGCCCTACCAAGGATTCGCCTTGTGTCTTATGCGCTTTTCGATGCTGCGCCACGATATGGATCCCGCCATCGCGATAGAGTTCGTCCACTTCCTTCTCCCACGCGCGGCTGCCGTCAGCTGACCACTGGAACGGCAGCGATTTCATCTCCCAATGTTCGGGGGCGAAGTCCGGCGCAAGCTTGAGAGCAGCTCGCAGAATTTCACGTTGCTGGCTGGCCTCGTGTGGCTTCCCTGCCGGACAACCGAGAGGGAAATCGAGGAAGCAGGTTCGCGGCGGTTTGATTTCCTCACCCGCCTCCCACAATACGTTCATGTTAAGCGTTGGCAGTCCGCGAGCTTCCAGCGCATGGAAATTTTTAAACTATCGGATTCAAGCCAGGTTTGCCAATAAGTCCGCTACGGAATAAGGCTGCGCGGCCTTCATGGAAACACCGAACAATCTGCGAGAGTCGTTGCCATACGACAAGGAGTATTCGCCTCCCCGAAACAGCTTCTGAGAAAAGATCTGGAAGTCCGCATGGAGCGCCTTACGGGTTGCGTCGCAATTCGGGGCCAACAGGCGGTCATTAAGGAAGACTTCGATTTCTTGGCCGTTAAAGCGCAGTCTTCCCCCCAGGCGGGGCTCCGCTTCCAACCGCTGGCAGGCCATAAGCGCCGCGCGCGCCGCCTGCTTCAAACGGTCCTGATTATTGCCGTCCAGCGCCGCCTTGCGGTTGTAGCGCACCCCCAGGCGGTTATCGGCGTTGTCCACGCTGTAGTTGCCCTCGTGCCCGATCAGGACCACTCCTGGGCCTTCCTGAACATGCCGGTAGTCCGCGATATCCAGCAACAGCTCTTCGGCTACCTGGCCCTGAATCCAGTCGTGAAACACCGGAATCAAGGGATCGAGGCCGGCTACCCCGGAATTCGGGACGAGGAGTTTCACATTGACGTGTTGAAGTTGCATGAGTTGGCAATCCTTCGCTTAGATGCTCGCCGGCGTCCCGATTCGATTGTAGCAACTGTGCGCAGCGTCAATGAAGAGCTGAGCCTCATCGATAAGGTAACGGGTTGAGTCGAATGTGTAAAGTTCGTTTGATTTCTGGTGCGCGGCAAACAGGTACTGGGCAAATTTCCCGCCGGCAAACGGATCAAAGAATTTCTGCGTGTCGTAATACCGCGTCCGAAATTCGTCAACGACCTTCCCCGGATCGTCCGTGACGTTTGGAGATTCGATCTTCACAAGCGCCCTGGCGGCGCGCAGCATGGATTGATATGCCGTCTTGCCCGCCTGATCAATTTGACCGCTCTCCCATGCCACCTGGGCCTCGAATAGTTCCCTTTCGGCGACACCGAGATCGAACTCCACTACCGACACAACCTCTCCGGCGCATTCGCCCGCCGCAATATCCGCCAAACTGTATTCCCGAGGATCGCCCCAATCGCTGAAGAATGACCGATCCGACGGATCGGCCGGCGGACGGGCTAGATCTTCCAGAATCTTTTTCAGCTCCACCTTGCCCATGCGCTTGATGAAATCCTTGAAGCTTTCGCCGCGATTCCGGTTGGCTGCATACCGGCCCGTCAAGCGAGCCACCACTTCGGGAATGTTCTTCGACGGGATCGCGATCGCCGGAAGACCATAGGAACCTCCGTTATGCTCCCACTCGCCTCCCAGAACGACCTGGAAGTGCGGCACTGCGTATCCCGACATTTTGCGGCTCACACCGTAAAAGCCCAGGTCCGCCACGTGATGCTGGCCGCAACTATTGAAGCAGCCACTGACCTTGATGTGCAGATTTTGTACGGACTCGTCCATCTGGAAACTCTTCTCCGCCAATCTCTTTCGCAACTCCGCCGCCAGTCCGCGCGAAGACGAAATGCCCAGTTTGCACGTGTCCGTCCCCGGGCAGACAGCGATGTCAATGATGGTTCCCGCCCCAGGCTCG
>JBGOZP010000039.1:0-16982 GCA_041480265.1 Terriglobia bacterium | reverse complement strand
GGCCTTGCTGTTGCATGGGAGGTTGGGCCTGTTGCTGCATGCCGGGTCGGCCCTGCTGTTGCACGGGAGGTTGGACCTGTTGCTGCATGCCAGGCCGGCCCTGTTGTTGCACGGGAGGCTGGCCCTGCTGTTGCACGGGAGGTTGGGCCTGTTGCTGCATGCCAGGTCGGCCCTGCTGTTGCACGGGAGGTTGGGCCTGTTGCTGCACGCCGGGTCGGCCCTGCTGTTGCACGGGAGGTTGGGCCTGTTGCTGCACGCCGGGTCGGCCCTGCTGTTGCACGGGAGGTTGGGCCTGTTGCTGCATGCCGGGTCGGCCCTGCTGTTGCACGGGAGGCTGGCCCTGCTGTTGCATGCCAGGCCGGCCCTGCTGCATGGGAGGTCGGCCGCCTTGAGGGGACGACATCGGTGACGCAGGCGGAGGCAGCTTTACAACGACCTGCCGCCTCATGACCTCCTCGGAAGGTCTCGCGTTTGCCAAGGCAGGAGCCCCCGCGCCAATGATGCTCTTGCGTTCCGGCATCGCCGAAGCGCCGCGCTGAATTTCCGCCGACCGAAGCTGCTGTGGATTGACGCGGACCGTGGCCGCTGCGACAGGCCGCGCATTCACAAACGTGTCATGCGAAACCGCGGTGACCGCCGTTACGTTATTTTGGTGCATGTAGGTGACCTTATTGACGTTCACGTTGTTGTACACGTTGGTGACGTTAACGACGTTCACCGTTGTGTTCGTTATGTTGACGTTCTGCACGTAGCGCTGGCTGGCGCGACGCGCGGGCACATACACCTCGTGCGGTCCGAGCGGGAACCAGGCGACTCCGCCTCCGCCGCCACCCATGGAAAGCGAAACACTGAATCGGGGTCCGCCGACAAACGCTACCAGCGCCGGCGCATAGACAGGGCGAATAACGACGGGACCAGGGACCCAACACCATCCTCCTCCGGCAACCGCCCAGCGGCCATAGTGGAACGGCGCGAAGCCCCACGGCTCATCCTCCACCCAGGTCCATCCCCACGGCGCGATCCAGACCCAATGTCCGTAGCGATAAGGAGCCCATCCCGCGGCGACTCGTGTAGGAAACCACACCGTGCCGTACTCCGGAACGCTTCTCCACTCGCCGTACTCATCGAGGTCTTCGTAACCTATGACGTCGCGCGAAACGTAGCGCGCGGACTGCGCGTGTTCTTCGCGTTCATCGCGGGAACTGCACCACTCGTCGAATTCGTCCGGACTCCCGGCTCGTCCTTCCGTAAACGCCACCGAATCGGTGCCGAAAACGCGCATGCGCTCCCCGGTGTCCAGATGGAAGTCACTTCCGCCGCCGGTGGCCTCGCCTTCCCCTTCGCGAACCGTGATGATCGTCGCGTTGCCGTCCGGATTGACGTCCACGCGGTATTCTCCGGGGCGCTGCACTGTAAACGCGAGATTGGGCGTATCAATTTCGAACGCATCGCCGCCGTCAAGTCTCCGCAGGTGGACGCTCAGCGAACCCTGGGCGAGCTGAATCTGCACGGTGCGGTCGTCGAGGTTCAGGAACGTGATGCCTGTTTCACTCCAAAGACGGATCGCCGTGCTGCCGATATGCAGCTCGCCGCGCGAATCCCTGTCGGTCCAGAGATTGTCGCCCGTCGTCAGAGGCCGGTTGGAATTCGCCTGCAACCAATCGGTCTGCCCGTCCGGCTGGAACGACACCGAACCTTGTATGTAATTCAGCCGCGCAACTCTTCCGGGCGGATCGTCGTCGTCGGCCGCCGCAACACCTGGAAATGCGGAAAGAAAACCGAAAGCAAGAAGCAGGAACAGGAAATAGGAAGTTGGTTTTCTCATTGTGCATTGTCCCTTCTGCATTTGCATTCTCGATGGCTGGTTGTTCGTTCTGATTTTACTCCAATAAATGAGTTGTGCCCGGCAACCTGGCCCTTTGGTTCTGAAGTGTTACACCCTCACGGATAAGACACGCTGCTGGAAAAAGTTGTCTCCTCTCCGTTCTCATTCTTACTTAAGGAGGACAGGAGGCTCTGAAAGGAGCCTCCTGACGGTGAACGGTGAGGGGAATCCGGCATCCAGCCGGCGGGAGAAGAATCAGCGGCCACTGTGCCCTGAGGAAGAATGGCCGCCCGAACTCGAAGAGCCTCTGCCGGAGTTGCCACCGCGAGAACCTCCTCCAGAATTCCCGCCGCGGGATCCGCCTCCGGAATTGCCACCACGAGAACCGCCGCCCGATGAACCGCCGCCATACCCTCCTCCGGAAGGTCTGCCGCCATAACCGCCGCCGCTTGGCGCGCCGCGCGGGGATGAGTAAGAGCCGCCTCCAGAGTATCCGCCGCGTGATCCGCCTCCGGAGTACCCACCGTTATAACCGCCGCTGCCTGGCGCGCCACGCGGGGATGAGTAGGAGCCTCCTCCACGCGGCGTCACGACAGGCTGCTGCATGTTGAGTGGCGGCCGGCTATAGCTATAGCTGCCGGGGTTGCTACGCGAGTTGTTCTGAAACTGCCGTGGGGATTCGGCCGCCTGAGAAGAGCCAGGACGCGATTGTCCTCCGCCTTGCCGCTCGAACGTTCTGCCGCCACCATTGGGTTGCGATTGGTTCGACGGCGGCGTAAATGTATGCCAGCCAGGTCTGGTGGACTGATTAGACGAACCCTGCTGCGACGCCGGAGGAGTGAATCCACGCTGACCCTGGTTGTTCCCCTGAGGCGGTCTGGACATTTGCGTGGAAGCCGGGCCGCGATTCACGTTGCCGGAATTGCCCGAGCCGAAACTTTGAAAGCCGGGCCGGACCGCATTCTGCTGGGGTTGAGCGCCAGCGGGATTTCCCCCACGGATGAAGCCGCTCTGCGATCGCGCCGCCTGGCCCGCCGCACCCGGGCGTGCGTTGCTGCTAAAGAAGCGCTGGTTGGAGCTTGCCCGGTTTGGAATGGCGCTTGGGTTGACCCGCCGGTCGGACGGATGGAAACTCTCGCGCGACGGCGCCACGGTGTGCGCGCCAGTCAACACACTCGCTTGCCGCAACGATCCCGCGTCGAACCTCTGCTGCCGCATCGGCACACGCTCGCGGCCAAATTGATTGGATGACATCGAGCTTATCCCGCCTCGTACGCGTTCGTCGTTGAAAGCCCGGTTGAGGTTGGAGTAACCCCGCGGCCCTTCTCTCAGTGGCGAGAAGCCCCCGTGGTTGTTATGGACATTGTAGATGTTGACGACGTTCATCCGGTTCCCGCCACGGCCATACCAGGGGAAGAACCGGTCGCCCGGACCACACGGCAGCCAGCCAACACTCCCAAAGCCGCCGCCAAACCCGAACCCCAATCCACCTCCCCAGCCCCGGCCGCCGAAACCGAAGAAGGAGACGTATGCTGGGGCCCAGATCGGATAATAGCCACCGTATACCGGCCCTGGCCACCAGCCCCAGTTTCCACCGTAAACGAACCAGCGGCCGTAGTGATACGGCGCCCAGCCCCACGGTTCATAGGAGACCCAGGTCCAGCCATAGTAGGGTTCATAAACCCAGCGGCCATCGCGGTACGGCGCCCAGCCTGCGTCCGCAGCGGGAAACCACACGGAGCCATAGTCAGGAACGTCGCTCCAGTGACCATAGGTGTCGAGGTCCTGGGTGCCCGTGTAGTAGGGATTCGTGTGGCGCCAGCTTTCCGCACTCTCGATAATGTGGTCGCGGTCATTGTTCCACTTGTCCCAATCATCCTTGCCAGGGGCGGCGGAAACCTGATACTGCGCGTTGTCCGCGTTGCCCTGGATGGTGATGCGCTGATCTCTGTCCACGCGTGTGCTGCCCTGCGACGTGGAGACTTCCGCGGAGCCCTTTCGAACGTCCACGATCGTTTCCCCGTCGGAATTGACCAGGATGCGGTAGCTGCCTTCGCCCATTTGCGGGTGGACCGCCACGTTAGGCGTGTCGATTTCGACGTCGGCTTCGTTGCCCCTCAGCACGTCATAATTCACCAGGCCCTGGCCGACCTGGAGTTGCATCTGCTTGCGCGAGAGGTTCACGACGTTCGCCGTGGATTCATCGGACAGGCGCAGAACGTTGGCGTGGTCGAGCTGAATCTCGGCGCGCGAACGCTTGCCCGTCGAAACGTGGTCGCCATTCACGACCGGCGTGTTCAGCGTCGCCGCGACCCATTCGCCGGAATCGTTGTGCTGTGTGGAAACGTCTCCGTGAATGAAGCTGACGCGCGCGGCGCCCGGGTCGGTTTGCCCCTGCTGCTGAGGGTTGTCCTGCTGCGGTCCGCCTTGCTGTGGCGGATACTGTGCCGGAATTTCCATGGGCTGTTGCGATGCTGGCGGCGGTTCCTGCGCGCGCACCGTCGCGCCTATCCCTAGGAACGATGTCCCGAAGAAAAGAACTGTTACCAGACTTGCAAGATGGCGTTTCATGGCTGCTCTCCTACAACTGCACAAGCCTTTTGTACTCACACTCGACGTACATGATTGCAGGGGCCATGCCAAACTGGGCCATCTTTCAAAGTTAATATAACGCACGCGTTATCAATATTTTACAAACGGCAGGACCGCGAATACCTCGCGGCCAGACCTCAAAATCCGGTGATTTTCACGCAGCAGGTGGTGGATTTCAACCATGCGGCGATCCCGGGAATGCCATTCTCCTGAATGGCGTGATACAAGGCGCCAATCTGGAGAGTGGCGTCCCCGGATCTCAACCCCAAGTTCCCACATCAACTTCGGAATTCAGGTTTAACAGGCTTCCGCTGATCGGTGAGGTTCATTGGGTGTGGTTTTGGGGTAGGCAGCGGAAGCAGTCAGGGGGAAGATCGTGCCGGCCCAGCCCTCAATCCCTTAACGGGATCCTCGGCGCGTCTTCCCCCTTCGAACTCTCTTAGGGCACGCTCTAGGCCAAACGTAACTCGCTGAAAATACAGCGCCTTGATGTTACGGGGCGGGTAAAAAAGCCACGCTCGGGGGAAAATTTTCCGGACTCCTGCAAGGGAAATCTTTTTCCGCAGGCTGGCCCACCGGTAGTGGGCAATTTGATTTTGGCCCACGCGAAAGACTGCCCGCCCAAAAACCGGACGGTTCACCGAGAACGTTCCCCGTGAACGGCCGCTACAAAGGCGACACCGCCAATAGATCGTGTTTTTGTAGCGGCCGTTCCGTCCCGTTCACGGAGAACCCTTCATTTGAAGGGTTCAGGGTAAACGTTCTCGGTGAACCGTGTTTTTCGGGATGGAGCGGGCATGTTTCTTTTCCAACCAGCCTGCTACCCGCCCACCGTTTTTCTTGACCCGGACTGACCGCCTTGCTAACGTTGTAGGGTTACGATGGGCGTATTTTACGCATAGGGTGCTGGACCGGCTGTAGGAGCGGTCTCTCGAATATGGGCCTGACCAAAATCGTCATTCGCGGCGCGCGCCAGCACAACCTGAAGAACATTAATCTCGAAATTCCGCGCAACACCCTGACCGTCATCACGGGGCTTTCCGGTTCGGGCAAGTCCTCGCTCGCTTTTGACACAATTTACGCCGAGGGCCAGCGGCGGTACGTGGAATCGCTGTCGGCCTATGCGCGGCAATTCCTGGATCAGATGGAGCGCCCGGAAGTCGATTCGATCGAAGGGCTTTCGCCCGCCATCGCCATCGAGCAGAAAACGACAACGCGCTCGCCGCGCTCGACGGTCGGCACCATCACCGAAATCTACGACTACCTGCGCGTGGTTTACAGTTCGATCGGCACGCCGCATTGTCCGAACTGCGGCCAGGCCATCTCGCGCCAGTCAACCGACCAGATCGTGCGCGCCATCCTGCACGGTGAGCTGGCGAAGGCCGGCGACCGGATCATGATCCTCGCGCCCATCGTGCGCGGACGCAAGGGCGAGTACCGGCTGGAACTGGAGAAGCTGGCGCGCGACGGCTTCGTCCGCGCCCGCATTGACGGCGACCTGTGCCCTCTCGATGATCCGCCGCGCCTCGACAAGCGCAAGAATCACAATATTGAAGTCGTTGTGGATCGCCTGCTGGTGAAGCCGGATATCGCGGCGCGGCTCGAGCAATCCATCGCCACGGCGTTGAAGCTGGCGAAGGGGCTGGTGACCGTCGTCGTAGTCGGCGGCACCGAGCAGGTCTATTCCGAGAAGATGGCCTGCAGTGATTGCGGCATTTCCGTTCCGCAGCTCGAGCCGCGCTCGTTCAGTTTCAATTCGCCGTACGGCGCTTGCCCGGCGTGCAATGGCCTCGGTTCGAAATATGATTTCGATCCGGCAAAAGTGATTGTGGATTGGTCGCGTCCGCTATTCGAAGGCGGACTGGGTCCCGGCTCGGGCTCCGTGTTTCTGAAGCACAGTCTGGAGCTGGGCGCGCTGGCGCACGGTTTTGACCTCTCGACACCGTTCGAAAATTTCCCGCGTCCGGTGCAGAATTTAATTCTCTACGGCAATCCGCCTTCGAACTCTTCGGCGAAGGACAGCAGGAGCAGAAAGCGCGCGAAGGGGGAGAACGCAATTCCTGGCCTACACTTTCAGGGTGTAATCGGGTTTCTCGAACGCAGTTTCGAGGAGTCGAACTCCGACACCTACCGCGATTGGATCACGCAATACATGTCGCCCGCGCCCTGCGCGGTCTGCGGCGAACGGCGTTTGCGCCCGGAAAGTCTCGCCGTGAAGGTGGGAAGCCGCTCCATTTCCGAATTCACGGCGCTCGCCATTTCCGACGCGCGCCCCGGCGTGGACCGCATCCGCGAAGGCTTGACGCAGCGGCAGATGGACATCGCGGGGCGAGCGCTCGCCGAAATCGCCGCGCGCCTCGATTTTCTGCTGGCGGTCGGCCTCGGCTACCTCAGTCTCGACCGATCCTCCGCCACGCTTTCGGGCGGCGAAGCGCAGCGCATTCGCCTGGCGACGCAAATCGGCTCGCGCCTGCGCGGTGTGCTCTACGTGCTCGACGAGCCCTCCATCGGCCTGCACGCGCGCGATAACGGCCGCCTGATCTCTTCGCTCGAACAGTTGCGCGATTTGGGGAACACCGTGCTGGTCGTCGAGCATGACGAAGAAACGATCCGCCGCGCCGACTATGTGGTGGACCTGGGTCCCGGGGCAGGCGATGCGGGCGGCTACCTGGTCGCCACCGGCCGTCCGGAAGAAATCGCGCGCAACCCCGCTTCGCTCACCGGCCGCTATTTGACCGGCGAACTGTCGATTGCCGTACCGCCCAAGCGCCGCTCGCCCAGTGGCAAACTGATTCGCGTGCTCGGCTGCGATGCCAACAACCTCAAGCACATGGATTTCGAATTGCCGCTCGGCCTGCTTACCGTCATCACCGGCGTTTCCGGGTCGGGGAAATCGACGCTGGTAAACGACATCCTCTACCGCGCGCTGGCGCGGACGCTCTACCGTTCGATGGAGCGCCCCGGCGCGTTCCGCGAAATCGAAGGCGCCGCGCAGATTGATAAGGTGATCGAGATTGACCAGGCGCCAATCGGACGCACGCCGCGTTCAAATCCGGCCACCTACACCGGCGTTTTCGGTCCCATCCGCGAACTCTTCGCCATGCTGCCCGAATCGCGCGAGCGCGGCTACCGTCCCGGCCGGTTCAGCTTCAACGTGAAGGGCGGGCGCTGCGAGGCTTGCCAGGGCGGCGGCCTGCGCCGCATCGAAATGAATTTTCTGCCCGATGTGTACGTGACGTGCGAAGTCTGCCGCGGACGCCGCTACAACGCGGAAACTCTGGCCGTGCGCTACAAAGGCCACTCGATTTCCGAGCTGCTCGACATGCAGATCGCCGATGCGCTCAAGATCCTCGAAAACATTCCGCAGATTCGCCAGAAACTCGACACGCTCGTTGACGTTGGCCTCGGCTACATTCAACTCGGACAATCGTCGACGACGCTCTCGGGCGGCGAGGCGCAGCGCATCAAGCTCGCGCGCGAGCTTTCGCGCCGCCAGACCGGCCGCACGCTCTACATTCTGGATGAACCCACAACGGGATTGCACTTCGACGACGTCAAGAAATTGCTCGACGTTCTGAATCGCCTCACCGACCTCGGCAACACTGTCCTCATCATCGAGCACCACATGGACGTGATCAAGCAGGCCGACTGGATTGTGGACCTCGGCCCCGAAGGCGGCGAGGGAGGCGGCCGCATCGTCGCACAAGGCACGCCCGAGCAGGTTGCCCGCGTGAAAAAATCGTACACCGGGCAGGTCCTCGCCCGCGTTTTGAACGGCTCAAACGGAAACCACGGATAGCCTTAGGGAGAGTAGGGAATGAAGAGTGGGTATCATGGCGTCAATAGGCGCGCCTCAAGGTGATCTGATTCAGTGCTTGGGTGCGTGGCAATTCAAAGCGAACTCAAGCGTCACTTGTATCTGCTGATTGAAAGCATCCCTTGGGAATCTCCAAGCATCCATCGCTTCCTTAACCGCTCCTCTAAGAAGAGGATGCCCACTTTCGAATGCCAGATTGGTTGCAACCCCAGTTGAATCAATTTCAGCTTTGAATGAGACTGCGCCCTCAATGCTGGCCATCCTCGCGATGGCAGGGTAATTGGGTTTAACAAACACTTCTGGTGAAAACGGCAGGCTACTTATTAAACGCATACTCGGAGGAGGTGGGGGAATCTGAGCAGCTCGATACAATTCGGACGGTTTATCCGGGGCGCCTGCAAACAATTCGTCATACTTGCCCGCGCTCAAATCCTGTAGGGCTGCCGAATCCGAATCTTTTGCGGGCGGCTTCCCTTCGTTCGGGATTGCAAAGATTGGTTTCTCCATGACTCCGGGCCCAGCGGCATCGTCCAAGCGCTTCAGCAGACGCATCGTCGAAGAAGTGTGCTCGGGCGTGTTCGGGGCCGGATCAAACATATCTTTATCGAGAATGTCCGAACGGATAAGGCGGGTCTGTGTTCCACACTGCACTCGCACGACAACATTTGCACCGCTAAATACCAAACAATTCTTGCAGCGTTTTAGTTCGCGCTGCAGTTCTTTTTCTGGAATGCTACAAAGACTCTTCGGGCCCAACAATGACGAAGGAGATTCATTTATTGACGCGTGCGTTATCTCAACCTTTGCCGGTGCCACACATACATTGCCAGGTGGGGTAACCATGATTCTCTCGATAGAAGCACCGCTGACTGCAGGACGAACTATGAACACTTCGTAGAAGTCAAGTGGCGGGCCAAAATCGACAAAGGTGTGTCGCGCGATTTCGAATTGATTCGGTTGCGTCGATGTGATCTCGTGCTTTTGAGATAAAGCTTCGCCTGCGAGGACAAGAACAGCGGAAACAATTACGCTGTATCGCATGCAGCGAACGTTACTACAAACACGTTTACATTGGTACCACTCCTGTAAGTCACCTCAGAATGACGAGCGGAAACGCTCCGTCCTCAAACCCAGGGATCTCTTACAATAGAACCAATCAATCCTGGTATTTTTGGCGAAGCCGAGGCGTGAGGCGGAGCATCAGTTGGACGCGCTCCACTTCATTCATCCAATCCGCAAGCGTGGCGTTGAGTTCTTCTTTATCGGGTGCGACGATGCCGGTCGGGCAAAGCGGGCCAAGCTTGCGGTGGGCTATGGCGCGATACCGGCTGATCGTGCGATCACCCGCCGTGGCGCACCATTCGTCATCTTCCGACAGAAATTGCACGACGGGCACACGGCTGCCGCCGTTGATGCGCAGCTCCGGGGCCAACTCACCTTCCCTGGGCCGCTCGACAAAGCGCAAATCAATCTTTCCAGGATTGGCTTGGGCGATGCGCTGAATCAGCGGGCATTGTTCAATACAATCGCCGCACCAAACGCCGCTGAAGATCAGAATCTTCATTTCCCGCACAAAGCCGGTCACGAGTTGCTTCTGGATATCGGTCAGCCGGGCGGCATCATAAACCTGAGTCCAGCGGCGTTGCTGCTCCTCGGTGCCCGTCTGAACGTAGCGGTCGTAGGGAAGCGCGGATGCAAATTGATCCGAAAGGTAAGAAGATTTTGTCATGGCCGCTGAAGTATACACCGTGGCAATCTCAGTAGACGCCCCGCCGTCTAACTCCAGATCCGGGAGAGCGGCCGAGTTATAGGCTGTGTGTTGTTTCAGTTGCGTGGATCAGCGTCCGGGCTGCTTGCGCCGGCGCGAATCAGCGGAGTGCTATTTGTAATGGGCCGGTTCAGAAGCGTCCGGGCCCGGCTTCAGCGTGAACCGCACGCCGTACTTCGCGTTCTCATTGACCGTGCGTTGCATGTCCAACTGATCTATGTCAATCGAGCTTTCGGCGCCGCCATCGACGGTGTAGTGCAATTTTCCGCCCGTGAGCCAGAAGTTTCGCGCTGAGTAAACAGTGCCATTCTTCAAGTAGAGGAGAACCAGGACTGCGGGGACCTCACCGCTTCCTGCTGGAGTGTTTGTGTCCAGCGACTCTGGTTGGGCCGACGCACTCTGGTCAGGGGCCGCGTAGTTTTCCTCGGGCACAGGAGAAGATGGAGGAACGTCGTAGTTGGCTCCATCGTTGTAAATGTAGTAGTTGGACGCGTGCCCGTAGTAACCGTATCTAGGCCAGCCCCACAACCATGGGTCACTCCAGTACGGGTCCCACCAATTCCAATACCCGAACGGAGGCCAGCCAAAACCCCAGCCCCAACTGGGCCCCCAAGCGAATCCAAAACCGAATCCGAAGCGGCAATTCCAGCAGTGCCTGCGGAAACCTCCGAAGGGGGACCCGAATCTGACGATGCTTCCAAATTGCGCCGGCCGGTTATTCGAACGAGGGAAAGTTGAAATTACTCCCCTGCCGAAACTGGACGGCTTGCCCAATCCCATGACGCTCGATTGGATTCGCAGCGGGGCGCCGAGTCTTGCGCCGCCAAAAAGCGATGCGTTCGAACTGCCTGCGGAATTGCGCGCAACTAAATTGCTGAAGGAGCTTCGCATGCTTGACAACGCACGAGCTGCGGGAACAACGTTCCTTGCGACCGGAGCATTCTCCCAGATTTCGCTCCCCTGTCCAGAGAAGCTTCTGGTGGGTCCCGTTCCCGCAGACCGATTCGCGCCAAATACTTGCCACCGTACCCCCGTGTTGCCCGAGCCTCGGGCCTCCGATGGAGAAACTGCGGCTCCACTGTTAGCGGCTGAACCACCGAATCTGTGCCACTGACCGTCTGGGCGAGCATCAGCGCGAGGCGCTGCTGAAGGAGCCGCACCTCGTTCGTTCCCGTGGGCGGAATTGCCATTTGGGCGATATGCATTACCGCCGTGTCCCGCGTACGATCCGACATTCGCGCGCGGAGCCGAACTTGGAACTCCGCGTGAGAAGCCGCCACGCATCTGTGGCGCGCGCGAAACACTGCCACCGGAACCTCCGCTCCGGGAACCTCCGCCACTCCCTCCATGAAAGCCTCCGCCACGACCTCCTCCGCCGTGGAAACCTCCACCTCCACCACGCTGAGCGAACGCGGGGAGTGCAGCGCAGGTGGATGCCATCAAAAAAACTATCGTGAAAACAAATATTGAAGATGGGGGTTTCGTCATGTCAGGACCCTCCGCAACGAATGCGCAAAGCCTGCGGACGTGCTCACCGGGCGCGGCCCCCGGTTGCTTTACTGATTGCGATTCTACATCCTACAGTTTGGTTGCATTAGTCAAATTTTCATTACCAGCAGCGAGTGGCCGCAGCCCGTGAAACCTATGCTGGGCGAGCGCTATCCCAGTCGACGGTGAGAGAGTCCGTCCCATGGCAACCTCGACCGCTGCTCATTCCATACCAGCCAAGTAGCAATTAATTTGAACAAAAGATGAAAGGAATTACCACAGTCTGGGAAAAAGCTGCACTAAGCCTTTTGTTTTCATTAGCAGAGTACTGGTACCAAAATTGCATAATAATCTGACTATTTCTCCGGAAAGTTGTTCACGCTTATATATTTTAGTCCGAAAAGGAGCCACCTTATGTCAGGCCAGCGCAAACTTCGTCCCCAGGCCATGGGCACAGAGGATCGCCAGTTCGACGCACTCCTTCGTCAGGCCGCACAACAGTTTCAACAAGTTAGTGAGGATATACGGACACCGATCAAGGTCTCTCGAGAAGGCCGGCATGGTGGCGAGACAAACCGTCGGTTTGCCGCATATGCAGCCAAAGCGTAATTACCGCATCTCAATCGAGACATCACAAAAGATGCCAGTCACCCAACCAAGCCGGGGGCATTCTGACCGGCGCTCGGCGCCCCGCTATGTATTGGCGCTGCCCATCGTCGCCCGCATCGCCCAGCAAACTGAGCCTGTCGCAGGAATCAGCCGCAACATCTCGGTTCGCGGCGTCTACTTCACCATGGATCAGGAATTGCCGCCCGGTTCCGCGCTCGAACTTTCCTTCACGCTCCCAGCAGAAATGACCGAAGGCACGGAAGTGTTCGTTAGCGCCCAAGGCAGGGTTGTGCGTGTGGAAAGGGAAAGCGATGCTGAGCGCGTAGGTGTCGCCATGGCCATCGAGAAGTATGAAATCGTCCGAGCCAAAGCCAGCCTGTCCGACTGAGGTACCGGTCAGTTGTCAGGCCAAAACGGAAATTCCGGATTGAAACGTGAATCGCAAAAAAGGAGTCGGCGATGAAAACAATGCTCGGTCTTCTTGCATTTCTGTTTGTGTTTTCCGCGGCAGTCCCCGACGTGGCCACGGCCCAACAGGCGGGTTCGGCCGCGAAACCTCTTCCCGCCACCTATGTCAGCGCGGCGGACATCCAAGCCAATCTGAACGGAGCGCCTGACGCAGCGACCAACCCTCAGCCGAACATTCGTGTGGTTGACGCCGGAGGATACAACGTTGCCGTCGGCGTAATCCACCGGCCACAGACGCCGCCCGGCGTCGCCGCCGTGCACTTCAAGGTGTCCGAAATTTATCACGTGACGGATGGCGCGGCGACCCTGGTGACCGGGGGAACCATGCTCAACGCGAAGACGAGGCCTGCTGACAGCATATCCGTCAGGCTGGAAGATGGGCCCGGCGCAAGCGGCACCGGTATCCAGGGCGGTGTGAGCCGCCGGATAAAAGCGGGCGACATGGTCATTATTCCCGCGGGTGAGCCGCATTGGTTCAGCGCGATCGAGGGATCGATTACGTACGTTGTCGTGCGGGTCGACCCCAACCGGTTACTGGCCGCGAAGTAAATCGGCATTCAGCGAGATGACGCGAATCGGATTGCCGGCGAGGAAGGCGCGGACATTTTCGACCGCATCGCCGTAGTACACGCGGTAGTTTTCGGCCGTGACGTAGCCGAGATGCGGGGTGAGCACGACATTCTCTAGCCGACGAAGAACGTGGTCCGCAGGCAGCGGTTCCTGATCGTACACATCAAGCGCAGCGCCCGCGATTTGATGGCCTTCGAGCGCGGCGACAAGCGCGCGCTCGTCAACGATGGGGCCTCGCGACGTATTGATCAGGTGGGCGGTTGGCTTCATCGCGGCGAGATCGCCGGGCCCGGCAAGTCCGCGTGTGCGTTTGCTCAATACCACGTGGATGGTCAGAAAATCGGCGCGGCGAAACAGTTCCTCCTTCTCGACGCGTTGCACACCCAGAGAGTTCGCGCGCTCCAGCGTCAGGTTCTGGCTCCAGGCGATGACCTCCATCTGAAACGCCTTGCCGACAGCGGCCACCTGGCTGCCGAGTTTGCCGAGGCCGAGAATGCCCAGCACCTTGCCGTGCAATCCGGTGCCAACGGTCGTCTGCCATCCGCCCTTACGCATGCCCGCATCTTCACGCGCGATGTTGCGAGCCAGCGCCAGGATCAGGCCCCAGGTAAGCTCCGCGGTCGGATGCGGAAGCGAACGCGTGCCGCTGACTACAATCCCCAGCTCAGCCGCCGCTTTCACGTCAATCGACGCGTTGGCCATTCCTGTCGTGACCAGGAGCTTTAGCTTCGGGAGGCGTTCAAGCAGCGACCGGCGAAACGCCGTCCGCTCCCGCATCGCCACCACGATTTCAAAATGGCGCAGGCGTTCGGCTAGGGCATCTTCGTTCGCCAGCGTGTCGTGGAACGCCCGCACCTCCACGGCGGGCCGGAGGCTATCCCAGCCGGCCATCGCCAGAGCGGCACTTTGGTAGTCGTCGAGGATCGCGAGGCGAATTACCATTTCAATTCACGCTTGAATTTAGATTCCGAGCAGCCGGTACTATACACCCGGCCGTCCAGAACCGATAAAATCATCCCGGAGATGCGCCATTTTCGCTAGACTGGTTTTCGAGTGGCACGCTCTTACGATAAACACGCTTCTTCGGGGCGCATCTTCGAGTTTCCGAAGACGGTTTTGGGCGTACAATTGGCGGCGAACTTATGTCCGGCGGATCCGCGTTGAAAACTCAGCGCGCATCAAAGGCATATATCGGGCGGGCTCCAAGTAGAGCCCGCACCCGTGGCGCCTCGGGGGATCTCCAAACACCCTCGAATCATCGGACCACTCTGGGAGGAAAACGCATGAGGGGATGTGGATGTGGTTTCACGCGCCGCGACGTGCTACGCGCGGGATCGCTCACGGCGGCTGGGCTTCTATTGGGCGCGAAGTTGGATGCGCAGGCGAAGAAGGGCATGCGCATTGACATACACGCGCACGTTTGGACCGACGAATACCTGGATTTGATGGAGAGCTACGGAAATACAGACACCGTTACACAGCGGGGGAAGGGCGCGGGGCTTGGACAGGCGGAGCTGGATAAGCGCTTTGCCCTGATGGAGGCCAACGGGGTAGAGATGCAAATCTTGTCCATCTGCCCGCAGGGACCGCACTTCGATGACAAAGCGCATGCCGTGAATGCCGCGCGAAAAGCCAACGACCTGTACGCGGAAGTCGTGAACCGCTGGCCCAAGAAATTCAAGGCCTTCGCCGCCATTCCGCTGCCCCACGTGGACGAAGCGCTCAAGGAGCTGGACCGCGCGCTCGGACAATTAAAAATGGTGGGCGCCACGATTGAAACTTTTATCGGAAGCAGGTCTATCGCAGACCCCGCCTTCACTCCTTTTTACGAAGAGATCAATCGCCGCGCCACGGTCCTGTACATCCACCCGTCCGGCAATGGAGTGGATTCGCCTTACATCAATCCGTTTCACCTGAGGTGGGCGATTGGCGCGCCGATCGAGGACACGGTTTCGGTCATGCATTTGATCGAAGCGGGCATCCCGCAACGCTATCCGAAACTGAAGATTGTCAATTCCCATCTGGGCGGGATGATTCCCATGGTGCTGCAGCGCCTCGATAACGTCTCCAAGTGGGAGCACCCGCTGCCGGAACTGCCGAGCATCACCGCGAAACGCATGTGGTATTGCAGCGTTGGACACGGTCACCCGCCGGCGTTACGAGCGGCCGTGGATTCATTGGGGGCCGACCGGATCGTTCTTGGATCGGACTATCCCTACGAGGGCGGCGAACTGTACAACCGCGCTATCGCCTACATTCGCGACTCCGGGTTAAAGCCAGCGGATGCTGATAAGATCCTGGACCAAAACGCCGCAGCCGTTCTGGGATTGGCGTGACGTCCTTACTGGAAGCGGGAAAGCTCAGACTGAAACCTCGGCTGACCCGCAACCAGGTCCGCAGCTTCTGGGCTGCGTGGGGCGGCTGGAGCATGGATGGGATGGACTCCTTCATCTACTCCCTCGTGCTGGTTCCAGCCTTGACCGAACTGTTGCCTCGCTCCGGAATTCCCGCGACCACCGCCAACATCGGTTATTATGGCGGACTGTTTTTCGCTCTTTTCATGATTGGGTATGGAACCGCCCTGATCTGGGGACCGATTGCGGACCGGTTCGGGCGCGTGCGCACGATGATGTTCAGCATCTTCTGTTTTTCACTCTTTACGTTGCTGGCCGCGTTCGCTACGGGCGTGTGGAGCCTGGCGATTTTCCGTTTTATGGCGGGCGTGGGTATCGGAGGAGAGTGGTCGGTCGGGGCCGCGCTGGTTTCCGAAGACTGGCCCGAGGAACGCCGGACGATGGGCGCGGCGCTGATGCACACGGGCTACTACTTCGGCTTTTTCTTTGCCGCGGTGGCCAATGTTTTCATCGGCAGCCATTATGGATGGAGATATATGTTCGCGCTGGGCGGGGCTCCGGCGCTGCTGATCGGCTTGATTCGCAATAACGTCCGCGAACCGGAGCGCTGGGAAAATAAAGTGCAGGAACTCGGCGGAAAATGGGCGATGCATCGCGCCTTCCTCAAGCTTTTCTCGCCGGAGTATCGCCGCCGGACCATCGTAAATTCGATCTATTTGATTGTTTCGCTTTGCGGCTTGTGGGCCGGGTCCGTCTATGCGCCGACAGCGATCACGTTTATCGCGGCGAGGACAGGGCGAACCGCGGCGGAAGGAGCGCGGCTCGCGTCTTATTCAACAGCGCTTCTCGGAATCACGACGGTTCTCGGCGCTTTGATCGTGCCGCGGCTTGCCGATTGGCTGGGCCGCCGGGCCACGCTCGGAATATTTTATGTCGTGATGCTTTCCGCCATCTGGCTGGCTTTCGGCCACGTCTTTTATATGGAGCACAATGCGATCGCGTGGTTCCTGGTGTGCTCCGTGCTGCTCGGTTTGGGCGGAGCCAATTTCATCGTGTATTCCTTCTGGCTGCCCGAACAATACGGCACGGAATGCCGCGCCAGCGCCTTCGCATTCATAACTAACTTCGGACGCTTTACGGCCGCCGGGTTCACGTTTCTGGTGGGCGCCGGGATCCGCCACTTTCAGACGATTGGAATTCCCGTGGCCATGTCGGCTCTCGCTTTCCTGGTCGGGTTGGCGCTGGTGCCGTTCGGCGAGGAAACCAAAGGCAAGCGTTTGCCGGCCTGAGCGTAACGGGGGAAAATGAGTTCAGTACGAGCCCGCATTTCTCACGAAGATGCGTGTGGCTGGGACCGAAACTACAAATGTGGCCGCTGAACACAGGCTTTTCGTAGCGCCGGCGTGGCGGCGGGGGGGTTTTCAGGCGGACGGACAAACCCAAAACGCCCGGGCGAGCGCGGGGCGAAAAAAAAGGGCGGGCAGGCCCCCG
>JBGOZP010000038.1:0-20331 GCA_041480265.1 Terriglobia bacterium | reverse complement strand
ATCTTGCTGCGGCAGGCTGGCTCTTCGTGGCGCCGGCGTCTCGCCGGCGTTTTTGCGCCGTGCGAAGGGCCGCAGAAACCGCCGGCGAGACGCCGGCGCCACAACACCTTGCAGGAAGCGTTCATTCAGTGGTAGTGCTGCTGCCAGATCGTGGATATTTTGTAATAAATGCGGACTAAACACGCGGAAAATCGAGAGAGCGTTTTGCTTCACAATTCGAATTAGGATGAACTGCCCCTATGCCATCTCCAGTTAACCCCGGCACTCCCCTTGCGGGCGTGACCGTAATAGATATGGGCCAGATCTATATGGGTCCCTATGCGGGATTTCTTCTCGCCAAGGCCGGCGCCAATGTGATCAAGGTCGAGCCAACGGCGGGCGAGCCGGCGCGGACTCGCGGCGCGGCCGGCAAGGGCGGCTTGCTCCCGCTGGCCATGCTGAATGCGAACAAGCGCGGCGTCACGCTCAACCTCAAGGCCGAGCGTGGCCGTGAATTGTTAAAGGAAATGGCGAAACGCGCCGACATCCTGCTCGAAAACTTCGCCCCGGGCGTCCTGGATAATCTCGGCGTGGGCTTCTCCGTGCTGCACGAGGTCAATCCCCGGCTGATCTATGCCTCGGGCACGGGCTACGGCCTGTCTGGACCGGACCGCGACAATCTGGCCATGGATGTGACGATACAGGCGGCCTCCGGAGTGATGAGCGTCACTGGCTTCCCGGACGGCCCGCCGCTGAAAGCCGGCATCGCCGTTGCCGATTTTCTAGGCGGCATTCACCTCTACGCCGCGATCCTCACCGCCCTTTACGAACGCGAGCGCGTCGGCATCGGGCGGCTCGTCGAGGTGTCCATGCAGGAGGCTGTCTACCCAGCGCTCGCTTCGAACCTCGGCATGCAATACAACACGGGCGCCAAACCGGCGCCGCGCTCCGGCAATCACCACGGCGGCTTGGCCATCTCTCCCTACAATGTCTATCCGGCGAAGGATGGCCACGTCGCATTAGCCTGCGTGGTCGCAAGCCACTGGCCCCAGCTTCTCGAAGCGATGGGCCGGGAAGACCTGAAAAACGATCCACGTTTTATAGACAACGCCATGAGGGTCCAAAACATGGCCGAAACCGACGCCATCGTTCAACAGTGGACCATGAGCCTCGGCAAGAATGAAATTCTGGAAATCGCCAAACGCCACCGCATCCCGTGCGCGCCCGTGCGCACCTTACTCGAAGTGATCGAGGATCGGCACATGCACGAGCGCGGCATGCTCGAATGGATCGACCACCGCGAACTTGGCCGCGTTGTGATGCCGGGCTCGCCGCTGCGTCTGCACGGCGCACCCACCGTGCCAGCGGCGCCATGTCCCACGCTGGGAGAGCATAACAACGAGATTTATGGCGACTGGCTTGGCCTTTCAGCCGCCGAGCTGGCCGACTTGAAACGCTCCGGCGTCATTTAGTGCTCTGTCACACAAATACATGCAAATACTTCACATGAGCTTCAGGGGCTAAAGCCCTTTTCCTTACAGTCACTCATGTCAGGGCTGAAGCCCTGACCCACAACCCAGAATCGCGAGCTATTTTCGGGACGCAACACTACAAGCTATCTCATAAATAGGCTTTGTGGGTCGCGGCTTCAGCCGCGACATCAAAACGCCAAGAAAAACTGGGCTTTAGCCCCTGAAGCGTAAAGCACACTACGCCTGAGGGGATTTATGAGACAAGTTCTAGTTTTCAGTTAGCAAACGACCGGGTGTTAATCCTTCCGAGCCAAAGCATCGGCAACTGGTGCGACCTGTGGGCGGTGTGTTAATCCAAAGCATAGGACGGCGCCGAGCAGCATGAATGCGCCGAGCATACCGAAACCATATGAAAAACTCCCTGTGCGCTTGCTCAGATAGCCCACCAACAAAGGACCGAAATAGCCCCCCAAATTTCCGATGCCGTTGATGAAGCCCACGACGGATCCCGCCATTTTTCGGGAAAACATTTCGGTCGGAATTGCCCAGAACGTCGCCAGCGGCGCGAACGCTCCCACCGCGGCCAGGCACACCAATGCGAAGGAGAATATCGGGTAGCTCTCGCTGGTGAGAACGCCGCCGAGAAGAGCCAATCCGCCCAAAACCATCGGCATGGCTACGTGGCCCCGCCGTTCCCGCGTTTTATCCGAACGCGACGAAATGAGCACCATGGAAACAGAACCCACGATGAACGGAATCATATATAGAATTCCCGCAACCAGGTGGGTCGTACTTTTCGCCTTCTCGATGGCGCTGGGCAGCCAAAATAGATATCCCAGTTGTCCGCTGAGCATGAGGATCTTGATTGTGCTTAACAAAAACACCTGCGGAGACAGCAGCGCCCGAAAATAATATTCGCGGCTCGCCGGTTCTCGAGCCGCGACATCATGCTGAAACTCGGCTTCCAGGTATTCGCGCTCGTCGGAAGAAATCCAGGGGGCCTGACGGGGATAGTCATGGATTCGCGCCATCCAGACAAAGAACCACAACAACGGCATGGCCCCTTCGACCACCAACATGACACGCCAATTCCAGTGGTCCAGCAGAAACCCGGACATCGGGGCTGACACAGCCAGAGAAAGAGGAACGGCCATGGTAAACCAGGCGTAGGCGCTCGCCCGCTCTTTGCGCGGGAACCAATGCGACAGCAGGATAATCATCGCCGGGTACATTCCGCCCTCGGCGACGCCCAGAATCAGCCGCATGACCCACAGTTCTTGCCAAGTTCGAACCAAACCGCAACCCACCGCGGCGCTTCCCCACAAGACAAGCAGGATGCCAACGAACCATTTGGTGCTCCAGCGGGACGCCAAATATCCACCGGGAACCTGAAGCACCAGGTAGCCCCAATAAAAAATTCCCGCGATGGTTCCGGCCTGCAAGTCGTTCATGTGCAGGTCCTTACTCATCGTAGGCAACGCCTGAGACACATTCGCCCGGTTGATAAACGAGATGGCAAACATGGTTGTGGCAACCGGAATGATTTGTGCCCAGCGTTGCTGGCGCATCGAGGACCTCCGCAAGAACCCGCGGGCCGTTACAGGCTCCCCCGCAAATTCCTCTTTCTCAAGTCAGAATATCGTTCCCACGGAAAAACTCGCATAAGGGTTCGCATCATGAGGCGCACAATTCCGCGCTTCGATGCTTACGGCGAGAAGCCTTGGAAACAAAGTGCAGTGACTCAGTTTGCAACTGGAGGAAACGAACAGCTGCCCGCCCAAAAAGCGGGCGGCCTCTACAAAATCAACTGCCTCAAACAGATGACGGTTTTGTAGAGGCCTCTCCGTCCCGCGTTCTTCGGGACGGAGAGGGCACGCTTCTTTTCAAACTGAGTCACCACCAAACAAAGTGGCTGCATAACCGCGCGAAACTTTATCACATCCACGACAGGATTTTCGTTTCAGACTTCCCTTCCCTTGTCCATATCAAGAAGGTCGTACCCGTTCAAACAGTTGAAGGCGAATCAAAAAAATGCGGACAGCAGCCACTCCGGCTTTCTCGTTGCCGTTTGCAGTGTGTCTTTTGACTCTGATGGAGTTATTGGCAGGGACAGGAAGAAAAGCCCTATCGCAACTGGCATATCCCGTTCTGTTTCCACCTAGTCCGTAATCACCGGTTTAGCCTGCACCCGTTGCGGCTTCAAAATCTCATCTATGAGAAACAGGTCGGTGAGCAGCGCGCGGACATGGATCGAAGCATTCAGGTTATCAATCAACTGAGAGCTGAGGGTAGTCTGGGCCAGAACAAGCTGGATGGCGGCGAGAGAGTCGCGCGCGTCCCTGTCCAGCACAGCGAGAAATGCGTGGTAGGGTTCGGCCGGTTGCAGGTTCCGGTGTTTCACCGCCGCCACATAAGACGCGGCCAGGCCGGTAAGCGCCTCGGCGGCGCGATTCAGGAAGTCGCGCGCCTGCGCACTCGACCCGCTGCCTTCGTCGCCATTAAGTCCCTGGCCGGCGTAGGCGAGCATGAACTCGTAGCATTCCTCGATGGCGGTGCAATGAGCGGTTATTTCGTCAGGCATCGTCTAGGCCGGAACTTTCGTTGACTTGGATGGCCCGGCCTCGGAAGCCTCTTCGCTGACCGGCCAGCGTTGAGGATCGTGGTGTTCCAGGTATTGCTCGCGGGTGATCCAGCCAAAGATCATGGACTTTGTGATGAAAAGTTTTTCGGGCCTGATCGCGAAGTAGACGTGTACCGTGACCAACCCGACAAACCCGATGCCCGCCAGCCCATGCAACACGTACATCCAGCCCCAGGTCATGTCGCCGAAAAGGTACGGATTCCGAATAAAGAAGGGCGTTTGCACACGCTTCATCATAAAGACGCCCGTCACTACTACTGCGAGCCCCGCCAACATCACGATGGTGTGATAGAGCTTGTTCTCCAGAGGATATTTGGCGAACTTTCTCGGCGCTGGAGCCGATTGCCCCAGGGCGCGCCGGAATCTTCTCACCGCATCCTCTCGATCCTCTTCGTCAGGCCAGATGGACCAAAAATCCAGCCAGAAGATTGCGTGGATGATGTGATAAACGATGGAGATGGTCAGGACGATCCCCGCGATCCAATGGTAAGTGACCCAGGGGAACCTGACACCCACTTTCGGAAGGAACGCGGTCAGGAGCAGCGCGAACATGGAGATCGCCATGATCAAGTGGAAGAGTCGAGCGCCTAGCGAGTGTCTGGCGACACGCTCGGGAACCTGGGCGGCGACGCCGGAGGCGGCAGCCGCGGACGCATTCGAATGCGCGTGGGCGGGTTTCGCCCAGTACGCTACATATATGGCATGGCCGATCAGGAACAACAAACCGCCGATGGCGGACACCCACAAAAGGCTCCAGCCAATATGAACTGGGACTTGCTGCCCCCACGGACTTTGTGCCCACTCTATGAGGTTCAAGCGGCCTCCTCTCCGACCACTCCACGGATCGCGCGCTTCACAAGATTCCTCATGAGCGGCACCTTGTAACCGTTATGTTGCAAAGGCTTGGCCCCCCGTACAGCGAGTTCCGCGGCCAGCTCCGCGGTTTCCTCGTTGCGCGGCTTTCCGGCCACGGCTGCTTCGACCGCCGTCAACCGAACCGGATGAGCGGCCACGCCGTTCACGACCAGCCGAATTCGCTCGATCGTGTTCCCGGAGGCCACCATCGCTGATGCCACGTTCACCAGCGCAAAGTCCCAGACGTTTCGATCGCGCACCTTTTCGAAATAGAATTTCGCTCCGGCCCAGGTGGACGGGATTCGAATGGCGGTGAGAAGATCGCCAGGCTGCAAGATCGTCATGCGGGTAATATCAATTCCGGGACCGATGAAATAGTCCTCGGCATTGACCACTTTTTCACCCCGCGGTGTGCGGACAACCATTTTAGCGTCGAGCGCGATCAGGGCCGGCGCCGTGTCTGACGGATTGACGGCAACGCACCGGTCGGCGTCCAGAATGGCATGCTCGCGGTTCAGGCCCGACGGCGTATCCGCGTAGCAGATGTTGCCGCCGGCGCGATAGCACGGCCAGCCGCCGCGGTAATACCAGCACCGCGCATCCTGGGAAACGTTTCCGCCAAGAGTCCCCTGGTTGCGAATCTGCGGGGAGGCGGCCAACTCGGCAGCCTTCGGCAGGATGCCGTACTTCTCACGAATCATGGGATGGCGCACCACTTCGGTGAGTGTGGTCATGGCGCCAATCTCGATCCCATCGCTCACGGTGCGAACGCCGCGCAACTCTTTGATTTGGCTCAGATCAATGACCACTTCGGGCCGCTTGATCCGATCTTTGAACCAGTCGAAGCTGTCCAGCCCGCCGGCCAGCACCCAAGCCTTGGCACCATACCGAGACTGCAAGACGAGCGCATCATCAACGGTCATCGGCTGAAAGAGTTCGAACGCTGGTATTACGTCATGAATGACAGCCATATTCCGTTCTCCTCATCTCCTACGGCCGCGCCACCCGGGTCGCGGCTTGCTCTATGTTTCCCTCGCGGAGGGAGTTAAATGTTAGATCGCAGCGGATCCTGGACCGGCCTGCCGGCCTCCAGAGCAGCTAAGATGACATCGGAAGTTACCGGCGCTCGCCGGAAGATCTCGTCACCCAGAGCGTCCGAGAGCGCGTTCAGGATGGCGGCGCATCCGCCGCCCACAGGCGGCTCGCCAACGCCGCGCGCGCCGATGGGCGTTTCCGGGTCTGGAATCTCGACAGCTCCCCATGCCATCTTGTCCGGTATATCCAAAATCGTCGGCGGCTTGGTATGGTAGAAACGCTTGGCCACGGGCAAGCCGTAGTGCTGGTCGTAGACCCACTTCTGCCCGAGCGTGTGACCAATGCCTAGAATGGACCGTCCTAGAATCTGCCCGCCCAAGGCCTTGGGATGGAGCACTGTGCCGACATCGGCGTAAGCGAGATAATCCAAGATGTGATATTGGCCTGTTTCCACATCCACTTCGACTTCGGCAAACGAGGCCACGAAGGAGAATGTGTTGCCGTCATGCGGGTAAGTATCACGCGCAACCGCCAGCAATCCTTGACCAGATAGAGCTGTGGCCGAGACCACTGTAAATTTGTTTATATCCTTGGGCAGTTCGTGGCCATCGTAGACGCCCCCGAGCTGGACCGCGCGCTGAGCGGCGCGCGCCAGGGTCATACCGGCGCCTCCGCCCTTCCGGAAGACGCGTTCGTTGGCAACCTCGTAATCCTCGGGCTTGCCGCCAAGGTCTTTGGCCGCAATCTCTTGCAGCTTCTTTCTGGCGTCCATCGTCACCGCATGCGCGGCGCGCGTCATGGCATGGGTTGTCTGGCTCCCGCCAGAAGGGCAAGTCCAGGGCAGGTTCTTCGCTGTGTTGCCCCATGCAATTTCGCATTTTTCCCACGGCACGCCAAGCAGTTCGGCGACCACGCGATGCACGTCGGTCCAGGACTCGGTTCCCAGATTGCCAACTCCCGATTGGATATAGATCTTGCCATCGGGTTTGATAACGAACAGCCCGTCAAAACCCGTCGTCCCACCGGAATAGGTACTGATCGCTACCCCGACGCCACGCACTTTCGAACCATTCCGCTTGCCGGTGAGCAGTTTTCTTTCATTCCATTTGAATTGTTCGGCGCCACGGTCGAGCGCCTCCTTGATGAAGGCGCTGGTGGCATAGGCCTGCTTGCCCGCTACCAGCGGTCCGAACGGGGCCTTACCCTCGGGGGCGTTGATACGCCGGACGGCTACCTGATCAAGCCCAAGCTTGCGCGCGGCCTTCGCGAGGACCGGTTCCATGATCGCGATTCCCTGCATTCCGCCGGGCGAGCTCTGAGACGTCCGAGGCGGGGTGTTCGTCAGGACGGTCACCGAACGCCAGCGCATGGCTTGCGGCTGATACAAAACAGAGACAATGCGTCCGGCGGAGAAAGAATCGCCCACCATGTCGTATGGGCCGTTGTCGCAGACCACGTACATGTCGAGAGCCGTAATCCGGCCTTCCTTGGAGAATCCAACTTTCATCCGGCCGAGCAGGCTGGGACGCCCGCGGCCAATGTAGTGTTCTTCCTCGCGGCTGATACGCATCATGACCGGGGCGCCTGTTTTTTTCGAAAGCAGCGCGGGAATCACCAGAGTGATGTCCCCGGTGATCTTGCTGCCAAACCCGCCACCGGTGTATTCGCTGATGAATACGACGTTACTGGGGTCTATCCCCAGCCAACGCGCAATCGCGGGAACCGTCTGCGAGGTGCTCTGCGTGCCGGTGTGCACGAAAACCTTGCCATTTTGCCAGTAGGCCATGGCGGTGCGAGTTTCCATGCACTGGTGGCTTGTGTTCGGCGTAACGAATGTTTCGTCCAGGACCAGCGCGGCATTTTTCAACCCGGCATCCACATCGCCGACCGACCATTGCTCCGTCGGCTTGCCCATCGGCAGGCGACCCTGCTTGGCATCCTCGAAATCCTCACGGGTCCACTTGAGTGTCTGGAGTTCGGGCGGCGTCACAGCTGCCGGGCGGCCGGCTTGCGAAGGAGGCGGCGGCACACGCACCCAGACGTTCCCATCCAGTCTGGCGTTCGGGCCACCGGGCCGCAGGCTTGCCAGAGGATCAACGACGAACGGCAGAGGTTCAAGGTCAATCTTAATTTTTTCAATGGCATCTGCGGCCGTCAACTCATCCACCGCGGCCACGGCAAGAATCGGCTGGCCTTGAAACAACGGCTCCATCGTCAGCGCACGAAATCCCTTGGGGTTTGCCAGAATCACAGTCCCGTTGTCGGTGATGCTATCGGCTGGAGCAGGCAGTTCGTCCATGGTGAGAATTGCCTTGACTCCGGGCATGGCCAGCGCCGCGCGCATGTCAATGCTTCGGACCCTGGCATGAGGCATGGGGCTTAGCGCCAGCTTGCAGAACAGCATGCCATCGGCGCGAAAATCCTCGGCGTATTTCGCCTTTCCGGTCACTTTCGCGACGATTTCAGGGGTCGTGTAGTTCTTGCCGATCAGCTTGTAATTGGCGGTGGTCGGTTTAGTAGTCATGGTTACGCCTTCCTCATGTGCTCAGCGCCGCGCATCAGCGCGGTGAGGATCTTATCGTAGTCCTGGCAGCGGCACAGGTTGCCGGAAATGCCGTGCGCCAGCTCGGCGCGCGTGGGGTTGGGATTGGTCTTCAGAAATCCCACCGCGGACATCACGAAACCCGGCATGCAGAATGCGCACTGGAATCCCTGTTCCTCGACGACGCCCTGCTGCACCGGGTGCAGCTTGCCATCGGCGCCGGCCAGTCCCTCAATCGTCACGATCTTCTTGTCCCGCACGGTGTGCGTGAACACCGAGCAGGAGTAGTACGGAACGTCGTCCATGAGCACGGTGCAGGCCCCGCATTCCGCCTGGTCGCAGCCGATCTTCGTGCCCGTGAGGCCCAGCTTGTACCGGAGCGTCATCGCCAACGTCTCCTGCTTCATGACGTCGACGCGCCGCTGCTGGCCGTTGACATTGAGCGTGATCAGCCGCTCCACCGAGCCCGGCGCCGACGCCTGGGCCAACAGTGTGGAACCGCGAAACAGATAGCTCGTCGATGACACCGCCCCCGCGGCGATGACACCCTTGATGATGTCCCGTCTCGAGATCTTCACTTGATTCGAGATGCCGGGGTCCGCTGATTCATTGCCTGCCATATGAAAACCCCCAAGAATGGTTTCGCTTGGGTATACCTCCTGCGGTAAGGACCTGTCAACGGAATAAATTGGCAGGCACCGCCGTAACCCGAATTTCTTGCAAAAACTTCGTAGCAATTCCAGTGGCACAGGCCCCGACAGGGTCGGGATCTTCGACTTCAATGTGTGCGGTTTTGGTTTTGCGCTGCGTTCAGCAAACTAAAACCACACAGACTGAGCAGCTTGCGGAAAAAGTGCCCGGCCTTGTCATTTCGATCCCGCCCTGTGGGAGAGGAATCTATCTTCGATCGGGAATAGGAAGCGGTTCCTGGGCCTCCAGGGCGAGCTTCTCTGTGGTTCTCTGTGAACCTCTGTGCACTCTGTGTTGCGCTTTTCGGATTTCAACACAGAGGGCACAGAGACCACAGAGACGGAACATTCTGAGTTTTTCCGCAGCCTGTGAAGTCTGTGCTACTAAACGCTTCAAAATCTGACGACGATTTTGCCGAAATGCGAGCGGCTTTCCATGTATCGCAAGGCTTCAGGCGCTTCGTGGAACGCAAACGTCTTGTCAATCACCGGCTTCAGCCGGTTACCTTCGATGGCGCTGTTCATCTCTTCAAACATGCGGCGCGAACCCACGAGAATGCCTTGCATCCGCACGGCTTTCATCAATACGCTTCTCGGGTCGAACTCGCCGGCGCCCGCCAAAACGCCGATCACCGCCACGTGACCGCCAATGCGCACAGCGTTTAAGGATCTCGATAAAGTTCCTGCGCCGCCGACTTCCACGACATGGTCAACTCCCACTTTGTTCGTCAGGCGCAAGACTTCCTTGTCCCAGGCCGGAGTCTTGTTGTAATTGATGATTTCGTCCGCGCCCAGCTCTTTGGCTTTTGCGAGCTTCTGGTCGCTGCTGGAAGTGGCGATCACGCGCGCGCCGTGCATTTTGGCGAACTGAAGAGCAAAAATCGAAACGCCGCCCGTGCCCAGCGTCAACACGCTATCGCCCGCCTTCAACTTTCCGGAAACGACCAGCGCATTCCACGCCGTGACCGCCGCGCATGGGAGCGTGGCGGCCTCCTCGTACGTAAGATGTCCGGGGATTGCAACCAAGCCGCTTTCGTCAAACGCGCTGTACTCGCGGAGAACTCCGTCCAAATCTCCGGCGCCGAGCGTGGTGCGCCGCTTCTCGACAGAAAGCGGGCCCTCCAGCCAGGCTTGCGTGAAAATAGGACACACGCGATCGCCAACTTTCCACTTCTTCACGTTTGCTCCGGCGGCAACGACTTCACCCGCCCCGTCTGAAAACGGCACGGCGGGCAATCGCGCTTTCGGGTTGTACACACCTCGAACAAACATCACGTCGCGGTAATTCAAAGACGCCGCGTGGAATTTGACTACGACTTCGTGCGCGCCGGGTTGCGGCTCGGCGCGCTCGGCCAGCGCCAAATTTTCAATCCCAAATTGCCGGACTTCGTAAACCTTCATATTTCTCCTCGACGGTTCCCCAGGCATGCCTGATAACTGGTGTTCGCGCGCAGATCGGAATCGGGCTTGCTTAGCGACCTACGCTCTTCATCATCTCTTGCGGGTAGCGCTGGCCCGCGGCAGCGCCCTGAGGTATTGCTGTGCTAATCTGCCGCAGATCGTCGGGTGTCAATGTGATATCCAGAGCGGCGGCATTCTCCTCCAGGTACTTGCGCCGTTTGGTGCCCGGGATCGGCACGATGTCGTCTCCCTGCGCGAGCACCCAGGCCAGCGCGAGTTGCGAGGGCTGGCAGCCCTTCTCTCGGGCCATCTCCTCGACGCGGCGCACCAGGTCCAGGTTCTTCTGAAAATTCTCGCCCTGAAAACGAGGGGAGAATCGCCGGTAGTCGTCCGCGGACAGGTCCTCGAACTTTTTGATCTGCCCAGTGAGGAAACCGCGTCCCAAAGGGCTGTAGGCCACGAATCCAATTCCCAGTTCTCGGCAGGCGGCGAGAATCTGGTCTTCCGGATCACGGCTCCACAACGAGTATTCGCTCTGCAGAGCGGCAATGGGATGCACCTGGACCGCGCGCCGCAACGTCTGCGGGCCGGCTTCGGATAGCCCGAGATAACGGACCTTGCCCTGCTTCACCAACTGCGCCATCGCGCCCACAGTTTCTTCGATCGGAGTAGCCGGGTCCACGCGGTGCTGGTAATAAAGATCAATGGTTTCGACTCCCAGGCGGCGCAGGCTGTCTTCGCAAGCCTTGCGCACATACTCCGGCTTTCCGCTGATCCCTCTAAATTGCGGATTGCTGGGATCGCGAACAATGCCGAACTTGGTGGCCAGCACGACCTGCTCGCGGCGGCCGCGGATCGCCTTCCCCACGAGTTCTTCATTCAAGAACGGGCCATACACGTCGGCGGTATCGAGAAAAGTGATGCCGAGTTCCAATGCGCGGTGGATCGTGGCGATGGACTCCCGATCGTCGCGCGAACCGTAGAACTCCGACATTCCCATACATCCCAGCCCCATGGCAGGCACGGTAAGATGGCTCTTTCCCAGTTGGCGAGATTTCATGGCAGGTCCTCCACGCGTATTTTGATACCACTCTTCTTCTTTTGGAATCCAGGCAAATGGTGGCATAGAACGAGAAACCCGCTCACGCCGCCGCATTCGCCAACATCCTAAACGGACACCTTGCAAGTCTACCTTACGAATTCTTGATTTTCTCTGCGCGGGTGCGTCCGGCTATCTTCTCGGCGTCTTGGGTAGCAAAGCCGCCATCTCGCTCCAGGCGGGTGGCCCGGCCTTTCGTTTTCGCTGGGCGACGCATCATGACGGCATGATACCACTCCCGTAGGTCAACGCCGGGTTAACAGTGCGGGTTTGCGGGTGCCCCGTTCTTGTTCGCTCCTGCGGACAAGGGCGGGGCTTTTGCTCATGCCCAAAGGACCGACACGCCGTTGCGGGCACGGTCGCGTCTCCCATTGCGAGGATTGGCCCTGGAGCAGTTTTTCGTTCTACGCGAGTAAGGACACCGGCTTGGTCCGCATCGATCCCATGCGTTGACCCAGTCCGTGAGAATCAAGTCAAAAGCCCCAGCCTTCAAAAATCGAAGACTGGGGCACCCGCCACTTCAAAATCATTCAAAGCCCGGACCACCTGCCCTCGCCAACGCGTGGATTTCAGCACTGTCCCGCGGACCTGCGCCCAGCCACACAGAAAATAGTGCGATGGAATTCCTCGCTGGGTGTAAAGTGTGGGGCCATTGGGAGCTGCCATGGAAATTGCCGTTTACGAATGGACAAGATCAGCCTGATCCGAAGCAGCTTGAGGACATCCTCGAAGGAGCCAAGTCAAATGCACAAGCGGAAAATCACTCTGCAAATCGTTGTTCTGAGCATTATCACCGTCGTATTTCCACTCTATGCGCAGGGACCGAAGCCCACGTGCAATCACTGCTCGGCTTCGTATATCCCCAAGAGCGAGCTGGATGCCTATACGAAGCGGGCTATCGAGAACAAACTCGTCGACCAGCAAGTTCGCTCCGTGGATCTGGGGAGGGCGCAAGTAGGCATCGGCCTAGTCTACCGCGGCAAGCTGGACCCGGCCTCGAGCAGTGGCGAGGCGGTTGCCGAGCACGAGCAGATCAGCGAGGTCTATTACATCATCGAAGGCTCCGCGACGCTCCTGACAGGCCCGGACCTGGTGGATGCCAAGGCGAGACCGAATACGCTGAAGACCGTCCGCGAACAAAATGGTCCCGGCTACAACGCCGCGTCAATCAAGAACCCGCAGACCCACGAACTCAAGGCCGGCGACATGATCGTCATTCCGGCGGGGACCGGGCACTGGTTTACCAGAATCGACGATCACATCACTTATGCCATGGTGCGGATCGATCCTGACAAGCTGGTTCCCCTGAAGAACGAGGCGCAATCCAAGACTTATCTGAGCAGTCCGTACACCCCCGGGCAAGGGAACTTCTGAGAAGACTCCGCGCAGGTATTGCGCAGGACGACACGTATGGCTTGTTCCGGCGAGCGGGACTGGCCTATAGTCTTTGCAGGGTGCTTCGCGAGCCGGTTTCTTTCGAGTTCTTGCCGGGCTCCAAGTAGAGCCCGCGCCCGTGCTGGCCGCGATGACGAGGAAAAGAAATGCAACCGACAGTCCTGTGCACACTGTGCGATAAGCCGGAGAGCGAATGCGGATGCGACCGCTACTGCTGCTATTGCCAGGGACTTGAGGGCATCCGGCTCTGCGTGGACGGCAAATACTACTGTCCCGAGTGCCGGGAAGCATGCGACATTAGCGTGGCGGAAACATATGACGGATGAGCCGACACGCGTCGTATTTCATCTGGACCGGGACCCACGCCTGATCGCCGCCGTACGCGCCGCTGTGCATTATCAGGCTTCGCTCGCGGGCCTCGAGTCGGAGAGTTGCGAAAATTTCGCCATAGCCTGCGAAGACGTTTGCCGGGAAGCCCTCTCGCAACTCACGGACGCCGACGGAGGGCTGGACGTCACGCTCGACACGTTTCCAAACCGCATCGAGATTTCCATCCTCCATCATGGGCGGTTGGCGCCGGCGGCCGGCCTGGAGAGTTTTGCGCTTCCCGGCGCGCAGGCCAGCGGAGCCAGCGAAGTGAATGGCCTGGAATTGCTTTCTCGCGTGGACCGGGTAATATTCAACACGGAAAAGGGCGCCGCGCGCACGACGCTGGTGAAATTCCTCCAACCCAAGCTCTGATCATCCAGCCGGCAAACAGGCGGCTCACGGGCAATGAGCAGTCCCACTACATCGTCATGGCGAACGTATTCCTGCGGATCAGCGAAAGCATCTGAGCGTCGGTGAGCGAGAGCTTCAGATCGAGTCTATCGCCGGCCGGCGTGATCTGCGTGCTGTCGAGCAATTGTCCCAACTCCGGATTGGTGTTTCCGGTCTGATACTTCCGGTACATGATTCCCGCCTGCAGCAAAGCAGCAAAAGTGTTGGCGTCATCCGGCGAGCCGCAAACGGCTTCAAACTTCGCGTCGACTCCGCTGCCTCCCTTGACGCTGATGGTCATCGCCTTGAGCTTGGAGGTGAGTTGCGCGGCGGCGGGAAATTGCGAGGTCTCCGGCACGAGCTGGTGCATCGCCAGGCGTGTGTAGGACGGGTTGAGCACGGCCCAAACCGTTCCGCTGCCGTTTGCCCCGTCCACCAGGGAAGCCATGTCGGTGTTCGAGTACAGACCCTGCGTTTCGCCGTACCGCACGCCGATTAGTTTTTCAAGCTGCTGCCGCTGGCCAAACGCCGCCGTGTTCGAATCGATGAAGAAGAAAAACAGGTCGTTGGGCCCGCTGCCCCCGCCAAACGCGAACAGCGAGAAGGTCCGGATCTTGACGATCGGAATCTTCCTGGACGTGAAATAGGTCTCCGCGGAAGAAGGCTGAAACTGCCCGAGCGCGATCCCCACAATCTGGTCGCTGGTGGGAACGGAGCCGCCGCCGGTGTCGGCGGTTGCATTGCCCGGCACCAGCGCCCAGACCAATTCGGTGACCTGAGTGTTCGGGTCGATTCCGGCCGAGGTAAGGAATTGTTCGAACTCGCGGAACTTCGGAGGCAGCAGTTGCTCCTTGAGCTGAGCAAACCAGGAGAATTGGCGGGCCTGCTTCAGATCGGCGTACGCCAGTTCGCCCGTATCCTTGGGAAACAGGCCGAGGATGTCGGAACCAACACTCCCGGCGCGAGACGTTCCGGGCCAGGCGCATGCCAAGACGATAAGAATTGCGAGCGAAAGAACTCTTTTAATGTTCACGTGTCTCCTCATTCGTTATTCCTGCGGGCTCCAAGTAGAGCCCGCACCCGATTCCTGCGGGCTCCCCTTCGAAACTCAGGGTAAACAAGTTCAGCCCGTCCGACTGCTTTGCGGCGTACCGTCCGATTCCGGGAGAGATCAGTTCCCTGCCGTTACAGGGCTCGCCGCCAACCGCGCTTCGACAGCCGCCGCGCGGGACTTCATCTCTAAAACGTATGCCGGATCGTTGATAGATGCAAGGTTGATCGCCACATTTTCCAGAGCGCCTCGCGCGGCCGCCGCCGCCATCAGGCGACCCACATGCAAGTCTGAGAGCATAGATGGCGCGGCAAAGGCTTCGAGTTGCGCCAACTTTTCAAAAACTTCAGCGGCGGCGAGGGCCGTTTCCATGGGCACCTCGGCGGCATGCCGGGTCGCGGCCTGAATCGCGGCGTCGCGCGAGGTCCGTTCTTCGGCGCTCTGCTTCGGCAGCTTAAGCGCCGCCATGACCGCTTCATACGAGTGTGCGTCACGGTCGATTGCCGCGGCCAGCTTGCGGGCCGCTTCACGCATGGCCGAAACCGAGGCGCTCAAGTCTTCGGCAAACGCCGCCTGCGATTTTTTCTTGAGCGAGAGGCCCGCCACCATTTCCCCGAGGCTCGCGGCCAGTGCTCCCGCGAGCGCGGCCACGGACCCGCCGCCCGGAGTTGCCGTGGGCGCGGAGACGACGTCCAGAAATGGCTGCGCCAGCCCTGCAAGCCTCCCCTGGCCGGCCGCTTGGACCGGCGCACCTTCCAGTGCGGACGACAAGCGGTTTTCGAGCACCAACGCCGGAGAAAAATTCTCGAGTTGCAGATAAAACTCAGCCGTCAGCTCGATGGCCTTGCGGGGAAGCAGGCCGACAATCTCGCTTCCCACGACCGCGCAACCGTGCCGCTCGGCTTCGCGCTTGACCATTTCGAACACGCGGTGCAGCGGAGTCTGTTCGAAATCGGTGAGGTTGATGGAGACTTGCGCCAGGGAGCGAGCCTGCAAGTCCACGCCCATCGCTTTCACGTAGCGCAGTCCCCCGCTTGAAAACCGGATCGCTTTCGCGATTTGTTTTGCGGTGGAAACGTCGTGCGTATCCAGATTGATGTTGTAGGCGATCAGGAATTTTCGCGCGCCCACAGCTATGGCGCCCGCGGTGGGGTGCAGCCGGGGTTCGCCAATGTCCGGCGCGCGGTCCGGATCGCGCAGCGCGGCTTCCCGCAAGCCCTCGAATTGCCCCTTGCGGATATTTTCAAGGTTCACGCGCTCGGGGCGCGTTGCCGCCGCTTCGTAAAAATAGACCGGGATGCGATAGCGCTCCCAGATTTCGCGGCCCACGCGCCGGGCCAGCGCCACGCAATCCTCGATCGTACAGCCCTCGATGGGAATGAACGGCACCACGTCGGTCGCGCCGATTCGCGGATGCGCGCCGGTGTGCCGCGTCAAGTCAATCAACTTGGCCGCCGCGCCCACTCCGCGAAGCGCCGCTTCGGCCACAGCTTCCGGTTCGCCCGCCAGCGTAATCACCGAGCGGTTGTGATCGGCGTCGCTTTCCCGGTCCAGCACCAGGACGCCCGGCACGCCGCGCATCGCCTCGACCAGCGCATCCACTTTCGATGCGTCGCGCCCTTCGGAGAAATTTGGCACACATTCGATCAGGCGTTTCATGAGACCCTGGGGAACTGCTCCGGTCAGGTTCCTTCGCGGGAGTACACGATTTCGCCGCGCTTGATAGTCGTCACGCAGTGGTTAACACCAAAATAGTACGGTATTTCGCGGTAGTCCTCCACATCGAAGATGGCCAGGTCCGCGTATTTGCCAACTTCGATGGAGCCGATGTGGTCGTGACGCCGCAGCGAATAGGCCGCGTTAATCGTCGCCGCCGCAATCGCCTCGGCCGGAGTCATGCGCATTTGAGAGCACGCCAGCGACATCACCATCGGCAGGCTCAGCGTGGGGCTGGTGCCGGGATTATAGTCCGAAGCCAGGGCGACCACGGCGCCTGCCGTCAGCAGTTTTCGGGCCGGGGCATACTCCGCGAGACCCAAATGAAAGGAGCATCCCGGCAGCAACGTGGCCACGACGTTTGACGAAGCCAGCGCGCGGATGCCGGCAGGATTGATTTTCACGAGATGGTCCGCGCTCGCGGCTTCGACCTCGACTGCAAGGCGCGCGGCGCCAGTCCGGGCAAGCTGTTCGGCGTGCAGCCGAGGCACCAGGCCGCATGCGCGTCCGGCTAGCAAGACGCGCCGCGCCTGGGCCACGCCGAATGCGCCGCGATCGCAAAAAACATCGCAGAACTCGGCCAGCCCTGCAAAGGCCACGCTGGGAATCAGCTTTTGGACGAGGAATTCGACGTAGGCATCGGCGCGGCCGCGAAACTCCGGGGGCACGACGTGCGCGCCCAGAAACGTGGGGTGGATGTCGAGCGGCTGCTCCTGGTGCAACTCGCGCAGCAAGCGGAGCGTCCCCAATTCGCTTTTCGTGTCCAGGCCGTAGCCGCTCTTGGCCTCGAGTGTGGTGGTGCCGTGAGCAGCGAACTGCCGCAAAGCCGCAAGCGCTCGAGTTTTCAACGCGCTTGGTTTTGCCCGGCGCAGCGCGCGCACCGTCGAAAGGATTCCGCCGCCTTGGCGGGCGATTTCTTCATAGGTCGCGCCCGCAATGCGTTGTTCGTATTCGGCGGCGCGGCTGGCTGGAAAAATAAGGTGAGTGTGGGAGTCAATAAGCCCCGGCAGGACCACGCGCCCGCCCAGATCCAATTTTTTCGCCCCGCGCGCTTCGAAAAGGCGCGCCAGACGACGATGCGGTCCAACGGCAATGATATTTCCGTCGCGCACCAGCACGGCAGCATCGCGCACAAGGCCGGGATCGCGCATCGCCGCACCGCGCCGGGGAACGTCGCCGCGAAGCGTCAGGAGTTCTTTGCAGCCCGTGATGAGAACGATCTGGGCCACGCCGAGGTCATTATGGCGCAGAAGGGGTGCCTACACCATCTGTTTGCCACTCTGGTAGCGGGCCAGTTTCCGTGAAGACTTCTCTGCAGGACCGGGTGGGATCTGATCGACGGGCTGATTCAGCCCGAGATGCGCATCTAGGTTGGAACAGGAACTTTTGTGGAAACCGAGTATTTGACGGCCTCCCCTCGTTCGGAGTGGCTGTTGTCTACCGCTCAAGTCTTAATCAATGGTTACGGTTAAGGCTTTCCTTGTCGGGCTCTTTGATCAACGGCCCAGCCTGTTCGATACTACCCTTAACCAGCTCCGTTTTAATTTCGGACTTCTGTCCGGCGAGCAAATTCACTTCGGTCTCAAACGTTCGATAACCTGGCAGCTCAATCTTGATTCGGTGCTTTCCCGGGCTGATAAGCATGGAATGAAACGATCCTCCCAGCTCGCCAGCATGTCCCAAGAACGCATCGTCTACAAAAACTGCCGCTCGCGTGGGCTGTATATCAACTTTCAGCGTTGCGGTCACGCGTGGCGTGCTCGCTCCGGGTGCTTTTTGCATCGTGACGCGAACCAATTGAGCCTGCCCGGGTTCCACGATGATTTTTAGTGAGGAGTCAATATAGCCGGACTGGCGAACAGAAATCTGGTGCTCGCCCGGCAGCAACAGGATCTTTTTCGAGCCCTTGAGTTCCTTCAAATATCCAACGTACTGGCCGTCAATCCAAACGCCTGAGGTTTTTTCTACCTTCGTCGCCCCCTGGAAATCAACTTCTCCCATGACTTGATTCTGCCCGAACAGAGGGCTAACGACGCAAGATAGGGCAAGCGGAACCGCAATAGCAATCCACAGATGCTTGAATTTGGTGTGTGCGCTCATGCCAGTCACTCCTTTCATCTGCTATCACAAATACAAGGGTAACGGGTTCTGACAGATTCTCGCGTTGTGCTTGGCGGCGTTCCTTGATTGCGATATGCATTTAGATCGCTCCCGCCTTTAGACTGGGCTGTAGGTCTGGGACTCTTCGGCCAAATGTGGAACCACGATAAGCTCATTGTTGGAAATCCGGATGAAAACAATCTCCGCTGTGCCCTATTAGGCAATGAGTGATTCGGGCTGGATAGGCGCCGCGAAATAAGAAGAGCCGAATGATATGTCCGATCATCCGGCCTTCAGCTCTTCCACTCCATAAATAAATGGGACTTACTGCGCGGAGACCGATACTCTAAGCCGATTCGGGGGAATGTCCTCCACCCGCCCGTTCGATACCTACCAGCCTGCAAGACAGATGAAACGCCGCGGGACACCCACATCCTGATAAACGATAGCGCTTTATCGGAGGCGCGCTCTTTTGAGCGTCGAATTGCATCGGCGCCCGAAGACGCACATCGAGTGCTTTGCGGAAAGGTCAATCCGGCACTTTCGTCGCAGGTCAGATGTCCTCTGATTTTCCGGCCGCGAACCCGCCGTCTACAACCAGTGCATGCCCGGTGATCCATGATGCCAGGTCGGAGACCAGAAAGAGGACCGCATTGGCTACGTCCTCCGCAGTTCCGAGGCGTCCGAGCGGGTGCGTGTCCACCAACCGCTTCTCCTTGCTTGGGTCCGCCAGCAGAGCTTTGGCCATGGGTGTGCGGATGAACCCGGGACAAACGCAGTTGACTCGAATTTGATACTGAGCGTAATCCAGCGCCATGTTCCTTGTGAGCGCGACCACGGCGCCTTTGGTGGCGGAATAGGCCGCGCGATTCCGGACGCCGACAATGCCCGTCACGGACGCGGTATTAACGATGCTGCCACCGCGTTCGAGCATGTGCGGAATCGCGTGCTTCGCGCACAAGAAGACACCTTTGAGGTTCACGTCCATGCAAGTTTGCCAGCCCTGTTCATCCTGTTCGGCGACCGGGTGGCGTACGGCGATTCCCGCGTTGTTATGAAGGATATCAATGCGTCCGAACCTGTTGATGATTTGCGAGATGGCCGCGCGCACTTGCTCTTCGCTGGACACGTCCACCGAGAAGAATGCCGCGTCGCGTTTCTGTGCGGTCAGCTCGCTCGCTGTTTGCCGGCCGGCTTCCTCATTGGAATCAAGGATCGCGACGCTGGCGCCCTCGCGAGCCATCGCCCAGGCCGAAGCCTGGCCGATTCCCGATCCTGCTCCGGTAATAACCGCGGTCTTTCCCTCGAGTAACATGTGCATACGCAGTCCTTTCTAAAGCCAGCCGCTTTGCTGGACTTGGAAAGGTAGCAGAAAGCCTGCAAAAGTCACAAATTGTTCGCGTCAATTCGCTCTTAGGCTTCTCCTTCCAACTTGGATGTCTAATGCCTGATAAATGGGGTGGTCTCAATGGGTCGTTGCAACACTAGCTCGCAGTCTACTTGCCGGAGTCTCAAAACCCAAAGTCTTTCTCGGACGTTGATTTAGGCGCAGCGCTACCTTGTCCAGGTCTGCTTGAGAATAGACAGACAAGTCGGT
>JBGOZP010000037.1:0-20414 GCA_041480265.1 Terriglobia bacterium | reverse complement strand
AGAACCGAAAGCAGAGAGTCAAAATCACAAGTCGGGCCGTGCGAAGGACTAAAATCTGAGGCCTATGGGCTCGCGGAACCAAAATAAAGACTTTTTCCGCAAGCTGTTTAGCCGCTGAAATACGAGAAACGTGGTTGCCACACAAACTCTCTAGCCCGCACTTCTCACAAAACATCCAGGATATGGCAGCAGCACCATTGAATAAGCGCTTCCTGCAAGGTGTTGTGGCGCCGGCGTCTCGCCGGCGGTTTCTCCGGCCTTCCGCGCTGTGCAAAAACGCCGGCGAGACGCCGGCGCCACGAAGAGCCAGCGTTCCGCAGCAAGACAGGTGGTTCACGCACTACCCACCCCTTTGTCGTGAGAAATACGTGCTAGCGTACTGTCCCACAAGTTCTCGCAAATACTGTGTGACAACTTCAGGGGCTAAAGCCCATATGTTTTCGGTCGCTCATGTCAGGGCTGAAGTCGAAGATCCCGACCTTGTCGGGGCCCTGACCCACAACCCCAGGATTGCACCGAACATCTGGGACGCGACACGGGCGCTGTGTCCGAAATGACTTCCGCCAAAACCCACAAGACCAAAACCTACGTGCTCCTTTTCCTGCTCGTGTTCCTCGGGTCGGTTGGGAACACGATCCTGAGCAAAGGAATGAAGGATGTGGGGGACCTGGATATTTCCCATCTGACGGCGATGGAGGCGGGCGCCGCGCGGGTCCTGTCGAGCGGAACGATTTGGCTGGGCATCGTTCTCATGCTGCTGTTCATGGTGTGCCACATGCTCGTGCTTTCCTGGGCCGATTACAGTTTCGTGATGCCGTTTTCCGCGATTGCCTACGGGCTGGTGCCCCTGCTCGGATATCTGTTTCTCGGCGAACAGGTTTCGGCGGCGCGCTGGGCCGGAATCATTCTGATTTTCCTGGGCGTTCTTTTGATCAACCGCACGCCGCACCGCACCACCGAACCTGCGAAGTCGAGCTGATATGCGCACCGCTCCTATCCTCCTCTTCGTGGTGTTGACGGGCACGGGCGGCGAGATCTGCCTGACGCACGCGATGAAGCTGCTGGGCGAGGTACACGATTTCCGGCCGCGCGCGATCGCATCCTTCGTCCTGCGCGCGCTCCGCGTGAGCTGGCTTTGGCTGGGCGTGCTGCTGATGACGGCATCGTTTTTCTCGTTTTTGACGATGCTCTCCTGGTTTCCTGTCAGCTTCGTGATCCCCGCGACGTCGCTGGCCTACGTGGCGGGAGCGTTCGGCGCGAAGATTTTTCTGGGCGAGCGGCTGAACGCGACGCGCTGGGCGGGAATTATGTTGATCTGCCTGGGCGTGGCCATGGCCTGGGTGGATGATCTGCCGGCATCGCTTTCATGGCCCTCCGCGTTTACGTTCCTCCGTTGGGCCATTCTCGGGTTGGCGCTCGGGCCCTTGTTCTATTACCTCGTGGGCATCTATTCTGCGTGGCGATTTTTTCGCCTGGCGCATCGCGCCTCGCGCGCGGAAATCCTTTCCGCCGGCAAGGCGGCTCCTTCGATCAGTGTGCTGAAGCCTCTGCGCGGCCTCGATCCCAACGCGTACGAAAACTTCGCGAGCTTCTGCCGGCAGGACTATCCTGAATTCGAAATTTTGTTTGCCGTTTCAGATGCCGGAGACCCGGCCGTGCCCGTCGTGCGGAAATTGATTGCGGATTTTCCCGGGCGGCCGATCCGCCTCATCGTGGTCGAGGACCGGCTCGGGCCGAACTGCAAAGTTTCGAATCTTTGCCGGCTGGTGCGCGAGGCGCGGCACGGCCTGCTGGTCATCACGGATAGCGACGTGCGTGTCGAGCCGGGATATTTGCGGAGCGTTGCGGCGATGTTTCGCGATCCGAAAGTTGGCGGCGTGACGGCGCTCTACCGCGGCGCCGGCAACCTGCAATTCGTCGCCGCGATGGATTGCGTGGGTTCCTCCGCGGCGTTTTGCGGCGCGGCGCTGGTGGCGCGCGAACTCGAAGGCGTCAAGTTCATGATGGGTTCGACGATGGCCACGACGAAGCAGCGCCTGGCCGAGATCGGCGGCTTCGAGCAGATGGTCGACCTGCACTCGGATGATTACGAGCTGGGCCGGCGCATTGCCGGCCGCGGCTACCGTATCGAGCTGCTGCCCGAGCCGGTCTGGATGGCATTTCCGTCACAGACGCTCGGCGCGTATCTGCGGCACGAGTTGCGCTGGGCCATCGGAATCCGCAACATTCGCCCGGGCGGACACTTTGGCATGTTGTTCACGCACGGCCTGCCGTGGGCCATCGCGGCAGCCTGTGTAGCCCCGTCAGGGGCCGTGGCAGCAGCCTATCTCGGCGCATACTTCGTTCTGCGATTCGCGATGGCCTGGGCTGTGGGCGTGTGGGGTCTGCGCGACCCGGTTTTGCGCCGCCGCTTCTGGCTGCTGCCGGTCCGCGATCTGCTTTCGTTTTTCGTCTGGCTTGCCAGCTTTGGCATGAATCGAATCGAGTGGCGGGGTACCGCGTTCACTCTGGAAAAAGGCCGCATGATTCCAGTGGCGCCTCGTTCGGAACACAGTTAACGGATTTCACCCTCAATCTTGCTTTGTGGACTGACACAGACTTCCCGTCGCGTAGCAACGTACGAACTTCGCGCTTTCTTACATCGGTCTAGAACAATTCTTGAAACGCGAGACTGTCATGTGTGGCCAGTTTAACTGGTGGGGTCTTTTCTGCTTTGCTGAGGTGTAGTATTCTAGACGCATCTAAAAGGGTGCTTTCACAGGAGCGGCCTCATGCTCGACATTACCAAGGACATCCAATCGCTGACGACCTTCCGGCGGCGTTCTGGCGACTTCATGAAGCAGCTAAGGAAGAGCAAGCGTCCTGTGGTGCTCACGGTGAAGGGGAAGGCGGCGGCCGTCGTGCAGGATGCCGAAGCCTATCAGCGCTTGCTCGATATTGCCGCCCGCGTCGATGCGGAGGAAGGCATCCGTCAGGGCCTGGAGGACGCGAAAAAAGGAAAGATTCGGCCCGCGAAGGAATTTTTCGACGAGTTCGAAGCCGATCATGGCATACCTCGTTAGCATCACCTCCCGCGCTGAGCGCGACCTTGCCCACCGGTATGAGGAAATCAACGCCAAGCATTCCGGCGCGGCCTTGAAATGGTACCGGGGCCTCAAAGAGGCAATCCTCAGCCTGGAAGAACAGCCCTACCGGTGTTCTGTGACGCGAAAGAAGGACGAGCTTAGACACCTGCTGTATGGCCACAAGCCTAACATCTATCGTGTGATCTATCGCGTCCTGGAGCGACAGAAGTATGTTGAAGTGCTTCACATCCGCCACGGCGCAAGGCGAAAACTCACGGCGTCCGATCTGACATGAACTCGGACGTGGTTGACGGATTCGCGATTCCTGACTAAAGTAAGTAGGCTGGGTCGTGAGGCCACAACGATTTGCTGGCCCGCCACGGCCCTTTTCTTTTCCCTCCGCTGGGAGGTCGTACAATCGGTAGTACATCAGCCTCTGGAGCTGACTATCCTGGTTCGAGTCCAGGCCTCCCAGCCAAATAACTCGTTGAAACCCATGAGGGAAATACAGGTATTATGTCGCGGCTTCAGCCGCGATCCACAAAACGACGGCCAATATTTAGCAAGCTGCAAGCGTTCCTGAACGCGATTTAAGATTGACGCCAGAAGAAAGGCCGACGTATGGTTGTGCCCGGAAGTAGCGTCGAAATTGGAAAATTCCCGTTTAGCCCATTATGGGGTGTCATATTTCGAGGACAACATTTCAACGGGATGAAATCCAGATTCTAGGGAGATTCACATGCTTTGGATGCGTGAATTGGCGCTCCTTGTTGCGGGAACGCTTCTCGCGATTTTCGTCACGCAATCAGCAAGCGGTCCTGGAGAATCGTGCTGCAATCGTTCGGGAATTCTTTGAGGCAAGACCTTTAGCGCCTACTCTTGAGATAACGAAGGGAATCGGAGCGGTGTCATGAGCCAAGGAAAATCCATTCGTGCCGATAGCATCGTCGCGTTCGACGTCCACGTCCACATGGAGCATGGAGGGAATGACTCGGCGACCGATCAAGCGGCAAAACAATACTTTGGGGACAGCGGCGCCGGCCGCGGCCCCGAGGCCCTGGCCGAATATTACCGCTCCCGCAATATGGCTTGCGTTGTATTCCCGGTGGACGAGAATTTGACGGGCCGGCCTTTGGTCTCCAACGATAGTGTCGCGGAATTCGCTGCCCGCAATTCGGATATCGCGATCGCTCTTGCCAGCATTAACCCGCACCGCGGAAAGGCGGCCGTCAAAGAAGCGCGGCGGCTGGTGGCCTCCGGGGCGGTTCGCGGACTGAAGCTGCATCCGCCAGTGCAGGAATTCTTTCCGAATGACAGAATGGCCTACCCGCTCTACGAGGTGTTTGCGGAAGCCCGCCTGCCCGTTCTATTCCACACGGGGCACAGTGGCATCGGCACGGGCATGCCCGGGGGCGGTGGCGTCCGGCTCAAGTACGGTCACCCGATGCCGATTGATGATGTCGCCGTGGATTTCCCGGATATGCCCATCATCCTGGCCCACCCATCGTTTCCCTGGCAGGAGGAGGCGATTTCGATTTGCCTGCACAAGCCACAGGTGTATATCGATCTTTCCGGATGGTCCCCAAAATACTTTCCTCCCATTCTGGTGCAATATGCGAACACGCTGTTGAAACACAAAGTGCTGTTTGGCTCCGATTATCCACTGATTACTCCGGACCGCTGGCTGTCCGATTTCCAAAGCATCGGCATACGGGAGGAAGTGCGCCCGTTGATTTTGAAGGAGAATGCGATCAAGCTTTTTGGATTGGCCGGGAAATCGCGGTGAACGGAATGCGCCGCCGGCCGTGGCTCCTGCTGGCGGTTATTTCACAGTGTGAAATATAAATTCATATTGACTTGCCTGCCAGTACATCTACAATGCCACCGGCATCGAGCGAACAGTCCCGGCCACGGGCCGGCGGGGCGATTGCGGGATGGTGGCGGATTTGGTGAGCAGGAAGATGCACAGCGGCGGAAAATCAGATTCCGGGGCCGGCTCCAGCAAGTCGCTGCAGAAAGCCATGCACATTCTTTTTCACATGGGCCAGCACGGGCCGGACATGCGCATTGCCGAGATTGCTTCGGGCCTCCGTCTGAACAAAACCACGGTTTATCGCCTGCTGAGCGCGCTGGAGAAGTTGGATCTGGTGCAGAGGGATCCGGAAAACGAGCGCTACCGCCTGGGCTTGAAACTGCACGAACTGGGAACGAAGGCGGTGCGCACCAGGACCCTGCAGAGCGAAGCGCGGCGCTACCTGGTAGAGATGGCCCGCGTCTGCAATGAGGCGGTGAGTCTGGCAGTTCCGGGCGCTGGAGGCGTCGTTTGCGTCGAGCGCTTTGATTCTCCCCGGACGATGATCAGCGTGCGCACACCGGTCGGCGCTCTTTTCCCGGCGCATTGCTCGGCCGCGGGAAAGGCCGTTCTCGCCTATCTGGGCGAGGAGGATGTGGACGCCATCCTGTCGAACAAGGGATTGACGCGTTATACGGCGCACACGCACACGCGGATCGCCGAGTTAAAAAGCGATTTGCGGCGCGTGCGCCAACGCGGCTATGCCCTGGATGAGCAGGAGTTGGAACTCGGACTGAACGGCGTCGCGGCGCCTGTGTTTCTTCAGGACGCGCGCGTCATTGGGGCCGTGGGGATAGCGGGGCCTACGCAGCACTTCCAGGGAAAAGATCTGGCGGAGAAAATCGAGCTTGTGAAAATGACGGCGCAAAAGATCGCGGCCAATCTTGGCGGCCGCGGCGGATGGTTTGAGAAGTCGTGATGCAGCGAATCTAGAAGCAGTTTGTTCTCCCAATAGAGAGGAAAAAAAGATGCCCACACCCTATCGAGCCGACCATGTCGGCAGCTTCTTGAGACCGGCCGAGCTGTTGGAGGCGCGCCGGAACGCTTCGGTGAATGCCGAACAGTTGCGCGCTCTCGAGGACCGTCATATCCAGCGCGTCCTGGCCAAGCAGAAGGAGCTGGGATTCGAGATCTTCACCGACGGCGAACTCCGCCGGCGCAATTTCATGAGCGATCTGACGGATGCGGTCGAGGGATTCGACCTGGGCGACGCCGTCTCGCGGACCTGGAAAGCCGGCGACGCGGACGATGCCGCGGTCAGCCGCGTGGCGGGAATCGTGACCGCCAAACTGCGGCAGGTGCGCCCGCTCACCGGGCACGAGCTCCCGTTCCTGAAGAAAAACAGCCCGGGCGCGATCAAAATGACGCTGCCGAGCGCCACGCAGTTTCCCGCGATTGCCTTCAAGAGCGGCGTGACAGACAAGATCTATAAGGACCACTCCGCGCTGCTGTGGGACATTGTCGGCATTATGAAGGCGGACATCGCCAAGCTTGCCGCCGATGGCGTGAGCTACATTCAGATTGATGCCCCGCGCTACAGCTACTTCATGGACCCCAAGTGGCGCGAGTGGATCCGCAAGGAGATGAAGGTCGAGCCGGAGGTCATGCTCGACGAATCGCTGCGCGCCGACAATGCCTGTTTCGAAGCGGCGCGGCGCCCGGGCGTTACCGTGGCCATTCACCTCTGCCGCGGCAATAATCGCAGCCACTGGTACGCCGAAGGCGGCTACGACGCCGTCGCCGAGAAGCTGTTCGGCACGCTGGCGGTGGACCGCTTCCTGCTGGAGTACGATGACGAGCGCTCTGGAACGTTTGAACCGCTGCGCTTCGTGCCCCGCGGAAAGACGGTCGTCCTGGGCCTGGTCAGTTCCAAGCTGACACGCATGGAAAGCGGCGACGAACTCGTCCAGCGCATCAAGGAAGCCTCGCAATACGTTCCCTTGGAGAACCTGGCGCTGAGCCCGCAGTGCGGCTTCGCTTCCACCATGGAAGGGAATATGCTGACCGAGGACGAACAGTGGGCCAAGCTGCGCCTGGTCGTGGAGACCGCGCGCCGCGTATGGAGCTGAGCCAGCTTGCCGCGTCGAATCGCGCGTTAGTAGCACAGTCCGCCAAGGCGGGACTGTGCGGGGTTGGTTTGAGTGCGGCGCAAAGCTAACCTAAAAACCTAAAACCAAAACCGCACAGGCTGAAGTCGAAGATCCCGACCTTGTCGGGGCCTGTGCTACTTGGTGCAGTTCTTGTTGGCCAGTGACGTTTCGGGGGATCAAATGGCCGTAGCCGTTTCGCGCAAATCAGGCCAGAAGACGAAAAGCAACCACCCTGCTGCTTCGCCCAGCTCTCCGGGCGCCGCGATCTTGCCCAGCGCGCAGATTGACGCTCTTGGCGGCGATCCCAATTTTATGACTTCGCTGGCCCGCGGCCTATCCGTCATACAGTGCTTTTCCCATGCCACATCTTTTCTCACCGTCTCGCAACTCAGCCAGGCGACGGGTCTTTCCCGGGCCGCGGTGCGGCGCTGCCTTTATACGTTGAACAAGCTGGGCCTGGCCGATTCCGAGGATGGCAGCCACTTTACTCTCCTGCCGCGGATTCTCACTCTCGGCCATTCGTATATCTCCTCCATGCCTTTGGCCAAGGTGGCGCAGCCGGTTCTTGATCGCTTGAGCCAGGTCCTTCGCGAGTCGTGTTCCATCGCCATGCTGGACGGCCATGACGTCATTCATGTTGCCTATTCCAATGTATCGCGCGTCCTGGCCGTTGACCTCTCCATGGGCAGCCGCTTGCCGGCGATTTACACGTCCATGGGCCGTGCTCTGCTGGCCTACTTTCCCGCGAAAGATCTGGAAGCGCATCTGGCGCGCGCCGAATTTATTTCTCACACCAAGCACTCGATCACAGACGTACGCAGGCTGCGGCAGGCGCTCCTTCTTGTCCGGCGGAATGGCTATGCCGTGGTGGACCAAGAACTGGAGATGGGACTGTGCGCTCTGGCTGTTCCTCTTCGCAATGCGGGAGGGAAAGCGATTGCCGCACTGAACGTCGGAGCGCCTGCGCAGCGCGCCTCTGCGCAAGATCTGGTGGCCAAGTGCCTTCCCCACCTGCGGGAGGCCGCGCAGGAACTCTCGATGCTTCTGAAGTGATTGTCCGGATCGCACTTCGGCCGGCGCATGCCGGGCGGAGAGCAAGAGGAGCACTCGCATGGGAGGATTACAATGAGCGGCAAGAAACCTGTTGTTCTGTACGGCGCAAGCGGATTTTCCGGACGTCTCGTCGCGGAATTCCTGCGTGAGTTCAATGTCCCGTTCATCGCCGCTGGCCGCAACCGCGCCAAGATCCAGGACGTAATGAATCACGTTCCGGGCATTGAGACCGCGGATTACGAGATTGCCGAAACGGCCGGATCCCTGGACGATCTTGTCAAGCTTTTCGCCGGCGCCCGAGTCGTCTGCAATACAGTAGGCCCATTCCTCTACCACGGCCCGCGGGTGATCGAAGCCTCCCTCAAGGCGGGCTGCCATTATATGGACATCGGGGGCGAGCAGGCCTGGCATCGTGACGTGGCGGAGAACTGGAGTGGAAAGTTTGCGCAGCAAGGCTTGCTGGCCGCGCCCGGAATGGCCTATATGTCCGCCGCGAGCGATATTGCCGTGCATCTGTGTCTCGAGACGGGCGGAATTGATACCGTGGACATCCTTTCCATGTTCAATGGCATTCCGACGTTTGGTTCCACGCAAACTATTTTTGCGGCCATTCCCACCGATGCCTACTACCTGGAACAGAACCAGTACAAGCCGTGGCCCCGCGCCGTGGCTCATGAAGTCGCCGTGCCCGCGCTGATCCAGACGCAACTCGCTCTGCCTTGGGGCGGCTTTCCCCACCCGGTGTGGTACAAACATCACCCGCAGATGGCCAACGTCCGCACGCTGGGCGGGCTGCTGAACCGGCAAATCATGGAAGCTGTTTTCGCCACGGAGAAGCACTTCGAGGAGGCCATTCGTCCCTTGCCTAAACAGGAGCAGGAGCGGAAGCTGGCGGAGATGGCGAACTCCGTGCAAGGCGGTACGCCACCGCGGGAAAATACCCGTGAGCATCGCACCATTGATGTGGTCTACGCGCGGGGCACGACGGCCTTCGCGCAGTGCATCATGTTCGGCACCTGCTGCTATCGGCAAACCGGCCTGATGCAGGCTTATGGGGCGCACAGTCTGATTCACACGCCGCCGCGCAAGACGGGTTATGCCTCGCCGTGCGCGGCCTTCGGGCATCGCGAATTGCTGAAGGTGCTGGAAAGCTATGGCCTGTCGCGAGCGCGCGTCACTATCTGAGTCTGACGATGGGTGAAACGGCAGCGACCTCGGCTGCTTGTCCTGCGTCCATCGTCGGGGCTGCTGCTGGAATGGGAACAAATTGACTTGGCGCAGAAAGTGCGTTAACTAGGCGCTCGTCTCTCCAGGAGGATCGTCATCGTAACCACGCTCAGAGTTCCGAAAACGGGAGGAATCCCGACCACCAAGGTGATTGTCGTCAAGTGGCTCAAGCGCAAGGGGCAGAAGGTGCGGCAAGGGGAGCCTATTGTCGAGCTGCAGACCGACAAGGTGAATTACGAGCTGGATTCGCCGGTAGAGGGCGTGCTGCTCGAAATTATTGCGAAAGAAGATTCGGAAGTTCCGGTGGGGGATATGCTCTGCCACATCGGCCAGCCGGGCGAGGCTGTGCCAAAGTCCTAAATCCGGAAGGAGCCAGCGATGCGGAAGAATAAGAAGGAAAAACTCGGGAAAGAGCGGTTGATCTGGATGTACACGCAAATGTTGCGCATCCGCGAGTTCGAAGAGCGCGTCAAGCGGACGTTTGTCGAGCATCCCGGCGTGATTCGCGGCCACACGCATCTGGCCGACGGCGCCGAAGCCTCGATTGTGGGGGCGCTGGCGACGCGCCAGGAAAACGATCTGGCCATGCCCAGCTACCGCTGCCACGGCTATCCCATCGTCCTCGGCACTTCCGTGAAGAAGATGATGGCGGAGATCTATGGCCGCAAGGACGGCTTGTGCCAGGGGTTCGGCGGCTCGATGCACCTTGCCGACCCGGCGCATCATTTTCCCGGCGCTTCAGGTATCATCGGGCAGGCTATCGCTCACGCCACCGGCGCCGCGCTCACAGCGCAGGTGAAAAAGACCGGCCAGGTGATCTACTGCTTCTTCGGCGACGGTGCCAGCAAGCAGGGAGTTTTTCACGAATCGCTAAACATGGCCGCCGTCTGGAAACTGCCGATCGTTTACATTCTCGAGAACAACCAGTATCAGGTTTACACCCACATCAGTCTCGAGGACGCCAACTATGTGGCGGGCGATCCTCTCTCCCAGAAGGCTCAGGCTTTCAGCATTCCCGGCGTCACCGTGGATGGCACCGACCTGCTCAAGGTCTATGCGGCCGTCGGAAAAGCAGTGAAGCGCGCCAGGGCCGGTCAGGGACCCAGCCTGATCGAATCGAAATTCTACCGTTTCAGCGCGCACGGCAACGCCATCACCGTCCCTCCGGTGCCCACGCAGTTCCCGGAGCACGAAGCCATCGAAACGTATGGCAAGAAGGCGGAGTATGCCGCGGCCAGGGCCAGAGATCCGATCCTGCGATTCCGCAAAAAACTGAAGGGGCAAGGGATTTTGTCCGAGCCGGCCGCCAAGCGCATCGAAGAGTCCGTGCGCGCAGAGGTGGACGAAGCCGTGAAGTTTGCCCTGGCCAGCCCCTTCCCAGCACCTGAAGATGCCACCAAGTACGTGTACGCCTAGAGAATGGAGAGCACATGCCGCGCGAAATGATGTACGCCGAAGCCATGGCCACGGCCATTACCGAAGAGATGAAGCGCGATTCCGACGTCATTTTCTATGGCCAGAATCTCGGGATGACCGACCGCGATCCCCTAGTTCGAATGTTCGGGAAGAATCGCGTCCGCATTACTCCCATCTCGGAAACCGCGGAGATGGGTATCGCCGTGGGTGCGGCCATGACCGGCCTGCGCCCGGTGGTCGAGTTGTGGATGAGCGAATTCATGCTCGTAGCCATGGGACAACTGCTCAATGAAGCGCCGCGTCTGCGCTACATGTCCGGCGGGCAGGTCAAGGTGCCGCTGGTGTTCAAGGCGGGCTACGGGTTTGCAGCGGGCTGGGCCGGCCAGCACTCCAATTGCATCTACCACACCATGATGGGGATTCCCGGCTTGAAGGTGGTGTTGCCTTCAACCCCGGCCGACGCCAAGGGACTGATGGCCGCGGCCATTCGCGACGACAATCCCGTCATGTACCTGCATCACTACATGCTGATGCTGGACAAGGGCCCGGTGCCGGATGGGGATTACGTCATTCCGTTCGGAGTGGCGGACGTGAAGCGCGCCGGGAGCGACGTTACCGTGGTGGCGACGGGATGGATGGTGACGAAGTCGCTGGCGGCCGCGGAAACGCTGGCGAAAGAAGGGATCAGCGTCGAGGTGATCGATCCGCGCACCATCGCGCCTCTCGACGTCGAGACCATCGTCAAGTCGGTAAAGAAGACCGGGCGGTTGGTGTTGGTGGATCAGGCCACGCGCCATGCCTCCGTGGCGGCCATCATCGCCGGCGAGGTCGCCGAGCATGGCTTTCAGCACCTGAAGGCGCCGGTAAGGATGGTGACGGCGCTGGATACGTCCATCCCCTATAGCGAGCCGCTTGAGAAGTACGTGCTACCCAACGAAGAAAAGATTGTCAAGGCAGTGAAGTCAGTGCTCGGGAAGTAGAAAAGCTGCTTGCCCGTGCCGGGTGCCCGACCCTTTCGGTTTTAAAAGGGTCGGGGTTTTGCCTTCTCTTCCGTCAACCCATTTACGATAAAGATTCGCGGGTACTGCCCTGCCTTGCATTGTGCTACTACTCTATTCGAGAATTGAGGGAGACGAAATGAACGTAGACCTGTTTAACGACATGATGGCTGGATTTGCCGAAGCGAAGAAGTATAGAGCAGGGCGGAAAGCTAAGTTGCGCGTATCTCGCTTGGCTTTCGAGCCGGTTAAAATGAAGCCCGCGCAAATTCGCCGGATTAGAACCCGGTTGCAGTTAAGTCAACCGGAGTTTGCCGACTTTCTTTGTACCAGCATTGGCGCCATTCGAAGTTGGGAGCAAGGGTGTCGGGCTCCGAATAGGTCTGCTTTACGCCTATTGGTGATCGCGAAGGAGCAGCCAGCACTACTTTTGCAAAGACGCGCCTAGCTTAATGGTCGCCAAGGCCTGGCCCTTGAGCAGCTTTTCCTTCTACTCGAATCCGAAACACGGATTGATTCGCGTCGACCCCGCCAGTTGATAGGCCCACGAACGAAAAACCAAACCCTCCGACCCTTCGAAAAACCGCGAAGGGTCGGCCACCCGGAAGTTCAAAACAGTCTCGAAAGGTGGGCCTGCCAAGAAAACGTAAGCGAGCAATTGCTTCAAGGATACAGGACCCTACAGAAGAGAAAACCAACGCAGCACCTGCCAAACTCCATCAACTGCAAGACACGCGGCAAAGATGTGAAGTATCCAGAACCAACTGGGCAACGGGTCCGGGCCGAGTTTCGCTTCGAACTGTTCGAGACTTTCCTTCGCGGAACGGTACGCTCTGTACAGACAAAGCTGGTCGGTAGACTTCTCGCCACCGATCAAGTCTCGGTGCATTCTCAGATTCATGTCGAACACGACATTCAGGTAGTCATGCTCTTCCATTGAAAGCGCGTTCTTATTCTCCTTAATCTTTTTGAAAACACTGGCGTATAACGCGGGATTGCTCGTCGCGAACGCACGGTAGTCAGCGTGCAGATCGAGAAGCCGACGAAATGAGTAATTTAATCTTACGAGCGGTTGCATGACAGAAGTCAGATGACGAATATAGGGTGACAACGTGAAGCGCTGGAGAGTGGGGGTTTCAAATGTGAAAATATAGCGACTCGGATTAAACCATTCGGGTTTTGCTTTCACCAGTTCCGCCGGATCTGTCGACAAAACATAGCCAGGGTCTCCTTCATCCCCGCTCGCCCACTCCTTTATGAATTCTAGTTCCACGTTGAGCCCAACCAGCAAATTTCGGATCCCTTCGTAAGTGTTCCGGCGAGAATTGTATGCCGTGGCTACGAATGTGAACCACGCGCCAGCAGCACTCCCTAGGGTGGCAATTCCAGCCCAAAAAGCGACCGAGGTCGGAATGTCAGGGAGCATCATACCAGGGGGTATATCATGTCAATATTTCCTCTACAAAGACAGATATGCCGGACGGCCGACCATTTCGCTTCTATATTAGGTCGGGATTTTGACTTCTCTTCCGTTTCATGGCCAACAAATTCCTCATTTGCTACTGCGGACGCGGCCATCTGCTCTTCAATCGGACAGCCCATAATCATTTCGCAGCCGCAAGGACAGGAGACGATGAAGTCACCGGGAAGGGTGTCTTCCACTTCCTTCCCAGGGAGTTAAATATATAATTGCCAAAAGTTGCTTGCCCGTGCAAGGGCGCGATTTCTCACGGCTTTTTCTGGTTGCTGCTTTCCGCCAAACTCTGATTGGCCCGGTAGATCACATAATCCCGGATCGTCGCGGCGTCTTGTTGCGACAGATCTTTCGAAAATCCGACCATCCCATACGGCTTGAGCATTCCGTCTCTCACAATGCTAAACCATTGCTCATTGGCCAACGTGCCGGAATAGCGCAAGTCGGGCAAGACGCCGCCGCTGACGGCGGCATCCCCATGACAATTGCCGCAGTATTGTTGATACAACTCTTCGCCCTTTTTGATCGTGGCGGGGCTCGCGGTTGTCCGTGGAGGCGTTAAGGCCTGCGGCTTCACCTCTGGTGCCGGTGGCAAACTGGCCTTTCCTCCCAATTTGAACGCCAGCATGCGTGGCACGTTGTTCATCGGCGGAGATTGCCGGGCGACTTCTCCGGCGGCCAGAGGCATGACGCCGCCCCAGCCGGCCAGAATCGCGATGTACTGTTCGCCATTCACCATGTAGGAGATGGGGCCGGCAATGATCCCGCTTTGCGTTGCTGCGGACCAGATTTTTTCTCCTGTGTCCGCGCGGAAAGCCTCGAATTGGCCGTAGCCGGTACCCTCGAAAACCAAATTTCCGGCGGTGGAAAGCGCGCCGCCATTCCAGGGGCCCGGCCGGTCAACTCGCCAAACTTCCATTTGCTTGATTGGATCCCATGCCGTCAAGCGGCCTTTGATGCTTCCCAGAATGGCCTTCTTGACGTTTGGTTCCTGCGGCATGCCGGCCGCCACGGGGTCAATCCCTGTGTTAAAGGCGAACGCATTGTGGCTGAACTGTTCGGTTGTTTTGTAAGCAAACCCGGCCTCCAGCACCGGGAAATAGACCAGTCCTGTGTCCGGACTATACGACGCGGGTTGCCAGGTATGCGCTCCTCCGGGGCCGGGCGAAACGACGGATGGCTTGCTGCTTTCTTCATACTGCGCTTCAGGCGATTCGATCGGCCTGCCGGTCCGCATGTCGATGCCGGTGGTCCATGTCACACGGGCGAAAGGCTTCGCGGACAAAAGCTTGCCGGTGGCGCGGTCGAGTACATAGAAGATGCCATTCTTCGGCGCATGCAGAAGAACCTGGCGAGGCTGCCCATCGATTCGCAAATCCGCCAGGATGATCTGGGCAGCGGAGTCGTAGTCCCATTCATCGCCGGGATTTTCCTGATAATGCCAGACGTATTCGCCCGTGTCCGGCCGGAGAGCGATGATTGACGACGCCAGCAGATTATCTCCGGCTTGAGGATTCCGGATTTTCCGCGCCCATGGATCGCCGTTTCCCGTGCCGATGTACAACAAGTCGAGCTGCGGGTCGTAAGCCATAGCGTCCCAGACGGTGCCTCCCCCGCCGTTCTTCCACCACTGGCCGGTCCAGGTCTTGGCCGCCTTTTCCAGAATCGGGCTTTCGAATGGTTTGGAAGGATCTCCGGGCACGGTATAAAAACGCCAGGCCAGGTTGCCCGTCTCTGCGTCGTAGGCGGAGACATAGCCGCGCACGCCCATCTCCGCTCCGCCGTTCCCGATCAGCACCTTGCCTTTGACCACTCGAGGCGCTCCGGTGATCGTGTAGCGGAACTGCGGATCAATCGTCAGCTTCTCCCACACCGGCTTGCCCGTGGCGGCATCCAGCGCCACCAGCCGCCCATCGAGCGTCCCCACAAAAACCTTGCCGCCCCAGATCGCCACCCCGCGATTAACGACGTCGCAGCAGGCATTGATCGCCCATTCCGGCGGCACCTTCGGATCGTAGGTCCACAGCGGCTTGCCCGTCGCCGCCCGCAGCGCGACCACCTTGCTCCACGCCGTCGAAAAATACATCACACCGTCCACGACCAGCGGCGTGGCTTCCTGGCCGCGGGGCGTGTCCAGGTCGTAATACCACGCCAGTCCCAACTGGGCGACATTGTTGCCGTTGATCGCCTTGAGAGGGCTGAATCGCTGTTCGTTGTACGTGCGGCCATGGCTCAGCCAATTTCCGGGCTCTTGATCGGCATGGATGATGCGAGCGCCGTTCACGTCCGCCGGTTTCGTGGCAGCCGCCGGCTGGGATTGTTGCGCCGGTCGGGCACTGGATGCGCAGAAGCCCGCTGCCACCACGACAGCCAGCAGCATCGCGATCCGGGGAACTCTGTTTTGAGCCACAAGATCTCCTTACAACCGCAGAGTGTTGCGCCGCGCGACAGATGTCTGTTTCGACGGGGCGGAGCGCTTACTTATCGCCTTGCATTCTTCCTGTCAAGCAGGAGCTTCTTATTCCGGCGTCCGGGAGATGGGAAAGCCAGTGCCGAGGGGGTGCGATATGGAACGAGCGTTTCAGGACGCGCCGATAATCGGACAGGCGCCCGATTATTGACTTGACAAGAATCGGGTGGGGAGATATGAGAGACACAAATCAATTCGAAAATAATGCCATGTGCGGGGTGTTTTCAGGGTTGCTGAATTTAAATGCTCTGTAAGAGGGGTGATGGCTCATGAAGCTACGATGGAACGTACTGGTTTTTCTTGCGATCGCGATTGTTGTTTCCGCTGGTTCCCATGCGCTTTTTGCGCAGGGCAGCGGCACCGGCGCTCAACTGAACGGCACGGTGCGTGACGCGAGCGGTGGCGCTGTCCCCAAGGCTTCGCTGGCGGTCCGTGAAACGGAAACCAACCGGACGTACTCGGCCACCACGACCGAGACCGGCTATTACATCGTGCCCAATCTGGCGCCCGGCCGCTACGAATTGGTCGCCACCGCCACCGGCTTTGCCAAGTCCACGCGCACCGGCATCGTGCTCAGCGTCGGTCAGGTGGCTACGATTGACATCGATTTGAAAGTCGCCGCGGTCGGCGAAAACATCGAAGTGACCACGGAGGCGCTGCCCGTCGAGCCCACGCGCACTGAAGTCAGTCAAGTCATTGATAGCAAGCAAATCGCCTCGTTGCCCATCAGCGGCCGGCTCTTTACCGACTTTGCGCTGCTGACACCAGGTGTTGCCACCGGCCGCACCAGCCTTCAGTCCACCATCACGGAAGCTGAGGTAACACGCATCTCCTTCGGCGGCATGCGCGACCTGAGCAACCTGGTCACGGTGGACGGCGCGGACACCGTCAACACGGCCACCGGCTCGCAGCGCGGCACTCCGTCACAGGAAGCGGTCAGCGAATTCCGCGTGGTGAACAATAGCTTCGGTACCGAACAGGGCCGGGCCATGGGCGGCATCGTCAACATCATCACCAAGTCCGGCACCAACAGCCTGCACGGCTCTTTGTACGGCTACCTTGAGAACGACGCCATGAATGCTCGCAAGATGCTGCAACCCGCGCCGCTGCCGAACACCCTGCGGCAGGGGCAGTACGGCGGCACCTTAGGCGGGCCCATCAAGAAGGACCAAACGTTCTTCTTCATGAACTTTGAAGGCCAGCGCCGCGCCGAGGCTCCGGTTCAAGCGCCCGAGTTGATGAACAACCTGGGGCTGATCAACGCCGCCAAAGCCATCCTGGGAATCGCCCCCGAAAACGTCGGCGCCCTGAAAACCGCGGATAGTGAAAAGGGTCTCGTCAAAGTCGACCACCAGATCAATAAGGATAATCGCCTCACCCTGCGCTACAACGTGGAGGATGCCCGCAATTTGAACGTCTTGATGGGCGACACACTCGACGGCGGCGGCATCGGAGCGCCCAGCAGCGCCCACAACAACTTCTTGCGCGATCAGGCCCTGGTCGGCACACTCACCTCGCAACTCAAGTCCAATCTGATTAACACGGCTCTCGTGCAGTTCGCCCGCCGCCACTCGACCTTCCCCGGAGTCACCGGCCAGCCCAACCTGGACCTGCCCAACTCGTTGCTGATCGGCCACAACTTCGGCGTCTTCGACGCCACGTACGAGAGCCGTGTCCAGTTCTCGGACTCTCTGGCCTGGGTCAAGGGCGCACACCTGGCAAAGTTCGGCATGGACTACAACTACCTCAACGATCACATCATCTGGCCTGGGTTTGCGCCCATGCGCATTGTGCTCCCTGGCATCAACTGCCTGGTGGACTTCGCGAACTACGTGGGCTCGCTGAAGGGCATACCCTCGTCGCAGTACCTGCTGTCGAACTTTGCTGAGGGACCGTGTCCTTTGGCCTTGCCGCCAACAGGTAACCCCGGCCTCAATACTCCGCCTTCTCCTTTCCCGGCTACTCCCGGCCCCAATCCCGCGGACCTTGAGAATGGCACCCCGGTCGTCTTCTGGCCCTCTCCGCTCGGTTCGGCGGACAACTCCGTCGTGAACGGCACAACTCCGCCGCCGGTAAATACCAACTGGCAGAACGCGTATCCGCCGGACCAGACACCCAATTACTTTTCGGAGATCAACCACAGCTACTACGGCTTCTTCTTTCAGGATCAGTGGCGCGTCAACTCCAAGTTCACTTTGAACTACGGCCTGCGGTGGGATTTGGAGAAGGGCCTGGAGCAGGAGATCAACACCCGCTACAACGGGTTTCAGCCCCGTGTCGGGATTGCCTATTCTCCGGACAAGCACACCGTCATTCGCGCGGGCTTTGGCATCTTTGACGATCGCTACAATCTCTCCTTCTTCTTCGTGACCCACCCGCAGCGCGCGGTGACGTTCTGTATGGACGCTCCGTGTTCGCAGACATACCCGCTGCCGGGCGTTCGAACGGGAGGATTAAACGCTACCTACTCCCTGAGCCAGTTGCCCTACATTCCTGGCTCGCCCTTCGGTATCGAACCGGCGGATGCAGCCGCAAATTTGATTCAGTTCGGTACGTATCAACCGGTCCAGATGGTTACTAACCTGTTCCCCGGCAATTTCTCTGTCTCTCCGGTCGGTGACGGTGCGGTGGCGCGCGACAGCAAGATTCCCTACTCGGAGCAGGGGAGCCTGGAAATTGACCGTGAGATCGGCCACGGACTGGTGCTCAATCTTGCCTATATGTTTGTTTCGGCTCACCACCAAGTGCGCGCGGAGAACCTGAACGTCTGCCCACCCGGTGGCGCTCAGACCGGACCGTACCCCTGCGCGCCAGCAGGGCCAGGTACAGCAAACCCACCGCTACCGGGTTGGCCTACCGGAAAATCTAATTTCAGCGGCGTCCTGATTCCTGTGGGCCTGCTCTACTACACGGATAACAGCGGCAATAGCATCTACCATGGCGTGACGCTCTCGGCCACGGAACGCGCCGGGAAGTATTTCCGGCTCAACGCCAACTACACGTTCTCGAAAACGCTGGATGACGGCACGTTCACCACGTTTGTCAGCACCCCGCAGGACCTATACAATCGTGCGGCCGAGCGCGCCAACTCGAACCAGGATATTCGTCACCGGTTTGTGGGCAACTTCACCGCCACCGGCCCGCAAAAGACCTTTTTGCGCAACACTGAGTTGAGCGGCATCGTGACGCTCGAGGGGGCGCGTCCTTTCACCATGTTCGTGGGTTTCGATGCCAATGGCGATACCAACCCGGTGACCGACCGCGTCGGAAACGCGCCCCGCAATTCCTACTGGGGCGACACCTTAAAGGCCGTGGATATCCGCCTCTCGCAGCATTTCACTTTCCGCGAGCGGCAGAGGATCGAATTTGCGGTGGATGCCTTCAACTTGTTCAACCGGCCAAACGTCGACGAGGTCACCTCGGTGTACGGCACGTACAACTTCTGTAGCGGACCGGTTCCGGTTCGGTATAAGGATGCCGGCTCAAGCGCAGTCCAAGGTGGGACGTCAAGCTGTTATGCGAACGGACTGGTTGCAGGGCCGCCGACCCCGAGCCCGATCTTCGGCGGGGCGAGGACCATGTTCAACCCGCGGCAATTCCAATTGTCGCTCAAGTATTCCTTCTAAGTTTGCGGCGCAGGGCGGCGGGAAAATCGGCAATTGCCCGCCGCCTTCGTCCGGCCGCTTGGAATCCGGGAGAGCTTCAGGAATCAAAAGCAGGCGCCGTTTGATTTGAAACAGACCCAGGCAGCCGGGCCCACCGTCCCGCCCGAATTGCGATGCGGAACGCCAGCCAGCCTTTGCATCGAACCTTATCTTAGGAGAAGCAGCAATGGCAGTGTTCGTTCTGGTGCATGGCGCCTGGCACGATGGCTCCGCTTGGGACGTGGTGCTCTGGGAGCTCGAAAACAGGGGACACCGGGTGTTTGCGCCAACCGTGGCGGGTCACGGGAAGAGCGCCAACAAGAACGTCACGCATGCGCAGTGCGTCCAGTCGATCGTGGAGTTCATCACCCGAAATTCTCTCTCCGATGTCATCTTGCTCGGCCATAGCTTTGGCGGAACTCTCATTTCCAAGGTAGCCGAGGCGATCCCCGATAAGATTCGCCGGCTCGTCTTTCAAAATGCGTTCGTCCTGCGGGATGGCAATAGCCTTCTGGACGAAATTCCGCCGGAAACGGCGGAGATCTTCGCGCATCTGGCTCAGCAGTCGCCGGACCATACCGTGATGTTGCCGTTTCCGGTCTGGCGCGAAACTTTCATCAATGACGCGGATCTCGATACGGCCAAGATAGCGTACGAAACACTCTCTCCCGAGCCCTACCGGGCTTTTGCGGACAAGCTGGACCTGAAGAAGTTCTACTCCCTGCAAATTCCGAGGAGCTTTCTCAATTGCACGGAAGATATCGCCCTGCCACCCGGCGAGTACGGCTGGCATCCGCGGATGTCCAGCCGGCTGGGCCTTTATCGTCTGGTGCAGATGCCGGGGAGTCACGAAGTCGTGTTCACCAACCCATCCGGCCTGGCGGAAAAGATCGTGGAGGCCGGAAGGGATTAGAACTTGTCTCATCAATCCTCTCAGGCGTAGCGTCCTTCACGCTTCAGGGGCTAAAGCCCAGTTTTTTGGCATTTTGATGTCGCGGCTAAACAGCTTGCGGAAAAAGTCTAAATTTCACAACGCGATTCGACCAAGAGCATCTAAGCAGGCATGCGCGGACACGACGAACATCAAGAAGGCATGTTCAGTTACATTTCACCAGAGAGGCGAGT
>JBGOZP010000036.1:0-21787 GCA_041480265.1 Terriglobia bacterium | reverse complement strand
TGCTTCTCCCCTAACACTGCTCGCACGCTCGGTGGCAACAAATACCCTTGCTCTGGGTTGTACTCGTAAAAATTCGGCATCGCGCAGACCTCCTGCGCGCAGTATACCTGCCCTGTCAAATCATGTAGCCACACAGACTCTGAAATCTGTGTGGTGACCTGGTTTCGCTCTTTGTAGCGCCCGTCCCGCATGCGGGACGGGCATGCGCTTGAATCTACAGTGTCCCGACCGGGTCGGGACGCTACAAAAGCATTCTACGTATGGGTTCTCACACAGACTTTGAAGTTTGTGCACTTGCACGGCTGCGCGATCCCGGAGAGCAGGCCGCTGGAATGCCGGATGTTACTTTTCTTTGAGCTTCAATTTGCCGCTAGACTTGTTCTCCTCAAGAAATTCCCGCAGCTTTTCGCTCGTCTCCAGAAGGCGAATCCACTGCTCGTAATAGAGCGTGACCGGGAAACGCCCAAGCCCATACACGCTCACGCCCCCTTTTTCGCCGACTTTGAATTCCAACTCCCCGGAACGGCGCCCCGTTCCCTTCTTTTCCAGTTCCGCCAGACGCGCTTTTAATTCTTCGTAGGTTGGCTCCGCCATTTTCCCTCCTCAGTCAAACCGCAAGCCGGATTATACCCAACAACCGAACCGCAAGTGGGTCCGCCTTTGGGCTGTCAGCCACGGCAAAGGCGCCGCGATCGTTTTCCGCACACCGCTAGGTCTGATCTTTGCCGTTGAGAGGACCGGGCGGCAAGTGACGCGTGACCCGCGATTCATGACTCGTGAGGAATTCCAAGACGCGCGCTTCGGCCCAAAAGCGCGCCTCGCCGCAGGTTTTCGAAATAAACGCACAATGTCCGCCGTGGCCGGGTGCGATCAGATGGATGCGGGAGTTTCCCTTGAAAACAGGATCGGAAAAACTCGCGAAGGGAACGAACGGATCGTCTTGCGCCGTCAACACGAGCGCCGGAACACGGATCTCGCCCACGACGCGCATCGCGCTCGACCGGGCGTAATAGTCGGACGCATCCCGGAAATCGCAATACGCCGCGGTGATCACGTCGTCAAACTCGCGCAACGTGCGCACGCGCGCCAGGCGGCTAAGATCGAATTTTCCGGGGAAAAGTTTCGCCTTGCGCCGCATGCGCTCCTTCAGGCTGCGCACAAACCGTCGTTGGTAGAAGACGTTTCCCGGCAGGCCGAGGGCATCGGCGCACGCGGCAAGTTCCAGCGCAGGGCAGACGGCCGCAACCCCGCGCAACTCACGCGGCGCCTCGCCCGCCAGATCTCCCGCCATTTTGAACACGAGATTTCCGCCCATCGAATACCCGGCGAAGAAGATCTCGGAGATCGAATCCCGCTGGATGAGTTCGAACAGGACAGCGCGGTAATCACCGGAAAGCCCTGAATTGTAGAGCGTGGGCGTGAGCGACTCGGTGCCGCCGCAATTGCGTTGATTGAGCCGCACCGCGTTCCAGCCGGCTGCGAAGGCGCGTTCGGCAAGTCCCAGCATGTAGCCGGACTCGCTGGAACCTTCGAGGCCATGGACGAGCACCAGGGTGGGCCGCTCGCGAGGCTGCGATTGCCAATGGCATTCGCCGCGGATACGCGTGCCGGGCTCGGTTTCGAATTCCCGCGGGGTGCTCCTGGGGAGGCGCGGGAATGTGCGGCGCCACAGGGCATAGGCGACGGTCTGCGCATGCGGATTGCGCAACCACGGATGAGGTTCGAATGTCTTCATTCGAATATCATTCTACGACAGCCCGAAGCCGCCGGCACGCCGAAGGCGGCGGGTGGTGGGCTAATTTCGTGTGCATGAGGAAGTGCCGCCCCTGCCGGGGCTTTGTTGTCATGACCGACGCGGTTTCCCACCGCATCCCCTTCACTTTGTTCAGGGCAAGCGCGGTGGGCTACGCAGTGCCGTCCTTCCGGGACTCCCAGCAACCTGCAATTAGCCCACCACTCGGCGGCGGGGGCGCCGCGTCAAGCCATTCAAGAATGTAACCGTAGGCGGGGATTGATTTCGAACGGCGGCGCGCATAGAATGAATTTTCACCGATGGTTGCCCGCTATCTTGAAGCCATATTTTTCGCGCCCAGCGGCCTTCCGCTGGGCTGTGTCGTTTTCAGGGGCTATTATTGGATCGTCCCAAGGAGAGCGGAATGGAAGGACCGATAGTCGAAGGTCTGACGTTTGACGATGTGCTGCTGTTGCCGGGAAAGTCCTCGGTGCTCCCTACCGAAGTCAACACGCAGACACATGTTACGAAGAAAATTCCCTTGAACATTCCCCTGGTGTCCGCGGCCATGGATACCGTGACCGAATCGCGCCTGGCCATTGCCATGGCGCGGCAGGGCGGGCTGGGCTTCGTGCATCGCAGCATGACGATCGAGCGGCAGGCCGAGGAAATCGACCGGGTAAAGCGCTCGGAGAGCGGGATGATCGTCGATCCGGTAACGATCTCGCCCGATCTTTCGGTCCGCGATGCGATGGAAATCATGAGCAAGTACCGCGTCTCGGGACTGCCCGTGACGCAGGGGCCGCGCCTGGTGGGCATCCTGACCAATCGCGACCTGCGCTTCGAGAAAGATCTCGAACAGCCGGTCCGCAATGTAATGACGAAGGATGAGCTGGTGACCGTGCCGGTGGGCACGACGCTCGAGGAGGCCGAGCGCATCCTGCAAAGGCACCGGATTGAAAAACTGCTGGTCGTGGACGCCGAGTTCCGCCTGAAAGGCTTGATCACGGTCAAGGACATCCAGAAGAAATTGGAGTTTCCGAACGCGGCCAAGGATGACCAGGGCCGTCTGCTTGTGGGCGCCGCCATCGGCGCGACGGGGGACTTCATGGAGCGTGCCGTGGAACTGGCGCGGTCCAAGGTGGACGTGCTCGCGATTGATACGGCGCATGGGCATTCGGCGCGCGTCATGGATGCCATCCGCGCGGTGAAGCATCGCCTGCCCGAGATGCAATTGATTGCGGGCAACGTGGGAACCTACGAGGGGGCGCGCGATCTGATCGCGCTCGGTCTTGACGGCGTCAAGGTGGGCATTGGTCCCGGCTCGATCTGCACGACGCGCGTGGTGACCGGAGCGGGCGTGCCGCAAATTACAGCCATCCTGGAAGCGGCGCGCGCGGCCAAGGGAACCGGAGTGCCGGTGATTGCAGACGGCGGCATCAAGTATTCGGGCGATATCAGCAAGGCCATCGCCGCGGGCGCGGCGGTCACCATGCTTGGCGGATTATTTGCGGGGACGGAGGAATCGCCCGGCGAAACGATTCTTTACCAGGGACGCACGTTCAAGTCGTACCGCGGGATGGGATCGCTCGGCGCGATGCAGGCCGGCTCGGCCGATCGCTACGCGCAGGAAGGCGCCCAGCGGGGAAAAACGGTTCCGGAGGGCGTCGAAGGCCGCGTGCCCTATAAAGGTTTGCTCAGCGCTCTGACCGACCAGTTGGTCGGAGGACTGAAGAGCGGGATGGGCTACTGCGGCGTGGCCACACTTGCGGAGTTGCAGGAACGCTCGCGGTTCGTGCGCATCACGGTCGCGGGCCTGCGCGAGAGTCACGTGCACGACGTCATCATCACGCGTGAAGCGCCGAACTACCAGGTAGAATAATGGGGCCCCAGCGCAGCCGATGACGCGCCTCCTGAGACCGTGGCTGCCGGCCATCGCGTGGGCTATTTTGATTTTCTGGGCTTCCACCGACACATTCTCGGCTACCCACACATCCCGAATTATACTTCCAGCGCTGCACTGGCTGTTCCCGCACGCAAGCGCCGCAACCATTGACCGGTTGCACTTCCTGATTCGCAAGAGCGCCCACTTCACGGAATATTTTATGTTCAGTTATCTTCTGCTGCGCGGGGTGCGCGGGGAACATCGAGGATGGCAGCTTCGCTGGGCCATCGCCGCGCTGGCGATGGCGGCAGGATATTCGGCGCTCGACGAATTTCACCAGTCCTTTGTGGCGAGCCGCACGGCGTCGCCCTGGGACTCGCTGCTGGATACCGCAGGCGCCGCAACCGCTCAGGTCTTCCTGTGGCTTTGGTTCAGGTTTCGCGGCCGGCACTCGAACGACGCTCACGATAGCGCCACGCCAACGGCGCGGGGTTAGTCCTGCATTTCTCACCACGATTCGAGTAAGAGGAACGGTGGCGCCAGCGTCCCGCTGGCGATTCTTGCCTTTCCATCGCACCGCAAAACCGCCCCGACACATCGGGGCGCCACGAATGGGCGCTCCCTGCGCAAGATGCGACGAGAGCCGAGTTCACGTTACGTCCGTTGTCTGAAATCCAGATTAGCCGGGATGGAACCGGGAAAACGAAAAAGGCCCGCTCCGATAGTGCGGAGCGGGCCTTTTTTGAAATTGCGTTTGTCAATTTTCGGCGGGCTCCCCTTCGAAACTCAGGGTAAACAAGTAGAGCCCGCACCCGTTTTGTTACGCGCCCGCTTTCTCTTCCTTCTTTTCTTCCTCGACAGGCTCGGACTTGGCAACCTTTTCTTTCTTTTCCTTTTTCTTGAGGTTCGAACCAAGCAGCTCAAGGATGGCGAGGTTGGCCCCGTCGCCGATTCGAAAACCGGCATGGATGATGCGCGTGTAACCGCCTGCGCGGCCGGAAAAACGCGGTGCGATGTCGGCAAACAGTTTTTTGGTCGCGCCGGGCGTCATGAGGTAGGCGGCGGCCTGGCGGCGGGCATGCAGCGTATCGCGCTTGCCGAGCGTAATCATCTGCTCGACGAGCGGTTTGGCGGCCTTGGCCCGAGTGAGTGTGGTGGTGATGCGTTCGCGCTCGATGACGTTGGTCACGAGGTTGCGCAGCGTGGCGCGCCGATGGGCCGGCTGACGTCCGAGTTTCGAACCATAGTTGCGATGTCGCATAAGTGGGTTCTTCGCGCGCCTAGAGGCCCGCGGTTTCCTCCGGAGTGGGGGGCGCGGTCTGGCTGGGGAGCGGCGGCCAGATGATGCGGCCGTGCTCGTCGAACTTCATGCCCAGACTGAGGCCCATTTTGGTCAGGATTTCCTTGATTTCGTTGAGCGATTTGCGGCCGAAGTTTTTCGTCTTCAGCATCTCGTTCTCGCTCTTCTGGACCAGTTCGCGGATGGACTGGATATTGGCGTTCTTCAAGCAGTTGTAAGACCGGACGGAAAGTTCGAGTTCCTCGACGGAACGGTCCAAGTGCTCGACACGCGGGTCGTTGTAAGACTCGATGGCTTCCTCGGGCAGCTCCGGCTGCTCCTCGAAGTTGATGAAGATGCTCATGTGGTCCTTGACCAGCTTCGAGGCCAGGCCGATAGCGTCCTGCGGGGTGATCGCGCCGTTGGTCCAGACCTCCAGCGCCAGCTTTTCGTAGTCGGTCATCTGACCGAGACGCGCGGCCTCGACGGCATAGTTGACCTTGCGCACGGGCGAGTGGACCGAGTCAACCGGGATGTAGCCGATCGGCAAATCCTCGTCGAAATTGCGGTCGGCCGAGACATAGCCGCGGCCATTCTTGACGCGCATTTCGAGCTGAAGTTTTCCGCCTTCATTGACCGTGGCGATGTAGACCGTCTTGTCCAGCACCGCGAAATCGGCGTCTTCCTCAATCATGGCGGAGGTCACAACCCCGGGATTTTCGATGTTGATGAAGATCGTCTTGGGCTGGTCGTTGTTGAGCTTGAGCGGCACCTGCTTGAGGTTGAGGATAATGTCGGTGGCATCCTCGACCACGCCGGGAATCGAGGAGAACTCGTGCAGAACGCCTTCGATTTTCACGGCCGTGATGGCCGCGCCCTCAATCGAGCTCAGCAAAGCCCGGCGGAGCGCGTTGCCGACAGTGGTGCCCCATCCGCGCTCAAACGGCTGCGCGGAGAACTTCCCAAATTTATCTGTAAGCGACTCGAGTTCAGCCGCCAAGCGCTTTGGTTTCTGAAAACCTTTCCACATCTGTTGAGTCCTCCCTCCCCGCAATGGCGGGGAAAACAAATCTTGCATCAAGATTTCAAATTTGAAATTTCAAATTTGAAATCTGAGAATCTCCGCTCCGCGCCGCTACTTCGAATACAGCTCGACGATGAGCTGTTCGGTGATGGGCGGAGTCTGAACGTTTTCGCGCTTCGGCAGAGCCACCACGCGGGCCTTGAAGGCCTCGCGGTCGATTTCCAGCCAGGGTACGGCATTCTGGCTCTGGGCGACGTTGCGCGCTTCCAGCACCATAGTGTTCTGGTGCATTTTGTCCTTGAGCGCGATCTCCTCGCCGACGCTCACCAGATAGGAAGGGATGTTGACCTTCTTCCCGTTGATGCGGACGTGGCCGTGGAGAACGATCTGCCGCGCCTGGGAGCGCGAGCTGGCCAGACCGGACCGCCACACGGCATTGTCCAGGCGCCGCTCGAGCATGACGATGAGGTTTTCGCCCGTGGGCCCCTGCGCGCGCTCGGATTTCTCGACGTAGTTGCGAAATTGCCGCTCGAGCAGGCCGTAGGTGCGTTTCACCTTCTGCTTCTCGCGCAACTGCAGGCCGTAGCCCGCAAGCTTTTTCACGCGGCGCGACTGGCCGTGCTGTCCCGGGACGAAGTTGCGCTTTTCTATGGCGCACTTCTCGGTAAAACAGCGCAGCCCTTTCAAAAACAGCTTCTGCCCTTCCCTGCGGCAGAGCCGGCAAATTGCTTCACGATGACGTGCCAAATGCGTTTCTCCTTATCTTTATTCCGGCGGGCTCCAAGTAGAGCCCGCACCCTTATTCCGGCGGGCTCCAAGTAGAGCCCGCACCCTTATTCCGGCGGGCTCCAAGTAGAGCCCGCACCCTTATTCCGGCGGGCTCCAAGTAGAGCCCGCACCCGACTGCTACTCGAAACTCTAATCCAAGTTGCTCCAAATCAAACGCGGCGGCGCTTGGGCGGCCGGCAACCATTGTGCGGAATCGGCGTCACGTCCTTGATATGCACGATGTGCAAGCCCGACGAGGCCAGAGCGCGCACGGCCGATTCGCGGCCCGAGCCCGGACCCTTGATACGGACTTCGACCGATTTCATGCCGTACTGGTCGCGCGCCACTCCGGCAGCGGAAGCCGAGGCCTGCTGCGCGGCGTAGGGCGTGCCCTTGCGCGAGCCTTTGAAGCCGATCGACCCGGAAGAAGACCACGAAACAGCGCGGCCATCCGGGCCACAGATGGTAATGATCGTGTTGTTGAACGTGGCCTGGATGTGCGCCACGCCATGCGGGACCACGCGCTTCTCCCGCTTCTTTTTGAACTCTTTCTTGCGCTTCGACGTTTTTGCCGATGCCGGTGTGGCGGCGTCCTGCTGCTGCGGTTCTTTTGCCAAGTCAGTACCCTCGCTTCAATCTTGACGATCGCTCGAAATCTTAAACGTGCCCGCCGGACCGCTACTTCCGGGCGGCAACTTTCTTCTTCGCGGCGACAGCGCCCTTGCGCGGTCCCTTGCGCGTGCGCGCGTTGGTGTGCGTGCGCTGGCCGCGAACCGGAAGATTCCGGCGATGGCGCAGCCCGCGGTAACACTGGATCTCAATGAGCCGCCGGATATTCATCTGGACCTCCTTGCGGAGATCGCCCTCGACGCGGCCCTCGGATTCGATCGCCTGGCGGAGACTGTTAATCTCCTCCTCGGTGAGATCCTTGATCTTCTTGGTGAATTCCACGTTGGCCTTGGCGCAAAGCGCTTTGGCGCGGGGCTGCCCAATGCCATAGATCGACGTGAGGCCGACCCAGATGCGTTTTTGAACCGGAAGATCCACTCCTGCTATGCGTGCCATGCGTGCTCCTCAATATTCTTGCAGGCTCCAAGCGGAGCCCGCACCCGTCTCCTGGCGTCTATCCCTGGCGCTGCTTGTGTTTCGGGTTGATGCAAATTACGCGCACCACTCCGCGCCGGTGGATGACCTTGCACTTGTCACAAATCTTTTTAACCGATGCCCGGACTTTCATATCCTTGCTCCTTCACAAATTCACGGCGGGCTCCATGTGGAGCCCGCGCCCGGCTTACTTATACCGGTACACGATGCGGCCGCGCGTCAAATCGTAGGGCGAAAGCTCCACGGCGACCTTGTCCCCGGCGAGAATGCGAATGAAGTTCTTGCGCATCTTCCCGGAAATGTGCGCCAGCACCCGATGTTTGTTCTCCAGCTCGACGCGAAACATCGCGTTGGGCAGGGGTTCGATGACCGTCGCCATCACTTCGATGGCGTCTTCCTTCGGATTGGACGCGTCGGCTTTGCGTTTATCCGCTTCGGGTCGCTTGCCCATATTTCCTCTCGCGCCGCTCACCAGGACGGCCCCTGCATATCGCGGGGACGCGTCAGTATCCAGGGCCCGTCCGAGGTAACGGCCACAGTGTGCTCAAAATGCGCTGACTTGGTGCCGTCGGCAGTCACCGCAGTCCAATCGTCCTCGAGCACCCGAACATCAGGGCCGCCGATGTTCACCATGGGCTCGATGGCAAAGACCATGCCTTCCTGCAAGCGCGGGCCGCGGCCGGGTTCCCCGTAATTGAGCACGTTGGGCTCCTCATGAATGTGCGTGCCAATGCCGTGGCCGCACAGATCGCGCACAACCGAATAGCCGTTCTTGCGCTCGACCCAATCCTGCACCGCGGCGGAGATGTCGGTAAGCCGGTTGCCGACGCGAACCTTTTCAATGGCTAGATCCAGAGATTCCCGCGTCACCTGCAAGAGCTTCTGCAATTCCGGAGAAATTTCACCGACCGGAACCGTCACGGCCGCATCGGCGTAATAGCCGTCATATTCGACGCCGAAATCCAGCGAAATGATGTCGCCTGCCGCGAGATGCCGCGACTTCGAGGGGATGCCGTGCACCACCTCGGAATTAATCGACGTGCACAGCGTCGCCGGATAGCCCCGGTAATTCTTGAACGCAGGGCGAACCTTCAGTTCGGCCGTGCGGCGTTCCGCATATTCATCGAGTTCTTTCGTCGTCACCCCCGGCTGCGCCATTCCGCGCAGGTCGTTCAATACTTCCCAGATCGCCAGACCGGCACGATGCATTTTTTCCAATTCAGAACGTGACTTGCACACAATCATTTGCGCTCTTCCGCCCCGTCCAGAACCTTCATAATGCCAGCCGTTACGGCGTCCGCGTCGGCCATGGCGTCCACCGGACTCAACAGCCCATGCCCTTTGTAGTACGCCACCAGAGGGTGGGTCTGCTTCTCGTAAGCGGCCAGCCGCTCGCGAATCACCGATTCGGTATCGTCCGGCCGATGAATCAACTCGCTGCCGTCCTCATCGCAAATTGCGTCGCGCTTAGGGGGGCGGTCATAAACATTATAAATGTGCCCGCCCGCCTTGCAAATTCTGCGGCCCATCAGCCGGCGCATTAACAAGTCCTGATCCACAACCATGTGCAAAACAACGGTGAAACCAAAGTTGTGCCGCCGGCAAATCCGGTCCAGGTCTTCCGCCTGCGACAGCGTGCGCGGAAAACCATCAAACACAAACCCATTGTGGCAGTCCACCTGGGAAATGCGATCCTCGACCATCCCCAGCACGATTTCATCCGGGACCAACTCGCCGCGTTCCATCAGCGGCTTTGCCTTTCGCCCGAGCTCCGTGTCGCGTTGAATATTGTCACGAAACATGTCACCGGTCGAGAGGTGCGGCAACCCATACCGCCGGGCGATGCGCTGTGCCTGCGTACCCTTGCCCGCCCCAGGAGGGCCCAGCAGGATCACCGCACGGCGAAGCTCATCGCTTCCTGCGACGTTCGGATCAGCCGTAACGGCGGCCACGCAGCTTTCCTTTTTTGACAAACCCTTCGTAATTCCGCATCACCAACTGGGCCTCGATCTGCTGAACTGTGTCCATCGCAACACCTACAACGATTAAGAGGGAGGTGCCGCCAAAATAAAAGTTTACCTTCAATCCTTCCAGCACGAACCGCCACATGTGGTTGTCGAACCAGGTCCCCACAAATGGCAGATGCTGGAGATGAATCCCGGCCATCAGCCACTCGGGGAGCAAACAAACAGCCGCCAGATAGACTCCGCCAACAAACGTCAAGCGGCGGAGAACGCGGTCAATGTGCTCCGACGTGTTGCGCCCCGGGCGAATTCCCGGGATGAAACCGCCGTACTTCCGCATGTTGTCGGCCAGCTCGGTGGGGTTAAACACGATGCCGACATAGAAAAAAGCAAACACGATAATCAGCGTGATATAAACCAAAATATACCAGGGCTCGCCCCAGGCCAGATTTGTCGAAAGCCAATCGAGGGCCCGGAATTTCTTTCCCAGAACCAGGTTGATCGTGCCCGGAAACGTAAGCAACGAACTGGCAAAGATCGGCGGGATGACGCCGCCGGAATTGACACGCAGCGGCAGATAGGTCATCTGTCCGCCCATCATGCGCCGACCCATGACACGCTTGGCGTACTGCACGGGGATACGCCGCTGCCCGCCTTCCACGAAAACGATGACGCCCACGACCGAGATCATCAAGGCCATCAAGACAATCAGGGCCAGGCCCGTAAACGGCCCCCACTGAGCGGTGCGGAACTTGTCAAACAGATCGGCCACAGCGCGCGGAAGGCCTACGACGATCCCGGCGAAGATGACCAGGGACATCCCGTTGCCTACGCCTCGCTGGGTAATCTGCTCACCCAGCCACATGATGAAAGCTGAGCCGGTGGTCAACGTCAGGATCGTCATCAGGACGAACGCAACGCCAGGGTTGTAAACCAGCGGTTGATTGCCCGGACCGCCGCTGCGCTGCAAAGTCTCCGCGATGGAAAACGATTGCACGATGCTCAGCAGAATCGTCAGGTAGCGCGTGTACTGCGTGATCTTGCGCCGGCCAAGCTCGCCTTCTTTTTGCAAACGCTCGAGGTACGGCCAGACAACGGTCATCAGTTGCAGGATGATGGACGCCGTAATGTACGGCATGATGCCCAGCGCGAAAATGGTCAGGCGGCGGAAGTTGCCACCGCTGAACAGGTCGATCACTCCCAGAACCGAACCTTGATTCTGCGAGAAAAATTGCTGCAGGACGTCGGTGTTAATTCCCGGCGTGGGCAGGAACGCGCCCAGGCGATACACCGCCAGCATCGCAAGCGTGAACAGGAGCCGCTTGCGCAGGTCCGGAATCCGGAACATGTTGGCGAATGCTTCGAAAAACTGGTTCATGGCAGAATTTCGACCTTACCTCCGGCGCGAGTGATCTTCTCTTCCGCCGATTTGCTGAACTTATGCGCGTGCACAGTAAGCGCGACATTCAATTCGCCGTCCCCCAGTACCTTAATAGGGGCGCGCAGTTCTCGAATCATGCCGGTGGCAATCAACAGTTCGGGTGTCACCGTTTCCCCCGCCGCGAAAGCACTGAGCGTTTCCACATTGACGACGGCGTATTCGAAACGGGATGGATTGTGGAAGCCGCGCTTCGGGATGCGGCGGCGCAGCGGCATCTGGCCGCCCTCAAAACCTGGGCGCCGCGAATAGCCCTTGCGCGATTTCTGTCCCTTGTTGCCCTTGCCGGCCGTCCTGCCGAGCTTCGAGCCAATCCCGCGTCCCACGCGCACCTTGCGGTGCCGCGATCCCGGAGCTGGCTTCAGATTTGATAGATTCACAACCATAGTTCCCTCAATTTTCCCCGCTGGTTATTCCTCGACAACCACCAGATGCCGGACCTTGAGAATCATACCGCGAGTGGCTGGCGTATCGGCGCGTTCCACCACCTGCTGCATCCGGCGGAATCCCAGTCCACGAATGGTTTGCCGCATGTCCACGGGGCAGCCGATGAAACTGACCACCCACTTGATCTTGAGCATTCCTGGTTTATTTTTCGACATAGCGATGTTCATTCCCGGCGCGGTTAGCGCTCGATTTCTTCCACCGTCTTCGAGCGAAGCTCCGCGACCTTGGCCACATCTTTCAGGCGCAGTAGAGCATCGAAGGTGGCCTTAATCACGTTGTCCGGGTTCGACGTGCCGATGGACTTCGTCAGCACGTTGGAAATACCCGCCACTTCCATAACGGCGCGCACCGGCCCGCCGGCAATGATCCCAGTGCCATCCGGCGCGGGCTTCAGCAGCACTTGCCCGGAACCGTACAGCCCCAGAACCTGATGCGGAATCGTCGTGCCCTTCAAATTCAGATGAATCAAGTTTTTCTTGGCCTGCTCGATCGCTTTGCGGATGGCCATGGGCACTTCGCGCGCCTTCCCCATGCCGAAGCCGGCGTTACCCGCCTGGTCTCCCACCACAACCAGCGCCGAAAAACTAAGATTCTTGCCGCCCTTCACGACCTTGGTCACGCGCTTGATGGCCACGACCTGGTCCTTCAAACTATTGGCGTTGAACTGGATGTTACGCCGGACCGCCAAGGTTTCTCTCAGAATGTGTTTCGACATAGGCTTAGAATTTCAACCCCGCTTCCCGGGCCGCTGCGGCCAGAGCTTCCACACGGCCGTGGTACATGTAGCCACCGCGATCGAATACGACCTGCTCAATTCCGGCGGCGCGGGCGCGTTCCGCAATCATTTTCCCGACCACTTTGGCGGCCGCCACGTTGCTTCCACCCTTGAGTTCCTTGCGCGCGTCCTTGTCGAGCGAACTGGCCGAGGCGAGCGTGCGTCCGCTGCGGTCATCGACAACCTGCGTGTAAATATGTCCATTCGAGCGATACACGCAAAGCCGCGGTCGCTCGGGCGTCCCCGTAACGCGCGTCCGCACGCGAAGGTGAATCCGCTGGCGGTGCGCATTGCGCGATAATTTTCGGACCGGATCTGTTGCCACGAGTTCTCTCCTTAATTCTGGCGGGCTTCAAGTAAAGCCCGCACCCGATTCTGGCGGGCTCCAAGTAGAGCCCGGACTTTATTCTGGCGGGCTCCAAGTAGAGCCCGCACCCCGCCTTAGGCGCCCGTCTTGGCCGCGCCAGCCTTTCCAACTTTCTTCTTCAGGCGCTCGCCGGTAATGCGGATGCCCTTCTGCTTGTAAGGATCGGGCGGACGCAAAGCGCGGAGGTCGGCTGAAACTTGCCCCACCTGCCCGCGATTGGCGCCTGAAACCGTCAGGTGCGTTTGCTTCTCCACGGTAATCTGTATTCCGTCAGGGATCGCGAACTCGACTGGGTGGGAATACCCAAGCGCGAAGCTCACCACCTTGCCCTTGAGCTCGGCACGATACCCGACGCCGACGATGTCGAGATCCTTCTTGAAACCCAGCGTCACGCCGTGCACGGCGTTGGCCACCAGCGCCCGCGCCAGGCCGTGCAATGCCGCCTGTTGATCCGTTTGACGGACGGCATGCAGCTCCGCGCCCTTCTGCTCGAGATGAATTCCCCGGGGCAGCGGAACAATCATTTTGCCCTTCGGTCCCTGTACTTCGACCGAGCCCGGGGTAATCTGAATTTTCACTCCCGCGGGCACGGCAATCGGTTTTCTTCCAATGCGCGACATAGCTCGATGGCTCTCCTACCAGACTTCGCAAAGAACTTCGCCGCCCACGTGCGCTTTTCGCGCGGCGCGGCCGGTCATCACACCCTTGGGTGTGGTCATGATGCTGATGCCCATCCCGCCCACGACGGGGCGTATTTCGGACGAGCCCTTGTACCGGCGGCTGCCGGGTTTCGAGATGCGCTTCAGATCCGTGATCACGCTTCGGCGATCCGGCGTGTATTTCAGAAAGAGGCGCAAGGTCTTCCGCGTCTTGTTTTCCTCGACCAGCTTGTAGGTCGAGATGTAGCCTTCTTCTTTCAGAACCCGCGCGACCTCGACTTTCAGTTTTGAGGTCGGGATATCCACGCGCGCATGGCGCGCCTTGGCGGCGTTGCGAATCCGTGTGAGCAAGTCGGAGATGGGATCAGTTTGCATAGTCGTTTTCCGCCGCTCCTACCAGCTGGCCTTCACCACGCCGGGAATTTCCCCGCGCAGCGCATGGGCCCGGAAACAGATGCGGCACATTTGAAATTTGCGCAAGTAGCCGCGCGGCCGGCCGCACAGGCGGCAACGGTTGCGGATACGAATCTTGAACTTCAGCTTCTTGCGCAGCTTGGCGAATTGAGAGCTTCGCGCCATAGGTTCTCCTCAAAATTCTTATCTCGGCGGGCTCCAAGTAGAGCCCGCACCCGTCTAAGCTTGCGGGCGCAGCGGCACGCCCAAAAGCTTCAGCAGTTCGCGGCCTTCTTCGTCGTTCTTGGCCGTGGTCGTGAGCGTGATGTTCATGCCCTTGATCTTATCCACGCGCGTGTAATCAATCTCGGGAAACACGAGCTGGTCGCGCAGGCCCATCGTGTAATTGCCGCGCCCGTCAAACGCGTTCGGCGGCAAGCCCCGGAAATCGCGCACGCGCGGGAGCACAACGTTGCACAGCCGGTCCAGGAATTCGTACATGCGGTCGCCGCGCAAAGTGACGCAGCAGCCGATCGGCATGCCGCGGCGAATCTTGAAATTCGCAATCGACTTCTTCGCGCGGGTAATCACCGGCTTCTGCCCGGAAATCTGCGCGAGTTCGGCCACCGCCACGTCCAGCAGCTTGACGTTCTGGCTGGCCTCGCCCATCCCGATATTCACGATCACTTTCGCGACTTTGGGCACAGACATCGGGTTGGTCCGCCCGAACCGCTTCATCAGCGCGGGAACCACTTCTTTGCGATATCGTTCGTGCATTCGGCTCATCATGATGCGTTCTCTACTCTTTCCGGCAGCAGGCTCCGCTGGGAGCCCGCCAGAATATCGTTACTTTTCGCCCTTTACTTTTCCAAGGTGTTGCCGCAGCGGCGGCAGACCCGCTCCTTCGTGCCGTCCGGCAGAACCTTGTGCGCCAGGCGCGTGCCCTTGTTGCAGGCCGGGCAGAGCAGCAATACGTTGGAGATGGACATCGTTCCTTCTTTTTCGACGATGCCGCCCTTGACGTTCTTCGACGGATTGGCGCGCGTGTGGCGCTTGATCATGCTCGCGTGCTCGACCGTAATCGTGCGCTTGGCCGGATTCACGGCCAGCACCCGGCCGGTCTTTCCGCGGTCGCGCCCGGTCATGACGCGCACCTGGTCGCCCTTCTTGATCCCGGCAGTGGTGGACACCTGTTCAACTCGGTTTCGCATCGGGCTCACCATACCTCCGGGGCCAGCGAGACGATCTTCGCGAACTTCTTCTCGCGCAGCTCACGGGCCACCGGCCCGAAAACGCGCGTGCCCACAGGTTCGTTGGCGTCGTTGATCAGCACCGCGGCGTTATCGTCAAACCGGATGTAGGTGCCGTCCTTCCGGCGGTGCTCTTTCCGCGTGCGCACCACCACGGCCTTCACGACTTTGCCCTTCTTGATCGGGCTGTCCGGCGCGGCTTCCTTGACCGACGCGGTGATCACGTCGCCCAAGCCCGCGCGGCTGCCCACATCTCCGCCGAGCGGCAGAATACATGTCAACTGACGCGCTCCCGAATTGTCGGCCACCGTCAGCCAGCTTCGCATCTGAATCATGGCAGTTGTCCTTGTTGTTCTCTCTGGGGCACGTTAAGTTACCCGCTTGCTGCGCGTGAGCACTTCGGCGAGCCGCCATCGTTTCAGCTTCGACATGGGCCTCGTCTCGACGATCTTTACTCTGTCGCCCAGGCGCGCCTCACGCTGCTCATCGTGCGCATAGAATTTCTTCGTGACTCGCATCACGCGCGTATACAGCTTGTGCTTCACCAGACGAGTCACTTTCACTACAATCGTCTTCTCCATCTTCGCGCTGGTCACCACGCCGGTCAGCTCCTGCCGGAGGTGACGCGCGGGTATCGCTGGGGTTTCAGTTGCCATCAGTCTTCCTCAATTCGCGCTCGCGCAGCAGCGTTTTGACGCGCGCAAGATCTTTCCGTGCGGAGCGCAGCTTGGTAACCGCTTCGGCCTGCCCCGTCGACAGCTGGAAGCGCAGGCGAAACACTTGCTCGGCAAGCTCCCGCGAGCGCTCGTCCAACTCGGGCGTGCCCTGGTCGCGCAACTTCTCAATTCCTCGCGCCATTAGAGAGCTCCCTCGCGGCTGACAAACCGCGTGTGAATCGGCAGCTTGTGCGCCGCCAGGGTCATCGCTTCCTTCGCCGTCGCCAGATCCACGCCCGCCATTTCAAACATCACGCGCCCGGGCTTCACGACCGCCACCCATTTTTCCGGCGCGCCCTTGCCTTTGCCCATGCGGGTTTCCGCCGGCTTCTTGGTAAACGGCTTGTCCGGAAAAATCCGGATCCAGAGCTTTCCGCCACGCTTGATGAACCGCGTAATGGCCACGCGCGAGGCTTCGATCTGCCGGTCGGTAATCCACGCCGGCTCGAGCGCTTTGAGGCCGTATTCGCCGAAGGAAAGTTCCCCGCCGCGCCACGCCTTCCCCTTGCGCCGCCCGCGCTGCTGTTTCCGGTACTTCACTTTCTTTGGCATTAACATCGTCGTAGTCCCTTAAATCCTTCCATCCAACAAAACTTCGGGGCTTAGCTTACAGGCGCCAACGCGACAGTCTTTTTCACTCCGCGCTCTGGAACCTTTTCCCCTTGGTAGACCCAGCACTTCACGCCGATCACACCGTAAGACGTGTGAGCCTCGGCAAGTCCATAATCGATATCCGCGCGAAGAGTCTGCAGCGGCAGCCGGCCCTGCAAGTACCATTCCGTGCGGGCAATTTCCGCGCCGTTCAACCGCCCGGCAACACGCACCTTGATTCCCTTGCATCCGAAGCGCAGAGCCGAGTCCACGGCCTTGCGCATGGCCCGGCGGAATGCCACGCGCTTTTCGAGCTGCAGCGCGATGGATTCGGCCACCAGCTGCGCGTCCAGTTCCGGCCGGTGGACTTCCTGAATGTCGATGTGCACTTCGCGTTTCGTGCGCTTCTGGATTTCACTCTTGAGCTTGTCGATTTCCGCGCCTTTGCGCCCGATAATGATTCCCGGACGGGCCGTGAACACGCGAATGACGAGTTTGTTCGCGGCGCGTTCAATGTCGATCGAGCTGATGCCGGCGGAACGCAATTTTTCTTTCAACTGCGTGCGCAACGCAACGTCCTCATGCAGCAGGTCGGCATAATCGCGGTCGGCATACCAGCGCGATTTCCAAGGCTTGTTGTAGCCTAGCCGGAACCCGTATGGATGTGTCTTCTGTCCCAAAGCTTCCTCCCGCTACTTCCTGGTCTTCCCGGCCGGCTTTTTCTTTCCGGCAAGCGCCTGGCGAGCCTTCTTTACGGCCCCCTTGACGCCCTTGTGCGATTCCGCTTCGGCCGCAGCCGCGGCGACGCGCTGCTGGACGGCGTGGTGGTGCTCGACGACGCCGACGAAAATGTGACAGGTGCGGCGCTGGTACCGGAACGCGCGGCCCATCGGAGCCGGGCGAATGCGCTTCCAGCGCGAGCCTTCGTTCACATAGCAGTGCGAAACAAACAGATGATCGACATCGAGCGATGCGCCGGCATCCTCGGCCTTGCGTTCCGCGTTGGCAATGGCGCTGCGCAGTACCTTCTCAACGTCGCGCGTGGCCCGCTTCTTGGTGTAACGCAAGATCTGCAGGGCCTCTTCCGCGCGCTGCCCGCGAATCAGGTCCACGACCAGGCGAACCTTCTGGGGCGACATGCGCAAATGGCGCGCACTCGCGATTGCCTCGATTGCCGGAGCCTGTATGGGTTCGTTTGCCATGGCTTAACTCTTCGGCGCAGCTGGCGCGCCGCTCCCGGCTGGTGCCGCGCCACCCGCAGGCGCTCCTGGAACGCCGGCTACACCCGCCGCCCGCTCGAGCGCTGCCTTCACGGCGTGGCCTTTAAATGTGCGCGTCGGCGCGAACTCTCCGAGCTTGTGCCCGACCATCTGTTCGGTGACATACACCGGAATAAACTTCCTGCCGTTGTGCACGGCAATCGTGTGACCGATCAGCTCGGGAAGAATCGTGGAGCGGCGCGACCACGTCTTGATCACTTTCTTTTCGTTGCGCGCGTTCATTCCCTCCACCTTTTCACGCAGGTGGCCATCGATGAACGGACCTTTTTTGAGCGAGCGTGCCATTGTTTCTCCCTACTCCTCTATGTTCCGGCGGGCTCCAAGTAGAGCCCGCAACTTTTTTCTGGCGGGCTCCAAGTAGAGCCCGCAACTTTTTTTTCTGGCGGGCTCCAAGTAGAGCCCGCACCCGTCTATTCCTCAACCCGGTGGAGCTTGACCCACTGGGCGCGGCGCAGTTTGCGGAATCCGCGGACCGGTCCGGACACACGGTGTGAAATCGGGCAGAACGGGCACACAAACCGTGTGCCTTGTGCGTTCGGCGTTTTTTCCACAGCGACGGCCCAGCCGGGCTTGCACAACCGGTACAGCACCTGCACAGGCGGAGCGGCTACAAACCGCGCCACAGGCTTGACCGGCTTCGCCGGACGCGTCGCGCGAACCGGTTTGCGGGTTCGCGCCACTCGGCGAGTTGTCGAACGTGCTCGTCTGCTTCTTGATGCGTTCATAAATATTCTCTCAATATGCCCGCCGCGCCAGGCTGACATTTATCGTGCTTCCTTCCAATTAAAACAACATTCTGGCGGGCTCCAAGTAGAGCCCGCAACTTTTTTCTGGCGGGCTCCAAGTAGAGCCCGCTACCGCTTACGGCTTACGCCGCTGAACAATCTGTTTGTCCGACCGGCGGTTGCGCCGTGTCTTGGCGCCCAGCGTGGGGAATCCCCACGGTGTCTGCGGGTGATTGCCCTTGACGCGCCCTTCGCCGCCGCCGTGCGGGTGGTCCACAGGGTTCATCGCCACACCGCGCACCGTCGGACGCCTGCCGTGCCAACGCGTCCGGCCAGCCTTGCCGTACGTGACGTTCTCGTGGTCGAGGTTCCCGACCTGGCCGATCGTGGCCATGCAGTCCAATCCAAATTTTCGCACTTCACCCGACGGCAGCTTAACCAGCGCGATATCGCCTTCTTTGCTCAGCAACTGCGCGGAGCCGCCCGCGGAGCGCACCAGCTGAGCGCCCTTGCCGGGCTGCAGCTCCAGGTTGTGCATCTGCGTTCCGGGCGGGATGAACCGGATCGGCATAGCGTTTCCCGGCAAAATGTCCGCGCCTTCGCCGGTCTGCACCGTCATCCCGACCTCGAGTCCGATCGGGTGCAGGATGTAGCGCTTCTCGCCATCGGCATAATGCAACAGCGCTAGGCGCGCCGAGCGGTTCGGGTCGTATTCAATCGCCGCGACGTTCGCCGGAATGCCCTTCTTCTCACGGCGGAAGTCAATCGAGCGGTACTGCTTCTTGTGCCCGCCGCCGCGATGCCAGATTGTGATTTCGCCGTGGGAGTTGCGTCCGCCCGTGCGTTTCTTCGGCTCGACCAGCGACTTTTCAGGCGTCTGCTTGGTGATCTCGCTCTTGTCGAGCATGGTCACAAAGCGCCGCGAAGCTGTATATGGATTAAAGCTTTTCAGTGCCATAACGCTCTCTCTTCCTTCTTTGGCACGCCCCGCGGGAACCCGCCAGCGGGCCGCCAGCCGTCCGCAGCCAAAACCCCGGGCTAGAGATTATCCGCGTACTCAATCATCTTTTCGCCGGCCGCCAGTTTTACGTAAGCCTTCTTCCAGTCGCGCCGGAAACCTTCTGCGCGGCCGCGGCGGCGAAACTTCCCATGATAAATTCCCGTACGCACGCCGGCGACCTTCACTTTAAAAATCGTCTGCACCGCTTCCTTGATCTGCGTCTTGGTCGCGGCCATGGCAACTTCAAACACGACCGTATGTTGCGTTTCCTTCACCCCGAGACCCTTCTCGGTGATGATCGGCCGGCGAATCACTTGATAGGCGCTAATGTTCATCGACTCGTCCTCGGCTTACTTCTTGCCTTTGCCCTTTTTCGCAGCAGGCTTTTTCGCTGCGGTTTTTTCCGCCGGAGCGGATTTTTTCTTGGCAGCGGGCTTCGCGGCCTTGGGCGTCTCCGCGGATGGCGCCGCCTCAATCGTGACGATTTCAGAGGCCGCCGCTGCCGTCCGTGGCCCCAGCGTCGTTCCCAACCGGACAGCCGCGTCCTTCGAAAGCACCAGATGATCGTGCCGCAGCAGGTCGTAGGGCTGCAACATGTGGGGCGCGACGAGCTTGACGCCTTCCAGGTTGCGGCTCGCCAGTTCCAGATTCCGATTGGCCGAGATCTCGACCAGCAGAACCGTCTTCGTGTCACCGTCCAAACGGGTAAGCACTTGGCGGAACGGCTTGGCCTTATGCGACTCGAGCTGCCAGGCTTCCACCACCGTCATTTTCTGATCCGCAAGCTTTGCCGAAAGCGCCGAGCGCAGCGCGCCCAAAAGCATTTTTCGCGGCAGGCGATACGCATAACTGCGCGGCTGCGGCCCGTGCACCGTGCCGCCCTTGCGCCAGATCGAACTGCGAATCGATCCCACGCGCGCGCGCCCGGTGCCCTTCTGCTTCCAGAGCTTCCGCCCCGAGCCGGACACTTCGCCGCGGCCCTTGGTCTTGTGCGTTCCCGCACGCTGCGTCGCCTGATACCAGCGCACCGTTTCGTGCAGCAGGTTTGGGTTCACTTTCGCCCCAAACACCGCGTCGGGAAGGTCCATCTGGCCGACGTTCTTGCCTTCGAGATTTTTGATGTCCACAACCGCCATTGTCGTCGCGTCCTCGGTTCGTGTGCGGGCTCTACTTTTACGCTGAACACCCCGGCATGGCCGGGGCGTTGAGCCCGCCCGAATTTCGTTATTTCGATTTCCGGGCCTTCCGGATCAGGATATACGTTCCCACCGGCCCCGGCACCGAGCCGTACACCAGAAGCAAATTTTCGTCCGTGTCCACTTTCACGACGCGGAGGTTTTTTACCGTCACGCGGCGATTACCCATGTGCCCGGGGAAATGCTGGCCGGGCCATACCCGCGACGGAAACGAACTGGCGCCAATGCCGCCTGGCGCGCGATGGTGCATGGATCCGTGCGTGGCGTCGCCTCCGGCAAAATGCCACCGCTTGACGCCACCGGCAAAGCCCTTGCCCTTGCTGATGCCGGTAATATCCACAAATTCACCGGGCTTGAAGCCGTCGACCAGAACGCGGTCACCGGCCTTGGCCTCATCGGCGGAATCATCGAGGCGCACCTCGCGCAGACGCCGCATGGGCGCCGCGTCCGACTTCTTGAAGTGCCCCAGCATCGGCTTGGTGACGCGCTGCGGCTTGATGAATTCCACCAGGCCCAACTGCGCCGCGTCGTAGCCATCCTTCGCCTTGGTGCGCCGCTGCACAACCACGCAGGGACCCGCCTGGAGCACCGTGCAGCCGACAGCCATGCCGTCGTCGGTGAAGACCTGGGCCATGCCCAGCTTGATTCCGAGAATTCCGTTAACAGCCATGGAAGTTGCCCGTCTCTCCGTTTTTCTGGCGGGCTCCAAGTAGAGCCCGCACCCTGCAAACCGTTACTTGCCTACGTGCTCGCGCCCGAAGGCCTTGATTTCCACGTCCACGCCAGGCGGCAGATCAAGCTTCATCAAAGCATCGACCGTGTCCGGAGTCGGCTCCAGAATGTCGATCAGCCTCTTGTGCGTACGCATTTCAAACTGCTCGCGCGATTTCTTGTCCACGTGCGGCGAGCGAAGAACTGTCCACCGGTTGATCGTGGTGGGCAGTGGAATCGGCCCGGCCACGTTTGCCCCGGTGCGCTTAGCGGTCTCGACAATCTCGCGCGTAGACTGGTCGAGAATTCGGTGATCGTACGCTTTCAAACGGATGCGAATTTTTTCTCCGGCAGACATAAATTACTCGATAATCTCCGTGACGGCGCCAGCGCCGACCGTGTGGCCGCCTTCGCGGATCGCGAAACGCAGCCCCTTCTCCAGCGCCACCGGCGTGATCAGGCTGATTTCCGCCGACACGTTAT
>JBGOZP010000035.1:0-22511 GCA_041480265.1 Terriglobia bacterium | reverse complement strand
GGTGCTTGGACACGCCGACCTTCCTTCGCTCGACGTGGCGGGGCGCCACGCCGTAGGATCGGTCCCGGACTGGCTCACTTTCGCGCCCGACAGCAAGACGGTCTACGTTGCCGACACGGGACTCCGCTCGGTATCGGCCATCGACGCGAAGACGCTGAAAGAAGTGGCTCGCATTCGCGTCGGGGAAGTGCCGAAGCGCATGAACACACTCGTAGCGCCGTAATATCCAGAGCTTCTGGAAGATCGTATCATCCATTTGGATCTGAGATTCGCTCCGGGCACGTAAACGTGCGTGAGCGTCGTGATTCAGACCAGTGGCTCAGGGTCTCTCTGAAGTTACCGCACAGTTTGGCGGCCCTGCGCATCGGAGAGAGGATGGAGCTGAAGCCCGAGTTGAGGTGGCGCGAGGGAATTCTGCGTTGGTCCGTTGGAGCGTAGCGAGCAGTCGGCCTGGCGGGATCTGCAACGATATAACGAACGGCTAGTCGCGAGTCCGACGTTTGCCTTCCATTCGCCAAGACGGCCGGCACAGCTTTCACAGGCTTTCAGACCGCGCTTGCGGTTTTGAGGAAGCCACCATACCGGCAGACTCAAATGGTGTTGAAGCTCATTTGGTAATCAGACGGTCAGCTTGCAAGTCAAAAAGGAGAGTCGTATATGCGATTGAAAAGGGAACAAATGAGAATTTACGCGGCAGTCGTTTTGACTCTGTGCGCGATCTTCGTTTCGAAGATAAGGGCTCAGCAACAATCGAAGGAGTATGTCAACCGGCAGGCACCCATGGTGCACATGTCAGGCCTTCTGAGACTGGTCGAGACTATCCCGCTGCCGACCGAAGGCTACATGGACCATCTCAGCTATGACTTGAAAAACCAGCACCTGTTTCTTTCCGGGGAGATGAATAAAGAGATTGTTGTCGTAGATATGAAAGCAGGCAAGGTGATTCAAGAGATCAAAGTGGGCGGGAACCCCCGCAAACCATTCTTTGATTCAGTTACCAACGAACTCTGGGTCGACCTCGGAGACAACACGGCTGTGGCCCTCAACGGAACTACGTTCGAGGTAACCAAGACCGTGGAGTTGACTGGCGGAAAGGACGCCGCAGGCAGGGACCCGGACAATGCCGCCTATGACCCGGCCAAGGGACTGTATTACATCGGTGTCAGGACCAGGACGCAGGGAACTAAAGATGGCTCCATCGAGATCGTCGACACGAGGGCGGCCAAGTTGGTAGGCCGAATCGCGATGGATGGGGACGAACCCGCAGCCATCGCACTCGACCCTGCTGCAAATCGATTGTACGTAGGCATGGGAGATATTGTGAACGGTGAAAGCATCGTCAAGGTCGTCGATATCGCCAAACGCGCGATTGTCGCTGAGTGGTCCACCGCCGGAGGCCCGCAGCCCCATGTCGCAGGTCTCGATGCGGCCCATCATCGCTTGTTTATGGGCAGTCGGCTGGGAGGCGGACACAACGTCGATCCTGGGAAGTTGGTGATCATAAACACGGACACGGGAAAGGTGGTTCAAACGCTGGACGCGACGGGCGGCGGTGACGAAATCTTTTATGACGCGCCGTCCAAACGGGTCTACTTTTCAGGGAGCACTGGCACGCTGGCCGTGTTTCATGAGGATGATCCGGACCATTTCCGGCTTCTCGGAAAAGTTCCAACCGGAGCGATCGCTAAGTCCGGGATCTGGATCCCGGAACTGAAGCGATATTACGCGGCTGTCCCGAAGCACCTGGTTCAGGTGATGCCTACGACCCAATATGGGATACGGGACTGGATCACGGAAGAAGCCCATCTCATGGTCTTCGAAGAGATGCCCTGAGGCAGTCGGTCCGACCTGCCTACGCGAATGAATTGTATTGGCCCGTGGAGCGTAGCGAGCGCGATGACGACGGGAGTGGGATGCTTTGCGGACCCCATTTGTCACGCCGCGTGACAAATGGGGTTTTTGATGTTGGTTCTTTCGGTTGGAAAACGCACATTATCATTACCGACGCCAACAACAACCAGACTGGGTTCACCTATGACACCTATGGCCATGTGACACAGACCAATTTCCCGTCGTCGCTCAGAGAGTACTGCCAATACGACGCGTAGGGCCGGACTTCAACGATCCGTCCGGCGAATGGTTTGCAGCCCTGTGAGGAGATGTTCGGCCTATTTTGTCTTCGCGGGGTGGGTTGGCAACACGAAATGCAACATTACGTTCATTTCTACGCCCCGACTGACCGTCTCTAAGTCCTTTGAAACAGCCAGCCGTCGGATCCAAAACGCAACAGAACTGAGATTTTGTTGCGTGGTCACAAGCCCATCAAAACAAACCCATTAGAGCTTTTTGCAGGGCTTCTGCCGCCTGGCTATCGCTGGTGCCGATGTACTGCATGGTGGAATTGATGGACCGATGCCCCAAGGCCTGGCGAACCAGGGCCAGGTTGGCGTTCCCGGCGACCAGGTGCGAGGCCAGTGAGTGCTTCAGGACGTGCGGATGCCGCTTGTCGACCGGCAGGCCAGCGCTTTCAGCAACCGTCTGAAAGTTGCGAAAGAACTGCGTTCGGTCGAGCTTTCCTCCTTTCTGGCTGACTTTAAGTTAATTGCTCTGGTTTGACAGCTTGTACGCGATTTAGAAAGATGGTCAACTACGACCCTGAGGCACAGCCCTGACCACAACCATGAATGCCACTCCGATTCGACATGTTGACCTGCAAGCGATGGCCAAGCAAGCAATGCTGGAGAACGGCTTTGAGCCGGAATTCCCTCCCCCAGTTAAGCAGCAGCTGGGGGAATTGAAAGCGCATCCGCCGCAAGTTGCGCCGGGCGCGAACTTTCGCGATCTGCGCAATCTGCTCTGGTCCTCGATCGACAACGATATGTCGCGGGACCTCGACCAGATCGAGGTCGCGGAGCGATTGCCGAATGGAGAGACGAAGATCCTGGTGGGAATCGCGGACGTGGATACATTCGTCCCCAAGAGCTCTGCGATCGATGCGCACGCGGGGAAAGAAACGACAACTGTTTATACGGGCGTCAAGAATTTTCCCATGCTGCCGGAACAGCTTTCGACCGACACAAGCTCGTTGCTGGAAGCCGGAGACAAGCTGAGCATCGCGATCGAGTTTGTCGTGGGCATTGACGGGGTCGTCCATTCCGGCAGCGTCCACCAGGCCATCGTCCGGAATAAGGCGCAGCTAACGTACAACGCCGTGGGCGCTTGGCTTGAGAATACGAGTGGAGCACCGGATAAAGTGGCTGCTTCACCGGAGCTGCAATCGCAGCTCAAACTGTAGGATGAGGTAGCGCAAGCACTAAAGAACGAACGGTATCGTCATGGGGCACTGAACATCGAGACCATTGAGGTTCACCCTTTGATCCTTAACGAAAAGATTGTGGACGTTGTGAAGCAGGAGAAGAACCGCGCGACCGAACTTATCGAAGATTTCATGATTGCCGCCAACGAAGTCGTGGCCCAAATGCTCGATAGCAACAAAGTGTCGTCGATCCGGCGCGTGGTGAAGACCCCGGAACGCTGGCCCCGGATCGTAGAGCTCGCGGCGAAGCAAGGCGGTCAACTTCCCATCGTTCCGGACTCCAAAGCGCTCAATGATTTTCTGATCCAGCGTAAATCTGCCGATCCCGATCATTTTGCCGACCTTTCGTTGGCGGTCATCAAACTGATGGGACCTGGCGAGTATGTCCTCGAGCGCCCCGGAGATCCGGAACAAGGGCATTTCGGGCTCGCTGTCCAGGACTACACTCACTCCACGGCTCCCAATCGGCGCTTCGCTGATCTCGTTACGCAGAGACTGATCAAAGCCGTGCTCGCAAGCCAGCCTGCTCCCTACTCAAATGACGAGCTCGCCGCGGTTGCGCTGAACTGCACGTTGAAAGAAGATGCGGCGCGAAAGGTGGAGCGGGAAATGTCGAAGCGGATCGCTGCCGTCGCGATGAGCAGTCGAATTGGTGAGGTGTTCGATGGCATCGTTACGGGAGTGACCCCGCACGGAACGTTTGTTCGTGTATTGAATCCTGCCGTAGAAGGCTTGTTGGCACAGGGGCAACAGGGGGCAGATGTTGGTGACAGGCTCCACGTAAAACTGATCCGCACCGATGTCCAGCGGGGATACATCGATTTCGCACGCGACTAAGCGGGGTCGACCTTAGGACCGCAGCGCATGGAAAGTATGAGAGGAAGCTCTGCTTGTTTGTCTCACAACTATATAGAAGTTTGTCCTGCAGGAGGTAGTGCGCGGGCTGACCGGAGACACCTTGTTTATCGGGGACGTTGGGCAGCCCGATCTCCGCGCGGCACATGTATTCCAATGAACGCGAAGCAAAGGCTACGGCAGCACACAGGATGTCCGACGGGGAATCCGCGCCGGCACAGCTAAGAACGTACAAATGTCTGTATTGCGGGGCATGGCGCCTTACCAGCAAGGAGACATGATGCAGGGGGAGAGCTACGCTGCGTCTGGGAGAAGGAAACGTTTTATTAGACGCAATTGCCAGCTGTCCTTCGTAAAGGTTCGCATACGGTTCCTTGCTTTCCTTTCTACCCACGGTCGTGTGAAAAAGCCAAGTCCGAAAACCGATAAACAGCCGCCTACCAAGATCAATATGACTAGTGCCACGGACGATATCCATATTCCTTTGGTGATGCTGATAAACATTCTAACCCTCCCTGCCCGGCTGGAAATGCCCGGCTCCTAATAGCCACGCTGTATCTAGTAGGAGGCGATAGTACTGCCGGATACTTGGTTTCCGTTTGAGCAACAGAGACGCCTAGCCAACGAGGGTCACGTTCCTTATCCATAGAAGGCGCAAGGGGGAATATCAGGGGCAACTGAGGGGGCAATTTGAGGGTGCACTCTCAGAGCTAAGTGGCGGCGGCTCCTGCACTTAAGTGACGTTACTTCATTGTTCGAAGGCAGATGCTCTATCCAGCTGAGCTACGGGCGCACCTCGTTACTCTACCTAAAATCCTGGTGCGTGGTCCAATTTTAATACTGCGTTCGGAAGATGCCGGCAGGCCTAATCCTTGTCCTGGCTGTTCTTATAGCCCTTCTTGGTGGCTTCGGCCGAGCGGTGCTCGAGCGAGGCGCGGGTGAAGAGCTCCGGTGATAGGTTTGAGTTGTACTTGCAGCCGGCAAGGTAGAGCTGAGACACCTGGCGGCCGTTTTGCGCGCGCGAGATGCTGAGGGGCGTCTGAACGCCGCCGAACGATATGAATTGGGTGTAACTCGTGACGATCTCGGTGCGCTCGCGCGTCTCCGGGTCCCGCTTGGACACGACCCAGCGCAGCGGCAGGTGCGTGGACTTTTCGATGGCCAGGCGGAGCGTGCGGTGATCGCGGTCGGAAATCTCGATCCACTCCGCTTCCTTCAGGTCCAGCAAATCGGTCCCAGCGTAACGCAATTCCACGCCATCCTCGTTCATGCGCGACCTCAGCAGGTTGTTCATTCCGGACTTCACCTGCTCGGCAAAAGTCTTGGCGACCTCTTCCGGTTGGTCGGACACGCCGGATTTATCAAGCATCCAGCCGTGGTCGCCATCGAATACCGTTATGAGAATGCCGCCGTGCGTGATGCTCAGGCCGTCAACCCCTAGCAGGAAGCCCAGGACGGTATGCTCGCCTTTGGAGATGTATTCCACGCGGTTCTTGTCGGGTAGCAGCCACATGTCGCGAACTGGCGTGAAGCCCATCAGTTCGCCGCTATGGCCGAATTGCGCGAGCCGCCCCTCGCAATCGGAATCGCGGACATTCAGGTAAGCGCTCCCGCCCAATGCTGCGATCACCTGCTGCAGAACCGCCTTTGCCTTTGCGGCGCTCTGTTCGGGGAGCAGCTCTTGCGCCGGCTGCGCCGCCGCTGGCTGCCCGTACGCCACCGCCAAACCCAGAACCAGGACAAAACACGCGATCGCTCGAAGCATTAACCGCACAGGACGGAACCTCCATTTACATTGAGGACTTCACCGGTGATAAAGGTTGCCAGATCGGAAGCGAGGAACAGGATCGGTCCGGCGATTTCTTCAGGCGTTGCCGCGCGGCCGAGCGGAATCTGCGCTTGCATCAGTTTTGCGCCAGTTTTCGTACGAAGCACAGGCTGGGACATATCGGTATCAACCCAACCGGGAGCCACGCAGTTAACCAGGATGTTGTGCCGGGCAAGTTCAGCCGCGAGCGACTTGACGAAACTGATGATTCCACCTTTTGCGACGGCGTAGTGCGAGTGGAACGCTTCCCCGCGCTGACCCGCCGTCGAGCTAATGGCGATCACGCGGCCCGAGTGTTGCGCGATCATTTTCTCCACGGCGAAATGCGTTACGCCATAAACGCTCTTGAGGCTGATCTGCATCATTTCGTCCCACTCGCGCTCGGCCAATTTTTCGATGGGTGCGTCTTCGGCGTTCCAGATTCCCGCGTTGGCAACCAGAATGTCCACACGGCCGAGGCGCACCACCGCATACTCGACGAGTTTCCGCGCATCGGACATCCGGCCGAGGTCAGCCTTCAGCGATTCGATCCGCGTGCCGTGCTTGCGCGCCTCCTGCTCGATCGCCGCGGCCGCCTCTTTATTCCGATGATAATTGAAGACAACGTCGGCGCCTGCCTGGGCGAATAGCTTCACCGTGGCCGCGCCGATGCCGCGGGAACCTCCCGTAATCAAAGCCGCCTTGCCAGCAAGAGAAATCACGCAGCCCCCGGTTGAAAATTGATGCGACAGAACAATCCAGGCAGCGAGACAAAACGTGTGACGCTGCGCTCTACTTAGCCGCACGCCCCTGGCGCGCGGCTAACACCAGATCGCGGAACAATGCCTGCGCCAGCGCGTCCTCCTGCATCCTTTCCGGATGCCATTGCACGCCGACAACCCAATTCGAATCTCCCGTCCACTCCACCGCCTCGACCACGCCATCGGGCGCATGCGCCGTGACCCGCAACCCGCGGCCCGGCTCAAGGATGGACTGGTGGTGGGACGAGTTGACCTCCGCCTCACGCGCGCCGGCGAGATCCAGCACGCGGCCGGGTTCGAACTGCGCTCCGTGAATCGGATCGGCTGGTTTCGCTCCGGCTGGCGTCCCATCTTCCGCGGGGCTGTGGCAAATCTTCGAACCAAGCTCGCTCGGGATGTCCTGAATCAGGCTGCCGCCGAGGAAAACGTTGAGGGACTGTATCCCGTAGCAAATCGCCATCACAGGCTTTTGCGCGGCAAAAGCGTATTCGAGCAACGTGAAGTCGGTGCGTTCGCGAGCGGCGTCGGCATCAGCCGTGGCAGCATGGCGCTTCGCGTGAAAATGCGTTGGGTTCACATCGGCGGGACTGCCGATCAGCAGAAACGCATCCAGTTCCGCGGTGTGGCGCTTCAGTTCTCCGGGTGACGATGTGAGTGAGATCAGAACTGGCTCGCCACCGGCACGCCGCACAGCTTGCAGGTAACGGTCGATCTTGGGCAGGAGGTTCGCCGCCTCCTCTGCGGCCGTACGCCACGGGACCCCTACACGCGGACGGGCATGATTTTGTTCAGGCATGGAAGAAACCATCGTAGCATCGGGCGCCGGAGGCGGCAACGCGCGGCCCCGGGATTACACAGATGCCACTCCCCTCCGGTCTCCCTGGGCCTGAGGTGTGGCCGGAGATTTTTCGCCCAAATCAGGACACGTCCAGCAACGCGAATTTGACACGATCTGCCAAATAATGCTAATCAAGATGGGCTCTTACGAAAGGACAAAACGTGTCTGACATAGGAATGATTCCAGTTGATTGGGAAGCGCGCCTCGATCCGCAGAGGATGTTGCGAGAGAGGTTGCAACGCGCGAAGGACGCCCTCAAGAATTCCGACCTCGATGCGCTGTTCGTGTTCCGCACCGAGGACGCCCGCTACCTGATGGGTTACCGCCACCATCTCGGCCCCGCCTTCATTATGGGGAATGCTGTAACGGTATTGGCCCGGGACCGCGAACCGATCCTCTGGTCGATGGATTATGTGCACTGCCGCAGTCGTATGCCCTGGCTCAACCCGGAGCAGTTACTGCCTCGCGCGAATTTCCGTGAAAAAATCGGAATGAAACGATGGGCCGAGCAGGTCGAAGGCCTGGTTGGTTCACTGGCGGGCAAGCGGGTCGGCATTGACATCTGGGACATCAATATGGAGAACGCCATCCGCGAGGTGTTCCCAAACACCACATTCCACGACGGATATCAAAGCGTCCTCATGCGGGCCAAGGAAATCAAGACCCAGGATGAGATCATCTGCCTCAAGATCGCGAACGCCATCACCGAGGCGGCGCTTGACCGCGCACTCCAGTTTCTGCGTCCCGGAGTGAAGGAATGTGAAGTCCTGGCGGTCGCCTGGGAAACCATGACGGCGATGGGCAGCGAATGGACCCAGTGCTCGAACATCATCTGTTCGGGTCCCTATACCGCTCCCTATCGGCGTTTCACCTCCGACCGGATTATCCGCAATGGCGACCTCGTGATTCTCGACATTGGCGCCGGCTACAACGGTTACTGGGGCGACCTGACTCGCACCTGGGTTTGCGGAAACGTGAAACCCACGCCGGAGATGCGCGATCTTCATCAGAAGTGCTACAACGCGCTGTTCAATGCCGGGGGCAAGGTGCGCCCCGGTGCGACCAATGCCGAAGTCTTCGCGGCAGCCGACCCCTATGTGCTCGACAGCCTGGGCCACGGCTCAGGCGTCAATCCCTGGGAGGCTCCTTACTTCAGTCCTGCGTCGAAGGATGCGCCGGTCGTACTCAAGGAGGGCATGGCGTTCAATCTCGAGCCCTACGCGGGCAAGCCCGGCATCGGCGGCATCCGGCTCGAGAACGACCACATCGTCACCGCCGACGGCGTGGACATCTATACGACATATCCGTTCGACGAGCGTCTGGTGAACGATCTCCATCCCCTTGACACCACAACCGGGCGGACGAGGTAACCCTCTCCCCATGGCACGTGAATCTGAGAGCGACGCGCTACCCTCCTTCCGCCTCGACGGGCGTCTGGCGATTGTCACCGGAGCCAGCCAGGGCATAGGACGCGCGTTCGCTCTCACTTACTGCCGGGCGGGAGCTGAAGTCGTCCTGGTCAGTCGAGGCCGCGAAAAACTTCTTGAGGCGCAGCGCGCGGTGGAGACCGCGGGCGGGCGCGCCCACGTCATTTGTGCTGACCTTAGCAAGCTCAAGGACATCCGCACGCTCGAACAGCGTGTTGAGAAAATTATGGGGGGCAGGAACCTTGCCTTGGTTCTAGTGAACTGCGCGGGTTTTGGCTTCACCAAACCGGCGCTGGAGGTGACGGAAAAGGACTGGGACCAAGTTCTCGACCTTCATGCCAAAGGCACGTTTTTTTGCTGCCAGCTCTTTGGCCGGCAGATGATCGATCGCGGCTACGGCAAGATCATCAATCTCAGTTCGACCTGGTCGGTGAGCACCGATATGGGCAAGAGCGTTTATGGTCTTGCCAAAGCCGGCGTGTCCTACCTCACCGCCGCGCTTTCCACGGAATGGGCTCCCCTCGGTGTGCGCGTCAACGCCATCGCGCCGACCACGACGCTCACAGAAAATACCGCCCACACCATGCGGGCAAATAAGGCGCGCGCGGAACGATTGCGCAGCCGGATCAAACTCGGGCGTTTTGCAGAACCTTCCGATCTGGTCGGCGCCGCTGTTTTCCTGGCCAGTCCCGCCTCGGATTTCATCACCGGCCACACCCTATTTGTGGACGGCGGCTGGCACGCCGCCCTCTGAAGCAGTGCCCCCCGAGCAGCGCCAATTGCTGTCTTCGCAATCGGTTGACGAACGCCCTGCGATGAAGTACAAAATGGGACGATAATTTTTGGGCACAAGGAGGTCAGCGTGTGCCAACAGGGTGTCGGCATGCAAGATCCTGCTCTTCTAAGCGTCATCTTATTAGCATATCGGATTGCACGGACGACGTTACCTTACAACTTGCAAAGGCTGACACCGAAACGGGCAAGATTTGGGCTCAGTTGACAGTACGAAAGATCGCCTTATCAGCGGTCCGTACTGCATTTGACGAGGAGGTCACCCTAATGATGGTTTGCGCAGGTTTTTCCAAAAAGATCGCACTCATTTCGACAGTATTGCTAGTGTTGGTACTAAGCTTTTTCATTTCCGCACCCGCCAATGCACAGGCAGTTGGAGCTACACTTTCCGGTACGGTTACAGACGCCTCCGGAGGGGTCATCGCCGGAGCACAAATCTCGATTAAGAACCAGGGGACGGACGTAACCCGAACCTTGATAACCGACTCTGCCGGCTTTTACTCCGCCCCCAACCTATTGCCAGGGGAGTATCAGGTTACGGTCACAGCACCGGGATTTTCGACTTTGGTGCAGTCGAACCTCACGCTCTCAGTAGGCGCTCAGCAACTTCTGAACTTGTCCATGAAGGTTGGAGAAGCAGCGCAAACCGTTAATGTAACTGAATCCGCGCCGACGGTAGAGCTTACCTCGGCGACGATCAGCGCACAGGTCAATGCCGCCACGGTGCGGGAGCTGCCTTTGAACGGGCGCGACTGGACGCAACTGGCGACTCTCCAGCCGGGAGTCAGCACAGTGAAAATGCAAGCGAGCACGAGCTCAGCCACCACGAATCGCGCGAATCGTGGCTTCGGGAATCAGTTGACGGACTCCGGCCACAGCCCTTACGAGAACAACTATCGTGTGAACGGAATTAGCATCAACGACTATACGAACGGATCTCCGGGCAGCGTGATCGGGGCCAACCTTGGCACGGATGCGATCCAGGAGTTTTCTGTCGTCACCACGAATTATACGGCGGAATACGGGAGAACCTCGGGCGCAGTCATCAATTCCATTACGAAGTCGGGAACCAACGAATTTCACGGGACTCTCTTTGGTTTCCTGCGCGACGCGCATCTCGATGCCAAGAACTATTTCGACAGTCCTACAAAGCCCATACCGGCATTCCATCGCTACCAGTTCGGAGGCGCAGCCGGAGGCCCGATTATAAAGGATAAGACCTTCATCTTCGGAGCTTACGAGGGAGTTCTGCAGGCGAGAAGCAACACGAACCGGGTTATAGTACCCTCAGCGGCGGCGCGCGCCGGGACCCTGTGCTCAATCCCGGTGCTGTCAGGACCCGGTGCTTGCACAACACAGGTAGTTACCGTGGACCCAGCCATAGTACCGTATCTGGATTTTTGGCCAGTGGCACCATCTGGTGCAACCACGTCGCCGAACGGTGACACCCAGACTTTTACTACGAACGGACTGTTGAAACTGAAAGAGCACTATGCAACTGTCAGAGTAGATCATCACTTCTCGGAGAGCGATACCTTATCCGGAAGCTGGCTGTTTGACCGTGGACCGTATACGCAGCCGGATGCGCTATTGAACGTGGTGTCTGGGCTATTCAGTTTTCGACAGATGTACGGTTTGGAAGAAACCCATGTGTTCAGCCCGGCCCTGGTAAATACCGCGCGATTCGGTTTCAATCGCTCGCACGGCATAAATGGCCAGGTTGTGTCGGCCCTCACACAGGTGGGCGGCGACTTAACTCTCGGCGTTCGGCCGGGGATAGCCGCGCCGATCATCGCCGGGACCGGCCTCACGAATACCAACTCTCTCGGCAGCGCTTCCCAGAATCTCCTGGTCTCCAATTCCTTCCAGTTCTATGACGATGCTTTCTGGACCCATGGGAAGCACTCCCTGAAATTCGGAATTGCAGTCGAGCGCATTCAGTTCAACCTGGCCACCCGCCAGCGGCCAAACGGACAGTTCAGTTTTAACGGGCTTTCGAATTTTCTCCAGGACATTCCCACGAGCGTCCAGGAGTTGTCGCCCTCTAATGCCTTCGAAGTGGGCTCCCGGTCAACTGCGTATGGTTTTTACGTGCAGGACGATTGGCGGGCCCGTCCAAACCTGACCCTTACCATGGGCCTGCGCTATGAGCCGGTCACGCTTCCTTCCGAGGCTTCCGGCAGGTTCCAGGTACTCGCGAATCTAACTGACACCACAGTGACGCCGGTTCCACATCTCTGGTCGCATAACCAGTCGCTCAAGAATTTCGAGCCGCGCGTCGGCTTCTCCTGGGATCCATTTGGTAGCGGCAAAACGGCCGTTCGTGCCGGATTTGGGGTGTTCGATGTACTGCCCATCCCGTGGACCTACAGCCAAACATTAGGGGGGAATTTTCCGTTTTCGCTCCAAGCTAGCGCGGGCGGCTTAGTACAGGGCGATTTTCCGATTGTGACATCCAAGCCGCTACTCACGCCCACTGCTTATGGCGTTGTGTACGTACCGCAGAATCCCCCACGCGCCTACGCCATGAACTGGAATTTTAATATCCAGCGTGAAATCACCCCCAGCTTGTCGGCGACCCTGGGCTACGTAGGCTCGCGGAGCGTCCACCTGCCCGATTTGCCCGATAACGTTAACTACGTCCTCCCGACGTTGACACCAGCCGGGTATCTGTTCCCGGCAGGGAGCGTTCCAAAGCTGAATTCGCTTTTCGGCGGAATCCGCGCGCGCCTTTGGGACAATGATGGCTGGTACAACGGTCTTCAGGCCGGCGTCACAAAGAAACTGAGCCATGGGCTTCAGCTTCAGGGCAGCTATACCTGGAGCAAATGTCTTGACACGGGCTCAAACATGGCGTTCAACGACCCATTCCAAAATTCGCTTCCCGACTATAATTACTTTGATCACAGACAAACCAAGGGATTGTGCGATTACAACATCACTCAGAGCGGCGTGGTCAGCTACATCTGGACGATTCCTACACGGGCGAGCATGACGGGCGTCGAGTCCAAGATCCTGGGTGGATGGCAGGTAGGGGGCATCGTGACTGCCCAAACCGGGTCTCCCTTTACCCCGGTTATAAATGGCGATCCATTTAAGCGAGCATCGGGTGACCCCAATGTGGACTATGTAAATCGATTGCCGGGATGCAACCCTATTAACCCCGATTGGAAATCGCAGGGTCTACAGTACCTCAACCTGAGTTGCTTCACTCCTCCAACCGCGCCAGCCTCCATGGCTGCGCAGTGCACTGCTGGTTCTTTTTCATCTGCCGCGTCGGCTGCGCCCAGCGGTCAGGTTTATTGCGCCAACCTTTTCGGCAACGTCGGACGAAACCAGATTGTGGGCCCCGGCCTTTTCGACTTCGATTTCTCGGTTTTCAAGAACCTTCGTGTTACCGAGCGGATCAGCACTCAGTTCCGAGTGGAGATGTTCAATGTTTTCAACCACCCCAGCTTCTTTGTGCCCTTCAACAACGAAGCGCTCTTCAACGCCAACGGATCGGCAGTTTCCAATGCAGGCGTAATTGACACCACTTCCACCGATTCACGGCAGATTCAGTTCGGTTTGAAGATCAACTTCTAACGGATGCAACGATTCTCGACGAGAAAGCCGGGCTTCAAGCCCGGCTTTCTCGTCATGTTTGAAGTGTCTTTCGGCACCCTTGCGATCCAGCAGATTTACCCTGAGGTTTTTACCTGCTACTCATCAACTTGAATTTCTGCACCCTTCGGCCGATATCGGTCTCTGCGATATAGAGGTTGCCTTGGGAATCGACATCCAGAGTGTGGCAATGCGTGAATTCGCCGAGTTGATGGCCCGGGCGGCCAAACTTCCCGAGTTCCTGCCCGCTCTCACGATCGAGAATATGGACGAGCTCGTTGCGCCCATCGGCGACGTACATGAATTTCTGCGCTGGATCGCGGGAAAAGCGCAGCCACCAGGCGGTGCCCCATGAGTCGGGTGTTTCTTCATGCCCCGACTTGATCCAGATGTTCCTCTTGAAATTTCCCATCTTGTCAAACACCTGAATCCGATTGCCCTGGCGGTCGCAGACGTAGACCAGGCCGCTGTTGTCCATCACCACGCAATGCACCACTCCCATGAACGCGCCGCCATCACCGGCCGCCGCTTCATCCTTCGTGCCCTGCCGTCCCCATTGCCGCAGGAACTTTCCATCCTTATCAAACACCGCAATGCGATGGTCGCCGTAGCCATCGGCGATGTAGACGTCTCCGTTGCCGGGATCAACCGCGATATCCGCCGGCTTGTTCAAAAGTGTTTTGCTCTGGTTCATGGCGATGCCCGTGATCAGGCCGGTCGAGCTATCGAAAAGGCCCTTCGTGCCGATCTGGAGCAACATTTTGCTGCCGTCGTGCGTGTATTTCTGCACGACGGCGTCATCGTTGCCGGCAACAAACACGTTATTCTCTTTGTCCACGATGCAGCCGTGAATGGAACTCGGAACGGTCTTAAAATCCCCGAACGAATTGACCAGATTGCCGTCGGGGTCGTATTCGAGTACCGGAGGCGCCGGTGTCGCGACCAACTTTTCCTTGTCCTGCAGGTCGCCGCGGTTGACTTCGAACACGTGGTCCTTGCCATCCACACAAATTCCGCCTGCCCGCCCGGTCACCATATTGCCCGGCAAGGGCTTTGGCCACGAGGGGTCCACCTCATACCTGGGCGCGCCCACTTGCGCTCGCAAGGGAGAAAAAACGCCCAGAACAATAGCGAGGCCCAAACCAAGCGCGACTTTACCTGGAAGACTTGTTTCGTTCACCATTCCCGCCTCCTTACAAGTTTACGATCTAAACTGGGACCTGCCGTGAACTATCGTCCCCTCGGTTGAGGGTCATGAGTTTTATCCCGCCGAAGCTCGTTCCGCCGCGTTTAGCCGCTCATACGCGGGCAGCGTGAGAAACTCAACGAAACATTTGGAGCGAATCAGATCGCGCAGAATTTCCGCCGCTTCGTTATATCGGCAGGCTCGGAACTGCGCTTCTCCCGCCGACTGCTGAAATTTCGCCAGCTCTTCATCTATCGTCTTGAGGACTAACTCGAGGGTGACGGCGCGGCCATCGCTTAAGTGCGCGTTGTGGTGTATCCATTGCCAGAGCTGTGCGCGGCTGATCTCCGCGGTGGCGGCATCTTCCATGAGGTTGAAAAGAGGAACACATCCGATGCCGCGCAGCCAGGATTCCAAATACCCGATGCCCACCGCGATATTCTGCCGCAGTCCCGCCTCGGTGATTTCCGCTTTAGGCACAGCGAGTAAATCCGCGGCCGTAACCTGGAGATCTTCGAGTTTGCGGCTGATTTGATTTGCCTGGGGCATGTATTTATCGAAGACCTCTTTGGCAAGCGCGACGAGACCCGGGTGCGCCACCCAGGTGCCGTCATGTCCGTTGGAAGCCTCTCGCTCCTTGTCGGCGCGGACCTGGTCCATCGCCACCTGATTCGCTGCCACATCTCTTTTGTTCGGAATATAGGCGGACATGCCGCCCATGGCGTGCACTTCGCGGCGATGGCAAGTCTTGATCAACAGCTTGCTATAGCAGCTCAGGAAAGGAGTGGCCATGGTGACGCGGCCGCGGTCCGGCAGAACCGCGCTGGGGTCGTTGTTGAACTTCTTGATGAAGCTGAAAATATAGTCCCAGCGCCCGGCGTTCAAGCCCGACGAGTGTTCGCGCAATTCGTACAGGATTTCGTCCATCTCAAAAGTAGCTAGGATGGTCTCGATGAGGACGGTGGCTTTGATGGTTCCACGCTTCAGTCCGAGCGACTCCTGTGCGTGGAGAAACACATCGTTCCAGAGGCGCGCCTCCAGATGGCTTTCCAGCTTGGGCAGATAGAAATACGGGCCTGTCCCGCGCGCGAGCAGTTCCTTCGCGTTGTGCCAGAAGAAAAGCCCGAAATCAAACAACGCCCCGGACATCGGCTTCCCGTCAACGATGACGTGTTTCTCGGGCAAATGCCAACCGCGAGGCCGCACGAGCAAGACGGCTATGCTGGGGTTCAGCTTGTAGGCTTTGCTCGTCGTCGGGTCCGTGTAAGTGATCGTCCGCCGGACGGCATCGCGCAGGTTTACATGGCCCTCGATGAGGTTGCTCCACGTGGGCGTATTGGAGTCTTCAAAGTCCGCCATGAAGACGCTGGCGCCGGAATTCAAAGCATTGATGACCATTTTGCGATCTACGGGTCCGGTGATCTCGACCCGGCGGTCCAACAAGTCCGCGGGCAACGGAGCCACCGTCCAATTCGCCTTGCGGATTTCGGCGGTCTGCGGCAGAAAATCCGGACGTTCGCCCGCATCGAGTCTGGCTTGCCGTTCCGCGCGCGCGGCCAGCAAATCGCGGCGTCTCGAACCAAAGCGCCGCTCCAGATCAACAACAAACTTCAGGGCTTCCGGGGTCAGGATTTCGCCGGTCTGCCGATCGCGAGCACCCGTAATTTCGACGCCGGGCAATGAGTCGGATGGAATGGACATTTCTCCCTCGATTCTCCTTCTTAGGATAAGAAAGCAAATGATTCATGCAGGATACACAATAAATTTCCGGAAGTAAAAATACTCCGGACTGCCCTTACGGCCTCTGCCAGGTAAGGCAAGTCCATGGAAGCTGAAATCGGTCCGTGGGCCTCCGGGGACGGACTCATCAAGCCTTCTCATCTTTGCCACGCGCCGCAATTTGGATGGCTTCGGCCAAATGGATGGCTCGCCGTCCGGTGGCCTGGAGCACTTGCTCTCGACAGCTGAAACCATCGGAGACAATCAGCGCGTCCGCTGGCGTGTTGCGCACGGCCGGCAGGAGCACCCGTTCACCCACGGCCTGCGATACCGCATACTTCTCTCTCTCGAAACCAAACGGCCCCGCCATTCCGCAGCACCCGGAATCGATGGATTGCAGATCGGCGCCCATCTTCCGGAGCAAGGATTCTTCGTCGCTCAGTTTCATCAACGCCTTGTGATGGCAGTGCCCGTGCAAGAGGACCTTTCGCCCAAGCTTCGGCGGCTCATAACCCGGAGCATGGTGCTCCAGAAACTCACTGAGAAGAAACGTCTGGTTCCGCAGCCGGATGGCGCGCGGGTCCTCCGGAAACAGATTTCGCAACTCATCGCGGAAGACGGAAGCACAGCTCGGCTCCAGCACCACGATCGGGACGCCAGCGTCAATCTGCGCGCTCAAGGCAGCGATGATTCGCCGCAGGTATTCCTTGGCCCTGTCGAGCATGCCGAAATCGTACAGTGGTCTCCCGCAGCACAAATGAATTTGCGGGACGATGACGTTGAAACCCGCGCCCTGAAGTACTTCGCACGCAGCCTGGCTCGTTCCGGGAGTAAAGTAATTGTTGAATGTGTCCGCCCACAAAATGACATCGCGCTGGTTCGGCGGCGCCGCGGATGCCGGGCCGGCCTTTTCTCCGAGGTCGGGAACGCGATTTCTTCTGGCCCACTGTTGGAAAGTGGAGCGGGCGATCCGGGGCACGCGGCGTTGCGGGGCCAGGTGCAGAGCGCTCTGCAGGAGGTGGCGGAACCCTGGGGCCTGGCTGGCGAAGTTGGCGAGCCACGGCGCAATTGATCCGAGTTGCGCCCAGCGGTCAATCATGCCGAACGCATAGGCGTGCAGAGGCCGGCGCCTGTTCTCGTAATAGTGCGCCAGGAACTCGGCCTTGTAGGTGGCGATGTCGACATTGGTTGGGCATTCCGATTTGCAGGCCTTGCAGGAAAGACACAAATCGAGCGTCTTCTTGACGTGCTCGTCCTGCCATGCGCCGCGCACCACCTCACCCTGCAACAGTTCGAACAGCATGCGCGCGCGGCCGCGTGTGCTGTGCTCTTCCTCGAGCGTCGCCATGTAGCTGGGACACATCGTGCCGGAATCGTGTTTGCGGCACTCCCCAAGCCCGATGCAGCGAACCGCGGCCTTGGCAAACGAACCGCCGTCATCCGGAAACTGGAAATAAGTTTTGGGATCGAGCGGCTTGTAGTCCGCGCCCAAGCGCAGGTTCTCGGTGGGCAGGTAGGCGTTGACCACCTTGTGCGGGTTCATCTTGTTGTCCGGATCCCATGCGGACTTGAATGCAACAAATGCCTTCATCAGCTCGGGACCGAACATCTTGGGAAGGAAAGCGGCGCGGGATTGCCCGTCGCCGTGCTCTCCGGAGAGCGAACCGCCATAACTGACCACCAGATCGGCAGCGCGCTCGACGAACTCCCCGTAATTGCGGATCCCGCTTTCACTCTGCAGATCGAAACTCACACGCATGTGGATGCAGCCGTGTCCGAAATGCCCGTAAAACGCCGCGTGGTAGTTGTACTCGTCGAGCAGTTTGCGGATGTCGCGGAGATAGCCGCCCAACTTCTCGGGAGCGACAGCCGCGTCGTCCCATCCCTCCCATTCAGGCGGGGAGCCAGGCGCAGCGGCAGCCGCGCGCGGCCCCGATTCGCGCAGCTTCCACACGTGGCGGGATTCGCTCTTCGTGTACAGCCGGATATCGGGAGGATTAGGGGTTTGCTTTAGCTGGTCAATCAGTCTTCGGGCGAGACGATCCGCCTCTCCCGGATCATCCGAACCAAATTCCACCAGCAGGATGCCGCGACCCTCGGGAATAAGGTCCACGTTGGGAGCTTTTATCTTTTTTAACCCGTCCACGATGCTGCCTTCGAAACCCTCGAGTCCGATGGGCCCGAAAGGCAAAATCTCGGGAACATGATCGGCGGCCACGAAGGCATCTTCGTAACCAAGTCCGACGAGCGTGCGATGCTGCGGACTTTGGATCAGCCTGACTTTGGCTTCGAGCACGATCGCGCAGGTGCCCTCCGTGCCGACCAGCGACCGCGCCACGTGAAATCCATTTTCGGGCAGCAACTGGTCAAGGTTGTAGCCGGAAACCCGCCTCGGGATTTTCGGATAGCGCGCCCGGACCAAATCAGCATACTGATCGCGAAGACTCCGCAGGGTGGTGTAAATCGCGCCGCGACGCCCCCCTTCGGCGATGATGGAATCGAGTTGCTTTTCGTCCGCCACGGCTCCCACCGTCATCTGCGTGCCGTCGTAGAGCAAAATGCGCAGCTCTTCGACGTTGTCAACGGTCTTGCCCGCGAGCAACGAATGAGTGCCGCAAGAATTGTTCCCGATCATTCCTCCCAGCGTGCAGCGGCTGTGCGTGGAAGGATCGGGACCAAAGGTGAGGTGGTGTTCTTCGGCCTTATTTCGCAACGTGTCCAGAACGATGCCAGGTTGAATCCGCGCGAATCTCCGTTCCGGATTGATCTCGAGGATCTTGTTCATGTACTTGGTGAAGTCCAGCACCACGGCGACATTGCAGCACTGCCCGGCAAGGCTTGTGCCGGCCCCGCGCGGCAGGACGGGAGCGCCGTATTTCCTGCACACGGCCACCGTCGCGATCACATCGTCTTCATCGCGGGGAACGACCAGGCCGATGGGAATCTGCCGGTAATTCGAGCCGTCCGTGGCATACAGGGCGCGGCTGCCGCGATCGAATCGCACTTCGCCTTTCACCACACGCTTCAGCTCGTTCTCAACTTCAACGGCCTGCGAGAACGAATCGACGGGTTTTCCATGCGAGCTAAGCGGCAACGGAGTCAGAGTGTCCACGATGTCCCCGGATTTCATGAAGTAAAATAGCGCGCTATGAACACGGAGTGAGTCATCCGCATAACGCAGTCAATTGGGTTCCAGAGTTCATCGGATGATTTCCCGGCTCCGGATAATATACACCCAGCCCGGTTCTTTACAGGAACGCCCTCGCCGGGTAGTGACTCAATTTCCCGGAAGCTCCAAAGCGTTAATACGGAGGTTGCGGTAGCGCCGACGTCCCGCTCGCCCTGACGCAGGAAGGGTCGGCTCCGCGCTCTTTCCTCGAACTCCAACACCGCCGGCAAGATGCCGGCGCTACCTCTCACCTAAATTGGTGAAAACTCGACGCGGCGGCGTATCGGGTCGATGCGCTCGGCGCGAACGCGGATGCGGTCGCCGAGTTTCCAAACCTGTTCGCCCCGCGCGCCCCGGCCGGCCTTCTTTTTGTGCCCCGGCTCGTGTGGCGATGGGCGGCGGCTGTGGCCGCTGCCGCTGACGATCGCGTGATCGCGCTCACGGTAGAAAACCTGTTCGCCGGTCAGTTCCTCAATGCGCGTGATGGGCACCACGCCTTCGACAAAGATTTCCGTCAGTTCGACGAAGAATCCGAATTTCTGCACGGAAATAATCAGGGCGTCGTACTCCTCGCCCAGATGCTGCTCCATGAATTGCGCTGTCTTCCAGGCCATCAATTCGCGCTCGGCGGTTTCGGCGCGGCGCTCGGTTTCGGAAGTTTCCTCCGCGACGGCGTCGAGTTCACCGCGGCGATACGGGCCGAATGTGGAGTCGTCTCTCTTGGTTCCCGCATGCGCCGCGGCAGGGGCCCCCGCGGTGGCGGGCCGCGATTCGGGATGGTCGAGCGCCCACTTCAAGACGCGGTGGACAATGAGGTCGGGATAGCGGCGGATCGGCGACGTGAAATGCGTGTACTCGCCGAAGGCCAGCGCGAAATGGCCGAGCGGGTCGGCGGCGTATCGCGCCTGCTTGAGCGAACGCAGCATCAGGTAAGAGACGATGCGTTCCTCGGGCTTGCCCGCGATTTTTTCGGCCAGGCGCTGGTAGTGCTCCGGGCGAATGGCAATGTCCAGCGTGCCCGGCACTGTGACGCTCATTTGCCTGTCGCGGCCACCGCCCGAACGGCCATGCCTTCCATGTCCGCCCCGATCAGATCGGGGAGAGCGGACGCTTCCATGTTTCACGGCTACGCGCCGCTCGGCGAGATTTTCGACGCCCAGCGTGTAGCCGAACGCGTGCGCCAGCTCTTCGAACTCGAGAATCTTCTTGGGGTCGGGTTTTTCGTGAACGCGGTGCAGCGATCCGATGCCGCGGCGTTCGAGGTAGCGTGCGACCGCCTGGTTGGCCGTCAGCATGAACTCCTCGATCAGCCGGTGCGCGATGTTGCGCTCGCTGCGCACGATGCCGGTCATTTGCCCGGCGGCGTCGAATTCGATCACCGGCTCGGGCAGATCGAAATCAATCGAGCCGAGCCGCGCGCGCCGCGCGGTGAGGATGGCCGCGAGATCGCGCATGGCGCGAAATTCTTCGGCCAGATGCGCGAATTCCTCAATCGCAGCCGCTTCGCCCTGGAGCACCGCGTTGACGGCCGTGTAGGTCATGCGTTCGGCCGAGCGAATCACGCCGCGCGCGAATTCCGATGCGACGATTTCGCCGTTCGCGTCGAGTTCCACCAGCGCGCTCACCACCAGGCGGTCTTCGCGCGGGTTGAGCGAGCAGATTCCATTCGACAATTCTTCCGGCAGCATCGGCACGGCGCGATTGGGAAAATAAACCGAGGTGCCGCGCAGGCGCGCCTCGCGGTCGAGCACCGAGCCGCGGCGGACGTAGTGCGAGACGTCGGCAATGTGCACCTGGAGTTGCCAGTGGCCGTTTTCGAGACGCTGCACGTACACCGCGTCATCGAAATCCCGCGCCGATTCGCCGTCAATCGTGACGATCGGCAGATCGCGGAAATCTTGACGGCCCGCGCGCTCCGCGTCGCCCACAAGATGCGCCGCGGCTGCCGCCTCCGCCATGACTTCCTCTGAGAATTCGTGAGGAAGATGATGCTTGCGAATCAGAATTTCGACGTCCACGCCAAAATCGCCCGGCCGCCCGAGAATTTCGACCACGCGGCCCGCCGGCGCCACGCCGCCGCGCGGAAAGCGCGTCAGTTCCACGTTGACGACGGCGCCATCGAGTTCCGGCAGGCGGGCTCCGCGCCTGGGAGGATGTTGGCCCATCTTCATTCGCAGTTCCGGCGTCAACTCGTCGCCGGGCGGGATGATAATTTCCTGCAGCAGCCGCGCTTCGTACGGCGCAACCGTGTTCCCGCGCGAGCCGTACCGGAACAGACCCACGACCGTGGCCTGCGCGCGGTCGAGCACGCGGAGGATGCGTCCCTCCGCGCGACCCGCGCCGTCGGCAAAACGGCTGCGGCGCTCGATGCTCGCTAGAACTTGATCGCCGTGCATGGCGTCGCCCATAGCGTCGCGGCCGATGAACAGATCTCCGTCCAGGTCTTTTCGCGGCGTATCCGGCACGACAAAACCGTAACCGTCACGATGCGCGACGAGACGTCCGGTAAGCTGATTCACCTCGGGCCGCGGTGGCGGGGTGGATTCTCTCCGCGGTTGAGCCGCGGGCCGGTGTGGCGTCCCCTTTTGTGGCGGGGCGTATTCCGCACCCCGCTCCGCGCCCTGCTTTTCCTTGGGCAGACCGACTCTTCCGTTCGGATATTCGTGAATTTCGCCCTGCCGCTTCATTTTTCGCGCAAGTTTGACCAGCGCGCGCCGGGCGGAGTGGCGCAAGCCCAGAGCTGCGGCAATTTCACGGAGACTTTGCGGACTGCGGGACCGGGACAGGTGCGCGAGGACGTCGGCTTCGGTAACGGGTGCGCGCGGCTCATCGTGGTGTGGCATAGACCCGCCTATTGTATGCGTTCAGCCTGCAAAAGGTGAAGCTGAGAGAAAAATGGTGTCTTAGCTCCATAATTATGTCACCCCTTAACGGCTACGTGAAAATGTCACCCTATGAGACAGGGGACATTTGCATTGAGCCAGAAAGAATTGCAACGAGTGGCTGTGATTTCATCCTGCGTGAAGGGGGACCTGGCG
>JBGOZP010000034.1:0-23534 GCA_041480265.1 Terriglobia bacterium | reverse complement strand
CGCCGGCGCCACAACACCTTGCAGGAAGTGCTCATTCAATGGCGCTGCTGCCAGGTCGTGGATATTTTGTGAGAAATACGGATTAGAGCAGGTGGAAAGTGACTTCGATGGGGACAACAACGGCAACAGGCTTGCCGCTAGGTCCAAGAGCCGGCTTGAACCGCCACTGCTTCACTGCTTCGACAGCTTTTTCTTCCAGGCCAAGCCCGGGACCCTTCACAACCTGGATTTCGATGGCGCGCCCGTCCGGCGTAATGACGGCCTGAAGTACAACCGTGCCTTGATATTTCGCTTTGCGGGCTTCCTCGGAATACTTGGGGTCAGGGCAGTATGCGCAGGACGGATAGCCGACGCCGCCTGTGCCCGGATGAAAATAGCCTCCACCCGTGCCGCCGCCGGCACCCGGCCCTAGACCGCCGCCTTCACCGCTTCCAATGCCGGTGCCCGTGCCTGTGCCGATGCCGCTACCTCCACCGGGCCCGCCCGAACCATTGACCAGCCTCTGGAGAGGGTCGCCATAATTGTCCAAATTCGGACTGGGGATTTTCAAGTCCGGAGGCCCGAGCAGCGTCGCTTCGATCTTCGACTCTGGTTTTGTGTGCACCATCGGCGGAGCAATCTGCGTCATGCTCCACTTTGGCAGCTTGCCCTTGGTTGGCGGAAGTGGCGCTCGCTCGCCGCCGCCACCTCCTCCTCCGGCCTTGTCCTTGCCGGGAGGCAGCTTCATGGCGTACTCGGAAATGTCGAGCGGTGTGACCATCTGGTTGCTGACAACAGGAGTTTGGGCCGCCTTCGTGAACGCGTGGTAGAAGGGAAAGAGAATCAGCAGCGTGATGGCGGCATGCACGGCCAGGGCGATGGCCTGCGCCGGTCCAAAGGCTTTATCTTTGCTCCAAATGTCCTTGACCTTGACGGGCTGGCTCGTCACTTTGAGCGGCGGCAGCTTCGGGGGGGAGATCAGGTCGCGAATATTCTGAAAAAAGACTTTATAAGTTGGCTGCCAATCCACCGTCATGCGCGAAACGGCTGCGCCAGGCACCGCGCGCGGCGCCGGCTTGAACCACTCCTTGAAATTTTCAGTGAGGCCGCTGCCGAAGCCCTCCGGTGTGAACACGTCGCCCTTGCTGTTCTTGGGTACCTTTATGGGGCGCTCGGAAAGGTAATCCCTCAGGTTAGAAAGAAATCCGCGCGAGAGAGGGACTTGGGGAGCGCCAAGGCGCGGCGCGGAACTCCCCGCGGGCAGCGTCACCTTGGGTGCGGGTGTGCCTGAATCACTCCATTTGGGCGCCAATGTACTCAACAACACCTGCCTTATTTAGCGGCAAAATCCTACATGCTATAAGATTCAGCGGCGGCACGAATGGATGCCCATTGGAGCGCGGCTGACATGCCGACAAATTCATTGTAACATTATGAGGTTTCCTCGCGGAAGAGGGTTTCCGGATCGAGTAGTGGGGGCAAGAGCACAAGGGACAGAATCGTCCCGGTTGCGCCCGCCGATAGACAACTTATGCCCAAAATCGTTGACTTGAAAAGCACTCTGAATCTGCCGCGCACGGCGTTCCCGATGAAGGCCGGCCTGCCGCTGAACGAGCCAAAACAGCTCGCTGAATGGGAAGAGAAGAAACTCTACCAGCGCATCCAGCAGGCTCGCGCCGGCGCGCCTACCTATGTCCTCCATGACGGGCCGCCGTATCCCACCGGCACGATCCATCTGGGCACCGGCTTGAACAAGATCCTAAAAGACATGGTCGTGAAGTCGAAGACGATGGCCGGCTTCCGCGCTCCCTACGTCCCCGGATGGGACTGCCACGGCTTGCCGATTGAAACGCAGGTGGAGAAAGAACTGGGCGGGAAAAAGGGCAGCGTCCCGCCCGGAGAATTCCGGCGCATGTGCCGGGAATTCGCGTCGCGTTACGTGGACCAGCACCGCCGGGATTTCAAGCGCCTGGGTGTGCTGGGGCAATGGGAAGACCCCTACTTGACGATGAGTCCGCAGTATGAGGCCACGATTGCTGATGCCTTCGTGACGTTTCTCGAAAAAGGCTACGTGTACCGCGGGCTCAAGCCCGTGTACTGGTGCATTGTGGACTCGACGGCGCTGGCCGAAGCGGAAGTCGAGTATGAGGATCACACGAGCCCGTCCATCTGGGTGAAATTTGCGGTCGAGCCGGGAGCGGCGGCGGAAAAACTCGGTTCGAGCGTGTCCGCGGTCATCTGGACGACGACGCCGTGGACGCTGCCGCACAATCGTGCGCTCGCATTTCATCCGGAGTACGACTACGTCGTTGTCGAAACGGCTGCCGGAGCGTTGCTGCTGGCGGCGGACCTGGTCGGTCCTGCGCTCGACGCTGTGAAGCTCGAAGCAAAAAGCGTGCGCGGGCCGTGGAAAGGGAAGGACCTTGCGGACTTGAAGTTCCGGCACCCGTTTTTGGATTTGCGCGTGCCGGCGGTGCTGGCCGATTACGTCACGCTCGATCAAGGCACGGGCATTGTGCACACGGCGCCGGGACACGGCGTCGAAGACTTCCAGACCGGGCAGAAATACGGCATCGAGGCCTACGCGCCGATTGACGATCATGGCCGGTATCTCGAAGGCCTGCCCGAGTACAAAGGGAAAACCGTATTCGAGGCGAATCCGATTGTTGTCGCCCTGTTGGGCAATCGCGGAGCGCTGCTCGGCGAACAAAAGCTCTCGCACAGCTATCCGCATTGCTGGCGATGCCACAATCCCGTGATCTTCCGCGCCACCGAACAGTGGTTCATTGATCTGGACGGCGCGGGGCGCGATGGCGGCGCCATACGCCCGCGCGCGCTTGCGGAAATTGCCAAAGTGAAATGGACGCCGGAGTGGGGCGCCCAGCGGATTCACTCCATGATTGCCGAGCGGCCGGACTGGTGCGTTTCGCGGCAGCGGTTCTGGGGTGTGCCGCTGGTGATTCTGTATTGCGCCAAATGCAACAAGCAGTTCGACGATTACGCGGCGCTGCACGCGCTCGTGCGGGAATGGTTTACGCGCGAGGGCGCGGACGCCTGGTTCACGCACACGGCCGAAGAGTTGCTCGCCGCGGGCACGCGGTGTTCGTGTGGCGCGTCAAGCTGGCGCAAGGAAACCGATATTCTGGACGTGTGGTTCGATTCCGGCTCTTCGCACCTGGCCGTGCTGGATCGCCTCGATGCCTACGGGCAGCAACTCCCGTGGCCCGCGGATATGTACCTCGAAGGCCCGGACCAGTACCGCGGCTGGTTTCACAGTTCGCTGCTGGTTGGCGTCGCGGTGCGCAATGGCTCGCCCTACCGGCACGTGCTCACGCACGGCTGGACGCTCGACGCAAAGGGCCAGCCGATGTCGAAGTCGCTCGGAAACGTCGTGCTGCCCACCGAAGTGTGCGAGAAGTGGGGCGCGGACCTGCTGCGGCTGTGGGTCGCTTCGCAGGACTACACCGCCGACGTGCGCATGTCCGACAACGTGATGACGCAGCTTTCCGAGGCCTACCGCAAGCTGCGCAACACGTTCCGCTTCGCCCTCGGCAATCTTGCCGATTTCGATCCGGCGCGCAACGCCGTTCCCGACGCCGAAATGGAAGAACTCGACCGCTGGATGCTCTCGCGCACCGCTGCTCTCGTGCGGGATTGCCGCAAATGGTATGAGGCGTTTGAATTTCACCGCGTCTTCCACGCGCTGCACGATTTCGCCATCGTGGACTTGAGCGCGTTTTATTTCGACGTGCTGAAGGACCGGCTCTACACGTTTGCGCCGAACAATCGCGCCCGCCGCTCGGCGCAGACCGCCGTGTATCGCATCGCAAAAGCTTTGCTGACTCTGGCGACCCCGATCATTGCCTTCACCGCCGAGGAAATCTGGAGGCATTTTCCGCGCGCGGCGGGCGATCTGGAGAGCGCGCACCTCGCATTGTTTCCGGCCGGTGAGGAACTTGGCGGGGAGATGGACGAACAAAGGGACGCGAATTGGACGGAATTGCTCACGGCACGTACAGGAGTGATGCGTAAACTCGAAGAAGCTCGCAATGCGAAGATTATCGCCGGTGGTCTGGAGGCGCAGGTTGAGTTGAGGGCACCCGGCGCGCTGTATCACATGCTTAACCAATACCAACAATGGCTGCCGACTATTTTTGGTGTATCGCAGGTCCGTGTCAGTACAGTGGGCGCCCCCGCACTGAAGCCCATGGACGTCGGCGCCAACTTTTTTGAGATTTTAGTGCAACGCGCCGACGGCGCGAAGTGCGAACGCTGCTGGAATTACTCGACGCATGTGGGTGAAAACGCCGATTACCCGACGGTTTGCGAACGCTGCGTGAAAGCGCTTGCCGAAATCGAGCAAGCACTCCCGGCGCCGGGCCACCCGGGAGGCCAGGGAGCCGCGTCTTAATGGGCGGCACGCGCGGCTCGCAATGGCTGTGGCTGTCGTGTGGGGTGCTGGCCGCGGATCGCGCCACAAAATTTGCGATCGAGCATTACACGAGCGTCTTCTTCCGCCGCCCGATACTTTCGGACATCATAGTTCTGGTTCACAATCAAAACCCCGGCATTGCGTTCGGCGTGTTTTCAGATTCGAATTCGCCCTGGCTTGCGCCCCTGTTGTTGCTGAGTGCGGCTGTCATGATGGCGATGCTGGTGTGGCTGTTGCTCACGGGCCGTGCCGGCGGATGGCTGTCGCGCGCCGGAATCGCTCTGATCCTGGGCGGTGCCGCGGGCAATGCTCTTGACCGCTTGCTCCACGGCGGAGTAACCGATTTCCTGGAAGTCCGCCTGGGAACGTATCGCTGGCCCGCGTTCAACGTCGCCGATTCGGCCATCTCCATTGGGGCGGCGCTGGTGCTCATCGAACTGCTTTTCGGCGGGCGGCATTCCGATTCGAAGTGACACCCCGACTCTAGGATCGACGAAGAATTGGCGACCCGGGAAATTGTTTCTGGTCAGAAAATGGTTTGTGGGTCGGAGCTTTAGCTCCGACATCACATCTCGTCAAGAGTGCGGGCTTTAGCCCCTGAAGCGTCAGGGCTTAAAAGCCCTTGCCTAAGCACTCTGTTTATGTCGGACCTGAAGGTCCGACCCACAAACACACCTATTCTCAGCTTTTTTGCAGAACTTCTGAGTCCGAGCACTACAATACATACGTCATGTCAGAGAACTTCACAGCGCAGCAAAAACTGACTGCGGCGTCGGGAGACGCTGGACGGCGACTGGACCTGTTACTCGCCGAACGCATCCCCATACTAAGCCGCACGAGAATTCAGGAGCTGATTCGAGAAGGGCACGTGCTTGTCGATGGCCGCGCCGCGAGAGCCTCGCACCGGGTTGCTGCCGGAGAAGCTATTGAGGTCGCCGTCCTGCCCCGTCCCGCGCTGACGGCCGCGCCGGAAGATTTGCCGCTCGAGCTGCTGCTGGTCGACGACGATTTCGTCATCGTGAACAAGCCCGCGGGGATGGTGGTGCACGCCGGCGCGGGCCACGCGCACGGCATGCTGGTGAACGCGCTTCTGCACCGCCTGGGAAAACTATCGGGCGCGGGCGGCGCGTTGCGTCCGGGCATCGTGCACCGCCTGGACCGCGAAACCTCGGGAGCGATGGTGGTGGCGCGGAATGATGCGGCGCACGAGCACCTCGCCGAGCAATTCCGTTCGCGAAATGTCCGGAAGATCTATCTGGCGTTGGTGCACGGCAAGATGCCGCGCGATTCGGGCACGATCACCTTGCCGATCTCGCGCGATCCGCACCGCAGGACTCGGATGACGGCGCGTGCGCGCACGGGCCGTCACGCGCGAACCGACTGGCGGGTGATCGCGCGGCTGGACCGCTGCACACTCGTCGAGGCGGTGCTGCATACCGGGCGCACGCATCAGATCCGCGCGCACTTCGCCGCGCTCGGGCATCCGGTTGTCGGCGACGCGCTGTACGGCGCGCCGCGCGGCCTGCGCGCGGGGACGCGCAACCTTCCGCTGCTGGAGCGCAACTTCCTGCACGCCGCCCGCATCGGGTTCTCGCACCCGTCAACCGGCGCATGGGTGGAAGTTCGCGCTCCGCTGCCGGAGGATTTGCGGTTATACTTCGAACAGATTGCGGATTCTTTGGGGCGGCGCGACGCGGAGATCGACGCTGCTCTCGCACCCTACTTGTGATCACCATGACGAAACGAGCGCTGCGTGTTGGACTTCCCATTTTGCTGCTCGCTGCGGCCGCACTGAGCGCGCAGCAGCCCCAGCCGCCCGCTCCGCCGCAAGCTCCGGCCCCGGCCGACCGGCAAGGGACCATCGTGCGCAACGTCAACCTCGTGGACGTCCTCTTCAGCGTGGTCACCAAGCGCGAAAAATTGGTCACGGATTTGAACAAAGAGGACTTCAAAGTTTTTGATGACGGCGTGCAGCAGGAAATCACCTCGTTCAGCCAGCCGACGGATTTACCCCTGCGCATTGGCATGGTGCTGGACACTTCGAACAGTATTCGGGAGCGCTTGAAGTTCGAACAGGATGCCGCAATTGATTTCCTGTTCAACGCCCTGCGCCGAGGGAGAGATCAGGCGTTCCTGATGACATTTGACGACGGTCCGCAGGTCATTAAGGATTTCACGGGTGATGGGGGCGATCTCCGCGACACGATCCTGAAACAGCGCGCCGGCGGCGGCACGGCCCTGTACGACGCCGTTTACGCGGCCAGCGAGCAATTGCTGAACAAGTCGCCGCTGCCCCCTGGCCCGAATCCTGACGTCCGCCGTGTGCTGGTGGTCATATCCGACGGCGACGACAACAGCAGCAGCCGTTCGCGTGGCGCGGCCGTGGAGATGGCGCAACGCGCCGGAGTGATCATCTATGCGATCAGCACGAGCACAGAATGGGTGAACACTGATGACCAACGCGACCCAGCGAAGCGTGTAAGCCGCAAATATGAAAAAGGCGAAGGGGATCACGTTCTCGACCAGTTGGCAACAGAAACCGGAGGACGGGCCTTTTTCCCCTATAGGATCGACGATCTAGGGCAGTCGTTCCTGGACATCGGGGATGAATTGCGCCACCAATACGCCCTTGCTTATAGCCCCGGAAACCGCGCTCCCGACGGAAGATTTCACACGATTCGAATCCAGGTGGGCCGGAAAGATCTGATCGTACGGACCCGCAAGGGGTACTATTCCGTCTTCACGCCTCCGTCCACAGCGCCGCCTCCAGCCGCGCCTGCGAAGCCCTAAATAAATTGCGGAACCGGTTCGTTATCAAGTAGCACAGTCCCGCCTTGCGGGGCTGTGCTACTAAACCTCAATTCCGAAGTTGATTTGGGAACTTGGGGTGGCAATCCGGGTGCGCCAATCTCCAGATTGGCGGTTTGCATCACGCCATTCTGGAGATTGGCGTTCCCGGGATCGCCGCCAAGCAGCGCAAAAATCCGCGCAGCGGCGAGCTACTTCGAGGGCGCGTAGTAACCGCGGCGGGCCAGAGCGGAGTAGTCCTTGTTCTTCATTTCCACTTTAATTTTCCGGTAGGCACCGTCGCGCGCTTTGTTCGTGGGGACATAGCCAATGGTGTATTGGCTGCGGAGTTCTTCGGAGATCTGATCGAAAGCCTGCTCCAGATTTTTCTCGCTGCGCACGACAATCATGCGGCCGCCGGTTTCGTCGGTGAGCTTCCTTGCGGTGTTTTGGTCGCCGCCGCCGGCGGCAACCAGGAGGACGTGTACGACCGTATCGGTGCGTTGCGCGGCCTCGATGGCGTCCTGCAGCCTCAGCTTGCTTCCCGTGTCTTCCGCGTCGGTCAGGATGATCATCGCTTTCCGGCCGGCTTCATCGGCGAGTTTATCGTGTGCGGCGAGGTAGACGGCGTCGTAGAAATCGGTGCCGCCGTTGCGGCTTGCGGGAAGCGGCCCTTGCATGATGCCGCCGCCGGCCACATTGATCTGGGCGCGGTTGATGGCGCGGTCGAGCCTGCCGCGGTCGTCGGTAAAATCGGCGAGGAGGTCCACGTCGAGGTCGAAAGACATGACCATGGCGAGATCGCCCTTGCGCATCACGCGTGCCAGGAAGCGCGATGCCGCTTCTTTTTCCGCCGAGAGCATGTAGGTCTCGCTGCCGCTGGTGTCGATCAGGATGCCGAGCGTGATTGGGAGATTGGATTCCTGAGCGAAGTTGGTAATTTCCTGGGCCTGGCCATCCTCAAAGACCTGAAAGTCATCTATCTTTAGGCCGGTGACGATCGCCTTATGTTTGTCGCGCACCGTGGCGAATAGATTCACCAGGTTGACCTGCACGCGAATCTGTGCGGGTGGCGCGGCGTACACCAGTCCCGCGGCGAGCGCCGTTATACACAGAACCGAGAGTGCAGCACGAATCCGCATTGTATAATCTCCTCTGGCATCATATGGATCTCGCTCGTTGGATGCGGCGCCGGAACATTAAGATGCGCGGGAGCGGAGATGTGGTTCCCGCGGGAAATAGTGACGGGACTCCGATGAATTGTCCACGAAAATTCCTGTTGGCGGGACTCGCGTTTTGCATGGCTGCCGCGTGCTTGGCGATGCCACAGGCGGCGCAGCAGCCGCCCTCCGGTCCGTCTTCCGGGCAGGCGCCCTCTTTGCAGGCGCAAGACCCGCGCGCGCGAATTCGGACGACGGTATCGCTGGTCGTCGTGCCCGTCACGGTGAAGAACGGCGCGGGAGAGCTGGTCACCGACCTTCAGCAGAGCGATTTCCGAATCTTGGAGGATGGAGTCGAGCAGCCGATTTCCTTGTTCTCGGTGGAAGCGTTTCCGCTGTCGGCCGCTGTCCTGATTGACGACGACTTGAAGCGGAGTTCGGCGGAGCGCGTCCAGAAAACTTTGGAGACTCTCGCGGCGGGATTCAGCGCTTCCGACGAGGTTTCTCTGTGGCGCTTCGATGAAGTTCCCGAACTCATCTCCGAATCCGGTTTTATTGCCGACAACGACGCGCTCCTCACCCAGCTGAAGCGCATTGACCTCAGCAGTTCCTTCCCGGGAGTCGGCTCCGCGCCGATGACGAGCGGGCCGCGCGTGAATACCCAGCCGCTGCCGGGTTCCCCGCAGCGGTCGGCCATGTCCATGGGCCACCCCAACTACAAACACATTAACGACGCCATTTACGCCGCGGCGGAACATCTGCGCGACCGCGCGCGGGAACGCCGCAAGATTATTTTCCTGATTTCGGACGGCCAGAACGCGAAGAACAACACGCACAGCTACGATGAAACGCTCAAGTTGCTTCTCTCCGCGGACATTTCCGTGTACGCCATCGGAGTAGGCGAGGCGAACCTCAACCGCGGCATCACTTTTCTCGGGAACAACATCCTCTCGAAATACGCCCATGCGACCGGCGGCGACATTTTTTACGGATCGAGCCGCGAAGATCTCGAAGGACTCTATCCCCGCGTCTCGGAGCAAGCGCGCAATCAATATACGATCGCCTATGCGGCCGCGAAGGCCGATCCTACACAGCCCTATCACGCCATTGAGGTGCGCGTAAAGCGTCCAGGCCTCTCCTTGCTTGCCCGCGACGGCTACTACCTCAACGCAAAACCCTGACCTGTATTTCTGCGAGGAGCACGTCATCATCAGGATCCACTTGAGCAAAGCCTCCCGCGCGGTCTCGTAGCGCCGGCGTCTCGCCGGCGATTCTGTGTGCCGTCGACAGAGCGCAAACCGCCGGCGAGACCCCGGCGCCACAAAAAGCCAGATTCCACATCTGTAAAATGGTTTTCTCGCAAGAATATTATTTCTGGCATCGTCTATTTCTATGCTGGCCTTCCGGAAGTTTTTCTTGACTTCGCCTTCGTTCACTCGTAAAAGGGCTTTAGCGGGTTCGATGTGGCGTTACCCGCTGCTCCGAGGGGAGAGTGGTTCACGGAGCGATTGCGCGAATCGGCACAAAGGGAAACGCAGGACGGCGAAGCAGCCACACGGCGCGAACGTTTCCAGCGGGGCGTTCCGAAAATGCCGGGACGCCCCGTTTTTTCTCCCCCTTCAGATTGTCTGGTCTGAAATTTACTAATTTATTTCTCGCGAAGCGGCAGCCGCATGGGCCCGGCGTGGCAGGAGACTTCGAAAACTACTCTTCGCCGGAGGCGCTGGCCGCCGCGCCCTGCTCGCGCGCCGGGCAGATGGGCTCGTAGTCGCAGAACTTGCACCAGAAGCCGGGCTTGGGAGGAAACTGTCCCGCGCGGATGTCGGCGGCGGCTTCCTGAATTTCCGCGCGCACCTTGTTGAGTTTCTTGTCGTCGCGCGCCGCGCTCACGGCCTGGTTTGTCTGCAGGTTGTAGAACGTAAGCCGCACGGGGTTCCAGTCGAACACTTCCCGGGCCGCCAGCGCGTACACGCTCAATTGCAGATCTTTTTTCGCCTTCTCCTCATCGCGCGGCTTTCCCGTTTTGTAATCCACGATTTCTTCCTCGCCTGGGGCGATGCGGTTCACCTGGTCCATCCGTCCGGTGAGGACCACGTTGTTTTCCATGGGCAGTTCGAACGCTTTTTCCTGGGCGACGACTTCCGGGGGCGACGCGAGCGTGCTCGCGTGGAATGCGCGCAACTGCGCGAGGCCGTCTTTCTTGTATTCCTGTTCCTGGTAGTCATCTTCGAATCCGGCCGAGGTCCACTCGAGTTCGAATTTCTTCTCGACTTCTTCGAACGGCAGCGCGCGTCCCTTGGATAGCTCGCCGATGAAATATTTGATCGTGTTGTGCATCACGCTGCCGAAGCTGATGGCGGCGGCGGGCCCGCCCCGCAGACCCCAGGCGCGGCCAAACAGGTATTTCTGGGGGCAGGACGCAAGCGTGTCGATCGCCGAAGGGCTGAGTTGCAGAGGCTCGGCGACCGGCGGCCGATAGGTGACGGCCCACTCGCCGATCCGCGAACCGATCCGGGCATCGCGCTCCGGCAGTTCGAACAGCGCCGGAGGAGTTTCGGGAGCAGCGGCGGGCTGGCTTGCAGGCGCCGGAGCGAGCTGTTCGATGTCGCGGCGCTTGATCTGCGCATCCATCAGGATGTCGTCGAGGAAAGGGGAGGGCTTCGAACGCTTGTGTTCGACGGTGTTGAGCGTCAGGCGGTGACGCGCGCGGGTCACGGCCACGTAAAACAGACGGCGCTCCTCCTGGATGTGAAAGCTCCCCTGGGGCTGCTCTTCCTTCATCAATTCAGGAGGGAATTCGAGCACGCGCGGCCTTTCTCCCGCCGGGAAACCGCGCTGTACCAGGCGCAAGACGTAGACGTGGTCGAATTCGAGTCCCTTCGCGCCGTGAACGGTCATCAATTGCACAGCGTCTCCGGATTCCTGTTCCAGATTGATCGAGCCTCCGGCCTGCACGAAATAATCCAGATACTCGACAAATTCCTTGAGGCGGTGTGTTTCGCTTTTGGGCAGCCACTCGCGCACGAATTGCGCAAGACGGTCGAAATATTTCCGATCTTCGATCGAGACGGCGGAACCGATCTCCAAAGCCTGGGCCAACTCATCGAACAATTCGGCCGCGGTCAAGCGGTGCACTTTTTTTTGCAGGTCGCTAATGAGCTCAATCAGCTCTCCGGTGCGGCGGCCGCCGCCGGAAAAGGGGAGCTCGTCTTGCGCGGATTGCAATGTGTTCCAGAGGGAGTTGCCCTTGCTCTTTGCCCTGCGTTCGGCGAGACGCACCAGGTCGGAGGGTTCCAGTCTCCATGCGGGCATGGCCAGCACGCGCGCGCATGCGACATCGTCCGAGGGTTGATCGATCAGGCGAAGATAGGCGATGAGGTCCCGGACCAGGCGGTGCGAAAGGATCGAGAGATTCTTGATGACGAACGGAATCTTGCGCGCTTTGAGCGCGTCCACCAGCTTGTCGCGGTGCGCGTGAATGCGGTAGAGCGCGGCGAAGGTCCGCCACTTCGCTCCGGCGCGGTGCAGCCTTTCGATTTCACTGGCGACCCACTGCGCCTCGGCTTCATTCGATGGATGCGTGACGATGCGCACCTTGTCGCCGTCCTCGCGCACAGCCGTCAGAGGATACTCGGGAATGTTGACCGGTTTTTCATTGTGGCGGATGGTCTGGCCCGCGACGCGCAAGATGCGTCCAGCCGAGCGGTAGTTCAGCGTGAGCGGCCGCAGCAGGGAGTTTTGCCCTGCTTGCGAGCCGGCGGCGAAGCGGTTCAGAAAAATCGTGAAGCTGCCGAACGATGCGCCGCGGAAGCGGTAAATCGCCTGCCGATGGTCGCCCACGACAACCAGATTGGGCCGCTCGCCACCCAGCAGCCAAAGCAACTCGAGCTGAGCGATGTTGGTGTCCTGAAATTCGTCGACAAGGATGTAGCGGTAGCGCGCACGGAGTTTCTCGCGCAGCGTGTCGTCCTCGCGAAGCCGCACGACGGCGTCCATGATCTGCGTGCCAAACGTCAACAGCTTGCGCTCGCGCACTAGAATGTCGCTTGCGCGATAAGCCCTGGCCACTTCCTGAAGCTTGGCGATTTCCACGTCGCGGATTTTCCGCTCGTCCTCGGGCATCGCGCTGCGCACGCGGCGGAAGTCCTCGGCCTGTTTGACGGCGTGGCGCTGGTAATCGTCCGGCGTGACGAGTTCGTCCTGGCAGCGCGAGAAAAAATCCACGAAGTCGCCGAGAAATTGTCCCGGCTCGGCCAGCCGGCGGAAGTGTTCGAGCTGCAACAACGGCAGGTTGCGCCGCAGAAGTATCCAGTGGTCAATTTTATCGATCGGCTTGAGTTCCGGGTTGACTTCCTGAAGCAGCGCGTTGCAGAACGCGTGAAACGTGCTGAGCGTGACCGCCGTGGCCTGCTCCACCGCCGTTTCCCCGCGCTCGCGCGCCGCGGCAATCACGCGATGTTTCATCTCCGCGGCGGCCTTGTCGGTGAACGTCAGGCCAAGAATTTCTCCACCGGTAAGCTCCGTCTGGGTTTCGAGCAGATACCGGATGCGCTCGGTGATGACGCGCGTCTTCCCCGTGCCTGCGCCGGCCACCACCACCAGCGGGCCTTCTCCATGATGCACCGCGGCGCGCTGCTCCGGGTTGAGCTGAATTCCCGGAGCCGGGGCGCTGGCGTGTTCAAACAGCTCGGCCATTGGAAATCATCCTGGAAAGAACAGTAGCACAGGCCACTCTCGATGTGTCCAATCCCGGCGGCGGCAGTTCGTTTGATGCTGAAACCAAAGACTCGCCTCGTCCGCTGCGCATCTGTCGAATTTGTGGGACAAGCATCAAAAGGACTCACACTTACTGCGCGTCATGCGCAGTCGGAGTTTCGAGGGAAGGGCTTATTGAGGCCGCAAACCTAGGGCGCATAGCTACGCACAGTCTTAAAGTAGAAACTCTCCGCGCCAAGACGCAACGAAAACACGCTGCTGCTTTAGCCGCATGGAAGCCCTCTGACTTACCGGAATGGCTAAACGAGGAAGCTTATCGCACAAAGATTCAGCCCGCGCTTTCTGGAATAACGGTTCCGGCTATCGCAACTGCTCTAGGCATATCGGAGCCATATGCAACGGATATTCGCGCGGGCCGACGGAGACCACATCCACGACATTGGCAGTCGCTGGCTCAGCTCGTCAAAGTTTCGCCGGATAAGTAAAGCGCTGACGGATTTTCGCACTGGATGGGTTAGTCCCGCTCAAGCGCCCCGACGGTATGCAAACGCAGAATTAGAATGGCCCTTCAAGAAATGTGACGAGGTGCTCTAGCCTCAGAAACAGTTCGTCAAAGGTCAGAACGGTAACACCATTCAAGCGTTCCCGCTGCAACTCGAAATTCTCTTTCATTACGGAATTTACAAGCTCATTGGAATCCCCAGCGATAACCACGCACCGAGGTTCTCCAAGGGTCAGGTGCCTGGGTGACACTGAAGTCAGACTGTCAAATCGGCGCAGGAAGCTTTGGCGATAATTCAATGCTTGCGCGACAGCTCCGGACAGCTCACGGGAAAGAGGATAAACACCTTCTCTATACTGTGGGCCGAGAAGTGGGGTTCCCGGAGTTTTGATTTCGACCAATATAACGGCATCAGTAGTTTCTGTCCCAATAAGAAAATCGACCTCCTTTCCCCCTCTATTGTCGATTTGCTTCCCCCCTACATATGCTTTTGTGCCGATCAAGAAGACTGGATAGGGAAAGAGTTGCTTCAACACGTAGACGCGCTCTGAAATAGAACCCTGCCAGAATTCCTCAGAATTGTTAGGCTGATTCCTTCTCCAATAATTCAACGCGTTCTTCACCGCAGCCAGTCCCAAGAGCGCAGTGAACGCCGGCATCTGCTCAGGAGCCATAGATACGAGTTTGGCCGCAGCTTCACGACGCCCTCTTGATGTCGCCAACCATTTCACCAGGTCAAGCAACAAGGTTGTCGCTTCGTCTGGATGAGATTCAAGAAATAACGTCAGGTCCTTTTGACCCAGTTCGACCAACTTGGCTAGGCTCCGATTGACTTGCACGAAGGTTTTTTGGCCTAAGGGTACGCCGCGTTCATCGTAGAACTTATATAGCGGCACGAGTCCTTCAAGAAGGGTGCGAAGCTCTTGCGCATGGATTGTTAGTTTGAACTCTTCACCGGCCTTAAGCGATGAGAGAGAGATTGTGGGCACTGGAAGCCATCGATTACTCTTTGTCTTCCGTTGGTAAATAAAGTGGCCGTCGACGCATGCTTTGGGGTTCGACGGGTTGTCAACCAAAGTAGGAACAAAGACCAACCGTACCTGCTCACCTTCCCGAAGAATAATCGGGTTACAACCGGCTGAACTCCTCGAAGTAGATCGAGTCTCGATGGTTTTCATTGCTCTTCGATTCTTACGGTACCGTAATTCATAGCAATAGTTTGCACGAAAACACGTTCTGTATACACCTAAATGGGACTCAAACAGCTCCACCTCAGCGCGTTCTCGATGGCTCTACGATAATTGGTGTCGATCTGCTTTGGTGCCATTCGAATATAGTGTTTCGCTTGTTCGCGGTCCTGCCCGCTAAGCCCACGGAGATAGGTCACAACTTCTTTCGCTGAGGGTATTGTTTTGTCTTCGCCTCCAAATCTAGGGGGGAGATTTGTCCAAATAACGGCATCAACTTGCAATCCTCTTGCCCATCGGCCGATTTGCCGAGCCACATATCTGTTTCGACTTCCATGACACCAATAGTCAACGCAAGTCTCCGGTTTCACGAGGCCTGGACACTCGCGTGTCCCGAGCGCCTTTCGCGCTGCCGCAAGGTTCACCGCTGAAATGGGTGTCCAGAGCGAGCGCACCAAAGGAAAAGTGGTTGGCATGATTACGAGCGTCATCCGACCATCTGACGACTTTCGCGCAAATTCGATAGGTAAAAACGGACCATCTGTAAACCAACTGCCACGAACCGGCAAGTCCCGCGAGTCCCAAACAAGTGAACCCCACCCTAAACATGCAATCAACATCGCTGATACTCCAACACCAGAGGTTACAGCCAGCCTCGTCTCAAAAACTAAGAACCAGCTGCGCGAATCGTGCAAAAATAGCTCGGAACTATCCCGTCTCAACGATTTTTGATTTAGCTCGGGAAGGACGCTCATTCCACGGAAAATACACTTGTTGACGTTTTCTGAGCGTTCCGATGACACCGATGCAACCCAACAGATCAAGCACCAGCCCTACGTGGTGCTCGTTTAGGTCGTATCCTCTTTCCAAAAAAAGATCGTTAAGTACATTTTCCCGAGTTGGAAGCCACCGTCTTTCCATAACCCGTTGCATCGTGTTTCGCAAAAGATCGACCGTCAATCCCTTTTGCCTTTCAAGGTATTCGATTAGAAGACGCTGAAGTTTTATGTTATACAAATTGTCCATTCCAGTGAGTAGCTCTTCACCGCGGGCCGTTAGCCTCAACTCTTCATCGTCGACGGCTCTTATGGCCCGCAAGAAAGAAACGTATCGTCGAAGGACTTGCCATTTTGCCGGTCGTTGAACAATCCTGTGATGTTGATCGACGAAGTTTGTCAGAAAGGCATCTTTATGGCGGATGAGGATGTGTTCGTAGAGCTGTGACAGGTGTTTGTGTCTACTGTGACCGAGCGTCTTAACTATAGCAATCAGCTTATGATACGCAGATTTCTCCGATACATTCTTACTTATACCTCGGACTATGGTGGGTCTATGCGAATATCTTGAAATCTGTTGATTGACGTTCCCAAACATATATGGTTCCTGAGTATTCTTCGTGTACTTTCTTGTTTCTGATTTAACATATTTATATAGGCTGGCGGCCGTAATCGAATCATCCGTAGCGGAAACAGTTCCCAGCAGCAACCCGTCAAGCAGCGCCAAAGTAAAGAAGCCGAAGGGGCTGTCGTCATCACCATACCAATAGGCCCGAGTACTCGCACTAGTGCACGCAATTACACAGCAATTACTTCTCGCTGATTCCGGCAGTAGTTCAATTGCTTCTTGAGAAGCACCCGCGTAACAGCAATCTAACAAAAAAAGCACACTGCGAGGATTGCCGGACATCACTGAGTGGAAAAGGACCTTGAAAGGAAGGTATGCTCTTTCCCCGCGGTTCCTTCCAGGATGCACGAGCGTGAGGTCATCTAAATCTCTTCGTGCGTGACCGAAGTAATAGACAACAAGTAGACCATTCGATTCGTTGCATTTTCTTGCGGCCTTACGCGCTTCTCGTTCAATTCTCTCCGGACTTGCGTCCGATTCGTAGGATGCTTCAAAAGCAAAATCCTGAGGAAGTTCCGTAAGTAAGGTTCTTAGCCGTTGAGCAGCCCGCAAAATTCTCTGCGAACGAGGGGCTTTCAAAGATGGTTGGGAGCTGATGGAATTCGCGATCACGAGTGCAACACGAGCCACGCGTCACCTCTAAAATCTACTTACGGCTCTTTTTCTTCCGATTGGTTTTCTCAAGCGTGTTCTTTTTAGTCTTTGCCTTTTTCCGTATTACTTTCTTTGTCTTTCCCTTACGTACCGCATCAAGAAGATTTCGTTGTGCTTTGTCTGACGCAGGAAACGTTACGGTGCGGTCGTCTACCTTGAGAATAGCTACTGGCTCATCGGTCTCCGGTCCTCGCTGATCTTCTTCCGGTTTCTTCCTTCTATCAGCTACGGCTTGAGTGAGCTGCAACAAAACGACGATGAGTCTTAGGGCATCTGCGCCATGCTCAAAGACAAGTTTCACAATGTCGTGCTCAAGATTTAGTGTTTTTGGTGGGGCGGGAGCTTCAACTTGCTTATACTCCAATCCCTTTAATGTTCGGAGTTCATGCTCAAGATCCGCGATGACATCGGCATAGTTTTGGGCCTTTGGATCAAGCAATAACTCAATTTGCATTTTCTGGCGCCTCCCTATTTCGAGAGTTATAGTGTACCTTTCTTATTTGGTTGAGTGCAACATACCTACATGATACGAAGTCTCTCGCGCCGCCCCACGCTTCTCTACCGCATCGTTCGCCCGCCCGCTCTCCGCTCCGCGCAACCGCAACGGCGCATCGTCGCTCGCCACGGCAACCATCGCCCAGAATGGGGGGAGCATTTTGCCGTCGCCATACACTACCCCCGCCCGAAATTGACCCTTCGGGATAGCTCGCCTATACTCCAATCCGCTCTTGATGGTGGAACCGCACAAGGTCATTTCGAGGAGAGCCATCATGGATCAGGCTGTCATTCTAAGCGCTGTCCGCACACCCATTGGAAAATTTCAGGGAGGGCTCGCGCCGCTTTCCGCGCCGCAATTTGGCGCCAAAGTTGTCGCCGAAGCGGTGCGCCGCGCGGGCATTGATCCAAAATTGGTGGACGAAGTTATCCTGGGCAATGTCGTGCAAGCCGGGCTGGGGCAGAATCCAGCGCGGCAGGCGGGCCTGGGCGGCGGGCTTGACGTGCGCGTTGCGGCCCTGACCATCAACAAGGTGTGCGGTTCGGGGTTGAAGGCCGTGGGACTGGCGGCGCAGAGCGTCGTTCTGGGAGAAGCGGAAATTGTGGTCGCGGGCGGAATGGAGTCCATGTCAAATTGCCCGTACCTGCTGCCGGGCGCGCGCACGGGCTACCGGTTTGGCAACGCGGAAATTGTGGACTCGATGGTGCACGACGGGCTGTGGGATGTGTACAACGATTTCCACATGGGCATCACGGCCGAGCTGGTGGCCGAAAAATACGGCATCACGCGGCAGGAGCAGGACCAGTTCGCTCTCGAAAGCCACCAGCGCGCCGTGCGCGCCCGAAAGTCCTGTTTCATCGAGTCGCAGATTCTGCCCATTGAAATTCCGCAGAAAAAGGGCGATCCGGTCGTCGTCAAGCACGACGAATCGCCGCGCGAGGATGCTTCGCTCGAGACGCTCGGGAAATTGCGGCCCGCGTTCAAGAAGGATGGCACCGTGACGGCGGGAAACGCTCCCGGAACCAATGACGGGGCCGCGGCGCTTGTCGTCACGACCGAACGCAACGCGGCGCGCCTGGGGAAGACGCCGATAGCGCGGATCGTCGCGCAGGCCGTGAGCGGCGTCGATCCCAAATGGATCATGGAGGCGCCTATCTACGCGGTGGGAAAACTGCTCGAGAAGACGGGCTGGGACCGCGACCGCGATCTCGATCTGGTCGAGCTGAACGAAGCGTTCGCCGTGGCCGCGATCGCCGTGACGCGGCAATTGCGCCTCGATCCCGCGAAAGTCAATGTGAACGGCGGGGCGGTCGCGCTCGGGCATCCCATAGGCGCGTCGGGCGCGCGGATTCTGACGACGCTGCTCTACGAGATGCAGCGGCGCAACGTGCATCGCGGAATCGCCGCGCTGTGCCTCGGCGGCGGCAATGCCGTCGCCATGGCCGTCGAGCGGTAGGGGCACGGCATGCCGTCCCCAGGAGCACGACATGGCCCGGGAACGCCATTCTCCTGAATGGCGTCTTTCAAGCCGCCAATCTGGAGATTGGCGTTCCCGGGCCGTGCGCCTACAATTCACCATGACCAACGATTCGCTCGAAATCCTCTGGCGCGGCGCCGACCCGGCGAAATTTACCGCGCTGCAAGCGGCGCTGCGGGATGAGGGCATCCAATTTTTCCATACGCAGGTTTATGATCCCGCGGGCGGCTTTCTTTCTTCACGGCCCTATTATCTTGAGGCGGTGCCCGGCTTCGAAATCCGTGTCCATGCTTCCGATCTGCAGCGCGCCAAAGACGCTTTGGAATGGGTCGAAAGTAAGGAAGGCGTTTCGAACGGTCCCGCCGAACCTTCAAACCCCGATCACGACCGTCTCGCCTCGAACCAAACGCTGCCCTACGATTGGGACCCGAACGAAGCGACCTCCGAAGCGTGGGTCGGCGAAGACGAGCCGATGGCGGAGTATCTCGCCAGCGCGCTCCGCGAAAACGGCATCCCCAGCCGAATCCCGGACGAGCCGGGTCATCGTGTGCGGCTGTGCGTCCGTCCCGCGGATCAGACGCGCGCGCGGGACATTGTCCGCGAGATCACGGAAGGCAAAGTTTAGGAATAAGCAGCGTCCCGAGATGTGCTGTACACTGGCCTTGGCGATTCGAAATATCGCGCCTGCCCTCTGCTGCGGAAGATGGTGGCGGCCGGGTGGCTGGGTCGTAAGTCCGGGCGGGGATTCTATGACTATCCAGGATAGGGTCAAGCCGGCCGGAAAAATAGCATTTGCTTTTTCTTCGCCTTGTGGTATCTTGCCCTCCGCGATGAATCTGCGCCGGTCACAGCACTTTGTAGTAAACTCCCACGGCGGGCCTGCGTCCCCATCGCAAATAGAAGACATTCTTCCTCTCGAGGTGGACTATGACGGATGAAAAAATGAAGATGTTGGAAGCGGCGATTTCGCAAATCGAGAAGCAACACGGCAAGGGCGCGATCATGCGCCTGGGCAACCGCGACGTGCTGGTGCCGGTCAGCGTGATCCCCACAGGGGCGCTTTCGATTGACGCGGCGCTGGGCGTGGGCGGCGTGCCGCGTGGCCGCGTGATCGAAATCTACGGCCCGGAATCGGGCGGCAAGACGACGCTGACGCTGCACATCATCGCCGAGGCGCAGAAGATGGGCGGGCAGGCGGCGTTTATTGATGCCGAGCACGCGCTCGATCCGATTTACGCGCGAAAGCTCGGCGTGGACGTGGACAACCTGCTGGTGTCGCAGCCGGACAACGGCGAGCAGGCGCTGGAAATTGCCGAGACGCTGATTCGCTCAAACGGCGTGGATATCATCGTGGTGGACTCGGTGGCGGCGCTGGTGCCGCGCGCGGAGCTGGAAGGCGACATGGGCGATCCGCAGATGGGCTTGCAGGCGCGCCTGATGTCGCAAGCGTTGCGGAAGCTCACGGCCATCGTGTCGAAGTCGCACACCTGCCTGATCTTCATCAACCAGATCCGGGAAAAAATCGGCGTGATGTTCGGCAATCCGGAAACCACCACGGGCGGGCGCGCGCTCAAGTTTTATGCTTCGATTCGCCTCGATATTCGCCGCATTCAGTCCATCAAGGAAGGCGACCGCGTCATCGGCTCGCGCACACGCGCAAAAGTCGTGAAGAACAAGGTCGCCTCGCCGTTCCGCGAAGCCGAATTTGACATTCTCTACGGCGAAGGCATTTCGCGCGAAGGCGACTTGATCGATCTGGGCGTGGATAAAAGCATCCTCGAAAAATCCGGCACGTGGATTTCTTTCGGCGGCGAGCGGTTGGGACAGGGGCGTGACAATGCCCGCCTGTTCTTGAAGGAACACACCGACATCCGCAACAAGGTCGAGAGCACGCTGCGCAAGAAAATGGGCATTCCTTCGCCCGGCGCGGCCAACGGCACGCCGGCTCCCGCGGCTCAGGCGGAGAAGCCCGCCGTCCAAGCCGCTGCCGCGGCAGCCTCCGCGGGGAAACCTCGCCCCATCAAGTAGTTCCGCACGCAGGAATTGGAACGTTCTCTGGCGGGCTCCAAGTAGAGCCCGCACCCGTCATTCCGCGGCCCGGCAGGTTACTGGGCCGCGGAATAGCTTTACACTCCGCGCAATGGGTGTTTCTTCTTGAACCACTGCTTCCCCTGCGGTACAGTCTTCCCCTCGGTCGCTTTGCTCCTACGTGGTGTGTTTGCAAGCTAGTACGAAAGTACTAGAGAATGGCCCATTGCGTGGTAGGAATTATGGTTCGGATTGGTTATTGCGCTGAGGAGCTTAGATTTCCTACAATTAGTATTCCAGCTCGGATGTGCGGCTAGGGAGCGCGAAAGCGGTTCAGAACGGGATAAATTAATGACACCCCGCACCAACTATTTTCGAATTCTCGCAATCATCCTGAGTGGGTTGATGGCAGGGAGCCTGCCCGGTCTAGCAGCCCCGAAGCCGCGCGCTACCCGCGCAGTGGCGCACTCATTGACGAGGCGTGCCGCCAGTTCCCGCTATGGCGTTCCCACGTTTACAAATTCGTCGAAGGATGATGTGACGGGGTTCGACGATCCGGTGGTGCGCAAAGCGGCCATCGAGTCGCTGGGCCGCTACAACGGCTCTGTTGTCGCCATTGATCCCACCAGCGGGCGGATTCTTACGGTCGTCAATCAGGGTCTCGCGTTTTCAGCAGGCTTCATTCCGTGCTCGACCATCAAGCCGGTGATCGCGATTGCGGCGTTGCAGGAAGGTGTGGTCACGCGCGACACGATGATTCGAGTCGCGCCGCACAAGTATTTGAATCTTACCGAATCGTTAGCGCATTCCAACAACGCTTTTTTCGAGGAACTGGGCCGTCGCATGGGATTTGACACGGTGTCACGCTACGGCCGTCTGCTGGGCTTGGGCGAACTTGCCGGTTACCAGATCGCGGAGGAGCATCCGGGCGCGTTTCCCTCCGAGCCGCCGAAAAACGGCGGAGTGGCGCGGATGTCCAGCTTTGGCGAAGGAATTCAAATGACGCCGCTGCAACTGGGCGCGCTGGTTTCCAGCTTTGCCAACGGCGGCACGCTCTATTACCTGCAATATCCGCGGACTGCCGAGGACCGGGAGAATTTTGCCCCGCGCATCAAGCGGACGCTCAACATCGAATCCTTGTTGCCGGAAGTGCGCGACGGCATGCTGGCAGCCGTGCTCTACGGAACGGCGCGCCTCAGCTACATTTCCGATGACGAGCAGGCGCTGGGCAAGACCGGGACATGCTCGGATGCCGCATCGCGTCTGGGCTGGTTTGTTTCCTACGCCAATCAGGCGCATCCCAAGATTGTGCTTGTCGTACTGATGCGCGGGCACAGCAGCGCTATAAAAGGCCCCATGGCCGCGGGAGTCGCCGGACGGATTTATCGCAAGCTGAACGATGTGAATTATTTTGCCGGGCGGAGCGCCGAGGCCGGCACGTCAGCCATGGTTTCCGGTTCGCGACAGTAGCCCACCCCGCACGAATTCCCACGATCTAAATCCCCGTTTCCAAGTTCCACGCATTTCCACCATTGCCTTTTCACGTCCAGCCGCTAGCCCGTTCCAATAGATGCAGTCAGAGTCATGGTCTGTCGCGGTCGAGTAGCACAGGCCCCGACAGGGTCGGGATCTCCGACTGCGGGCTGTATTGTTTTGATTTTCGCCGGGGGCGGGGGAAAGCGCACCGCCCCCACAGGCTGCGGAAAAACTCAGAATGCTCCGTCTGTGTGTTCTCTGTGCCCTCTGTGTTGAAATCCGAAAAGCGCAACACAGAGGGCACAGAGGTTCACAGAGAACCACAGAGAAGCCCGCCCGGCAGGACCTGGAACCTTTTCCTACTCCTGATCGATGATAGATTCATCTCCCACAGGGCGGGATTGAAATGGCAATGCCGGGCCCTTTTTTCGCAAGCTGTGAAGTCTGTACTCCCAAAACAAGAAGGCGGCCAAAAATTCTGGCCGCCTTCAAAATACGAGGAGCAAATTCAGATGCGAACTAGCGAACTTCCCACGTGTCGCCGGAGCGGAGCAGCTTGGCGAGATCGCCGCGGCCGCGCTTGGCGATGACGTCTTGAATCTGCTTGGCCATGACGTCTTCATAGCGGTCGCGGTTCCAGGAGCGGAGGACGCCGATGGGGGTGGGGAATCCGGGCTTCCCTTCCATGTGAGCGAGCAGGAAGGCGTAGGCCGGATTCGGGTGGGTCTCGTCGTGCACCAGCACATCTTTTTCCGTGAGCCCGTTTTCGTTGCCAAGATGGACGATCTCGAGTTCCATGCCATTGAGTCGTATGCCCTTGTCGCGGTTCTTGCCGTAAATCAGCGGCTTGCCATGCTCGAGTTGGACGATATGCTCGCTGCGGGCTTCTTTTTCCGTGAGGCCGAACCACGCGCCATCGTTGAAGATGTTGCAGTTCTGCAGGATTTCGACGTAGGCGGACCCGCTGTGGGCAGCGACTTTCTTCAGCGTATCCTTCAGGTGCTGCTGGAAGACGTCGACCGAGCGCGCCACAAACGAAGTATCGGCGCCGATCGCCAGGCCCAGCGGATTGAACGGGCGATCCGCATTGCCGAACGGCGTGGACTTGGTCTTCTTGCCAAATTCCGAAGTCGGTGAATACTGGCCCTTCGTCAGCCCGTAAATCTTGTTGTTGAACATCAGCACCTTGATGCCGACGTTGCGGCGCAGCATATGGATGGTGTGGTTGCCGCCGAT
>JBGOZP010000033.1:0-27243 GCA_041480265.1 Terriglobia bacterium | reverse complement strand
TTTGCACCCCGCTTGTTTTCCGGGGGGTGCCTGGGGTTTGCCTCGTTTTTTTCCGGGTTCGTCGTGGGGTTTTTGTATTTGGTGGTGGGTTTGGCGGGGCGCGGCGCGCCGCGCCTTCGTGTGATCGTTTTTGCAGCGCCCGATGTTTCCATCGGTCACGGCGTGGTCCGTCATGTCATTGCAGGAGTAGCACCAGCAGCGGAGCGATTCGGTGTTTCGCGTGAAGTGTTCGGTCATGGTTTGCTCTTTCCGTTGGCCGATGGCGGCTTGTAGGGATCGCCGGGTTGCGGGTTGGCTTGCGCGGCGAGGTTGGCTTTGTCTTCGGGTGAGAGTCGTTCCGGCTTTTCGGCGAGTCGGCGTTCGACTTCCCCGGCGACTCGGGCGCGGCAGCTCTCGCAGATCGTGTGGGTTTCGTTCATGTTTGCGATTTTGAATATGATTGGCGTCGCTTGGGCCGCGCAGATGAGGTACTCCTTGCGCATCCATGGAGTGAGCGGTGGATCGAGCGGTTGATCACAGAGCGGGCACTTGTAGCCGAGAAGCTTTTTGCACCACGCGCAGATAATTTTCATCACTGCACCGGGCCTTTGGGGATGAACATCGCGTCCAGGTAGGGCTTTAGTTTGGCCGGGTCGCGATGTTCGAGGTAGTGAACGGTGGCGTGGAGGCTTTGGTGTCCGAGCATTTGCTCGACGATGCGGAGGTCTTTGGACACCTCGTAGAGCGAGACGGCCAGCGTCCTCCTGAGATCGTGGAGTGTGAGTTGTGGGTTGACGTTCGCTTTTTTGCGCAGGTCGATCCAGGCCTGCGTGAGATTCATGGGGCTGGTGGGCCGTTCGTGGAAGAGTTCGAGGTAGGGCGTGGCTGGCGGTGGGTTTGTGAGGTGGCCGAGCATTTCGGCCAGGGCTTCGGTGACCGGGAGGGCGACGACCTGGCCTGTTTTCTGTTGCTCGATGGTCAGGAGCCGTTTTTCGGGATCGTAGTTTTGCGGCGCGATGCGCGTGATGTCGGTCCGTCGTAGTCCGGCGTGTGCGGCGAGCAGGATGGCACAGCGGAGCCAGCGCGGGGCGACAGCGAGCAGGCGGGCGATTTCTTCGGGTGTGGCGGTGACGCGGCGGGGGCGACCTGGCCGGACTCTGGGCACCAGCTCGCGGAGGCCTGGCGTTCGGGTGATGATTTCGATGTGGCGCAGGAGGTTGACGAGTGCGCCGCGATAGGCCACGACCGTGTAGGCGGCGTACTTCTGCTTCCAACGTGCGATGAGGGCCTCTAGGAGGAGGCGGGTGATTTTTGTGGGGTGAAGGTCTCCGGCGATCTCTCGAAATTCGCGTGCTACCGTGTAGCCGGGCCTGCTTTTTTTATGCGCCTCGGCCCAGGCTTTGCAGATGTCTGCAATGCTGCCGAGGCGCGGGCTTTTTTTGCGGCTGCTTCGTTCGTCACGCGGGCCTGGTACCGTAAGGCCTTCTTGGCGGTGGGGAATGACTTGCGCTTGCGCCTGCCGTAGTGGTCTCGCCAGTCGGCGAAATAGTTACTTCCCTTCTTAAACATGGACACCTCCAGGACACCAGTGTGGAGTTGCCCGCGTCTTTGTTGGGCTTTTCGCGGAGCCGATGTTACAGGCAAAGCGTTGGGGTGGAGCATTCCGAAATTCGCGCCCGGCGCATCGGGCTGCCCATTGTTGTGGCTTTGCAAGGCCGGAAACTACTATCATTACCCTGCGAGAAATGCGCCGGACGGAGCGCGCGTTACGCGGCATCCGAGAACTGGAGAGCGCAAGTGCGAGCCGAGTTGATTTCCTTACAGGCCGGAATTCCGCGAACCGTGCAAAGGCACGGCCAGGAGATCACGACGGGCATTTATAAAATGCCAATCGAAAAGCGCATCCAGTTACATGCGCTGAATCTCGAAGGAGACGAACAGGCGGATTTGTCCGCCCACGGCGGCCAGGATAAGGCCGTGTATGCATATCCTTCCGAGCACTATCCCTACTGGAAGAAGGAACTGCCGGGCTTGGATTTGCCATGGGGCGCCTTCGGGGAAAACTTCACCACAAAAGGTCTGCTCGAGGATGAGGTCTGCCTCGGAGATCGTCTCACGATCGGCACGGCGGAGGTGGTGGTCACACAGCCGCGAATTCCCTGCTTCAAACTAAACATCAAATTTGAAAGCGACTTGATGGTAAAGCGTTTCCTCTCGAGCCGTCGCACTGGATTCTATCTGCGTGTGCTTCGCGAGGGAGAAGTCGCTTCGGGAGACGAAATCGTTCGGATCCATCAGGACGAGAACCGCGTCTCTATCTCCGATGCTCTGCGCGTCTATCTGCATGATCCTGGTTCGAACGAGTTGATCCACCGCGCCCTCCGCGTGGAATATCTTTCCGCAGCTTGGCGCGAAGATCTCCGCCAAACAATCTACCCTCATCAGCACGATGCAAGCGCCTCGGAGTGACTACGCCGCGGGATTTTTCTTTTTGGGCTGGCGCTCGTAGGGGGCGCGCTCGAGCAGAGCGACGGCGCCCAGGACAGCGAGCCCTGCCAGTACGGCGAGAGTGTAGGCTGGGCGCGCGGGCAGATGGCTGATAGCCAGCGCGAGCAGGCCAAAGATAACGCCAAGTGCGTACATGAGGAGGACCGCGCTTCGCTGGCTATTGAAAAGATTCGAAAGGCGGTGCGCGGTGTGGTCCTTGCCGGGCGTCGTGAAGGGAATGAATCCGCGGCGGGAACGTGAAATGGAAATCAGCGTGGTATCGAAGATCGTCGCGCCCAGGATGAATACAGGCACGAGCCAGGCGGCGTTGTGGCCGCCGGCCATCACGGGCCGCAGCTTCAGGGCCAGGGTGGCCATCAGGAAGCCGAGAAACATCGCGCCGCCATCCCCCATAAAAATCTTCGCGGGCTTGAAATTCCAGCGCAGGAATCCGGCGGCGGCCCCCAGGACCGCGGCGGCCATGGTGCTGACCAGCAACTGTCCGCTCTGGAATGCGAAAATGGCGAAGAAGAGCGACGCCACGGCAGCGACTCCGGCGCAAAGTCCGTCCATGTGGTCCAGAATGCTGAACGACGCCGTGATGCCGACGACCCAGACCAGAGTGAGCGCTGTATCCGCCCAGATTGCAGCGGTCCCGGGCCAAACTGAGGAAAAAACCTGTGCGCGGATGCCCGTGACAAGCAAGATGACGGCCGCGGCAGGCATGGCGCCGAACAGCTTGATCTGATGATGCAGCAGGCCGCGGTCGTCCAGGATGCCGACCACAGCGACCAGGGTCGCACCCGAATAAATGCCGAGCACCTGGATCAGGGCTGGGCCGCCCATCGCAACCAGAAGCGCAATTAGTACGCCGCAATAAATAGCCAAGCCGCCCATCAGCGGTATGGGCTGCAGATGAACCTTGCGCGGGCCGGGATGGTCCACCATCCCGACGCGGAGGGCCAGTTGCCGCACCGGGACTGTAAGGCCCAGAGAAGCAAACAAACCAACGGCAAATGCGATCAGACCCGCGTTCATGAGAACACCAATTTCAGCGCCCGGTGAGCATCCGCTTGCGTCATTCGCGCACAGCGCCCTCAATTGTCTCCGTAAAGATTTTAAGCTGCTTCACTCTATCATAAGAATTTGCGATCTCCCGGGCGCGAAGACCCATGTTTCGTATTCGTTCCGAGTCGTGCAACACCACGCGGAGCGCCTCCACAATAGTGTTTGGATCGTCCGGATTGGCGGCCAGACCGCAATCCGAGCGGCGAATGATCCGCACCACGTCGCACTCCTCCGGCGCAACGCCGAGCACGGGACGCCCGGCTGCCAATGTGGGGTACAGCTTGCTCGGGACGACGACACCTTCGAGTCCCCTCTTCACTGTGACGACGTGCATATCGCCGGAAGAGAGCACGAGAGGGATTTCACTGGCTGGGCGAAACGGCAGGAAGCGCACCGCGCGGCATCCGGAGGCCATCGCCTCGACCTGAGATTTCATCGCACCCTCGCCAATGAACACGAGACCGACCCCGTCATTTTCGAGCATTCGAACCGCGGAAATCAGCGTTTGCCAGGCGCCATAGAAACCCAAATTCCCCGCATGCACCAAAACAAAACGAAAATCGCCGCGAATTTCCCGCGCAACAGGATTGTCCGGAGGGGGCAGCGCCTCAGCAATGGTGATTCCGTCACGCGAGATCACAACACGCGCCGGGTCCACGCCTTTCGCGACGATGCGGTCGCGCATATCCTCGCCGAGCACGATTACACGCGCCGCACGCCGCAGCGCCCAACGGTGCAGCGCCTCCCAGCGCGCCGTGAAGCTTCCCGGACGGATAATCGAACCGCCCACGGCCATGTCCGGATACATGTCCCGGATGTTGTAGACGAAGGGCCGGCCGGAGAGCTGCGCTATGAGCGCTCCCGCAATGCCTGCAATCGGCGGATCGGTCATGGCCAGCACCACGTCCGGCCGAAGCGACAGCGCCCTGGGCACTGCCAGCGAAAGATACGTCAGGTAATTTGAGACGCGGCGGCGCATCTGAAAGCGCGGATAGGCGGTGGAGCCGACACGCTCGATGGCGAGATTGCCGCGGACTTCCCGCCGAAGCAGGTACCGCGGATGACGTTCGGCCGGGTCGTAGCTCGGGCGGCCCGCGAGCACCGTGACGCGGTGTCTTTCCGCGAGGGCCTCAGCCACCTGCGCGGCGCACTTGGCGGTCGCGCTGGTGTCCGGCGGGAAATACTCGTTCAGGAGAAGTATATGCACGGGCTTTTCCGTAAAAGAAGAGACGCTCTCCTGTGAGCGGGAAAGGGATGCCCGAACGCGCCGCGGGGGATCAGCGCGGTGCCTCGGAGCCAGCCGAGGCCGGCTTGCGCACTAAAATGTCGCCCAGGACAAGGACATCCATCTTCGTGCGCAGAAAACATGCAATGGCCTCTTCGGGGCAGCAGACAATGGGCTCGTTATCGTTGAACGAAGTGTTGAGCACCACGGGTACGCCGGTGAGATTGCCGAATTCCCGGATCAGCCGCCAGTAGCGCGGGTTCGCTTCTTGCGTGACAGTCTGGAGCCTGCCGGTTCCGTCCACGTGCGTAGGCGCGGGAATCACCTCGCGCTTCTCGGGCCGCACCGCATAGGCCTGCGTCATGAACGGAGATGGATAGGACTTTTCGAAATACTCTCCCGTGGCTTCCGCAAGGATCGACGGAGCGAAGGGCCGGAACATCTCGCGGTGCTTGATCCTGGCGTTCAAAATATCTTTCATGTCGGAGCGGCGCGGGTCAGCCACAATGCTGCGGTTTCCCAGCGCCCGCGGACCCCATTCCGCACGCCCCTGAAACCAGCCCAGAATTTTCCCCGCGGCAATTTCCTTTGCCGCTTCTTTTGCGAGCGCTTCTTCCGGAAGCTCGGCAATTTCCATGCCCTCCGCGCGCAAGCGGCTGGCAGCCACGGCCGCGCGCACCTGTTCGGGCGTATAGCCCGGGCCCCAGTAGGCGTTTTCCATCACGAACGAACGCGGCTGGCCCAGAACGTGGTGATGGACGAAATACGCGGCGCCAACCGCCAGCCCCGCGTCTCCAGCAGCGGGCTGGACGAAAATCCGTTCGAACGGCGTGTGGTCAAAGATTTTTCCGTTGGCAACGCAATTAAATGCGACGCCACCGGCCAGGCACACGGCCTTCTGGCGCGTGTGCGCATGCAATGCGCGAAGCATTTCGAACAAAACCTCTTCCAGACGCACTTGCAGAGACGCGGCGCCATCGCGATGAACTTTCTCGACCGGGGCCGCGGGATTGCGGGACGGTCCCAGGCGTTCGGCCATGTAATCCGAGAACATCGCGGCGAGTTCAGGCGTCTTGCCGGCGTCGCTCCAGGTCATATCGGGACCGGTGCGGTGATGCTGGAAGTATTCAAGACCCAGACGGAAACCGATGCCTCCGTTCGTGCGGACGATGCGCCGAAACTCATCGAGATAGGCAGGTTCGCCATAAGCGGCCAGGCCCATGACTTTGTATTCATCGCCAAACTTGCGAAACCCGAGATACTGGGAGACGGCGGTGTAATACATGCCCAGGGAATGTGGAAAAGCGATCGCTCCGGCAATGCGCATGCGATTGCCCTGGCCCGTTCCCCACATGGTGCTGGCGAAGTCGCCCAGCCCATCGGCGGAGAGCAGCGCGGCCTGTTCGAAAGGTGAAACGAAAAACGCGCTCGCCAGATGCGCCTGGTGATGCTCGACGCGATGGAATTGCGCTCGGATTTTGTCTGGCGCGGCGTCTAACGCCTGTGCAAGGGCTTCGGGAATGCCCACAAATCGAGCCAGCACTTTGGCTCGCTCGCGAGCAAAGCTCGGCATCCTCAAGGCATACAGAAGTTTCGTTCCAAGCCGCGCCCAGGGATTGCGCGGGATGGCCACATGGTCAATCTCGGAAAGAGTGATGCCAGCGGCGTCCAGGCAGTAGCGGATCGCCGCGGACGGAAATCCGGCGGCGTACTTCACGCGGTTGAAGCGTTCTTCCTCTACGGCGGCGATCAGGCGGCCATCGGAAACCAGAGCCGCCGAGGCATTGCCGTGATAGGCGTTGATCCCTAGTATGTGCATCCGGAATTATTCTCTCCCCGCCTTCAGGTGCGGCCCCACTCTTGCGCTCCACGGCCTGACCCGGGCATGGAGCCTGCCGGAATTAGGACCGCGGATTGGTTGCTCCGCCAGCGCCAGCGGCGAGGCGAACGGTGGTCGCGGCAGAGGTTGCGTTCGTCACCGCGCCGGTCATATGGCGGCTGATCCACGCATTGAGCACATAAAGACTCCACGGGCGCGACCAGTTGGTCTGACCAATGAGGAAATTTTGCCACGCGCCGCGCACCGCTCGTGGGTTCATGTATTGACTCAACTCGGGTGCAAGGTTTGCCAGATCCTGTGAGAGACGCACACCGAGCGGGCCCCGCAGCCACAAATCCCAGGGCAGAGTGAACGTCCGTTTGGACTGGCCTACAACCTCATCCGGCAGCACATCGGATAGGGCTTCGACCAGCAACGCCTTGGGCACTCCCGCTCTGTATTTCACACTCTTCGGCAATCGCGCCACAAATTCGACGAGCCGATGGTCGAGAAAAGGGACGCGGACTTCCAGGGAATTGGCCATGCTCACGGCGTCGGTATCGCGCAGAAGCGTGTTGACCATATAGGACTGAAGTTCGAAGCAGGAAACGGAATTAAAAGAATCGAGGCGCCTGGCTTGCCGGGCCGTTTCCCGCATGCGCCGGCGCCAAAGGGGCTCCGGTTCATTTCCGTTCCCACGTTGCTCGACAGACTTGAAGTAAGGGGCTAGCAGGCGGCGCACACTGGAAGGCGTAAGCAGGAGGCGCGTGAAGTAATACGCATGGGGAAAATCTTTGGGTGAGCGCCAGGCAGCGGCCGCCTTACGAACCGCGTCGCCGGCGGCAATCCTGACGGTCGCGCTCGCCGTCATGCGCCGGAGCGGGCCGGGAACCCACCGGCCTAAGGCAGTTACAAATTCCGCCCGCGGCGTGTTCGTGAAAGTGGAATAGCCGCCAAAAATCTCGTCGCCGCCCAGGCCGGAAAGAGCCACCTTAAGACCGGCCTGATGCGCCGCCCGCGAAACGAAATACGTATTCAGTCCATCCATCGTGGGCTGATCCAGCGCGCTCACCGCTTCGTCCAGTTGCGCAAGCACCTGGCCGGGAGTGAGAAGAACCTCCTGATGGTTCGTCCTGAAGCGCTTGGCCGTCTCGCGAGAAATCTTCGCTTCGCTGAAACTCTGCTCGGGAAACACAACCGTGAACGTGCGCAGATCGCTCTGCGAACGGCTGGCGAGCGCGACCAACGCCGTGGAATCGAGGCCGCTCGAGAGGAATACGCCAAGCGGAACGTCCGCGATCAGGTGGCCGCGGACGGTCTCTTCGAGCAACGGGCGCAATTGCTTTGCCGCATCCGTGAAATTTTTCGGCCGGGGACCCTCCGTCTGGAGCGCGGCGGCGGAAAAATCCCAATAGCGTTTCGGCTGGAGGACTGCCGGGGGCGCGTCCGCCTGCAGTGTGACGCAATGGCCGGGCGGAAGCGAAAACACACCTTCGACGATGGTGGACGGCTCGGCAACCGAGCCAAACAGAAGATAAGCTTCCAGCGAATCCGCCGCCACGCGCGGCGCGATGCAGCCGCTGGCGATCAGCGCTCGGACTTCGGAGGCGAACAGGAGAGCGCCGTCCACATACGAGTAGTAGAGCGGCTTGATCCCCAGCCGGTCGCGCGCGAGAAAAATTCGTCCCGGCGCGCCGGAAGCACGGCCATCCCACACGGCGAAGGCGAACATCCCGCGGAGTTCTCCCAGGCACTGTTCGCCCCATTCTTCGTACGCATGAACGATCACTTCGGTGTCGGAGCGCGTACGAAACGCGTGGCCGCGTCCTTCGAGTGTGCCGCGCAATTGCCGGAAATTGTAGATCTCTCCGTTGAAGACGACCGCGATGTTGCCTGCTTCGTTGAATACAGGCTGGTGGCCGCCGGGGAGGTCAATGATGCTGAGGCGGCGCATCCCAAGAGCCGCGGACGGAGCAACCAGCAGCCCGTCTTCATCCGGCCCGCGATGCCGCAGCGCCTCCATCATCCGGCGGGTAATGGCTTCTGCCTGTTCAGTGCGCTCAATTCCGATGACGCCGCAAATTCCGCACATGGGGTTATTTGGAGTTTCTAATCAGAACGTTTCCCGCCCTGAAGAGTTGATCGCGCAAACGAACGCGGACCATGCCGGCCTTGCTGGAAAAGTACCAGCCCAGGAGCAATCGCATCGCCAGAGCAAAGCATAACAGGAGAATCGAAATCGTCATCGCGGCAAACGATTGGCGCTCGAGTAACAACGTCCAGTTTATCGCCTCTTCCCAGGACGGCCAGAGGAAGATTAACACCCGGCGAAGGTAACGCCCGACGAGAGGAATCCGGCTAAGTCGAATGTGGACGGCACTCTCATACGTGTAGCTGGAAGGATAGCCTGGAATCTCGCGTGTCGCGGCGCGCAAAATTTCGGGATTCTGAAGTTCTGCACGGCCGGCCAAGCGGCCCGTCGGAAGCCGGAGCATGACGCGATAGGCCGGATCGACAACGATCCAGCGGTCATCGAGCAGGATCTCGGCCACGACGTGTTTACTCTGGTTGTTCTGATCTAAAAGGAGAAGGCGGCGCGCAGGCAGGCCGCTGCTCTGCGCAAGATTCACAAAGGCATTGGTCGCCGTGCCGCAAACTTCCAGGAGCTTCCGATAGTTGAGCGTGTTTTCCGGATTGCGCGCGGCAAGCGCGTCTGTATCCAGCGTGTCGCGGCGCGCAGAACCGTGCTGCATCCACGCGAGAATCGCCTCGGCCTTTTGCTCGGGACTATCGGAAGCAGGAATTATGGCGTCCGCAAAACCCTTCAAATAGCTTCGCGTTGAAAATTCCCAGCCGGCGCTGTAGACGACAAGCCCGAGGGAAACCACGAGAAGAATGTTCGCCAGGCGCCAGCACGCGCGGGCAATAGGGTAACTCTTCATCTCCGATGCCCCGCCGCTACCAGTTCCTGGTACAGGGATTCCATATGCGCGAGAGGTTCCGCCCAACCGAGCGAGCCAGCCACTTCACCGCAGCCCGCGCGTAAACGCGCTGCGAATGCGGGGTCATCCAGAATTTTTTCGAGTCCCGCTTCCAGAGCGGAGCAGTCGTGCGCCACGACGAGACCGGCGCGCCGGTCCACGATAGGCGCGATTCCGCACCGGTCCGTCACCAGGACGGGCGTCCCGCAGGCGACTGCTTCCGCCGCGGTGTTCCCGAAATTCTCATTCTGCGAGGGCAGGACAAACAGGTCCGCATCCCGATAGGCTGCCCACTTGGCGTCGCCATAGAGCGGCCCTGTAAACAAAACTCCCCCGTTTAATCCTGCTTGCGCGGCAAGCTTTTCGAGACGCTGGCGAAAACCATCCCCTTCATCCGGTCCCGCCACGACGAGCAGCGAGGACGGAGATCCGCCGTTCCGCCGATGCCAGCCCGCGAATGCTTCCAACATCAGGTCCGGACTCTTCTTTTCTACAAGACGTCCCAGGAAAAGCACAATTTTCACACTCGTGGATATATTCCACTGGTTGCGGAAGCGGCCTGGCGGGGGAAGTTCGGCGGGAACATCAATCCCATTGCGGCGCACCACGATCTTCGCGTCTGGAATACCCCCGTCCAGCAACTCTTTCCGTTCCCGCTCCGAGGTCGCTATCAAGCGTTCCGCTCCGCGCAGCATGGCGCCACCGAAAACAGCGTGGTAGATGCGTTTCAGCCAGAGATTCCGAATAATGGGCTGGAACATGCCCATGGGTTCCACCACATAAGGCCGGGCGATGCGGCGGCACGCGCTGGCAACTTGTGGCCCGATCAAATCGTAGAGCCCATAAATGTGCACAAGATCGTAGGAGGCCAAGCGCTCGCGACAAAATGCCGCAACTCCGGGATTCCATGTAAGCGCCCGATGCCGGGCGAGTGTGCGTAGATAGATGGTTTCCACATCACCCTCGCGCCCTTCCCACCCCCAACGACTTGGAACCGCATTCGCAGCTTCTCGTGTGGCCGGATCAAAGCCCAAATCAGCGGTCAGCACTGTCACTCTATGCCCGGCGGCAGCCATGCCCCTGGCCAATGCCCTTACTTTGACGGTGGGGCCACCTTTGTCCAAAAATGGGTAATAAGATTGCGTTACATACAGGATCCGCATAAACGGGTGATTCAAAGTTCGAACGGAAACGAAAACAATTTTGGAGATGCTCCCGCGAGATTATACTCCGCAGCCGCCCATCTTTTTGCAATCCTTACAACATTACTGTTTCCGGATGACGACATCCTCTAACACCCGCATTAGCCGCGATTCAAACTGTTCGAAAGAAAAAACTGTCCGGACACGCTCACGTCCGCGCGCCCCCATTTCACTGGCGCGCGCCGGATCGGCAAGGAGCGATTCCAGCGCGCCGGAGAGAAGCGCAACGTCCGCATGCGGCACGAGCAAGCCGGTCACGCTATCTTCGATTACATCCGGTGTGCCACCATGCGCGCCGCCAATTACGGGCTTACCATGAGCCATCGCCTCCAGAAACACAAGACCAAATCCTTCGCCGCGGCTGGGCAGGGCAAACACATCGCAGTGGGCGTAGCATGCGAAGAGTTCCTGCTGCGTCAGGCCAGAAAGAAACCGGGTACGGTGCGTCACGCCGCACTCCTGAGCAAGCTGTTCGAGCCTTGGCCGGTCCTCGCCTTCACCAACAAGAACCAGGACTGCGTCCGGCAGGGTCCGCAGGACGCGCGGCAACGCGGAAATCAGCGTGTCCGCGCCTTTGTACCGCTCGGCGGGATCCCAGCGGCCAACGCTGAGAATAATGCGGGCACGATCCGGGAAGGCCGCCGGGCGCGGTGGAAGCACGGGCGTTCGAAGTCTCGCCTCGAATTCAGGATCGAGCCCCCAGGCAAGGCGTCGAACTCTCTCCGGGTGAATTCCCTGCTCGGAAATCAGATGCTGTGCGGTGTCCCGGCTGGGCGCGGTCACCCGGTCGGCGCCGCGAAGCGCGGAGGCGCGCAGCCACCCAAGCGGCTGCCACACTTCGATCCCGTGCGCGAACACAATCGAGCGGGATTTGGGAGAACGCCAGCCCATCAGTGCAACGACGGGAGCCAGGTGGGGATGCAGAGCAATCACAAGCTCCGGCCGGCGGCCCGCCGCGCGCCATGCAGCGAGCACGAATTGCGGCTTGTTGCGGGCATACCCGGAAACCAGAAATTCCTCGGGACCGACGCGCACCGTGTGCGGTCCCCGCGGGTCGTTGAGGCTCACGAAATGGCACGAAAGGCCGCGTTCGGAGGCAAATTTCGCCGCCACGGCGGCGACGTGCCGTCCGGCTCGCTGCACGCCGCCGGCCGAAAGCAACTCAGGAAAAAGTCCAACGATCACCAGGCTTGCCTGAAATCCCCGGCAGACCGGAATTCACGGCCGACTATTGGCAAAGGCATTTTCTGACGCCTCCCCGGAAAAGCCGAACCCTCCCTAGGGGAGGAATTCGAACATGTATTCGCGGGAAATTCTACCACTCCTGTCTTTGATCGGCAGTTGCTGTCCGCGTTCAGCTACGGCGCGTTGGAGGAGAAACGGCCGCTGTTCGGCCATGCGGTTTGCTGTTACGCTATGCAACTCTTTGTCTTCTGGTGCGAGGAATCAAGCGTGCGGGAAAAACCTAGCCGTATTTTGCTTACCGGCGGCGCGGGATTCATCGGCTCGCATCTGGCCGAGGCGTTGCTCCGCCGCGGAGCAGCGCTCAGCATCGTGGACAATCTGGACGACTTTTACTCCCCTGCCTGGAAGAAAGTAAATCTTGAGGAAATCGAGCGGGCTGGAAAATTCGAGTTTTTTGCCCGCGACATCTGCGATACGGAACAAATGCGCGAGACGTTCGCTGTGTCGCGTCCCGAAATCGTGATCCACCTGGCGGCACGCGCCGGAGTGCGCCCTTCGATCGAAGCGCCACGCGACTACGAACGCGTGAACATCGCCGGCACGGTAAATCTTCTCCAACTCTGCCGGGAATTTCACGTCAAGAAATTCATTTTTGGTTCCTCCAGCTCGGTGTATGGCGCCAGCAGCCGCGCGCCCTTTTCCGAAAAGCAATTCGAATTGCGTCCCATCTCTCCTTACGCCGCCACGAAACTGGCGGGAGAAATGTTTTGTTACACCTACGCGCACTTGTACGCGCTTCCGGCAATCTGCCTGCGATTCTTTACCGTTTTCGGGCCGCGGCAGCGTCCCGACCTCGCCATCCACAAGTTCACTGCGCGGATCGAAAGAGGGGAGCCTTTGCCGATCTTCGGGGAAAGCGGGACGGGGCGGGACTACACTTACGTGGACGACATCGTTGCCGGAATTTTGAAGGCGATGGACTATGCGCCACGCTCGGCCGATGGCGCCCCATTTGAGGTATTCAATCTCGGCAACTCGCATCCGGTAAAACTCACGGAGTTAGTTGAGGCGCTCGAGCGCGTGACCGGCAAGAGAGCCATCCGCGAGCAAAAGGGCCCGCAACCGGGAGATGTTCCTCTGACCTGGGCCGACATTTCGAAAGCAGAGAAGTTGCTGGGCTACCGCCCACAAACGGCCCTTGAAGACGGCCTTAGAAAATTCGCCGCTTGGTATCGCGCTGCCGATCCCCGACAGAGGGCTTAGCGCGCCCGCATTTCTCGGAAGTTTTCATGAAAATCTAAATTCAAGAATCGCTCAATCCATGGCATCGAACAATTCCTCAGTTGTCGCGAACTCCGGGTCGCCGGAGCGGACAACTTTGGACTTCGCTGTCTTGAACAGTTCCTCGGCAGGAATCCTTTCGACCCAGCGCTGATGCGAGAGCTTCTCATGGTCGGAAAAATCCAGGCGCACAATCACGCGAATCTCGGCAGCCGCGGCAGGGTTTGCACCGGACCCGGCATCGTCCTTGCCGGCGGGCTTGGCCTTTGTCTTGGAGCTGCCTTTGGAAGTTTTCGAGGAAGGTTTGGGCGCTGCGTCATGCTTTGCTTCCAGCTCCTTGCGTTCAAATTTGAACTGCAATTTCTTGCCGAGCCGGAATCCCTGCTGCCAACCTTCAATGCGATGGCGCGCTTGCTGGGCCGCGTCCTCGTCAGCGCCAAAGTCGAAAATCAAGAAGGAATATGCCATGCAATAAATATGGGCGGGCATGGCCTCCTATGTCAAGCGGGATGCGCGCCAGGCCGTTCCAGCATTTGAATCTCAGGATGTAAGTAGAGTATCTTTGAGTCTCGTGGTCTGATGAAACTGATCCGCATGGCGCGAAAACTCCTGGCGGTCGCGGCGCTTCTTGCGCTGCTGACAGCAAGTATCCCGGCGCTCGCCGAGCCCCTTTTCGCTTCCGATTCTCCCGCATGCTGCAATACGGTCTACTGTCCCGTGCACCATCGCCAGGCGCGCGATATCCAGAAGGACAAGACCCATTGCGATGCGGCGGGTAAGCCAGCGCGGACCGATTGCGCGATGCGAGCTTGCGATCCCGCGCCGAATCAGGCTGTTGGCGCCGCGCCGTTCGTGCTGCTCGCGCCAGTCGCAATTATCCATGAAGCGACGACACAGGCCGCGCCGCTCTCGTTGTCCCGCTTCTTCCCTTTCGTCATAAGCATTCCCTCTACACCGCCTCCTCGCGCGCTCCCGAGCTAACAGACTAGCTTCATCCAGCAAATAAATTCCGCCGTGCCGGGGACTCTTCCGTGCGGCGAGGCTCGGGTTCTCATAGCAAGCGAGGGAGTAAATGAGTCTAAAAACGCGTTTGGGTTGCGCGACAATGTTCTTGCTTCTCGCCGTGTGCGCAGCGACGATCGGTTCAGCGCCGGCACAAGCGGAGATTTTCGGGACCGTGCGCGGCATCGTCCATGATCCTCAGCACCGGCCCGTTCAAGACGCCCTGGTGGATCTCAAGGCGCAGCGGTCCGATTGGGTCCAACACCAAAAAACCAATGACAACGGGGAATTCGAGTTCAGCGCCGTGCCCCTAGGCGAATACACGGTTACCGTCACCCTGGCCAATTTCCAGCAGGAACAGCAGAGTTTCGTTGTCGGGTCCGGCACGAGCGCCGTCTTGCATTTTCAATTGGCGCTGGCCAGCGTCATTGAAAAAACGGTGGTAACTGGAGAGCCAGTGGCCGCAACGATGGATTCGGTCACGCCCACAACTCTTCTGAACCGTCAGGATGTCCAGGAGACTCCGGGAGCGAGTCGAACAAATAGTTTGTCCATCATTACGGACTATATTCCCGGATCTTACATCACGCACGACCAACTCCACATTCGCGGGGGACACCAGGTCAGTTGGCTCATTGACGGAGTGCCGGTCCCGAACACCAATATCGCAAGCAACGTGGGACCGCAGTTTGACCCGAAGGATGTGGATTATTTTGAGGTCCAACGCGGGAGTTACGACGCGGATTACGGCGATAGAACCTATGGGGTCTTCAATGTAGTGCCGCGAACCGGCTTCGAACGCGACAAGGAGTGCGATCTGGTCACGAGCTTCGGAAACTTCTATCAAACCAACGACCAGATCAGTTGCGGCGGGCACACGCAGCGGTTCGCTTACTATGGGAGCCTGAACGGAAATCGGAGCAATCTCGGGCTCCAGCCCCCGGCGCCCGAGGTCATTCACGACGCCGAAAACGGCTTTGGCGGATTTGGTTCACTAATTTTCAACCTGGACCCGAAAGACCAATTGCGATTAGTGGCCTCTTCGCGCAGAGATTACTACCAGATCCCTGCTTCTCGCGGCCAGGTGAACGAAATCTACGGCATTCCGGGCGCGATCTACCTCACGCCTTATCCTCCCGGAACATTCCTTCAGGCAGACGGCGAACAAGAAGCCGACACCTTTGTGAACTTCTCCTGGGTTCGCACCATCAGTCCCAATGCCTTGCTGACGGTCTCACCCTTCTTTCATTCCAATAGCGCGAACTACGGCAGCAATCCAAACGACCTGCCAACCAGCACCACCAATAACAGGGCATCCAGTTACCTTGGCGGACAGGCTACACTCAGCGGGACGGTGGCTCGGAATACAATGAGTGGCGGACTCTATGGCTTCTGGCAACATGACGACCAGTTGTTCGCAATTCAGTTTAACGATCTCAGCGCCCCAGACCTTCCACCAGACCGGGAAATCGCCGCCGGGAGTCTGGCGGAATTCTGGTTGGAAGATAAATTCAAGGCAACCTCCTGGCTGACTTTTAGCGGCGGTGTGAGACAGTCACACTTCTCGGGAAGCGTCAGCGAAAACGCCACCAGTCCGCGCGCCGGCATTTCACTTCGCGTTCCAAAGATCCACTGGGTATTTCACGGCTTCTACGGACATTTCTACCAGGCCCCTCCCCTGCGCACGTTCTCGGGGCCCGCGCTGGTAAACGCAGCAAGCGGACAGGGCTATAGCTACGGGTCATTATTCGGGGAACGAGATGAAGAATATCAATTCGGCGTAACCATGCCCTACAAAGGCTGGAGCCTTGACGCCGACACATTCCGCACTCGCGCAAATAATTTTTTCGACCACAATGTGCTGGGCGAATCCAATATCTTCATTCCTGTCACACTCACCGAGGCGTTGATCCGCGGCTGGGAATTGACGCTGCGATCTCCACAACTGTGGGGCCGGGCGCAATTGCACCTGGCCTACTCCAATCAGATCGGCGAAGCCAGGGGAAACATCACAGGCGGCTTGATTCCCACGGACAATGCCCCCTCTCCCGATTACAGCCCACTGGATCACGATCAGAGGAATACACTCAACGCGGGAGCCCAAGTCACGCTTCCTTGGGAAACGTTCGTTTCGGGCAACATTTATTACGGCTCAGGTTTCACCAACGGCAACGGTCCGGCGGTGACGGGAGTCGCTCCCTGCTGTTCTTCCCTGGACTACTTGCCCCGGCACACGACATTTGATCTCTCGGCCGGCAAGAACTTCGGGGAAAAACTCTCGGTTTCCGTGACGGGATTGAATGTGGCAAACCGCCGCGTCATGCTGGACGACAGCTTGACCTTTGGGGGATTCCACTTCAACAATCCACGGGAAATCTTCGTCGAGCTGCGTTACCGTTTCCATTACTAAGATAAGGATTGGATTACACATGAAGAGACCAATCAAATCCGGCTTTGCCGGATTCGTTTTCATAACATTTTTCTCCTTGTTCCTGGCAAGTTGCCGGAATTCACGGACGACCTACGCCTTTAAGGGGCAGGTCATCAGCAAGCAACCGGGCTCTCAGCAACTCACCATCGACGGTGACGACATCCCCGGATTTATGCCGGCGATGACGATGACTTATGCGGTGAAAGATCATGGGGGATTCGAACGGGTCCAGCCGGCAGACATCGTTCGGGCAGATCTGATTGTGGGGCCCGCCGGCGAGTTTTGGCTGGAACACCTGGCCGTCACCGGCAAAGGTGTTCCTAAATCATCCGCCCAAGCCGCGGTTTCCCATTTCCTCAAGGTGGGTGACCAGGCTCCCAACCTCCCACTCGTCAATCAGGATGGCAAAACCATCCATTTCGGCCAGTTCAAAGGGAAGGCCGTTCTTCTTACGTTCATTTACACGCGCTGTCCCTTTCCCGATTATTGTCCGCTGCTTACCAGACAATTCGCCATCATCCAAAAAGAGCTGGCGAAAAATCCCGACGATTATAAAAGAACACACTTGATGAGCATTAGTTTGGATCCGAATTACGACAAGCCGCCAGTCATGCGGGAGTATGGACTCGCCAACATGGAGAATGATCCCAAGGGTTTTCAACACTGGGATTTCGTTTCCACAACTCCCGAGGACTTGCAAAAACTCACCGCCAGTTTTGGTCTCGAATATTCTGAAGAAGACGGCCAGATATCGCACAACTTGAGTACGATCCTGCTCGCTCCCGACGGAACCCTGGCAAATATGTGGCCCTATAACAATTGGCAGACCTCTGAAGTCGTCGACGCCATGCGCCATGCTTTGACATTGAACAAATAGCCAGAGCGGTCGAGTAGCACAGGCCCCGACAGGGTCGGGATCTGTGCCACTCCTTCTTGCGTTTTATCTGTGTTCATCCGTGTCCATCTGTGGTTTCATTTCCCCCACGCCCATGAACGACCGTGAAAAAGCCGCGCCCGCGCACTGGCTCAACCGAACGACGCTCGGCGTCGGTCTGACGAGCCTGCTCAGCGACTGGAGCCACGAAATTGCGACGGCGATCCTGCCCGCGCTGCTGATGTCGCTGGGAGCAGGCCCGGGCTGGCTCGGCGCGATTGAGGGAGTTGCGGACGGCCTTTCGAGCATCACGAAACTCGTCGCCGGCCACTTCACCGACCGTCTGCAAAGCCGCAAACCGTTAGTCGTAGCGGCGTATGCCATCACGGCGGCGGCGACGGGCGCGATCGGGTTTGCCGCGAACGCTCTCCATGTTTTGTTGGCCCGCTCGACCGCATGGCTGGCGCGCGGCGTTCGAACGCCGGCCCGCAAGGCGCTGCTAGCCGCCGCGGTGCCGCCCGAGGCCTATGGCCGCGCTTTCGGATTCGAACGCATGATGGATACCATCGGCGCCGTTGCCGCCCCCCTGACAGCCCTGTGGCTGTTGCGCGTGACCTCGCATAACTACCGCCACGTATTGCTCTGGACGCTCGTGCCGGGACTGGCCGCGGCTGCCTGCTTTGGTTTGCTGGTGCACGAACAGCGCACAGATATTCCGGAGAAAAGGACGTTTGTTGCCGGTCTGCGCGACCTGCCTCGAGAGTTCCGGCTGTTCCTTGCGGCTGCGGGCCTGTTTGGCCTGGGCGATTTCTCGCACACCCTATTGATCCTGTATGCGACTCAGAAGCTCACAGCTGCGTTGGGCGCCACGGCGGCAGCGAGTATTGCGGTGGGACTCTATCTGGTGCGAAATATCTTTTACGCCGCATTCGCATACGCCGGCGGGTGGCTCGGCGACCATGTCCCGCGAAGAAAGGCCGTTCTGGCCGGCGGCTACGCGGTGGCGCTCGGGATGGCCGTATTGCTCGCCACGGGCGAGCCGGGGCTCGCCGTGCTCCTTGTAGTATTCGCACTGGCCGGGATCTTCACCGGCATCGTCGAGGCGCTCGAAGATTCCATTACGGCGGAAATTGTTCCGTCCACACAGCACGGCATGGCCTATGGCACGCTCGCCGCGGTCAACGCTATTGGCGATTTCACATCGAGCGTGGTAGTCGGCGCCATATGGACCGCCGTGTCCCCTTCGGCCGCATTTGCGGCGGCGGGTATTCTCTTCGCGGCAGCCACAGTCCTGATCCTGCGTCTGCGCGAGCGGTGATGCGGCGCCCGCGCGGAGGCAGGGCATTCGAATAGACCGCAAAGTTCCCACAATTCCAATCCAATGGCGCCAGAGTGTTTACTTACATCAGGATCTCCCGGTTTGAAAACAGCGGCCCCGGGAGTGTTGCGTAGCAGGTTTCGATACGGCATGTGGCGGAGACGGCCCATGTTGGAGACACGCAAGGGGTGTGGCTCCAACATGGGCCTTTCTTCCGGCTAGGGAACGATGGCGGAGACCTGGGTAGAAAACGCGCTTTCCACATTATTCGAATCGACCGCGGTGACGACGTAGTAGTAGGTCAGCCCGGCCTGCACTGTGGAGTCCGTGTAGGCGGTCGTCGAGACTGGAGCCGGGGTCAGCTTCGCATACGGGCCACCCGAGACTGTGCTGGAGTAGCTGTTGTACCCGACCACGGTGGAGGTGCTGGGACTCCAGGACAACGATACGGAATGATTGACCGGGGCCACGCCTGTGCCGAAAAGTGCAATTGTGTCCGGCGAATTCGAGGCGTTACTCGTCACCGCGACGCTACCCGTCACACTCCCGGTCGCCGCGGGAGTGAACGTCACGCTCAAGGTTGCCGTCTGCCCGGGAGTCAAAATGAGCCCCGTGGAAACGCCGCTCGCATTGAAACCTGCGCCGGAGACACTAACGCCCGAAATGGTGACATTGGAATTTCCGGCGTTGGTCAGCGTCACGTTCTGACTGCTGGTGGTGGACACAGTTAAACTACCGAAACTCAACGAGGTCGAACTTCCATTGAGGATGACGGTTGCAGCATTGACCGTCAAGGTCGCCGCGGAACTGGTCGCGCTGCCCGCGCTGTTGCTTACCACTACGGTGAATTGCGACGCGTTATCCGAAGTCGTCGTCGCCGGAGTTGTGTACGTGGATGATGTCGCGCCGCTGATCGCCGCCCCGTTCTTCTTCCATTGGTAGGCCATGGGCGCCGTGCCCGTTGCCGCCACTGTAAATGTTGCCGCCTGTCCCGCCGTTACGGTCTGGCTCGCCGGTTGCGATGTGATGGAAGGCGCCACAGCTGCCGCGTTGACCGTCAGGATCGCCGCGGAACTGGTTGCGCTGCCCGCGCTGTTGCTCACCACTGCGGTGAATTGCGACGCGTTATCCAAAGTCGTCGTCGCCGGAGTTGTGTACGTGGATGACGTTGCGCCGCTGATCGCTGCCCCGTTCTTCTTCCATTGATAGCTCAGAGGCGCCGTGCCCGTTGCCGCCACTGTAAATGTCGCCGTCTGTCCCGCCGTTACCGTCTGGCTGGCCGGTTGCGTTGTGATCGTAGGAGGTAGCGTTGTTTGCGCTTGCGCCACCGCTTGAACGCCAGTGCCGGTCATGGCAACCGTAGTCGTCGAACCATTGCCGAACTTGAAAACCAGTGTGCCGGCGTACGCTTGTGCAGCGGTCGGGGTGAATGCTACGGAGAAGGTCGCGCTCTGGCCACGATACAGAGTCATTGGCAGAGAAGGCCCGGAGCACGAAAACTGAGCCGGGGACAAGGAAGCACTTACGATCTGCATGCCCCATCTCCTTGTAGTGGGCGCACTTATCGTTACGTTGGTAGGCGCGCTGGCGGTTCCCACCGCTTGATTCCCGAAATTGATAGAGGTGGGACTGGCGGTCACGTTGGCATACGCCGGTGCGCCGAACACGAACAACAGCAGGATAAGGATCGCCGCGTTCAGAATTGTTTCTTTGGTTTTCCCCGAATTTCGCATCTTATTCCCCATTTCCGTCTCACACCGGTTTCCCAAAACTGCACTGAGTCGCAAATCCTCGATTAGAAGATTTCGCCCCCTAAACTCAGGCCCCCCGACCTACGTGCAGATTAAGTCCCGGCAGAAAGAGAACTCGACTGGTCGCACGGAGGGAATGAGTACAGGAGCGAAATGAACGCCAAGGTACAGGTGCAAGGTGGCCGAAGGGACAATCACGAGCGCAGTACGGGCAGCAGCGCCTGGTACTGATCAAGAGAGATCCCTCAGGTCGTGGGCTGCGCGGTCTGACGAGGGAGTTGTCGTTCGGCAAAATGCAAAGAAAGGGCATTGCGCGGACCGGAGCGGCATGTTAGCGTAAGCGAACAAAAGGCGAATTTGAGCGGAGGTACGGCATGTCCCAATCTCTCGCGGTGCGGCCTGCGCAGGACGCGGTCACGCTTGCCCGGGTTCGCGAAATTGTCGAACAACTCGCGGCGCGCGACCGCTCGGGTGAAATCCTGACCGCCGTGCGCCATTTCCCGGCGCGCGAGGCCAAGTTTGCGCCCATGCCGGAGTGGGTCCGCGCGGAACTTGCGGCTGCGTACGGCGGGAAAGGCGTCGACAAGCTGTACAGCCATCAGGCCGCCGCAGCGGCAGCCGTACACGCGGGACGCAACGCGGTCGTGGTGACACCTACGGCTTCCGGGAAAACTCTCTGCTACAACCTGCCGGTCCTCAACGCCGTGCTCGAAAACCAGGACACACGCGCGCTGTATCTGTTCCCTACCAAGGCGCTGGCGCAGGATCAGCTCGCCGAGCTGCACGACCTCGCCGCGCGCCTCGATCATCGCTTCGGCGTATTCACCTATGATGGCGATACGCCATCCGACGCGCGCAAGGCGATCCGCGAGCGGGGCCACATCGTGCTCTCCAACCCGGACATGCTGCACACGGGCATCCTGCCGCACCACACGCGATGGCAGCGGCTGTTTGAGAACCTTCGCTACGTCGTGCTGGACGAGCTGCACACCTATCGCGGCGTATTCGGCAGCCACCTGGCCAACGTGCTGCGGCGGCTGCGGCGCATCGCGCGGTTTTACGGCTCGGACCCGCAATTCATCTGTTCGTCAGCGACGATTGCGAATCCCGGCGAACTGGCGTCGCGCCTGGCGGAAACTGAATTTGACGTGATCGACGAAAACGGAGCGCCCGCGGGAGAAAAATACTTCATTTTTTACAACCCGCCGGTCGTGAATCGTTTTCTAGGCATCCGGCGCAGCTACATCAATGAAACATCGCGAGTCGCGCAGGAATTCCTGAAGCACAATTTGCAAACCATCGTCTTTGCCAACTCGCGGCTGCAAACCGAAGTGCTGCTCACGTATCTGCAACAGGCTAATCCCATGCCGCCTGGCCAGCCGCCCGCCATTCGCGGATACCGCGGAGGTTACCTGCCGGGCGAACGCCGCGAAATCGAGCGCGGCCTGCGCGAAGGCCGGATTCGCGGCGTCGTGTCAACCAATGCACTCGAGCTGGGCATCGACGTCGGTTCGCTCGATGCCACGGTCATGGCCGGCTATCCCGGCACGATCGCGTCCACGTGGCAGCGGGCGGGACGCGCCGGACGCCGCAGCGGCAGCTCTTGCGCCGTCCTGGTGGCTTCCTCGGCGCCGCTGGACCAGTTTATTGTGCAACACCCGGATTATTTCTTCGGGCGGTCTCCCGAGCACGCCTTCGTCCAGCCGGATAATCTTGAAATCCTCGTGAATCACTTGAAGTGCGCGGCATTCGAATTGCCCATCGCGGCGGGCGAAACTTTCGGGAGCACGGATCTTCCCGAACTCTGCGAGCGCCTGGCCGAAGCGGGCTTTCTCCATCGCACAGGCGAACACTGGCACTGGACGCAGGAAGCCTATCCAGCCGACGCGGTAAGCCTGCGCTCTGTGACTTCGGACAATTTCGTGATTGTGAATACGACTCACGAGACCGAAGTGATCGGAGAAGTTGATTTCTCAAGCGCGCTTGTGTTCGTTCATCCGAAGGCGATCTACCTTCACCAGGGACAGCAGTATCACGTCGAGGCGCTCGATTTTGAGGAACGCAAGGCCTACGTGAAGCGCGTTGATGTGGACTACTACACCGACGCCATTCGCTACACGCAGGTGCGCGTGCTCGAACGCGCCGCAGGAGACCGAATCGTAGCCGCCGGCGCCTATGCCAGCGCCGAGCGATCCCACGGCGACGTGCTGGTGCGCTCGCAAGTGATCGGCTTCAAGAAGATCAAGTTCTTCACGAATGAAAATGTGGGTGACGGAAAACTAGAGCTTCCGGAAAACGAGATGCACACCACGGCGTTCTGGCTGACGCTCGAGCGTCCGCTGGTGGAGTCCCTGGCGTTTTCCGTGAGCGACCGCCAGAGCGGCATGTACGGCTTGCTCCACGCTCTCGAATCCATCGCCACATTGCTGTTGATGTGCGACGCGCGCGATCTGGGCACGGCGATTGGGGAGCGCCCGCCTTCGCCCGGCTCGGCAATCGAGTGGGAAGAAGCACCGGACCTGAAAGCGGCCGCACACCTTGCCGAAAAGGAATTTTTCGAGCCCAACTTGTATCTCTATGACGCGTATCCCGGCGGCATCGGCTTCTCCGAACCGCTCTTTCGAACACACAGCCTGCTGCTCGCAAAGACACGCGAACTGATCGCCGCATGCCCGTGCGAGAACGGATGCCCGTCATGCGTCGGCCCAGTAGGAGAACGCGGCGAGCGCGCGAAAGAAGCGGCGCTCGCGATCCTCTCACGCCTCGGCGCGTAGGTGAGTAGCCACAGAGTCGCGGAGACACAGAGAAAAACTTTGGAACTACGGATGCACACGGATGAACACGGATAAGAGAGAGACTGAAATATAAATGAAGGAATGCATTTCATTCTCGTTTTACAGTTCTTGCCTGTCTCTCTTCCTGCCTTTTTTCTTCATCCGTGTTCATCCGTGTGCATCCGTGGTTTCCCTCTCTGCGCCTCTGTGTCTCCGTGGCAATTCAGGATTTCCCATTTGAACCTTACCGACAAATTCGCGCACGTCGCCGCGCTGCGGCCCGCCCGCAAGCGCGAACTTGAACCTGCGCGCGCGGCGGACTTGCCGGAGGAATGCGAACGCTTCGCGCAACTTCCCGGCGCACAAGTCCGGCGGAATCGCTACGGCGAACACCTGTCGTTGCAACAATGGTATGCAACGCCGGAAACGTGCGCGCCCGACGCGCGTTCGCTCTCTTTGCTGCTGCCGCAGGGAATGCCCGGCGCGCGCGCCGCCGCAAAGTCCGCGGCGGATCCCGGGCAGTGGCTTTTTCTCGACACGGAAACGACAGGGCTTGCGGGAGGAACGGGCACATACGCCTTTCTGGTGGGACTTGCGTGGTGGGACGCCGGTGGATTGCAGGTCGAACAGCTCTTCATGCGCGACCTCGATGAGGAACATTCGCTTCTGCTCGAACTCTCCGAGCGAATGGCGGAACGGCCCGTGCTCGTAACTTTTAACGGAAAGAGTTTCGACTGGCCGCTGCTCGAAACGCGCTACCGCATGACGCGCGCGATCTCTTCTTGCGCACCCAAGCTGCATCTTGATCTGCTGCACCCCGCGCGCCAGCTCTGGCGGCCGCGGCTTGGATCGGTGCGGCTGAAGGATCTCGAACGGCACGTGCTCGGGGCCGACGGCCGCGCGCTCGAATGGTCGCGGCACGACGACATTGACTCCTCATTGATCCCGCAAATGTATTTTGACTATCTCCGCGGCGGATCTGCCGAACCTTTGACAGGAGTTTTCCGCCACAACCAGATGGATTTGCGCGGACTGGCCGCGCTGGCAGGAAAAATTCTCACTCTGTTTGATAGCGGCAATGGCTTGGCTGACGCTGCGCACCACACCACGCACGATCCGCTCGATCTCTACGGACTGTCTCGTGTAATGCAACGCCGCGGCAAACCAGCCCGCGCACGTGAGCTGTATGAGTCCGCCCTGCGCTCAGGGCTCCCGCGAACCGTCGAGCGGCTCGCACAGCGCGAACTGGCTCAACTCGCAAAGCGGGAACAGGATTATGTTCGCGCGACATCGCTCTGGGAGGAGTTGCGGCTAGCTTCGACGCCGGCCACGGGCAAGAGATCCGCCAACACCCCGGACGACGCGCAGAAAGCGCTCGAATCCGCCATCGAAGCTGCGGAACAGCTTGCCATGTATTACGAGCATCGTGCGAAGCAGCCGCACCGCGCCGCCGAATTGACCTCCCACGCTATCGCCCAATTGCGAAGCGCGCAACGCGATGGCGGAATCGCAGCAGCGCGCGCTAACAAGATCGAAGCCCGGCTCACCCGACGGCTGCTGAGATTGGAGCGCCGCTGACTTGTTGAAGTCTAGTTTCCGATAAGCCGACTTGTCGGGAGTTGACCCGTCGTCTCGGAGGGCGGAATATGAGACGAGTGCCGTGGCGCTCAAGAGACATTTGAAATGGGATCAGTGGAATTGTCAGGTGTGTCAGAATCTGTTCTTTGGCGAATGACGGGGAGTCAATGAGCCAAGCGGCCAAAGTTGCCTATTTCTCGATGGAAATAGCTCTTGATCCGTCGATGCACACTTATAGCGGCGGGTTGGGCATTTTAGCGGGAGATACTCTCCGCTCGGCCGCCGATCTCGGGGTGCCCATGGTGGGAGTCACGCTGGCTCACCGTAAGGGCTATTTCTTGCAGCGCTTGGACGAGAAAGGAAACCAAACAGAGGCTGAAGACCCGTGGCGTCCCGAGGATTCGCTGGTGCCTGAAAAAGCTGTCGTGAATGTTGTGATTGAAGGACGAATAGTGCGGGTACGAGCCTGGAGATTTAGTGTGCAAGGGATTTCCGGTCATATCTTGCCCGTCTACCTGCTCGATACCAATCTGCCCGAAAACGGCTCCTGGGATCGCACGCTGACCGATCACCTATATGGCGGCGATGAGCACTACCGAATTTGCCAAGAGGCGGTTCTAGGCATCGGCGGAGTCCGGATTCTCCGTGAGCTGGGCTACACACAGTTGCAGGGCTTCCATATGAACGAAGGGCATTCGTCTTTCCTGGCGCTGGCTCTGCTTGAGTTGCAACTTGGGGGGCGAGACCTAGGCACAGCGGCTGAAAGCGACATTGAGGCGGTCCGGAGTCGTTGCGTCTTCACGACTCACACCCCCGTGCCGGCAGGTCACGATCAATTTTCTAGAAGTTTGGTGACCGAAGTATTAGGGGAGCATTGGGTCTCTGTTCTGGAGGCCACCCATTGTTGTCCCCAGGGGGTCTTGAATATGACCTTCCTGGCACTTCGTTTCGCACGCTACATCAATGGCGTCGCCATGCGGCACGGCGAAATTTCCCATGACATGTATCCAAACTATCCTATCCACGCCATTACGAATGGAGTTCACGCTTTGACGTGGACATCATCGCCCTTTCGCGAACTGTACGATCGCCACATTCCAGAGTGGCGCCACGACAACCAATACTTTCGCTATTTGTTGCATACATCTGTGGAAGAGATTCAGCAAGCCCACAGCCGCGCGAAGGCGATGTTGTTCGAGGAGTTAAAGAAGAACATAGGAGTCCAGTTCGACGAAGCAACCATGACCCTTGGCTTCGCGAGGCGAGCAGCCACGTACAAGCGCGCAGATTTCTTGTTTTCGAACGTGGCGCGCTTGCGGTTGATTGCTAGGTCTGTAGGTCCGCTGCAGATCGTGTACGGCGGGAAAGCTCATCCACGGGATGAGGACGGCAAGGCACTTATCCGTCGGGTCTTTGACATTGCACGGGCACTGGACGACCAATCCATACGGGTGGTCTATGTTCCCAACTACGACTGGCGCTGGGGACAACTCATAACGAGCGGTGTGGACCTTTGGCTGAATACACCACAGCGACCATACGAAGCATCGGGGACCAGTGGGATGAAGGCTGCCCTCAATGGCGTACCCAGTTTGAGTATTCCCGATGGCTGGTGGCTCGAAGGACATTTAGAGGGGCAAACGGGTTGGGATATTGGTCATTCCGAGGGCATCTCCGAAGATCCCGCAAGCGAGCATGCCTCCCTTTACGAGAAGCTGGAGTCAATCATAGTGCCCATGTTTTATGGACAGCCCAAGGCCTACGCGCAAGTCATGCGCTCGACCATTGCCGTGAATGCGTCCTTTTTTAACAGCCAGCGGATGCTCTCTCAATACCTGCGAAACGCCTATCAATCCATCGAGATCGACCTTTCGGCGGTAGCCATAGAGCGAGGAGCAGCCTGAGCGGCATCTGAGTCTTGCAAAGGCTCATTTCCCGCGCATGGTACTGCCGACATGCCGGCGTGGGGCGACGTATTCTACAGCCTGAAATCCAATCCAAAGCGTCTGGAGGAACGCGTGCGCGACCTGACCGCCTACATCGAGTCGATCCAGGCAACAAAAAAGTAATAAGCTTTGCTCCGCGGCCCGAAAGCTACATAGTTTGAACAATCGAGTTGATGTTTCTCGGCAGGGTTCAGCAAAGTGAAAAATTGTGCCTGATAAACGGGGCGGTCTCAATGGGTCGTCGCAACACTAGCCCGAAGTCAACTTTCAGGAGTCTCTAGCGGTAAAGTCGTTCGCAGGCGTAGATTCAAACGGAACACTGCTCTGTTTAGGTTCTGATTG
>JBGOZP010000032.1:0-28498 GCA_041480265.1 Terriglobia bacterium | reverse complement strand
GGCGTTGCGCCACCGCATTTTCCCACTTTCACCATTGATCAAACGATGGAAATACACCAGGGCGACTAGACCGCACCGGCCGTGCGGGGGACGGTGAGTCTAACGCGAAAACGCGCGCGCAAAAACCACCGGCGGCGAGAGATTAATTCCGATCCGAGCCCGGCGCGGCGCCTGTGCTAAAATATGCTGCGGATGCACCCCCACCTCAAGTATTTGATTGAGCTGCAAGCCGTTGATCTCCGCCTGATTGAAATTCGCGAGCGCCTAAGCCGGTTCCCGAAACGCCTGGCGGAAGTGGAAGCGCGTGTCACCGCGGCCCGGCAGCAAATCACCGCGGCAAAGGAAGCGCTGACCAGCAGCCTGAAGGAGCGCAAGACATATGAGATGGACGTCGAGCAATGGAAAGAGCGCGCGAAGAAGTACCGCAACCAGAGCTCTGAGGTGAAAACCAACGAAGCCTACAAGGCGCTCCTGCACGAAATTCAAAACGCCGAGGATGAAGCCGCCAAGGCCGAAGACCGCTTGCTCGACCGCATGGTGGCCGGCGAAGATTACGAGCGGCAATTGAAGGCCGCCGAAGCCGCCGTGGAACAAGTGGAAGCGGCCGCCGATGGAGAGCGCCGGGCGATCCAGGCCGAATACAACGCCGCGCAGAAAGAACTTGCCGCCGCGGAGGCTGTGCGCGCCGGGGCTGTCTCCGCCGTGCCCGAAGATCTGACCGATCACTACGAACGCATCGCGAAGCGCCATGGCGGTATTGCCTTGGCCGAAGTGCGCGCCGAAGGTTGCAGCCAGTGTGGCGTTCACATCCGGCCGCACGTGATTCAGCAACTGCAGCGCGAGGGAAACGAGGAGTTCTTCCACTGCGAGACGTGCACGCGCATCCTCTACTATGCCAATCGCGCAGCAGCGCAGGCCCCGGCCACACCCGCCCATGAAACCTAACGTCCCTGCCGCACGGAGCAGCGAGAACCCACGATGATACGCACACCGAAAGCATCCGGCCGGCTGTTTGCCGAGCCTGAATCGCCGTCGGCGCGCCTGGACGGCGCCTACACGGCGAATATCGACGGCGCGGCGCGCGGAAATCCCGGCCCGGCGTCGTACGGTGTGGTGTTGCGGCGGCCGGACGGCGCGCCGCTCGCATCCCTCGGGAAATACATTGGCCGGCACACGAACAACGTCGCCGAATACTACGCGTTGATCGCCGCGCTCGATTACGCCGCAGAGAACGGGATTAAACGCTTGCGCGTGCAGAGCGATTCGCAATTGATTGTGAACCAGATGAAGGGCTTGTTCAAAGTGAAGCACCCGGACTTGCGCCCGCTGCACGAGCGCGCGAAGAAAATGGCCGCAACCCTCGAAGCTTTCGCGATTCAATACGTGCCGCGCGAGCAGAACCGCGAAGCCGATGCGGCGGCCAACGCCGCGCTCGACAACACCGGCGGCGTAAAACCCGCGTTTGCGTCCGAGCCGGCAAGAGCCGTGAGCCCTGTCCGTACGAAGCCTCGCGCAGCTCTTGCAGCTCCGCGTAAAATTCGCGCGCGTTTCCGCGATGGCGTATTAGTTCCCGCCGAACCGCTAGGATACGGCGAGAATGAAGAATTGGAAATTACGATTGAGAGACCTTCCCGCCGGTAGGGCAGTTAGCAGCTATTTTTCACCTGGCATTCGCCGTTTCAAAGCAATACGCCCACACGAGAGTTTTCCGCGCAGTTTTGTAGCGCCCCGATGCATCGGGGCGTTTTTACCCTGTGCCACCTACTTAAGAAATCGCCAGTGAGACGCTGGCGCTACGAAGACCCAATTTGCAGCTTCCGCCCCAGCCACTCGCACCTTCGTGAGAAACGCAGGTTCGCTAGATGCGGAAATTCCAATCAGTCTTATAAAGTGGGAGACATCTGTTTCAGTGAATAGGAGCGGTACAGCGTGTCGCGTTGCGCGGGCATGTATCCCGCGTCGGAAATGATGCGCCGCAGCTCGGCCTCGTTGGTGCGATTGCGCACGCCGGCGGCGTAGACGACGTTTTCCTCGATCAAGATGCTGCCGACGTCGTCGGCGCCGAATTGCAAACCCACCTGGCAGACCTTGATTCCCGGCGTCAGCCAGCTCGATTGGATGTGATCGATGTTGTCAAGATAGAGCCGGCTGATGGCCAGGGTCTTCAAGTAATCGACCGCGGTGGCTTCGGGGACTTTCTTTCCGAGCGGCGTATTTTCCGGGGCGAACATCCACGGGATGAACGCGGTGAACCCGCCGGTATCTTCCTGGATGCGCCGCAGGAGTTCCAGATGATTGACGCGGTGGCGGTATTCCTCGCCGCAGCCGAACATCATCGTGGCGGTGGTGCGCATGCCGAGCGAATGCGCGACGCGGTGCATGTCTTCCCATTCGCCGGACGTGCACTTGAGGCGCGAGATGCGCGCGCGGATTTCGTCGTCCAGAATTTCCGCGCCGGCCCCGGGGATCGAGTCGAGCCCCGCGGCCATCAAGCGCGTAATCGTCTCGCGCACGCTGAGCCCGGCGACTTCGGCAATGCAGCCAATCTCCGGCGCCGAAAAACAGTGCAGGTGGACTTGCGGGAAGCGCTGCTTGAGCGAACGCATCATATTTTCGTAATACTCGATGCGCAGGTCCGGGTGCAGGCCGCCTTGCAGCAGGACGCCGGTGCCGCCCAGCTCCAGCATCTCTTCAATTTTCTTGTAGATCTCCTCGAACGAGAGCAGATAGCCTTCCTTCGAGCCGAGCGGGCGGTAGAACGCGCAGAACGAGCAGTATTCGGTGCAGAAATTCGTGTAATTGATGTTGCGGTCGATCTGGTAGGTCACTACGCGCGGATCGTTTTTCGCGCGGCGAACTTCCATCGCGGCCATGCCGATGCCGATCAGGTCATCGGAGCGAAACAGGTCAAGCGCTTGCTGTGGCGTCAGTCCCATCGCGGTTCAGTCCTTGCTTATCTCGCAGCCTTCTGCTGCGCGGCATTCGGCGCATCGAGAAACTCGAGCGGGCGCGCGCGCGGAATCAGGCCGGCGCGCGCGCATTCTTCATAATACAGGTTCAAGCCCGCCAGATTCTCCTCGTCGAGCGAGAAATCGATGTTCTTGGTCAGATATTCCTCGAGCGCGCGCGGCGGCAGATCGAGCTTTAGCGCCGCGCCCTCGGCGATTTCGCCGATGTGCGCGAGGCCGTATGCGCGGGAGGCCTGAAAATCCGCGGCGATTTCCGGCGTGACCGTGCCGCGCCGGGCCACCCAGATCGCCAGCACGCACGCAAGCCCGGTCATCTCGCGCCACTGCTGCGCCACGTCATAGACGAACAGCGTCTGGACATCCTTGACCAGCGGTTCGTCCTTGCCGCCGCAACAGCAATCTGCGTCTTGCGGCACTTTTGCTTCGAGCGCGTCCACCTTGAGCCGCAGGCGCAGCGCGGGATCGCCGATAATCAGCGCGGCATCCGCCCGGCCGAGCATGGCGTCCGCGTCGGGCGCCGCGTCAATGAATTCCGGCGCGATCTTCCAGTGCCTTTGGCAGAGCACCCGCACGAGGCCGACCGAGCTGCGCGAATTCGTGTCCAGCGCGAAGCTCCGCGCCTGCTCGATGGGCACCTTGGAAATGATGAGAATGCTGCGCACTTCATTCTTGGACGCCACCGCCATTCCCGGCAGCGCTACCACGTTTTCCATTCGTTGATACTCGATAGCCGGAATAATGCCCACATCGGCCCGGCCCGCCTTCAGGTCCTCGGCGCACTGCGACGGCACGGCAAACGACAGGTCGTACCGACCTGCGAGAGGTCCGTCCGTGAAGCCCCAGACCAGCGGCGCTGTGTTCAGGAATTCAACGATCGAGATGCGCAGTTTGCCCATATTCGCTTACATTAAAGGAGAATTCACTATATCACAGCGCGCGGCTGCCTCCCGCGCACGGAAATGATGGTCCAGCGGAAACGCATTCCACACTTAGCCCACGGAGAGCACAAGGGACATGGGGTGTGCCGAATTGGCCCAAATGCGATCCTTGCCATCGACGCATTGAAACAATAAATTTGACAACCGGGTTGCGGGTGATTAGCATTACATGTGGGAAGCGCTTTTATGCCGCAGGGGCTTCTATGATTCACGAATACGACCTTTTTGAGAAATTCCCCGATGGTTCGTCACTTTGGCGGGGTTCGGTTACTGGACTCGGAAACGCACGCCTCCAGTTGCGAGAACTGACCCAGAAGTCAAACAATCAGTTCTATGCAATCGATATATGTGCCGGAAAGATTCTTCCGCTCGACCGTGAGCACGATGCGCTTCGCTTCCTCGCTCCTAGAAAAACTGGAAGCCGAAGCTGCCAACAAATTGCTTAGGACCACGGTCTGCCGGATGAGCTCCTGGAGTTGCGTTCACCGCTTGCAATGTGGTTTCTCGATTCTTGCCTAAGGGTTGCAGAATCCCGCGAGCGATCGCTTGCCGTCACCTTGAACGCGCGACCCGCCGCCGTGTGTTTCACCACCGAATATTGATAGCTTCAGGAGCTGAAGTTGCGGCCCGGTAGCACAGGCCCGCCCTGGCGGGACTGTGTGGTTTTGGTTTTCGCCGCATTCAGCAAAAAGCGCACAGACTGAAGTTTGTGATGCCGATAACCGCGGTTCCTTGACTTCTAGGCCGGGGGAAGGTAATCAAGGACAGCGACATTACTGGAAAAAGGCTTCACAGATCGCAACATCAAGGAGGCGACGATGCGGGATCGCAGGGATTTCTTGAAGACTGTGGCGGGCGCGACAGCCGGAATGTTCGTTGCCGGCCGCGGCTTCGCGGACGCCGCTCTCCAAGCGCCGCAGGCCATTGCTGCGAAGCGCCGGGAAGTGTTCGTGGGAAGCCGGCGCATCAAAGTGGTCGATATGCATGCCCACTGCGTCGTGCCGGAAGTGTGGGACGTCATTAAGGATACAAAACTCGCTTCAAGCGTCGGCAATCGGGCCCGCGGGCCCAACGTCATGGGGCCGGAGCGTTTGCGATCGCTTGACGAGCGAGGAATTGACGTTCAGGTGCTGAGCATCAATGGCTTCTGGTTCTACGCGGCGGAGCGCGATCTCGCCAGCCAGATCGTCAAGGTGCACGATGAAAAGCTCTCGGAGTGGTGTAAGGCTCACCCCGATCGCTACGTCGGCCTGTCATCGGTCGCGCTGCAGTTTCCCGATCTCGCGGCCGAGCAATTGGAGCATGCCGTCAAGCAATTAGGGCTGCGAGGCGCGGCGGTCGGCGGTCATGTCGAAGGTGAAGATCTATCGTCGCCAAAGTTTGATCCGTTCTGGGCGAAAGCGCAGGAGCTTGGGGTCTTGGTTTTCATGCATCCCCAGGGCGCTGAGAACGTCATTCGCAAAGACGGATTCAAGGGAAGAGGCGATCTGAGCAACATCATCGGGAATCCCTTTGAGACCACCGTCTTCCTCAGCCGCATGATTTTCGACGGGACACTGGACCGCTTTCCCGGTCTGAAAATCTGCGCGGCTCATGGAGGCGGCTACTTGCCATCCTACCTGGGGCGAACGGAGGTGGCCTGCCAGGTGCGGCCTAACGCCGATTGCGCGAACAAGAAGCTCCCGAGCGAATATCTAAAGAAACAGATTCTGGTGGATTCGATCGTAATTTCAGAAGAGGGCCTGCGGCATTTGGTGGCGGAAGTTGGCGCCGGCCAGGTCGCCTATGGAACCGACGAACCCTTCAACTGGCCCACCAGCGTGGACCTGATCCTGAACGCGCCGTTCCTGAGTGACGCCGAAAAGGAAGCGATCCTCGGCGGGAATGTGATCAAGTTGCTTCGGCTTTGAGCACAGCAGTGCACAGGGGTATTTAGCTCTGTTTGGCGGCGATCCCGGGAACGCCATTCTCCAGAATGGCGTGATGCAAACCGCCAATCTGGAGATTGGCGTACCCGGATTTCAACCCCAAGTTCCCAAAGGAACTTCGGAATTCAGATTTAGTCGCACCGATGTCACAGTTTGCGGGGAAATGCATTTTTCCGCAGACTGCTAGATCCTATCGGGTAATTGTGGCGGGGGCGCCCTGAATTTCCGTCTGTGCGCCTGTTACGAGTTGCCAACCACCTTCTCGCTTTACCCAGATGCGAGTAAAGTGATGCGGCTTGCCGTTTCGCGGCTGGTGCAGAGCCGTCATCACGACCGTATCCCCGAAATCGAAAAAGCGCGCTGACAACAATGGGGCCGGCAGCGACGCCGTATTCGTCTCCTTTTGCTTCTTGATGGCTGCAATCCGGCCCGCCTTGCTGACCAGCACGCCGGGAGTAATCCCAAAATCCTCATCCCCGATGTGTCTGGCCCAGGCATCCGCGTCAGCCTGCCAGATCGCTGTGTTCATCGCTTGAAACGAAGCAATAACTCCACGGTCAGCTTCGGTTGTCGGTTTGTAAGGGATCGCCTTGCAGGGATTCTCGCAGTCCGCCGAGCCCGGCCCGTTGCTCCCATAAGCAGGCGATGACGGCGCCCGATCGGGAACCTGCTGATAGACGAGCAGCCGCCAGCCCGCTGGACGCTTCACCCACACGCGCTCGAAGCGGGCGTTGTGCTGAACGCCGAAAACAGCTCCGACCTGGCCATAGCTAAAGGCCTTGAGATCCGCGTTGCCTTCGCTGTCTCTCGCGAACGCGGCGAGGTCCTGGAGGACCTGCTCCTTGGTCGAGCTGATCCCGTCCGAGTCTGTCCAAGTGAAATCCGCGTCTAGAAGCGCATCCACTGCTGTTTTGTCTTTTTTCGCAATGGCCTGACCCAGAGAGTGGTCGGCCTGAAGGACCATCTGCTCCCCATCGGCAGCGGCAGCAGCAACAGGGGCGAGCAAGAGGAACAAACTTATTAAACGTAGAGCGCGCACGGCTGCCTCCAAAATCTACACGTTGGCCGCATTCTCGAAGCTATCGGTTCCCAGCAGCTCTTAAGTGTCAACACAATCATTTCAGCACATTAGCAGGCCGCATTTACTTGACTATTCACGGGACCTGTACGCTCTTCTGCAAGACCCCTCTGGCCTGGGCGTTGCGGCCCGTAGTGACGTGACCTGGGCAGCGTCAACAGATTTCCTGATTCTCACCTGCCATCTCAGGTCATCTGGCTCCGGCAAACTCGCTGACGACGGATGCCGAACGAGAACAGCCAAGACAATCAGGCAAAGAGTTCAGATTTTCTTCGCACGCGTAATGAGGTAATCCTGCCGGATCACGTTCTCCTCGAAATACTCAGCGGCAAGCGCATCGTACTCGCGGCGGAAGTCGGTGAGTTTCGACGGGTCGCTGGCCGTTAGTGATTCGACGAGCCTCACCATGGGGCCCGCTGTCCGCTCTGTAAATGTTCGATGGTGCTGCGGGCTCAGCGCAGGTATCGGCATCATCATGCGATCAAATAGGATGTCCTTGACCGCGGCGCCCAGGCGCTCGCGAACAACGTTTGGATCGCCCCATTGCGGTGGCGGCGAAACGCCCGGCGGCGGGGGTGGCATATAACGGGCGACAAGTGCGAACATGCGGCCGACAAAAAGTTCTGGCGGCCACGTGGAGAACGCGATGGTCCCGCCAGGCTTTAGCACCCGGAGCATCTCGGCAACAGCGACATCAGGCCTGGGGGCGAAGATGTGGCCGTACTGGCTGAGAACGGCGTCGAAGACGGCGCTGTCGAAGGGCATCTTCTCAACGTCCCCTTCGCGCCAATCAATTTCCACTCCGGCGATACGCGAGTTTTCGCGCGCCCGGTCCAATAACTCGGGCGTGAGATCTAGTCCGGTCGCGCGAGCGCCGAGACGCGCCGCGGTGACTGCGACCACTCCTGTTCCGCATGCGACGTCGAGCACTCGGTCTCCGGGGCGAATGCCTGCGCGCTTCACCAGCCGCGCCGCCTGAGGTGTCGTGTGAGCTTCTAGCGGCGCGAAGTGTACCCACCCTTGTTTCTGCGCCGCTTTGAAGGATTCGAAGGGGTCCATGATGATTTCTCCAGGCACTAAAGTCGGCTCGCTATATCCACCGGTATTTCCATTTCGACTCCCGGCTGGCTAGGAACATACACCTGACCGCCAGTGACTTCAAATGTACAAGTGGGTTTGCAGCGCCTGCTCGTGTCGTATTCCGCCTGATAAACGCATTATAGAACGCTCCTATCGAAAGCTGGCTCTGCACGTAAAATCAAAGGCGCACGGAAAATGTGTCTCGCGAGCGGCTTCAGTTGTGGCTAATTGAGTGATGCCGGGAAGAAAGCGATCCTCGGCAGGAATCTGGTCAAGTTGCTTCGACTTTGAGCGCGCCGTAGCGGCCCCTGCGCCGGTCCTCGAATGGTCAGCAGGGTTCTGCCAAGGCTTCCATGCGCGAGAGCGGGATGATTTCGCTCATTTTCTTCTGGCCGGCCTTGACTTGGTTGTATTCGATCGTCGCCTCGCGAACGGCCATGGCGTTGTAGTCCGGGGTGAGGGTGCTGTCCCACTCTTCGTACCAGCGCACCACATCCATGATGAGACGCTCCGGGCCGATCCAGTTGTCGAACCTGCCCAGACGGATTTCGGCGGCGGCGGCTCCCGGGGTCATCTTGGCGTCGTAGCGCTTGCGGGCCTCGACGCCCAGGACGCGGAAGTAGTTGGCCATCTCGGCGAGCTCTTTCTTGCCGCCGATGGGGCCATGGCCGGGGACGATCACATCCACGTCCCAACCCGCGATCTTGTCGCACGTCTCGATCCACTTGGTGATGTAGCTGTTATTGGCATAGGGCGCGACCCAGAAAAACGCAATATCCCCAGCGAAAAGAATTTTGTATTGCGGCAAGTAGGCCATCATATCGCCCCAAGTGTGCGCCGGCCCGGCGAACCTGAATTGGACCTCGGTCCCTCCGATGAAGTAGGTCAAGTCGTCCTTGAACGTGACCGACGGCGGCACGAGCTTGCGTTCCTCGGTGCCGTCCGCTATGCCGGGCGCCTTGTCCCACATTTTCGGCGTGGTCGCGGCGACCTTCACGCACATGTCCCGGCAGTAGGGATGGCTCAGGATTTCCGTATGCGGGAAGAATTGGTTGCCGTTCACGTGATCGCCATGATGGTGGGTGTTGACCAGACGGCCGAAATCCTTGCCGGTAGCCTGTTTGGATGCGGCGATGAATGCCTTGGCGGGAATGGGCCCCTGCGTGGCGTCAATGGCCATCAAATAGTCGGAACCGGCAATCATCCCGGGATTGGAGACGCCGGCGGCGCTGATGCCTGGGCCGCCTTCCTGGACGTACGCGTACACGTTCGGCGCCAATTGCCGCAGCTCTCGATTCCAAGCGGGCGGCATCGGAAAGCGCGAATCGGTTGCGGGGAGGGGTGTTGCCTGGACGACGCCCTGCGCGGAAAGCCTCGCCATCTCGCCTGCTCCCGCCAGCATCGCGGCGGATCCGAGCAGCGTCCCTGCGCCCACTTGAATTGCCTCGCGACGACTCAGTCGCGACACTCCAAAATCGTTTGGCTTATCCATTAAATCCTCCGCGCGCAAAGTGTGATCTTCAGCCGACAGCCGGAATCTTCCCTCGAGACTCTCGATTGACCGGGAGCATACGCCAATTGGCACTTCGGTTCAATCACAACTCACCAAGACTGCCGGGCGGCGCTGGGCTGGTTCTGTCCAGTTCATTACTGCCGGCGTGAGCCGCCCATGATCACGGAGCCATACGCGTTCACATAACGGCGACTTGACAGAGTCGCTAACAGTGGAGTAGCGTCGCCGCAATATGGAACTGGACGCTTCTCTCGATTGGCTGTCACTCGTGATGACGCCGGGGCTTGGCTCGCGCCTGACAGGGAAACTTCTGCGCCAGTTCGGCTCGCCCGAGGGAATCTTTCGCGCATCCCTGACCGAGCTGGAGGCGTGCCGGCTGCCTTCGGCGCCGGCGCAGGCGCTTCACTCCGGGCAGGCGCGAAAGAACGCCGAAGAGGAGCTGGCACGGGTCCGCGCGCTCGGCTGCCTCCTGTTGAACTGGGACGAGCCGGAATATCCGCAGCGGCTGCTCGAGATATACGATCCGCCGCCGCTGCTCTATGTCCGGGGAGATGCGAGCTCGCTCAACCGGCATTCCATCTCGATGGTCGGCACGCGCCGCCCCACGCCCTATGGAAATCAGGTGGCGGAGCGGCTGGGACACGACCTCGCTGAGCGGGGCTTGAGCATCGTCAGCGGGATGGCGCGCGGGATTGACAGTTCGGCGCATCAGGGCGCGTGCCGGGCCTCCCATGGCGCGCCGGTCGGCGTGCTTGGCACCGGCGTGGACGTCATTTATCCGAAGGAGAACCGGAAACTGTTCGGCGAAGTCGAAAAGCGCGGCGCGCTGATCAGCGAGTTTCCGCTGGGCGCGCATCCCGCTCCTGAGAATTTCCCGGTGCGCAACAGGATTGTCGCGGGGATGTCGCTGGGCGTGGTGGTGGTGCAAGGCGCACAGTATTCCGGTTCGCTGATCACCTCGCGCCTGGGGATGGAGTTTGGCCGCGAGGTCTATGGCGTTCCGGGAAACATCACGGCCGACGTCAGCTTTGCCCCCAACCAGTTGATCAAGCAGGGCGCAAAGCTGGTAACGTCCTGGGAGGACGTGGTCGAGGAGCTGCCTACGGAGGTCCGCGCAGAGTTGTTTCCGGTCGAGACAAGCACACGCGAGGAACGCGCGTCCTTGTTTGCGGACGCGCTTTCGCCCCTGGAGAAGAAGGTCTTCGGTCTGCTGGGCGTGGACGAGGCGGTTCACGTGGATGAACTGGTCGAAAAGTCGGAGTTAACCTCCTCGGAGGTTCTGGCGTCGCTCTGTGAAATGGAGATGAAAGGGGTTGTGCGGCAGATGCCAGGCAAGCAATTCGTCAAGGTTTTGCTGTAGCCGCCTTGAGGCGTGGGGGCCTTTTCTGGCATCTTATCTATATGCCTCTGCCCCGGTTCTGACCGGGGCGAACTACAGCGCCTAGAATCGAACACGACACCACCCGCATCTACAATCGTTGACAAGGCAGGGACCGGGGGGCCACGCTAGGGGGCGGAAAGGACCCGGCGCTTCCGTTGGGATACGTTTCGGTTCGCAAGAGCAGACATGGGAAAATCATTAGTCATCGTCGAATCGCCCGCGAAGGCAAAGACGATCAACAAATATCTCGGCCGCAATTACACGGTCAAGGCCTCCTATGGGCACGTCATGGACTTGCCCAAGAAAGAATTGGGCATAGACATTGCCCACGGGTTTGCGCCCACCTACGAAGTCAGCCCGTCGAAGACGGCAGTGGTCCAGGCTTTGCAAAAAGCTGCCGCGACAGCCGACGCCGTTTACCTGGCGGGCGACCCGGACCGCGAGGGCGAGGCCATCTGCGCTCATCTGGCCGAGGTGTTGAGCGGACCGAAGCTGGAATTCCCCGAAGAGGGGGAAGTAGAAAAGGCGGAAACGAACGGGACCGGCAAGAAGGGCAAGAAGAAAGCCAAGAAACCTGCCAAGAAAGCAATCAGGAAAGGTAAACCCGTCATCGCCCGCAAGAACATCTTCCGCGTGATGTTCAACGAAATCACGCCCAAGGCGATCAAGGCCGCGTTCGAACATCCCGGCCAGATTGACACCAACCTGGTGGACGCGCAACAGGCGCGCCGGGTGCTGGACCGTCTGGTTGGATACAAGATTTCTCCCCTGCTATGGGACAAGGTGCGCCGGGGACTCTCCGCTGGCCGCGTACAAACTGTCGCCCTGCGCCTGATCGTGGATCGCGAGGCCGAGATCAAGGCCTTCAACCCGGTCGAGTATTGGACCATCCACGCGCTGCTCGCTGCCGCGGAACTGCCCATTTTTGAAGCCAAGCTGACCAAGTTTAAGGGCGAGGATATTGAAGTCCACACGCAGGCGGAAGCCGATGCGATAGTCGCCGCGACGCGAAGCGCATCGTGGAAGGTGGCGAGCGTCACGCAAAAGGAAAAGCGTCGCAACCCGCCTCCGCCGTTTACGACTTCGAAGCTCCAGCAGGCCGCCTATAACCGCCTGCGGTACACGACCAAGCGCACGATGGGGCTGGCACAGCGCCTCTATGAAGGCGTGGAGATGGGCCCGGAAGGCTCGGTGGCGCTGATCACCTACATGAGGACCGACTCGGTGCGCGTTTCGAACGACGCGCTCGATCAGGTCCGCGGGTTGATCGGCTCGAGCTTCGGCCCAACCTACTTGCCGGAGAAACCGAACTTTTTCAAATCGAAGAAGGACGCACAGGACGCCCATGAGGCCATCCGTCCGACCGACGCCGCGCTCACGCCGGCGGTTGTGAAGCCCTTCCTGAGCGAAGACCTGTTCAAGCTCTACCAGCTGATCTGGCAGCGGTTCGTCGCTTCTCAAATGGTTCCCGCGGTATTCGACCAGACGACCATCGACGTTGCGGCGGGTGAGTATACGTTCCGCGCAACCGGCTCGGTGCAGAAATTCGACGGTTACCTTGCCGTCTACCAGGTGGCCACAGGAGACGATGAGGACGCCGAGCCTGACAGCAAGGCCTTGTTGCCGCAGGTTGCCGAAGGCGAAAACCTGCGACTCGAGACCGTGCGTCCCGAACAGCATTTCACCGAGCCGCCTCCGCGCTACACCGAGGCCACTTTGGTGAAGGAGCTGGAAGAAAAAGGCATCGGCCGTCCCTCGACCTATTCTTCGATCATTTCCACCATTGTCGAGCGCGAGTACGTCATAAAAGACCAGGGGCGCTTTACTCCGACGATGCTCGGTCAAAAAGTGAGCGTGCTGCTGGTCAAGAGTTTTGAGGACATCTTCGATGTCGGTTTCACGGCTCGCATGGAAGAGGAACTCGACGAAATCGAGGAGGGCAAGATCCCCTGGGCAAAAGCCGTCAAGGAATTTTACGGCCGCTTCGCGCAGGACCTCGAGCAGGCTAAAGGGGAAATGGAGTCCTATAAGGCGGGCATCCCCACCGGGCAAAAGTGCGAAAAGTGCGGAGAGGGCAACCTGCTGGAGCGCATCAGCCGCCACGGGTTTTTCCTGGGCTGTTCGCGTTATCCCGATTGCGATTTCATACGGGATCTTTCTCCCGAGTTGCCTGACGAGGGCGCCGACGGGGAATCGAAAACCGAATATTGCGAGAACTGCGGACGGGAAATGGTGATCAAGCGGGGCCGCTGGGGCGCCTTCCTGGCCTGCACGGGCTATCCTGACTGCAAGACGACCCGGCGTTTGGTGGCCGGCACGCGCCGCGCGCACCTGCCCGATGAGCTGCTCGATGAAAAATGTCCCGAATGCGGCGCGCAACTGGTCAAGAAGCACGGCCAGTACGGCGAATTCACAGGCTGCACCGCTTATCCGAAGTGCAAGTTCATCCGCTCGAAGACGCTCGGCATCAAGTGTCCGAAGTGCGAAGAGGGCGAATTGGTCGAGCGCGTGGCCAAGAAAGGCCGCCGGCGCGTCTTCTACGGCTGCAACAAGTATCCGGCGTGCGACTTCACAACGCCGCACCTGCCGGTCATTGAGCCGTGCCCGAAATGCGGCGCGCCGTTCATCGTCGAGAAGCGTGGCAAAATGGGCATTATACGCGCCTGCTTGAAGGAAGGCTGCGACTGGGAAGCGGTAGCGCCGGACTCCTCCTCGACGGCGGCAACTCCCGAACCAGTGGGGTCCAGCAGAGCGTAATCAGGGGCTTGTACCGATTTCTTTACAAATTGGAATTTTGATTTTCGGTCCCAGGCATTTCGGATATTCCCAATTCGAGAACGCATCCGGAGGATGCGCCGGCGAATTGCGGAAATTAGCGCAGAGGTGTGGGCATGAAATCCGCGGTGGGCCAATTCCTGAATTATCTGCGCTCGGTGCGCAACGCCTCGCCACACACGCGCCGAAGCTATGAGACCGATCTCAGCCAGTTTCTCGCCTTCCTGACGCCTCCCGGAATCGAAACGCCGGAGCTCAAGGACGTCACGCACCTCATGATTCGCGAGTTTGTGGCGCATCTGCACGATCTCGGTCTGGAAAAATCGTCGATTGCTCGCAAGCTGGCGGCGATCCGTTCCTTCTTCAAATATGCGGTCCGCGAAGCGATGGTGCTACAGAATCCTGCGCGCTTGGTGGCGACTCCCAAGCTGCCGAAGAGAATTCCAGCGGTCCTGAGCGCTGAAGATTTGAATACGTTTCTGGACAACGTGGTCGCCGGGCCCTATGTCGTTCCCGGCCCCCGCGCACGTCCAGGAGCCGCAGACGAGAACCGTCTGCTGGTCAGGCGCGACCGCGCCATTCTCGAGCTTCTCTATGCTTCCGGGCTGCGCGTCAGCGAGCTGACCGGACTGAACCTTGCGGACATGGATCGCAAAGAGCTGATGCTGCGCGTGCGCGGCAAAGGCAACAAGGAGCGCATCGTCCCTTACGGCGGCAAAGCGCAACAGGCGCTCGAGGATTACGAGCCGGTGCGCGACGATATCTTACGCAAGGCGGGCAGGCGGGGCGATCCCCAGGCCGTCTTTCTCAATCATCTCGGCACGCGCCTGACGCCGCGCTCGGTGGCTCGCATCGTGAAAAAATATGTCCGCCTGATCAACGTGAACTGGGACATGCACCCGCACTCCTTGCGCCACGCCTTTGCCACGCACCTGCTGGCCGATGGGGCCGACTTGCGCGCGATTCAAGAGCTGCTCGGCCACTCTTCGCTTTCGACCACCCAGCGCTATACACACGCTTCGATCCGCCAACTCCTTGAGGTGTACGACAAGGCCCATCCGCGGGCGTAATCGAGCGACGGCGATGCGGAAAAGGCTTGGCGTCCTGCTCCCGAAAATCTCGATCGCATCTGCTGCTTTCATCACGAACGCAGCGTCAGCAACGACAATGTCGTGCAGTGGGATGGACGCCGCTTCCAAATCCCGCCCCAGCCGAAACGCTTCAGCTTCGCCGGGGCAAAAGTGCAGCTCTATGAATCACTCGAAGGAAAGGTCTCCATCTATTACGCAGATACCAGACTCCGCCTCACCGACGGATAAATTTACTCAGGGGGTGACATTTTTACGTTGCTACAACATCCGTTTGCAAATTCTTGAGGGACGCGCTCCAACCCACTGAGCAACGGGCTGTTAAAACTGCTGAGCAGATGAGGAGGGCAATCTCGAGTTCGCGTTCGAAATGGGGAGGGAGAATGCCGAAACGCAGGCTCACCAAATGTTTCTGGCGCGTCTAATGTAAGTAGAAACCATGACCTGGCGGGGTAGAACCGGGCGTTTGGAAGACTGGAAGGACAGATGCTAGAGGGAGAAAACATGAAACCGTGGAGAATTTGGGGCAAACCGAAAACAATGGCGCTGGCAATGGCTTTTCTGGTCGGCGCCGCGGGATTTGGCATGGCGCGCGCCAGCCAGACATTGTTTTCCGGCAATACGCACGCTTCGCTGAAGTTAGCCGATCCAAATGAAGGACTGAGCAAGATGGGTTTTGCATCCGTCGTGAAGCCGGTTTTGCCGGACGTCGTAAATATATCCACATCCAAAATGGTTCGCGCGCAGGAGGAACTCCCGGAAGGGATGCCTAACGATCCACTTTTCCGACAATTCTTTGGACCCGGCATGGACAATCGCTCACAACATCCGCGCTCGCAGCGCGAAGATAGTCTTGGCTCCGGCGTGATCGTTAGTCCGGAGGGCTACATCCTGACGAACAACCACGTTGTGGACGGAGCCACCGACGTTCGCGTCACGCTTTCCGATAAGCGCCAGTTGCAGGCGAAAGTGATTGGCGCCGATCCCAAAACGGACATCGCCGTATTGAAGGTGGAGGGGACAGGCTATCCCGCGATCACCATTGGAAACTCTTCGAACGTCCAGGTAGGCGATTACGCGCTGGCCATCGGAAATCCCTTTGGCGTCGGAGAGACCGTCACCATGGGGATTGTCAGCGCCATGAATCGCGGCAACCTCGGTATTGAAGACTATGAGGATTTCATTCAGACCGACGCTCCCATCAACCCCGGCAATTCCGGCGGCGCGCTGGTAAACGATCGCGGGGAACTCATTGGCATCAACACAGCCATCCTCTCGCACGGCTCCGGCGGGAACCAGGGCATCGGATTCGCGGTTCCGGTGAACCTTGCGCGGCAGGTGATGGATCAGATTCTCGATCACGGCAAAGTCACTCGGGCGTATCTCGGAATCATCGTGCAGGACGTTACCCCGGCCATCGCAAAAGCGATGGGACAGAATGAACTTCATGGCGCGCTGGTGGGAGACGTCAAACCCTCCGGCCCGGCCGGGAAAAGCGGGCTCCAGAGAGGAGACATCATTCTGGAGGTCAATGGCAAACCGGTTGCCGACAGCCGCCAACTCCGGATGAGCATTTCGATGATGAAGCCGGATGCCGCGGTAAAGTTGAAGATCATGCGCAACGGCAATCAGAGCGACATGACGGTGAAACTCGGTGAATTGCCGAATACGGAAGCGGCTGCGAAAGCCGAAGAAGGCGCATCCAAGGACGCGCTGGAGGGAGTGACGCTGGAGAACCTGGATTCCGAATCGGCCAGGCAATTGGGCCTTCCCCCGGCCACCAAGGGAGTCGTTGTCACTGACATCAGCCCGTCCAGTCCGGAAGCAGAGTCGGGATTGCGACGTGGAGATGTAATCCAGGAAGTAAATCGTCAGCCAGTCAAGAATGTTTCCGAGCTGAACGAGGCGCTGCGCAAGGCCGGCAAGAACCCGCTTCTGCTCGTGAACCGGCAAGGCAACACTCTATTCATCGCCGCTGAGTGAAACATTCCAGCCACGAACATTGTGCCGGCTCCAACTTAAAAATTGGAGCCGGCACAACCATGTATATTGAAATCGCGAAATTTAGGATTGGGAAGTTTCCAACGGCTATTGATTGCCCGCAATTCTGAATTTCTGCACCCTGCGGCCATCCACGGACTCGCCCACATAGATGTTGCCTTTGGAGTCCAGCGCCATCGTGTGCGCATGCATAAACTCACCCACCTGGTGGCCCGGACGGCCAAAGCTCTCAAGCACGCGCCCACTGGCGCGGTCCACGATCTCGATTTGCTCATCAATTTCGTTGATGACGTACATGAACTTCTGGCTTTGATCGCGGGAAAATTCGACGGAGGAAGCCGACCCCACCAGCATCGCTTCCCTCCTGGATCCGGTGCCAGCCGTGGGAATGGGAGTCCACACCTTGAAAGCAAAAGGGATATTTTTTTGAAAATTGCCCATCGTGTCGAAGACCTGAAGCCGATTCATCCAGCGATCGCAGACGTACACCAGGCCATCATTGCTCACCCGGACACAATGCGGCGTTGGGGCCGCCGCAGTGCTCGCTTCCTCAGGCGATCTGTACACCTTCCACTGGCGCAAGTAGCGCCCGCTACGATCAAACACCACGATGCGGGAATTATTACCACCGCGTCCTTTCGCGTGCCCATCGGCGATGTAAACGTCGCCATTGTGCGGATCGAATGCGATTTCCGACACCCGGAAGAACTGCGCAGCGCTCGAATTTAACGGTGTGCCGGTGACGGTGCCGTCCGAGGAATCGAAAACGCCCCTCTTTCCGATCTGGAGCAGAAGCTCTTTTCCATCGTGCGAATATTCCTGCACAATGCCGTCCTCGGATCCGTCCAACCAGACATGACCCTCGTGGTCGATCGCGCAACCGTGGAGGTCCTTGGGAAGAAGCTTAGGATCACCCCAGGAGTTGACCACATGGCCCTCCACATCAAATTCAATTACAGAAGGCGCGGCTTGCCCGGCGTTCAGCTCGTCGTTGGTCAATCCTTCCAGGTGGCCGTCCATCCCTCCCACATCATTCACTCGCTGCGCGACGAAGACATGATCCTGGGAATCCACACACACGCCTCCGATTTCCCCGGTTACCCAACGATCGGGCAAGGGCTTGGGCCAATAGGGATCCACTTCGAACTTAGGCAGGCTAGCCTGCGCCCGGATTGGCAACTGACAAAACATGACAAGCGCGATCACCAACGCTGCGCCTTTCGCAAGCACAATGAGGGAGTGGGTCATGTTCTCGAATTGAATCATGAGCAAGGCCGTGTTCCTTTCGATTTTCATGCAGAGCCAAGCACGGTCAAGCGGCGTCCGGATCGTAATTCAGATTCGGAGCGAGCCATCGCTCAACCAGACGCAGGTCCATGCCTTTGCGGCGGCTGTAATCTTCGACTTGGTCGCGAGCGATCTTTCCGACGGCGAAATATTTCGATTCCGGATGCGAGAAGTAAAACCCGCTCACCGACGCCGCCGGGTGCATGGCGAAATTTTCCGTGAGATTTATTTGGGCATTTTTTTCAGCGCACAATAGATCGAACAGGGGACGCTTCTCCGTGTGGTCGGGCAGCGCGGGATAGCCCGGCGCCGGGCGAATGCCGCGATAGCGTTCGCGGATCAGGTCGGCGGGGCTCAAATTCTCATCCTGGCCGAAACCCCACGCGATGCGCGCGCGTTTGTGCATCAATTCGGCAAGCCCTTCCGCCAGGCGGTCCGCCAGAGCCTTGGTCATCAGAGCGTTGTAATCGTCATGATCTTTTTCGAACTTTTCGACCGTCGCTTCGATGCGCAGGCCCGCGGTCACGGCAAACGCGCCCAGATAATCCAATTTGCCGCATTCCCGGGGAGCGATAAAATCGGCCACGGCGTAATTGGGTTCCTGGGCGGCTTTCACGTGTTGCTGCCGCAAAGTGTGAAACATCGCGAGCAAGTGCCGCGATTCATCCGCATACACTTCTATATCTTCCAGAACGCTGTTTGCCGGAAAGAATCCGATCACGGCGCGAGCTTCGAGCAATTTTTCGCGCACGATTCGCTCGAGGAGTTTCCGCCCGTCGTCGAACAGCTCCTTCGCTTTGGGGCCGACTTTTTCTTGTTCGAAGATTTTCGGATAAATTCCGCGCAACTCCCACGCGTGAAAAAACGGCGTCCAGTCAATATACGGAACGATCTCTTCCAGGGGCACGGGATTGTAAACGCGCGCGCCCAGGAATGACGGGCGCGGCGGCGTGTAGGCAGCCCAATCGTAAGCGGGCTTCTTGCCCCGCGCGTCCGCCAAAGATAGAAGAGGCTGCGCTTTTCGGGACAGGTGTTTCTCCCGCGCGCGCTCCTGCTCCCGGCGGTTTTCCTCCGCGTAGCGGTCTCGCAGGTCCGCGCTCACCAGATTTCCCATCACGCCGACAGCGCGGGAAGCGTCCAGCACGTGCACGACGGGATGCCGGTACACGGGCGCAATTTTCACAGCCGTATGCGTGCGGCTCGTCGTGGCTCCGCCGATGAGCAGGGGAACGGTGAAGCCTTCGCGCTCCATTTCTTTTGCGACGTGCACCATTTCTTCGAGAGAAGGAGTGATAAGCCCGCTCAGGCCGATTAGATCGGCGTTGTTTTCCCGCGCGGTTTTCAGAATTTTCTCGCTCGGCACCATCACTCCGAGATCAATCACTTCGTAATTGTTGCAGCCGAGCACCACGCCGACGATGTTCTTGCCGATATCGTGCACGTCGCCCTTCACGGTCGCGATGACGATGCGTCCTTTGACGAACGTGCCGCCGCTCGCCTGTTTTTCCGCTTCCAGGTAGGGCTGCAGATAGGCCACGGCTTTTTTCATCACGCGCGCGCTCTTGACGACCTGCGGCAGGAACATCCGCCCCGATCCGAATAGATCTCCCACGATGTTCATCGCGCTCATCAGCGGCCCTTCGATGACCGCGAGCGGTTTGCCGTACTTTTGCCGGGCCTCTTCCGTGTCTTCTTCGATGTAATCCGCGATGCCCTTCACCAGGGCATGCGCCAGGCGTTCATCGAGTGTCCCCTTCCGCCAGGAATCCTCTTCCACATGCCCTTTTTCCTTCGCCTTCACCGTCTCGGTGAAAGCGAGCAGGCGTTCGGTCGCATCCGGCCGTCGATTCAGCAACACATCCTCGACAAGCTGGAGGAGGTCCTTCGGAATTTCTTCGTAGATCGCAAGCTGCCCCGCGTTCACGATGCCCATATCGAGGCCGGCCTGGATCGCGCGGTAGAGAAACGCGGAGTGCATGGCTTCGCGCACGACGTTGTGGCCGCGGAAGGAAAACGAAATATTGCTGACGCCTCCGCTCACCTTCGTGTAGGGAAGCGTCGCCTTGATCTGGCGTGCCGCTTCGATGAAATCCACAGCGTAATTGTTGTGCTCTTCGATGCCGGTCGCGACCGTCAGAATGTTCGGATCAAAAATAATTTCTTCCGGAGCGATGCCGGCTTCTTCGGTGAGTATCCGGTACGATCGCCGGCAGACCTCCACTTTTCGCGCGAGCGAATCCGCCTGGCCCTTTTCGTCAAACGCCATGACCACCATGGCCGCGCCGTAGCGCCGGATCAGGCGCGCGCGTTGCCGGAAAGCCTCTTCGCCTTCTTTCAGGCTGATGGAATTGACGATGCCTCTGCCCTGAATGCACTTCAGGCCGGCTTCGATCACTTTCCAATTCGAGCTGTCGATCATGATCGGCACGCGGGCAATGTCCGGCTCGGCCGCGATGTGGTGCAGAAAGGTGGACATGGCCTGCTCGGAATCGAGCATGGCTTCATCCATGTTGATGTCAATAATCTGCGCGCCGTTTTCCACCTGCTGCCGGGCCACCGCCAGCGCCGCTTCGTATTGTCCGCCCAGAATCAGCTTGGAGAACTTCGGCGAGCCGGTAACGTTTGTGCGTTCGCCGATATTGACGAAGAGGGAGTCCGGTCGAAGGACCAGCGGCTCGAGGCCGCTGAAGCGCGTGTAGCGTTCCGGTTTGGACAGGCGATGCGGCGGGAGGCCGCGCACGGCTTCGGCAATGGCCCGGATGTGAGCCGGGGTGGTGCCGCAGCAACCGCCAACGATATTCAGCCATCCGTTGGCTGTAAATTCGTGCAAGTCGGCGGACATCGTTTCGGGCGTTTCATCGAAGCCGCCGAAAGCGTTGGGAAGACCCGCATTCGGGTGGCAACTGATGTGGATCGGCGCTAAGTGTGAAAGCTCCTCGATGTAGGGCCGCATCTGCTTGGCCCCGAGTGCGCAATTGATGCCCACACTCAGCAGGTCCATGTGCGAAATCGAAATCCAGAACGCCTCGACGGTCTGCCCCGACAGGGTGCGTCCGCTCTGGTCCACGATGGTGACGGACACCATGACCGGAACGCGCTGCCCGGACGCTTCGAAGTATTCGTCGATGGCGAACAGCGCCGCTTTCGCGTTCAGCGTGTCGAAAACGGTTTCGACCAAGAGTATGTCGGCGCCGCCTTCCACCAGGCCGCGCGCTTGCTCGTAGTAAACCTCACGGAGTTTATCGAAGGTGACGCCGCGCGAAGCAGGGCTGTTCACATCCTGCGACATGGAGGCCGTGCGATTGGTCGGGCCTATCGAGCCGGCTACGAAGTGTTGACGTCCGGGATGGGCCGCTTCGAATTTCTCGACGACCTGGCGAGCGATTTGCGCGCCCGCCACATTGAGCGCATGAACGTGATGTTCGAGGCCGTAATCCAGCGTGGAAATCGCGTTGGAGTTGAACGTGTTGGTCTTGATGATGTCGGCGCCGGCTTCCAGATATTGGCGTTGAACGGCCTGCACGATGTGGGGTTGCGTGATGTTCAGCACATCATAGTTTTGGCGCAGGTCCTTCGGGTGGTTCGCGAACTGGGAGCCGCGAAAGGCGGCCTCGTCAAGCTGCTGCGCCTGGATCATCGTGCCCATGGCGCCATCCAAAATGACGATCCTCTCCCTCAGGAGATTGTGCAACGCCGCAATTCGCGCCTCTCTTTGGTGCAACGGCAGTCTTCCTTTCGCAAGCTGGACCCGAAACCCTAAGAGAAGAGGTCGAGAATTTCCTCACAACGCTTGAAGGGAGGAATCAAGTACGCACCGGCAATCCCGGAATTGCGCGCGCCCCGCGCCCAGTCGAGCAGCCGCCGCGCCAAGGCAAAGCCATGGTCGCGCGCGGAGGCCCCAGCGGATTCGAGTTGTTTCAATAATTCTTCAGGAATCACAATCCCAGGCACTTCGTTGTGGAGACGGAGGGCCTGCTTGTAGCTGCTCAGGGGCCAAAGCCCAACCAGGATGGGAATGGGCGACTTTCCGCCCATGCGTTTCAGAAACACTTCCCAATGCTCAGGATCAAAAATGGGCTGCGTCATCGCAAAGTGGGCGCCGGCTTTCACTTTCTCGTCGAATCGGCGCAATTCCTCGTCCAGATCTTCGGCGAGAGGATTCACCGCGACGCCGATGGTGAAATTCGTGGCGCTGCCAAGATTCTTTCCCGCCCAGTCCGTTCCCTGGTTCAAGCGCGACATCACTTTGACCAGGCCGATGGAATCCACTTCGTACACGCCGGAAGTTTCCGGATAACTGCCCAGCGATGGCGGGTCTCCGGTAATGGAGAGGACGTTGTGCACGCCGCCGATCGCCCATGCGCCCAGCAGCATCGCCTGCAGGCCGATGATATTGGAGTCGCGCGTGGTCAGATGCGGAATCGTTTCAAAGCCGCGGCGCTCCAGCGCGCCGGCGAGCGTGAGAGCGTCCATTCCCACGCGGGCAAGCGGCCCGCTATTGATGTCGATCGCGTCCACGTGCTTCGAAGCCATGACGTTTCCCACTTGCTCGAAAGTCCGTTCGACGGACGCGCCCTTCGGCGGATCAATTTCCAGGGAAATGACGAACTGTTGCGCCTGGATTTTCCGCCACAGCGCGCTCTCCGGCTCGCGCGCCGGCGCCTGCCGCGCCTCAGGAGCCGCTTCGACGGCAGTGGCCACGCGAACGCCTTTCACGTGCTGGCTGCCTTTTACGGCCTGGGCCATCGCGCGAATGTGTTCCGGCGTGGTCCCGCAGCAGCCACCCAGGATTCGCGCGCCCAGAGTGATTGCTTCCCGGGCAAAATGGTCGAAGTATTCCGGCGAAGATTTCGGATAAATGACACGATCGCCGGCGCGTTGGGGAAATCCCACGTTCGGCATCGCACTCATGGGAAACGATCCCGCGACCTCGGCCAAATCCTGGAGAATGCGCAGATGGTCTTGCGGACCGACCGAACAATTCGCGCCGATGACCTGAATTTCGCGGCCATGGAGCGCGGCCCAAGCATCCCGCGGCCGCGTGCCGCCGAAGGTGGTTCCTTCTTCTGAGTAAGTAAGCTGGGCAACGATCGGGAGCCGCGAGAACGAGCGGATGGCCGCGATCGCCGCGATGAGTTCCTCGAGATCGCTAAACGTCTCCAGGATGAATAAATCCACGCCCCGCTCTTCGAGCGCCTCGGCCTGCTCACGAAAAATTTCATGGAGTTGTTCGGCCGGCGTCTCGCGTGCCTGCCGATTGACGCCCAAGGGGCCGATGGAGCCGGCAATCAGGACTTCGTGCTTGGCAGCCTCCCGCGCTTCGCGCGCGATCTTGACGCCCCGGTGATTGAGTTCAGCGACCCGGTCTTCCAAACCGGATGCGCTCAGCTTATTTCGGTTTGCGCCAAATGTGTTGGTCTCGATGATATGAGCGCCGGCTTCGAGATAGGCCATGTGGATGCGGAAGACCGCCTCGGCGCGCGTGGCATTCAATTCGTCCATGCAGCGCTGCGGCCCGAGCATCTCGTGGAGTAACGACCCCATCGCCCCGTCCGCAATCAGCACCGAATCGCGCAGCCTCTGGTCAAACTCTTCAATTTTCATAATGGATTACACACTCCCCCAACTTGCGCCGCCGCAACGGACGTTCCAGTATACAAGGTCGCTGACAGGCTCGGCATCCTTGGCATTGCAAAAAGTGTTAACCGGCTTCGCCGCGATGTGGCCGGGAACGCAGCGTTTAGTTCCGGTGCGAATGTGATATTTTAGCTGACGTCGCGAACACCGGGGCGAAGCTTCCATGCTCTGGCCGGGGGCGTTCGGCATGAAATTCGTGGGCTTCTTGTTGTTGCTGGCGGGATGGTTGCTGGTGCTGGCCGCGATTGTGCTTCTCGCGTCGCCGCCTGCGCGCGCCGGATTCGTTCTGGCCGGCGTGGCCGTGGAAGCCTTGGGACTGACAATGGTCATCCGCTCCCACTTGATCGTGCGAGAGGACAAAGGATGATGCCCATGCCGCTTCCGGGACTCTCTGAAACAGCGATGATGGTCTGCCTGTTCTTCATCTTTCTTGTCCCATTTGCGGGCGCCGGAATCTCGCTCATCAATGCCGGACTGGGGCGCTCGCGCAGCGCCGCTCACATGATGATGGCGGCGGTTTCCGTCCTCTCGGTCGCGGCGATCGTATATTTCATTTGTGGATTTTCCTGGCAGGGATTCATCGGCAGGCCGGGTCACATCCTCGCTTTGTCCGGCAAGGGTTGGAATTGGATTGCGGCGGAGCCATTATTCTTTCGCGGGCTGGCGCTCGATGGTTCTCCCGCATCTCTGGCCGCGTTGCTGCAAATGTTCTGCGTAGGTTTGGCTGCGTTGATTCCGCTGGGAAGCGGCGCGGATCGCTGGCGGCTCCGGGCAAGCTGCGCTTCGGCGGCGCTCCTGGCGGGATGGACGTATCCACTTTTTGCGCATTGGGTCTGGGGAGGCGGCTGGCTCGCGCAGCTCGGTGTCAACTACGGACTCGGTCACGGATTCATCGATGCCGGAGGCGCCAGCTCGATTCATGTCGTGGGCGGCCTCACGGCTCTCGCCGTGACCTGGATTCTGGGGCCTCGCCGGGGAAAGTATTCGGCGGATGGCATGGCGCCCGCCATTCCCGGCCATAATGCAGTTTTCGTATTATTCGGCTGCCTGCTGGCTTTGTTGGGATGGTTCGGGCTGAATTCGGCTGGCGCGATCCTGTTCACCGGCAGCACACCCGCGCAGGCAGTGCTGATTGCCGTCAATACGATGCTGGAGGCGGCTGCGGCGGCTCTCACCGCCGCGGTGATTACGGGCATCCGCTTTGGCAAACCCGACGCCTCGCTCAGCGCGAATGGCTGGGTCGGCGGACTTGTGGCCAGCAGCGCCACGTGCGCTTTCGTAGTGCCGGCCGAGGCGATTGTGATTGGTTCGATTGCGGGCGCGCTGGTTACTTTCTCGGTGGAGTGGTTCGAGCTGCGCCTGGAAGTGGACGATCCGGGAGGCTCGGTTTCCGTCCATGCCATAGGCGGCATTTGGGGTCTTCTAGCGCTCGGTCTTTTCGCTCGTTTCCACGCCCCAGTCTTGAATGTTGTCAGCGGCTCTTTACCTGTGACAGGTGGCGGCGCCACCGGACAATGGCTGGCTCAGTTGGTGGGTGTGGCCACGTTGCTCGGGTTCGTCTTGCCGCTTACCTATGGCCTGAACTGGGCTCTGAATCGCCTCTGCCCCTTCCGAGTGGCCATCGAAGGAGAGCGCCAGGGCATGGATCTGTATGAGTTGGGCGCCGGCGCGTATCCGGAATTTGTCACCCATACGGATGAGTTTATCCCGCGATAGAACAACTCAAGAAATGGTGCTTGCGGCACACGAAACTCAGGAATTGTTGATTCGCCGCTGCTTCTGCTACCATGCCACTTCATGAAACACGCATTCTCGTTCCTGCTTATCGCGATCGTGACGCTGACCGCCGTTAACAGCCCAAGCCAAACAAGTAAGAGAGGTTCTGCTGAACCTATGGTGTCCTTCTACGGCCCCTCCGGTTCAACTCTGCTCCGACAATGTCAAGCGGCAGCGAAGATTGCCGACGGGGGAAATTACACCACGCAACAGGCTATTGACGGAACCTTCTGTCGCGGTTACGTGGCCGGTGCTGTGGACCAAATGGTCGGCCTGAGCGTCCAGACCACAACCGTGTACTGCATCCCTTCGAACGCCGACAATGACCAACTTATTCGCGTCGTGCTGAAGTATCTCAACGACAACCCCGCGACGCTGAACTATCCCGCTGCCGCATTGGTCGGCAAAGCCATCATCGCTGTGTATCCTTGCAAGTGAATGAGAACCGCTCGGTCGAACGCATTTGTAACCCACACCTATAATCTGGGCCGAAGGATGTTTTTCCCCTCAGTGACTAGATCTGCGACCTTTTGGAGGTCTCCGGGTTTGTACTGGACGTAGTAGCAGCCCATCTCCAGACTGACGGCGCGAAGGACATCCAGCGCGTGAATGACAATTTCCGGCATTCCTTCCAGCTCGATTGCCCAAAGAGTCGGTCGGTAGTGGATAAATTGGTTGCGGAACTCAGTGTGGATAAAACGCAAAGCTCGGCCCTGTTCTTGTGACAACTCCAGAGCTTTGGTGAAGCCCCCGATAGCCATCCAATCGGGGCTCTGGCACCGTTTCAGCGCCTCCAGAAAAGCTATCAACTTTTGTCTGCCCTTTGTGTTTTCGCATACATTGTCAGGATTCGTGCCTTTAAGGGCACAAATCATGAAGCCATACAAAGCTCCATGAATCGCCAAAATGACCCACTTCCAGTCCAGCGGGTTGTTGGTGGTGGTCTTAAGAAAGAAAACAGCTTTTTCAAGGTAGTCGAGGGCGTTCAACTCCGCAGTGAATTCTAAGTATCCCGGTTCGGTCACGGCAAGGAATTCTACCTCTTTACAGCGCAAAGAAGTGTTCAACCAAGTGATACGGCAACGGAGTTACGATACCGGTTCTGCGGGTGCCCCAGCCCTTGACGCTTTTTCAAGGGTGGGGCTCTTCGTTTGATCGTTTATGGCGGGCGTGCCAAGCGCGGAGGTTCCATTCAAACCGCGGACGCTACTACGCTCCGAAATTCATGGCCTGGCGTTCTATTGCAGGTACAATACGGAACATTCCAGCGCCAAACTACGGTGCATGGAAGCCACGGATTTATGACAGATCATTTTTCGATTGAGTTCCTCATTTGGCTGCTGATCATCGCTTCCGGGATCGCCGTAGTTGCCATGCGGCTGCGGATTCCGTATACCGTTGCGCTCGTTCTCGGGGGACTCGCTCTCGGCTCGATCAGCTCGCCCATCCTCGATAGATTTTATGCGGGGCAGCGGCCTGATTGGCTGACTCCGGAAGTCATCTTGTTTTTCTTTCTGCCTGCACTGCTGTTTGAGGGAAGCGTAAAAATCAATTTCAGGCAACTCCGGCAAAATCTTACCCCTATCTTACTTTTGGCAAATGTCGGGACCCTCGTGGCAGCCCTGGTCACGAGTTATGTGCTGCACTGGACAATCGGCCTTCCGATCCTCACTGCGCTGGTATTTGGCGCGGCGATTTCCGCCACCGATCCGATTTCCGTCCTCAGCATCTTCAAGGACCTGGCGGTCACGAAACGTCTGGCATTGGTCGTGGAGGCCGAAAGCCTGTTAAACGACGGCACGGCGGCGGTGCTCTTTCAAATCTTCGTGGCGGCGGTTCTCGGCCGCGAAGTCCACATCGCGAGAGGCGTGGGAGAATTTCTCGTGGCGGTGATTGGAGGCGGCGTTGTTGGGTTCGGCCTCAGCTATCTCGTCAACGTGATTACATCCCAAATTGACGACCCGCAAATTGAAATCACTCTGACCACCATCCTCGCCTACGGCTCCTATTTGATCGCTTCCCACCTGCACCTGTCAGGGGTGATTGCCACCGTCGTTGCCGGAATTGCCGTCGGGAACATGGCGGCCAAAACCAAAATGAGCGCCCGGACCCGGCTGGCCCTTTGGTCGTTTTGGGAGTACGCCGCCTTCATTATCAATTCGATCGTTTTCCTGCTGATTGGCCTCGAAGTGCGCGTCGGCGAACTGATTCACTTGTGGCCGGAAATTCTGCTCGCCGTAGCGGCTGTCCTGCTTGGCCGCATCCTGTGCGTGTACGGGATGATTCCCATTGCCAACCGTTTCGCGGAAAAGATTTCGCTGCGCTGGCAGCACGTGCTTGTCTGGGGAGGTTTGCACGGGTCGCTCTCTCTTGCGCTGGTCTTGAGCCTCGACCGAAGCTTCCCCGAGCGCAGTAGAATCCTCGTGCTCACGTTCGGTGTGGTGGCGTTCTCGATCATTGTCCAGGGCCTCACGATCAAGCCTCTGGTCCGCATTCTGCAAATCGCTCCTCCGGAGGAAGACGCGTATGCTCTGGCGCGAGTCGAGCAAATTGCCATTTCGGACGCGCGCGCCGAGCTTGAAGACCTGCTCAAGACCCATGCGGTCTCGCACATTGTCTACGAAGTATTGCGCCGGGATCTAGAAAGCAGGCTGCAGCACGTAAACACAGAGCTTGCGGAAACGTATTCGAAAGATTCATCCCGGAAGGAAGCGGAAATGCTCACCGCCCGCATGCGGCTGCTGGCCGCGGAGAGAAGCTCGATCGAACAAGCGGTTCATGACGGCCTGATCACTCCGCAGGCCGCCGCCAAGATCATGGATACGGCGAACCGCAACCTCGACAAGTTGCGAACCGAAAGCTGAAACGCCAAGCCTGGCGAGATTGGCTTTACGGTTTGGTGGCACAGGCTTCAGAGTCTGTGTGGCTACATGATTTGACAGGGCAGGTATACTGCGCGCAGGAGGTCTGCGCGATGCCGAATTTTTACGAGTACAACCCAGAGCAAGGGTATTTGTTGCCACCGAGCGTGCGAGCAGTGTTAGGGG
>JBGOZP010000031.1:0-33625 GCA_041480265.1 Terriglobia bacterium | reverse complement strand
TGAAGGGGATCCAGGAGTGGCTGAGTTTCTTTTTCAAATCGCCGATGACCGCGCCGGGATTGTATCCGGAGCACGATCTGTTTATTCAGTCCATGAAGCTGAAGAACACGCTGCGCTGGATGATGGGGGAGAATTTGATCACCCATCTGGGGAATGAGTATTACGATTAGGGGCGGGGCAACACCCCCATTGCAGACAGCCAGAAGACTCTTCTACGTTGAGATTCTTCGTCCCGGTAAAAAGCACCGGGACTCAGAATGACAGTTTTTTATTTCGTGGAATTTTTTACGGCTTTGGCGCGGGCGAGGCGAAGTTTGAACAAGCGCCGGGCTGAAGCCCGGCCTCTACAAAAGCGGGGCGGGCGTTAGCCGGGTGAGCGCCGCGGCCAGCCGGCGCATATCCCTGCGCGTGCCGATGGAGACGCGCACGAAGCCGCGCCGGCCGAATTCATTGCCACGGTCCCGCAGCAAAATTCCTTTACGTTCGAGTTTCTTTACGATCTCCGGGCCGCGCTTGCCGAAATCCACGAGCAGAAAATTACCCACGCTGGGATAACTGCGATAGCCGAGTCGTGCGACGCACTTGGCGAATTCCTCGCGGGCCCGGCGAACTTCGGCGACGTAGCGGCGTATGGCGGCCTTGTCGCGCACGGCGGCCTCGCCCGCGGCCAGGGCGGCGGCATTGACGTTAAAGGGCGGAGCGACGCGGCGAAACAGTTCGATGATTTCCGGGCGGGCGATCAGCGCGCCCAGGCGCAGCCCGGCGATGCCGGAGGCTTTGGAAAAGGTGCGCGCGACCACGAGATTCGCATGGCGGCGCACCCAGGACGCGGCGCTCCAGCCGGAGAATTCCACGTAGGCTTCGTCCACGACCACCACGGTGCGGCGGGCGGCGCGCAGGATGCGCCGCAGGTCCGCGGGAGCCAGAAGATTGCCCGTGGGATTATTGGGATTGGCGAGGAAGAGCACGCTGGGGCGGCGGCGCAGCGCGGTCAGAATTTGCGCGACGGGGAAATTCATCTCCGCGTCAAAGCGCGGGCTGATCGTGCGCGCCCCGAAAAGCTCCGCGAAGACGCGGTACATGGGAAAGGTGGGCTCGGGGAAGAGCACGGTGCTGCCGGGCTCCACGAAGACGTCGAAGACCAGGCGCAGCGTGTCATCGCCGCCGTTGGCCAGGTGCAGTTCCGCCGGGCGCAGCCCCAGGGCGCGGGCGATGCGCGCGGTGGCCCGCTGGTATTCCGGGTACATGGAAATCCGCCGCGCGGAAAGTCCTCGCAGGGCGCGCAGCACGGCGGGGGAGCAGCCCAGCGTGTTTTCATTGAAGTCCAGGCGCAGTTTGCCGAAGCGGCCTTCCTGCGGGGCAACGTAGGGCTGCATCCGCAGAACGGATGGGCGAACGGGAAGACCGCGCAGGGACATGAAGCCTCCGGAAACAGGGCGCACAAGCGGGGAACTACGCCACCATGGAAAAGTTAAACGAAAGGAAGTCCGCTGTCGAGGGACGATTCGGAAGGGGAAGCGTCAGAACTTTTTGGGAGCGTTCGGATTCGTGCCGGAACCGCCCATGTTCATGGTCATGAGCAGGTGCAGAGCCACGCCGGTCTTCCCGCCGGGAGCCTTGTCCACGCGGACCACCTCGGCCAGGTATTCGCAGTTCATGGGGTCGGTGGGGCCGTTATAGGGATAGGTAATGAACATGCGCATACCCTTATAATACGTTTCGCGCTGGGAGACGAAGTAGATCCCATTGCGGGAAGCGTTGACGCTGTTGGGCATGTCCTCGAAATGTTCATCGCGCGGGTCGGAGGGACGCACGCGGAGTTGTTTGCGAATCGAGACCCGGCGATTTTTGCGCTGCTCTTGTTCAGGCATGACGTTCCATATAATGCTTGAAATAACCTCTTCCAATTAACTATCGTTCCAGCGGGGAAGAAGGTCAATCGGGTGCGCCGAAGTAGATAATGGCGGATGCGGGTCCGCGGAATGGGCGGCCAGGGAGGCGATATGGAAAAGCTGAAAAAGAAGGACGAGGAATGGAAGAAGGAGCTTACGCCGAATCAATACTATGTGACCCGCCAGAAGGGCACGGAGCCTCCGTTCACGGGCGAGTACGAGAGATGCGAGAAAGCGGGCGTCTACCGTTGCGTGTGCTGCGGGGAGCCGCTGTTTGATTCCGCCACGAAATTTCATTCGGGCTCGGGATGGCCCAGTTTCTTTGCCCCCGTCAGCGCCCTGGCGGTCGAGACGGAGACGGACAATTCCCAAGGCATGAAGAGGACGGAGATCAAATGCGGGAAGTGCGACGGGCATCTGGGCCACATTTTTGAAGACGGGCCCAAGCCGACGGGTTTGCGCTACTGCGTGAATTCGCTGGCGCTGAAGCTCGAGAAGAAGTGAGGGGAAGTATCAGGCGCGGCGGCGATTTCTGACTGACAGAGACCGCCGCAACGATCCGCCCCTCAATTGCAGGAAAATATGCTCCCTATCGAATTGAAAAGAATGTAGTTATTTATATTTTCAGGCGGCCGGACAGGCGCATTCAACCAACTCCGCCACGGGATCGCGTTGCCAGACGGCCAGGAGCAGCACCTTGCCGTCGGTGGGGAACTTAAAGATGTAATAGGTGCTGTCTCCGCCGGCCACCTCGAAGAAGTGCGGGCGGCGCGGGTCAGGGCGCAGAAACGCGCCGGAATCCAGCAACAGGCGCAATTCCCCAAGATGCTCCGGGGAGTGGTTTCTGAGGTCCTCGATGACCAGTGGCAATTTCCTTGTTCTCATGATCCTTACTCTTTTCTATTGCTCTTCACCCTTCACAAGGTAAAGACGCAGAATTATTGAAAATGTTTCACCTCCGGCGGGTATTTTTAAGCCGAGTTTGGCGAACAGCCAGGCGGGCAACTTACTTCCGCTAACCGAATAACAGTATGGCTGAAAAGGAGGAAAAACGCGAACCGAAGCGCAGCGTGTGTGCCGGAGTAAGCAAGAGCGCAATGGCGGCCCAATCCCGCTGAGATGGTCCGCGCGCCACCTATGCCAGCGTGATACCCGGCAAGCAGGCGATAGGATGGGTACGGCAGGACAGCTGGCCGGGAGGACGGGGATGATTGTGTGACCGTAGTACGGTCGTCCTATAGCCAATGGCAGTCCTCGCGCCTACAGTGGATAGCAGCGGCAAGCATTCAGGGATTTGCGGTTGGCGCGGGACTGAGAGGCTGAGTCAATGAGGCTCCAGCACGTACGCGTGGTTCTGTTGACGGGAATCGTTGCCATCCTGCATGTCCCAGCGGCGCCGCGCGCGGCGGGGCAGGGCGTCTATTTTGCCGCCCAGCCGGGGGCCGTTGTTCAACGCATGGCCGTGAATGGATCGGCGCGTCCAGCCGAGAGGATGTCGTCCGCCGCTATTTTGCAGGGCAGCAACGCGGCGCCGGGACGCAGTTTTCTTTCCGCGAATCCGCGCGTGGCCGTTCCGGCGAATGTTCCGCAGCCGGTGTTCCGCATGCAGCCGTTGCAGGAACCCCATTGGAGAGAGCAATCCGATCGTTACTTTTCCGTGCCGGTCTTCGACGAGATGGAATCCTCGTTCCGGACGCTGGATACGCCGTTCGCCTCGGAGGTCCGCTTGTCGCTGGGAACGGCCTGGCGGGGGCGCATCCGGCTGGCCTGGTTTGCCGACAGCCGCGCGCTGGACAGTGTCATGCTGGGTCCGCCCGTGGCGGGCATGGTCAACGCCCCCAAGCTGGCGGGCGGGGGAACGCTGCAATACGAGGATGACGTTTACGGAGTGCAGCTGATGATCCGGGTTCGCCGGAGAGCGCTGAGTCCGGAGGATCGCGATGCGCTGCGGGGGCTGCAGCGGGCCTATCGAACGGGGCGCGGATTCTTCCTGCGATAAATAAGAAAGTTTCTATAAGAGAGACTGGAGACAGTAATATAAGAATATGGTGTGTATCGGGCAGTGCTTGAAGAGCCACTTGCGCGGGCGGGCGAGAATTGAGATAGTTTTGGTCCAGACATGCAGGACAGGGAGACGGTCGGTGAAAAAGAAACAGGCTAAGCAGGGGAAGCAAAGGAAGAAGAGCGGGTTCAGCAAGGACAAGAGGCGCAAGCACCATCACTGGCTGGTCTCGGTATTTTATGCGGATGGCGAAAAGTTCGGCCGCGTTTACACCGACAAAGGCAAAGCCGAGAAATTTGCCGAGCGCCAGAGAAAATCTCCGGTGGTGAAGAGCGCGCGCATTACACAGGTTTCCTGAGGCGGGAGACCGGCGCTTCGCCTTTTGCGCCTGTCCGGAGCAGGGCGGCGCTCGCCGGGAAAGCTTGTCGGCGAAGCCGGAGCCATGCTATAAAAGAATTGCAGTTAGCGGCCGTAGTATAGTGGTAGTACGGAACCTTGCCAAGGTTCAGGTGTGGGTTCGATTCCCATCGGCCGCTCCATTCTCATCCAGCAGTTCCGCCACACCCCTATTTTTCAATTCCTTCGCAAACCTGACCGAAATTCTAGGACGGCTTGGCGTTGAGCGTCATGCGGAAGGCCTCGACAGCTTCGTGGCGGCTTTCCGCCTTGGCGAGCTTCATGATGCGATGGATGTGGTTGCGGACGGTGAATTCGGAGAGGTTCAGTTGCGAAGCGATCTCCTTGTTGGTGAGGCCGGTGCCGACGAGGGAGATCAACTGCTGCTGGCGCAGGGTGAGGCTGGGGCGGTCTTCGGCTTCTTCCTGGACCTGCGCGGCACGCATGGTGCGGGCCACATAGCGAAAAAGAGCGTGGCAAAGGCGGGGAGGGCAAACGGCCTCTCCGCGCGAGACACTGCGGATGGCGGTCACCACATCGTCCGCTGAGGCGTCATCGAGCAGATAGGCCGAGATTCCGTAGCGGACTCCCAGGATAAAGTGCTGCTCGGCTTCCTCCATGCCAATCAGGATGCTGCGCACGCCCGGGTCGGCAGGCGGCTCATGGCCTTTGCTAGCGTCAAGCTGGGGCAAGGCCCGGAGACGATCCACCACCAGGATGTTGCAGGCGGACTTGCGGATATCGGCCGGGTCCGTGCCGCCGGAGGATCCTTCCCCAGCAAGGTGCAGATCGGTTTTTTTCTGGAGGAGGCGGACCAGAGTTTCTCGCAGGAGGCGATTGTCAATGAGCAGAAAGACGCGGACGGGATTGCCATTTTGGAGGTTGGATGAACTCGCCATGGTATCTGTACCGATTTTCTTCCCAAGGTGTCAGTGGAGAGAGGGGGGGGGGGGGAGAGCCAGCGTACCAAAGAACAGAACCGTGAATCAGCAGGGCACAAAATAGCATGGGTAGTGGCATGAGTCAAGTGGAGCAATGATTATTTGTAGAGACAATGGAGCATGTGTGCCGCATTGGAACATGCGCCGAAAAGCGGCAAAAGTGATCAGGGTATCTGGTAAGTTGTGAAAAAAGGCCAAAAAGCGTGAGAAGCGAGGAATAAATGGGGGAGGGTGCGTTGATGGCAAGGTGATGAGTTTGCCAGGAGAAATTCCACGCAACGCTGTCAAATTCATGAGGAATAGGTCTTTCTTAACAGCATCCCAGAGGATTTGCCTGGAACTAAGGATGCGCCGGAGCTCATTCCTGATTGCGCATGGGCCAAGCGCCGCCGGGCACCATGAAACTTCCATGGCAGTACTAGACTGGTACAAGCCAGGTTCATAGCAGAAATAAGTTCGTAATGTACCCACTCTTCTCTGGGTTCTATTTCCAAGTACAGTTTTTGTACATCTTTGGGTCTTTTGTTTGCGCCCCGCCCAGTGAATACTCCGTCTCCACGGAGTGCTGACATGGAAAAGACAATTCGAGTGCTGGTGGCGAATCGCCCGCGGTTGATCCGTGAATTGATTATGACCACTTTTACGGATCAGCCCGACATCGAGATTGTCGGTGAAGTGACCGATGAAGCGGAGATTCTCGGGCGTGTGGAGAGCTCGCACCCGGATTTCGTGATCATTGCCCAGGAAAAATGGGGCAAGCGCCCGACGGTATGCGACACGTTGCTGCAACTGCACCCGGAGGTGCGGATTATCGCGGTGGCCCCGGACAATAACTGCTCGGTGCACTACTGGGCCTCGCTGGACATTCATTCGAGCAAGATCGAAGCGTCCGAAGAGGGGATTCTCAGCACTCTTCGCAGCAAAGGCGCGGTTGCGGGAGAGCCATCATGAGGCGATCCGGAAAGTCGGAGGGCACTAGGATGTTGTGGCGGAGAGAGCTTTGCAGGGCGTGGATGGCAACGGCGCTTGCTGGGATGTCTTGCGCGTGCGCCCTGGCCGGGCAATCGGAACTGGAGCGGGAAAATCTGACGCGAGTGGCGGCGCCGGCCGCGCAGATTCAGGGAGTGCTGCAGGGAAACGCCGGGCTGCTGGTGGAACTAAAGCGCTGGGTGGCCAAGGAAGCCGCGGACAACGGGCAGATTGCCGAGGAAGCGGACCTGGCTGATCAAGCGATCTATGACCGGCTGGCGAGGGATGTGCAGTTCCGGTCGGTGGCCACGACACTGCTACAGCGCTATGGATATCTGATCGCAACTCCCAATCCGGAGTCGGATATGGCGAAGGAACAGAACCTGGTCCTGAAGGAACGCGCGCGGAAGATGGTTCAGATCGAGGCCCAGGAAGATTCGGAATCCCTGAGGAAGAGAGCCGGGACGGAAGGGGAACGGACGGCCTCCTGTGATCCACACATAGAAGACTGCCAGGCGCGGCCTGCGCAGAAGCTGCGCAGCACGCAAACGATTCAGACCGCGGGAATGGGACAAGGAGCGGAACTGACGGATGGCTTGTCCGCGAAGAATGTGAGTTTGGGCTTGCAGTCCAGTTCGCAGAAGCGCGCGCCGGAAGGCGTTATGGACGGCTTGTCAGGCATGGGTGCGCCTTCCGCGCTCCCCGGCATTATGGAAAGCAGCGCAGGAATAGCTGTGGCGCCGCAACCCGTGGTACTCCCCAGCAGCCAGCCCGGCAAGGAGCGCGGCCCGCTGTTTGCAGAACAATACGGGCCATCCGCGATGGAGCGCAAGGCCAATCCGTATGCGGATGTTCCGTCGCTCTACGACATGTACGTACAGGCGGCCATCAGGCAGCGGCCGCCGGCGCGCTTTGGGATGGATATGTTTCAGAACGGAACGCGCCAGCCGGATGCAATTCCCATGGATCTGCCCGTGGGGCCCGACTATGTCGTGGGTCCGGGCGATGGTCTGGCGATTGATTTGTGGGGCGGCGTTTCGCAGCGGCTCGTGCGCGTGGTGGACCGCGAAGGGCGGGTCTCCCTGCCGGAAACAGCCCCTCTGCTGGTGAGCGGCCGGACGCTCGGAGAAGTTCAGCAAGCGGTGCAGCGGGTGCTGCGCACGCAGTTCCGGGATGTTTCGGCGGACGTCTCGCTCTCCCGCTTGCGCACGGTGCGGGTCTATGTGGTCGGGGATGTTGCCGAACCCGGAGCCTATGACATCAGTTCGCTTTCGACGCCGTTGAATGCGCTGTTCACGGCCGGGGGAGTCACGCCGCGGGGGTCTCTGCGGGCGCTGAAACATTACCGTGGCAAGGAACTGGTCGAGGAAGTGGACGCCTATGATTTGCTGCTGCATGGCGTGCGTTCCTCGCTACAGCACCTCGAAAACGGCGACTCGCTGATGGTGCCGCCGATCGGGCCGCAGGTGACCGTGGACGGAATGGTGCGGCGGCCGGCGGTGTACGAGCTGCGGGGCGAGAAAACGCTCGAGAGCGTGCTGGATCTGGCCGGAGGAATTTTGCCCACGGCGGCGCTGGGCCATATCGAGGTGCAGCGAATCGAAGCCCACCAGAAGCGGACGATGCTCAGCCTGAGCATCTCGCCCACCGAGAACGCGGAGTCCATCGCCAAACAGCTCGGAGCGTTCGAGATTCGCGACGGAGACGAAGTGCACATCTTCCCGATCGCGGCGCATAACGAAGATGCCATCTTTTTGCAGGGGCATGTCCTGCGTCCGGGACGCTACTCGTACCAAAAAGATATGAAGCTGACGGACTTGATCGCCTCCTATAGCGATCTCCTGCCGGAGCCTGCCGGGCACTACGCCGAGATCATCCGGTTGAATCCGCCGGACAACCGGCCGAGTGTGGAGAACTTCGACCTGGACGCGGCGCTGGCCAAGCCCGCATCCGCTCCGAAACTGCAGCCGCTCGATACGGTGCGCATCTTCAGCCGCTACGATTTCGAGGATCCGCCGGCGGTGTGGGTGGGCGGAGAGGTGCGCGCGCCGGGCAGCTACCGGACCTCTGGAGAGGCGCATGTGCGCGACGCGATCTATCTGGCGGGCGGGGTCGCCCCCGAGGCTTCGCTCGATTCGGCGCAGCTGTTTCGTTCGCTGCCCGGCGGGACGATGAAGATCTTCAGCGTGAACCTGGGCCAGGCGCTGGCGGGCGATCCGCTCGATAACGTGGTGCTCCAGCCGCGTGACCGCATTCTGGTGTATCGCAATGTCAAGCGGGTGGATCCGGCCAGCGTCTCGATCCGCGGCGAAGTGGCCAAGCCGGGGCGCTATCCGCTGGCGGAGAACATGCGCCTCTCCGACCTGATCCGCTCGGCGGGCGGGATGAAACGCAGCGCGGCGCCGGATGCGGCGGACCTGACGCGGTATGCGCTGGCGGAAAAAGAAAAAGACCGCGCGGCTGGCGAGCACAAAGCAGTGAATGTGGCGGCAGCGCTGGCGGGCGATGCCGAGCGCGACCTGCCGCTGCATGACGGCGACGTGTTGACGATTCCGCAGATTTCCGGCTGGAACGACCTCGGGGCGACCATCAGCATGCGCGGCGAGGTGAAAAATCCGGGTGTCTACGGCATACGGCCGGGCGAGCGCCTGAGTTCCGTGCTGGAACGCGCCGGAGGATTCATGCCCACGGCGTATCCGGAAGCGGTGCTGTTCGAACGTGCGGAAGTGGCGCAACTGCAGGAAAAGGCGCGGCAGGAGTTGATCCAGCGGCTGGAGAGGGAGGCCATCAATACCAAGACGTCAGTGACGGCTGCGGCGGGCGAGCAGGCCGCGATGCAGCAAGCGGCGTTCCAGCAACGCGAGCGGGCGCTCGAGGGAGTTCGCCGAGCGCCGGTGACGGGCCGGCTGGTGGTGAATCTATCCGGCAATCTGCGGGCGTTCGCGAAATCGCCGGGCGACATCGAGGTGCGCGCGGGAGACACCATCGAGATTCCCAAGCGGCCGGGATTCATTCTGGTGGTGGGGCAGGTCTACAACTCGAATGCGATTACCTATCAGCCGCGCAAGAACGCGGAATGGTTCCTGCGGCGCGCGGGCGGGCCCACCAATATGGCCGACCGCGGCAACATCTTCATCGTTCGCGCCAACGGCTCGGTGGAAAGCGGCGGGAGCAAGTTGTGGGGCGGAGGAGTGCTTTCGCGGCCCGTCGGGCCGGGGGACACGATAGTTGTGCCGGAGAAGGCCATCGGCGGCGGAGTGGTCTGGAAGAGCTTGCTGGCGATGGCGCAAATCGCGCAGGGTGGAGCGCTGACCGCGCTGCTGGCGACGCGCTAGGAACTGATGTCTATGACCGTGGTGCAATACAAACCGACGCTGGTGTTTGCGCTGCTGGGCGCGCTGGCGGTCGTTGTGTCCGCCTCCGCGGGACAGCAGGAGACGCAACCGACGGCGTTGGACGGAGCGAAGCCGGCTCAGAAAAGCGTAAAACCTGCCGTTGCGCGGGAAGAGAAGAGTGTGGCGGGGATCGTCCCTACGGGCCAGGCGAAATTCACCGAGACGCGGCTGGGAGTGTCGCTGGTGCAAAACCTGGCCCGCGATCAGCGGGCCATCTGGACCAGCCCGGCGCGCTTGCGCTGGCGCGACAGCGTCTGGCTCGTGCCGCTTGCGGGTGTAGCCGCGGGCATCATCTCGGTCGAGCGGGACGGCGTGCAGCACATTAACCTGTCGCCCACAAATGTGCAGCGTAGCCGCGATTTTTCGAACTACGGGGTCGGCGCATTGGTGGGCGCTGGTGGCGGGCTTTATCTCCTGGGAAAAATGACCCATGACGACCACCGCCGCGAAGCCGGGCTGCTGAGCGGCGAAGCGTTCCTGAATGCGGTGGGAGTGGCGTCGACATTTCAGCGGATGGTGGGGCGGGAACGGCCGTTTGTGAACAACGCGGCGGGGCAAGTGGGGCAATACGGGCCGGATGGAACTTCGTTTCCTTCGGCGCATGCCGCCGCAGCGTGGTCGGTTGCCAGCGTTCTTGCGCATGAATATCCCGGGCCGCTGACGAAGATTCTTGCCTACGGGCTGGCTTCGGCGGTGAGCGCGACGCGCGTGACCGGCAAGGAGCATTTTCCTTCCGACGTGCTGATCGGATCGGCTATCGGATACCTCATGGGCCGCCAGGCGTACCGCGCGCACCACAATCCGGAAGTGGGCGGCGCGCCTTGGGGTAGCCCGCTCGACGAGCCTGCGGAGATGTTTGAGCGCAAGATCGCGCGGCCCGGCTCGGTGTATGTCCCGATCGAAAGCTGGGTCTATCCCGCGTTCGAACGGCTGGCCGCGTTGCATTACGTCACAACAGAATCGCGCGGGCAGCGGCCCTGGACGCGCCTCGAATGCGCACGGCTGGTCGAAGAGGCCGGGGAAGCCATGCAAGGGACGGAGGCCGGGGATCACCCGGCGAGCCGGCTGACGGAGCGGATGGTGGAGGAGCTGCGGAAAGAGTTCGCTCCGGAGTTGGATCTGGAAAGCGGTGGGCATCTGGGCCGCTCGTTCGCCGTGGATTCGGTCTATACGCGGGTGATGAGCCTGAGCGGGCCGGTGCTGAACGACAGCCTGCATTTCGGGCAGACAATTTCGAACGATTACGGACGGCCCTTCCGCCGCGGCACGAATGTGGTCACTGGCGCATCCTTTTCGGGCAGCTACGGAAACTTCTTTGCTTATGTGCGCGGGGAGGTTCAGCACGCGCCGGGGCAACCCGCCTTGAGCGACGCCCTCCGGCAGTTGAACGCCGCGCAGGACACGCTACCCGTGCAGCCGGGGGTTGTCTCTCCGGCGATCAACCGGTTTCAGTTGCTGGATGCCTACTTCGGGATGAGCCTGGGCAATTGGCAGGTTTCCTTTGGCCGGCAATCGTTGTGGCTGGGCACAGACGACAGCGGGCCGTTCTTGTGGAGCAACAACGCCGCGCCCGTGAATCTGTTTCGCGTCGACCGTCCTTCGCCGTTCCGTCTGCCGGGGCTGTTGCGCTTGCTCGGACCGGCGAAAGTCGAGTTTGCCGTCGGTCAGCTGGGCGGGCATACCTATTCTGCGCATGACTGGATTCAGATGCAGCGCGTCAGCCTGAAGACGTTCCGCAATTTTGAATTTGGCGCGACGCACACCGCGCAGTGGGGAGGAGACGGGCGGGTCAACGGGATCGGACCGTTCTTCAAGGCGCTGCTTCCGTTGCATGAGTTGAGCAATGAACTCGCGGGCAAGCCGAGTGTGAGCGTGCAGGAGATCTCCTTTGATTTTCAATACCGCTTTGGAACCGTAGCCACGCTTTATACCGAGCTGTGGGCGCGGGATATGTTCACTCCCTTCGACAATTTCGACCGGCTGGCGCCGCTCGGGGGGCTGTACTTTCCCCGGCTGCCTTGGCTGCGCAACACGGATCTCCGGCTGGAGAGTGGATACACCGACTCTCCGCTGGACACGTGGCCGCTGATCAACAACGGTCTCTATCATTATTTTCATGGCGATTACAAGAATGGCTACACGAATGAGGGGATGATTCTGGGGAATGCGATGGGGCGCGATGCCCAGATGGTTCAGGCCTCCGCCACGCACTGGTTTTCGCCCACCAGCCGTCTGCAACTGAGCTTCAAGCGCATGCAGGTGAGTCCCACGTTTATGCCTGGAGGAGCGCACTGGAACGATTACGGAGTGCAACACGAACAGCAGCTCAAATCCGGATTGTGGATCAAGAGTTTCCTGCAGGTGGAGCGGTTGCAGTACCCGGCGCTGTCGCTCGAGCGGGCCAGCAATGTCAGCGCATCGCTTGAGCTGAGTTATTCGCCGGGGCGGATGGGAAAACGTTGATGACGAGGAACGTGTCGCGAGGAATTCGCCAGTGATGCAGACGGGAACCAAATTGCAAACGAAAGCTGTTCCGCCCCCGACGCCCGTGGAGGCGGTTGAGGAGAACGATTTCGATCTGGGCCGCGCTCGCGAGCACGCCATCGCGCGGCTGCGCCTGCTGTGGAGCGAACGGCGCTTCCTGACCCGCGCGGTCCTGGCGAGTTTGGCGGCGGGGCTGCTCTTCGCGTTTTATCTGCCCAAGCAGTATCAGGCTTCCACGCAATTGATGCCGCCGGACAGCCAGTCCAGCTCGGGTATGGCCATGCTTGCGGCGATGAGCGCGCGCACTGGCAGCGGATTGGGAGCCGCCGCTGGCGACCTGCTAGGTATGAAGAGTTCCGGTGCGCTGTTCATCGGCATCCTGCGCAGCCGGACGGTGGAAGACCGCCTGATCGAACGATTCAATCTGAAGAAGGTGTACTCGGCGAGCCTCGAAGAAGACGCCCGGCGAAAGCTTTCCGAGAACACCTCCATCGCGGAAGACCGCAAAAGCGGAATCATCACCATCACCGTGACCGACGGAGATGCGCGGCGTTCCGCGGCTCTCGCGCAGGCTAACGTCGAAGAGCTGGACCGGCTGGTGGCCGAGCTTTCCACCTCGTCGGCGCGGCGCGAACGGGTATTTCTGGAAGAGCGGCTGAAAGCGGTGAAGCTGGATCTGGACCAGGCGGCGCAGGAGTTCAGCCAGTTCTCCAGCCGCAGCGGCGCGATTGACATCAAGGAGCAGGGCCGGGCCATGGTCGAAGCGGCGGCGACACTGCAGGGCCAAATGATTGCCGCGCAGTCGGAACTGAGCGGGCTGGAGCAAATCTACACCGGCAACAACGTTCGTGTGCGCGCGTTGCGCGCGCGCATTGGGGAGTTGAAGCAGCAACTGGCGAAGATGGGCGGCAGCGAAGGCGATTCGGCGGCGGCGGGCGGGAGCGAAAAGTCCATGTATCCCTCGATCCGCAAGCTGCCCATTCTCGGCGTGACCTACGGCAATCTCTACCGCCGCACCAAGATTCAGGAAGCCGTCTACGAGACGCTGACTCAGCAATACGAACTGGCCAAGGTGCAGGAAGCCAAGGAAACGCCCAGCGTGAAAGTGCTCGATGCGGCCACCGTGCCGGAGCGGAAATCGTATCCGCCGCGGCTGTTCATCGCGGAGTTGTGTGCGTTTTTCGGATTGGCCGGCGCCGTGGTGTGGGTGCTGGGGCGGGCGCGCTGGCAGGAAGTTGCGGCCGACGATCCGGGAAAAGTGTTTGCGACGGAAGTTTTCCAGACCATGAATGCGCAGATGCCGTGGGCGCCGCCGAATGGCTCGCGCGTGCAGGCGATGACACATCAGGTCTGGCTGCGGGTGGTGCGGCGGAGCGATTCCGCGAAGTCCGCGGAAGAGTCGTCGGATCGCCTGTAAGTAGTTGTAGCGGAATGGGTTAAGTGGAAAATGGCCCTGTGGCTGACGGGGCGAAGCTGTATCTGGGCTTCAATGCGAGGAACGAGGCTGATGACGACAACCACAACAACAAGCGCGATAACAAGAGCAATCGCATCCACTGGATCGCTGCGTTTGGCGGCAGGCGCAGCGCATGCGATTTTGCAGGGCGAGCAGGCCGCGCAGGCCGAGCCGCACTGGTACGCCGCCTACACCTGCGCGCAGCACGAGAAGCGCGTGGCCGAGCAGTTTTCGCAGCGCGCGGTGGAGCATTTTCTGCCGCTGTACTCTTCGGTGCGGCGGTGGAAAGACCGGCGAGTGCGGATCGAGATGCCGCTGTTTCCGGGATACGTGTTTGTGCGGCTGGCGCTGCGGGAGCGGCTGCGCGTCTTGCAGGTGCCCAGCGTGGTGCGGCTAGTGGGCTTTGGCGGTTTGCCCGCGGCGCTGCCGGACGAGCAGGTGGAGATCCTGCGCGCAGGCATGGACGGGCAATTGCGTGCCGAGCCGCATCCGTTTCTCACCGTCGGCCGCCGCGTCCGCGTCGTCCACGGCCCGCTGGCGGGGATGGAAGGGATCATCGTGCGCAAGAAGAAACAGCTGCGCTTCGTCGTCTCGCTGGAACTGATCATGCGCTCGATGTCCGTGGAGATCTCGGATGGCGACCTGATGCCCCTCGTCTAGGAACGGTGAGTTTTTGCAACTTTTTCACAGGGAACGATCGAGGAGAACGTAAGTCATGACAAAAAAGGCCCTGATTACCGGCATTACGGGACAAGATGGCTCCTATTTGGCGGAACTCCTGCTTTCCAAGGGGTATCAGGTTCACGGCATAAAGCGGCGCTCGAGCAGCTTCAACACCGCGCGCATTGATTCCATTCTGCCTGACTGGCACGAGGGCGACGCCCGCTTGCTTCTGCATTTTGCGGACCTTGCCGATTCCACCAGTCTGATCAAGCTGCTCTATCGGCTCCAACCGGATGAGATCTATCACTTGGGTGCCCAGAGCCATGTGAAGGTCAGTTTTGAGATCCCGGAGTATACAGGCGATATCAGCGCGCTGGGGACGACCCGCTTGTTGGAAGCCATCCGGGAAACCGGTATCCAGGCCAAGTTCTATCAGGCATCCAGCAGCGAAATGTTTGGCAAGGCAACCGAGGTTCCCCAGCGGGAGACGACGCCGTTCCGGCCCTGCAGCCCTTATGCTTGCTCCAAAGTCTATGCCCATTGGATGACCGTGAATTACAGGGAAGGATACGGGCTGTTCGCTTGCAATGGGATCCTTTTCAATCATGAGTCTCCGCGCAGGGGAGAAACCTTTGTGAGCCGAAAGATAACCCGGGCCCTTGCGCGCATCCGTGCCGGAATACAGGACCATCTCTTTCTCGGAAATCTAGAGGCCCTGCGGGACTGGGGCTATGCGCCCGAGTATGTGGAAGCAATGTGGCGCATGATGCAGTTGGACAAACCAGAAGACTTTGTCGTGGCCACCGGTGAAACTCATAGCGTGCGCGAGTTTGTCGAGTCTGCCTTTAACTATGCCGGCCTCGATTGGAAGAAGTACGTCGAAATAGACCCCGCCTATTTTCGCCCCACGGAAGTCGATGTCCTGCAGGGCGACGCCGGCAAGGCGGAACGTGCGTTCGGCTGGAGGCCCCAGGTAAAGTTTCACGAATTGGTCCGGCTGATGGTCGACGCCGACTGGAAGTTGCTCCAGGACCAGCTCGATGGCCGGCTTGTTCGGGAATCCGTGGCTCGCGATTGAAGAGATGGGCGGCGCATTTCTCCGTAACAATTCGCGGGGCCTTGTCTCTGTGAGCATCGAGGGAGCCGAATCGGTTTCGAGACGGCACGGGACTTACTCAAAGCGCCGCACAAATGCCTGGAGGCCACAGGTATACTCGCCTCGAAAGTTTTTTTTCGCCCGGATTGCTGTGGCCATTATGGGCAGGCAATCGTTCTTGAGGCCTTCTCGTCTTACATGAAACTGCACTGGAAAATCAAACCGGCATCAGGTTTCAAGCTGGACTTGGCAGCAAATTTCGCCGGGGTCGGCTGGTCGTTTCTTGTGCAGATTGCCTGTGTTCCTCTTTACCTTAGATTTTTGGGGATTGAGGCGTATGGGCTGATTGGTTTTTACTTTATGCTGCAGGCTGTCCTTCAAGTTCTAGATTTTGGTCTGAGCCCGACCATGAACCGGGAGATGGCGCGTTATTCGGTCCAGCCCGAAAAAGCCGGGGAAGCTCGCGATCTGGTGCGCACCCTGGAAATATGCTACTGGTTGATCGGAATCGCGATTGGTGCAGTGATGTTGGCAGCAGCTCCGGTGATTGCGTCGCACTGGATCAAAGCCGGGGCCATCCCTGTCCGCGATGTCCAGCATACCATTATGCTCATGGGAGTTCTGGCGGTGTTCCAATGGCCCGCGAGTTTTTACCAGGGCGGGTTGATGGGCCTTGGCCGGCAAGTTCTGTATAACGGTCTCGCCATTTTCTTTTCCACTCTCTCAAACGGAGGAGCTGTTCTCATCCTCTGGCGCATCTCACCGACGATTCAAGCTTTGTTTCTGTGGCTTGCCGCGGTGAATGCCGCTAGGGCTATTCTCTTGGCAATGTTTCTCTGGAAGAGTCTACCCCCGGCGACGCGTCCTCCTCGGTTCGACTTGCGCCAAGTGCGGAACATCTGGCGCTTCGCCGCCGGAATGAGCGGCATCACTGCCAGCGCCTTGATTCTGACCCAAACAGATAAGGTGATCCTCAGTAAGTTGCTCAGCTTGAAGGTATTTGGCTATTACACCCTCGCAGGGATGTTCGGGGCGGGTCTATCCATGATCGTCGGGTCGGTCTTCAATACGATGTTCACCCGCTTTTCAGCTTTGGTGGCGGGGGGCAACGAAGAAGCACTCAAGCACCTTTACCATCGCTGCACTCAATTGATGGCGGCGCTCATTTTGCCGTTGGCAGCTGTGTTGGCGCTGTTTTCCACTGACATCCTGCAATTGTGGACCAGGAACGCTGAAGTCGCTCGCATTGCCGGACCGATTGCATCCGTCCTGGTCGTCGGAACGGCGATCAATGGAATGATGCATCTGCCCTACGCCCTGCAATTGGCACATGGCTGGACGAGTATCGGATTGCGGATCAACATATTCCTGACAGTCACGCTGGTCCCAGCGATTTGGTTTATGGCCACGCACTATGGCGCTGTCGGTGCCGCGTCGGTGTGGGTCGCATTAAATTGCATCTATATGGCGATAGCGGTTCCGGTTACCCATCGGCGCCTGTTGAGAGGGGAAACGGGTCTGTGGTTTACTGAGGATATAGGACTGTCATTGGTAGCGGTGCTCCTAGTGGCTGGGCTAGGGCGTGCGCTGATTACCCGACCGATGTCGCCCGGGGTGGCCGTTGTCAGTCTCTCCGTTGTGTTCTTCGGCGCCCTGGTTGCCGGCGCGTTTGCCGCACCGCAAATTAGGAGTCGTTTGCTGGCGGAACTTTCGAAGATACGGCTGGGCTACGCCTGAGAAGTTGAAATGCTGGCTTAGTGCACGATCGATTACTTTCGTTTTAAATTGCGCACGCTTTAGCAAACGAAGGAAAGCGGGCTGGGGATCTGAACATGGGCGCCCATGCACAATTGAGAATGACCACAAACACTGGAGTTTGTAGAAAAACTTACATCCACGTACCTCCCGTCAGGAGACTGTCTTGGTGGAGGAAGGTCACGCGAGCGTTGGCCGGAAGCGTTTTGTCGCCCGTTTACTGGCTTCTGGCCCACCGTTACCATGTACCCGGCCTGAGGTTCCGCCTCGGCTGTGCCCGGCTGGGTCTTCGCTTACTTTTCAACCATAAAGCGCCTATCTCCTATGCGCAAATCTATTCCTTGCTCTTCTGCCCAATGGATTCCACTCGTTATTTTGAATTTGCCTTCATGTGGGATGCCCTGTCGAAGCTGTCCATCCACCGCTATCTCGATGTCTCGTCCCCGCGCCTATTCCCGATCATTCTCAGCATCAAGAAGTACGAACTCTTTGCTGAGTTGTTGAACCCGGACGCCACAGACCTGACTTCCACCGCCAGCTTGGTTCAAGCCCTGAGCCTTGCGAAACGCTGTAATCTTCGTGGATGCCTAATTTGCGCTGCCCCATTTGAGACTGGATCGTTTGACGTGGTCACCAGCATTTCGGTAGTGGAGCACATCCCGCAAGACACCCAGGCTGTTCAGAAGATGTGGGATTTGCTAAAGCCAGGAGGTAGGTTGCTTTTGACGTTGCCGTGCGCCGCCCAGGCTTCAGAGCAATACATCGATAGAAATGAGTATGGCTTGCTCGCACCCGACGAAGAGGGTTACTTCTTCTTTCAGCGCTTGTATGACCAACGATTACTTGAGGAGAAGATTTTCTCCATCACAGGCCAGCCACGCCAGCGCGTGATTTATGGAGAGAAGTCTCCTGGCACTCTTCGCGGAAATCTGGACCGAAAGATGGCTGACCCGCATTATCCTTTCTGGCGAGAGCCTTACATGATGGGACAGGACTTTTGCTATTTTAGAGAGCTTGGTGAACTGCCAGGAGAAGGTGTGATCGCCTTGGAGTTTGAAAAACGTGAATAATATCAACCTTTCATTTTGCATTGCGACCCTCAACCGGGGGGCATTCATTGCCGCGACACTGGAAAGTATCATTTGCCAGGCAACAGAAGAGGTTGAAATTGTAATTGTAGATGGCGCTTCCACCGACAACACCGAAGCCGTTATCCGGCAGTATCAAGAGCGTTTTCCCCGGCTGTGCTACTATCGCCAGAATGCGAACCTGGGCGTGGATCACGACTTCGCCGAGGCGGTGGCGATGGCCCATGGCGCATACTGCTGGCTCTTTAGTGACGACGACCTCCTAAAACCCGGAGCGATACAGGCGGTCTTGGATGCCATGAAGGGCCAATATGGACTGATTATCGTCAACGCCGAGGTGCGAAATGCCGACCTATCGAAGTTGCTGGAGCCCAAAAGACTCCAGTTGAGCGCGGACCGGATTTACAAGCCAGCCGAAAAAGAGCTCCTATTAACGGAAATCAGCGCGTATCTGACTTTTATCGGCGGCGTCGTGATCAAGCGCGCGTTATGGAATGCGCGAGAAAAAGAGAAGTATTTCGGTTCCTATTTTGTGCACGCCGGCGTCATCTTTCAAAGCCCGCTTCCAGAAGATACCCTCGTCATCGCCAAACCCTTAATCACCATTCGTTACGGCAATGCCATGTGGCTTGCCAAGTATTTCGAAATATGGATGTTCAAATGGCCTGACCTGGTCTGGTCTTTTCCCGGCTATTCGGACTCAGCCAAACTTCAAGCCTGTCCCAAAGAGCCGTGGCGGAGAATGAAACTCCTTATGCTTCATAGAGCCAAAGGCACTTTCACGACAAAGGAATACCTTAAGTGGCTGGAGCCACGTTTGGATTCCTCTTGGACTCGTGCTGTGGCAAAGGCAATCGCTCAATTTCCAGGTTGGGCTGCGAACTTCCTGGGCATCATTTACTACCATGCCTTCTATTGGCAGCCTGGCCGGATGCTTGTGGTTTTGGATCTTGAGAATAGCCCATTCTATTGGTTGAAATGGCGCAAGCAGCGTCCACGGAACAGCGCACGCGGACTTTCCATGAGATAGTTTCCGCGATTCGGTGCGAAGAGTTCTGCGGCGCAAGCCTTGGCTGGTGCCGATCCGCAACGAAGAGTTCCCGCGTAGGTTATGCCCACTGCACTGATTACTGGAGTGAACGGCCAGGATGGGTCGTACCTCGCTGAGTTTCTCCTCTTGAAGGGTTACCATGTCGTAGGCACCATATCGAATCGAAAGACTGACCTGAACCGCATCCTCCACATTCGTGAAAGGCTGGAAATCGTTGAGGCTGACCTGCTGGACCAGGGGCTGGTGGAAGACATCCTGTGCAAGTACGAGCCGGATGAGGTTTACAACTTGGCCGCGCGTGCGTCGAGCAGCGAATTGTGGACACAACCTGTGCAGACCGGAGAACTAAACGCACTCACCGTAGCACGGATACTGGAGGCTATTCGCAGAATCGATCGCGAAGCGCGATTCATCCAGGCGTCCAGCAGCGAGATGTTCGGAAATGCGGCGGAAGCGCCGCAGACTGAAGCAACGCCCATCCGTCCTCGCAATCCATACGGGGTAGCCAAGGCCTATGGCCACTGGATAACCGCTAACTATCGCGAGCACCATAAAATGTTTGCCTGTTCCAGCATTCTTTATAATCACGAGAGCCCGCGCCGGGGGGTGGAGCTTGTCAGTCGCAAAATCACCCACGCGGTGGCAAGAATCAAGCTGGGGCTAGCCAGGGAACTTCGGCTGGGTAACATCGAGGCCCGGCGGGACTGGGGGTTCGCGGGTGACTACGTGCGGGCGATGTGGCTGATGACGCAACAACCAAAGCCGGATGACTACGTCATCGCGACCGGAGAGACTCACTCCGTGCGCGACTTCTGCGAACTGGCGTTCGCGCACGCGGGGATGGATTACAGGGAGTTTGTAAAGGAAGACTTCGCAAATTACCGGCAGCCGGAAATTGCCCTGCTGGTGGGGAACCCAGAAAAGGCACACAGTGTATTGGGCTGGGAACCGACCGTCACTTTCCAAGAATTGGTAGGAATGATGGTGGACGCAGACCTAAGAGCTGTCCGGGATCTACAGCGGCACGAGAAGGCTGCGAGATGTGGGTTATGACGAACCTGTGGGATTGAACTTGTTGTGGAGCAAGCAAAATAGATCCCCACAAAGAAACATGTAAATAACGGAAAGAGACATATGATAACAAGAACCACCTGTCGAGTGTGCCAAAACCCAGTCACCCCCATTTTCTCTCTGGGAGAACAGTACGTCTCCAACTTTGTTTCTCCTGAACAGCCAGACGGCCCCAAGGCGCCTCTGGAGCTTGTCCTCTGCGGCCGTTGCGGACTTCTGCAGTTGAAGCACACGGTCCCGGCCGAAGCGATGTACAAGAACTATTGGTACCGTTCGGGCACGAATCAAACGATGCGCAGTGCGCTGGCTGATATCGCCAATAAGGCCGAATCACTGATCCACCTCGAAAAGGGAGACTCCGTCCTGGACATCGGTTGCAACGATGGCACTTTGCTTGCCTCCTATAAGACGGATGGGATATACCGAATCGGTTTTGATCCCGCCGAGAATCTGGCGGTCTTCTCGCGAAAAGTGGCGGACAAACTGGATACCGGATTTTTTGAGTCCGAAGTTTTTTACAGAGATCCCGAGCTGAGCAAACATCGCCCCAAAGTCGTCACCTCCATCGCCATGTTCTACGACCTGGAGGATCCCAACCGATTTGTCGCCGATGTCAAGAAGGTTATGCATCCGGATGGGCTGTGGGTCGTGCAGATGAGTTACCTCCCGCTGATGCTCCAGCAGCATGAATTCGGAAATATTTGCCATGAGCACTTGGAATACTATTCCTTGCGCTCGTTTGAATACCTCCTCAAGCTCCATGATTTCACGCTGGCGGACGTGGAATTGAACGATGTCAACGGGGGCAGCTTCCGTGCTTACGTCCGAAACAGTGCCGCGGCGGAAAGCGCGTTCGGTGATGCCGAAGTTCGCGAGCGGGCATCCGAACGCGTGCGTGCGCTCCGCGAGCAGGAGGCCGCACTGGCCTTAAACGAGACCGCAACCTATAGCGAATTCGCCCTCTGGGTGCAACGAATCAAGGAGGATGTGCTGGCGTTCGTCAAAGACCAGGTGGGACGGGGGAAAAAGGTGTACGTCTATGGGGCCTCGACCAAAGGCAACACCATGCTCCAGTACTTCGGGCTGGATGGTTCCTTGATCAGCGCTGCCGCCGAGCGCAACCCGGACAAGTGGGGTAAGGTGACAGTAGGAACGCGTATCCCCATCGTCTCGGAAGAAGAAGCACGGGCTGCCAAGCCGGATTGCTTCCTTGTATTGCCCTGGCACTTTTTAGAGGAATTTCGAGCACGGGAGAAGAGCTACCTGCTTTCTGGCGGCAGGTTCGTTGTGCCGATTCCTCACTTCACTTTGATCTAAGGTTCACCTGCTCGATCTTCGAGAGAATTTCGGATTCTGTTCAGAAAGAATCGGAACGGCGCGATTGCACACGGCAGGCTCTTAAGGTCTTTCTAAGAACCTCTGAGTGCATCATTCACGATCTAATTCCATTTAAGGCAGCCGAGCTTATTTAAGGGAACGGACAGCGCCGATGAACATGATCTATCTGGTAGCGGGCGCGCGGCCCAACTTCATGAAGCTGGCGCCCATCGTGCGGGCGCTTGACCGGCATGCCGGACAGCTGTCGTACCGCATCGTCCATACGGGTCAGCACTACGACCGCGAGATGAGCGCTGTGTTCTTTGAAGAGCTGGGGATACCCACGCCTGCCTATCACATGGAAGCGGGTGGGGGCAGTCACGCGCAGCAGACGGCGAAGATCATGGTCGCGTTTGAACAGTTATGCCAAAAGGAGACACCGGATGCGGTCATGGTGGTCGGTGACGTTAACTCCACGCTGGCATGCTCGATCGTGGCGAAGAAACTGTGCATCCCGGTGGCCCACGTGGAGGCAGGACTGCGCAGCGGCGACAGGGCCATGCCAGAAGAGATAAACCGCTTGGTGACCGATGCCATCGCTGACTGGTTCTTTGTGACCGAGCCCAGTGGTCGGGAGAATTTGCTTGCGGAGGGCAAGGCGGCCAGTGCGGTGTACTCCGTGGGGAATGTCATGGTCGACAACCTCTTCTTTCAACAGAAAAAACTCTTGTGTCATCCCCTGGTGGATGGTGAGGGGATGGCATTCAAGCGGTTGCACGGCAAATTTGGCGTTGTGACACTGCACCGGCCTTCCAATGTTGACCGCAGGGAAGTTTTCCTCCGGCTGGCCAACGGGCTGCGTACCATCTCCCAGGAGTTGCCGCTGGTCTTCCCCGTGCATCCCAGAACCCGGAGCAATATGGAAAAGTTCGGGATCGATCTCGGCACCAATGTAACTTTGCTTCTTCCTCTGCCCTATATGGATTTTCTCAACCTCTGGAAGGATGCCACCATCGTTCTCACAGATAGCGGAGGATTGCAGGAAGAAACCACAGCACTGGGCATACCCTGCATCACTTTGCGAGAAAATACCGAGCGCCCGGTAACCATCACAGAAGGATCCAATACCCTGGCCGGCACCGACGAGAAACGGATTGTCGATGAGGCCCGTCGAATTTTGCGTGGCGAGGGAAAGCAGGGGCACCGGCCTGAGTTGTGGGACGGAAGGTCTGCTGAGAGGATCGTGAAGGTCCTGCTGGATAAGCTGGTTCAACTCAAGGATATGCGAGCTATTCAGCGCTGTTCCTGCTGACGATGCTCCCGCTGCCCGGCCATGCGCTCCAGTCGATCTGGTTCTTCTCTGGCATCGAGCGAATGCGGCACCTGGCGCTCTTTGTCATGATAGCGAAGCTAACATGATATTCCATGTGCCCGCCATGATATCAAGCTATCCGCTGGCCGCTGCCCTCGGCCGCAGAGATGTGGCAAATTCGTCGGCCGTCTTCGGGGCCATCCTCTACGTTGTGCTCGCGGGGGCGCTCCTGATATGGAAGGCCGCGACGCCGATCGCGCTCGCGTGGCTGATGGTCATCTCCGATGCTTATGTGCTGCTTCACTGTAGCGTCCTTTTATGGCCCGCGCCCTGCCGGCAGCACTCGCAATGGCTCGCAGGAAAGAATCTCTCATGACGGCCGCAGGCATTGCTCGGCCGCTCAGGGATGGGCGGTGGATCACTGGGTCTGCCGTGATGTTCATTGCGTCCATGGCGACGCTGGTGCAGTCGTATGTGGCCATCAAACTCTTTTTCCTAGCGCTGTTCCTTCTTGTCTGCATGGTGCATGTCTACCTTAGGAGGACACGGATTGTCGTCTATCGGCGACTCGTGTGGTTCTATCTGTGGATTGGCGTCGCCGGTCTGGTGTGGGCATTTGTAGGGCTGCTTCACCCTGCCAACTATCTTCAAGGCGTTTTCGATGCTTTGAGGCTTTACGTGGTTTGGAGCGCCGCCTTTGTCGTCCTGTACACGCTTCTCAGGACGGGGCCATCGCTGCAGGTCATGCACACCGCGATGGTTATAGCGGGCATTGTGATCCCCGTGATCAATCTTGTGGGGCTGTACGATCAATTCTACGGCCTGGGTCTTATTTCAGACGGCATTCGGCAGGAGCTCGTCATGCAAAGCGGGTTCGGGGACGGCTACATCCAGATTACCAGCCATAATATCGGCGTCATGTTCCTGATCGCGCCGTACCTGCTGTCCCTACAGTTCCGCGCTGATGCGGGTAAATCGAACGCCATGCTCACGAAGCTGGCGCTGGTGCTGTCGCTTATCCTCGTGGTGGTATCGGGCCGGCGGGCCTTGTGGATCGTGGTCGCCCTGACGCCATGTGCCATTCTCCTCCTGTCCAGTCTCACAGGCAGCTATAGCTTGATCAAATCTGGCGGGAAGCATTTTATATTCGTTTGCGCCGCTGCAAGTGTCGTCGGGCTGAGCATGCTGTTGATTCTTCCCGATAGTGCGCTGGATGTTGGGTCTATTAGTCATCTCAAACAGGCTTTTTCATCAGAGGACGAACGAACGATTCAGGGGCCGTACCTGATAGACGGCTTCATGAAATCGCCTGTATTCGGCTCGGGATTTGGAGCCTACGCCGGTTACAGTCGAAGTGACGACCGGCCATGGACATACGAACTCACCTACCATCAGATGCTCTTCAACCTAGGCACAGTCGGGGTGACGGTTCTCGGTCTGCTTTTTTCTCTCTACTTCGCCAGGGTCGTTCGGCTGTTACGCCAGTTCAAGGATGGGTCGGCTACCCCGTTTGGACTGCTCGTTGCGTTTTGTTCCGTGCTCGTCGGCGCCTATTCGAATCCATACTTCGGTTCATTCGACTTTCTCTTCTTTGCCGGCCTGCTGCCTTATCTCTCCACATTCCGGCGTGGCTTCGATCAGCCCAAATCGACAGCGGGAGTGGCGCTTTGATTCTCAAACGCGTCGCGAGCATTTGCAAGGCCGGCAGCGTAACAGATGTGTTGAGCGCGTTGCGCGCAGAATCCATACGCCGCGCGCACGATCCTTTCCCAAATGCCGGGAGAGTCCGACCGCCAGGGTTCATGAATTCCGTGGACGTGCTATCGGTGGTCGTCAGTTACAACGGGCTGCAGAAGACCAGGCAGACCGTGGAGGCGCTACGAAGGCAGGTGGGGCACGTGCACATCGTGGACAACGGGTCGGAGGCGGAGTCGCTGGGTGTGCTGGAGTCGCTGGAGCGTGAGCCGGGCATCAGCGTCGAGCGTTTGGGGGAAAACCGGGGCGTTGGGTACGCGTTGAATCGCGGGGTGCAGTGCGCGCGGCAGATGGGCTGCATCTGGCTGCTGACAATGGACCAGGACAGTGTGGTCGATCGCTCCTTCATCGAGATGTACCGGGTGGCGCTCGAGCAGTATCCAGGGCGGGTGTGTCTGGCGCCGCGGATCACCACCAGCAGCCGGAGAAAAGATGCTCTCGGCGTGGTGATCAGTTGTGCGATTACCTCGGGCAACCTCGTGCGCGTTAGCGTGTTCGATCAGATCGGACTGTATGACGAGGGCTTCTTCGTAGACTACATCGACTTCGATTTCTGTCTGCGGCTCCGGCGGGCCGGTTACGCGGTACATCGCGTGCCGGCGGCATTGATGGAGCACCAACTGGGCGACTCCGTCGAACTGCCCCAGGCCGTCCGGAAGTACTACGCCCGGCATTCGCCGGTTCGGCGCTACTACATGTACCGGAATTACATGTACATGGCGGAACGGTATCTGTTCCAATTCCCCGGGTTCATTTTTAAGTTGGGGCTTTCCTTAACGCTCCGTCTGCTCTTCATCGGCTTTCTGGACGTCAGTCCGCTGGCCAGTTATCGCGCCATCGCACGGGGCATGTGGGACTACGCGCGGCGCAGGGAAGGGCGGTACGTGGAGCGCGCGGGATGAAGATCGGCTATGTGTGTACCAACTACAACAACTCGGCCTACACGCGGGAAGCAGTGTGCTCGCTGCTGAGAGATGGCGGGGATGAGTATCGAATTGTTGTGGTGGACAACAATTCGGACAGCAAGAACGTCGAGGCACTGAAAAACCTTGCCAGTGAATTCCAGCACGTTGAATTGATATTGAACAAGGAAAACGTGGGATATTTCAGGGGCCTGAATCTAGGCATCCGGCACCTGAGAGCCAGTCAACCGGATATCAAAATCATGGTTGTAGGAAACAACGACTTGGTGTTCCCGGCCGATTTTGGTGAGTCCATCCACAGAAACTTGTCCACGCTGGAGAAGTATGCGGTGGTTTCACCGGACATCGTAACGCTGGATGGCGTCCATCAAAATCCGCATGTCATCACGAAAATCAGCAAGTTTCGCGAGTTCATTTACGACCTGTACTATGCAAACTATTATTTGGCGATCGCCGTCCGAGAACTGGCGAAGGCCAGCCGGAGCTTTACCGAGAGGCGGGACCAGACCCAGCATGAGATAGCGCAGGAAATCTACCTCGGTCTTGGGGCTTGCTACGTGCTCGGCCCCGTGTTCTTCCGGCATTTTGAAGAGTTGTGGGCGCCGACATTCCTGATGGCCGAGGAGTACTTTTTGAGCAAACAACTGAGCGACAAAGGCTTGCGCATTTACTACGAGCCGTCCATTAAAGTCCTGCATCACTTTAACGTGGCCATGGGCGCACTTGGCCATAGGAGAGCTTGGCACGCGGCGCGCGATGCACATAAGATTTACCGACAATACGTGAAAGTAATCGGTTGAACCCTTGCGAAATGGATCAGGACGGCTACTTTCAGGAGCAGTCCGGTTGGAGTTAAATGGAGAATACTTGATTCACGAAGCGGAAGACATCAAACAACCAGTGGAAAACCTCAAACGCGCCGTTCGAGCGCACTGGGAAAAGGAATCTTGCGGACAGCGCTACGGAAGAGGCGAGGGGGCCGAATTCTACCGCGCCATTGACGCCGAGCGCTACCGGCTGGATTGGATGATCCCCGAATTTGCCGGATTTGACCGGTATGCGGGGAAGCAAGTGCTGGAAGTGGGACTCGGCACGGGAGCGGACTTTATCCGCTGGGTCCGCGCTGGTGCGGCCGCGCATGGCCGCGATCTGACGGCGGCATCCATCGCCCACATCCTGGCACGGCTTTCCTTCGAGCCGCGGCATGGTTTCGCCGACGCGCGACAAGGCGATGCGGAAGCACTGGACTTGCCCGACAACTCCATGGACCTGTACTACTCCTGGGGTTGCCTGCACCACACGCCGGACACCGAAAAAGCCATCGGCGAGGCATACCGCGTTCTGAAACCTGGCGGCGAACTAAAAATATTGATCTACCATCGCCGGTCTGTATGCGCCTTGTTGGTGTGGCTTACGCGCGGGGTATGGCGCGGAAAGGGGTTGCGGCGAAGCGTCGCCGATCATCTCGAATCTCCAGGCACGAAGGCGTACACGCGCGGGGAGGCCGCGCGGCTCGTGCGGCAATTTCAAGACGTCGAGATCCGGACGTGGCTGAGCGCCGGGGATCTGCTGTTGAACAAGAGATCGCAGCGGAATGCCGGCCGATTCTGGACGTTGTGCTACGCGCTTTATCCGCGCCCGCTGATTCGGTTGCTCGGGAATCGCTGGGGCCTGGGCTTGACGATCCACGCGCGCAAAGGAGTGCTGAGATGATCACGATTCTTCGTTTGGTTGCGACCGTCGAGCCGGCGACCGCGAGGTGGGTCGCATGGCGTCGCCGCCGAGTGCTCTGTTTTTGAGCATAGATTCCAGCAAACCCGATCCATGTGTTATGCAGTACTGAGCCAGACCAGGGGGAGAAACTTCAGCGCGTGTGTGGAATAGCAGGTTTTTCCGGGCGCCCGGCAGTTGAGGTTTCGGACGCGGTGCTCGACCGAATCGGCCATCGAGGTCCCGACGGGCGCGGGCGGTACAATTCCGCTTGTGGTTCGGTATCATTGTTTCATACCCGGCTGGCCATTCTGGACCCAACGCCGGATGGCGCGCAGCCGATGGCGGCGGCTGATGGCCAGGTGGTAATCACTTTCAATGGTGAAATCTATAATTTCCGGGAATTGCGTGCCGGGCTGCAGACACGGGGGTATGCTTTTTGTACGCACTGCGACACAGAGGTACTGCTGGCGCTGTATCTGGAACATGGCACGGCGTTGCTGGAGAAGTTGAACGGCATCTACACCTTTGCGATATGGGACGCACGTTCGAAATCACTGTTCGTGGCTCGCGACGGAATGGGGGTTAAGCCACTGTACTTTAGCGAATCCGGTGGCGCTTTTGCATTTGCCAGCGAGATCAAGGCGTTGCTGTGTTTCCCGTGGGTGCCACGTACACTGGATCCGCAAGCGCTGGCGCACTATGTACGATACCTATGGTGCCCGGCGCCGCGCACGCCGCTGGCAGATGTGCACAAGCTGGAACCGGGCACGGCGCTGATCGTTTGCGAAGGGCGCATCGTCAAACGTTGGCGGCACTATGCGCTTCCGGCACCAGGCCCCGACATGTCACCGTCCATTGCGGACTGGACCGTCGATGTCCGGCGGGTTTTAGCCAATGCGGTCGAGCGACAGATGGTTTCCGATGTTCCTCTGGGGGCATTTCTGTCCGGTGGATTGGATTCCAGCGCGGTTGTGGCTTATGCGCGCCAACACGCGACGGGAAGACTTCAGTGTTTTACTATTGATTTTGGAGAAAAACTGGCGAAGGAGGAAGGCTTCGAGCGCGATCTTCCCTATGCCGAGCGCGTTGCCAAACACTTGGATGTGGACTTGCACGTGGTGCGCGTGGATTCGGGGATGGCTGGGGAACTGGCGCGCATGGTCTGGCAGCTCGATGAACCGCAGGCGGATTTCTCTGGACTTAATGTGCTATTCATCAGCCGGCTGGCGCGGCAGCACGGGATTAAGGTTTTGCTGTCCGGCGCAGGCGGCGACGATCTGTTTACCGGTTATCGGCGGCATCGCGCCCTGGGTCTGAGTGCGGTTTGGGATCGCATGCCTAGAACGTTGCGCGGTTTTCTTGCTGGTGTCGGGAGGCGATTGCCAGGACGGCCACCGCTTCTGCGACGGGTAGCAAAATTGCTAACGGCGGCCAAAGTTGAGGGCGATGAGCGACTGGCGTCGTACTTTGACTGGGCATCGGCAGAGACGGTGCGCAACCTCTTCGTGCCGGAAGTCGCGCGGACCTTGAAAGAGGAACCCCTGCTCGCCGCCCTCCAGAGCATGCCCGCGACGGCCACACCCTTGCAGCGCATGCTGCTGCTTGAGCAGGGCTATTTTCTGGCCGACCACAATCTTAATTACACCGATAAGATGAGCATGGCGGCAGGTGTGGAAGCGCGTGTGCCGTTTCTTGATCCGGACTTGGTGGCGTTGGCTGCCAGGATTCCCGACCGCTTTCGGCAGCATGGGGTCCAGAGTAAGTGGATCCTAAAAAAGGCCATGGAGGGAATCCTTCCAAACGATGCCATTTATCGACCGAAGATGGGCTTCGGCGTGCCACTGCGTGCCTGGTTGCGCGGGCCGCTAAAGACCATGCTGCACGATCTGCTATCGACAGAGAGACTCCGCAAGCGAGGGCTTTTTGATCCTGCCGCTGTGTCGCGGTTAGTGTCGGAAAATGAGATGGGCCGCACTGACAATGCTTACAGTATTTTTAGTCTGATGTGTGTCGAATTGTGGTGCCAAGGATTTATCGATAGCGATGCGGGCTGGCTGGGGGTAGAACCCAATGATGCAGGTGTTCGCGCCGGCAATATTTATGGTATGCAGTTTCACCCGCTGCGGAGTCCCGTTCGCCGCGTACCCCGCACTGATCCCTCTTGAGGTTCTATGCAACAAGTACTTCTGAACATGGGTAGTGGCGAAACACTGCTGATTGAGGCTCCAATCCCGGTGCTCCAGGAGGGCCATGTGCTGGTCCGGACGCAGCGCACACTGATCTCCGCGGGCACCGAGCGTATGCTGCTTGACTTCGGACGTGCTTCGATGCTCGACAGGGCACTGGAGCAGCCCGACAAGGTCAAGATGCTGTTCGATAAGGTGCGCACCGACGGTCTAATGGCAGCCATTGACGCGGTGCGCAGCAAGCTAGATCAGCCGCTGGCACTGGGCTACTGCAATGTGGGTACGGTGATCGAAGCGGGCACAGGCGTTACCGAGTTCAGGCCGGGCCATCGGGTCGTTTCCAATGGCAGCCATGCGGGGATAGTGAGCGTGCCTAAGAACCTGTGCGCACGCATCCCCGACAACGTCGAAGATGAATCGGCCGTCTTCACCGTGCTGGGTGCGATCGGCCTCCAAGGCCTGCGCCTGGCCCAGCCCACGCTTGGTGAAACGGTCGTGGTAACAGGCCTGGGCCTTATCGGGCTGATGACCGTTCAGATCCTGCGCGCGCACGGGTGTCGGGTGATGGGCATTGACTACGACCCGCAACGGCTTGAGATGGCGCGCCAGTTCGGTGCCTATGTCGTGGACCCGTCAGCGAGTAACGATCTCGTGATGCGTGCCGTGGATTATTCCCGTGGCCGGGGTGTGGACGCCGTGATCATCACGGCATCGACGGAAAGTTCCCAGCCGGTTTCGCAGGCTGCCAAGATGTGCCGGAGGCGCGGCAGGATTGTGCTGGTAGGGGTCACCGGACTCAAGCTCTCGCGAGAAGATTTTTACAAGAAGGAAATCACGTTCCAGGTGTCCTGTTCCTATGGTCCTGGCCGTTACGACGCGAGCTACGAGCAAAAAGGCCAAGACTACCCCATCGGGTTCGTGCGCTGGACCGAGCAGCGCAACTTCGGGGCAGTTCTGGATTTGATGGCATCGAATGCCCTGAACGTGACGCCGCTGATTACACACCGCTTCCCGATCGAACGCGCGGACGAGGCTTATTCCATCCTGACCAGCGGCGAGCCCTCTCTGGGCATCGTGTTGCAGTACCCGGAGGCGGTTCCGAAAAAGAAAACGGACTCACGCACGGTTGTGCTCGACGGTACTAGGTTTTTCGGCGCAGGCGCGAAAGCGGTGGTCGGCTGCATTGGGGCTGGTAACTATGGCGGGCGGATACTGATTCCTGCGTTGGCGAAAGCCGGGGCGCAGCTGCATACCATTGTGACCACAAATGGCTTGAATGCCGTTCACTATGGAAAGAAGTTCGGCTTCAGCAAAGCGTCCACCAGCACCGCCGAGCTGTTTGCGCAGAAGGAAATCAACACACTGGTCATCGCCACGCGGCACGACAGCCATGCGCGGCTCGCCTCAGAAGCTCTGCGCAGCGGGCGACATGTGTATGTGGAAAAGCCGCTGGCCTTGACCCGGGAGCAACTCGCCGAGGTTGAGACTGCCTACGCCGAGTCCGCGGAGCAGAGTGTGGCGCCGATTTTTCTTATCGGATTCAACCGCAGATTTTCGGCGCATGTGCAGCTCATGCGCGAGATGCTGCTGAAGACGCAAGGCCCCAAGTCGGTGAGCCTGTTGATGAATGCGGGGGCCGTTCCTCCGGATCATTGGACCCAAGATGCGCAGGTTGGCGGAGGACGCATTCTTGGAGAGGCTTGTCACTTCATTGATCTGGCGCGTTTCCTGGTGGGTGTGCGGATTGTTGGTGCAAGCGCTGATGCAATGCGGGGAAGCAGCGGCGTTGCGCCCAGTCTGGATACTGCGCAGATTTCACTGGAGTTTGAGGACGGCTCGATTGCCTCCATTCAATACTACGCCAACGGGCATCGTTCTTTTCCGAAGGAGCGTGTTGAGGTGTTTGCCGCAGGGCGGATTCTTCAGTTGGAAAACTTCCGCGTCTTGCGCGGCTTTGGGTGGCCTGGGTTTCGAGTCTTCCGGACCTGGCGCCAGGACAAAGGGCATGGCGCTTGTGTACAAGCGTTTCTCAAAGCCGTTGGGTCGGGGGGGCCTTCGCCGATTCCGGCAGAGGAAATCTTTGAAGTTTCCCGGGTTGCCATCCAGGTAGCGGAAGGACTCCGTGGCCGCTAGGGAGCCACTCAGTAATATCCGTCCCATGGAACCTGCTCCCGAGCGCTTTAGCCGGGGACTGGGGATCCAGAAGCGATGGAAAGAATTGAGTGGTCGCTTACGTGGACATCCCAATGAAACAATTGCTCGGAGCTCCCCGAGGACGGGCAGCCAGACGGAGCTCCCCCCAGTGCAATGGCTGATGACCCATCTCTCCACGGCGCTGCGGCTCGGAGTCGCCAATGTCGTGCGCGTAGTGATTTACCGTATTTGCAAACGAGCCGGGATTTACCGCTGGCTGCTTCCACCGGGCATAGCGGTTCCGCTTGAGCTTCGTGTTGATTCGCCACGCGCCGCCGCTCAGCCGCCGGCAGCATGGGCTGACCGCTCGGTTTTAACCGAGGCCGACGATCTGCTCACCGGGAGGGCGAACTACTTTTCGGTGCATGCTCAGCAGATTGGAAATCCGCCGAATTGGTTTCTGAACCCATTTCTAAATAGGCGACGCCCGCAGCCCACACTGCATTGGAGCGAAATTGCGGACTTTAGCGCCGAGGGAGGAGATATCAAAGTCGTCTGGGAGATATCCCGGTTCAGTTGGGCGCTGGTCTTTGCCCGCGCCTGGCGGATCAGTGGGGACGCACGTTATCTCTGGGCCTTGCAGCTCTGGATGCAGGACTGGTGGCGGTGCAATCCTCCGAACACCGGCCCCAACTGGATGTGCGGACAGGAAACCTCCACCCGGCTGATTAACGCGCTGCTGGCCTTGCGCCTGGCGGGCCTGGAAAAGAATCTTGGATCTGGGCTGGGGGCTTTCGTTGAGGCGCATTGCCGGCGCGCTGACCTCACTGCGTTTTACGCCATCGCGCAGGACAACAATCACGCAACGAGTGAAGCGGCGGGTCTTTTCGTAGGTGGCACGTGGCTGGCGATGCATGGCGAGGGCGATGCGAAATACCGCGGGCAACGGTGGGCCAAGAAAGGCCGCAAGCTGCTTGAGGGTGGGGCCTGCCGGCTGGTCTTGCCCGATGGCAGCTTCTCGCAGCATTCGCTCACTTACCATCGAGTGATGCTCGACACTCTCAGTGTTGCGGAAGCATGGCGGCGCGCTATGGGGGAGGCGCCCTTCGGCGAAGAGTTTTATACACGGGCGGCTGCCGCAACGCGATGGTTGGGGGCGATGATTGATCCTACTAGTGGCGACGGCCCCAATCTGGGGGCCAATGACGGGGCCCACCCCTACCGCCTGGACACGAGCGCTTACCGGGACTTCCGACCATGCTTGCAGCTTGCCTCGCTCCTGTTCCTCCGTAGCGCAGCATTAAGATCCGGTCCGTGGGACGAATCTGCGGCCTGGCTGGGTGCTCCTGCTGAAGGACCCGTGCGACCTTGGCTGAACGATTTGAGCAGCGCCGTTTTCCCCGATGGCGGCTACGTGGTCATGCGCAATGGAACAGGCGCGCGGGTGTTGCTCCGCGCGCCCACCGCGCGGTTCCGTCCGGCGCACGCGGATGCGCTTCACTTCGACTTGTGGTGGAAAGGAAAGAACCTTCTGCGGGACGGTGGAACCTACGCCTATGCCGATGGCGGCGCCGTGGCCACGGCCCTCGCTAGCGTGGCCGGCCACAACCTGCCGCAGTTTGACAACCACGATCAGATGCCCCGGCTCGGCCGGTTCCTGTATGGCGACTGGGTGCGGGTTGCCGGAGGGCCGGCAATCACCACAAGCGCCGAGGAGCAATCTTGGGCGGGGAGTTACACGGATGTTTGGGGAGCACAGCACAAGCGGACCGTCACTCTGAGATCTGACACGCTTTCTGTGCTGGACCAAGTGCAGGGATTTAAGAGGAAGGCAGTGCTGCGGTGGCGCCTGGCTCCCGGAAATTGGTCGCAGAACGAAACGGGATGCGCTTCAGCCATGGGGCGGATACGAGTGGAAAGCAGTGTACCTATCCGCCGAATAAGCCTTGAAAGCGGCTGGGAATCGCTCCATTACCTGGAAAAATCCGCGGTGCCGGTTCTGGAAGTGGAAATAGACCAATCACCGG
>JBGOZP010000030.1:0-38820 GCA_041480265.1 Terriglobia bacterium | reverse complement strand
TCTTCGCAGATGATGCATCCACCGAAGAGCCCGGTGCGGCGCGTTCACGCTGCTTGTGGCTTCAAGTGCTCGGCGTCGAACGGTTCTCCTTTCTTCCAAACACATAAGGTAATCGCGGCGATTTTGCGTGCCAGCGTCAGTTGGGCCATGGCCGGTAACATGCCCTTGGCCAGCAGGGCTTCGTAGAACGGATGAAACGGACTCTGCATCGCGCTGGCGGTGGTCCGGACACCAAATGAAGAGATGAATTGGGATGTCCTGCACGTCGGGCTTACGTGCCCCCCTACGCGTAGAACCAACGCGTGGGGCACCCTCGGTTGTTAACGTCCCGTCATATTGCGACAGTGGTATCCTCACGCCCTGGGCATCGCAAACCATTCCGTATATCCCGAAAACTCCTGTAGGAAGTAAAGTTTGCACGGCCACCCTCCGGACCAGGAAGAGCGTCTTTTGACATCTCCTTTTCTATCAGCACGATGCAGATCGCACAGTCCAGCGTTCGCATGGTCTTCCGCGTGCTTATTCAAGAATTAGTATTGGCACTTCAAAGGGGAGGAGAATATATGACAGAAGAACTGAATCGACCGTCCGAGGGACGCGGGGGCGCACCTGGATGGGTACTCGCAGCGATCGCCGTCCTTGGCGTGGTGGCTCTCGTGGGGCTGGTGATGGCGCACAACGCCTCGACCCAGGGCCAGGAAATTCAGCAAGTGCTCGAAAACAAGGTCAAGACGTTGCAACAGGATTTCACCAGCCAGGTAGCGCAGCTACAGCAGCATCAGACGCAAACCGACACAGCCAACTCCGGGTTGCAAAGTGACCTGAGCGTGGTCACCAAGCGGCTCCGCCTCACGCAGAGCGACCTGAAGAAGGCGCGCGAGGAAGCGGTGGCAATCAAGACGGAGCATGAGCAGAAACTGGCCGATCTGGCCGCGGTGAACGGCACCGTGAAAACCGAGTTGGCCACAAAAGCCACGACGGATGACGTCAAGACCGTGGATGGCAGGGTAACGGGCGTCCGGACGGATCTCGAGTCCACTCAGAATGACCTGAAAATGGCGCGCAGTGAACTGGGAACATTGATCGCGCGCAACCACGAGGATGTTGAACAGCTCCGAAGACTGGGCGAGCGGGACTACATCGAGTTCACCATTGACGGCAAGAACAAGCCGCAAAAGGTTGGCAGCTTCATGGTCGAACTTCGTGGCACGAACCTCAACAAGAAGCGCTACACCGTTTCTTTGATCGTCGACGATGTTCACATCGACAAGAAGAATATGCCGGTGAACGAGCCGGTCTTCTTCCATCAGGGCAACGACCGTCGCCCGTTGGAATTAGTTGTCAATTCGGTCGGCAAAGATAAGGTAACCGGTTACATCAGCACTCCGAAGGCCGCTGGCGCTCAAACCGCATCGGGCAACTAGCGGGGTTGGACAGCCCGCGTGCTCAGGCGCGCGGACCAGCTATGGTGGGCGGGACGCGGGGGTGTTCCGCCCACCCATAGTGCGTTCGAAAACGACCGTATCGCGCCGCATGCAATCGCGTTACACTGTTTCCTGCCTTGCTTGCTCCTCGCCATCTGATCTTCACGGCCCTTGAAGGCGCCCTGTTGGACCCTCGCACCGGATCCTTTTTCGGGGCTGAGGAAGCCCTGTCGGAGCTGGAGCGGCATCACATCCCTCTGATACTGGTAACCTCACGCACACGAGCGGAAATAGAGCCGCTGCGCCGCAAGATGGAGCATGGCCATCCGTTCATTACGGAAAGCGGCGGTGGGATCTTTTTCCCCGATGGCTATTTCAACATCAAGATCCCGGGGGCCGAGCGCTCCGGACGCTACCTTCGTGTGGCTCAGGGACGCCCGTATGAGGAAACCTGCGCCATGCTCGACGATATTGGGAGCGAGAGCGGCGTCGGGGTCGCGGGCTTTCATCATATGAACGCACGGGAGATCGCCGGAAATACCGGATTGACGCCGCGAGATGCCGAGCTGGCACGCAGCCGTGAATTTGACGAACCCTTTTTCTTCACTTCCGCAAACGAGCAGGCGATTGCGCGTTTTGTTGCGGCCGCAAAGGAGCGTGGTTTCACCGCGCGCCCCGGCCAGCCCTTCTGGCATTTTTCCTCCGGATGCGATGCGGCGCGGGCAGTGCGCTCGCTCACAAAACTGTTCCGTGATGCCACCCGGATCAAATTGCGCGCCGTAGGGATCGGGTCAGCCCCGGAAGATCTTCCCTGGCTGAGCGCCGTGGATCAGACTGTGTTGCTGTCTGGCCCGGATGCTGCTTCTGAACATCTGGATCCAACCCAGCTCAAGAACATAATTCCCGGAGAGGCGCGGGGCCCCTCTGGCTGGAGCGCTTCTATTCTTAATATTATCAGTTAGTTTCAGTACTCTCATTACTTCATACCAAAGGAATTCCCTTAGCCCAGTGTGCGAAATTATGGACACATTTGCGGCCTTGTGCGCACGCCCATAAGATCCGGGCCTGCCCTTCGGCCCGTTCAATCCTTGTAGGCTTATAGACTTACAGACACGCGGTATTTATCTGACGACTTGGCCCTGTGTTTGCCAAGATCTTTCCATAGTCCAGCGGCTTGTAGACTGTCCCAGCGCTCGCAACTGGGGCGTATGAACTAAATGGAAGCCGGTTCATGCGTACGTCCGCACGAGGGGAACCTATGATCCAATTGATTCGCCGTCTAAACGTGCCGGCAACGGAATCGCAACTGGGGGTAGCTTTGGCCGTGGCGGCCGCCACCATGGGCTTGATGCTCTGGGCCATCATCTGGCAAGCGAATGTCATTGGATTTCAACGCGAACTCATCCAATGGATGTGGTCCGCGAAGTTTGGCGGGTAGTTCCAAGATCAGTTTCGCCGGCCGGGAGACCCTGCCCTGGGCATCTCGGCGAGATCTGGAACGATACACTTTCTACCGGGGGGAATGAGCGCGGGCAGTGCACTTGATGCACTGCCCGTTTTTTCTTGACCCTCGATCCAAACTGCCGCCCGCGGGGGCAGTTCCGCATGGCCCGGCCCTAAAATCGTGGAAACTCCGCCTACACAAGAACATAACGGGGAGCCTGGCGGCCCCCCGTTATGATGCTTTGTTTTCGCTGTTGCGGCGTCGCTTAGGCGCCGCCAGCAGTACGCACCGCGTGTGCGGTGTGATTAAGCTATATACTGCTCGAAGCCCGGTGGAATCATCCTCACCTCCGTGGCTTTTCGCACTACAACTCTCTTCTACTCCTAAGGGCTGGATTTGGCAATAGCCCGAAGTAGCACAGGCCCCGACTGGGTCGGGGCCTGTGCTACCAAAAGCCGCTTCGCATCGAAATCCAATGCGATGCATCAAACGATGGCGGAGGGAGCTTACTTGATGAAAACGACTTCGCGGAGCTGGTCGCGTCCCACAAAAGCTTTGGAGGAACGGAATCTGCCGAAGAGGTCGGAAATTTCGCGGTTCTGATAGACGCGTTGCGGGGGAAATGGGCACGGTGCGGGAATCAGCTCCAGGTGTTGCGCATCCACAACGCGATAACGATGAAAGGCTTCCGGCTTGCAGGTGTGAAAGACGGCCAGTATGACTCCGCCATCGCGAACCAGGGACGTCATTCGCGCCACCATCCTCGCTACAAGATCTCTCTCCAAATAATCCAGCAGATCCCAGATCAGCACGGCATCGAAAGTATCTTGCGGATAACGCAGGGTGCTCTCCAGAAACCGCTCGGCACGCGCCGCCGGGGTCATTTCCAGACCATCGGCGCCGGGTGGAATCTCGCGCGCTTGCTTATCGTCCTCATCCAGAAATTTCTTCCAGGTTACCAGCAGGTCCTCGGAGTAAACCTTGAAGCCACGCTCGATAAAGAAGGTGATGGTCGTCTGTCGTGCCGACCCCATATCCAGCAGATGGCCACGACCGATGCCCTCCAGTTGGAACAGGAATTCTTTCAGCCCGTTCGAAAGCCGCGAAACGTGCGGGACTAATCCCGGTCCTGCCTGCCTCCCATCCACAGGAGTAGCGGCCACGGCATTCGCGACAGGCCCACGAGATTGAGGCAATCCCTGCCGAGGGATACCCTGGCTGCTGCCGGCGCGCAATTTGCTGAATAGGCTCATCTTAGTTCGACGGATCTCTATCGGTTTTCATGACCAGGGAGGGCACCGAAGCAGCGTCGGACGATTTCTCCAGGACACGAGTGCTCTGTGAATCCTCACCGCGCGTGATCTCTACCTTACTGTGAATTTGCGCTCCCTCTTCGATGCTGATGCGAGACGCCGTGATGTCCCCGCGGATGTCGCCCGTGCGCCCTACTTCGACGCGATCGCGGCCATGCAGTGAACCATTCACTTTTCCTCGGACAAGAATCTCGCGCGCATCCACATCCGCTGAAATCTTGCCGTGCGGTCCGACGGTGACCCGGCCTTCGGTGAGATGAATCGTGCCTTGTACTTCACCATCGATATAGAGATCTTCGCGGCCTCGAATTTCACCCTTAATCACAATGGAGGAAGTCACGACCCCCCCGGAAGGATGCACCACTTCCGCGGTCATCCCGGCAACGCTGCGAACCGCATCGGCTCGTGGAGCCGAGGGAACCTCAGCAACCGGCGGTGACGTTTTGGGGTCTTCAGGTTTGCGCCACATGGATTCCTCCCAACCGAAACTCCGTAGCCACAGGGCCGGGAGGGACGCAAGGCAGCCCGGAGCGAGACGGTAGAATAGAAACTATAGTACACGGGGCCACACCTGTATACCGCGCATGTTTCCAATCAGATACGAAGGGTTACGGTCTCCGTAACACAGCCGCCGGAGGGAGCCACAAGCAGGAGCGCGCCGGCACGAGAAACAAGAAAGACGCCTCCGGAGCCGCGGGCGGCTGGCTTCGCAAGTCCCACCAGGCTACCACATAGCCAAATAATTCGTTGGAAAACAGTTTTTGCCCCAAGCGCGTTTCCCACCAGCGCGAAGGATCGAACTCGGAATCCCGAGCGGCGCTCACGCGCACAGTGACACTGCCCGGGAACACGCGGCCGAAGATGAAACGCGCGCGCCGCGCATGATAGTTGGAGGTCACCACCAGAACCCGCTTCCAACCGCGGCTGGACACGAGACCTCGGAGCGCTTCCGCTTCCTCCCGCGTATTGGCGGCCCTCTGCGAAAACTTCACGATGGACTTTGCGGGCACACCGCGAGATTCGAGATCACGTTCGATCATCTCGGCCATTCCGGCGTAGGGTCGCACGAGGCGGCCGCTCGCGACGACCTGCGGAGCCAGACCCGCGCGATACAAATCCCCCGCATGAGCCGCGCGGTCTCCCGCGTAATTGTCATCGCCCAGCACAACAATCACGTCCGCGCGCTCCGCTGGCTCGTCCACCACCCAGAACTGCCCTGCCAGACGCAGCAGCGGATGCCGCAGAACATAGACGACCCCGAACAAGGACAGGAAAAAGAGCAGGAAGAGGAGCCGGAGGAAGATGCCGCCGTGCTGGGTTCGTCTCATGGTTTCAGATCCAACTGGCGCAGCCGCTCGGCCGCCTGTTCCGGCAACAACGCATTGAAATAGACTTCTTTGATGCTGTAGGACTTGCTCCGCGTCTCCACAATCGGAAGGATTTCGATGTGCCAGTGATAATCGTCCGCAATCGTTTTCCAGTAGGATGAGATCTCCCCTTTGGGGTGAATGGTATTCGGCGAGGTATGCACGACGAGGTGATAGGCCGGCGCGATTTGCCGCAAACGAAGCAGCACGCGCCGCAGCAGAGCCGCCAAATGGCGCCGGTTCGAACCCGGGTGCGGTTGTTCGAACCGGGAGTTGTGCTTGCGGTTCAGGAGCCAGACCTCGTACGGAACGCGTGAAGCGTAGGGGCACAGCGCGACGTATTCACCCTGCGTGTCCACGATCCGCTTTCCCTGGCGCTCTTCCTGCTTCACGATGTCGCAAAACACGCAGCGATCTTTCTCCGCGTACCAAGCCCGCGCCGCGCGCAGTTCGTAGAGAACCCTTCTCGGCATGAAAGTGGTTGCGGTCACTTGCGAGTGCGCGTGCGACCCCTCCTGGGAGGCGAGCGCGCCATAGTTCTTGTAGACGGAAACATACTTGAACCGGGTGTCGCGCTTGAGGTCCTCGATGCGCTGCCTCCACGCTTCCATCACCAGCAGAATCTGGTCTTCGCTCAAATCCTCGAGTTTCCGGTCGTGCTCCGGCGTCTCGATTACAATTTCGTCCGCACCCACTGGGGCCATCGCGTCATAAATCCCGTCGGCGCGGCGGCCCGTTTCGCCCTCCACACGGTACAGCGGGTCCGGATGAGGCCGCACCATCACCTGCCAGGCTCCCTGCGCGGGAAGACGCAACAATGCCGGCTGGGAATCCACCTTCGCGGGACAGAACGGACAACCCGCGGGGGTTTCGCTGACCCCTTCGCGGTGGCCCACAACTACCCAACTGCGCGTGATGGGATCTTTACGAAGTTCCATGGTGGAGTCGCGTGATGGATCGGCGCAGAAGAAGTAGCTTCATGGGAAGACAGTATTTATAGCGCAGCGGTGCGGGGCGCGCAATCGCCTGCTTCAAGACAAAGTTCTGGCGGACTCCACGCCCCGATCCGATCGGGGCGTTCAGCGTAAAAGTAGAGCCCGCACCCCGAACGTCCAAAACTCAGCGCGTGTACCGCGCGGGCGTGGGACCTTCCTCGAGGCGATGCCGGTCCAGGATCGCGCCCTCGCGAGTGTAGGAAGCCATCTCGAAATCCTGGGTCAGTTCCAGACAATCGGTCGGACAGGCGTCTTCGCACAATCCGCAGAACATGCAGCGCGAAGTGTCGTAGGTAAACGTGGTGAGCACTTTGCGGCGCGTGGCGTCGTCGCGGTGCCATCCGACTACGATCAGATTTTCCGGGCAGGCCAGCGCGCAGAGATTGCAGGAGATACACAGCGTCTCGCCCGTTTCCGGATTCATGTTCAAGCGAGGCGCGCCACGGTAGCGCTCGGCAATCATGGGGCGCTCGAGCGGATACTGCTCGGTGTACACGTACTTGGGGTGTTGCGTCCGGAAAGTCAGACTCATTCCCTTCCAGAAATCCGCCAGGAACAGCCGCCGCAAGAATAAATTCATGGCGGTAGTCTGTCGGCGAAGCGCGCGATTGTCAAGCGGAGTGTCGCGGCGCCGTCGAGTAGCACAGGCCTCGACAGGGTCGGGTTCAGCCTGTGCGGTTTTGGTTTTGCGCTGCGCTCGGCAAACCAAAACCGCACAGACTGAACAGGCTGCGGTAAACTCTCTGCAATGCCCTCAGGGGTTAAAACCCCTGAGGGAAATGCAGGCTTAATGTCGCGGTTGAAACCGCGACCCACAAGGCTTCGCCCCTTTTTCCGCAGCCTGTGAAGTCTGTGCTACTAGACGAGGGTTGTGATTGACAACCGTGTAATCCTGTGTCAAACCAATGCGCTGCATCGGCGAACTTGGCTCGTATTGTTGGCGCCGGCAGTCTTATATGATTTCAAAATTGTGACGTTGCGGCCAAACAGGAGAACACTGATGAAAAAGCCAGACCTTTGCTACGGAGCATCCGCGATGGACCGGCGAAATTTCCTCAAGATGGGCGCGGGTGGCGGCGCGTTGGCGATGACCGCGCTGGGCGCCCCCGCGGCATTCGCGCAGGCTGATGCGAGCCGAACTGGTTCCATAGATCTCCACTCGCACTGGGTGCCGGACTCGTATGCCAAAGCCGTGGCGCAGCTCAATCCGAGCGCGCCTCTTAGCACTCATCCGTTAGAACACGATTTGGAAAAACGGCGACACTGGATGGACCAGCATGGCGTGCAGATGGTCGTCTTGACTCTCAGCGGCGGCATGCCCTGGCAATGGGCGTCTGCGGCGGATGGCGCGCGCCTCGCGCAAATCGTTAACGACGCGGGCATGGAAGCCCACGCGAAATATCCCGACCGGTTTATGGCGGGCATCGAGATCCCCGTCCGCGATCCCCAGCTCTGTTTGAAGGAACTGAACCGCGTAGCGGGAAAACCCGGAATGCGCGCGGTTCACCTCCCGAACTCCTTTGAGGGACGCGATTACTTGTTTGAACCGGCCTATGAGCCGGTCCTGGCGCGTGTCGAGGAACTGGGATATCCGCTGCTGTTTCACCCTCTCGATGGCGACGATAATATCTACGCGGGAAAAGAACGCCTGGGGAACCCGCTGGCGCAATCCGCCAACATCAACAACACGCTGGGATTCACGTTCGAAAGCGCTACGACGGCGGCCAAATTCATTATCACCGGCACACTGGACAAATTTCCGAACCTTGAAATTGTGCTGCCGCATTCCGGCGGCTGCTTCCCTTATATTGCCGGGCGTATCGAGCGCGGCCTGGTCGCGAAGAAATTCAAGCTGCCGCGTCCATTCAGGGAGTACATCCGGCGGTTCCACTACGACGCTCTCACATTCTATCCGGAGACCATGCGCTTCCTCATTGACCTGGTCGGGGCCGACCGCGTGGTGATCGGCACAGATAACTTCGCGGCGATGGACCTCGGTGAACCAAACGCGCTGGTCGAGCAAATGCACCTGCCGGCGGAAGACCGCGAGCGTATCTTCCGTGGAAACGCGGCAAGGCTCTTCCATCTTTAGACGGCGCCTGTGCCGAGACCGGCGTCGTAACACACTTATTCGAAGGTCCTTGGTGTACACTTGCATCAACCCCGGTGTTATAGGCCCCTATTTACCTGAGATGTTGAGGTGAACGGGTGAATAAAACTCTGGTGTTGTTAGCACTTAGTCTTACGCCCACCTTCGCGCTCGGCCAGAATACGGAATTGCGAAGCCGAGCGGTCGGCCTGCTTGAGAGGGCACATGCTGTCAGCATGGCTCCCAATCTTCCAAATCTCGAGCGCGTGGACACATTTCAGGTATTTGACCCCAGCGCGAGCGCCCGCGAAGGCTCCTTCACCCGGGTAGTCGTCCAAGGCGTCGGAAGACGAGAAGAGACTACCTTTGGCGATTATCACCTCATTCAGGTCTGGGCAGGGGCGACTCTTGCCAGCACCGGGACAGCGCAACTGGCCCCTCCTGAAGTCACTATCGTCATGCGTCTCACCCCAATCCACCTAGTTGGCTTCGACGAAGCAGATGTGATCCGAACCATCACCGATAGGGAGTTCGGAAGACGTTTGCTTCATTGCATCGCGTTCGACACCATCGTCGGACAAATGCACGAAGATAATGAACTCTGCTTCGATGCAGCAAACGGAACCCTGATATCCGAAAAACTCGGTGACGATTTCATCGAGAACAGCGATTTTTTCACATTTGCCGGGGCGCTGCTGCCCGGAAAGATCACCTACTCGGTGCTGGGCAGCCCGAAATTGGAAATCGCCCAGAGCATGACCGTCTCGCCGGACTCAGCCACGAATGTGCTCGCGGCTCCTCCGGACGCACAGGTTCGCTATCGCTGTACGACTTTTCGTCGCCCCATCGGACAATCTATGCCGCAGCCGGCGCCGGGGGGTCGTGGACCGGACGTAGACGTTGTGGTCCGAGGAATGATTGGGCAGGACGGAAAGGTCCATGATGCACTCGTGCAAAGTTCAGCGCGGCCTGATCTAAACCCGGAAGCGCTAAGTCTCATCGCGCAATGGAATTTCCTGCCAGCGATGTGCAACGGCCAACCAAACCCGACCGAAGCAAGTTTCGTGGTGCACTTTCATGGCCGATAAGCGATCAGCAGCCATTTCGCAGCGACTAAGGCCAGGGCGGAAGTTTTTCGTCCGATGCGCGATGGCTGTGGTCTTACTTTTTTCATCCCACGCTGGGCGGGCCCAGAACGGTCGCCCGGCCCCCGACCCGACCAAACTGGCCGTGATCCAAGCCATGCGTGAAGGCCGCTTCGTGGACGCCGAGAAGATCCTCACTGATGCAATTCACGAACTTGAGCAAAACGACCCCTACAGTCCTCGATTAGCTGATTACCTCAATCATCTCTCCGGCCTTCTCGATATAAAGGGGCATCACGCGGAAGCCGTTGCTCTCCAAGAGCGCGCACTCAAGATCCACCGATTCGTATTCGGATCTACAAACATCGAAACTGTACCCGATTTGGTTAACTTGGCGGCGGCCGCTCGCCAGCAGGGTAACAATGAGGAGGCAGACCGGCTCCTGAACCAGGCGCTCGACATCGCACGCCTGAATATGACGCAGATCAAGTCAGGCAGGGATGTTGGCATAGCGGCTATGGCGTTCGGTGGTCTTGCGTCTCTCTACATAGACGAGCAGAGGTGGGTGGAAGCAGAGCCCTTGCTACTGGAAGAAGCGAAGTTGTGTGACTTTTTCGAGGTACCTTACCGCGCGGGGTATGCGATGTGTGGTAGCCTCCCACAGCGTCTCGGGCAGGTCTACCGTGCCGAAGGCAGAGCGGTTGAGGCTGAGCAAGTGTCTGCTGACGACCAGAGTAGTCCACGCGAACTGGTTGCCTTGAACAAGACCGCGCAGCAGTACGAAAAAGACGGGCTTTACCCATCAGCCGAAGATGCTTATAACCGCGGGATCGCGTTAGCTGAAAAGATAGAAGCTAATCCGCAGAACCGGTTCGGGGGCCTCATCGTACGGGAGTTCAATTTGCTCGGACAGTTGTTCGAGAAGCAAGGCTTTAACGACCGGGCGGAAAAGGCTTACACGACTGCGCTCGATATCGATGAGAAAACCGCCGACCGGCTAAGCGACCGCGGCCATAATGGATATGCCGTCGGCCTCGATTTTCATTATCTGCTCAACTTATACCGCCGCGGGGGCCGCCTGAAAGATATCGAGCCTGTCATCCAACGCGTCCTCGAGATTCAGGTGAAATCGCTGGGAGAGCGACACCGTGCTGTCGTGCAGACACTAACGGATCTCGCAGGGGTCTATAATGAAGAAGCCAAATACGCGGAGGCCCGGCCGGTTTACGAGCGCGCCCTTGCGATTCAGCAGGCGAATCTGGGGCCGGACGACCCACAATTGGACAGCATCCTCGCACCTTACGCCGATCTTCTCCGCAAACTGCACGACGACGCAAAAACCGCTGAAGTGCAGGCGCGGATCGACGCTCTCCAAAAACAACCAGTGCAGTAGGCCTGCCGGAAATCGCCGGAGAAATCAGCCTCAGTGCCGCCTCCGCGCATTTGGTGGATTTTACTGTTTTCGAGAGCTCTTTCACCAGAGGGATCGGTAAGCCTATTCGCTGGTTCTTCGTTTGACATCTGTTATGCAAGACCACGAGGCTTCGAAATACGCGTTTGCCTGTAGTGGCGCGCGGTGCATTATTCTGTCCAGGTTTCTGTGACGCACTCAGCCAGCGGGTGATAAAATCCCGAGTCATGAGCACCGCCACCACGCGACCGCAGTTGCAGATCCGTCCCGCGCGCGAGGAGGATGCCGCGCCGCTGTGCGAGATTTTCAACGAAGCCGCGCACGACCGCCTGAATACGTTCGATTCCGATCCGCGCGGTGTGGACGATCAGCGTCTGCTGATCGCCGCCGCCGAACAAGATCCGAAGCACCCGATTCTGGTCGCCGATGTCCGCAACTGGATTGCCGGATGGGTCGCGCTGGCGCCTTACGACACGCGCATCGCGCTGGACGATATCGGCGAGGTGTTCGTCTATGTGCGGCGCTCGTTCCGCAGCTACGGCGTGGGCCGCCAGCTCATGCGCGCTATGCAAGAAGCTGCCGGGAAGCTTGGTTATCGCAAGCTCATCGGGCGGATTCTCGCGGAAAATCGCGATGGACTACTGCTTTGCCGCGCGACAGGCTGGCGCGAGGTGGGCCGCCATGCGGCGCACGCGCGCTTGAACGACGAACTCCACGACGTGATGATAGTGGAGTATGTGATTCCCTCCCCGGCAGCGCCCCTCACGTGACCGACAACGAGTACATGCATCTGGCAATCGAGCAGGCGCAAGCCGCCGCCACGCGCGGAGAAGTTCCCGTCGGCGCGGTCGTAGTGCTCGAAGGACACGTCGTGGCCGCCGCGGGCAATCGCACCATCGCCGATTGCGATCCGACCGCGCATGCGGAAATCGTGGCGCTGCGGGCGGCCGCCTCGGCCATAGGCAACCATCGCCTTACCGGCGCGGCTCTCTATGTGACCATCGAACCGTGCGCGATGTGCGCCGGCGCGCTGGTGCAGGCCCGCATCGCGCGTCTGATCTATGGCGCCGATGACCCCAAGGGCGGCGCCGTGCGCACCTGCCTGCAAGTGCTTGACGCGGGCGCGCTCAATCATCGCGTCGAAGTGACCCCCGGCATTCTCGCCGGAGAATCCGCCGCGCTGCTCCAATCCTTTTTCGCCGCTCGCAGGTGAGGGCCACTCATCCACGTCTCTCACGACGAAGCCAGTGGGTGGGACTGGAAACTATAAATTTGATCGCGGAACGCAGGCTCTTCGTGGCGCCGGCGTCTCGCCGGCGTTGTTACGCTGTGCTGTCTGCTCAGCAAACCGCCGGCGAGACGCTGGCGCCACAAAATCGCGCGGAAAGCTTTCGTGCAGGCGCAATGCTGCGTGGTGATTAGTTTTTTGTCGGAGGCGCGGGTTGGCTCCCGATTTGGGTCAGGCGAAGTCCGCCGCGCGAATCGGCAGGCGGCGGATGCGCTTGCCGGTGGCGGCGAAGATGGCATTGCACACCGCCGGGGCAATCGGCGGGACGGCGGGTTCGCCAATGCCGCCGGGAGCGTTTTCGGTCTCGATGATGTGCACTTCCACGACCGGCATTTCATCCATGCGCAGCATCTGGTAGTCGTTGAAGTTGCTTTGCTCGACGCGCCCGCGCGCGATGGTGATCCGGCCTTTCAAGGCCGCCGTCAAGCCGAACACGATGGCGCTTTGCATCTGCGCCGTGATGGTGTCGGGATTGGTGATGCGTCCGCCATCCACCGCGCAAACGACGCGATGAACTTTCACCGCGCCCGCGCCGCGGTTCACCGAAACTTCGGCGACCTCGGCGACGTAGGTGGCATGCGAGCTCACCACGGCAATGCCGCGAAATCGGCCGGCGGGGAGCGGCTTTCCCCATCCGGCTTTCTCCGCGGCAAGTTCCAAGACGGCGAGATGCCTCGGCGAGTTCGCGAGCAAACGGCGCCGCAACTCGTAGGGATCTTTGCCGGCCGCCGCGGCAACTTCGTCTATAAGACTCTCGGTGAAAAAACCATTCTGAGAATATCCCACCGACCGCCACAAACCCACGGGGATTCCGGTTTCCGTCAGTTGGTAGTCCACCAGAATATTGGGAATGGCGTAGGGAATGTCGGCGCAGCCTTCGACGCCGCCACGATCAATGCCGTTCTTCACCGAACCCGGAAAAATCCGATTGAAGATGGAGGAACAGGCGATGCGGTTGGTCCAAGCGACCGGCCAGCCATCGGCGTCAAGCCCCACGGTGAAGCGGGCATACGATGCAGGGCGATAGAAATCGTGTTGCAGGTCGTCTTCGCGCGACCACGTCACCTTCACGGGCGCAGCGATGGCCCTCGAAACCTCGACCGCGTCCCGGATGAAATCCTGCTCACCGCGGCGGCCGAATCCTCCGCCGAGATAGGTCGTGTGGACGAGGACGGCTTCGGGATTCACACCGGCAATTTTCGCGGCGGTGTTCTGAGTGGATGTCTGCCACTGTGTGGGCGCCCAGATTTCGACGCCGTCGGCGCGAACATGCGCGGTGCAGTTCATGGGCTCCATCGTGGCGTGCGCAAGAAACGGAGCTTCGTATACGGCTTCGATTTTCTTCGCCGCACCGGCCAGGCCCGCTTCGGCGTCGCCTTCTTTGCGCGCGACCGCGCCGGGCTGGCCGGTGCGATCCGCGAAGAGCTTGCGAATGCTGTCACTCGAAACGTCAGCAGCCGCTCCTTCGTCCCAGGTGATCTCGAGCGCGCGGCGGCCTTCCATCGCCGTCCAGGTATTATCGGCCACCACGGCAATGCCGGATGAAATTTGCACCACGTTCCGCACGCCGGGAATGGACTTGGCCTTCGCCGCGTCAAAGCTCGCCACTTTCCCGCCGAAGACCGGACAGCGCGCGACGGTGGCATAGAGCATGCCGGGCACGCGCGCGTCCATACCAAATCCCGCACTGCCATTTACTTTGTCCGGCGTGTCGAGCCGCTTGCGCGGCTTGCCGATGATCTGGAACTGTTTGGAATCCTTGAGCGGGACATCTTTGGGTACGGGCAGTTTCGCCGCCGCTTCGGCGAGGCTGCCGTAGGTGAGGCGGCGATTCGTGGCCGCATGGATAATCGCGCCATTTTCCGCGCGGCATTCTGATTTATCGACACCCCATTTCTCCGCCGCGGCGCCGACCAGCATCTCCCGCGCTGTCGCGCCGGCCTTGCGCATGGGTTCCCAGGATCCGCGAGTGCTCGAGCTGGCGCCGGTGCCCTGGAAGCCGGTGATGGGATTGAAATAGACTTTGTCGGCGGGAGCGAATTCGGTGCGGACACTCTTCCAATCGCACGCAAGCTCCTCGGCGGCGAGCATCGCAAGCCCCGTCATAATGCCCTGGCCCATCTCCGACTTATCAATGACGATGGTGACGATATCGTCCGCGCCGATGTGGATCCAGGCGTTGAGTGCGGCAGACGGCGCGCCCGCTGCCGCGGCGAGCGATTCAGGATGCGCGGGCAAATAGAAACCGATCACCAGGCCCGTTGCTCCAGCAACACCCGTCTTGAGGAAGCCGCGGCGATCCAATTTTGTTGTGGTGAGACTCAATCCGCACCTCCCGCTTTCAAGATTGCTTGGGAGAAAGTATACGCTCCGCCCCTTCGCCCGCGGTAATTTTTCGCTGCTCCGCCATTCGTCAGGCGAGTCATACTTCTCCGCTGTGCGCGGGTGACGCGGAAGCGGCCACAAAAATCAAAAGCTTAAGTCCGTATTTCTCAGATAGCGTTCGCCGTTTCTCAGCAATACCCTAAATGAGTACTTCCCGCGGGGTTTTGTAGCGCCGGCGTCTCGCCGGCGTTTTTACGCTGTGCCAGCTACTGAAGAAACCGCCAGCGAGACGCTGGCGCTACGAAGAGCCTGCGTTCAGGGATCAAATTTGTAGTTTTCGTTCCACCCACTCGCATCTTCGTGAGAAGTCCGGATTAGCACGGAGGGCACAGAGGCGGATGCGGAGGAGACAAGACTCCAGGGCGAAATCTTGCTTCAGTCGAAAGAATTTTCGGATTGCGCCGAAAAAGACGGATCTTCCAGAGTGGTCTCGATTTGCTCCCAGTCCTGCATCATTTCCCTGAGCTGGGTGCGCCGTTCGTCAATCAGCGCGGCCAGGCGGATCGATTCCTGCGCGCTCTTGAAGTTGGCGAGTTCCAGTTCGTGCGCCGCGATCTCCGTTTCGCAGCGGGCAATTCCCTCCTCCAACTCCTCGCGGTGTTTCCGCATCTTGCGGATGAGAATGGGATTGAGTTTTTTGGATGGCGTCTCCGGCTCTTCGCGGCTGCCTGACGCCGCGGCCGTCAGCGCGTGCCGCATTTCACCGGCGGAAGCCAGCTCCCCGGATTCACGCCGCTCTTTTTGCCACAGATAGTCTTCGTAGTTGCCGGGATAATCGTAAAGGCCGCCGCCTTCGATCTGAAAAATACGCGTCGCGAGCTTGTCAATGAAGTAGCGATCGTGGGAGACGAACACGACTGTTCCACTGAATTTCTGCAGCGCTTCGAGCAACACATCCTTGGCCTGCAGGTCGAGGTGATTGGTGGGCTCGTCGAGCAGGAGGAAATTCGGCGGCTGCAGGAGCATGCGCGCCATGGCATAGCGGTTGCGTTCGCCGCCTGAAAGCACGCCGATGCGTTTGAACACGTCGTCATCCGAGAACAGAAAGCAGCCGAGCAGCGTGCGCAGCCGCGTCTGGTCGCTGACGGCCGCGGGCGCAACGCTGGCGAGATCGTCGATGAGGCGCGCGGAGGGGTCGAGCGCCTTGTACTGGTCCTGCGCGAAGTAATCCACTTCCACATTGTGTCCCAGGCGGAATTCGCCCTGCGTCACGTTTTCCGCGCCGGCCAGCAGTTTAATGAGCGTGGATTTTCCGGCGCCGTTCACGCCCACCAGGGCCACGCGGTCTCCACGGTTGATGACAAAGCTTACGCCCTGGAATACCAGCTTCTCGCCGTAACTTTTGGCGACATTGCGAAACTCGGCCACCATGCGGCCGCTCGACGGCGGCTGGGGAAACGAAAAGTGAATCGTCTTCTCCTCGGCGGGCAATTCGATCCGCTCGATTTTGTCGAGCTCCTTGATCCGGCTCTGCACCTGTTTGGCCTTGGTGGCCTGGTAGCGGAAGCGGTTGATGAAAGTTTCGAGATGATGAATGCGGTCCTGCTGGTTTCGGTAGGCCGCTTCCAACTGGGCGCGCCGCTCCGCCTTCTGCGTGAGATAGCGATCGTAGTTGCCCGTGTAGAAATAGGTGCGGCGGTTCCAGATTTCGAGGATCTTATTGATCGTGACGTCCAGAAAATAGCGGTCGTGCGAGACCAGCACGAAGGCAAAGGGATACTCCTTCAGATATTGCTCCAGCCAGTTGCGCGCTTCGAGATCGAGGTGGTTGGTAGGCTCATCGAGCAGCAGCAGATGCGGCTTGGTCAGCAGGAGCTTGGCGAGGCCCAGGCGCATCTGCCAGCCGCCGGAGAACTCCTCCGCGGGACGGTTCGTATCCTCGCGCGAAAAGCCCAGCCCGCTGAGCACGGCGCCGGCTTGCGCCTCCAGCGCGTAGCCATCGTGATGCTGGAACACTGTCTCGATGCGGTGGTAGCGCTCCGTAATTTTCGCGTATTCTTCACCTTTCGCGTCCACATCAGCCATGCGATGCGTGAGCGCTTCCATTTCCTTTTCGATTTCGAGCAGGTGGCCGAAGACGGAGAGGCATTCTTCCATAACCGTGCGCCCCGACAGCGACATGCCATCCTGGGGAAGATAACCCGTGGTCGTTCCCTTGGAGACGGAAAATGATCCTTCGTCTAGAGTCTCGATGCCCGCCAACACCTTCAGCAACGTCGATTTGCCCGTTCCGTTCGCGCCCACCAGGCCGACGCGATCTCCGTCGTTGACGACCCAGTTGAGCCCTTCGAAGAGGGTTTTCGAACCAAAATGTTTTCCAGCCGAAGAAAGTTGGATCATGTATGCGCATGAGCCGCGCGGCCCTGGAAATAGGAGAACTTGGCGCAGGCTTCAGTCTTTTACTATATCAGCCCTGGGTAGTTATCTTGCGAAGCGGGTGGATTTGTTGACATGCTCTGTCTCAAGGAATAGACTCCGCGCGGTTGCCGTTGAAAACCCAGAGTCGCACTATTAGAAGGAGGAGGTTCATGAACAGGGATAGGAGAGTATGGAGCCGGGCATTCGCCGTATTGGCCGGTCTCGGCTTGTTGGTCTTGTGTATGTCGCTAGGAGCGCAGGCGCAAACCGCGCCAAAGTACAAGTTCGATCCGGACTGGCCCAAACCCCTGCCCAACAAATGGAAGATGGGAGGCGTCACCGGACTGGCCGTGGACAAGGATGATAACGTTTGGGTACTCGATCGTCCGAACGATCTGACAGATATTGAACTCGAGGCAGAGCTGACACCTCCGATTGCCGATTGCTGCGTCCGGCCTCCCTCGATGATCCACATTTCCAAAAACGGCGAGGTCATCGGTTCGTTCGACCCGCCGCAAGGCCACGGCATGGCTGTGGACAGCAAAGGATTCGCCTACATCGGGAACACAGTCGGCGGAATGGGCAACGTCCGCAAATACGATCCGGCGACCGGCAAACAGGTCGGCGAATTGCCTCGCGCGCCGGAGATGCCGCCGGGCGGCCTTGGAGGCGATGCCGCTCCGCCGGATCCCCGCCCTCTGGGCCGTGGCAGCCCCGGGCCGGTGGCGGGATTTCTTACCGGCGGGCGTCCTCAACTCGATCCGGCGGCTCGGGTGGCTCGAACGGCGGCGATAGCGGCCTTCCGCGCCAAGTATCCTCCGACGACGCCGATGATCGTGGGGGGAATCGAAGAGGTTCGGCTTGACGAACCGGCTCACGAGCTTTACGCCGCGGACAATTACCTGGGCGGGCGCGTAATGGTGTTCGACCTGGACACGTTCCAGTTCAAGAGGGGCTGGGGCGCCTATGGACACACACTGTCGGAAATAAGCACCGACGACGCGGACCGCGCGTACACCCCCGGCGGGCCTATGCCCAAGGAATTCCGGGGCCATCTCACACTGAATATATCCAACGACGGGTTTGTCTACGCTGCCGATCGCATGGCGAACCGTATCCAGGTGACCACCAAGCAAGGCAAGTTCGTGAAGGAATTCATCATGGCGCCCATGACGGGCGTGGGCGGTTCCACCGGGGGCGTGATGTTCTCGCCGGACAAGCAGCAGCGGTTGTTGTACATTTCCGACCTCACGAATAACCACATCTGGTTCCTCAACCGCGAGGATGGCAAGGTCGTGGGCCAACTGGGCAGCATGGGCGAAAACGGGGGCCAGTTCTACGGGCTGCACATGATCGGCGTGGACTCGAAAGGCAACATCTACACCGGTGAAGTGTTCGGCGGCGAGCGGGTACAGCGGTTTCTGCTCCAGAAGTAAGCGAATCCAGACTGTAGCAATCACCGGCTCCGGGCGTCCCGGCCCTGACGAGACGCCCGGAGATTTGTTTTGGGCAATGAAACGCCGAACTGAAATGAAAATCCAGCTTGAAAAGGGGAAACAATCAATGAAGTCTTTACTGACGCGCGGAGCATTGTTAACGGCGGCTGTTTTGCTGGCCACGGCTGCGATTTCCCTGGGGGGCGGGGTCCCGGCGGCTGTTCACTATATCGGCCACGACAAGGTCTCCGCCGTAATGGCCAAAGGCGGAGCGATCGTGAACGACCCGGGCCTGATCGTTTTGGCCAATCGCCGGGAGTCCGGCGAGGCCGAATACCATGACCATACCAACCACGTCTTCATCATGGTCGAAGGCGAGGCCACATTCATCACTGGGGGGACCATGGTGAACGCCCGACGGACCAGCCCCGACCAGATGCGCGCGGCGGCAATTGAAGGCGGAGAGACCCACCACCTGAGCAAGGGCGACGTGATTACAATTCCGGCAAAGACGCCGCACTGGTTCAAGGAAGTTCCGACGAAAACAATCGCCTACTATGCGGTGAACATCGAGAGTGAATAGCGGGGGCTCCGCATCGCCGCGCCTTGACCCGAAGCCCAGCCCTGCCGCACAACTAAAATTCGCCGCGCGACGCAAAGGATCTATGGATTAGTCCGCACATCTCACGACAAAGGGGTGGGTAACGCGTGAATTACCTATCTTGCTGCATAACGCTGGCTCTTCGTGGCGCCGGCGTCTCGCCGGCGGTTTCTTCAGCCTTCAGCTCTGTGCAAAAACGCCGGCGAGACGCCGGCGCCACAACACCTTGCAGGAAGCGCTCTTTCACTTTGCCGCGGGGGCTTTGGCGTTGAAATCGGCCGTATGGGAAATGATCACGATCCAGCGTCCACCACGTTTGGCCATCAGAAAACTGGCGTACCCTGCGCGGTACGGCCAATCCGCGCCGTCGCGCGTCCGCGCGCCCGTCATGGTCCAGTAGTCGTCCACCGAAACCAGTTCGGGGCCGAGGTAGTGGATGGACTTCACCGCGTCGGTGCGATGCGTATTTTTATAGAGGCCGGCGAAGAGCCTGGCATGTTCGTCCTCGACCTCTTTGCGCGTGCCCAGGGGTTCTCCACGCCAGTTGACCCACTGCACATCGTCCGCCAGCGACGCGCACATGGCATGCGCATCGTAGCTGTTCCAGCCGTTGCTGAATCCGGCGACAACCTCTCTCACAGCCGCGTCATCGCCGCTGCGTGCAGCGTCGTCGGTGGCTTCCGCCCGCGCCAAGCGGATCGTCAGCGGCGCCGCCAGCAGCAAGATCAGTATTGCCACAACCCATCGCAGGTCCCTGATTGCAGCGCTTGCCGTTTTCGTTGTCATGTTTTCTGCTCCTGGTTTATTCGAAGAACCGGCTCAGCAATCTTTTACGGGGTTCGCCGTGGAACACGGTCCACGCAGGCTCAGCCCGCTTCGCGCCAGACAATTTTGCTATCATATACCAACTTGGCACATTTCATCGCGCCGGGATTTGTGCTCGACAAGATCGAGCCACAAATGTTTTTATTTTTCCTGATGGCTTCGGAATGGCAATTTTGATATGGTCAGCTTTCTGTTTTTGAGCACTAACGACCTATGAGCCTGAGAACCTTTGTATTCGAAGCACTGGCCGACTTCCCCGAGGTTGCGGCCATCTCGCCCAGTTCAAGATATCTGGCTACCGCCATGCTGGAGCCGCTGCCGTTGGCGAGAACTCGCATCGCGCTCGAATTAGGGGCGGGCACGGGCGCGATCACTCACGCACTGCTGGAACAGTTGCCACCCCATGCCAAGTTGGTGGTCTTTGAGATCAACCGGCGCTTCTTCGACTGCTTGCAACGAAGCATTTCCGACCCGCGCGTGATTCTGATCAATGCCAGTGTCGAACACCTTGACTCTGAACTTCGCCGCAGGGGCATCGAAGAAGTGGACGCGGTGGTTTCTTCGCTCGGCTTGGCGTTCATGTCCGATCGCCAGCGCCACGAACTGTTTCAACGACTCTCGCCGTTCTTGCACCAAAGATCGGTATTCACTCAATACCAGTACATCCACGGCATGCAGTTCGTGGAGGGACGGTTATGCCGGTTCAATCTTCGGCGCTTGCTCGGCCGGTATTTCGCTTCGGTCCAATCGAGAATCGAGTGGCGCAACCTGCCGCCTGCCTACGTGTTTACGTGCCGCGCACAGGCTGTGGAACAAAAAGGCCAACCGATCGCGCGCCAGTGACCACCGGGAATCGTCATCAGGAAGAATCTCGCGCGTTGCGGCAGGACACTCCAATCTCACTCTTCTAAGGCGGGTTCTATCGAGGGGAGGCAGGCAATGTCGCTACTGAATCGGGCGTTTCGCGCATATACCGCGCCCGTGTTTTTTGTTGTGTGCGTGCTTTGCGCGGTCACCATCGCGATAGCCCAGAACGCTCCGCCAGGGCCGAATGTGCTCCTGCCTGAAAACGCGGTGACGCGCGTGTCCGAGCACGTGTATGTGATTATGGGTTTTCCCAACGTCGAAATCGTCGTCGGAAACCGCGCGACGCTCGTGGTCGATACGGGAATGGGCGCGCGCAACGGCGCCACCGTCGTGCGCGAAGCGCAAAAACTCGCCAAGACTCCCAGGCTGTACCTCACGACGACGCATTTCCATCCCGAGCATTCCACGGGTGAACAGGCGTTTCCGCCAAGCGCCGTGTTAATTCGGCCCGCGGTGCAGCAAACGGAAATGGAAAAACTGGGATCCAAGTTCATCGAGCTATTCAAGAGCAGAACCGACCTGAACAAAGAGCTGCTGCAAGACGTGAAGCTTCGAACGCCGGACATTCTGTTTGACAGCGAAATGAAAATCGATCTCGGCGGGGTCACCGCCCGCCTGTTCTGGCTGGGAGCGGCGCACACGCTGGGAGACGAACTGATTTTCGTGGAGGAAGATAATGCCCTGATTTCCGGCGACATCGTGCAGAACAAGCTGATTCCAGGAATGCCCGATGAGGACTCGAGTCCGAAAAGCTGGATCGCCGTTCTGGACAAGCTGGCGCCCCTGAAGCCGCGCTACATCGTGCCCGATCACGGCGCGCTCGGTGATGGTTCTCTCATCGCGCAGCAGCGCGCGTTCCTCGCGGACCTGCAAAGCCGCGCGCTGGAGCTGAAGCGGCAAGGGAAATCGGTGGACGAAGCCGGGCAGATGCTGGCGGCCGAGTTTAAAACGAAGTATCCGGATTGGACAGGGGGCGACACCGCAATCCCCAACGTTGTCCGCCGCGTGTATGCGGAATCGCAGTAACCGCTAGAGCCAGTAGCACAGGCTGAGTTGAGAGTTGAGAGTTCAGAGTTCAGAGTTGACAGTTGAGAGTCGAGAGCCAAGATTCATCCCGGCGCGCGATTCCTCACGATTCGAACTCTCGACTGTAAACTGTCAACTCTCGACTATCCCGCAACAAATCCTTCACGCGCTCACAAGAAACGCGCGCTACACGGCCTCGCTTAGCGCGGCCTTTACGCGCTCCGGTGTGAAGGGAACCTGGCGAATGCGCGCGCCGGTGGCATCAAAGATCGCATTTCCGATAGCGGCCGCGACCACCGTGATGGCGGTCTCTCCCGCCCCACAGGCGGGCTGGTCCGGCCGGTTGAGCAGCACGGCTTCAATCTTCGGGACATCGAAGCCCAAGGGCAAGGTGTGATAGGTCCGCCAGTCGAAAGAAGTGATCTTCTGGTCGTCCCACGTCACTTCCTCCATGAGCGCGCGGCTCATGCCTTGTAGTGTGCCGCCTTCGATCTGATTCCTCAGCCCGTCGGGATTCGAAATCGGTCCGGAGTCGTTGGCCAGGACGATACGTTTCACGGTCACCTTGCCGGTGTCTTGATTGACTTCGACTTCGGCGACCATGGCGGAAAATCCGTTGTCTCGCTCATAGGCCACGCACGCCACGCCGCGGCCTGTAACGGCGCCTGTTTTACTTTTCCGCGGGTTCGGTGAAGGGCGCGGATCCCAATTGGCGGTCTTCGCCGCCGCCTTGACGACGTCAATCAACCGGGGATCGCTCAAATGACGCAGCCGATATTCGACCGGATCGGCTTTGACACGCGCAGCCAGCTCGTCCATGAAGCCCTCATGGGCAAATGTATTCTGCAGGCGCGCGGGCGATCGCAATGGACCTGTCCAGAACGGCGACGGCGTGTTGTGAATCAGCGCCCGCTCGGACTTGATCGTCCCTGTCCCTCGCAACGCGCCGCCCACTTGACCGGCGACGTAAGACGGAACCGCGTTGCTGTTGTTGTTGAACGAAGTAGGTTCGGGCGAGGGCGATCTTGGCCGAAACGGCTCCGGTTGAAAGCCCGCCAGCAATCCGGTGATGACATTTCCAGGAGTGTTGTAGCCCGGACGGCCCCCCAGGACCGGAGACCATGCTTCGTGATCCCAAGCGACGATATTCCCCTGGGCGTCAAGACCGGCGCGCTCGTCCATGACGAAAGCGAAGCCGTAATTTTCCCACGCCATTTCTTCTTTTCGCGTCAGCTGCACGCGGACGGGCTTGCCCACGGCCTGCGATAACAACGCGGCATCGTACGTAACCGTGTCAGCGCCGTTTATTCCGTAGCACCCGGAGCCTCTCCGAAAAATAATCCGCACATCCTCGGGCTTCAGACCCAGGATCATGGCGGACGTGCCTCGCTGGTGCCAAACGCCCTGCGTGGGCGACCAGATCGTAGCCTTATCACCCCGCACGTCGGCGACCGCGCAGGAGCTGCCCATGGACCCGTGCATCTGATACGGATGGCGATAGGTGGCCTTCACGACCGTGGCGGCCTCGGCGAGCTTCTGTTCGACGTCTTTGGAATTGACCAGCAATGTGTCGCGCGTGGGCTTTTGATTCCGCACATAGTCGTAGAAATTCGCGTGGCTTGGCAGGCCGGCGCCGTGTGTCCACGCGACCTTCAGCTTGTTCGCCGCCTGCATCGCCTGCCAGCGCTTCTCGGCAACCACGCCGACGAAGTCCTTCTTCACCACCACTTTCACAAGTCCAGGCATGCCTTGCACTGAACTTTCATCCACGCTGACCACCGTGGCCCCTACGGCCGGCGGCCTGACCACCATGCCGTGCAACATCCCGGGGACACGCACGTTGTGCACAAACTCGAATTCTCCAGTGACCAGCGCCGGAAGGTCCGGCCGCGGCACCGGCTGCCCGAGCACAGTCCACTCGCTCGGAGACTTCCGCTTGGCGTTGCTGTCAAGCTTGAGATCAAACTTCTTCCCTCCCACCAACTGACCATAGCTCACCTTTTTGGAAGGATCGCTCTTCGCGCTGATTACGCCGTCCTTTACCCCAAGCTGATCGGCAGGAACTCCGAGTTGCTTCGATGCAAGCTGGACGAGCGCTTCGCGAGCCGTGGCTCCCGCCTGCGCCAAATTGCTCCGATTGAAATTCGCAGGGTGGGACTGGCTGCCGGAGGTGACGCCCTGATCCGGCGTCATCGCCGTATCGCAATAAATGAGGTTGACGCGACTAAAAGGTACAGCGAGTTCTTCCGCGACCAGTTGCGCCTGCGCCGTGGAAATGCCTTGCCCAAGTTCGCATTTGCCAGTGTAAGCGGTCACGCTTCCGTCGGCGGCTATGGCGATCCAGGAGTCGAGTTCATTCAATGGCGGAGAACCCGGAATCCCGCCCGCAAAGTTGTCCTGGCCTTGGGCCGTTCCATACATGCCCGCCACGCTGAAACTGACGATCAGCCCCCCCGTGCTTTTCAAGAAGGATCTGCGGGACATGCCGGCGCGTCTCAGAGCTGCCAGCGCGTCAGGCGTCAATGTGGCCTTGTCCGCAGCTTGTGATTTCTTCCTCGTCTTCGCTCTCATCGGGCCATTTCCTGTCCGGCCTTCTTGATGGCTCGAAGCATCCGCACGTTCGTGAAACAACGGCAGAGAACCCCTGACAGCGCCAGTTGGATCTCTTCCTCGCTGGCCTTCGGTTTCTTATCCAGGAAAGCCTTCGCGGTCATAATGACCGCATTCAAGCAGAAACCGCACTGCGCCGCCCCTTCTTCGATGAAGGCTTTCTGAATCGGGTGCGGCTTCTGGATCGTTCCCAGTCCTTCAAGCGTCGTGATCTCCGCTCTGTCCACGGTTTCTACGGGCGTGATGCAGGAGCGGATCGCCTGTCCCTTCACGATAACTGTGCAGGCGCCGCACTGGCCCAGGCCGCAACCAAACTTCGCGCCGCGCAGCTCGAGCTCGTCGCTGAGAACATAGAGCAGCGGCGTCGTCGGGTCCACGTCCAGCGTGTGTGTGCGCCCATTCACTTTCAATGTTATTGCGCTCATATCTTCGTAAGGTATGCCGAGGAATGGTACGCGTCAAGTCCTGGGTATTCTATTTGGACGCACTGGATGCGAGAGCCACATACTGGATATATGGCGGAGAGGGTGGGAGTCGAACCCACGAGCCCGGTTTTGCCAGGCTACCCGCTTTCGAGGCGGGCTCTTTCGACCACTCAGACACCTCTCCGCGGTGACCCAGTCATTCTAGCGGAGGCGCGGCGGCAGGGCAACGCCGGAGGTGCTACAAGAAGAATTAACACAGATTTCCGGCGGGCTCCAAGTGGAGCCCGCACCCGTGAACGCGGAGGAAGCGCACAGAGAGCACAGAGAAACCGGGACGGGCCTCTCTATTCGCTGCGATGCCACAACCGGAATGGCAAAAATGCGGGCACTCGTTTCCGGTACGCGGCGTAAGCGGGGCCAAATCTTGCCGCCAATTCCCTCTCCTCGAGGTGAATCACAGTGAGGGCCAGCACCCACCACACTGCCAGCACGGCCCACAAGCGCGGCGTCCCGGCGAGCAACGCTGCTCCTACAACCGCGCAAAACATCCCCGTGTAGCGCGGATGCCGCACATGTGCGTACAAGCCGCCGGTGAACATCTCTCCCGTCCCGGTGAGTTCCGCGTGGCCGACCAGGCGCCGGCTGCCCAGTTCGCGCTCGACGCGCGCAAAGAGGTAGATTTCGATGGCTAAGAGCGCGAATCCCGCCGCGATCGAGAATCGTGACGGCAGAGTGGTCCCCAGCAGCCATGGATGAAAGTTCCACAGCAGCGCCCCGCCGATGGTCCACGCCGTAAGGCCCGCAATCCAGAACGCAGCGCGCACGCGATTTCGCCAGAAAGAATTAAACGGATGGAGCATCAGCCAGTAGATGGGAATCGGGAGTTCGAAGAACAGAAAAAATCCGGCGATCACGTGCAGGAAACGCATTCAACTTGCTTTCTGATCTTTCGTCCCAAACAGCGCGTGCAGCGGCGAGTAACCGATGAGGCCCAGGACCATGGCCGCACCGCCCAGCACGAGCCAGGTCCATTGCGTCCAACCCGGATCGGCGCCCCATAGCCCCCAGATCGCTATCGCAGCGCCCGCCACAACGTATAGCAGACGCGCCATTCCCGCCACATTCGGTTCTGCTGGCATGCCCTGCCCCTCTTGGTTCGTGCCGCTTTCCGGCACCCCGCATCTTAACAGAAGATTCGTGGCGCGCCGGAGCACTCATAAGACGGTATTGACGCCGCTGGCGTTTCCGTGGACGATGCTGCGGCAGCTCGGACAACGTCTTTATTTCGGCGGGCTCAATTTCTGGCGGGCTTTAAGTAAAGCCCGCGCCCGGCGGAGCCCGTACACTATTCCGGCGGGCTCCAAGCGGAGCCCGCACTTTGTTCTGGCGGGCTCCAAGCGGAGCCCGCACTTTGTTCTGGCGGGCTCCAAGCGGAGCCCGCACCCTAGGAGGCACTGGTGAGCACTCTCGAAAAGATTTCATGGAAAGCGGTGGAAGTGGAAAAACTGAACGATACGATTTCCCGCCAGATGATTTCCGGCGACAATGCGACAGTTTCGCAACTTCTTCTGAAGCGCGGCGCCGCCGTTCCCCGCCATTCCCACGTCAACGAACAGTACTCGTGGATTATTTCCGGCTCGTTGAAGTTTGTCTTCGACGATCGAGAAATCGTGGTTGGCGCGGGCGAATTCCTGTTGATTCCGCCGAACGTGCCCCACTCCGCCATCGCCCTGGAAGACACCGTGGACGTCGACATCTTCGCTCCGCGCCGTGAGGATTGGATCCGGAAGGAAGACGCTTACCTGAGAAAGTAGACCGCCCGTCCGCCAAGTGAGGAGAACAAACGGGGTGCCCCACACGTCGGGGTTACGTGTGGGGCTTTTGGCAACCTGCTGGCGGAATGCGCGTCTAAATAGATGGAAACAGGAGCGCGCCAGCCCTATCCGGGGCCATCCGCGAGGGTATAATGAGATGTTTATCGCAGCAGGTGTCGCAACCCCGTGAGGCACGCATGAATTCATCCTGGAAAAGAATGAAGCAACCCGCGATTCTGGCGGCGATCGTTCTAGCGATCGCGGCGATGTTCGCGGCGTCGGCGCGCGCGGACCGGCCGTACGCGCCTAGCCGCGACTACCATTTGCGGAACGTGCGCGTCTCGCTGCGCTTTGACCTCGATCAACGCAAGGTCATCGGCGAGGTGACGCACACCCTCGCCTCGCTGCGCGATGGCCTGACCCACCTGGACTTTGATTGCGCGGACCTCACCATCTCCAGCGCCCGCGTGAACGGCAAGGACGCCGCGTTCGAACTGCGCGACGCCAAGCTTCGTGTGCATCTCGCGCAACCCGCCAAAGCCGGAGAGACTTTCGAAGTGAATCTGCGCTACGAAGGCCAACCCACGACCGGGCTCTATTTCATCCTGCCGGATAAAGACTATCCCGGCCGGCCCACGGAAATCTGGACGCAGGGGGAAGCCGAGGACACGCATCACTACATCCCCATCTACGATTATCCGAACGATCGCACGACCAGCGAGATGATTCTGACCGTGCCGGCCGGTTGGCTAACCGTCTCCAACGGAAAGCTCCTGAGCGTTCAGGATGCCGCGGGCGGATTGAAAACGTGGACGTGGCGGCAATCCTTGCCGGTTTCGACCTACCTGATTTCATTCGTGGCCGGAGAATTCAAGGAGAAGAAGGACACCTGGCGCAATATTCCGGTCGGGTACTACGTCCCTCGCGGGCGGGAAGACACGATTGATGCCACGTTCGGCCACACCAAGCAGATGCTCGATTTCTTCTCGGAACGATTCGGAGTCGCCTATCCCTGGGAACAGTACGCCCAGACGGCGGTGGACGACTTTGTCGCGGCGGGCATGGAGAATGTCAGCGCGACCACGCTCTCCGCGCGCGACATCGTGCACGCCGATCTTGCGGCCGGAAGATCGGAAGCGGCCGATGGCCTGATCTCGCATGAGATGGCCCATCAATGGTTCGGCGACCTGGTCACGTGCAAGGATTGGACCAACACGTGGCTCAACGAAGGCTTCGCCACGTTCGGCGCCACCTTGTGGGAGGAGCACTTTTACGGCCCGGAGGCATCCGCTTACCGCTACTGGCGCGAGCAAAATGACTGGATGCTTTCGAAGGATCTCTTCCCGATTCCCATCGTCACGCGCGACATCAACGATTCGGTCGAATATGTAGGCAACGTGTATGACAAGGCCGGCTGGGTGCTGCACATGCTCCGCGAGCAGTTGGGAGACGACGCCTTTTTCCGCGCTCTCCAGCATTATCTCGAAGCCAACCGTCTCCAGAATGTGGTGACCGCCGACCTGGTCAAGGCCATCGAGGAGTCAACGGGCGCCAACGTCGATCCATTTTTCGACCAATGGATCTATGGCGCCGGCGCCCCGCGCTTCAGGGTACGCTCCACTTACGATGCGGCGGGAAAAATGGTCAGCCTCAACGTCAAGCAAACGCAGAAAGTAGAAGCGCGCGTCGGGCTGTTCCGCGCGCCCGTCAATGTCGCCATCACCACTGCCCGCGGTGAGAGCGTCTTCCCCATTGAAATTTCGAAAGCCGAAGAAACATTTACCTTCCCGGCCGATGGGCCGCCGCTGATGGTGCTGTTCGACAAGGGCGACAAAATATTGAAGTCTGTGGATTTTCAGAAATCGCCCGAAGAATGGATCCGGCAATTGCAAACCGCCCAGGACGTGCCGGACCGCGCCGATGCCGCCGTCGCGCTCGGCAACAGTAAGGACAACGACGCCGTGGCGACCGCTCTCGGAGAGGCCGCGCGCCGCGACCGGTTCTGGGGCGTTCGAAACGAGGCCTTACGCGCTCTTGGCCATCTCAATTCGCCCGCCGCGCGCAAGCAGGTGCTCGCCGCGCTTTCGAACGAACAGCCCTGGGTACGCCAGGTGGCCGTCGAACAAATGGGCTATTTCAAGAATGACGACGAAGCCGCGAAACGCCTGCAGGCCGTCTATAAGGACGACAAAGCCTATTCCGTGCGCGGCCAGGCACTGCAATCGCTGGCACAAGACAAAGTCCCCGGCACAGAGGCGCTGCTGGAAAAAGCGCTCTCCGTTTCATCACCGGACGACGTGCTCCGCAGCGCTTCGCTCCGCGCCATGGGAATGCTCGGCGATAATGCTGTTGTTCCCGCGCTTCTCGAATGGTCAGCCCCGGGAAAGCCCTCGGCCCTCCGCAAGGTCGCGATCAGCGCTCTGAGCGGCGCCGACCTCAACAACCACGACATCACCGCGCGTCTCATCTCCTATCTGAATGAATCTTCGTTCGACATCCGATATTCCGCCATCTTCTCGCTGGGTCACCGCGGCGATCCTACCGCCATCGAACCGCTCGAAGCGCTGCTCAAGACCGGCCAGCTTTCCATCAGCGTCCCGCACTCCATTGAAGAACTGATCGAAGAGTTGAAAGTCAAGAAAGAGCCGCGAAAGGAGACCGCTGCGGCGGACCAGAAAAGCAGTGATGCTGCCGGAGCTAGCGCTTCCAATACTCTTGTTGTAGACAGGCTGGACCGCCTCGAGCGCCAGATGACCGAAATGAACGATCGGTTGCGGAAGATTGAAGCGGCCCTATCGGGCGGTAAGAGCGACTGAACTTTGTCCTAACCCTATATTAATCATGAGGTAGCGGAGGTTTCACTGGCGTCCGGGATCGGGAGATGCCTCGGTAGAGTGACTCCATGTCTATGTTTCAAATGGACTTACCAATCCAGCACCCAATAGGTGAAACCTGATGGCCTCTCCGATCGCTGGGGATGTAACCAAGTGTACTCATATTGGCTAAAAACTGGACTCATTCAGGTATCAATCGCAGCACTGCATGGGGAAACTTCGGGGGGCGAAGAGGGCATGGATTCCACAAAGACTGTGACAAAAATGAAATAAGTCGTTTTGTGGCAACACTTACGAAGGTGACATCGGCCAGACCTTGTCTATCTATTGCATTTGGTCTTTAGCTTGCAAGTAGCAAAAGCCTTGACTTACACGGCCTGGTGCACCAGGCTGGAGTGAGCAGGATAAAAATACTTAACTAAGGGGAAATCAAGACATGAAATCAATTCTCAATTCACTGTTTTCTCTGCATAAGGATGAGTCGGGACAAGGCCTGGTGGAATACCTGTTGATCCTCGCTCTGGTTGCGTTTGCGGCAACGGCCGGGATGAGCAGCCTGGCGAATGGACTTAACAGCGCTTTCACCCAGGTAGGCAAAATCCTCGGCAACTACATCAAGTAGTTGCATAGGCATTCCGCAGTCGGGTGCGTTCAGCGCCCTGGAGTGCCTATATCATTCAACTTAGAGCAAAGGAGAAATGCAATATGAAGAAATCAGTAATCAATTTGATGATCGCTCTCCATAAGGACGAGGCGGGGCAGGGCTTGGTGGAATACCTGTTGATCCTCGCTCTGGTGGCGTTCGCAGCGACGGCCGGGATGAGCCAACTGGCGAGTGGGCTCAACAGCGCTTTCACCGCGGTGGGCAGCATCATCGGCAGCTACATCAAGTAAGCAGTTTTCTGTTTCGGCGGATTGGTTTGACGTACGGATGAAGCGAAAGGCTCGGTGTACAGATCGTTGGGCGATCTACGTCGGTGGGCTGTATGCCGATGTGATTGCCAAACGAATTGCGGAGCGGCACTGGAAAAATACTTCATGCTCGGTGCTCTGGTCATTGCCACGATTGGCGCTGTGAAAGACGTCCGTGGCAGACGGATTCCCAACTGGCTGACCTATAGTGGTATTCTAGCGGCTCTCGCGGTCAGGCCTCTGTTGTCAGGGTGGCACGGGCTTGCGGATGGCCTACTGGGAGTGCTCGCCGGAGGCGGGATTTTCTACCTGCTCTTTCTGCTCGGAGGAATGGGCGGGGGTGACGTCAAGCTCATGGCAGCAGTGGGGGCTTGGGCAGGAGTTGCACAGACGACATACATTCTCATGGCAACGGCCATAGCAGGCGGAATCCTGGCTGTGGGTTACATCCTATTTCACCGGCGAGTGCGCATGGCCCTCGGGAACACGATGGAATTGATTCGGCACCATATGACTTCGGGGTTGCGGCCTCATCCGGTACTGAACGTGCGGGAGCCGGATGCGATGCGCATTCCTTACGGACTAGCGGTGGCGATGGGGACAGTGTATTGCGTGGGCAGCATCTTTTGGCGGGGGTGATTTACGTTACTACGTCGCGTCATATTTGCATTGTTGATGGCCGCCGTTCTGGCGGGCGCTGTTACCTATCTGTTTTACCGACAGATGCGAAGCAGCGCCGCGGGGCAGCGCAAGGTAACTCAAATCGTGGCTGCGGCCACAGCTTTATCTCCGGGCGTTACGCTGATGGCTAAAGATATCGTGATGATTGACTGGCCCATCGACGTCACGCTTCCAGGCTCATTCGCGAACACAAGAGATGTGGTCGGCCGCGCACTCATCTATTCCATGGGCGCCAAAGAACCGATCCTGCTGCGGGAGCTCGCGGTGGAGGGCTCGGGTCTGGGCCTTTCCGTGAAAATTCCCACGGGGATGCGCGCCACCGCTGTGCGTTCGAACGAGATCGTGGGCGTTGCCGGCTTCCTCTATCCGGGTTCGCACGTAGACGTGCTGGCGACGTACAGCCTGCCGGGCTCCTCCGGCCCGATCACGCAGACCGTCCTGCAAAACGTGGAGGTCCTGACAGCGGGCCAGACGATTGAACCGGACCCGCAAGGCAAGCCGCAAACCGTTAACGTCGTGACGCTGTTATTGAGCCCCGAGGATTCGCAGAAGCTGCTGCTTACGAGCTCGCAAGGAACGATTCAGTTTGTATTGCGCAGCGGCGCCGATCAGACCAAAGCGGAGATCAATCCGACACGCATGGATCAATTGGGCGGCTTCGCAAAACCTGCCGCACCCCTAGCCGCAACAACCAAGAAAACTCCCAAACCGGCGGCTCCTCCCGCGCCCCAGGTTTATGTTCTGGAAGTGATTCAAGGCACCCAGCGGAACACGCAAAAGTTCTAAATCGCAGGCTCGGTCCAGGTGACGACAGTCTATGAAAAGATCTAGAGCAGTGATCATCGCAAGTTTGGCCTTGGCCCTGGTGGCTTCTAGCGCGAGGCTGCAGGGCGCGCCGCAACAGGAATCCGTTCCAGCGGTCGGACAGGTGCTGCACGTTTTTGTCGGCAAGTCGGTCGTCATTAACGTGCAGGCGCGGCTGACGCGTGTCCTTTCGAGTAACCCAATAGTGGTCGAAACGTTCGCTACGTCTCCCACCCAAGTGGTGGTGGAGGGGAAAGCGGCAGGGACCAGCAGCCTCATCCTCTGGGATGAGGCTGGACAGTTCCAAATGCTGGACGTGATCGTGGACCTGGACGTGTCCGGACTTCGCACGGCCATCGCGCATGCCTATCCCAACCAGCAAATCGATGTGCAGGCCGACGGAGGCCGGCTTGTTCTCTCCGGCAACGTTTCGGCATCTCATGTGGGCGACGACCTAATAAAGATGGCGGGGTTTTATTCGACTCAAGTCGTGAACTCTCTGACGGTGCCAGTGGTGCACGATCGTCAAGTGTTGCTCGAGGTCAAGTTTGCGGAAGTCGACCGGACGAAAGCGGACCAGTTCGGAATCAACATCATAAGCACGGGCGCGACAAATACGCTGGGCACAATCTCCACCCAGCAATTCGGCCCGCCTGCCTTTTCGGGCACCGTCGGCACGCCGGCCCAAGGCGGTGCCTCCAACTCCGGTTTCACGCTCAACAATCTCCTCAACATCTTTCTCTTCCGGCCGGATATCAATCTGGGAGCGACCCTTCAGGACATGCAGAACAGGGCCATCCTCCAGATTCTGGCCGAACCGAATCTTCTGGCGTTGAGCGGCCAGAAGGCCAGCTTCGTTGCCGGGGGTGAGTTTCCCTTTCCCGTGGTGCAAGGGGGCACAACGGTCGGCGCTGTGACCATCCAGTTTCGTCCTTTCGGGGTGAAGTTGGATTTCACGGCCCTCATTGGGGAAGACAATGTAGTTCGCCTGCATGTGGCTCCTGAAGTGAGTACTTTGGATTTCGCGAATGCTGTAACCGTCAATGGCACTACCGTTCCCGCGCTTTCGACACGCCGGGCGGAATCGGAAATCGAACTGAAGGACGGGCAATCCTTTGGCATTGCCGGTCTTCTCGATCGGCGCACCACGGTGCAAATCAGCAAAATGCCGGGGTTCGGCGACATTCCAATTCTGGGGCAGATGTTCCGTTCCAGGTCGATTAGCCGGAGCAACTCCGAGTTGGTGGTCATCGTGACCCCGCACATTGTTGACCCGGTGCATATGGAAGCAGCAGCGCCCGCTGAGCCGAAACCAGCGACACCCAACCTCGATATTCCGAAGTTCGACCAAAACTTGCCCGGATATCTAAAGCCGGAAACGCCCCCTCAACCTGCGGTGCCAAAATGAACGCGATGACCATAAAACGGCGACAAGAGAATTCGTCGGGAGATAGTTTCTCAATTCATGGGCCGATCTTTCTCGTCGGGATCGGACTCGATAACGATACCGCGGAGCTGGTCAAGCGTTTCATCGAGTCCATTCCTTTGGTTCGACTTCGCGCGCTCTTCCAAGTTGACCGCGATCCAAATCGCGACCCGATTCCCCAATGGATTGGAAATCCCCCGGCCGACGTCTGTCTGATCGACTTCGATATGGACCGTCAAAGCGCCGTTTTAGCCGCCGAGAAGATTCATGCCAGCGCTCCCGGAACGGCCATATTCGCCGTGTCGTCCCGAGCGGAACCCGAATTGATTATTGAAGCGATGCGCAGTGGCTGCAGCGAGTATCTCGTCAAACCTGTCGATCGCGAGGGGTTGCTGACGGCCTTGGCTCGGGTGGGAGGGCGCAAAAAGGAGAAGAGGGAACAACGCAATGCGCAGGTGATGACCTTCATCGGCGCCAAGGGAGGATGCGGGGTTACAACCTTGGCGACGCAGTTGGGCGCTCTGCTGGCCGACTCCTATTTGAGGAAGACACTGTTGGTTGACCTGCATCCGGATTTCGGGGATGCCGCACTCTATCTGGGGTTGACCAAGCATCAATACCATTCCTACGAGCTTATGGAAAACGCCGACCGGCTGGACGCTGAGTTCTTGCAGAGCTTCCTGGTCCACCACTCCAGCGGTCTAGACCTCATCCCTGCTCCCAATGGAGAAGGCGCAGCCCGGTACGTCTTGCCTGACGCCGTGACCAAGACCTTCGATTTTCTACGCCAATCCTACGATTTCATTCTCGTTGACTCGCCCGCGGGGTTGAATGATCAAAATCTGGAATTGACCCGCTACTCCGATCAGGTCTATATCGTCACCGTAGCGGAAGTCTCGGCCTTGCGCAACGTCGTTCGGCATATTGACTACTTCACAAAGAATCAAGTGGATCCGGGAAAGATCCGCATCGTGCTCAACCGGCACCACAAGCGCGGACTCATCTCGGATGCGGAGATCGAGAAAGCCATACAGAAGAAGATCTTCTGGAAAGTGCCGAATCAGTACGCCCAGGTCCTCAAGACGATCAATGGGGGCGATCCGGTTGCCCAACTGTTGCATTCCGAAGTGATGCGCAACCTCAGTGAATGGGCTGGAGCAATTGGCAGAAGGCCCGATGCGAAAAACGAGAAGACAGACAGGAAGAAAGACAGTTCCGGGATGTTTGGCTTTTTGAACAGATAACCGCTGGACACAGCGAGAGGACCGATGAGCAAAGTCGACCAGATAACCGGGGCGCCTATCACCGTGCGGGGCTCGTCTCTCGGCGAGGAGAACAAAAGAGGCGGGCTAAGCTTCGAAACCTACCAGGAGCTGAAGTCCAGTGTTCACCGCGACCTGTTGACCAAAGTAGACCTGGAAAAGGTCGCCGCAGGGCGAGATGACCGTATCCGCGGGCAGGTGTTGGCCGTCATTCGGGACCTGGTGGCCAATCTCAAGAACCCCATGAATGCGGCGGAAAAAGAGCGCCTGGCGCTCGAGGTGTTGGACGAGGTCTTCGGTTTGGGGCCACTCGAGCTTCTGTTGCAAGATCCAACCATTGACGACATTTTGGTGAACGGACCCAAGTCGGTGTACGTAGAGCGCGCCGGAATGCTGGAAGAGACAAACATAAAGTTCAGGGATGACGCCCACCTGATGCACATCATCGACAAGATTGTGTCTGGCGTGGGGCGGCATGTGGACGAGTCTTCGCCCATGGTGGATGCCCGGCTGGCCGATGGATCCCGTGTGAATGTGATTATCGCTCCGCTGGCTGTGGATGGCCCGCATCTTTCGATCCGGCGTTTCGGGCATATCCCGATCAGCGCAGACGACCTGCTGGCCAATCAGACACTCACACCCCCCATGCTCGAATTGCTGAAAGGCGCAGTGAAGGCGCGCCTGAACATCTTGATTTCTGGAGGTACCGGTGCGGGGAAAACGACCTTCCTCAATGTGCTATCCGGCTACATCCCCGAGAATGAAAGGATTGTGACGATAGAAGATTCGGCGGAATTGCAGCTGAAGCAACGTCACGTGGTCCGGCTGGAGTGCCGTCCTCCCAACGTGGAGGGCGCCGGTGCGGTGAAGCAGCGGCAATTGGTGATTAACAGCTTGCGGATGCGTCCCAACCGCATCATCATCGGCGAGGTTCGCGGCGATGAGGCTTTGGATATGCTTCAGGCCATGAATACGGGTCACGACGGTTCACTGACCACCCTCCACGCCAATAGTCCTCGAGATGCTATCGCCCGGTTGGAGACGATGGCCATGATGACGGACGTTAAGCTCCCCGAAAAAGCGATTCGTCAGCAGATTGCTTCCGCCATCACCCTGGTGGTCCAAATTTCGCGCTTCAGTGACGGTACCCGGCGCGTTACACATCTCACCGAGATTACCGGCATGGAAGAAAGTATGATCAGCATGCAGGACGTTTTCGTTTTCCAGAAACAGGGCATTTCGCCCGAGGGCCGTGTCATGGGAAAATTCACTTCCACGGGAATACGGCCCAAGTTCGCGGACAAACTCATTGCGTCCGGCATCCCTATTCCGGCGAATTTCTTTGAGCATTCCGTGACTGTCTGACGCTGAGGATTCTAGATTATGTCTGCCTTCATTCTCTTCGGGTTGCTCTTCCTTCTCAGCTTCTGGGTGCTTTTCCGTTTTCTGAAGCCTTCTCAAATGGAATCCGCCCTGCAGCGCCAACTCGCTGTCATTGAAGGGGGCCGTGCGTCTGATTCCAGAGGCGCTACCATCCTCAAGGAAACGGGGGGCAGCTCGGCTCCCTGGCTAGACGATCTAATGGAGCGCATCCCCGCCACGCCGGCGCTGTTGCTTCTGATCAAGCAATCCGGGAAAACATGGCGGGTGAGTTATCTGGTTTCTATTTCGCTGCTGATGGCCATCTTGGGATGGGGGGTGGCCTGGTTAATGTTTGACAACGCTGTGCTGATCGTTGGCATAGGCGCTGCGCTGGGTGTATCACCCTGCGTCTATTTATATGTTTTACGGGAATACCGGTTCGGTCGCTGTGATTCCCAGCTTCCCGACGCGGTTGATCTGATGGCGAGAGCCTTGCGGGCAGGTCACGCCCTCTCCTCGGTGCTGGAGATGGTGGGCCAGGAGACCCCGGAGCCATTGGGCTCCGAGTTCCGCATGATTCACGAGCAGCAGAATTTTGGTCTCCCTATGCGGGAAGCCATCATGGGTCTTGTAGAACGAGTGCCGAGCGACGACATGCGTTTATTGGTCACAGCCATTCTTGTGCAGGGTGAAACCGGGGGAAACCTGGCCCTGATTTTCGACAAAATGACGGCGGTGATGAGAGAGCGGGCGCGCTTGCGGGGTCAGCTGAAGATTTACACGGCTCAGGGGCGCATTACCGGCTGGATTCTTTGCGCCATGCCGTTCATCATGTTCGGTTTGCTTAGCGTGGTGGATCCCGGCTACACAAAGATCCTGCTCACCGATCCGCTGGGCGTGCACTTGATCTATGCGGGGCTGGTCATGATGGTGATCGGCGTTCTCGTCATCAGAAAGATTATCGACATTCGAGTGTGAATTTATGAACCTTTCATTACTACTGATCGCGTTGAGCTTGCTGCTGGGCTTGTTCTTCCTGTTTTTCTACCTGTTCCCGCTATCTTCGGCCGGAAGTATCCGGCTGGAAAAGGTAACGCGGGAGGCGCTTGCAGAGGGGAAAAAACAGGGCGGCCCACAATGGTGGGGCTCACTGTTGAGCGCGGAAGAGCTGGCCAAACCTTTCGCCTTGATTCGCGGCATGATGTCTGGAGGCCCCGATGAGGATCTTACCCGGCGATTGATGCTCGCCGGCTATCGCAAGCCTGCTCACGCGGACCTCTTTGTGGGCGCGAAGCTGGCTCTGCCGGCCGCTTTGGGGTTCGCCGCCGCGCTCCTGGGCGGGGACAACGTGATCGTCTTTTTCTTCCTGGCGCTGGTCGTGGGATTTTTTGCGCCGGATTTTTGGCTCTCACACGCCGTCAACAGCAGACGGGAGCGAATCCGGCTCAGCCTTCCAGACGGTTTGGACCTCTTGTCAATCTGCTTGGAGGCGGGTTTAGGTTTGGACCAGGCTATCGTCCGCATCGCCCAGGAACTCCACACGAGTCACCCGGATTTGAGCGAGGAGCTTCTGCAGGTTAATTTTGAACAGCGCGCCGGCGCCCCCCGCCTTGCCGCCTGGAAGGCTTTCTCCGACCGCGTCAATTTCGAGAGTGCGCGGTCCTTCGTAGCCATGCTCATTCAAACGGACCGCTTCGGAACCCCCATTTCCAAGTCCTTGGGCACTTTTGCCGACGCGCTACGCACGCAGCGTAGACAGCAAGCGGAGGAAATGGCTGCCAAAACCACCATCAAGCTCGTGGTGCCGTTGGTATTGTTTATTTTTCCCGATGTCTTCATTGTGGTTGTGGGACCCGCTGTGATCACTATTATGAGGAGTTTTGCGCATATTTTAGGCTGACAGCAATTCAAATTATCGAGGAGGAATCAAACGTATGGATAACGTTACCTTAATTAGAACGATTTCTGGAATTCTCGCTGTGGTCGTACTGGTCATCTTGGTCTACAGAATGAAGAAGCGGGCTCCTCGCTGATATTGGGCGGCGAGCGCAGCATGAGAAAAGGGTAATCATGGCTTCCAAAGACCGGCGTGTATTCGTTTATAACAAGACCAAGGAAACTTTCCTTGCCTTCCAGGTAAAGGTCGCCGATTCCATTCTCGGGCGGCTGATTGGCTTGCTGGGCAAGAAGTCTCTTCGGCCGGATAGTGGCGTGTGGATTGTTCCGGCCAACGCGATACACACCATTGGGATGCTGTTCAGCTTCGACGTTGTCCTGATTGACAAGGAGTTCAAGGTCGTGGGTCTGCGGGAGCAGGTCCGGCCGTTCTCCATCACGCGCCCGAACTTTCATGCCGAGAGCGTGATCGAGCTGCCCCCGCACACTATTTTTAAGAGCCGCACCGCACTGGGCGACCAGTTGGTGATCGAACGCTACGAAGCCGGACAAATCGCCAACATGAGCCCGACTGAGGAAATGGCCGAACTCACTTCGCAAGGTCGCTGATCCTCACATTCTTCCTGCCACAGCGCGAGTAGCACAGGCTTCAGAGTCTGTGTGGCTACTCGTTGCTCGGCGTGAATTATCTGCAGCAATTGCGAGTTTCTCCCACAACCGCGGCATGCAAAGCTATCGCGGGGACGCCTGTAAGCTTAGACAGCAGCTCGCAGATGTGGAGCGACGCGCCAGATGCGCGTGAGGTTTAACGCGGTAGCCGCCAGCGTGAACTCCACCGCGACTTTCACCAGCCCGCGCAACCGGAACCGCCGCATCCCGC
>JBGOZP010000029.1:0-39145 GCA_041480265.1 Terriglobia bacterium | reverse complement strand
GTCCCCTCAAGGCGGCCGACCTCCCATGCAGCAGGGCCGGCCTGGCATGCAACAGCAGGGCCAGCCTCCCGTGCAACAGCAGGGCCGACCCGGCATGCAGCAACAGGCCCAACCTCCCATGCAACAGCAAGGCCGACCTGGCATGCAGCAACAGGCCCAACCTCCCATGCAACAGCAGGGCCAGCCTCCCGTGCAACAACAGGGCCGGCCTGGCATGCAGCAACAGGGCCAGCCTCCCGTGCAACAGCAGGGCCGACCCGGCATGCAGCAACAGGCCCAACCTCCCGTGCAACAGCCCCAGGTGGAGCAGCAGCGCCCTCCGGTGAAATTTGCCCCTCCGGCCCGCGCAGATGAGAACACCTATCACCCGCATACGTTCGAAAGACCAGAGAAGGCGGCTCCTTCAAGTTCCGGGGCAGAGACGGGGAGAGCAAAAGAACAAGCACCGGCGCGCGAGCAGGAATCCAAAAAACCGGCGGGTGGCGAACAGGAACGGAAGCAATCTCGCTAAACCTGAATTCCAAAGTTGATTTGGGAACTTGGGGTTGCAATCCGGGAACGCCAATCTCCAGATTGGCGGTTTGCACCACGCCATTCGGGAGAATGGCGTTCCCGGGATCGCCGCCAAGCAGTAACTCAGTTTGAAATGTGCCCGTTCCGCCCCCCGGAGCATGGGACGGAACGGCCTCTCATTTTTTGCTGGGTGTTGTGGAAGAGGGGTGCGATTCGTTTGCGGAGGGCGCTTTCGTCTCGTCCGCTTTCTTGACGACCACAATATTCTCCAGCCACACGTCATTCTCATTCACGACGATGTCCGCGGTGACCTGGTCCTCCGGCGAGAGCGCATCGAGCAGATGAGGACTCTTGACCGAGTAGGGCATTGTCATGGGCATCATGAATCCCGGGACATTTTCGCCATCCACGACTACCTGTAGCTTTGCCTTTTCGACGGAAACCACGCGGCCCTGCAGCGCGTAGCGCCGCGGACCTTGCGCTTGCTTGGCCGGCTGCGGCGAACTGCAACCCGCGAGAGAGACGGAAAGAGACAATCCAGTCAAAATGGCGGCCATCAGGAAAACGGCGCGCGCGCTGGGCCTGACTGTGTTTAGCATGCAATTCTCCATTTCACATTTCCGCGTGCGATGACCGGAAAGCCGATTCATGCCGTGCAAGCCTTAGGATACAGAAAAAACGCCGGCATCTAAACTGAAAACCGACCCGAACCGTCCGGGAGCTACAAAGGACGCACGGGACAGGCTGGATCGCCGACAGCAAGGCCGAGTAGCACAGGCCCGCTAGGCGGGACTGTGCTACTAAAACCGTGGCGGGCTAGTGGCCCGAAGTGGATTTTACGCCCACGGTGCGGTCGGGGACATCGCCGGGACGGCCCGCGACGCGATCGTAGACGGAAACTTGCGACGTTGATCCGAGCGCTTCATTGTAATAAGTCGGCACGCCGAGCGCGGTCCGCAACTCTTCGTTGAAGCGGCGCAGGCGGGAAAGCTGGCCGGCATTCGCGGGAAACTTCCGGCCGTCATCGGTGAGGAGGAATTTCTGATAGCCCGCGTCCCACAGGCGCGTGAATTGGCCGTTCAGCACGATGGTCGGCAGAATCGTCATCAGGTAGTGGTCATCCGCAGTGCGGCGAAACTCCGCGCCGCAGCCATATTTTTCTACGCGCGTCACGCCGCCCGTGCTGCTGACCATGAATCCAGCACCCGGAAAGGCTTCCATGGTCCTGGCCTCGAACCGCTCTGTCACTTTCCACATACTTCCACAATACGAAGCGGGGCCGGGTGCTGTAAAGACAAAAAAGGGGCATTGCGCTTTCAAGTTGGCCATGCCGCGGAAGTACGATGGATACGGCCTCGCTTCGAACGAGCATTAAGCCGGAGATTCGGGGTCCACCTAGCAGGATGGCCGCCCCTTCTGCCGCAGGCCGAAATCGCCCAAGTTATGCTAAATTAGTAGAAGATATCCGAACCTGTCCTGCATCTACGCTCGGGCGGGTGGGCCTTTCGGCTTGCAGCAAGGGGCCGTTCGAAATAAAGCAGGGGAATACCGGCGCGCATGCACACAGTGAAGAAGCCTGTCTGGACCGAGTTGTCGGCAAGTACGGGAACCATTGGCCGGAGCCTGCTGGATTGCATCGGAAATACGCCGTTGCTGCGGCTGGCGCGCTTGGGGCGAAATTACCCGAACGCCGAGTTCTATGGGAAAGCGGAATGGCTGAATCCCGGCGGCTCCGTGAAGGACCGTCCGGCGCTGGAGATGATCCGGGAAGCGGAGCGCAGTGGCCGCTTGCAGCGCGGACAGACGATTCTGGACGCCACCAGCGGCAATACCGGAATTGCCTATGCCATGATCGCGGCGGCTTCCGGCTATCGCGTCAAGCTGTGCCTGCCGGCCAGCGCGAGCGAAGAGCGGAAGAAGATTCTGGCGGCCTATGGCGCGGAGATTGTCATCACGCCGGGCGACGAAGGCTCCGACGGAGCCATCACCCGGGCGCGCGAAATTATTGCGGCGGAACCGGACAAATATTTCTATCCGGATCAGTACGGCAATCCGGCAAACTGGCGCGCCCACTACAAGACCACGGCAAACGAAATCTGGGAGCAGACGGGCGGGCAGGTGACTCACTTCGTGGCGGGACTCGGCACCAGCGGTACGTTCGTGGGCACGACGCGGCGACTGAAGGAATTGAATCCGGAGATCCGTTGCATCAGCCTTCAGCCGGACGCGGCGTTTCACGGGCTGGAAGGCTGGAAGCACATGCCGACAGCGATCGTGCCGGGAATTTACGATGCGACGCTGGCCGATGCGAATCTCACAGTCAAGACGGAAGACGCGTATCGGCTGGTCAAGCGCGCCGCGCGGGAAGAGGGATTGCTGCTAAGTCCGAGCGCTGCCGCCGCCCTCGACGGCTGCTTCCAGGTTGCGGCATCGCTCGAGCCGGCGGAGCGCGCCGTGTTCGTGACGGTCTTTCCCGATTCCGGGACAAAATATTTGAGCGAGCGTTTCTGGAACGAGGTTTAGCCCGTATTATTCGCGAGCGCGTGACGGAGTTTTTGTGAGAATCGCATAATGTTACTGCTGGCGCCAAATCTGGAAAAAGAAATCCGCGAGCACGGCGCGAAGGATTATCCGCACGAGTGCTGCGGCGCGATGTTGGGAACGGATAACGAGGCGGGGCGGGAAGTTCGCTCGCTTTTTCCGCTGATCAACCGGAGAGACGATTCTCCGCGCAATCGCTTCTCGATCACGCCAGAGGATTTTCGCGCCGCCGAACGCGCCGCGGCCGAGCGTGGACTCGACCTGCTGGGATGGTATCATTCCCATCCGGATCACCCGGCGCGGCCCAGCGAATTCGACCGGGAGCACGCCTGGCCGTGGTACAGCTACGTGATCGTCAGCGTGGAAGCGGGAACTCCCAAGGATTTGACATCCTGGCGGCTGGAGGACGACCGCTCGAAATTTCAGCCGGAGCAAGTCGCGTCGACGCGAGCGGTAGACAAGGCAACGTAGTATCCTGAATCCGAGGTTCGCTGACAAATTTGCAGCTTCGGAGAAGATTTGTGGGTCGGACCTTCAGGTCCGACACTGGCAATGTGCCGGGAGAAAGGCTTTTAAGCCCTGAAGCTTCAGGGGCTAAAGCCCTGGATGTGACCGGTCATGAATGTCGGAGCTAAAGCTCCGACCCACAAACCAAATGCGCGACCTGGTGCGGGACCTCCGCTTTAGACCCCTAGGTCTGAACCGTGCGGCTGAAACTTCAGCTGCGGTTCGCGCATCCGATTCAGAGTCCGATTTAGGGTGTCAGATAAGGGCGTTCGATGAGGGGGAAATCTTCGTATGGCCGTAAAGGTCTTGATTCCGACGCCGCTGCGCCAATTCACGGGAAGGCAGGCGAGCATCGAATGTAACGCCACCACGGTGGCCGAGGCGCTCGGCAGCCTGACGGGGAGCTTCGCCGAACTGAGCAAGCATCTCTATACTGACGACGGCAAGCTTCGCAGCTTTGTGAATGTCTACTTGAACGATGAAGATATCCGCTTCCTCGACAAGGAAAATACGAGCACCAAGGACGGAGACACGATCAGCATCGTGCCTTCAATCGCCGGGGGTTTGCCTGACCGGAATCAGAAGTAGAGGAGAACATCTGTGGCAATTCCGAACGACACGCTGCCAAAACAGGAAGTGAAGCTTTCGAAGGAAGAGGTCCTGCGCTACAGCCGGCATCTCATCATGCCCGAGGTAGGTCTCGAGGGGCAGCTCAAGCTGAAGCGCGCCCGCGTGCTGCTGATTGGCACCGGAGGGCTGGGGGCGCCGCTGGGATTGTATCTGGCCGCGGCCGGCGTGGGCCATCTGGGACTGGTGGATTTCGACGTGGTGGATTTCTCAAACCTGCAGCGCCAGGTGACGTTTTCCACCAGCGACGTGGGCAAACCCAAGAGCGAAGCCGCCAAGGCGCGTCTGCAGGGGCTCAATCCGACTATCGAGATCGAAGCGTTTGAAACGAGGCTGACCAGCGAAAACGCCCTCGAACTGTTCCGCGATTTCGACATCATCGTTGACGGCACGGATAATTTCCCGACGCGTTTCCTGGTGAACGATGCCTGCGTGCTGCTCGGCAAGCCCAATGTGTACGGCTCGATTTTCCGCTTTGAAGGACAGGCGACGGTGTTCGGATATCCTGGCGGGCCGTGCTACCGCTGCTTGTATCCGGAGCCGCCTCCGCCGGGCCTGGTGCCCTCGTGTGCCGAAGGCGGAGTGCTGGGCGTGCTCCCCGGAATTGTCGGCTCGATTCAGGCGATGGAGACCATCAAGTTGATCCTCGGCAGTGGGGAGCCGCTGGTTGGACGGCTGCTGCTGTTCGACGCACTGGCCATGCGCTTCCGGGAATTGAAGCTGCGCAAGAATCCGGCTTGCCCGCTCTGCGGGGAGCGCCGGACGATCACCAAACTGATTGATTACGAAGAGTTTTGCGGGATTCGCGGTGAGGAGGCTCCCCCGATGACGAACGGCATTCCGGAAATTACTCCGAGGGAAATGAAGGCGCGGCAGGACCGTGGCGATGATTTGTTCATCCTGGATGTGCGCGAAACCCATGAATATCAGATCTGCAACCTAAACGGGAAACTGATCCCGCTTGGAGAACTCCCGAAGCGCGTCAGCGAACTCGATAGTTCGCGCGAGATGATCGTCCATTGCCGCAGCGGAAAGCGCTCGGCCGATGCGATCCAGTTCCTGCAGAAGGCCGGCTTCAAGAAACTTTGGAATCTCAAGGGCGGCGTACTGGCCTGGGCGGACGAGGTCGACCCTTCCATGCCAAAGTATTAAAGAATCCGGGCGCGGGCTGTACTTTTAGGCTGAATGATTCACATGAAGCGTGAAGCCCGCCGGAAAACGGGTGCGGGCTTTACTTGAAGCCCGCCGGAAAAGAGGAAGAATGGCTTCAACCAAGATCATTGTACGGAACGACGGCCCGTTGAGCGTCCAAGGGGATTTCGAAATCGTAGACATGCAGGGTCAGGTCTACGGCCTTGCCGGACGCACCGCGCTTGCTCTCTGCCGCTGCGGGCATTCCGCAAACAAGCCTTTTTGCGATGGTGCCCATAAAGCGGCCGGATTTCAGGATCAGCAGCAGGCGCGCGATCTACCCCCATCGAAACCCAAGGTCTAGACTCCCCGCTGAGGCAAAGTTCTTGGCTTGCCACTTCGCGGGCAAGTTTTAGGTGCTGGATTCGCCACGAGCAGATGCCATATTGGGAAGCGCGGGCCAGCGCTGGTCACATTTTTATACATATCCTGGGCACACTCTGCCTAGGGATTTTGTAAGTGAAATTGCCCTAATTTTCTAAGTCCTGTATTTTCTTATACAAACAAGATAATTCTCAACTTCTCACAAAGGGCAATCAAGTTGCTTTGTCTAGAAGTGTTGATCGCATCGAAGCGATTGCAACTGCTCAACTGGGGGAGCGGTGCGTGTTCTAAATCGAATCCGCGTGTGGACTTGGCATCTCCGCTGGCTGTTTGGAGTGGCGGCGGGGATATGTTTTCTTGTTCTCACTGCCTGGCTGCGTCAACTACCGTATTCCTCCGAACCGATTTTCTATTCCTATTTGCAGATTGTCGGCGGCCTGCTCTGCTTCACCTATGCGGCCAACGCCCTGGTGCGATTCCGTGGGAGCCACGACCGGCGAACACTGATCCTTGCCTTCGGGTTTGTACTTTCCGGTGTGATTGAAACCGTCGCGACCTTTAACTTTTACAACAATCTCGCCGCCGGCGGGTCGGGCCAGATGCATGTGTCTCTGACGTGGATGGTCAGCAGGACGCTGCTCGCTTTGGTGTTGATAGCGGCGCTGGTTGTGGAGCGGCACGTTCCAAATTCGCGAGATCCCAGCCGGGAGATCGCTGTTGCATTGGCTGTGGTGGTTGGCGTGGCGTATCTGACCAGCGCGGCGTATCTCAGCTCTCCGCGGGAGCTGGGCGTGCATCCCCTCGCCCTGATCTCCAGACCTGGAGATCTGCTCCCCGCGCTGCTGTTCGCCGTGGCAGGCATCGGGTTCGGAAGAGGGCGGCACCGTGCGTCCTCAGCGATGGACAGGGCGTTCTTAGTGGCTGTGTGGATGAATGTCGCCTGTCACATCGTGGCGAGCCAGTCCGAACGCTTGCTGGATGCGCCGTTTACCCTGGCGCAGGTGCTGAAAGTCAGCAGTTACGCGCTGGTGCTGGGCGGGTCTCTGCTCGATAACGCAAGGATGTTTGATCAGGTTCGCCATCTCGCCGTGACCGATCCTCTGACGGGATTGTCCAATTACCGCACGCTGATCACCGTGATGGAAACCGAGATCCAGCGGTCGCGCCGCACGGGGCGGCCATTCGCGATCTTATTACTGGACCTCGATGGCCTCAAGGGAATCAACGACCTTCACGGCCATTTGACCGGGAGCCGCGCCATATGCCGTCTGGCAAATGTCCTGCGGTCGCACTCGCGCGCGATGGATACAGCGGCGCGCTATGGCGGAGACGAATTTGCCGTGGTGTTGCCGGAAGCGGGTGCGGATGCGGCGACATCGGTCAGCCGGCGTATCTGCGAGCGTCTGGCGAAGGACGGAGAGGTTCCGCAGGTCACCGTGAGTGTCGGCGCGGCTGTATTTCCGCAAGACGGGGAAACGATTGACGCTCTATTCAATGCCGCCGACCGGAAACTCTACGGCATGAAGGGCCATTCGGACGGCATTCAAACGCTGGCGCGGATTGCGGCCTGCCTGTAAGAAAGACGCGGGTGCGGTCCCGCCGATGCGGGATTGAAGCCCGCCGGATTACCGGGGGAGCGATGGCGAAAATAATTGGGGTAGAGCGTCTCGAAAAAAGAATTCCGATGGCGATTGCGATTCACATTTCCGGGCATGAGCGCGCTCCGGGCGTAGAGACGACGTTCACCGAGAACGTCAGCTCACGCGGGGCGCGCGTCACCAGCATCCGCCGCTGGCGTCCCAACGAAACGTTGGAAATCGCGTCGTTGCCCGGCGACTTCCGCGCCCAAGCGCGCGTAGCGTACTGCCAGCCACAAAGCGAAGGCTTTGTCATCGGACTTGAGTTCCTAGAGCCGTCCGGCCGGTGGGTGGTCAACACCCCGGCTGTCTCAGGGAAACCGCTGCAAGGATAGGAGGGACACGCGAAGACAGAAACTGGCGTAAGACTCGGGTGCGGCTGCAGAGCCCGCCGGAGAATAATTACCCAAAGCGCTTGGCATCCCGCGGGAACGGGAGGTCCGGCGCTTTGGCTTTTTGGCCCATGCAAAGCCGGGCCATTTACGAATTTCGATGGACAGCGATAAGACGTTCGTAGAGGTGGAGCGTCGCATCCACCATGCGATCCGCGGAAAACCGCGCCGAGATCGTTTCGCGCGCGGCCTCGCCGAGCCGCCGCGCTTCGGCGGGATTCGAAAGCAGGCGCGCGATGGCGGTTGGCAGTGCAAGGGTATTGGTCACGTTCACTAAAAGGCCGGTTCTGGAGTCCTCCACGACTTCCGGGACTCCGCCGCCCATGACTGCCACGACAGGAAGCCCGTAGGCCATGGCTGACAACAGCGAACTGCCTAATGGTTCTTCGAAAGAAGGAAAAACAAAGAGGTCGGTCGCGGCGTACACGCTTTCGATGTCGGGCACGAAGCCCGGAGATTTCACAGCATCGTCGAGTCGCAGTTGCCGCGCAAATTCTTGCAATTTGGCCCTCTCCGGGCCTTCCCCGGCGAGGAGCAGGACGCATCGCGGAAATTGCTCGCGCAGCGCGTCAAGAGCGGCGAGGAGGCGTCTCTGCCCCTTTTCGGGCACGAAAGCCGCCACATTTCCAAGACAAATGCCTTCTTGTGGGATTCCAAATCGAGCGCGCGCTCTGTCACGATCCTCCCTGGAGATCACCGGGGGAATTCCCACGCCATCGTAGATCACGTCGATTTGGTTTGAGGGGAAACCGCACGCGACGACGGATTGTTCAACAAAATGCGACACGGCGACGATGCGCGTGGCCGCGCGATAGCATGCCCGCGAAACAGGATTTGACGATCGAGGATGAAAAGCGATGCGCCGCGAGACAACCAAGGGAACGGAGCGATGCGCTCGCGCCAGCCATGCCGAACTGAGTGCGTGAGGTTCATTCGCATGAACAATGTCCACTTGTCGTCCCCGGACAAGGCGGCGGATCGCGAGCGCGCCGGAAAGCTGTTTTCCGCCGCGGCCGACGCCATAAGTGGAGATGCCCGCATCCTTCGCTCGGCGCGCCAGCAGGGAATCGCGAAGCGCGATCAATTCGGGAGCGTGGCCGCGCGCGAGCAAACCTTTCAAGAGCAGCAGCGCCTGGTGCTGTCCTCCACGGTAATCTCGCCCGAGGTCAATAACCAGAGGACGCACGCTCAAGCCTCGCCGGGATTCGGCCACGAACGGTGCGTTAGTTTCTCGCCCGCGAGCAACCGCCCGAGCTTGCGGTACTTGACGTAAATGTATTTTGCGGACATCCAGGCGATCAGCCAGCCACGCCGCCCGTCGAGAACACCCGCCTGGAACACAAGCTTCTGCACGATCGTCCAGGGAGGAGCAAACATCATCGCGGCACGCCAGTGCGTGCGGCCTTGCGCCAACATATCTTTGGCGGCCATGGTGGTAAAGACATCCAACTTGGCTTCGTGCTCGGCGAAGGATCGAATGGTGTAATGAAGCAGGCGGCCCTGGAGATGGCCAACCGGCCCATCCAGTTTCACGCCCTCGTGTAAGCCGCCCACAAATTGGCCCTGGTCGCGCCGGTAAAGATTCAATTTATAATCCGGGTACCAGCCCGAATGCCGAATCCAGCCGCCCAGATAGCGGGTCATCCGCGGAAAGTCATATCCAGCCTTGTCGGGAGCCGTTTGTTTCCAGGCGAGGAGGGAGGAACGCAACTCTGGACTCAATTCCTCGTCGCAGTCAATCGAGAGCAGCCAGTTGTTGGACGCAAACGAAGCCGCATAGTTCTTCTGGTCGGCAAAGCTGTCCAGTTTGCGCGAATAGACGCGCGCGCCAAACGCGCGCGCAATGTCGCAGGTGCGGTCGGTGGAACCGGAATCGACCAGGATCACTTCGTCGGCCACGCCTTCGAGCGAGGCCAGCGCGCGAGGCAAGTCCGGTTCCTCGTTGTAGGCGATCAGGATTGCAGTCAGCGCGGGCATCGGGAGTCCGAAACGATACGGTAGCACGAAATGTGCCGAACCGATGCGGCAGCGTGCTGAGGTAGCGCCGGCATCTTGCTTGTCCTGACGCAGGAAGGGCCGGCGGTTTCTCCGGCCTTCAGCACTGCGCAAAAACGCCGGCGGGACGCCGGCGCCACAACACCCTGCAGGAAGCGCTCATTCAATGGCACTGCTGCCAGATCGCGGATATTTTGTGAGAAGTGCGGCCTAGGAGCCGGCCCTTCCTGCGTCAGCGCGGGGCGGCGAGCTTTGGCGTGACGCTCAACAGAATGACGGAGGTGCCGACGCGAAACTCGGAAAGGTGCTTCAGCTCCGCCACGCGCACGCGTTCATCTTCAAAAAATGTGCCGTTTGTGGATTCCAGATCGCGGAGCCGGATAACGTCGTCTTTGATCTCGATGACGCAATGCCAGCGAGAGATTTCCTTATCGTTGATGACAATGTCTGAATCCGCCCGTCCCAGCACGACGCGGGGCTTCTGCACGGAATAGACCAGACCACGCCCGGCGCCCGCGATCACCGAAATGGCGATGGACTTTCCCGCCGGCAGGCGCAGACCGTCTTCTTCGCCTCCGCCGCGCGCCATTCTGGGCGCGCCTGCGCTTCGCGCAAACTCAGGCAGAGGCGACAGCACCTGGGTCGCACCTGGATTTTGCGCAACCACTTTGACCACCGTGGTTTTTCCGCACTTTGCGCAACAAAATTGCACGCGGGGACGCCCCACAAGCTGTGCGTCTGGGAGAGAGTGCTGGGAGCCACAACTCGAACAAGCTGCCTTCATAGGATCCTGCGATTCCTCATTTAATCTAGCATGGCTGCATCCGGCAGGAAGGCGGCGGCGCGCGATGTGTTCCGGGAGGGAAACTGTCCTACCGGACAGGTGGGCAGGAAACGCCGGCGTAGATTCGCGAGGCAGTGTATGGGGGGCTTTAGTGGCACAGACTCCAGTCTTTGTGGTTTTTGCTGAAGGCAGCGGAAACCAAAACTGCACAGTCCCGCCAGGGCGGGACTGTGCCACTCGGAGGGGCGTGTTGAATCGTACGGCTTCAGCGTAGACTATATCCGGGGCAGGGCGGCCCGGAGGGATGCGCAGTGAAGCTCAAGGAATTGCCCTACATTCTTGGTCTGCAACCGGGACCGAAAACGTATGGATACAAATTAAAAAGGTTTGACCTCCCGGGCGACGGAATCGTCGAATACGCGCAGTGGCTGCATCCGCGCGAAACGGAAAAGGAAATCACGCAGCAATCCGTCGATGAGCTGCGCAAATTCCTGTCTCCGGGCGATGTGGCGATCGACATCGGGGCGCATACGGGAGATTCGACTGTGCCGATCGCGCTGGCCGTCGGCAAGACGGGTTGCGTTTTGGCCCTGGAGCCCAATCGCTATGTTTTCCCGGCATTGCAGAAAAATGCGGAGCTGAATGCCGCGAAGACCAACATCATTCCGCTGATGTTCGCCGCCACCCCTGAAGATGCGGAGATGGACTTCCAATACTCGGATGCGGGTTACTGTAACGGCGGACGTTTTGAAGGAATGAGCAAATGGCTGCACGGACACGCTTTCAAACTCCGGGTGCAGGGAAGAAATCTGCATGCGTATCTGAAAGAAACGTACCCGCAGCTTCTTCCCAGAATCCGGTATATAAAAATCGATACGGAAGGATATGAAGCTGTCGTCCTTCAGTCTCTTTCCGATGTGATCTCGCAGTGCAGACCGTTCCTGAAGGTGGAAGTCTACCGGAAATTAGACGATGCGCAGCGCCGCGCGTTGTACCGGTCCATCGCCGGATACGGCTACGCGATCCATAAGTGCGTGGATGAGGGCAGCTACTTTGGGGAGATTCTCACGGAACAGGATCTCCATAAATGGCGGCACTTCGATATCTTTTGCGCGCCCACGCGGTGATCTCTCCGGGTGGCGGTCCGCGACATCCTCACAAATGGGAAGCCGCCGGCTATTGCACGAAACCCACAGTCGGCACGGGAGTCGGTTCCGGAACTTCGCGAATCGGGCCGAACTGCGCTTCATACCGGCTGATATTTTCGCCGAGCGCCCGCAGGATGCGCTTGGCGTGCGCCGGACTCACGATCACGCTCGAGAGCAGTTTGCCCTGCGGCACGTTGGGAAACACATAGATGAAGTGCAGAGTGAACTCTTCCGCATTGTGGTGGAACATCACCAGATTGCAATACTGTCCGACCAGTTCCTTCTCATCCGCCTTGATCTGTACCTGCACCTGCTCGCCGCCGGCTTGAGCCATGACCCCCTCCATTTTCATGGTGACACTACCATATTCTTCCAATCCATAGCAGGAGGAACTCGCGCCGAGTTTCTGCCGCGGGGATACTGCGACCCAGTAGCACAGTCCCGCCCTGGCGGGACTGTGCTACCAAAACCCGGCGCGATTCGACGCGGCAAGCTATGCAGGATAAATGTTTGTACGGGCTCTCAACGGATGCGATACGATACCCCCCTTTGTGATGTAAGTGAGGCGCCGAATCGAGCGCCCACGTGGAGCGCAAAGCATGGAAAACAAATCCAAGGATCACGGGAAAGAAAATGCTTCCTCCGCAAGTTCGCAGGGGCGGCGGCGCTTTCTCGCAGCCACCACCGCGATAGCCGCAACTGTGGCAGGAGGCCTGACGGATCTATGGGGCGACGAAGGCCGCGAACCTGGCGCGCCGATGCGTCCCTACGGGGATCGCTCGCCGTTTGAAAAGCCGGCGCGCAAGAACTCCCGGCCGGGAATGCCGGCAGGCACAGGCTCTACGCTCACGCCGCTGGAAAATCTTTACGGCATCATTACACCTTCGGCGTTGCACTTCGAAAGGCACCACTCGGGCGTTCCGATGATTGATCCGGACAAGCACGAACTATTGATTCACGGGCTGGTGGAGCGCCCGCTGGTTTTCAAGATGGAGGAGTTGCTGCGATTTCCATCGGTTTCGCGCATCCACTTCCTCGAATGCTCCGGCAACGGCGCCGGCGAGTACCTGGGGGATCCCGCCGCGACTCCGCAACAAACCGCCGGGCTGCTGAGCTGCAGTGAGTGGACCGGCGTGCCGCTTTCCACGCTGTTGAGAGAAGCCGGCATCAAACCGGGCGCCAAGTGGGTGCTTGCGGAAGGAGGCGATGCCAGCCGCAACGCGCGCAGCATTCCACTCAAGAAAGCCATGGACGATGTTTTGGTGGCTTACGGGCAGAACGGCGAAGCGGTGCGGCCCGAGCAAGGCTATCCGATTCGGCTGGTGGTGCCGGGATGGGAAGGAAACATCAACGTCAAGTGGGTGCATCGCCTGCACGTGCTGGATCAGCCGGCCATGACTCGCGACGAAGCGGCCGACTACGACGACCTGTTGGCCAATGGAAAGTCATACCGATTCAGCTTTGTGATGGAGGCGAAGTCCATCGTTACGCGCCCCGCTGGCGGACAACATCTCGACGGGCCGGGCCCGTATGAGATTTCAGGGTTGGCGTGGTCGGGAAGGGCGCGCGTCGCCGCCGTGGAAATCTCGACCGACGCGGGGAAGAACTGGCGAAAGGCGGAATTGCAGCAGCCAGTCTTCAAGAACGCGGTGGTGCGATTTCGCTTGCCGTGGAATTGGGACGGCAACGATGCGGTCATTGGCTCCCGGTGCATAGACGAATCCGGGTATGTGCAGCCGACGCACGAGCAGATCGTCGCGGCGCGAGGCACACATGCGCGTTTCCACTACAACGGCATCAAGTGGTGGCGTTTGCAGAAGGGCGGGGAGTTGACCCATGCATAGAAAACTATCGTGGGTGCTTTGTATCGCCGCATGCGCAAGCCTCCACGCGCAGACAAATTCTGGCGGGCTCCCCTTCGGAACTCAGGGTAAACAAGTAAAGCCCGCACCCAAACCAGCGGGATTGGGCCGGCCCGCGAGCGCGGAGGAGATGAAGCAGCGCGACATTACAACGCTGCCGAGCGGCGCGGGCTTGCCGGATGGCAAAGGGACTGCGGCGCAAGGAGAAGGCGTGTATCGGGACAAATGCGCGGCCTGCCACGGTCCGAATGGCGAGGGGAACGCGCAAGGGACGCAACTTGTCGGCGGTATCGGATCTCTCGCCACGGACAACCCCATCAAGACCATCGGCAGCTATTGGCCTTACGCCACAAGCGTATGGGACTACATTCATCGGGCGATGCCTTCAGATAGGCCCGGCAGCCTGTCGGCGGATGATACCTACGCGGTAACGGCATTTTTGCTGAATCGGAACAAGATCATCCAAGCCGACGAGGTCATGAATCGGAAATCGCTGCCCAAGGTACACATGCCGAACCAGGACGGATTTGTCCCCGATGCGCGGCCGGATATTGGGAAGAACGCCCATTCTTCCGGCAATAGTAAAGAACGGAAATCATCGGCGCGCTAACCCGGATATCTCACAAGAAATCGGGAAAATTCGGCGCGTAATTGCTGGCGAAGCTGCCGCACCGCGAATCGACCGTAGGGGCACGGCAATGCCGTGCCCCTACAACTGCAAAATCACCCAAACGCATCGATTTTGCCGCGTTCGTGAACAATCTTCGACTAACTCGCGAGATATCCAGGCTAATGGGCATTAGCAGTACAGGCTGTGTGGTTTTTGCTGAGTCCAGCGCAAATCAAAACCGCACAGGCCTGTGCTACTGAGGAAGCGCTTACTTCACGTTTTTGCGGAGCCATTCATCAATGAACTTGATGACCACGTCGCTGTTCTTGTCGAGGAACATCTCGTGCATGTTGCCGTGGATGCCGGCGTCTTCCAGGCGCACGAATTCGTCTTTCACGCCCGCCTGATTCAGCCACTTGGGAATGCAGGCGTCAAATACGCGGTGATAGGTGCCCTCGGCGGAGATCGAGAGTATGCGAAGGTTCGCCAGGTTCACCAGCTTGTGGACCGGCTCCTTCTGCATATAGCAAGGAACCTCATCCGGGCGGTCCGACTTCTCTTCGAGGTAAGTTTTAAGATCGTCGGGGGTGTTGACCGGCGGGTCGTAGTGCATCGGCATATTGGTAATGCCCCATGCATTTCCAATCTTGCCCGTGTACTTCACCGTGGCGGTGTCCACGAGGCCGATCTGCGGGCCGCCGGGTTCGATGGCGACCATGCCGGCAACCAACTTGGGGCGTTGATCGGCAACGTTAAAGCCAATTCCGCCTCCCTGGGAATGGGTGATCAGGATGACCGGGGTTCCAATCTGATCGAGCAGGGCGACGCCTGCGGGCACAGCCAGCTCGGTCTGGTTCGAGACAAACTGCAGCTGGCCCTTGACGAAGTTATCGAAAACGGGATCGCCCATCTGCCCCTTCTTCGGAGAATCGCTGGGCCACTGCGTATAGAGGTTCTTCCGCGGGAATTCGCCGCCCGAGGGCACCGGGGCGGTCCAGATCTGTTCCAGATCAAGCGCTGTGCGGATGCCCAATTTGCCGTCCACTTCGGGAACGTAGGCCGAGCGCCCGCGCGCCGGGTAGTCCACCATGTAGACGACGTAACCCTGGCCAATCAAGTAGTACGCCCAACCCGGCCGCCCGTCCGGGGTCTGCCGCCAGACGGTTCCGGATTGCCCGTTCCCGTGGAAGAATACGACCGGATACTTTTGGCGGATCTGCTTCGGCACCATGACTTCGACGTACATCGCGCCGTGCATGACTTCCTTGCCCGCCGGTCCGGTGTACTCCCCGCCGACATAGAAAAAGGCCTCGCGAGCAAGATTCTCGGTGGAAAATGTGGGAATCGAAGCCGGGGGCATAGCGCCGGAGGGCTTCTCTTTCTGCGCCCGGACGGCGAGCGGCGCGCCAACCAGCGCAGCGGCCAGCGTCACAATCGCCGCTGCTAGTCTCATTTTCATTTTCACGCAGTTCATGGAATCAATCCCCCCTGATGGTTTTGGCTTTCATCCGGCCTGCTCAACGATTCCCCAATCCAAGCCCCAGAAATTTTCGCAATCCACAAATTCAAGACCTATTCTTCGGACCGCATGGCTCTCCTCGGGGAGCTGCCACGCCACTCGCGCCTGCACTGCTTGACCTGTGTCCAGCCGCGCCAACTGCACGGCCTCCCCCGTCTTAGTCGAGTGGCCGCATTGCAGTGACGCGCCGTGCCGGCTGAGGAGCAAGGTCTGCGTTTCTTCTTCCCAAGTGTTACCCAGCTTATCGCACCAAACGCGCACGGCAATGGAGGCGGCCTTTCTGGGGCTCCGCCGCAGATAACGGCCGAGTTCGTTGGCCGAAAGAATAATGTGAAGAAGCCTTGCGCGATCCAAATTGTCCAGATTCTTTGTGCCGTTCTCGATGGCATCGGCCTGGCGCGAACATTGATGGATGAAGCGCCGCGCGGACTCCGCCTCCGATGCGCTCAGGCGGCGCTCTTTCCGCATTTCGTCGTACCGCTCCAGCCGCGCATAGCAGGTAAAGATAAAGTGCCCCTGGCAAAGCGCTTCGCCTTCCAGCGTCGCACTGACAGCTTGCTCACAGCCCGCGACACCGCATTTTTCAGCTTTGGTCATCTCTGGAAAACCTGATCGCTTTGCAAAAAGGTTGCAACGATCCCTCCAGCGCAGGACGTTAGGCCAACCTTACCTCTCGTGTCAAGTCTTGGCGGACAAGGCATGGCTGCTTTGCGGCGCACTCCGCGAATCAAGAGCCGCAAAGAGTGGGAGGACATGGCCGGACTCGAAGGGAAGTACATGGGGACGATGTACGGCGGATTGTCGTGCGCACAACTTTGCGCCCGCGGCCGGGCCGAACGACATTGTGACGGCCACCACCACACGACGCGTCCAACGTTATAAGTCTTGGGGGAAGAAGGCCTAGGCTTCAAGAACCTCCTTGAGACCAGCCTTATTGGTAATGACTAATGTCGAACCGTGCAGTTCGACCAATTGCTTTCGTCTGAAAATTGCGAACAGCCTCGTGACAGTTTCCCGAGACGTGCCGATCATTTCAGCGATTTCTTCATGCGTCAGAGCCAGCGGGGCACGGATCGGACCATTATTCGGACCACTGCTTGGGTTGCATTCCGCCGCCCGGTCGAGCAAAAAACGGGCCAGCTTTTCCGCCGCCGAATGCGAGAGTCCGAGATAGCGAACCTCTTGATACGTCGCGTGATAGATATCGCTCAGGATCTCGGCTACGCGTAGCGCTACTTCACCGTACTCCCGCAGATACTCCAGAAATTGGTCCCGCGGAATGAAATTGGCTTGAATGGGCTCAAGCGCCTCGGCCGTTACCTCATACGGTCTTCCCGATATGATGCCGGGCAGACCCACCACTTCTCCCGGATCGGCAATGCGCAGGATCAACGATTTTCCATCCGCGGAGTTTGCCGAGAGCTTGACCTGGCCGTTGCAGATGATGAAAACGCCGCGTGAGTCCTGCCCTTCCACAAAGAGAAGCGCGCCCTTCGGGTATGTTGCTGAGGACGAGATCGCATCGAGTCCCCGGAGCGCTTGCGGGGACAGGTTGCAAAAGAGCCGGTCCTTTGTCATCGGGCAGCCCAGGCAGCTTTCAATCACCTGCAGGCCGTACGGTGTCTTTCTAGGTTTCGTCACCCGCAATGCGGGCCGCTTCTTCTTGGGGATGACGCGAATCCGATAGGCCATTTGCTCACCTCGTGTGAAACCCTCCTTGTGGTCCTACCATGCTATTCCGACCGCACAGACATGCTGTGACGCAGATCACATCCTTATGTGACGCGCATCACTGTGGTTTCCGGACCCACAAGAACAGACTAAAAAAGGAAGGTTGTCATGCATAAGGATGAACGTGACGCTCTAGAGGTTCTGAAATTCGAACTCGAATTTCTGGAGAAGGGGGGTTATGGACGTTCACCGCGCGAGCCGTGGAGATTTCAGTTCATTTTCGAAGATTCTCCGACTTGCATGAATTACGATTCCAAGGGGGATCCCGGCCCATGCAGCGAATGTGTCTTAATGCAATTTGTGCCGCCGGAATCCCGCGGCGAGAAGATCCCTTGCCGGCACATCCGTTTCAACGCTGAGGGCGAGACGCTCGATTCGCTGTATCGCAACGCCGATCAATACGAAACTGAAAAAATCCTGGAAAACTGGCTTCGCACCACGATCGCGAGGCTGGAAGAGGAGCGAAAAGCGCATCGAGAAGATGGAAATGGAACGCCGGGGCCCGGCGCCAATGTTAATAAGGGAGACGCTCTCTTCCACAGCCTGCATCCCAAGTGCGCCAACCCAGCTTGTGCGACCGCTTTTCATTGGCTTGCAGGGGGAAAGTTCTTTCGTTTTCGCCCCGAACCTTCCGTTTCACAACCGAAAGACAAGGACGGGCAACCCTCCGCGATGACGCCCGGAGTAACGCATTACTGGCTCTGTGAGCGCTGTTCGCAGGTCTTCGCTCTCATCTATGATGAGAATCAGGGTGTAATGCTGAAACTGCTCCGGCCCGAACTCCCCGCCGCGGAATCCCCAAAACAATTGACCGTGGGCTAACCTTCGCTCGATCACGCGAGAACGCTAGGATTCTTAGGAAGCCGGCTTGGGCGACAAAGCTAAGGTTCCGTCACAGCCAAACGTGATCTGGAACACAGAAGCGGACGCTCAGAACCTGGAATATGGACCTGTGCGATCCACCACGCCGGCTTCGTTAGATGTCAAAGACAACGTGGGGATGAAAATACGATCCATGGGGTTTTCCCCATGGCGGTAATTTGAGATGGGAACGATGGCTATGCGCCACACGGCTCTGTGCGTTACGTTGCTGTTCGTTATTGGTGCGGCTGGCGCTCAACAAGGGCTGCCGGCCGGCGACGACAGGCTTCCCTCGACGTATGTGCCGTCCGGCAAGGTGATGTACAAACAATACTGCGCCACCTGCCACGGCGCTGACGCCAAGGGCAACGGTCCTCTCGCCTCGTTGCTTAAGACGCCACCGCCGGACCTGACCAAACTCGCTCAGCGCCATGCGGGCAAGTTCCCGTATGAGTACGTCTCGAATGTCCTCCAATTTGGGCCGGGTCCCTCGGCTCACGGCTCATCAGACATGCCCACGTGGGGTCCTATCTTCGGATACTTGGACCATTACAACACAAGAGCTGTGCAGCAACGCATCAAGAACCTCTGCGACTATCTAGCGTCTTTGCAAGAGAGATAAGGGTTTGCCACGTCGTGCGCGGCTGAATAGGGCCGCATTTCCTACGCAGTGAAAACCAAAACCACACAGGCTGAAGAGTCTGTGTGGCGACCCGGTTTCGCTCTATGTAGCGCCCGTCCCGCACGCGGGACAGGCATGTGCTTGAATCTACAGTGTCCCGACCGGGTCGGGACGCTACAAAAGCATTCCACGCATGGTTTCTCACACAGACTCTGAAGTCGGAGATCCCGACCCTGTCGGGGCCTGTGCTACTGGGCCTCCGAATATTTCAGTTGAAGGCCCGGGCGAAGAGGCGGCGTTTCGCAATTTCGACGAGCAGGAGGTACGTAAAGGTTGAGATGGCGAGAAAAATGAAATACGTTCCCGGAAGCGCCGTAAAGCCGAGGATGTGAGCGAGAGGCGAAAACGGCAGCACGATGCCGACAATCACAATGACGATCGTTGTGACCGTAAGCGGCATGCTCGGGCGGCTGCGCAGAGGATTTCCCATCGTCCGGATTACAAACAGGACGAGGGTTTGCGTGGCGAGAGATTCGACAAACCAGCCGGTATGAAACTCGGCCTGGCCCGCATGAAAATAATGCAGCAACACATAAAAGGTCAGGAAATCGTAAAGCGAACTGATGGGCCCGATGAAGAGCATGAAGTTGCGTATCAGACGCATATCCCAGCGATGCGGCGCGGCGATGTACACAGGGTCCACATTGTCGGAGGGAATGGTGACCTGGGCCGCATCGTACAGAAAATTGTTCAGCAGGATTTGCGTCGAAAGCATGGGGAGGAATGGCAGAAAGACCGAGGCGGCCGCCATGCTGAACATGTTTCCGAAATTCGAGCTGGTACCCATCAGGATATATTTCAAAACGTTGGCGGACGCGCGGCGGCCTTCGATGATTCCGTTATGAAGAATCTGCAAGCCGGGTTTGAGCAGGATGATGTCGGCCGCTTCGCGAGCCACATCCACGGCCGAGGAAACCGAGATGCCCACGTCGGCTGCGTGGAGCGAGGGAGCGTCGTTGATGCCGTCGCCCATGTAGCCGACCACGTGGCCGCGGCGTTTCAACGCGTGAAGAATCCGAAGCTTCTGCATCGGCGAGACGCGCGCGAATATGGTGGTCTCTTCAGCGAGGTGGGCAAGAGCCGTATCGGTCGTGCGGTCCAACTCGGCGCCGGTAAGGATCGACGGATTTTCCAGGCCGACTTGCCCGCAAACATGCCGCGCGACAAGCTCGTTGTCGCCGGTCAGGATCTTCACCGTCACGCCATCGCGTTTCATGGCGGCAAGCGACGCCGCGGCGTCGGGACTGGGAGGATCGGCAAAGGCGAGAAAGCCGGCCAGCGTCAGCGAACGCTCATCCGCGACCGTGAACCCATTGGGCTTGCCGACCTGGCGATACGCGACTGCCAGCACGCGGAATCCCTGGCCACAGAGATCCTGGAAAACTTTCAGGCAGCGTTCCCGGGATGTTTTATCGAAACCGATAATTTTCCCCGCGATTTCCAGAGATTCCGTCCGCTCGAGAATTCCCTCTGGAGCGCCCTTGGTGATCAGCAGGCAGCCGCCGGCCGGCTGATCTTTCTGTTCGACGACGATCGAAAGGCGGCGGCGGTCGAAGTCGAATGGAATCTCGTCGCGCTTTACGAATGCAGATTCCGGCGGGCTCCACGCTTCACTTGAAGCGTTCAGCGTAAAAGTGGAGCCCGCACCCCCAGCGCCGGGCGGATGGCGGAGGAGGATGGCGACATCGAGGGGACTGCGGATGCCGGTCTCAAACTGGCTGTTCAAGTAGGCGAGGGCGAGTGGCCGCTCGGAGGATTCTCCAAAAGCATCCATGGCCCCGGCCAGCGTCATCTCGCCGGTCGTCAGCGTTCCAGTCTTGTCGCTGCAAAACACGTCGATGGTCCCGAAATTCTGAATCGCCGGGAGGTGCTTGACCACGACGTTTTGCCGAGCCATTTTCACCGCGCCGCGCGCCAGCGTGACCGAGGTGATCATCGGCAGGAATTCAGGCGTCAATCCGACGGCGAGCGCAACGGCGAAGAGGAAGGATTCAAAGGCGTCTTTGTGCATCGCCACGCGCACCACGAGGATGAAAAGGACCAGGAAGAACACGGCGCGCATGATCAGAAACCCGAACCGCCGCATGCTGCGTTCGAACTCGGTTTCTTCGGGCCGCTCGGCGAGCCGCGCCGCAATCGCTCCAAAGGAGGTGCGCGCTCCGGTCGCCGTCATCTCCGCGATCGCCATTCCGCTCACGACGGATGTGCCGAGGAAAACGGCATTGTGCGCTTCGGGTGCACCCTCCGTTTCGCCGCTGTTCAGTCCAGAGCCCTTTTCGACAGGCAAAGACTCGCCGGTCAGCGCGGCTTGCTGGACGTAGAGATCGCGCGCTTCGAGGAGCTTTCCGTCCGCCGGAATCAAATCCCCGGCGGAAAGCCGCACCAGGTCTCCGGGGACGATTTCTCTGCGCTTGATTTCCTGCCACTGGCCGTCACGAAGCACCGTGGCCGTCGGCGTGACGTTTTCACGCAGTTTTCGAATGGCCTGTTGGGAGCGATAGGTCTGCACGAAATTGATGGTTATACTGAGCAGAACGATCAGCAGGATGATAGATGCGTCGATGGCGTCGCCCAGAATGAAGGAAACCAGGACGGCCACCAGAAGGATGATGACGAGCGGATTCAGAAACAAGAAGAGAAGTTCTGTGAGCGCGGCGCCACGCCGCACCGGCGCCGGTTCGTTCAGGCCATATTGCCCGAGCCGCTCCCGCGCTTCCTGCGACGTCAATCCCTTCCACGCGGCAGGCGGGGAAATGGTGATGCTGGGCGGAACGGAGGAAACAGAATTCATGCGATCGCCTGGCATGCGTCTAAAGCCAGCTGACTATATCACTCCTGCGGACCTTGCGGTTCTGCCAGAAGAAGCTCGACACATGAATGGTGCAACTTTGCGGTTGAGGAAGGGTGTGTCCGTTGTCACGCGTTCCTGTGACACCTGTCACAATCAACCATACCCCACTCAGAGAAAATGATTTAGCAGTAAGCGGGGCGAATCGGACCGATGACTACCAGCGCGACGAGAGCAACAACACCGCAGACTCATGCGGCCAGAGCAAGACCGGAGGATAGCCGACTTTCGTTCCGGCACGAAGCGATTGCGTCGTTTGCCTTCGCGGGGATCGTGATCCATTTATTTCTCCGCTTCGTTCTGATGACATCAGCACAGAGTTATCAACTCCCGTTAAAAGCGGCGCTTGTTCTGGCGGGGATCCCGCTCTTGTACGAACTTGCTGTGCGGATTTGGCACGGTCAGTTTGGTTCGGACCTGCTGGCCGGAATTTCCATCGCGACGTCCATCCTGCTTGGGCAATACCTGGCCGGAACGGTAATCGCCTTGATGCTGGCAGGGGGAAATGCGCTGGAAGCCATAGCGACGCGGCGCGCCTCCGCGGTTCTCGAAGCGCTGGCGCGGCGCATGCCGACGGTCGCCCACCGGGAGCGCGCCGGAGGCGCGGAAAATGTCGCGCTGGAAGAACTCCGCATCGGCGATTCAGTGGTCATCTACCCGCATGAGGTTTGTCCGGTGGATGGCGTGGTCGTGAAAGGCCACGGGGTGATGGATGAATCGTATCTGACAGGCGAGCCGTATCGCATGTCAAAGACGCCCGGCGCGGAAGTGCTTTCCGGAGCGATCAACGGCGATACGGCGCTGACGATTCGCAGCACACGGTTGCCCGCGGATTCGCGGTATGCCCGCATCATGCGCGTGATGGAAGTGGCGCAACAACAGCGGCCGCGCCTGCGCCGGCTGGGCGACCGTCTGGGGGCCTATTACACGCCGGTGGCCGTTCTGGTCGCTATTCTGGCGTGGTATTTCAGCGGGGAAAGCATTCGTTTCCTGGCGGTGCTTGTGATTGCGACCCCTTGCCCGCTCATTCTCGCTATTCCGGTCAGCATCATCGCCTCGATTTCGCTTGCGGCGCGGAGAGGGATTGTGATCCGCGATCCTTCGGTGCTCGAGAGCGCGGATACTTGCCAGACGATGATCTTCGACAAGACCGGAACACTGACGTATGGAGAGCCGCAACTCACGCAACAGATTGTGGCCACCGGTTTTTCCCCGAAAGAAATTCTGGGGCTTGCCGGGAGCCTCGAACAATATTCGAAACACCCATTGGCCGAAGCGATCCTTCGCGCCGCCCGAAGCGAGGGAGCAACGCTTCAAGAAGCGAGCGAAATGGCGGAGCAGCCGGGCCAGGGCCTGCGCGGCGCCGTCAACGGGCGGAATGTGTGGGTCACCAGCCGGGCGCGGCTTCTGAAGCAGGCCCCGGGAGAAGAATCGAAATTGCCTGCAAGCGCCGCAGGCCTGGAGTGTGTGATCGCCATCGGCGGATCCTACGCCGCCACGTACCAGTTCCGTGACGAGCCTCGGAGCGAGAGCAAATCTTTTATCGCTCATCTCCTGCCGAAGCACGTCGTGACAAAAGTGATGCTCGTTTCCGGGGACCGCGAAGCGGAGACGAATCATTTGGCGCAACGCGTGGGCGTCACCAAAGTGTACGCATCGAAGAGTCCGGAAGAAAAAGTTGCCATTGTGCGCGAGGAGACGGCGCGGGCAAGAACCCTCTTCCTCGGCGATGGGATCAATGACGCTCCCGCCCTTCTGGCGGCTACGGTGGGCGTCGCTTTCGGGCAGCACAGCGACATCACCGCCGAAGCCGCTGGGGCAGTGATCCTGGATACATCGCTTGCGAAGGTGGATGAGTTTCTCCATATCGGGCGCCGGATGCGCCGCGTCGCGCTGCAAAGCGCGCTGGGTGGAATGGGTCTGAGTATTTTCGGGATGGGGCTGGCGGCGGCAGGTTACTTACCGCCAGTGGCCGGAGCGGTGATGCAAGAAATTATTGATGTCCTCGCCATCCTGAACGCCTTGCGCGCGGGGTTCTTCTTTGGAGCCCTGACTGACTTCGATTGAAAAACTCGGGGCGAGGTGCTCGTCATGAAGAGACTCGGGGAGAGGCTGCGCACGGAATTACAGACGTTGCTGGGCTTCGCACTCAGTATCTTCGTGCTTGCCAGTTTGGGGGCAACTCCTCAGACATCGCGCAATGCGAAAGAGCAAACGAGAAAGCAATTGGAGCGCCTGATTTACTCGGTGAAAGGACCGGACCTGTTTCGCGCGCATTGTGCCGCTTGTCATGGCGCGGATGCCACGGGCGGGGGCCCGTTGGCGCCATCCCTAAAGAGCAAAGTACCCGACCTGACCGTGCTGGCGAAGAACAATGGAGGGCAGTTTCCATCGGCGCGTGTGAGCAAAACCATTCTGGGTGACGACGTTTTGATGTCTCATGGTTCTCGGGAGATGCCGGTCTGGGGGCCGATATTTCATCAGGTCGAGGAAGATCAGGATTTTGGAAACGTGAGATTGCAGAACCTGGTGCGGTACCTGGAATCCATCCAGAAAAAGTAGATTGCGGCAGCGACTTTTAGTAGCACAGGTTTCACAGGCTGCGGAAAGACTCGGGACGTTCCGTCTCTGTGTTCTCTGTGCCCTCTGTGGTGAAATCCGAAAAGCGCAACACAGAGTGCACAGAGGTTCACAGAGAACCACAGAGAAGCCCGCACTGGAGGACGAGGAACCTCTTCCTATTCCCGATCGAAGATGGATTCCTCTCCCACAGGACGGGCTCGAAATGACAAGGCCGGGAACTTTTTCCGCAAGCTGTTCAGTCTGTGCCACTCAAAGCTGTAGCGACGCGAAGAGAACACCCGGGTCCTCGGTGGACTTAATGTGGAATCCCAGCTTGCGGATCAGCGCCTGCATTTCGACGTTTTCCTGAAGCATGTAGGCACGGACGGAATCGAGCCGCTCATCGCGAGCCACGAGAATGAGCCGGCGGAGCAGTTCGATTCCCAATCCGCGGCGCTGGTACTGGTCGCGTACGAGAACGGCTATCTCGGCGGCGTTTACCCCATGCAGCTTGCTCATACGTCCGACAGCGAGAATTTCCGGCGCAGGGGTTGCGGAAGAATCTGTGCGCTCCGCGAGGAGGGCAATCTCGCGGCCATAGTCCAGGAAACACATGCGAATCAGGCGCGCGTGAGCCACGCGCTGGCTGAGTTTGGCGGCGTGAAAGTAGCGGAGGTAAACACTGCGGTCGGAAAGCCCTTCGTGGAACTTCACCATGGAAGGTTCGTCTTCGGGACGGATCGGCCGAATCGTCACGCGCGTTCCGTCTTTCATCGCCCAGGGCGATACATACTGGATGGGGTAGGGCCGAATGGCGGGTTTCGGGAGTTCGGCGTCCGGCACCTGGCTGGAATGCAGCACGAACCGCGCATCGAGCGCTATAAGCTGTTCGGGCGCCGCAACGAGTGGATTGATGTCGCACTCTTTGATGACGGAATTCTCCGCAATGAGATGGCTAAATCGCACCAGGAGCGCTTCCAGAGCGACAAGGTCCACAGGCTTCCTGCCACGAACGCCGGTCAGCGCCTTGAAGATTCGCGTCTGTTCCATCATGCGTTGGGCCAGCGTCGAGTTGAGCGGCGGAAGGGCCAGGGCACGGTCGCGATAGACTTCCACAAGCTCTCCTCCGGAACCGAAAACGATCACAGGACCAAACTGCGCATCGATGGTGCTGCCGACGATCAGTTCGTAGCCCGAGGTCTTCACCATGGGCTGTACGGTTACGCCGAGAAAATGTTCACGGCCGGCGCGCTCGCTCACGGAGGATTCGATGGCGCGGAACCCCTCGCGAACCGCCTGCGCATCGGCGAGATCCAATTTCACACCGCCCACATCGGTCTTGTGCGTGATCGTTTCGGAGTGGAGTTTCAGCACCACGGGAAAACCGATTTTCGCCGCGACCTCCGCGGCTTCGTCCGCGCCGCGAGCGATATGAGTTTCGACCGTGGGAATTCCGTAGGCCGCGAGCAATTGTTTCGATTCGTATTCGGTCAGGAGTGTGCGGCCGCGGCTGCGCGCCTCCGCGAGAAGCGCCTGCGCCTTCCGGCGGGACGCGCTCGCGTCCCGCGGACCATCGGCCAGCACCGGCGTTTCGTAAATGCCCCGGAGGTTGTACGTATACCGCCACATGAAATCGAAGGCGCGCGCAGCCGTGTCCGGATAAGCGAAGGTGGGGATGCCGGCGGCGGTCAGCAGGGCTTCGCCTGCCGCGACTTCTTTCCCGCCCATCCAACTTGCGAGCACGGGCTTGGCATGCGCGCTGGCCTGAGCCTTGATGCGTTCCGCGACGGCAACGGGGTTCGTCATCCCCTGTGGCGCCAGAACGACGAGAAGCCCGTCGGTCATAGGATCGGCAAGGGCGATCGCGGCGGCGCGGTCGTAGCGTTCCGGGTCGGCGTCGCCGAGAATATCAATGGGATTGCCGTGACTCCAATGGGACGGCAAGAAGCGATTGAGAGCGTCGAGAGAGTCCGGCGAAAGCGGGGCCAACTCTCCGCCATTGGCGATCAACAGGTCGGTGGCCAGCACCGCGGGGCCACCTGCGTTCGTCAGAATGGTGAGCTTGGGCCCGCGTGGCCGGGGCTGTTTGCTGAGCACCTCGGCCATGTTGAACAGGTCTGAGATCGTATTGACACGAAGCACGCCGATGCGGCGAAACGCCGCATCCAAGACGTCGTCGCTTCCGGTAAGCGCGCCGGTATGCGATGCCGCCGCCTTGGAGGCCGCTTCCGAGCGCCCGGCTTTGAGCACGATCACCGGTTTGGTGAGCGCCACTTCACGCGCCGCGGAGAGGAACGATCTGGCATCTCCGACCGATTCCATATAGATGAGAATGCTCTGCGTGTTCGGGTCATCGCCGAAATAATCAATCAAGTCGCCCCAGCCAACATCGAGCATCGAGCCGGTCGAAACAATCGCGCTGAAGCCAACCTGCTCTTGCAGACTCCAGCCGAGGATGGCCGTGAGCAGCGCGCCGCTCTGGCTGAGAAACGCCACATTGCCGGGCCGCGCAATGGTTTGCGCGAAGGTGGCGTTCAGGCCGTACAGCGGATTCATCACGCCGAGGCAATTCGGTCCGATCAAACGCACCGGGCTGCCCCTGAGCTGCTCGGCCAGTTGCCGTTCCAGGGCCTGTCCTTCCGCGCCTCGTTCGCGGAATCCCGCCGAGATGACCACGGCGGCCTTTGTGCCGGCGCTTACGCACTCTGCCACGATGGCGGGAACGGTGGCGGCAGGTGTCGCAATGACGGCGAGATCGACGGTTTCCGGAATCTTGAGGATCGAGGAATAAGCGGGAAGGCCAAGAACGGTGGAATGCCGCGCGTTGACAGGATAAACGGTGCCGGGGAAGGCAGGGATGCGAAGGTTGGAAAGGACGGTGCGGCCCACACTGCCTTCGCGCTCGCTGGCCCCAATGACGGCGACGCTACGAGGCTTGAAGAGCGCATCCAGGGATCGAGGCTCGGCTCGCAGTACGTCGTGCGACGGGTCGTCCAATTGCTTGAGAACGCCCTTTTGGTTCATGCCATCACTATCGTCAAAACCGGACATAACTTCAAGCGTCCGGAACAGTTTTCAAACGGATCAGGCACGGACCGTGAGCACGGGGCAGTGGGCATGCGCCACGATTTTATGCGCTATGGACCCCTCGAGGTGCGTCGCCGCTCCCATATGTCTCCCTGCGTTACGCACTCCGAGCACAATCAGGTCGGCGTTGCGGCCCCTGGCCGCCTCCAAGATTCGCGCAGAAGGCTCTCCAAACTCGAGCACTGCTTCCGGACGGCACCACAGCTCGGCGTCCTTGGGAACAAGCTCGTGGAGTTCGTGCAAGGCGTTGGCCACAGATGGCTCGTCTGGGCGGTATGCCGCATCCGGGTCGCGTGGGCGAGTCACATGGAGGAGGATGAGGCGAGCCTCATGTTCCTGGGCGAGAGAAATGGCATAGGGCACGGCAACCAGGGAATCTGGTGTGAAGTCCGTGGCGTAAAGCACGCGATGGAAGTGGGCCGCGTTGTGAAGGCCTTTGCGGGCCCATGGGCCGATGGTCAGAACCGGAACTCGCGAGCGCCGGAAAATTTCTTCCGCCACCGACCCGAGCAGCAATTTCTGCGCGCCCGTGCGGCCATGGGTGCCGAGCACAATCAGGTCGGCGTTGCAATTCGCTATGGCCTGTTCAAGAGCCGGCCAAACGCTAACTCCTCGCGCCACGGCCAATTCGTGAGGCAAGCCCTCGAGCTGCCCTTCCACGCGCTGCATTTCCGCTTGCGCTCTCTCTTCCTGCGCTTCCAGGGCTACCGTAACCGTCTCCGGCGTGGTGTAAGCAAGTGGCTCGGGCAACAAAACGTGAAATGCATGAACCGTAGCGCCGAACTCCCTGGCAATGGAAACTGCGTAGGGCAGTGCCGCCTCCGAGGGTTCCGAGAAATCGGTGAGAAATAGAATGTTCTTGACGGCGATTCTAGCGCCAGTACTGAAGGTTTTCATGGCCAATCTCCCGGCTCACAGGGCAGCTCTACCCCATTGAGACCACCAATCGAAATTATTCACATAGTGAACTAGAGGACGACGAAAAGCTGTGACGCAGGTCACCCTAAATCGTGATGGGAGTCACCATCTTCGCAATCTCCTGCCGCGGGCCTTTTGTGGGTGGCGAGAACTAAGCGGTTACTTCGTAGGCTTGGAGAGAGCCGGCTCCCCGACCCTGGATCATTTCCGACTGACCTTGAAAACACAGGCTCATGAACCGAAACTCGGCCTGGGGGCTAAATGGCCTCCCTGCCGGAACAGCGCCATTGCTTAGTCACTTCATACACGAAAATTAAGATACAACCGCCAATCCCAACAATCGTGGAGGCCCTGCCCTGCGACACGGTTTATCACGAACCTGCGGACAAATAGGGTGCGGAAGTGGGGAAACTTTGCTAAACTACTCACTTTGTGCGAGTTTTGAAGATACGGTGAGGAGTACTTATGGCGATGAAATGCAAGCTTTGCGGCAAGGGGCCGAGCTTTGGCAACGTAATCAGCCACGCGAATAACACGCGCCGCCGCCGCTGGAACCCAAACCTGCAGCGTGTCCGCGCGGTCATTGACGGCGTGCGTATACGCATTCGTGTCTGCACGTCCTGCATCCGGGCAGGCCGCGTTACGAAAGCAGCCTAGCTGGAACCTTTTTGCATCGGTACATAAGAGGAGACTGTGTGAAGATACGCTCGCGAAGGGTGTTGCTGCTGATCGCGGTCTCGGCGGCGCTTTCCGGTTGCCAGAAGCAATCGCAGCCTGCGGAGGGTGTGTGGGCCTCGGTGAACGGCCAGGACGTTACGCGGGCCGAGGTGGACAAGTACTACCAGACGCAATTGAACCCCGAGGCACCCGCGCCTTCCCAGGACGAAGCGCTTTCGCTGAAGCTGAACATCCTCGATGAGCTGGTCAACAATCAAATTTTGCTGCAACGGGCGAAGAAACTGGGCCTGGAAGCCGCTGACGGCGAGGTGGAGGACAAGTTTACCGAATTCAAAAGCCCCTTCACCGAGGACGAGTTCCAACGCCAGTTGAAAGCGCGCGGCTATACGGTCGACGATCTGCGGAGCGACATCCGGAGGCAGCTTTCGATCCAGAAAGTGATCAACCGGGAAGTGGTGGCGAAGATCACGGTCACCGATCAGGACGTCCAGGATTTCTACAATCAGAACCGCGCGCAATTCAACGTATCGGAGCCGCAGTACCGGCTCGCGCAAATCGTCATAACCCCGCGCAAGGATCCGCAGTTGCGCAACCGGAAGAATGACGACGCGACGACCGACGGCGAAGCCAGGCGCAAAGCCGCGGCGCTCTTGCAGCAACTCAGTACCGGCGCGGACTTCGCGCAAGTGGCGATGGATTACTCGGAAGATCCGGCGTCGTCGGGTTCGGGAGGCGATCTGGGCTACGTGCCCGAGTCGTCGCTGTCGCAAAGTGATCCGGCCTTGAAGAAGGCTGTGCTGGGATTAAAACCCGGACAAGTAAGCGGCATCATCGCCCTGCGCGATTCCTACCGCATCCTGAAGCTTGTGGCCAAAGAGACGCCGGGACAGCGGGAATTGTCCGATCCGACGGTACAACAATCGATTCGCGATAATATTCGCAACCGCAAGGAACAATTGCTGCGCGCGGCCTACCTGGCTGTGGCGCGCAACGATGCAAAAGTCATCAATTACCTCGGGCAGCAGGTGATCGAATCCGCCGGCAAGCTCCCTGTGGTTGTGACGCCAAAGGCGGCAGGGTCCTCCTCCCCTGCACCCGCGAAGTAGCTCCTTCCCAAACACGGGGAAATAAATCCTGGAGTCAGACGGCCCGGCGAAAGCGGCCAAGCAATCTGACTAAGCAATCACCGCAAGAACTTCTCCTGTGTTCACAGTTTGGCCTTCCTTGGCGAGCAGCCGCTCGACCGTCCCGGTTTTGGGCGAGCGGATTTCGTTCTGCATTTTCATGGCTTCCACAACCAACAGACCTTGACCCACTTCGACCTGCTGGCCCGGGGCCACCAGCACGCGCACCACTTTCCCCGCCATTGGCGCGGAGATCTGCTGGCGGCCTTCCAAATCGATTCCTCCGCCGCGACCCCGGCGCCAGGAGCGCGGGTCCACAATTTCCACGCGAAACTCGCGGCCGGCAGCGTGCAACACTAGCCCGTCAGCCACCACTTCGACGCGGACTTCGAGCGATCGTCCGTCGAGAAGGACGGAATACACGCCGGATGAGATCTTGACGGCGTCAGCTTCGACTCGCCGCCCGTCAATCGTGATTTCAAGGCGCGAAGATTCATCGGCCGAGCGGGCAAGCTCGACGCTGCGTGGCCTGCCATTGAGGAGGACGTCGTATTTCATTGTGCGGTCACTTGCTGCGATCCAGCTGTTCCGAGCGCGCCTCGCGTTTCCAGCGCGATTCGGATTCAGCGCGAGGACCAACCGCTCTTGTTGTGCCGTTCGCATCGAGGTGTTGCAGCAGGGCAACAAGAAGGGCGGCATCTTCGGCACCGGGATCGCGCCCGGTGGAGTTTTCACTGTGCGCGCGGAGATGCGGAAGCCGCTCGTCAAGCCAGCGCGTGGAGATGTCGCCTCGCACGAAATCCGGATCGCGCAGAATGCGGCGGAAGAGCGCGGCGTTGGTCTTGATGCCTGTGACGGCGTATTCCTCGAGAGCGCGTTGCAGCCGCGCGATGGCCTCGCCGCGGTCGCCTCCCCAGGCGATGAGTTTTCCGAGCAGCGGATCGTATTCGGTCGGGACCGTGAAGCCCTCGTAGACACCGTCATCGAAACGAATGCCCGGGCCTGACGGCGTGCGCTGCGAAAGAATTGTTCCGGGTGATGGATAGAAATAATTGTCGGGGTCTTCCGCGTAGAGCCGGCATTCGATGGCGTGGCCGGAAATCGCAACGTCGTCCTGCGTGAAGGGAAGAGCTTCGCCCGCGGCGATGCGAATCTGCAACTTCACCAGATCGAGGCCTGTCACCATTTCGGTGACGGGATGCTCCACCTGAAGCCGCGTATTCACTTCGAGGAAATAGAAATTGTGCGCGCCATCCACCAGAAACTCCACGGTTCCCGCGTTCGTGTAGTCCGCTTCGCGCGCCAATTTCACGGCCGCTTCGCCCATGGCGTGGCGCAGGCCGGGGGTAACGACGGGCGAGGGCGATTCTTCGATGACTTTCTGGTGCCGGCGCTGCACCGAGCATTCGCGCTCGCCGAGATGCACGATGTGTCCGTGTGTGTCGGCGAGGATTTGAATTTCGATGTGGCGCGGCCTGTCAAGATACCGTTCCAGATAAATGCGCGCATCCCCGAATGCGTTGAGCGCTTCCGAACCGGCGTCGCGCCACGCGGCCGGCATCTCCGCTTCGTCCCCGACCAAGCGCATGCCTTTCCCACCGCCTCCTGCGACGGCTTTGAGGAGCACCGGGTAGCCCAGTTGCCGCGCGATGCGCTCCGCATCTTGCAGACGCTCAATTGGATCCTGGACGCAGGGAACCATCGTCACGCCGGCGCGCGCGGCGAGCTGCCGCGCGGACGTTTTCGATCCCAGGCGTTCCATTGCTTCGGGAGAAGGGCCGATGAACGTGATGCCATTTTCGGCGCAGGCGCGCGCCAGGCCGGGATTTTCCGCCAGGAAACCGTAGCCGGGATGCACAGCGTCGCAACCGGCGCGCCGCGCGACATCCATTAGCTTGTCGATTCGCAGATAGCTCTCGCGCGAGGGCGCGGGGCCGAGCGGGTAAGCTTCTCGGGCCAGGCGAACGTGCAGTGCGGCGCGGTCGGCGTCGCTATAGACGGCGGCGGAAGCGATGCCCATCTCGCGGCAGGCCCGAACAATCCGCACGGCGATTTCGCCGCGATTGGCGATGAGGATTTTCTTGACCATGCCGCACCAGAAAACTCGAAACGCATTCTAGCATGCGGCACGCCACCATCGAGTTCACAGTGGACATGGACACGGCAAGATGCGGCAGGCAATAATTGCAGGGTGGGCGCGGGCGGAGCAGAACTCCAACGGCAGCGCCTTCTGGGCGCATATCTATTCGCGCTCTGTCTCTAGCAAAATGTTCCGGCGGGCTCCAAGTAGAGCCAGCACCGCCGCACTTTGCGCTCAGGAAGACTGTTTGGAGAGCGTGTTGCTGCTACACTGGTTTTGCTCGGGATTCTCAACTCAGCTCATGATTGCTTTCCTCCGATCTGGAAGCCGCAGGGCCGCCACTACGGCGGCGCTTGTGCTGCTGGCCGCGGTAAACTGGACTGCACCTTGCGTTTGGGCTGCGCCAGGCGGCCACGCGGAGCGGACCGCAATGCAACAGTCCTCCGGTGCGGATTCCCCCCTGCCTGTTTTTGAGTTGCACAGCGGATTTTGGGTGAACCTGCATCATTTTCTCTACCTGCAAGCGCGGTTGATGAATAGCAACTCCTCTTCCATGGACAGTGGGAGAGGCGCGGCGCCTCCGCGCGAGGCGCCAGTTTCTCTCAACGATTTCCCCGCTGAAGAAATCCGGGCCTGGCAGTCTGCTGTGGCGTTTTACGAAAAAGACCTGGCCAGACGTGATCTGCTTCTCAATGGTGAAATGGAAACCATAAACAATCGCCTCTCTGAGATGGAGGCTTGCCAGGATCTGGAGGGGAAAAGTTCCGCGGCGTGCAGGTCCGGGCTACAGCGGGACCTGGTGGAGGCGCTCGACGGCGCCGCCCCGGTCTACCGGGCGCACTGGTGGGCCGAACAGGATCGCGCCAACCGCAAATGGATTGCCGAGGTCGCGCCCATGGTCCGGCAGATGGGAGTGGAGCTTTCCGGACAGCTTGCGAACGTCTATCAAAAACCGTGGCCCGCGGGGCGGCTGCGGGTGGACGTGGTGTGGTATGGAGGACCGTACGGGGCCTATACCTCCCTCAGCCCCATACACGTCACACTCTCGAGCCACGACGCGCGCAACCAGGGAATCTATGGATTTGAAGTGCTCTTCCACGAGTCCTCCCACGCGCTGGCAGGCGCCGTGACCGAAGCGATCGCCCGGGAATTTCGCCAGCGTGACAAACCCATCCCGCGCGACCTCTGGCACGCTCTGCTGTTCTACACCACCGGTGAATTGGTCCGCCGCAATCTCGCTTCTGGATCCATGCCCCGCGCATCCCTGCAAGGGGAGGATCCCTCCAGTTACCAGCCCTACGCCGCGCGGTTCGGGCTCTATTCCGGCGCGTGGGACCGCTTTCACGGCATGCTCGATCTCTACTGGCTGCCCTATCTGGAGGGCAAGGTGTCCTTCGACACCGCGGTGGCGCGCCTGGCGTCTGCCTGGTGAGGCGCAAGCCGTTTTCACAGGCGCGGTCACCCGCCTGCGGCTTGTTTTGTGGGGAACCCCTTGCGGTGGCGCTGGCCTTTGGAGTCTCGCCAGTCGGCCATCCACAGGTTGCATCGCTTTTTCATGGACACCTCGTGGACACCGAGCTTTGGATTGCCGCGATTTTGCTGGGCTTTCGGTGGGGTGCCATTGTGTGATAACCTTTTGGCCTTGAAAGCGAGTTTCCGCTGACGCGGAATCCGCCTCCCATGCTCCTCTCAGTTAAACGGGCGTCACCCGGGGATTTCCTGCGACTCCAGAGTATCTGGCGGACCGGCAGGCCGGATTGACTTCACAGAGAGCTCATCAAACTTGGGAACGCATTCGAAAGGGAAAGTTGACGGACGCAATGGCGACAAAACCTGCCCCCAGTAAAACAGTCGAGATCAAACTGGCGCATTCGCCGGACTCCGACGATGCCTTCATGTTCTATGGACTGGCCACGCAGAAGGTGCGCACGCCCGGACTGAAGTTCTCGCACGTCCTGGCCGACATTGAAACACTCAATCAGGCGGCCGCCCAGGAAATCTATGACGTAACGGCGTTCAGTTTTGCGGCGTATCCCTATCTCCGCGAGAAGTACGTGCTGCTGGATTGCGGAGGAAGCTTCGGAGAGGGGTACGGGCCTATCGTGGTTTCGCAGCACCCTCTGAAACGCGAGGATCTCGCAAAATGCCGGATTGGCGTGCCGGGGCTGCGCACCTCCGCCTACTTGACGCTCAAGTTGTACGAGCCGCGCGTGGAAGCCGTGCCGATGGCGTTCGACCAGATCCTGGACGCCGTGAAGAACTCGGTGGTTGATGCGGGCTTGCTGATTCACGAAGGGCAGTTGATGTACTCGCAAATGGGGATGCACCGGGTCGTGGACCTGGGACAGTGGTGGCTCGAACAGACGGGACTACCGCTGCCGCTCGGTGCCAACGGAGTGCGCCGCGCGCTAGGCCCGGCCGTGGGCGTGCAGGTGGCGCGCGCGATCCGCGAGAGCGTATCTTTTGGGCTCGAACATCGCGAAGCGGCGGTCAATTACGCCATGCAATTTGCGCGCGACATGGACCCGGAACTGGCCGACAAGTTTATCGGAATGTACGTGAACAAATGGACGCTCGGCTACGGTGACCGCGGACGCCAGGCGGTGCGCGAATTTCTTACGCGGGGCGTGAATGCCGGGTTGATCCCGGGTCCGCCCGAGGCTGAGTTCCTTAGCGAAGAGTAGCGTTCCGCGTCAGGGATTTTCCGGCGCCCTGAACCTTCCCGGACAGGCCTTTAGGCAGCGCCAGCGTCTCGCTGGCGTTTTTTTTGAACCTCCAACGCAGCGCCACAGCGCCGGCCCTTGCTTTGTAAGGAGTGCGAGCTAGTAACTAAGCGGCGCACCATCGCTCGTTAAGCAATTCTTTTTCGGCGCCCACATCGGTTATTCTCAACGTGACGATTCCCATGACGCGAACCGTAAAATTTGATGGACGCCCGATCTGGGCGGAAGTAAGCCTGGGCGCGCTCACGCACAATCTGCGCGCGATCCGCCGCCACATCAATCCTGTGGGCACGCGCGGCACACGCCGGAAAATTCTTGCGGTTATCAAGAGCAACGCTTACGGCCACGGGATTGTGCCCGTGGCGCGCGCGCTTTCCCGCGCCCGCGCGGACTGGTTCGGCGTGACGTCTGCCGCCGAGGGAGCCGAGCTGCGGGACAGCGGAATCCGCGAGCCGGTCTTGCTTCTCACCGGTTTCTGGGCCGGGGAAGAACAGCGCATTCTCGAACACCATCTCATGCCGGCGGTCATGCGGCCCGAGCAGCTCCGCTTGCTGGAAAAGGCCGCCGCGCGCTCGCGCAAGCCGCGCCGCGCGCCGGTCGGGTTTCATCTGAAGATCGACTCGGGCATGAACCGTCTGGGCATCTCGCCCTCGGAAATTCCCGCCTTCGCGCGCGTCCTGGCGGATTGCCCGCACATGCGCCTGGAAGGCACATTCACGCATCTCGCGTCGTCGGAGGTCTTCACCACCGAGCAGACCATCGAACAGGAAAAATCATTTGAAGCCGCGCTCGCCTGCATGCGCTCTCTTGGACTCGATCCTGGCATCGTGCACATGGCCAACAGCGCCGCGATTGTCGGCCGTCCTTCCACCTGGCGCGCGATGGTGCGGCCCGGCGCGATCCTGTACGGCTATCATCAGTTCTTCGAGCCATCCGAGCTGAACCCGGAAATGGAAGCGAAACTTCCGGTGCGGCCCGTGCTCTCGTTTCGCGCGCGAATTATTTCCCTGCGCGACCTTCCGGTGGGGGCGCGCGTGGGCTATAACGCCCGCTGGACGGCCACCAGGCCCTCCCGCGTCGCTGTGCTCGCCGCCGGCTATGCCGATGGGCTGGTGCGCGTGCTTTCGAACAAAGGCCGTGTGATCGTGCGAAGCCAGTTCGCTCCGATTATCGGCACGGTTTCGATGGATCTCACCGCCGCCGACGTTACAGGAATAGACTCCGTGCACGTGGGCGATATCGCCACGATCTATGGCACGGATGGCGGGACGACGCAGTCCGTTCCCGATGTCGCGCGCATCGCCAATACCGCCAGCGCCGATCTGCTCTGCGCGCTCGGCAAGCGCGTTCCCCGATTTTACTTGCCCTGAAGAATGAAGGGCCTGCCTTGACTCGCCGTCGCGGAAGCACAGAGGCCGATCTCCGCTAAACATCCATGTTACTGCCCGGGGCGTGTCCTCCTTTACACAAATCCTTAATTACTTGACTCCGTGAGTTGAAATGAGCTATCTGGAGAGTGCAAGAGGGCTGGTTTCATATCTTCCATCCCAGGTCAGCCCAGATTTATACAGATTATATTGAGGAAGTTGTTTTGATTTATTCATGCGTCGCCTCATAAGAAATGGGGTTTTTATGAATCGCCCTTATACGCAATCCGGCAGCCCGGTTTCTCCACCCGCATCTACACCGTTTCCCTTGCGTCCCGCGACGCCTGCGCACACGCCGCCCGAATTCGGAAGCTGGTGGGACCAACTTTTATTGCGGCTCATTTTTTCGGGCGCGTGTGTGGCCGCGGGCTACCATTTCCACCCGTTCGGGCTGTCCAGGTGGGTAGACGCGGGGATAGGTTTTGTATTTTCAATTGCGGTCTTCTTGTTCGAGCTCCGGCTGCGGCATGCCAGCTTGCGGCGCTTGATCGGAGCGGCCATTGGTTCGATCCTCGGCATAGTCGGCGCGTATCTGATGGGGCTGATTCTGGCGCGCACATCCATCCCGGAAGGCTCAAGCTCCTTCCTGGGCGTGGGGCTGCTCCTGGTGATGACCTACATCGGTCTGGTGATCGGCGCAAACAAAGGGGACATGCTCAACCTGCAAGCCCTCGGGGGCCTGTTCGGCAGTGAGCGCAGCACGCGGCGCATGCCCAAGGTGCTCGATACCAGCGTAATCATTGATGGCCGCATCGCCGACATCTGCGAGGCGCATTTCATGGACGGGGTGTTGCTGATCCCGCAATTCGTCCTGCGCGAGCTGCAACTGGTGGCGGACTCCGCCGACTCCATGAAGCGCCAGCGAGGGCGCCGGGGTCTCGAAGTTTTGCAGCGCATCCAGAAGATGGCGCACCTGGAAGTCGAAATCGCGGATGACGATTTCGCAAACGTCGCGGACGTGGACATGAAACTCATCGAACTTGCCAAACGCTATGACGGCAAGATCGTGACCAACGACTACAACCTGAATAAGGTCGCGTCTCTGCAAGGCATCGAAATCCTGAACGTCAATCAACTCGCCAACGCGTTGAAGCCCGTGGTCCTTCCCGGCGAAATCATGCGTGTCTTTATTCTCCGGGAGGGCAAGGAGTACAACCAGGGAGTGGCGTATCTCGACGACGGGACCATGGTCGTCGTGGATGGGGCGCGCCGCATGATCAACAAGACCGTGGACATTACCGTCACGTCCGTCCATCAGACAACCGCCGGCAAAATGATCTTTGGGCGGCTTGAGGAGCGCGAATCCCAGACTTCCCGTCCGGCGCCGCCTCATAGCCTGAGCGATGCCCCGCAACCCCGCCCGGTCGAGCACACCGCCCGGCAAGGCGAGGCGCTCGCCGGAGGCGAGCGGTTGCCGCGCCCTGTCGTCCCGGATACTTCGCACGAACCGGAATGAGGTTCGTGCGTTTAGCGCGCGGCCTGATTCGATAGAGGAAATCGCGGACGCACTTGACGTCAGTGGTGTGTGACGACTACGATGAGATGGTCGAAAAGGATTTGCTGGAAGCGGCGAAAGCGCTGGAAGCACAGATCGTGTACAATGAGGCGCTTGAAACAAGCGGGCCAACAGTAATCCCTTTCTCTTCCATTTGCCCAAGTGGCGGAACTGGCAGACGCGCTAGATTCAGGGTCTAGTGTTCGCAAGGACGTGGAGGTTCGAATCCTCTCTTGGGCACCATTTTTTCAGTTACTTACAGGCACTCGATCCCCGGTGCATTCCGGCTGGCCCCGTGGCTGGCCGGCGGCTCGTTCGCGAGCGCAATGAACGCACCAAAGCGCCGGCATTTGAGACCAGGCGTATGCACCCGCGCTTTGGAAGACGGAAACGAAAAACGGAAAGATATGGTGGACGTGACAGGGTTCGAACCTGCGACCCCCTGCTTGCAAAGCAGGTGCTCTCCCAGCTGAGCTACACGCCCATCTTTTCGACTTACTGATTTTGCCCTATATTTCGCATTCTACGCAACTTGCTTGTGCTTTACGTTGGGACTAATTGGGCCCTTTGGGACTAATAGACCACATTCCGCCGCGATCTGCTGTTCGTACTCGGCATCGAAATGTGTGTAAACGTCTGTCATCCTCAATGAAGAATGCCCTACCCACTTCTTGATAAGCGGATCGGGCACGCCTAGCCGTCTAAGGTGACTCACCCTCGCATGACGGAAACTATGCAGTGTCCCATGCGGGATGTTGAGCCGCTTCAAAAGCGGGCGAAGCTGCTCAACGTTTACGGTGCCGTTGACCAACGGCGTGCAATGTGAAGTCTGAAAGACCCGGCCTGTCGTCCGCCCGTTGAGATAATCTCTCAACATTTGGATCGCTTCCGGGTCAAGCGGAACATCGCGGAATCCGGCTTTCGTTTTCACTGGACCCTCGATGTGTTTGAACGTGGAACGGGCGCAATGGATCAACCCACGGTCAAACCGAATGTCCTCAACGTGCAACGCAAAAGCCTCGCCTGCCCGCAACCCAGACACGCCGAGAAGGTAGTACAAAATCTTGTACAGACCCTTCGCGGCCTCAACGATGCGGCGTATTTCGTCCTGCCCGTTCCCACTGACGCGTTAACTGGCCGGAAACCAGTCAGCGATAACCGCCCGGAGAAGCCTGCTATGGAAGTGACAGAGAACTATATCGTTATCACAATTCCGCGAGGCGCGACGCCGGAACAGGTACATAGAATTACTGGTGTTGCCAAGGAAGCTGTCCGTGGT
>JBGOZP010000028.1:0-39733 GCA_041480265.1 Terriglobia bacterium | reverse complement strand
AGATCGAGAGAACCGAAAGCAGAGAGTCAAAATCACAAGTCGGGCCGTGCGAAGGACTAAAATCTGAGGCCTATGGGCTCGCGGAACCAAAATAAAGACTTTTTCCGCAAGCTGTAAAGCCGCGACCCACAAAGCCTATTTGTGAGATGGCTTGTAGTTGAATCGAGCGCCGCAGCGCAGAGGGAACCATCGCGGGATGAGAACAGACGATTATTTTGATCCTGAAATAGAAACGATGAAGCCGGAGGAGTTGCGTCCGCTCCAGGAAGCCAAGCTCGCCACAGAATTGGACTACCTGTTTGCGCGTTCTCCTTTTTATCAGGATAAATTTGCCGCCGCGGGTGTTCGCCGCGAAGATTTCCGCGCTTTGAAGGACCTGGCGCGTTTTCCGTTCACGGTCAAGGAGGAGTTGCGCGATAGCCAGCAGGCCTGTCCTCCCCTGGGAAGGCACATGGCCGCGGACATGATCGACGTCATCCGCCTGCACGCCTCCACCGGCACCACGGGCCGTCCCAGTTTTGTCGGCCTGACCCGCAGGGATGCCCAGGTGTGGACGAAAGTCACCGCCCGGTCGTTCTACACACAGGGAATCCGGCCCAGCGATATCGTGATCCACGCCGCCAGCCTCACCATGTTTGCCGGCGGGCTGCCTTCCAAGGACGCCATCGAGCTGATCGGCGCCACTTTTGTTCCGGTGGGCACTGGAGCTTCCGAGAAAGTCGTCCTGTATGCCAAGTCGCTCCACGCCACCGCGATTCACTGCACGCCTTCCTATGCCATCTACCTCGCGGATTACGTGCGCCGGGAAGCAAAGATGGATCCGCGGGAGCTGGGCATCAAAAAGTTTGTCTGCGGCGCGGAGCCCGGCGCCGGCATTCCCGCGGTGCGCGCGAAAATCACCGAGGAATGGGGCGCGCGCGTCACCGAAGGCCTCGGCAATGCGGACATGGTCCCCATCATCTTCGGGGAGTGTCCGGACCAGTCGGGGATGCACTACAACGCGCAGGAATACGTCTATAACGAAATCATCGATCCGGAAAGCGGTGAAGTCCTTCCCATCGAAACGGGCGTTTCCGGAGAATTGGTCTACACCAGCCTGGACCGCGAATGCAATCCGCTGCTTCGTTTCCGCACCCGTGACCGCGTGACCATCCTCGGAACTTCCTGCAAGTGCGGGCGCACCAGTTACAAGCTGCGCTGCGTCGGCCGCACCGACGACATGCTGATCGTTCTGGGCGTCAATGTGTTTCCGTCGGCGGTGCGCGATATCGTCTCCAGCTTCTACCCGCAGATGACCGGTGAAGTGCAGATCCTTCTCGATCAGCCCGGCCCGGGAGTGAAGCCCCCTTTGCGGATCGTGGCGGAGTATGGCAACGAGGCTCAGGATCAGGCCGCGCTGAAGAAGAAGGTGGAAGACAAGATCAAGTCGGTGCTGACTGTTTCCGCGGCCGTGCAGCTTGTGCCGGCGGGAACTCTGCCCCGCTTCGAAATGAAGGGCCAGTTGATCCGGAAGCTGTACGAAGAGTAAAAGAGAACCCGAGGTCCCGTTGTGGCAACGTTAAAAGCCAAGCCAGCGCCGGTCGAAATCGATCTTCGCAAGTCGGCCGTCGTCGTTGTGGATATGCAGAATGCCTTTGCCACAAAGGGCGGCATGCTCGATATCGCCGGCGTCGATATCTCTGGAGCCGCGCAGGTCATCCGCTCCATCAAAGCAATTGTGGATGCCGGGCGGCGCGCCGGAATTCCCATTGTCTATCTGCAGATGGGCTACAAGCCGGACCTGAGCAACAGCGGCGGCCCGGGCTCTCCGAATTATCACAAGGAACTGGCCATGCATCTGATGAACTGCCGGCCGGAACTCAAGGGCAAACTCCTGACCGAGGGCACGTGGGATTTTGACATCGTGGAGGATCTGAAGCCGCAGCCGCGGGATATCGTCATCGTGAAAACGCGCTACAGCGGCTTTCAGGGAACCACGCTGGATTCCCAGTTGCGCATGCGCGGCATTCAGTACCTGTTCATGACCGGGATTGCCACTAACGTCTGCGTCGAATCCACACTGCGTCACGGCTATTTCCTGGATTACTGGCCGCTGCTGATTGCCGACGCCACGATGCAGGCGGGCCCCTCTGCCCTGCAGGAGGCGACCCTATTTAACGTCGAGAGTTTCTTCGGCTGGACCGTGCCATCGGGAGAGTTTCTGGCGGCGGTAAACGCATCGCAGTCCTGAGGGTCCTGTGCTGACTGTAGACATCGATATCGGCGGAACGCTGACCGACGGAATTTTTATCGACGGCAAGAACATCGTCTGCGCCAAGGTGGACACCACGCCGCACGACTTGACGATCTGCCTGTTCGATTGTCTGACGCAGGGCTCCACGCAACTCGGTTATACCGACGTGGTTCTCTTCCTGGAAAAGGTGGACCTCATCCGCTGGTCCACGACCATCACCTCCAACGTCCTTGCGGAGCTTCGTGGGCCGCGCATCGGATTGCTCATCTCCCGCGGCCATGAAAAAGACCTCTACAGCAAAGAGAAGCGCAGCGTCGTCTTGGACCGCATCCTTTCCGAGCGCGATGTCATTGGCATTGACGCCGGCGCTTCCGACGCCGAAGTCATGAATGCCGTCCGCTCTTTGCTCGAAACCGGAGTCCGGCGCATCTGCGTCAGCTTCCAGGGCGCTCATCGCACTCCCGAGCAGGAGATCCGCATCAAGAAGATCGTGGACCGGCAGTATCCCGATCATTTTCTCGGCTCGGTCCCTGTCCTCGCAGGCAGCGACATCTCCAAAAGCTCTGACGACATGACCCGCACCTATTGCGCCCTCATCAATGCCTACACCCACGGAGCGCTCGCCGCCACGCTGTTCAAGGCCGAGGACGATCTCCGCGAAGTCTATCGCTACGCAGGCACGTTTCTCGTCAGCCACATCAATGGCGGCGTTTCCGGCATCGCCAAGACCAAGGCCATTGATACCATCGAGTCCGGCCCCATTCTCGGCATTCACGGCAGCGCGCACCTCGCCAAAGTTTACGGCGCAAACCAAGTGCTGGCCCTCGACGTTGGCGGCACCACCGCCAAGCTCAGTGTGCTTCGCAACACCATTCCGGTACAGGTGAAGCCTTCGGATTTCTTCGGCATCCCCGTGGAGATCTCCCTGCCGTATCTGCGTTCGATCGCCCTCGGCGGTGGCAGCGTCGTCAAGGCTGGCGTAAAAGGGAAGCAGCCTGAAATTTCTCTGGGCCCCGAAAGTATGGGGTCGTTTCCCGGCCCGGCCTGTTATGGCCTGGGCGGTGAACAGCCCACCCTCACCGATGCGTTTGTTGCCGCTGGCCTGATCAACCCGGACTATTTTCTCGGCGGCGCCAAGCCCATCAGCCTGGAGGCCGCCCGGCAGACGATTCAGCACATTGTCGCAACTCCCCTGGGCAAATCGGTCGAGGACGCCTCGCGCGCCATCATCGACCGCTCCTTCGACATGGTTGCCGAGACGATCGCACAGACCAGCAAGGACCTCGGCCTGGACTTTTCCGGACACACTCTGTTTGCCTATGGAGGTAACGGCGGCCTGATCGCTTGCGGTGTTGCCGAAAAGGTTGGACTGAAGGAAGTCCGCTTCTTCGCTTTGGGCCCCGTCTTCAGCGCCTTCGGCTCTTCCGTATCGGATATTTCGCACGTCTACGAGCGTTCCTTGCAGTTGACATCGCTTTCCGCCGCGGAAATGCACCGTCTCGCGGACGCCCTTGCCGACGTCAAGGCCGAGGGGAATCGCGATCTTCTGGGCGAGGGCATCAAGCCCGAAGGCATCGAGTACCTGACGGAGCTGGAAATCCCCCGCCAGAAGCAGCCCTCGCTCGCAGTGCCTTGCCCGCCGGATGCCTTTCAGGATTCGGCCAAACTCAAAGCGCTCCTGGAAAAAGCCCTGGGCGGGAAGAAGGACGCATTCGTCGTGGAACTGCTTCGCGTCCAGATCAAGAAGGCCATGCCGAAGCCGTCTCTGGTCGAGAAGCCGCTGCAGGGAGCGGATTCCTCGCACGCGCTCAAGGGCCAGCGCCAGGTCGCCTGGGGCAGCAAAAATGGCGAAGTGCAGGTCTACACCTGGGAAGCCCTGCAGCCGGGGAACTGCGTGGAGGGCTGTGCGATTCTGGAAGGAGCGAGCAGCACGTTCTTCGTCCCGGAAAATTGGACGCTGGCTATGGACCGTTTTGGAAATGCTCAACTGACCCGCCGCTAAGTAATGCGCGGTCCGCGGGAAACAGAAATCGAGCACGAGGTGAGCAATGCCCACAGAACAACAAAACAAAATTCGAGTCACCGAGTACCTCGACCTGGACGTGGAGCGCGAAAAGTGGTTCTGCAACCGCTGCGGGCACGAGCTCGGCGCCGCGCGGGAGAACTACAAGCGAGGCTGCCTGCTCTACGACCGCGATCCGCGCGAGATTCACCCGGCGCTGGTCTCCGGCGAGTATAATTTTTCTCCCGACCCCCTGTGGGTGCGCATTGTCGAATTCTACTGCCCGTCCTGTGGCGTACAGATGGAGACGGAGTATCTCCCGCCCGGCCACCCGCTCACCTGGGACATTGAAATCGATCTGGATCGTCTGAAGCAGCGCCTGAAGACGGGCGAATATAAGATCCGCAAGCAACGGCTTGAGGTCTCCGAATGAACTCGATTGACATTGATGTCGGCGGAACCTTTACGGACCTGGTCCTCAACTATGAGGGCAAGAGCCTGATCAAGAAGGTTCCCACAACCCCCTACGATCTCTCCGTCTGCTTTTCGAAAGTGATCGAAGAGGGCGCGGCATCGGTGGGCCTCACGATGGATCAGCTCCTTCCGGCGATCGACATGATCCGCTACTCCACCACGATTGCGCTGAACCGCCTGATCGAAAAGAAAGGCCCGCGCCTCGGCCTCATCACCACCGAAGGCCATGAAGACGTTGTCCTGATCGGCCGCGGCGCGCAGTGGATTGACGGCACACGCGTCGCCGAGCGCCGCAACCTCGCCATCCAGAAAAAGCCCGACCCGCTCATCCCGCGCGACCGCATCGTCGGCGTCAAGGAGCGCATCGATTCCCGCGGCCAGATCGTTCGTCCTCTCGACGAAAACGATGTGCGCGCCAAGGTCCGCACGCTGGTCAATCAGGGCGTCCGCGGTTTCGTCGTCTCTCTCCTCTGGGGCTTCCTGAATCCCATCCATGAGAAGCGCATCAAGGAAATCATCCGCGACGAATACAAGGAATTTCACATCGGCTTCCTGCCCGTCGTGCTCGGCGGCCAGGTTGTCGGCAAGCTCGGCGAATACGAGCGCACCATGGCCGCCATCCTCGACGCCTATCTGCAGCGCTCCATGCAGATCGAGCTTTCCGCCATGTGGGACAAGCTCCGCGACCGCGGCTACACAAAACCCCTGCTCATGATCCAGAGCTCCGGCGGAATCGCCGAAGTGTTCCGCACCGCCGCCAGCCGCACCTTCAATAGCGGCCCCGTTTCCGGCCTCATGGGCGCGCATCACGTCGCGAAAACGCTCGGCTACAAGAACGTCGTCATGAGCGACATGGGGGGCACCAGCTTCGACGTCGGCCTCGTCGTGGAAGACAGCGTCCGCAGCTACGACTTCCGCCCCATCATCGATCGCTGGATGGTCGGCATCACCATGATCAAGACCCTTTCCATCGGCGCCGGCGGCGGCTCCATCGCCTGGCTCGACAAGCTCCTCGAGAACCGCATCCAGGTTGGCCCCAAGAGCGCCGGCTCCATGCCCGGCCCCGCCTGCTTTAATCAGGGCGGCACGGAGCCTACCGTTACGGACGCCGATGTCGTCCTCGGCTATCTCAACCCGGAGTTCTATTACGGCGGCAAGCTCCGCCTCAACAAGGACCGTGCCATCCAGTCCATCCGCGAAAAAATCGCCAAGCCTCTGGGCATCGACGTTGACCAGGCCGCGCAGATCATCCGCAAGATCGTCAACGGCAACATGGCCTCCGCCATCATGAAAGAAGTCCACCTCCGCGGCTATAGCCCCGAGGAGTTCATCCTCTTCGTCGGCGGCGGCGCCGGCGCTACGCACGTTGAAGGCTATATGGCGGACATCCCCAAGGCCATCACGTTTGACTTCTCACCCGTCTTCTGCGCCTTCGGCTCTTCCACCATGGACATCATGCACGTCTACGAGGCTTCGAAGAAGATCACCCTCATGGAGCCGGGCACGCAGAAGCTCGCCGAAGATTTTTCCAGCTACAACCGCTCGGTGGAGATGCTGATCGAGCAGGCCAAACAAGATCTCGTCGCCGATGGCCTGAGCGTGGATGCCGCGGGATACGTCCTCGAACTGGACATGCTTTACGGCGGACAGTTTCACGTGAAACGCACCCTTTCGCCTAAACTCTCCCTGCACAGCGCCGCGGACGTTCTCGCTGTCTGCGCCGCTTTCGAAAAGGAGTTCAGCGAAGCCTTCAGCCCGTTTGTCGTCAATCCCGAGGGTGGCGTGTTCATCGAGAGCTTCATCCTCAAAGCGATTGTTCCCACAAAGAAAATCGAGTTGCCCAGGCTGAAGCTTGAGGGAAGCAACCCCGGCGCGGCGGGCAAAGGCGAAAGGCCGGTGTTCTGGGCCGAAGCCGGCGGCTTCCAAGCCACGCCGATCTTCGCCTATGAATTACTCCGCCCCGGCAACATTATCGAGGGGCCGGCGGTCGTGGAAGGCGAATACACGACACTCGTCGTGCCTCCCTCGATGCGGTTTTCCGTGGATGATCGAAGTCTGGGAATTCTGGAGAAGAAATAAATGCGGGTTGCCCGGAACGAGCAAGGAGAAACATGCCCATACCTACGTTAGCCGAAAAACTTCAATGGCTGAAGCCGGTACCGCCCACTCCCTATGAGCGCGAGTGCGCCGCCAAACTGGCCCAGGGAGACTACGAGATCGGCGCGCAAATCACCAACGACATTCTGGATGAAGCGATGGAGATCTTCGTGCGCTCCTCGCGCAGCTACTTCGGCGTCTCCGGCGACTCCATGGTCGCCATCTTCACCGCGGGCGGCGACCTCATCAACGCTTCCTGCGGCACCTACCTGCACGCCATCATTCAGCCCATCGTCATCAAGTTCATCCTCAAGTATTACGCGGAAAACCCGGGCATCTACGACGGCGACATCTGGTACACGAACGACGCCCTTTACGGCGGCATTCACAATCCCGACCAGGTCGCTCTCATGCCCGTCTTCCACAATGGCAAACTCCTCGCCTGGTCTACCGCCGCTTTACACACCACAGAAACCGGCGCCATCGAGCCCGGCGGCATGCCAGTCAGCGCCAAGTCCCGCTTCGAAGAGGGTCTGAACCTTCCGCCCATCAAGATCGGAGAGAATTTCAAGCTCCGCAATGACTTCCTCGAAATGTATTCCGTCTATGGTCTCCGCGCTCCGGCGATGTTCATCTCCGACCTGCGCGCACGCTGCACCACCGCCGACCGCGTCCGCGTCCGCCTGATCGAGCTTGTCGAAAAGCGCGGCGAAGATTATCTGATCGGCCTGCTCCGCAAGATGCAGGACACGGCCGAAGCCGGTTCCCGCAAGAAAATCAAGGACCTCCCCGATGGAAAATTCCGCACCGTCGTTTTCAACGACGCCATCGGCTATACCCCCGCCCTGGTGCGTTCCTGCTATCTCACGCTCATCAAGGATGGCGGGCGGCTCATTTTCAATTTCGAGGGCACATCTCCCGAGAATCCCTCTTCCTACAACGTGCACACGCAGGCCGTCGTCGGCCACATCGCCAATTTCATGTACGAATACATCTTTCACGACCTGCCCATCTGCAGCTCCACCTTCGCGGCCATTGATTTCGAATTTCCCGAAGGCATCATCCTCAATCCGGACAAGATGGCCGCCACGAGCTGCTGCGTCTACATCGGCATGCAGACCCGCTGCGCCACACACAACAGTTTTGCCAAGATGAGCTTTTCCAGCGCCAGCCTCTGGCGGCAGGTTACCGCCGCTCCCGGCAGCCAGCACTCCGCGCAGATCTGCGCCGGCCTGTCGCAGTGGAAACTCGCCATCTCCGACGTCCTCTCCTTCTCCCTGAACACCCAGGGGCAGGGCGGCCGCGCCGCCACCGACGGCATGGACTCCTACGGCTTCGCGTGGTGCGCCTTCGGCCGCGCTCCCGATTCCGAGCAGGTGGAAAGCGAACTCCCTCTCTCCGTCATGCTCTCCCAGCACTGGCGCGATTCCTGCGGCCACGGCAGTCACCGCGGGGGTTCCGGCGCCGTCCAACAGTGGATGATCCACAAAGTGCCGAACCTCGTCTCGCTCTGCATGGGCAATGGCAGCAAGGTCCCTCTCGGCCAGCCGCTATTTGGCGGATACGCGTCCGCGCCGATTCCCGGCATCAGCGTCAAGAAAAACGACCTTCTCAAGCAGATGAAGGAGGGCAATCCCGAGCTCACCATGGATCACCGCGAGATGATCGAAAAATCCACAGTCCATGGCGACTGGAAGTACGAACTCGTCGCCCGCACTCCCAAGGTCTATGAAGAAGGCGATCTCCTGTTCGGATTCAGCGGCGGCGGCCCTGGCTATGGCGATCCCCTGGAGCGCGATCCGGAAGCCGTGATGGAAGACTTGAAAAAGTGCGTCATTTCGGATTGGACCGCCGTGAACATCTATAAAATCTCCTACGGCGCCGAGCGGCGGAAAGTGGACATCGAGAAAACGAAGCAGCAGCGCCAGGAGGAAAGAAAATCCCGCCTGGCTCGCGGAAAATCCTATGACGAATTTGAAAAAGAGTGGAACCAGAAGAGCCCGCCGAAGGAAGCGCTGCTCTACTACGGCACTTGGCCCGACGCCAAGTCCACGGGGCCAGTTTTCCGGCCGTAAGAAATGACAGAGAATCCCACCCCTCGGCAGATGGTCAAGGGGCTGTTGCAGGGAATTGCGCCGCCCCGGCCACTGTTCCTGCCGGTCGTGTTTTCCGCGGGCGCACGCGTGGAAAACCAGCCGCTGCCGGCGTTCCTCGCGAATCCGACCAAAATCTGCAACGCGCAGCGGCAATTGCGCGGCCCTTTGCGCACAGACGGTTTTTCCTGCTACTTCGATTCATTTCTAGAAGTGGAAGCGCTTGGCGCGACACTCGATTGGGGAGCAGCGGACCGGCCGCCGGCAGTGCGCTGGCCGCAAGGCTCCGAGCGCGGCGAATTGCCGGACGACCTTCGCTCGCCCGAAGAAGCGGTGAAGGCCGGCCGAGTCCCGATCGCACTCGATGTCCTTCGCCGCATGAAAGCCATGCTCCGCGACGATTCCATCCTCATGGCCGGCGTCACTGGTCCATTCACTCTTGCTGCGCGCATCACGCAATTGGAGGCCGGCGGTGCCTGGCGCACCCAGGAAATTTCAGAGTCCGCCGTCGAGCTGGCAGCGTCGGTCGTCACGCGGATCTCCGGCGCCCTCGTCGAAGCCGGCGCCAGTCTGATCATGATCCAGGAAGATGTACTTCCAGCCCTTTCGCAGGAGCGTTGCGCCGCCTGGGCCTCCGCGCTCGAACCGGCCTTCAACGTCATCCGTTTCTATGAAGCGCTGCCGGTGTTGCAGTTGACCGGCGGCAACTGTTTCGCTGCGAACTCCGCGGTGATCCTGCAACGCCGCTGGGATGGCGTTCTCTGCCCTTCGCTCGATGGGATTGCTTCGCAACCCGCCGATGCGGCCTCCGCATGGAGTTCTGTGACCATGGGCCTGGCCTTGCCGCTTGAAACATTTCAGTTGAACGATTCCGCCTTGCAAGTTTCCAGCGACTCTCTTCGCAGGATGGTTGCGGCGTTGCGCCCGGCCATCTTGACCACCGCGGGCGACGTCCCGGCCATGATGGATATGAAGCGCCTGAGTAAAGTCCTGGAGAAAATTCCCCGGTCCTTTTGACCGCAGCGGCTTCGTAAAACAATTGCTACTGGAACGCCCCCGCTGTTTCTCAAATGATTTTCGGTCTGGAAATCCAACTTCGCCGAAGTTGGATTTTGTTCGGTCATTTCTCGATCGGCGGACAGGGACATCACCTCAAAACCGATGGTTTAAGGGGTTCGGTAAGGGTTCGATTTTGGAATTCAAGTTTAGCTCTGCTTGACGGCGATCCCGGGAACACCATTCTCCTGAATGGCGTTCTGCAAACCGCCAATCTGGAGATTGGCGTTCCCGGATCTCAACCCCAAGTTCCCACATCAACTTCCGAGTTCAGTCTCAAATCTTGCGCGCTTTCATTTCCCTGCTGATGTATTCCGCCTGGCGCAGCGCCAGGGCCACGATCGTCAGGGTTGGATTGGCTGCACCGGCGGTGGTCATGGCGCTGCCGTCGGAAATAAAAAGATTCCGGATGTCGTGTGTCTGGCCCCAGGAGTTGGTTACGCCCTCGCGCGGGTCGGCGCTCATGCGGGCGCTGCACGTGTTATGCGTCGCGGGAGTAGCCGGCCCGAGCACCACGCGCTTGGCCCCGATAGCTTCGTACACCCGGGACATCTGCGTCTGCGCGTGTTTGCGCATGGCCTGATCGTTCGGGTGTTCGTCCACGTGGACATGGGCCACAGGCAGGCCGAAGCTGTCCTTGACGTCGCGGTTCAGCGTGATGCGGTTCTCGGCGCGCGGCATATCCTCGCCGTTGATGAGCATGCCGGCGATATTCCGGTAGTTCTCCATGATGGACGCGAAATCCCGGCCCCATCCATACGGCAGACCCACCAGGGGCAGAGTCGGCAGATCGAGCGTGACCAGTTCCATCCGGTAGCCTCCGACGAAGCCTCGACTCGGATCATTTTTTACTTCGTCATCGATGACTCCCGCCAGCGTCGCGCCGCGCCAGGAATAGACCGGCTTGTCGAAGATTCCCCAGACAAAGCCGATGATCTGGTGGCAGTAGTTCCGCCCCACTTGCCCTGCGGAATTGGCGAGGCCCTGCGGGAATTTCGAGGAGTCCGAGAGCAGCAGCAGGCGCGGCGTCTCGATGCCGTTGCCCGCAATGCAGACAATGCGCGCCTTCTGTCGTTGCTCATGGCCCTGGCCGTCGCGGTAGACCACCGCGTTGACGCGCCCGTCGGCCCCATGCTCAATCCGCGTGGCCATGCACTCGATCCGCAAGTCCAGGTTGCCGGTCGCCTCGGCGCGCGGAACCTCCGTGTACAGCGTGCTCCACTTCGCGCCCATCTTGCACCCTTGCACGCAGAATCCTTGCTGGATGCACATGCCCCGCCCGTCCTGGGCGCGCGAATTGATTGCCATGTGCCCGGTGTGCACACGCTTGTAGCCCAGCTTCTTCGCCCCGGCGTACATGACCTTAAAATTATTGGAGGCAGGCAAGCCGGGCACGCCATTGCGCCGCGTCACACCCAGCCGGCGCTCCGCCAGCATGTAGTAGGCCTTGAGTTCCTCATAGGAGATTGGCCAGTCAATCAGCGAAGCGCCGCGAATGCTGCCATAGGTGCTTTTTGCGCGCAGCTCCCAGGGTTCGAACCGTGGCGTGGCTCCTGTCCAGTGTACCGTCGTGCCGCCGACGGTTTTGCAGTGCCACGCGGGCAGTGTGGGGAAGTTCTTCGCCACGCCCCAATCGCCGCTCTGCGTCCGCGCATCGAGCCAAGTCAGTTGGAGGAAGGCTTCTCCGGGGACCTGCGAAAAGGTTGCCGTTGACTGCCGCTTGCCGGCCTCGAGCACCACCACCTTGATTCCCCGGCGGGTCAGCTCGTGCGCCAGCGTCCCGCCCCCGGCGCCGGATCCGATGATGACCACCGCGCTTTCGTCTTGGAATTCAATGCGGGCCATGTCTCTCCTCTCCACTCATTACGCGCCAGCCGGCAGCGGACCACTGTCTTCGGCCGGCACTTCCGGCAACCAGCGCAAGTCATTGAATCCGCGGAAAAGATAGCCGCCTTTGGAGAACGCTTCGCCCTCATATCCGAAGTAGGCATAGGCGATGGAGCTGGAGTAAAGGACCTGCAGCGTCTTCACCCGCATCATTTGGAAGAACGCGGACGGCTCGATCTTCTTTAATGCCTCGACGCGTTCGCTCTCGGAGTTGGCGGCGAAACCTGCCCCGAGCGTTGTCAGACCTTCTTGGATCATCTTGCGCGTGTTCGCCTCCTTGACCGCATCGCTGTCGACCGCCTGGATGACCAGCGCATACGCGGCGTCATCCAGCTTGTCGTGCGGCGCAATCGTGCGCGCCATGCTCATCAGCGTGGCCCCCTCGGAGCTGGTAAGGGCCGCCAGGTCCACGGCCCACGCGCGTCCCGGCGCGATCAGGGCCAGCGGACTTCCTGCGACCACCCATCCCGTCAACAACCCCGTCGTGGTCTTCAGAAGTTCCCGCCGATTCAGGGCAACGAGTTGGTCCATGGGTTTTCCTCCTGCATGGAGTAATCACTATGCGTGCGGGATGTGAATCACGAGAAAAAACAGCATGAAATTCGCAGGCGGCGGCATTCCCTTCGGGTTTTCATCACGCTAGGCATGCCGGCAGCCAGTGCCTCAGCCTACACCAAGACTGCGCTAACGAGGAAGAAAAGGAATAAAGTGTCTGCGCGATTATCGGAAACGACTAGGGCGATTCTTTCACCATCTGCTCCCTCAAATTGATATAAAGGTCCGCAAGAGCAAGCACGGCCCTTTAAACATCGAGAAGGAGCTCCACGGATGGAGACGAAGCCTGCCGTCCCACAGGAATGGCCTTGGCCGGACGAACTGGATGCGATGATCGCCGCCGCCTCCTTTCACCGGAAGTTGTTCGAAAACGAACATGTGCGTTATCTCGAGGTCATCATCCGTCCAGGGGACTTCGTTCCGGTGCACACGCACCGCTGGCCCAGCGTCGTCTATGTGCAAAGCACAAGCGATTTCATCCGCCGCGACGGCGAAGGCCGCGTGCTGTTCGATTCCCGCAAGGCCGGGCCCTTGCCGAAAACGCCCGCCATTGAGTGGCTGGGACCGTTGCCGCCCCATTCCGTGGAAAATGTCGGCACTTCGAACGTACACCTCCTCACCGTGGAGCTAAAGCACGAAACGGATTGACCGGTCAACACAACGCGGAGTACACCATGAAGAACAATGTCGAGCTGATCGCATCGTATTGGACGCTGGCAGGCGGCGCGGAGCCGCACACCGACCACGAATACACCCTGTTCGACTTCAAGGACCGCGTGGAAGCATGTGCCAAGGTCGGCTTCAAGGGCATCGGCATCTGGCATGCCGACCTGATCCACACCCTCAAGCGCAGGCCCCTTACCGAAATCAAGCAAATCCTCGACGACAACGGCATGAAACACATTGAGCTCGAATTTCTCGGCGACTGGTTCCTCACCGGCGAGAAAAAGAAGCAGTCCGATGTCGTGAAGAAGGACCTGCTGACAGCCGCCGCGGCCCTGGGCGCCAGACATATCAAAGTCGGCGACTTCTTTCATACGGACACTCCCATGCCCCAGGTGATCGAGTCGTTCGCCGCGCTCTGCCAGGATGCCGCCGCTTACGGCACCAAAATTGTCTACGAACTCATGCCCTTCGCCATGATTGATACCCTGGAGGATACCCTGACCATGCTCCGGGGCGCCGGCGCGAAAAACGGCGGCATCATCTTCGACCTCTGGCACATCGTGAAGCTCGGCATCCCTTACGAGGAAGTCTCCCGCTTTCCGATGGACTATTTCTTCGGCGTCGAAATCAACGATGGCACATTCACCGCCCCCTGGGACCTTGTCGAAGACACCGTCAACCACAGGAGGCTTTGCGGCGAAGGCGAATTCGATGTCCCGGGTTTTCTCGATCACGTATGGAAGGCCGGCTACCGCGGCCCTATTGGCATCGAAGTCCTCAATAAAGAACTGCGCAAGCGCCCCCTCGATGAGTTGGTCACGCGCTCGTTCAGCACCACCATGGCCCAGTTCCGTCGTTAGCCTGCCTTTTCCGGCAAGGGCGCCTTCGGTCAGGCGCCTTGGATTTTTGGGCCTGTTTTTGGACGGCATCCGCATCTGCAAGGGTGGTAAAGGGCTTGCGTAGAATTACGGTCAGCGCCGAGAGCAACTGGCGGCTGTGGCAATGGACACGCGATTCGAATTATGTGAGGATACCGGCACAATAGTGAGCTGGTCGCTACAAGACTCACACAGGAGGGTTTCATGGAACGGCGGACATTTCTGGCTTCATCGCTCGCGGCATCGGCGCTGGCTGTCACCACGCCGGGCAGCTATGCGGAGGCTGCGCAAGGAACTGCGCAAGGAAAGGGCCGGGAGTTCTACCAACTCCGGCGCTATCACCTCAACAGCGGGCCGCAAAGAAAACTTTGCGATGATTTCTTCCGCGACGCGCTCCTGCCGGCGCTGAATCGCCTATCCATCGCGCCTGTCGGTGTGTTCGACCTTGCGATTGGGCCGGAGACGCCTTCGATTTATGTGCTGATGCCGAGCCTGTCGGCGGAAATGCTGGCCACCGTGGAAACTCGCCTGGGGCAGGACGCCGAGTACATGAAGGCCGGAGCGCCTTTCCTGAACGCGCCCGCCAAGGAACCTGCGTTCGACCGCATGGAGAGTTCGTTTCTGCAAGCGTTTGAGAAATGGCCCCGGATCGTCCTGCCTGCGGCGACCGCCACGCACGCTCCGCGAGTCTTTGAGCTCCGGATATATGAGGGAGCCACCGATCAGGATCACCGGCGGAAGGTGGAGATGATGCAGTCGGGCGAATCGGAAATCTTCACTAAAGCCGGCGTCGAGCAGGTGTTCTACAGCGAGACGCTGATTGGATCGCGACTGCCGAACCTGACCTACCTGCTGGCCTTCGAAAACATGGCGGATCGCGACAAGAAATGGGCCGCGTTTCGAGCGTCGGATGACTGGAAAACGTTCTCGACTCAGCCCAAGTACGCGTTCGAGGCCATCGTCTCGACCATCAATAATTTTATCCTGACCCCGACCGCCTATTCGCAGATATAGGCGCGCGCGGGATATCTCCCAAGGAATCGGGGCATCCATAAAATTCGGCGCGTAACCGCTGGTGAAACTGCCGCACCGCGAATCGACCGTAGGGGCACGGCAATGCCGTGCCCCTACAACTGCAAAATCACCCAAACGCATCGATTTTGCTGCGTTCGCGAACAATCTTTGGCCAACTCGCGAAATATCCAGGCTAGAAACCAAGTGTCAATTTTGATTCTGAGGCTCCAAGCCCCACTTGATGCCGGCCCACACGCGCTCGTGCAAGAAGTAGCCGACGGTGGTGTAGATGTTGCTGACAATCATAAAACTCGCCGCCGTCACTATCTTGCCCGTTAGCAGGTAGATCACCAGGAAATCGAGGCAGACGATGATGCCGCGGTAGGTGATGGCCTTGACGATGGATCGCTTCCTGCTTGCACGAATCTTCATAGTCGCCTCTGGTTTCGGCTCCGGCTAGCTCGATGCGGCCTGCGGGAAAAACACTCGGAAGCGCGCGCCGTGGGTGGTGTCGCTGTCCAGGCGGATCGAGCCGCGATGATCGTCCACGATCTTGGCGACGATCGAAAGACCCAGCCCCACTCCATCCTTCTTCGACGTGAAAAATGGATTGAATATCTGCTCGCGCAATTCGGGCGGCACGCCCGGGCCGGAGTCCTCGACCGTCACACAAACGCCGGCCTCCCCTTTCGAGACCTCCGGCGCAATCGATAGGCGGAGTGTTCCGTCCTGTCCCTCCATGGCCTGGAACGCGTTCGTGATCAGATTGACGAAAACCTGTTCGCAAAGCTGGCGGTCCGCCTGAATTTCGGGCAAGCCTGGGGCGTAATCGCGTTCAACTTTTACTTTCGTATTCGGAAACGAAGCCGCGGCCGATTCGAGCGCATGATCGACAATCTCGGGAATGCGCTCCGGGCGCAATTCGAGTTTCGAGGGGCGCGCAAAATCGAGGAATCGCACGACGAGCGCGTTCAGCCGGTTCACTTCGGACGAGATGTAGCCAGCCAGCTCCGCGACGAGCGGCTGCGACTCCGCGACTTTCCGGCTCAGCATTTCCGCCGAGCCTTTGATCACGCCCAGCGGATTCCGGATCTCGTGCGCGAGTCCGGCGGAAAGCTGTCCCAGCGCGGCCAGGCGCTCCGCGCGGCGCGCTCCGGCTTCGGCCAGGCGCAATTGCCGATTGGTCTCTTCCAGTCTTTCCGAAAGAATCTCCAGCCGTTTCACCTGCCCGCGATTTTCCATCACGAAGCGATTGACCAGAATGGCCGCGATAAAAAAGAAAAGGACGCGGATGGTAAGCACGCTGGCTCCGGCGGACGTCAGCTCGTAATCCTGCAGCGCCGGGAACAAAAGCGAGAGGTAGGCAAGCGATGCGGCCGTGGTCCAGGCCAAAGTGGCGAGGGGACCGAAGTAAATGGCCGCGCTCACCACGGGCAAAAAGAAAATGGGATAGTAGCTGCTGTTGATTCCCATGTCGCCGGTGTGATCGAGCAGCAGCGTGGCCAGCAGGATCTTGATGGCGACGCTGTAAGCACGGCCGCGCTCCGGCAAACGGCTGATCATCCAGCCCTCGAAAAGCTGGAAAACCACAATCGCAAGAATGATCAGTTGTTTGTGGATTTCGGAAACCGGCGGGAGCAGCGCCAGCCCGCCCAGGAAGACCAGCCAAAGGAGGTCAATCCAACTAATTGCCGATCGCTTGCGATCCAGCATTCTGAAAGGCTCCCGCAAAGTCTAACACGGGCTCCTGCTTGGCGTAGTACGAGACAGAAAATCGCAATCGTAAGGGAAGGATGCTTCTACTGTACGCGCTGGACGCGCGACTCGGTGTTGACCAGAACCTCGAAAATGGCGAGCACGTGGCGGCGGTATTCAACCATGCGCGTGAAGACGTCGCGCATGGTGGGTTCGCGCTCGGCCTCGCGGTGCCATTTCAGCAGCACGGCGGGCGGAACTTCGATGTCTCGACGAAGCTCTTCGGCGGAATGCCCGCGCAGGAATAGGCCATAGAAGAAGGCCGCCTCCCGCTGCGGAAAGTCAAAGTCGTGCGGGGTCTCTTCGGCCGCGTTGGCTGCGGCTGGAAGCGTCGGGTTGGTATCGGTCTGCATCAGCGCCGAAAGATAGAAAAGGAAGTTTACCCGAAGTTTCCCCGGCGTCAAGTGGTACCCCCGGACAGTGGTACCCTCGGACAGGGTTTCCGATTGGCAATCCCGGCAGGCAGCGGGACTCCTGACAGCCCCGTTTGATGACGCAGGCGCGGACTTCGCTTCTTTGCGCCATCCCGCGGACGAGGATCTGCTTCGGTCCTGTGGGTACGATCAAGAATTGTGCTGCATTATCCCGGTCTGCCGGGCTGGCGCGCCGAGCGGACAAACTCGCGCAGAGCCGAGACATTAGGTCCGTAAGCGCCGATGCGGGCCGCATCAACAGGTAAGCCCAGGCGTTCAGCGGCTTCCACGTTAATGCCGGCATCATCGAGTTCAGACAGGCTGAATCCAACGGCTGGAAGCACACGCTGCTTGCCGCTCGGGTAGACCGGACGCGGCGGACGGTGGCGTTGCCACGGGCGGTTTGCGATCGCGAAGAACTGGTGCCAGTCGTTTTTGTCCCACATCGCTCGCTCCTGTGTTCCCGGGGCTCAGAAGGCTCTATGCATGAGATGCGCCACATAGCCTGGTGGTCGCTTCCCGTTGCCCGCCCCGATCAGATCGCGGCAGGCAGAGGGCTGGACCCCGGTATACGCCACAACTCTGGCAGCGTCCACTATAGACTCAAGAATATTTCTAGGACGTTACGAAAGAGAAATTATCGCGTTATCGCAGGAGGGGGTTCCAGGCTGGCGCCGTCAAAGCGTTCGAATGGCGTCTGGATCGAGGCCGCAAAGTGTTTCACGTGGAACAATGCTCCAAGTCGTTCCATTTCATATCGTTGCAGGCGTTTGCCTTTCCGCCTCGCTGCCTTGCCCCACAAGGCTATGCAACCGCGGCGCCCGGCTGCTATACTGACCGAACCCGATCGTCCTGTCTGTGGAACCTGTGGAAATGTCGAAACCCGTCATCGTCGTTCACTACCATGAGATCTGGCTGAAGGGCGGAAACCGCCGCTTCTTCCTGAGCAAACTGCACAGTGCCTTGAAGCGCGCACTCGATGGCTTGCCGGTAGTGCGCATCCTCCGGCCGGGCGACCGGATGCTGATCGAATTTGGCGAAGGCGCTTCGGTCGAGGAAGCGATTGCACGGATCGAACGCGTGTTCGGCGTGGCGTTTTATGCTGTGGCGCGAGTTGTTTCGCGCGGCAGTGAGGACGATCTGGCGGCGCTCGGCCGCGCGGCGTGGGAGGAAATTCGCGGCGAGACATTTTCGACCTTCGCCGTGCGCGCCAAACGCAGCGACAAATCCTTCCCGCACCCCACCTCCGAGATCGAAATTTCGGTCGGGCAATATCTGGTGGACCAGTTGCGCGCGGAAGGGCGAGCCGCCCGCGTCAAGTTGAACGGTCCTGAACTGACCTGCCGTATCGAAGTTCCGCCCGGGCCGTCGCTGCTGGTCTATGCGCGGAAAATTCCCGGCGCCGGAGGGCTTCCCACAGACACGGCCGGACGCATGACCTGCCTGCTTTCCGGCGGATTCGATTCCGCGGTGGCCGCGCACAAAATGATGAGGCGGGGCGCGCACCTGAGCTTCGTGCACTTCTGGGGAGGCGGGGCGCTGCCCGGCGAGTCTTCGGCGCATGTGGCGCGGGAGTTGGTGCGCCGTCTGGTGCCGTGGCAATTCTCCGCGAAGCTTTACCTGGTGCCGTTTGAGCCGGTGCAGCGGGAAATTGTGGCGAGCGCTCCGGAAAAATTCCGCATTTTATTGTACCGGCGCATGATGCTGCGCATCGCCGAGCGCATCGCGCGCGCCGATCGCTCGCTGGGCCTGATTACCGGCGACAGCCTGGGCCAGGTGGCCTCGCAAACGTTGCACAATATGGAGGCCGTGGGCGCCGCCGTGCGCATCCCGCTGTACCGCCCGCTCGTGGGCGACGACAAGCTCGAGATCATGGCCGCCGCGAAAAAAATTGGCACGCACGACATCTCCGTCGAGCCGTTCCACGATTGCTGCCCTATTTTCCTGCCGCGCAACCCCGCGCTGCACGCCTCCCCCGAGGAACTCGATCAGGCCGAAAGCACGATGGACGTCGAAGCGCTAGTCCGCCAGGGAATCGACACCGTGGCAATCGAACGATACCGCTACGCCGCCGGCCGCGTCGAAAAAGTGGAGTCGTTCAAGTCCGCCACGGCGTGAGCTGACCTTACTATCTTTCTTTTACGCAGAAGCAACGAAAGGGGATGGAGTTTGTAAGCGTAGGATCTACGCCGCTCCGAGCCACTTGACCGGAAAATGGGCGGCGAGGGAATTGGCTAGCGGTTCGTCCGGGGTGTGGCACCAGCCAGCCACCTGGGGCTTGCAGAAAATAAAACCGGGGAGCGCACCTCGGCAGGCTCCCCGGTTTCACATCGTTTATCTTTGTTGAAGACGACTACCAGCGACGGTCGCCGCCTCCGCCTCCACCGCGATCACCTCGGTCACGGCCACCACCACCGCCCCCTCGGCCACCACCACCGCCGGGCCGGCCACCGCCGCCTCCACCGCCATAGCCGCCGCGTCCACCACCACCGCCGCCGGGCCGGCCACCACCGCCTCCACCGCCACCTTCACGAGGGGGGCGAGCTTCGTTGACGACAATGTTGCGGCCCATGAAATCATGGCCGTTCAGACTCTGAATGGCGCGTTCGGCTTCCTCGTCGTTGTTGACCTCGACAAACCCGAACCCGCGTGGTTGCCCCGAAAAACGGTCGCGCACCAGGGTGACGTTCGCCGCGGTGACTCCCGTCTGTGAGAATAAAGTGCTGAGCTGCTCCTCCGTCGCTTGAAAGGGAAGATTACCGACGTAGAGTTTCTTCAATGCGAGACTCCTTCTGGCCGTGGGGGAGTGTACCCGACGGAACCCGGAACTGAAGACGCTGGGTCGAGGTCGGTGGAAAAAGGGCCGGAGCCCAAACTGGTCCGACGAGAGACGCACTTCAGTTCGGGCGAATCTTGCTCCAAATTTGCACGGTCGTCAACTAGATATATTTGTATAACTATCTATCGAATGAATAGACGGAAAAAGCTGATGCGCCGCGCGAGCCGTGAAAATTCATGAATTTTGGTGGTAGGATGCACCATTCCATTTGGGAGCGACTGGTTCCGATGCGTGGATTGATGATGGATTATCCGCTGACGGTGCCGGCGCTGCTTGAGCGCGCGGGGAAAATTTTCGGCCAGGTCGAAATCGTCACGCGCCGGCCGGACCGTTCGCTCGCGCGCTACACCTGGGGCGATCTCTACCGGCGCGCGCGGCGCCTGGCGAACGCGCTTACCGGCTTGGGTCTGCGGCGCGGAGACCGCGTCGCCACGCTGCTGTGGAACCAATCCGAACACGTGGAAGCCTACTTCGGCGTCCCGTCGGCCGGCGGCGTGCTCCACACCTTGAATCTGCGGCTGCACCCGGACGAACTCAGCTTCATCGCCAATCATGCGGGCGACCGATTCCTGATCGTCGATGACGTGCTCTTGCCGGTATATGAAAAATTGTGCGGCCGCGTAAAATTCGAACGCGTGATCGTCGTGCCGTTTGGCGGCGGCGCAACGCCGGCAGGTTGCGATGGCTACGAGGAGCTGCTGTCGCAGGCGAGCGAGGACTTCGCTTATCCGCAGCTCGACGAGAATGATGCGGCGGTGATGTGCTACACCTCCGGCACCACGGGGCGCGCGAAGGGCGTCGTCTATTCGCACCGCGCCCTCGCTCTGCACTCGCTCAATTCCTGCGGCGTCGATTCGTTCGCTATATCCCTGCGGGACACGGTATTGCCGCTGGCGTCCATGTTTCACGCGAATGGCTGGGGGGTTCCGTTCGCCGCTGGAATGGCTGGAGCGAAGCTCGTGCTGCCCGGACCATTCGCGGACCCGGAGGGCATCCTCGAGCTGATGGAGCGGGAGCGGGTCACGGTGGGGCTCGGCGTGCCGACGGTCTGGTTCGGAGTTCTCGAGGCGCTCGACAAAAATCCCGGACGGTGGAATTTGTCCTGGCCGGTGCGCCTGCTGGTAGGAGGAGCCGCGCCTTCCGAGGCCTTGATGCGCGGATTCGACCGCCACGGGGTCACCTTGATGTGCCTGTGGGGCATGACGGAAACCACTCCGCACGGCTCCTGTTCACTGCTGCGGCCCTACATGGACGCGTGGAGCGAGGACAAAAAATACGCGCAGCGCCTGAAGCAGGGAATTCCCACAGCGATCGTGGAAGCGCGCATCGCTCGGCCCGACGGCACGCTGGCGCCGCACGATGGCAGGACCGTCGGCGAACTCGAGGTGCGCGGGCCGTGGGTCGCGTCGGCCTACTACAATATGCCGGAGGAAGCGAACCGGTGGTCGCCCGACGGCTGGCTCCGCACCGGCGACATGGCCCACATTGATGAGGACGGCTACATCAAGCTCGTCGACCGCAGCAAGGACTTGATCAAGTCCGGCGGCGAGTGGATCAGTTCGGTGGACCTTGAAAACGCGCTGATGGGACACCCGTCCGTGAAAGAAGCGGCGGTGATCGGCCTGCCGCATCCGAAATGGCAGGAACGCCCGCTGGCCGTGGTCGTCTTAAACGACGGCCAGCAGGCGCAGCCCGAAGAGTTGCGCGAATTTCTGGCCGCGAAATTCGCGAAATGGCAATTGCCCGACGCCTTCGTGTTCGCGAAGGAAATTCCCCGAACCTCGGTGGGAAAATTCCGCAAGATCGCCCTGCGCGAACAATTCGCCGGCTGGAAGTGGGAGCTGTAGCAATAGAGAAATTGGGTGCCATTCCACCCAGGCGGAGCTGGGGCAATCTCCGCGAAAAATCTCTCTGCGGGAGAGCCGCTGAAATGCCGGAAGCGATGGAGCAGAGAAGCGCCAACGACGAGCACGTATTTGAGGGTTACCGGCGCTGGGGGTATCTCGCGGCCAATCTCGATCCCCTCGGTTTCCTCGTGCCGGTCGAGCATCCGGAACTCATCCACGACGGCCCAGCCGCGGCTGCCGCGCGAAAATTCTACTGCGGCACGATCGGCGCCGAATTCGCGCACATCGATGATCCCGAACGCCGCCGCTGGATTGCCCGACGTCTGGAATCGGACCCGCCTCAACTCGACCGAGCCTATATCCTGGAGCGGCTGATCCGCGCCGATCTGTTCGAACAAGTTCTGCAGGCGCGCTACCTCGGCAGCAAGAGATTTTCGCTCGAAGGCGTCACGGCGCTCATCCCGCTGCTCGACCGCGTGCTCACTGCCGCTGCGGAAGCGGGCGGCGAGCAAGTGGTGATCGGCATGAGCCATCGCGGCCGGCTGAACGTGATGACGCACATCGCGGGACAGCGCGCGGCGGACATTTTTGCGGGGTTCGAGGACGTGGACCCGCGCAGCGTGCTCGGCAGCGGCGACGTGAAGTATCATGTCGGCGCCACGGGGGAGTACCGCACTCGCGAAGGCCGAAAACTGAGCGTGCATCTGGCATCGAACCCCAGCCATCTCGAAACGGTCGATCCCGTCGCGATCGGCCGCGCGCGCGCCAAGCAGGCGCGCATCGGCAACGCCAGCCGCGCGAAAGTGCTCGCAATCGTGCTGCACGGCGACGCCGCATTCGCCGGACAGGGCGTCTGGGCGGAAACGATGAACCTCGCCGAGCTGGAAGCCTATTCGGTCGGCGGCACCATCCACGTCATCGTCAACAACCTGCTCGGCTTTACGACCGCGCCGGCGCAGCTTCACTCGTCGCGCTTTGCTTCTTCGCTGGCTAAACGCCAGGCGATTCCCATTTTTCACGTCAACGGCGAGGACCCGGACGCGGTGGTGCGCGCCGGGCAGATGGCGCTGGAGTACCGCCACGCGTTTGGGAGTGACGTGGTCGTGGACCTGATCGGATACCGGCGACACGGCCACAGCGAAGTGGACGACCCGACCATCACGCAGCCGCTCCTGTACGCGAAAATCAAGGATCATCCGCCGTTGTGGCAGATCTACGCGAACGAGACCGGCGCGAATCCCGCTGCCATGATCGGGTCGGTGCGGGGCGAACTCGAAGCCGCGCACAAAGCCGCGAGCACGATGCAGAAAAAGCCGCGCCTGGGCAAGCTGCCTGCGTACTGGTCGCCGTACAAGCGCGGGAGCTACGACAGCGCCTATGAAGTGGATACCGGAGTGGCGGCCGACAAACTCGGCGAAGTCACCAACAAAGTGACGAGCTACCCCGCGTACTTTGCCATTCACCCGAAAGTGAAAAAATTGCTCGAACAGCGCGCCGAAATGGGACATGGCAGGCGCGCCGTGGACTACGGCATGGCCGAAGCCCTGGCATTCGCAACGCTGCTGCTCTCGGGCACGCCGGTGCGGTTCACGGGGCAGGACACGCGCCGCGGCACATTCAATCAACGCCATGCGGCGCTGGTGGATACGCGGACGGAAGCCGAATACGTCCCGCTCGAACACCTGGCACCCGGCCAGGCGCGCTGCGAAATCTACAACTCCACGCTTTCCGAAGCCGGCGTGCTTGGCTTCGAATACGGCTATAGCCGGGATTACCCGGAAGCGCTCGTGCTCTGGGAGGCGCAATTCGGCGATTTTGCCAACGGCGCGCAAATCATCATCGACCAGTTCATCAGCGCGGGCGAAGACAAGTGGGACCTGCCCTCCGGCGTGGTGCTGCTGTTGCCGCACGGACATGAGGGCCAGGGCCCGGAACATTCGAGCGCCCGCATCGAGCGCTTCCTCCAGCTCGCCGCCGAAGACAACATTCAAGTCTGCCAGCCGTCGAATGCCGCGCAGTATTTTCAATTGCTGCGCCGGCAAGCGCTGCGCCGCTGGCGCAAGCCGCTGGTGGTGTTCACGCCGAAGAGCATGCTGCGCCATCCCGATGCCTCTTCGCCGATCGAGGATTTTTCCCGCTCGCGGTTCGAATGGGTTGTTCCCGACCGCGAAATCTCATCCGCCCAGCGAATCCTGATCTGCAGCGGAAAAATCGGGCATGAGCTGCGCCACGAACGCAAGCAGCGCGGCGACAATGAAACGGCAATCCTGTTTCTCGATCAGCTTTATCCGTTCCCGAAGAATGAGCTGCGCGCGGAAATTGCGCGCCATCCGAATGCGCGCGAAATTGTCTGGGTGCAGGAAGAGCCTGCCAACATGGGCGCGCTTTCCTACGTCCTTCCGCGCATTCAGTATTATATTCAAGGCGTCCCTGTGCGTTCGGTAAAGCGCTCGGCCAGCGCCAGCCCGGCCACCGGCTCGGCCAAGGCGCACGAACTCGAGCAGAGAACATTGATCACACTGGCATTTACGACAGGTCCGCGCTGATCGGCGCGGAAACGCGAATGGTTTTGAGGAGGAAATGAAGATGCGATCGAGAATCTTGATGGCGGTTGTGATGATGGCGGCTCTTTGTGGCGCAGCCACGCGCGTTTCCGCGCAGCAGAATGCGCCGCTGACGGCTGTGCCGCCGAAGGAAGGCGATTTCGTTGCGAAGGACTTTAAATTTTCAGACGGCCAGTCGCTTCCCGAGGTGCGCCTGCACTACACGACGATCGGCGCGCCGCAGCGTGACGCCAGCGGGCGCGTCACGAATGCCGTGCTGATTCTCCACGGCACGAACCGCCGCGGCGGAGCTTTCCTGATTCCTTCGTTTGCCGGCGTGCTCTTCGGTCCCGGCCAGTTGCTGGATGCTTCGAAGTACTACCTCATTCTTCCCGACCAGCTCGGCGCCGGCGGTGGAAAATCCACGAAGCCGAGCGACGGCCTGCGCGCCAAGTTTCCTCATTACGACTATGCGGACATGGTCCGCGCGTCGCAGCTGCTGCTGGCCCAGGGACTGCAGGTGAACCATTTGCGTCTGCTGGCCGGCGTGTCCATGGGCTGCATGGAGGGTTTCATGTGGGGCGAGTCGAACCCCGACGACATGGACGCCATGCTTCTGCTTTCCTGCCTGCCGGTCGAAGTGGCCAGCCGCAACCGCATGGTGCGCAAGATCATGGTGGACGACATTCGCCTCGATCCGGGATGGAACAATGGCAACTACACGCAGCAGCCATACGGATTGCGCGCCGCGCTCGGCCATCTGCTCGTCGTGGGAAGCGTTCCGACGTTCTGGCAGAAGCAATATCCCACGGCCGCGCTCGCGGACAAATATGTGGATCAATACATCGAAGAGAACATGAAGACCACTGACGCGAACGATTTCATGTACCAGTACGATGCCTCACGCAACTTCGATGCCTCGAAAGATCTCGGCAAGATTCGCGCAAAAGTGCTGCTCATCAATCCGCAGGAAGATTTCTGGAATCCCGCGGAACTCGGCATCGCGGAGCAGGAAATCAAGAAAGTGAAGAACGGAAAATTTGTTCTGCTGCCGTTTTCCCCCGAGTCGCGCGGCCACTACACGTTTTTCCAGGCGGCGGTCTGGCAGAAGCACCTCGCCGAATTCCTCGAGGAGTTGAAACACTGAGAAGCGGGGCCGGGAGGCACCTCTCACTCGCTGCGCGGGAGTAGCCCGCATTTTTCACGAAGATGCGACTGTGCGGAGCGAAAACAACAAATTGGGTCGCTGAACACAGGCTCTTCGTGGCGCCAGCGTCTCGCTGGCGGTTTCTTAAGCAGCTGGCACAGCCTAGAAACGCCGGCGGGACGCCGGCGCCACAAGACCGTGTGGGAAGCTCTCATTCAGACGTACTGCTGTGAAACGGCGAACGCTTTGTGAGACATGGCGGCTAGGATTCCCGTCTGGTCTTTCTACGCAGAAAGAGCTCCTTCATTCTTGATGCCGCGCTCAGTCAAACTGTTTTCGAAAGTCCGCGAATTGCAGTTTCAAGTCCGCGATTTCCTTGTGGAGGTTCGCCATCCGATCTTCCAGCCGCGCGATTCGATCGCCGCCGGCTGAACTGCCCAGGACTGCCGCTTCTGACGCCGGCTCATGCTCCCGCGTTTCCACATCGCCGGACAGGAGGTGCGCGTAGCGAGCCTCCTTGGTGCCGGGCTGGCGGGAGAGCATTTTGGCAAGGGGCGGCTCGCGGTTGATAAGGCGCTGCAGCGTGGATTGCACGATGCCCAGGTCGTCAAATGCGTGCATGCGTCCCGCGCGGCCGCGAAGCTCACCCGGGGTTTGCGGGCCGCGCAATAGAAGTTCACACAGGATGGCTATCTCGTGGCGGGTGAAATTGTAGGCTTCCTGGAGCCGGTGCTCGTACTTGGTCACACGGCCGACCATATCGTCGGCTGGCCCCGCCAGCTCTTTTTTATTGAGACTGTGCAGCGCCTGCCGGACAGCTTCTTCGTCCAGAAGCATGAACGGATCGCGATTGGATTTTTGGTTGCACGCATGGATGAGGGCATTCAACGAGAGTGGATAGTAGTCCGGAGTCGTGAGCTCCTTTTCGATCAGAGCGCCTAGCACTCTGGCTTCCACGTCAGTCAAAATTATGTCCATGACCCAAAAGCATAGCGCAAGGCCGGCGGGTTCCCAAGTCAGCGTTTGGGTGGACACGGGCGTACGCCCGCGCTAAGGTAGTGGACTTCGCCTATGCCACGACAAATCATCAAGCGCCGCTCACGCGGCTTCATTTGTGTCAACGCGCATCCGGAAGGATGCCGCAGCAATGTAAAGCGGTGGGTGGCCGGCGTGCGCGGAGAAATTCCCGCTGGCCAAGCCGGACCGAAGAATGTGCTGGTGATCGGCGCGTCCACCGGCTACGGCCTGGCTTCGCGCATTGCAGCGGCGTGGGGCTACGGCGCAAAGACCCTGGGTGTGTTTTTCGAGCGGCCGCCGGAAAACGACCTGGTCGCGACCGCCGGCCACTACAACACGGTCGCATTCCATGCGCTCGCACAGAATGACGGCCTGTTTGCGGCAAGCATCAATGGCGACGCCTTCTCCGATGAAGTGAAACGCAACGCCGCGGACGTCCTCCGCAAGCAAATGGCTCCGGTGGACCTGGTGATCTATTCGCTGGCGTCTCCGAGGCGCACCGACCCGCGTACGGGAGAAGTGTACAGTTCGGTGCTCAAGCCGATTGGACAGGCATTTACCAACCGGACGATCGAGCTCGATTCGGAAAAAGTAGTGAGCGTCACGCTGCCACCCGCGAATGAAAAAGAAATCGCGGACACCATAGCCGTAATGGGCGGCGATGACTGGCGGCTCTGGATGGAGATGTTGCTGGAAGAAAAACTGCTCGCCGAGGGCGCGCGCGCGATCGCGTATTCCTACATCGGGCCTGAAATCACCTGGCCGGTTTACCGCGACGGCACGATCGGGCAGGCGAAAAAAGACCTCGAGCGGACGGCAAACGGCCTCGATGCGGCGCTCGCCGGCAAACTTGGCGGACATGCCTGGGTCTCGGTGAACAAGGCGGTCGTTACCCAGGCCTCCGCCGCGATTCCCGTCGTGCCCCTTTATTTGAGCGTGCTTCCGCTGGTGATGAAGGCGAAAAACCTGGACGAGGGTCCGCTCGAACAAATGCGGCGGCTCTTCACCGATTTTCTTTGCTCGGGCCGCCCGCCGAAACTCGACGAAGCGCGGCGCCTGCGCCTGGACGACCGCGAAATGCGCAGCGACGTGCAGGCCGAGGTGGCCGCGTTGTGGCCGCAGGTCACGACGGAGAATCTCCGCGCGGTAACTGACTTCCGTGGTTTTCAGCGCGAATTCCGTGGATTGTTCGGCTTCGAAGTGGAAGATGTGGACTACGAGCAGCCCGTGGAAACCGATTTGCGCTGGTAGCTCTTGCCGCCCGGGTGAATCAGGCGCCGATAGACCTCGCCGGAGCAGGGTCATAAGCTGAAGCGACTATCATGCGGGCTATCGTCCTACTCTTCCTCATCGTTTTCGGCATCAACATTATCCCCGCGTTTGCTCCGCCCACGTGGATGGTGTTCTCCTACATCGGGTTCCGCTATGTCGCGGTCAACGTGGCGTTGCTGGCGGTGGTGGGAGCCACCGCCGCGACGCTGGGGCGAATCACGCTCGCCAAGATGGCGCGTGTCGTGGTTCGACAGCGATTCATGAGCGAACGCACGCGAGAGAATATCGATGTCATCCGCGAACACCTCGAGCCGCGCAGGAAACTGACGTTCGGCATTTTCCTTTTCTATGCGTTCACGCCGCTGCCCTCGAACTCTCTGTTTATAGCTTATGGATTGACGACGATGAAGCTGCGCCTGATCGCGGCGCCCTTTTTCATCGGCCGCTCGGTGAGCTACGCCTTCTGGGGATTCACCGCCTCAGCCGTGGCCCGCAGAATTACGCTCGAATCCACCGATGCGCTGTCGTATCTGAGTGTTTACTTCGTGGCTTCGCAAATCGTGTTGCTTTCGCTGGTTTACGTCTTCGCGCGAGTGGACTGGCGTTTGTTGTTCAGAGAGAAAAAGTTTCGATGGGTGGGGAAAGAGCCGGTGCGCGGGGGTTTTTAGTAGCACAGACCCGCAGGGCGGGACTGTGCTACGAAGCCTTCTCCTGCGCGTAAACCAAATACTCCTCGTACGGGCCCTTGAAGTCCTCGACGTGGCCGCCGTGGAAATGCCAGATGCGCGTGGCGACTTCGTCAATCACGTCGTGATCGTGCGTGACCAGCAGCACTGTCCCGGGATACCGTTGCAACGCAATGTTGAGCGCGTTGATCGATTCGAGGTCCAGGTGGTTGGTGGGCTCGTCGAGCACCAAAACATTCGGCTTCTGCAGCATCAGGCGGCAGAAGATCAGCCGCGCCGACTCACCGCCGGAAAGCGCTTGCGTGGGCTTCAAGGCGTCTTCGCCGCTGAAAAGCATCTGGCCGAGCAGCCCGCGCAACTCCTCTTGCGAGGCCTGCGGATCGAACTGGTGCAGCCACTCGATGGCCGTTGTGCCCTTAACGATGGAATCGCTGTGGTCCTGCGCGAAATAGCCCACCGCCACTTCGTGGCCCCACTTCACCGTGCCGCCATCGATCGCAAATTGCCTGTCCGCGTCGTCAACGAACCCTGTCGCGCTGCGCATGAGCGACTTCAGCAGCGTGGTCTTGCCCGAACCGTTGCGGCCGATCAGCGCAATCTTCTCGCCACGCTCGATATTCGCCGTGAAGGGCTGGATCACTTTCAGACTGCTGTACGATTTCGCGAGTCCCTTGCACTCGAGCGGGTGGCGTCCTGAAGGCGCCTTCATGTCAAAACGGATGAAGGGCCGCGCAATATTGGACCTGGCCAGCTCGGCGCTCTGAATCCGCTCGACTTCCTTCTTGCGCGAGGTCACCTGCGAGGAACGCGTGCCGGCCGAGAAGCGCGCGATAAACTCATTCAATTGCGCGATTTTCTTTTCGCGCACGGCGTTGTCCGCTTCGATGCGGGAGCGGATCTGCGTCTTGGCGAGCACCATATCGTCATACCCGCCCGTGTACATGATCACGGTTTGGTAGTCGATGTCGGCGGTGTGCGTGCAGACGCTATTCAAGAAATGGCGGTCGTGCGAAATCACGATCAGCACGCCTTCGTATTCGTGCAGATATTCTTGCAACCAGTGCACCGAATCGAGGTCCAAGTGGTTTGTAGGCTCGTCCAGCAGCAGCGCCGGCGGGTTTCCGAAAAGCGCCTGCGTAAGCAGCACGCGGACCTTCTGGCCGCCCTGCAATTCGCTCATCTTCCGCTCGTGCAGCGAGGCTTCGATGCCCAGCCCGTCGAGCAGGATGGCGGCATCGGCCTCCGCCGTGTAACCGCCTTCTTCGCCGACGATTCCTTCGAGTTCGCCGAGACGCATGCCGTCCTTGTCGGTGAGCGAGTCGTGAGGCTTGGCGTACAGCGCATCCCGCTCTTGCAGAGCCTTCCACAACGGGGCGTTGCCCATGATGACGGTATCAATTACGCGATATTCGTCGAACGCAAATTGATCCTGCCGCAGAATGCCCAGTTTCTTGGGCCGTGTGATCGAACCCTTGGTCGGCTCGAAATCGCCGGCCAGTATCTTCATCAAAGTGGTCTTGCCGGCGCCGTTAGGCCCGGAGATCGCGTAGCGCCGCCCCGCCATAAAGCTGCAGGTGACGTCCTCGAATAGGATCCTGCCGCCAAACCGCATAGTGATGTTATTGATCGAAAGCATAGCCCTTAATTATACCTTGAAATGGCGATTCGCGCTGGCCCGTTTGAGGTCTTTTCAGGCTAGTTCCCGGCAGAAGCGTTTAGCGGGATTTCCCGCCGGCCGGGCACTTTCTTGACAGGTCAGGCCAGGCGAAGATGATTGACAAAATCATCGGAGAGCATGAAGCTCTAACACCAAGAAGCTGGGTTCGGCGGGAGGGACTGCATGAGCGGAATAACGCGGCGTGGATTTGTGAAGGGCGCGGCCCTGGCTCCCCTGGCGCTAACGCAATTGAATTCTGTGGCGCAGCGCGCGGCCACTTCCGATCGTTTCGATATTGTCGTTGCCGGCGCGGGGCACAATAGCTTGATCACCGCCGCCTATCTGGCGAAAGCGGGTTTTCGCTGCGTGGTGCTGGAGGGCCGGCCCACTGTGGGCGGGGACGTCAAGTCGGCGCAACTGACCTTGAAGGGATTTCAGCACGACACCTGTTCGTCCGCGCACAACGGCATGCAGGAAAATCCGCTGATCCGCGACAACGAACTCAACCTCGGCGATTACGGACTCGAATACATTTTCCCCGATCCGGTCTTCCACATGCCGTTTCTCGACGGCGCATACATAACGCAGTGGCGCGATCCGGAGCGCACCATTGCGGAATTCGCCAAGATCTCCAAGAAGGACGGGGCCGCCTACCGGCGCATGTGGAAGGAATCTGAAACGATCCAGTCGAACACCAAGTTTTGGCAGCGCCGCCTGGCCATGTCGCATTGGGAGATCATCCGCGATAATTTCGAGGATGAACACTGCCGCGCATTTATGCTGGCTTGTCCATGGTCGCAGCAACCCGCGCAATATCCGATGACCGGCCGGATCGCCTATGGGCCGTTCAACCAGCAGCGTCACAGCCGGCCTCTGCCCAAAGGAGGCTCGGGAAAACTGACCGAGGCGCTCGCGCGCTTCATCGAAGCGCATAACGGCGTGATCCTCACGAACAAACCTGTCGCGCGGCTGATCATTGAAAGCGGGAAGTGCGCGGGCGTGGAGTGCGCTGACGGCAGCGCCTACCGCGCCGACAAAGCTGTGCTTTCCACCATTCACATCAAACATCTGGTGGATATGGCGCCGCGCGATCTGTGGGGCCCGGATTTTATCGACGGCGTGGATACGTGGCAGGCGGAATACCAAATGTTCAGCGTCAACTATGCCACCACTGAACCTCCAAAATACCCGGTCGCGGGCGGCACGCTTTCGCCGGTGCATTCGGAATTGATGGCCAGCCCGGAACGCGCGCTGCGTTTTGCGTACGACTACGCCATCGGCGCGGTCAATGTCGAGGATCCACCCCAGCACATTATCTGTTGCACTGTCGCCGATCCAACGCGCGCCCCGGCGGGCATGCATACTGTCAAGTCCGTCGCGTATCAGCCCTATGATCTGAAACAAGGGCCGGAACACTGGGACAAGATCAAGGAAGAGGTCGCCGATGCGAACCTCCGATACCTGCAACGCTTCTCGCCAAATCTGACGAACGACAAGATTCTCGAGCGCGTTGTGTACAGCCCTCTCGATCTCGAACGCATGAACCCCCATAACTGGCACGGGAGTTGCCACGGCGGCGGGTCGGGCCCATCGCAATCCGGCACCATGCGCCCGATGCCCGGCTGGGCGCAATACCGCATGCCGATCCCCGGGTTGTATCAGACCGGCGGCACAACGGCCCCCGGAGGTTCCGTGACGGGAATGCCCGGGCGAAATGCGGCGACAGTCATGCTCAAGGATTTTGGCACCAGCATCGAAGAAGTGGTGCGCAAGGGCGCAAACAAAACATCGTAGAAAATAGTTTGCCGCGGACGCGGAGTGTGTTGTGCCGCAAATGAGCGTCCGGAGTTGGCTGCGGGACGTGTACTCTCTTGACAGGATACCGGACGAGGATGATTGACAAAATCATGGGAGAGCATGAAGCTCTAGCACGAAGAAACCGGAATCCCCAACAGAAACCGGGCGCAGTTGGAGGGAGAGAATGAGCGGAATAACGAGACGAGGATTTGTAAAAGGCGCAGCCCTTGCTCCCCTGGCGCTCGCACCATTCACTTCCGTGGCGCAGCAGGCAGTTCCTTCGGAGCGTTTCGATGTTGTCGTGGCCGGGGCCGGCCATAACAGCCTGATCTGCGCCGCTTACCTGGCGAAAGCCGGTTACAAGGTCCTCGTGCTGGAGGGCCGTCCGACCATCGGCGGCGGCTGCAAGACCGCGGAAGTGTGCATGCGCGGATTCAAGGAAGACCTTTGTTCCTCGGTACACGCGGGGATTCAGTCGAATCCACTGCTCCGCGACAACGAACTCAATCTCCGCGATTACGGCCTCGAGTACATTGACCCCGACCCGGTCATGTACACGCAATTTTCAGACGGATCCTCTATCGCGCTTTGGCGCGACCTGGAGCGCACCTGCGCCGAGTACGCCAGGATCTCGAAGAAGGATGCGGAGACCTTCCGGCGAATGTCAGCCGAATACAAGGCTTACAGGGAAGCTGGGGCAGCCAACCGTGTCGGCGCTCCGGGCTCGAGCGCATCCGGGGGACCGGCCGCGGCAATTCCACACAGCGGCGTTTGGCAGCGCCGTCTGGCCATGTCCGGCTATGAGCTCGTGCGCGAACTCTTTGAGGACGATCGGATCCGCAACTTTCATCTCGCGGCCGGCCATTTCAGCGGCATCCCGGGAGGAGATCCCGGAACGGGTGGGCAGGCTTTTTCGTTGATCGACCAGCAGATCAGCGGACGCCCTATTCCCAAGGGCGGCTCAGGCATGCTGAGCGTTGCGCTGGGGCGCTTTCTGGAGGCGCATAACGCTGTCGTGCTGACGAACAAGCCCGTCACGCAGTTCATGATTGAAGGCGGCAAATGCGTCGGCGTGCGCTGCGCGGACGGCAGCTCATATCGCGCCGAAAAAGCGGTCGTTTCGACAATCCACATCAAGCATCTGGTGAACATGGCGCCGAGCGAGCTGTGGGGCGAGGACTTTCTCGAGGGTGTCCGGTTGTTTCAGCCCGAGCACGCCATGTTCTCTTTTCACTACGCAACCACCGAGCCGCCGAAGTATACCCTGGCCAGTGGCGGGACGATCTCGACGTGTGAAGCCGTTTTTATGTCCAATCCCGAACGTATCTTGCGTCTGAACTATGACGATGCCCGCGGGGCATTCGACCTGGACGATCCTCCGCCGCTCCAGATTGTGTCCGCCACCGTCCCCGATCCCAGCCGGGCCCCGGCGGGCTACCACACTTTGAAGCTCGAAAGTACATTACCCTACGGTCTAAAAGAGGGTCCCAAGCACTGGGACAACATCAAGGACGACGTTGCGGAACGATGTCTCAATTACTTGCGCCGTTTTGCTCCCAATCTGACGCCGGACAAAATTCTCGCGAAGTTCCTCGAAAGCCCGCTCGATATCGAGCGCATGAATCCCGCGATGTGGCGCGGCAGCGCGCACCACGGCGCGAGCAATCCGGCGCAGAACGGCGCCATGCGCCCCGTGCCGGGATGGGCGCAATACCGCATGCCGATTTCCGGCCTCTATCAAACCGGAGCCTGCACGGCTCCCGGCGGCTCGATTACCGGAATGCCCGGGCGGAATGCGGCGACGGTCATGCTCAAGGACTTTGGCACCAGCATCGAGGAAGTGGTGCGCAAGAACGCGAACAAAACGTCGTAGGAAAATAGTTTGCTGCAGGTATCCGGCAACCCAGGAGGTGTGCTTGTGAAGAACAGAGAGAGAGCCCTGGCCGTGGCGTTAACCTTGGTATCGTTGGCGGCGACATTCGTCCTGGCGCGCAGTGTCGGTGCGCAACAGCCGGTGGAAACGCAAGCCGCGAAACCGCAGGTGCCCGCCAACTTGGCCGAACATGCGCCTCCCGTGCAGCCGATTCCCTACAGCCACAAGACGCATCTGGCATTGGGCCTGCAATGCCAGCTCTGCCACACGAATCCGAATCCGGGCAATCTAATGACCTTCCCGGCCACCACCACCTGCATGACATGCCATAACTCAGTTGGTAAGAAAAAACCCGCGATCCAAAAGCTGGCGACGTTTGCCAAGTCGCAGCAGCCCGTGCCGTGGGTGCGCGTCTATACAGTCCTGCCAGGCGTGAGCTGGATGCACCGCAAACATCTGGAGGGGGGCATGCAGTGTGAAACGTGCCACGGTCAGGTCGCCCAGATGGAGGCCATGTCGGAAGCAACCAGTGTAACGACGATGGCGGCCTGCATCAGTTGCCATAAAGCAAACAACGCCCCGACCGTTTGCCAAACCTGTCACGCGTGGCCTGCGAACTGAAGCGCTGAGCACGCACCGGACGTAGGATCAGAAGACCCGCCTCCACGAAGGTCTGCCGCATGTCGTATGGAAAATGGGGCAATCTTGCTGCGAGACCTTACTTGACGTTGTTGTTCTCCGAACAGACATATTCCTTGATTTGCCAGTCCGGCTTCAACTTGAAGGTTCTTTGCGCGGTCCAGGTCTTCGTGTACGCCTTGGGGTCGTCAATCGTGTAAGTGACCTCTAAGGTGTCGTGGTTAACGCGGCGGAGGCGTTCTATAACGTGCAGGGCATCGGAATGCGGAAGGCCCATAGGATCGAGCCAGGTCTTGTCGTTCAAACCAATCGTGTCCACGACAAGTGTGTCTCCTTCATATCTGCCAATCGAATGCCCCATGTACGTGGGTTCGAGATCCTTGGGATGTCCTCGCCCGTCTGTAAAGATTTGCCGCACGATGGACTGATACTCGAAGATGATGACCACCTTGCCACGCGCGTGAATGATTTCCCAGGGAAACGGCTGCAGCATGATTCGTGGGACACCCGGTGGAATACATCGCTCCGTCGGGTCTGGCCCACTGTCCGGATCCGCCTGCAGATTCTCCGTGTCGCGCTTCTTGAGCTCCGCCTCTGCCCAGGGCCGGAAAGGAGGATCCTCGTTCGGGAGAAGGTTTCGACGGTACTCCGGTATAAACCAAACTCCAGAGAAATCCGGCTTGCCGGACGCGGCACGGGCCTTCGCCGGTCCCGCGTGTTGCGCGGTCTGAGCCAGGATACAGGGCGATGAGGCCAGCGCCGCAGCAAGCATCAAACCCGTAAAATAATTTCGCGCCATGAATCTCCTCGCGCAACTCAACTATCCGCCCCGGCTCGGCCTGGAGACCTGCGCCGCTTGCCGTGCAGCCGTGACTCGCTTACTTGAATCCCTGCCCGTCGAACTGCTGGCCGTTAGCCAGCTTGACGCTGATCAGACGCAGGATTTTCCTGCCGTTCTTGGCGGGACCGCCGGTAACGTCGAGTTGGTCTCCCGCCTTGATCATTTCCCTCTTCCAGCCAACCCGGGTCAGCATGTTCGGACTATTGCCTTCGACGCGCCACTGTTCCACGTTGCCCTTGTCGTCCTTCACGTCGAGAGAGATGAATATATGCGGATTGGACCACACGAATTCGGCCACGATTCCTTTTAAGGTCACCGGGTGCTCCAGATCGAATGCCGAGCCCGAATGGTGGGCCAACACCGGACGCGAAACCAGGAGAACACAAATTGCCAGAATGAATACGATCGCTCGGATATTTTTCATGCCTGTGCCTCCCGGCCAGATGGCCGGAACTCCCCATTTTGGATTTCCCGCTGGACCAATAATATACACCTGACCGGCGCTAACACTCAGTCAGCAATTCGTCCGCGGTCCGCTTACTTTCTGAATTGTTCATTAGCTCGGGCTGAGCGCTGAAGCTCTCCTCATGCAAGAAAGCGGAGATTTCAAAACAGAGGGCACAGAGAACACAGAGACGCAAAGCCACAACTGAAATCAGCTTCAGAAGTTAAATCTGAACTGAAAAATCTCTTTCTCCTCTTCTCTGTGACCTTTGTGTTCTCTGTGGTGAAACTCCGGTCTATCCTAGCTGAATCTCTGCGACCTCAGGAGGCGCTTGCCTGGTTGAGAAGCTCGATAGAAGCACGGCCGAGTTTAAGTTCTACGCAGGGCATCAAATCGTTCAGTTGTTCAAGGCTCGTAGCGCTTACGATGGGCGCCGTAATACTGGGGCGCGCCAGCAGCCACGCCAGTGACACTCGAGCGGGCGTGGCATTGTATTGTTTCGCTACCCCGTCCAGCGCGTGAAGAATCTTGAAGCCGCGTTCGTTGAGATATTTTTTTACCGATTGCGAGCGAGCGCTCTTCCCCAGATCGCTTTCCGATCGGTACTTGCCGGAGAGAAATCCGCTGGCCAGGGGATAGTAATTGATCACGCCAAGTCCTTCCTTTTCGCACAAAGGCTCAAGCTGCGCTTCATAATCCGCGCGTTCACAGAGGCTATAGTTCGGTTGCAGGCTCTGATACTGGGGCAGGCCCGCTTTCTTGCTGGTTTCGAGCGCCGCGGCGAGTCTGTCCGCTTTGTAGTTGGAAGCTCCGATGGCCCTGATTTTCCCTTGCCTGATCAGTTCCGCGTATGCTCCGAGAGTTTCCTCCAGCGGTGTGTCCGCATCGTCGATGTGAGACTGATAGAGGTCGATGTAGCCGGTTTGCAGGCGGCGCAAGGAGTCTTCCGCAGCGCGCAGGATATAGGACCTCGATAGCCCTTTCTTTTCCGGCCCCAATTCCATGCCCACCTTCGTCGCGATGATCACTTTGTTCCGATTCCCGCTGCGCTTCATCCATTTGCCGAGAATGGTCTCCGATTCGCCGCCCGTGTGGCCCGGCGCCCACTTGGAATAGGTGTCCGCCGTATCAATGGCATTGAACCCCGCGTCTACAAACGCATCGAGCAGCTTGAAAGAGGTTGGTTCGTCTACCGTCCATCCGAAAACGTTTCCTCCAAAAACAAGGGGAGCTATTTCCAGTCCCGAGTTGCCCAGCTTGCGCTTATTCATTCCGGCCCTTTCTGCGGCTGCGCTGCGAATCTTAATACACGTGTTTGATGAAATCATCAAGAGCATAGGTGCATGGAAGGGTTTCACCGTGGGCGGCATCCTTCACAAGTTTAAGTCCTTTCATATCAATCTGTTTTAAGTTGCCCCTTTCGACATGGCGGTACTTTAGGGCCATAGCCAGTTTACTTCGCACAGATCAGCATTGTATGAGCGCCTGTCTGTGTTCGTTGATCGGGAAGTCCGCTGTCGTGGGAGGTCGCTATGCTACGCAAAGTGAGTATCCTGGCAGGGTCGGTATTGGTCATGGTGTTTTGCCTCCCGGGACATAGTCAAGATTCGCCTTCCCTGGGTGACGTGGCCAGGCAAGCGCAAAAAGATAAGAGCCATGCACCAGCCGCAAAGGTCATTACCAACGACGACCTTCCCGCGGCCACAGGTCTCAGTTCCTTCGGACTCGGAGAAATAGGGAATTCCAAATCCAACGGTAAACCAGGTACGGACGCGACCCCGTCCGAAGATTTGGATCGGGTGGAACTGTTCCTGACGAAACTCGATACCTTGGATCGCTCCTCACTGGCAAAACTCTTCCTGCGGGGTGTCGATTCCGACTTTCCGGGGCGGACCAAGTGGGAAAAAAAGTTGTTCGCAGCCAAGCAGGTCTATGTTTCTCAAGGGCGCGACCTCATTCAAAAATTAAAGCAAATGGTGGCATCGGCGCAAAGCATGCAGGGCAATCCGTCCCCCGACGACCCTCGTCTGAAAGACATGAAAGCCCAGGTTAAGGAAATCGTGCAAGACTCGGTTCGGATCGGCGCGACGTTCCAGGCTGTGGTCCTCGAAGGCAGGGATCTCGCAACACAAGCGTCATCTCGCTAGGCCCCGCCTTGCGGGTATCATTCCAGAAGTCTTATCGAAATCCCTTAAAAGCAATCCCGCAGGGCGCCTCTTATGCCCAATAGGTGCGGTCGAGAGTGCGGTACTGAATGGCCTCGCCGAGGTGGCGCGTTTCGAGGCTCGCGGACTCATCGAGATCGGCGATCGTGCGCGCAACTTTCAGGATGCGGTCGTGGGCCCGCGCGGAAAGTCCCAGGCGCGTGATCGCGTTCTCCAGCATTTTCTCGCCGTCGTCGGAGATGGCGCAAAATTTCCGGATCAGCTTCGGCGGCATCTGCGCGTTTGCGAAGACTTTCTTCTCGCCCGTGAATCGCTCGGTCTGGCGCTCGCGGGCGCGCAGCACGCGCGCGCGCACTGTGGCGGAATCCTCGGAAGCCGCGGCCCCGCGGAGTTCCTTGTACTTCACGGCGGGCACTTCGATGTGGATGTCAATGCGATCGATCAGCGGCCCGGAAATCTTGGAAACGTAGCGCTGAATCTGCGGCGGCGAGCAGTGGCACTGGCGCGTCGAGTCGCCGAAGAATCCGCAGGGACACGGATTCATCGCCGCGGCGAGCATGAAGCGCGCGGGAAACGTCACCGAAGTCGCCGCGCGCGAGATCGTCACCGCGCCGTCTTCCAGCGGCTGGCGCATCACTTCGAGCACGTTGCGCTGAAATTCCGGCAATTCGTCGAGAAAGAGCACGCCGTGATGCCCGAGCGAAACTTCTCCGGGGCGCGGCACGGCGCCGCCCCCGATCAATCCCGCGTCGCTGATCGTGTGGTGCGGCGAACGGAACGGGCGCGTGCCGACCAGCCCCCGCGAATCATCGAGCAGCCCCGCCACGCTGTGGATGCGCGTCGTTTCGATGGCCTCCTCGAGCGACATCGGCGGCAGGATCGTCGGAATGCGCTTTGCGAGCATCGTCTTTCCAGCGCCGGGCGGGCCGATGAAGATGATGTTGTGCCCGCCGGCGCAGGCGACTTCGAGCGCGCGCTTGGCGGCCTGCTGGCCGCGCACATCGCGCATATCGACCGGATATTGCGCCGCTTCGTCCAGCATCGTGCGCGCGTCCACACGCACCGGCGCGAACGATTCCGGAGCGTTGATCAGGTCCACGGCCTGCGGAAGCGTGCGCACCGCGAAGACGTCAATGCCTTCGACCACCGCCGCCTCGCGCACATTCGCCTCCGGCACAACCACCGCGCGGATGTGGTGTTCGCGCGCCGCGAGCGCGGCGGAGAGCGCTCCGCGCACGGAGCGCACCTGGCCATCGAGCGATAGTTCCCCGAGAAAAATAAATTGGTCGAGCCGCTTCCCGAAGAACGTGCCCTGGCAGCCCAGAATCGAAAGCGCCATCGGAAGATCGAACGCGGAGCCTTCCTTGCGAATGTCGGCGGGCGCCAGATTGACGGTGACGCTCTGCGGCGGAAAATCGTGGCCGCAATTCTTCAGCGCGGCCTTGATGCGTTCCCGGCTTTCCTTCACAGCGACGTCGGGCAGGCCGACCACGTTAAAATCTCCGAGCCGGCTCGAGCCGACGTCCACTTCCACTTCCACCAGGTAGGCGTCATTGCCAAAGACCGCGGCGCTGAATGTTTTGAAGTGCATTGAGTTGCGGAAGCGGATTCTTCCGGCGGGCGCAAGAGTAACGCAAAAGTACCTATCAATCCAGTATTAGAGCGAAGACTGGCTTTCAAGGCATTCTAGAGCGATATTCATACGCACATTCCAGACCCTTGGCGCTGTTGTAGCAACGTAAAAATGTCACCCTAATGGCCCGATGAAAATGTCACCCCCCTGAGTGAATTCATCCACCGTTGAGGTGGAGTTTGGTATCTGCGTAATAGATCGAGACCTTT
>JBGOZP010000027.1:0-40154 GCA_041480265.1 Terriglobia bacterium | reverse complement strand
CCTTCGTGATCGCCGCCGTCAACGTCGTCTTGCCGTGATCGATGTGCCCGATCGTCCCGATGTTCAGGTGCGGCTTTGTGCGTTCAAATTTTTCCTTCGCCATTGTCTTAAGTCCTCGTTAGCGCAGGCTCCACGCTTCACTTCTAACGTTCGGCGTAAAAGTAGAGCCAGCACCCGACACCGAATCTTTGGAGCGGGGGACCGGATTTGAACCGGCAACCATCGCCTTGGAAGAGCGAGACTCTACCGTTGAGTTACCCCCGCACTGCCTGCCCTATCAAAACGACCTCTGGAGCCTGGGACCGGGATTGAACCGGTGACCTCGTCCTTACCAAGGACGCGCTCTACCAGCTGAGCTACCCAGGCGAGTTCTGTTTGCCGCATGCAGCGCAATCCTTTTATCGTGCGGGCTCCAAGTAGAGCCCCGAACCCGCCACACCGATACGCCAAAAGTCTTGCTCCATCGGATTTCACGGCGCGGCTAAATTCCGAAAAAAACTAATGACGCTCGATCCTTGCTCTAGGACCTCACCAGCGGCGCGATCAGGTGGTGGACGGGGGAGGATTCGAACCTCCGTAGCCCGCAAGGAGCGGCAGATTTACAGTCTGCTGGTTTTAGCCACTCACCCACCCGTCCGCACGGGGGAATCACAACTAGAAGGCCGCTGTACTCTCGCGAAAATAAAAGACACAATTCCGCCCGCTTCGCGATGCAGAAACCCGCCTCCCGAAAAAGCCGGGAATCATCCCCTGATTCAGAAATTTTTGGCAGAGCTGGCGGAGGGACTTGAACCCCCGACCCTCTGATTACAAATCAGATGCTCTACCAACTGAGCTACGCCAGCACAGCCCAAACCGAAAAAATATATCAAAAGGGCACATTAATTGCAAGGGCCCCTTTGAAAGAATGGCAAACGACACTTCTATGCTTTCCGGGCAGCCCTGGCTCACCGCACTCATTCTACATCGTTCCTCATCCCTGTAGTAAAAAATCTTTCGATGGGCGATGGCGCCCGAACCCTGCGAGTGAGAGAATGCATCTCAGAGGGGAAAAGATGCGGAAATACAGGGGCGCTCTGCTCGTTGCCGGCGTGCTGGCGGCGGTCGCTACCGCGGCGGCCTTCTACGCAGGGAGCCTGCGCGGAGATGCCGCCCGCCCGGCGCCCGCTTTGGAACTACTGTCGCAGATTCCGATTGGCGCGCCTACTCTGGTTTACATTGATCTGGCGGCCATTCGGGCATCGTCTTTTTATCAAAACCGAACCGATCGCGCGCCCATGACCGCCCCCGACTCGGACTACGCGAATTTTGTCCGGGGCACGGGATTCGATTTCGAGAAAGATTTAGACCGCGTGGTGATCGCGTCATGGCCGCAGTCGCTTGGTCCAGAGCAGAACAAAACCGTGGCGGTGGCCGAAGGCCGTTTCGATCGGCAGAAGATCCATGACTACGCGATGAAAAATGGCAAGCTCGACCGGCAGCAGGGGCATGATGTATTTTTATTTCCGGCCCGCGATCCGACGGGTGCGCGCCCTACAGGGAACCAGCCGGAATCGGGTGCGGGCTCTACTTGGAGCCCGCCAGAAAATCGTTGGAACTCGCTGGTGTTTCTGGACGATCACCGCATCGCCATCGTTGAAGGTTCCAGCATCGCGCCGGTGCTTGTCCCACATGCGGCGGACTCCGCCGCCGACCCTGTGCGCGAGAGAGCCGCGCGCGTGAACGGCGCGGCTGCATTTGCCATCAGCCGCGTTCCCGCAATCCCGGACAATTTCGCTCCGGGCGGAATGCAGTCCGCGCAGTTCGCCGGCCTGATACGATCCGTGCAGTGGGTCACGCTGGCCGCTCGTCCCGAGGGCGAGAATCTGCGCGTTTCTCTCGAGGGGGAATGCCGGACTGACACGGACGCTCGCCAGCTTCAGTCAGCCCTGGAAGTGCTGCGCATGTTTGGAGAGGCGGGACTGGAAAGCCCAAAGACGCGTCAGACGATGGATCCAGCCACGTTTGGCGCCCTTGAAACACTCCTGAAGACAGCCGATATTACGGAGACCGCCGAGCGGGTTCGCATCCTGGTGGAAATTACTCCGGACATCCTGAAGTTGAGCGGCTTGCAAAAGCAGCGATAGGCCAAGGAATTACAAAAAAAATCCAGGGGGAATCAATCCGCGGAAGCGGCGAAACGCAGGTATCGCATGGGATTGACAGGCGCGCCATTGATGCGGACTTCGTAGTGGACGTGTGGGCCAGTGGATCGCCCGGTGACTCCGACGTTGCCGAGCGTGTCGCCCCGCTTGAGTTGCTCGCCCACCAGGACGTTAAAGGTCGATAGATGGCCGTACCAAGTGGTCAAGCCGAAACCATGATCCACGACAACCAAGCGGCCGTACCCGGCCCGCTCATCGGCTTCGATGACGACACCCTCTGCCGTGACCCTCACGGCGTCACCATACTGCGAGGAGATGTCCACGCCGGTGTGAAAAGCGCCTTCCCCACTGAACGGGTCCATCCGCTCGCCGAAGCTTCCCGTCAGACGCCCGATCACAGGCCATAGCGAGGGCGTGGAAGTCAAATTATCCAAGCCAGGCACCGCGAGCAGCCGCAAGCCATCGGGAAGCGCGGCGGACGTCACATTCTTTTCCAGGAAATTAAACTGGGCGATGGACTGCTCGAACCCGGTATTCGCGCCTGCCGAAGCAAGGTCCAGGCCGAACGGGCTCTGCCGGAACCGCATAAACCCATATGTCATAGCCACTTCGGTGGCGAGCGACTGCAGCGAGTTCAGCCGCTGATTGGTGTCCTGCACTGACGACTGCAGTTGCTCGTAATTATGCTTCAGGGTGTCCTGCTGGCGGCGCAGGGTATTGTAGTTCCCCACCTTCCAAAGCATTCGCGTGTAGGAACTGGCCGCGGCAATGACGGTTATGCCGCCCACAACCGCAAGAATGGCCAGCAAATGCAGCACATAGACGGGGACGATAATCTTGCGGAAGGTCCCCTTCCGGCTGGATGCGACAAAGAATGTGTAGTCTGGTGGCTTCATAGTCAAATATCTGCGAAACCAACCTTATGGTATTTGCGATAGGCTGGCGCCGTTTATCATCCTGCGCGGCACCATATCTCAGTTACCGGTCGTTTGAACCGAGAGCCTTGGTTCGAAACTCGCCACAGTCTAGATTCAAGCTATGGGGAGAGTCAACCTTTTTTTCCCGGTCTGCGATGCCTGAAAATCTTTGGCGCTCTTTGACCCCTTGCCTTTACTATCTTAGCGACTCCTATGAGAGCATACCGGGTGGGTTTAGGACAACTGTACTGATGGCCAGTGAAAGACACCTGATCGAACGAGTGGCCCGCAAGATTCCATCGCGGACTGGCGGCGGCCTGCGCATCGGTATCGGGGACGACGCTGCCGTGATGCGGCCTCGCCACCGTGCCGAACTGATCGTAACGACCGATGCTTTTCTCGAAAATGTGCATTTTCTCTTGCGGGTTCATCCGCCGGAGGCGGTCGGCTATAAGGCGCTGGCGCGCGCGACCAGCGACCTGGCCGCTATGGGCGCCCGGCCGCTCTATTTTTTGCTGAACCTGGCGCTTCCGTCTTCCTGCACCGGAAAATGGTTTGACCACTTTCTGGAAGGAATGTCGCGGGCCGCGCGCCGCTTCGGGCTGGTTCTGGCAGGAGGCGACACCACAAAATGTCCACTGGCCGCGATTAACATCACCGTAATTGGAGAAGCCTCTCCGGGGCGGGCAGTCTTGCGTTCCGGTGCGCGGCCCGGAGACCTGCTCTGCGTAAGCGGCGCACTCGGCGAGGCGGAGCTGGGACTGCAACTGATCCAGCGAGGATGGGACAAGCTTTCGGCGGGCTCCAAATTCTGGCGGGCTTCAAGTAAAGCCCGCACCCGGCAAAGCCCGCACCCAAAAAAGAAATGGAAGAAGCTTCTCCAGAAGCATTTCTATCCGGAGCCGCGCCTGGCTTTGGGCGAGTGGCTGGCAAAGATCGGAAGGGCCACGGCGATGATTGATACGTCAGACGGTCTTTCGACCGATCTGGCTCATATTTGTGAAGCCAGCGGAGTGGGCGCGCGAGTGTGGGCCGGGAGAATTCCGAAGGTTGCGGTGCCGAGTGACGTACAGAAGCTCGGTCTTGACCCGCTGCGCCTCGCGCTCGATGGAGGCGAGGACTACGAGTTGCTCTTCACCGTGCCCAAGCGCCTGGCGCGACGTTTGCCAAACACGGTTCACGGCGTGCCCATCACGATCATCGGCGAAATCACGCGGGAAAAACGAATCCTTCTCGTTGATGAAGCGGGTCGGGCCAAGCCCCTTCCGGCTCGAGGGTGGGACCCCTTCCGCAAGCAATCAACGCATAAACGAGCGTAGCGTTATCGGTGAGGGTCGGTGGAAGAAATCGGTGTCTGCTTTGGCGGCGGGACTGGCGCGGGTGGAGTTTTTGAGGCGGGAGCGATAGCTGGCGGCGCCGTGCCACTTCTCGAAGGAGCCTCATCGCCCGTAGGCGCTTCTCCGCCCTCGGTTGGAGCGCTGTCGGGCGTATCTACCTGCACGCTTTTTGTCAGCGCGAGTTTTTCGAGCGGCACCACGTTTTGAAAGGCTTCCACGGGTTTTCCGGCGTGTGCGGCTTGCATGAATTCGAGCCAGATGGGCAGCGCGGCCACCGCGCCGGTTTCGGGCTTGCCCAGCGACACGGCCTTGTCGTCAAAGCCGACCCACACGCCGGCGGTCAACTGCGGCGTGAAACCGATGAACCAGGCATCGGTGAAATCATTGGTGGTGCCGGTCTTGCCGCCGGCGGGCCGGCCGAGCGCTCGGGCCGGCATCCCGGTTCCGTACTGCACGACATCTTCGAGCATGGCCGTCATGGTGCGGGCCACGTCAGGTTCGATGACATCATGAACGGCAGGATGCGCCTGTTCGAGCAACGCGCCGTCGTAGGTGGTCACGCGGCGGATCATGTGCGGATCAATGCGGATGCCATCGTCGGGAAAAACGGTAAACGCGGAAGTATGCTCGAGAAGGTTCAGGTCGGCGGCGCCGAGAGTAATCGGCAGATAGGGCGGCAGAGCGCTGGTGATGCCGAACCGGCGCGCCATGTCAATGACGCTGTTCATGCCGATTTTTTCAGCCAGCTTCACGGCGGGAACGTTGCGGGAGCCTTCCAGCGCGCGGCGCAGCGTGATCATGCCTTCGAATTTTTCATCGTAATTGTGCGGTGAATACGTCTGGCCGCCGCTCATGGTCGTAAACGGCGCGTCCAGGATCGTGTCGAAGGGAGTGAACCCCTGCTCGACCGCGGCGGAATAAACGTAGATCTTGAATGAAGAGCCGACCTGGCGTTGCGCCTGCGTGGCGCGATTGAATTTCGATTCGTCGAAGCTGTAACCGCCGACCATGGCCTTGATTTCGCCGGAAGGATTGTCGATGGCCACCATGGCGGCCTGCGGACCCACCTCCTGCTCGAGCTGGACATGCGCGACGACGCCGGTGATGTCCTTGACGGAAACCTGCGCGAGGTCGCCGACAGCGAGGATCTCTTTGTGCGAGTGGTGTCCGGTCCAGGCGAAATCCGGCTGCGTGAGCAGTGCGCGGTAAGGGCCTACCCGGATGGTCGCCGCTTTGTCGTCGGCCGCCACGACCAGGCCCGTTACATAATCGCCTTTGGCGATCGGCCAGCGCCAGTCATCGTCCTCGTAGGATTCGAGCGTATCGCGGTGATCGCGCAGGATGTTGTCGAGCCTGCCACGCCAGCCGTGCCGCCTATCGTAAGCATGCAGTCCGTCGCGGATGGACTGGTTGGCCGCGCGCTGCGCGATGACGTTGAGCGTCGTGTAGACGCGCAGGCCGCGTTCATGCACCGTTTGGGTGCCGTAGGTGCTTTCCAGATACTTGCGGATTTCTTCGACGAAATACGGCGCCAGGGTGTTGCGCGGCGCCGCCACGTGCAGCCCGAGCGGCAGCACAATCGCCTGCCGCGCCTGCGCATCCGTAATTTTGTCCGCGCGGGCCATGCGGTCCAGCACGATGTTGCGCCGCGCCAGCGCGCGTGGCGCGTGCAGGATGGGGGAATAACTCGGTCCACGGATCATGGCGGCCAGAAGGGCGGCCTCGGGCAGCGCGAGTTTGCCCACCGGTTTGCCGAAATAATATTCCGAGGCGGCCTCAAATCCGTAGTTGCCATGGGATAGATAGATCTGATTGCAGTACATCGTGAAGATCTGTTGTTTGGTGTAGTGGCGCTCGATCTGGAGCGCCAGGAGCGTTTCCTGGATCTTTCGGCGCATGCTGCGATCGGAGCGATCGAGAAACAATGTGCCGGCAAGCTGCATGGTGAGCGTGCTGGCGCCTTCGGTGACGCGATGCGCCAGCAGGTTCCGCCAGGCCGCGCCCGCTACACGGGTAAAGTCCACACCCCAGTGCTGTTCAAAGTGCTGATCTTCGGTCGTGAGGATGGCGTCTTTCAGGACTTGCGGAATTTGCTCATAGCTGAGCAGGATGCGCCGCTCGAGTGCAAAACTGCCGACAATCTGGCCGTCGTCCGCGTACAGTTCGGTGACGATGTCGGGGCGGAAATCTTCGAGAGCGAGAATCTGGGGCAGGTCGCTGGAATAAACAAACAGCAAGCCCGCCAGCGCCCCAAAGGCGATCGAGCCCAGCAGCAGGAGCGCGAAGGCGACACGTCCGACAACTTTGCGACCGCGCAGGCGCAGCGTGATCGGCGGCAGCTCTACCATGAGGATTTCATTCTAGCGCAAATAGCCGGAGGGCACGCGAAGATCAGGAGGGAGTTGCAGCCCTGCGTTTCCGGATGAGAAACGCTCCGATCGTGACGGCGAGAGCCAGGACCAGCAGGCTGCTGTCGCGAATCAATGTGGCCGTGCCCAGCTTCTCGTTATTGCCGAAGCACCCGCAATTGATTTCCAGGCCCAGAATTTTGGCGCGCGTCATCGCTCCGATAAATGCCAGCAGCAGCGCGCTGGTAATCGAGCCGGTCCAGCGCAAGCCCACGCCGGCGATCAGCAGCGCGCCGAGCGCCAGTTCGAACCACGGCAGAATCCACGCCATCCACTCGACGACCGGCAGCGGCAGCATTTTGTAGGAATCAATGGCCATGGCGAACAAGAAATGGTAATCCCGCAGGTGCCAGCCGCCGTCAAAATAAAGTTTCGCGTACGCGGCGTAGAGGAAAATGAGGCCGAGCGCAACGCGCCCCAAAATGAGCAGCGCGCCCGGCAAAGCGCCCGGGCGGCGTGACAGTTCCGAAACGGCGGGAGAAGTGGCCATCGTTATTCTGGCGGGCTCCACGCTTCAGTTGAAGCGTTCAGCGTAAAAGTAGAGCCCGCACCCCTTCTGGCGGGCTCCAAGTAGAGCCCGCACCCCTATTGGCGGAGCAGGAAGTCCAGGTACTGTTTTAACAGTTTGTAGTCCACGCCGCCGCCCGGCAGCGCTTCCGTCTTCCCGCGCGAGGTCACATAAATCGTCGGCGTTTGGTTGACGTTCCGCTGAACCCCCATCGCGCGATCGCGCTCAATCGAAGCGTTGATCTCCTCGATGTGCGCCGCTTGGTAATCGCGGATCTTCTTCATCTGCGCCGCGGGAACCGACGGAGCGATGGCATCTTCAATTTTTCCATTGGTCGACCATTTGTCCTGAGTGTCGAAAAGCGCGCGCTCCACGGTCTCGAATTGCCCGAGATCAGCGGCGGCATTGGCCAGGCGCGCGGCCTGGCGCGCGTACGGGTGCATCTCCAGCGGGAAATCACGATGGATCAAATACACCTTGCCGGTGTTCACATAGTTTTCGACGACTTGCTTCAAACTCGTCTGGAAGAAATTCCTGCATGCCGGACACTCAAAATCTTCGAAGACTTCAATCGTGACCGGCGCGTTCTTCGACCCTAACGCTTTGGCATTCGTGGAGCCGGCTGTCGCGGATATCGGCTTGGCCGCGGCACTCCCGGGCGTCTTGGTCTGCGGGCGCGCGGATACGCCCGACATCGCTGCGACGATCGCAACGAAGAGAAAAATTCCAATCCGGCTGATTCGACGCGATTTCACTCGGCGCTCTCCTTGATCTTTCTGACCCGCGTATTCTAACCCCAATTCGGTCTGCCCTACACTACTAGAAATAGACGCAAAACTCGCCGATCTGGTTATCTTACGGCTTACGACCCCAAAAATTGCGATGCTGGGAGCCGAACCGGAACTTGGGCCTTCCCTCCCAGAGGACTGGTCAATTCTCAAGACCCACCCTCTAGCCGTCCGCAGGTATTCCTCTTCAAGCGAAGCGCCCCTTCCAATGACAAACTTGGCGGGTTCTGTGACGTGGAAGCAGGATGAGTCGAGGGAGATTGGAGTCGGAAATACGTCCTAACGTGCTATAACTAAATGAGATAGAATGCAATCAAACTCCTTGACAATGCCACACTCAATTATTATAATGGTCGCGTGTTACACACTCATGCCGGAGTCAAACCGGTCGAGGATCTGAAGGAGACTAGGAACCAATGAGCAAGATTATAGGTATCGACCTGGGAACAACCAACTCTGTCGTGGCCGTCATGCAGGGTGGGGAGCCCGTGGTTGTCCCTAACCAGGAAGGCGGCCGGACGACTCCCTCGGTGGTTGCGATTACCAAGACTGGCGAGCGGCTGGTAGGACAGGTAGCCAAGCGCCAGGCCGTAACGAATCCCGAAAACACGGTCTACTCCATCAAGCGTTTCATGGGGCGGCGCTATGACGAAGTTAATGAAGAAATGAAGATGGTTCCGTACAAGGTCATGGCCCAGCGCGAAAACGTGGCCGTGCTGGCGCAGGGCAAGGAATATCCCCCGCCCGAGATTTCGGCCATGATCCTGCAGAAGTTGAAGAAAGCGGCGGAAGATTTTCTGGGCGAGAAGGTGACGGAAGCGGTCATCACGGTGCCTGCTTACTTCAATGACGCGCAGCGTCAGGCGACGAAGGACGCCGGCACGATCGCGGGGCTCGAGGTCAAGCGCATCATCAACGAACCCACAGCGGCTGCTCTGGCCTACGGTCTGGACAAGAAGAAAGACGAGACGATCGCCGTGTACGACTTCGGCGGCGGAACTTTTGACATTTCCATCCTCGAAGTCGGCGAGGGAGTAACCGAAGTGAAGGCCACCAACGGCGATACGCACCTGGGTGGCGATAATCTGGACCAGTGCATCGTGGACTGGCTCGCTGACGAATTCAAGAAGGACGAAGGCCTCGACCTGCGCGGCAAGGGCAACGAAATGGCGCTGCAGCGTCTGCGCGACGCCGCCGAGCGCGCCAAGATAGAACTCTCCACCACGATGGAGACCGAAATCAATTTGCCTTTCATTACAGCCGATGCCAGCGGTCCGAAGCATCTGGTCAAGAAACTCACGCGCTCGAAGTTGGAAGCGATGGTCGAAGACATCATCCAGCGCTCCGTTGCGCCGTGCCGAAAATGCATGGCGGACGCGGGGGTGGACGCCAGCAAGATTGATGAAGTTGTGCTGGTCGGCGGGCAGACGCGCATGCCGCGCATCCAAGCGCTCGTTAAGGAGCTTTTCGGGAAAGAGCCGCACAAAGGCGTCAACCCGGATGAAGTTGTCGCCGTCGGCGCCGCCATTCAAGGCGGCGTGCTGGGCGGCGAAGTGAAGGACATCCTGCTGCTCGACGTGACCCCGCTGTCGCTGGGCGTCGAAACGCTGGGCGGCGTGATGACCACGCTGATCCCGCGGAACACGACGATCCCCACGCGCAAATCGGAGACGTTTTCAACCGCGGCGGATAACCAGCCGTCCGTGGAAATCCATGTGATGCAGGGCGAGCGCAAGATGGCCTCGGACAACCGCACGCTCGGCAAGTTTCACCTGATGGGGATTCCGCCAGCGCCGCGCGGGATGCCGCAAATCGAAGTCACCTTCGACATCGACGCCAACGGCATCCTGAATGTGTCGGCAAAAGATCACGCGACAAACAAGGAGCAGAAAATCACCATTACCGCCTCCACCGGCCTGAGCAAAGAGGAGGCCGAGCGGATGCGACAAGACGCCGAAGCGCACTCGGATGAGGACAAGAAGAAGATTGCGGAGATCGAGGCTCGGAACATTCTTGACAACCGGGTGTATCAGATCGAGAAGTTGCTCAGCGAAAACCGCGAGAAGCTTTCCGAGTCCGACGTAAAGCCGGTAGAGGAAGCCGTAGCCGCGGCAAAGACGGCGCTTTCCACCGGCATTCTCGACCAGATCCAGTCGGCCACGCAGAAACTCGAGCACGCCTCTCATAAACTGGCCGAGGTGCTGTACAAGAGCGCTCAAACCAGCGGAGCGCAGGAGGGCGGCCCAGGTTCCGCTGAAGGGAGCACTGGCGGGGCAGGCGGGGCGAAACCCGGCGCGAGTTCCGCGCCCGAGGGCGAGGTGATCGACGCCGAATACGTAGACGTCGACGAAACGAAGAAACCGAACTAGCCCTGCAGCGGCCGGCGGAGCAGCAAGAGAACCTTCAGAATCATCGGCCGCGGGGAGGGCAAGTTTGCTTTGCCCTTCTCGTGAAACGAGGCTTTTTGGAATCTCCCAGGAGCATCCTTTGACGACGCACGAAGGAATCAAGCGAACCGGGCCGCCTCAAGCGATCCAGAAGCTGCGCGAAGAGCTATACATGGTGCAGGTGGCGCTTTCGGAGACCCCCAGCGCCGACTGGAAACGTCTGTTCTATGAGACACAACAAGCGCCGTCGCCGGATTTTCCTCCTCGCGCGGTAGATATCAGCGGTCACTTGCTCCGGTTTCGAACCGACGCCGCCAGCGTGGAAGCCAAGACGGCCTGGATTGACCGCTGGATCGAACGCGCCAACCAGAAAGAAGCGGCGATGGGCGGAAAATTGGACGAAGAGCGCCGCCGCCGCCGCGAAGAGCATCAACGCGAACAGCAGGAGCTCGCCACGGTGAACGCGCGTTGGGAAAAGTTGTGATTGCACCAGTCACTGGTCACCAGTCACTAGTCACCAAACATGGCCACGACAACTAAACAAGATTATTACGAATTGCTCGGCGTCTCACGCAAAGCGCCGCAAAAAGAGATCCGGCAAGCCTACCGGAAACTTGCCCGCAAGTATCACCCCGACCTGAACCCCGGCGACAAATCCGCGGAAGATAAGTTCAAGCAGGTTCAGGAAGCCTACGACGTCCTCTCCGACAGCAAAAAACGCCAGATGTACGATCAGTACGGGTTCGAAACACCCGGCGCCGGCGGCATGCCCGCAGGAGCGGACACGGGTGACGTGCAATTCGATTTTGGCGGATTCGATTTCGGCGGAGGGGGAGGAGGCGCCGGCCCGAGCTTCCGCGATTTGTTCGGCCAATTCTTCCGTGGCGGCGCAGCGGCAGAGGCGCCCGCGCGCGCTGAACGCGGCTCGAGCCTCGAGTATCAGATCGAAATCACTTTCTGGGAAGCCGTGCAGGGTACAGTGAAGAAGCTCACGATCGCGCGCCTGGACGCCTGCACCGACTGCCATGGCACGGGAACCGTCGGCCAGCCGCAGAGCTGCACGGCCTGCGGCGGCACCGGGCAAGTGACGCAAACCAGCGGGCGTATGCGCTTCAATTTGACTTGCACGCGCTGCGGCGGCACCGGGCACATTCGAAATCTCTGCCGATTGTGCGGCGGGGATGGCCGCATGCGCCGTTCCGACACCATTGAAATTCGCATTCCCGCCGGGGTGCATACCGGCTCGCGCGTGCGCGTTCCGGGCCGCGGAAATGCCGGAACGGCGGGAGCGCCTCCGGGCGATCTGTACATCGTTACCGACGTCCAGCCGCACGCATTTTTTGACCGGCGTGGCGACGACCTTTACACCATCGTGCCCATTACGGTGACCGAAGCGACGCTTGGCGCGAAGATTGAAGTCCCGACCGTGGATGGCCGCTCGCTCTTGCGCGTTCCGCCGGGCACCAACAGCGGTCAAAAACTGCGCCTGCGGGACAAGGGCGTCCCGTCGGTTCGCCAGGCGGGACACCGTGGCGACCAATACGTCGAGCTGCAAGTGGTCGTGCCCAAGCCTGTGGATGAGCGTGTGCGGGAACTGTTGCGTGAACTGGACCGCCTGGCCCCGGAGAATCCGCGCGAGAATCTGTTCGAACGGGCCAAGGCTTAAGGAGCGCTGCCATGCCGCGCACCAATGCAAGCGCAAAACGGAAAAAGGCCCGCGCCGGATACATGATTTCGGCGGTTGCCGAACTCTATAAGCTGCACCCGCAGACGCTGCGCCTGTATGAGCGCGTGGGATTGTTGAAACCCTCGCGGTCCGAGGGCAACACTCGGCTTTACACCGACTCCGACCTCGAACGGCTCGAGGTGATCCTGACCCTGACGCGCGAGATGGGCGTCAACCTGGCCGGGATCGAAATCATCCTCAACATGCGGGAAAAAATGGCGGAAATGCAGCACCAGATGGAGGCGTTCACCTCGTTCGTCCAGCAGGAATTGTCCCGTGGACTCAGGTCGGCGACCGCGCGGCCCGCGGAGGACGCGCTGGTGCGCGTTTCCCCGCCGAAAGTCATTCGTGTGCATAAGTGAAGCGGCGTGAGTCGTGACGAGTTGACAGTTAACAGTTCAGAGTTGAGAGTTCAATCGGCGCGGGATTGCACCCTAGCGGAGGCTCCGGCTTTTAACTCCCAACTGTGAACTGTTAACTCTCGACTTTCGCAGTTCCACTCATCCTCCCCCGCGAACACGAATCACGAATCACGAGTCACGAATCACATTTTTTTCCACACTCCCACCAGTTTCCACAGGGCCTGACCGCTTGCGCATCCGCGGCCGCGCGCCTATGCTGGCGTTATGGCGCAACCCGATTGCCCGCTTTGCGGCGGCACAGGATGGAAAACCGTCGAACGCGTCGGCGAGGATGAAAAGGCAAAACGCGTTTCCTGGGACAAACCCGTCCCCGGCACCGCTGAGACCCGGCGCGTCTGGGCCGTGCCCTGCGACTGCACGGGCAGCGACCGAGCCGCGCGGACCATGGCGCGCACGCGCATCCCGCGCCGCTACGAGCATTGTGACTTCGACAATTTCGACACCGACCTCTACGACACCAACCGCGAATCCGCTGCCTGGAACCGCAGCCTCGAGCAGTCCAAGCTCGTCGTCGAAGCGTTTGCGCGCGATTATCCGGTGGGAACCGAGACTGGCCTGCTGTTGATGGGGCCGTGCGGCGCGGGCAAGACCCATCTGGCCGTCGCCGCGCTTCGCCAGATCGTTTTGCGCGGACACACGGGACTGTTCTACGACTATCGCGAACTGCTCAAGGAAATCCAGGGAAGCTATAATCCGGAAAATCAGACCACGGAGCTGAGCGTGCTCGAACCAGTGCTCACCGCCGAAGTTTTGCTATTGGATGATGTGGGCGCCAGCAAGCCTTCTCCCTGGGCCCTCGAGACGGTCGGACACATCCTCAACACCCGATACAATGAGCGGCGCATCACCCTGCTCACGACGAACTATCTCGATAGCACGGCAACGCCGTCGGCAACTCCGGGGCCGCGCCTGCCATCCGGGCAAACCGTTTCCCCCGCGCGCGAAGAACCGCTCGCGGACCGCGTGGGCATGCGCATCCGTTCCCGCCTCTATGAAATGTGCCGCACGATTGAGCTGTCTGCGCCAGATTATCGCCGCGAAGTTCGTCACGCGGGCCGCGTGCGGTCGTGAAACGGGATTCGTAAAAAAAGTCGACAGTTTAGAGTTCACAGTTGAAAGTTGAATCCCAGCCCAATCGCAAGTTGATGATGCTGACCACAAGAAGAAAAGAGGGAGCAACTGGCATGGGAGATGATCGAGAGGCTGGCTTGCCGCTCTGGAACGGCGGCGCGAGGACCCGGCGTAGCGTGTTGCAGAGCGCCGCATGGATCACCGCTGCCGGGGCATTTCCGCGCATGCCGGGATTTGCGGCAGAAGACATCAGCCCCGCCATGACCGCGCTCAGCGCCTACATGAGCGAGGCCCGCAACAGCGCGCTGCCGGACAAGGTGCTGCAAGAAACAAAACACCACATTCTCGACACCCTGGCCGCCATGGTATCGGGGTCCGAATTGCCTCCCGGACGCCTGGCAATTCAGTTCGCTCGCGCCTATGGAGGCGAGAAGGTTGCCACGGTTGTCGCTTCGCAGGTCCTCTGCGGACCGATCGAGGCGGCCGTCGCAAATGGGGTGCTCGCTCATTCCGATGAGACCGACGACGATTACACCGGGGGAGGAGCGCATCCGGGTTCCGCGGTCGTACCGGCCGCGCTGGCGCTGGGGGAGCAGTTGGGCGTGAGTGGAATGCACTTCGTGCGCGCCGTGGCGCTCGGCTACGACATCGGGATGCGGGCGTTCAAGGCCTTGGGCGCCAAAAGCATGCTTCGGGACACGCACAATTTGGTCGGGACCTTCGGCGCGGCGGCTGCCGGCGGCTGTGTGGTGAGTTTGAATCCCCAGCAGATGCGCTGGCTGGTTGACTACGCCGGACAGCAGGCGGGGGCCGGCATCGGCGCGTGGCGGCGCGATACCGAGCACATCGAAAAGGGCTTCGTGTTTGCCGGCATGGGCGCGCGCAACGGCGTCATGGCAGCCCTGCTGGTTCAGTCGGGCTGGACTGGCGTCAACGACATTCTCTCGGGCTCTGAAAATTTCATTCAGACCTACTCCCCTCAGGCCGATGCGTCGGGCTTCACCGATCAGCTCGGCGAACGCTACGAGGTGACGCTGACGACCATCAAGAGATGGACCACGGGTGGACCCATCCAGTCGCCGCTTGACGCGCTGCAAATCATCCTGAAGCGGCATCCTTTCGAACCCGATCAGGTGAAGCAGGTGGTCGTGCGCGCTGCGACGAGCGCGGCTTTCACCGTGAACAACCGCGAAATGCCCGACATTTGTCTTCAGCACATGGTCGCGGTGATGCTGATCGACAAGACAGTTTCGTTCAAGGCGGCGCACGACAAGCCGCGCATGCAGGACCCAGCCATCCTTCGCGAGCGCGCGAAGGTGCAGCTCATCCCCGACGAGGAACTCGAGCGCCTGATACCCAAGCGCGTGGCAATCGTCGAAGTCACGCTCACCGATGGCACCAAGCTCACCGAGCGCGTCGAGTCCGTGCGCGGCACTCCCGAAAACCCCATGAGCCGCGAAGAGATCGTCGCGAAATCCCGCGACCTCATGACGCCCATCCTCGGCGCAGCGCCAACCACGAACCTCATCGAGAAAGTGCTCGGTCTTGAAAACGCGAAGAGTATTCGGGAGCTTCGGCCCTTGCTGCAACGCGCCTAAATGAGAGCTTCCCGCGCGGTTTTGTGGCGCCGGCGTCTCGCCGGCGTTTTTACGCTGTGCCGACTACTTAAGAAACCGCCAGCGAGACGCTGGCGCCACACAGAGCCCGTGTTCAGCGACCAAATTTGTGGTTTCCGTTCCACCCACTCGCATTTTTGCGAGAAATCCGGACTAAATCATCCTAAAGTTTGAAAAGGCGGTTGGCGTCCACGTAGGACATGGCGCCGTCCGTCATTTGCGAGAAAGAGCCTTCCTCGCGGAGTTGGCGAGCGATACGCGCGATCAGGCCGAGGGTTGCGCGCATCGGTCCTGAACCAACGCTCACGCGGGCCACGCCCAGCTTTTCGAGCTCCGCCACGGGAGGCGTTCCGGCAATGGCCAGGATGTTTAGCGGGCCGCGCACGCGGCTCGCTAGTTGCGCGATAATTTCTTTGTCTTTTACGCCGGGAGCGAACAGGCACTGCGCCCCGGCGTCTCGATACGCATTGAGACGTTCAATCGTGCGGGCGAGCCGCGTTTCGAGAGCGCCCATGCCGGCCAGAAAGATGTCCGTGCGCGCATTCAGAACGAACGGCACGCAGGCGCGCGCGGAAGCTTCGACCACGGCGCGAATTTTTTCCTGCTGCAAGCTCACGTCGGCGAGCGCATCCGGCTTGTCGTGGACAAAGTCTTCGAGGTTCATTCCCACGGCTCCGGCCGCCAGCACCTCTTGCGCGGTTTCGGCAACTTCCTCGGGCTTCGCTCCATATCCCGCTTCCATATCGGCGGTCACGGGAATGCCCACGGCTTCGACAATGTGGTATACGACCGTCAGCATTTCGCCGCGGGAGATTTTCTCTCCGTCAGGATAGCCCAGGGCATTGGCGATTCCGGCGCTTGATGTGCCAATCGCGGGAAAACCCGCTTCCTCAAAAATTCTGGCGCTGGCAACGTCCCAAGCGTTGGGGAGCACCAGAGTTTTGCGGCCATCGTGCAGCGCGAGAAATTGCCGGGCGAGTTCGGCTTGCGTTGGCTTTGCCATAGCAAGGCATTAAATACAAACCCCGCCGGGAATGCAACCGGGCGGTGGCTCGCGCCTGCGCTCTTGACGCATGGGACTTGGTCTTTCGAGTGTGGCTGAGATCCTCAGTTGGGCAGGTGGCGCAGCCTTTAGAGACACAAGAATTTCCGGGTGCCCCGTCCTTCGTTGTTTGAAGGGCGGGGCTTTTGACGGGTAACTGCACGTGATGAAGTGCAGGTGGCCTTGTCCGTACCGGCGCTGCAATCCCATGGGCATAGGAAATCAAACCAAGAACCCCGCCCTTGAAAAGCTTCAAGGACGGGGCACCCGAAAACCCAATCGCACGCGCGGTCACTTCAAGTCGTTTCGGAAAATCACGCCGCCCTTCATCACGAACTTGACGCGTTCCATCTCGGTGATGTCGGTGAGCGGGTCGCCGGAGACGGCGACGATGTCGGCGAACCTGCCTTTTTCCACATAGCCGACCTGGTTCCCCAAATCGTAGTTCAAGCTCTCGGCAGCGTTGCTGGTGGCTGTCTGCAGCGCTTGCGCGGGACTCATTCCCCATTTCACATAGATGGCGAATTGGTAGGCCTGCACGCCGTGTCCAACGGTGTACGCGCCGCTGCCGAAGATTTGCTTCACGTCGGCGGCCACGAGCCGCTTGAAACTCGGCTCCGTCAGGCGCAAGCGGGTGGTCTTCCCGCCGCTGGATCGCAGATCCACTTGTTCGAGAGGACCGGCCAAATCCCAAAGAGTCTGATTCACGGGGCGGAGAGTTCCATCCGCCAACGGCTTTTTGAAGAGCCGGATCGTCTCATCGTCAAGCCCCGCCGCGCCGGTGACGCCGACGATTACGTGGATCGGAAGGTCCACGCCCGCCTCCAGACAGATGCGCAGGCCCTCGCCGCCATAGGCATGGCAGGCGACTTTCAAACCTCTGCGGTGCGCTTCGTCCACAATCGCCAGATTTTCTTCGAGCGACAGCGAGGGAACGTTGATCATCTTGCCGTCCGGCATGAACGCGCCCGCACCATAAGGGTGCGGGTAACCGCTTCCCTCGTAATCTTCCGTCTCGTAGATTTTGATCCAGTCGACGCCGTAATGAGAATGGTCGCGCACGGCGGCGCGGGCCAGCCACGGTGAATTTATGTTCTGAGAGTTCTGCCAGGCCGGGGTCCCAGTGCCCAGTCCGAACGGCGTTATCTCCGACGGCGCGGCATAGGCTGTGGCGCCCCTAGGATTGAGCGCTGGTCCCGTGACCTGCATCCGCGGCCCGACGATCGCGCCTTTATTGATGGCGTCGCGCAATTCGACCGTCGCATAGGTGTAGGCCGAATTCATGTCCTGGAGCGTCGTGAACCCAGCGTACATATCCGCCAGGGCGTAGTGCTGCCCGACGATAAGGGCGCGCGCTTCGTTCGGTTCCGGGTCCTGCATCAAGTGAACGTGGCGATCGATCAAGCCGGGAAGCACGGTCGCGCGGCTGAGGTCGATTACCGTAGCGCCCTGCGGTATGCGCACGCGGTCGGCCGGGCCGACGTCGGTAATCCGGTCGCCCTGGATCAAGATCACCTGGTTCGCCAAGTGCGTTCCCGTCTTCGGATCGAACAATCGCCCGGCGCGAATGGCGACGCCTTCCGGAGGCGGAGGTTGCATGGTGAGCCGCGCGGCGTCGAATGGCGCCGCCTCCGGCCGGGCTTGCGCCCACCCGGCCGCCGGATCGTGCGCCAGCAGAAGGGCGGCAACCAACACAACAACCATTCTCAATACGTGCTTCGAGGGCATCGTTAATTCCTCCGGAGTGATTTCCGATTCGCGCACGAATTCAGGCAATGCATACTTCTACACCTTAATCGCAAGGTTTCAAACCGAAAATCCCGGTGTCGAGTCCCGCAAATGCTTTTCGTTCCGGGTTCTCCGACTCTGTGGCCTCTGTGTTCTCTGCGAACTTTGTGTTCAGCCTTTTTCTTCGGCTCAAAATGCTTTCAACACAGAGGTCACAAAGAACACACAGAAAACGAATTCCAAAAGCAAGATGCAGATTGTTTCTATCCGCTGCCACCTGCCACCTAGCACCTGCCTCCTTGCCTCCTGCCTCAAATCATCTATTCTGTATGCCGTGGATCGCGCAAACATCTTGATCATCGGCGGCGGCGTGGTGGGGTGCGCCGTGGCGCGCGTGGTTTCGCAGCGTTGGAGCGACGTATTCCTGGTCGAGCAGATGCCGAAGCTCGGTATGGGAGCGAGCACACGCAACAGCGGCGTGATTCATTCGGGCATCTATTACCCGCCCGGCTCGCTCAAAGCGGGGTTGTGCGTCGCGGGCAACCGGATGCTGCACGAATTCTGCGCCGCGCACAACGTGCCGCATCGGAATTGCGGGAAGCTCGTGGTGGCGCACGGCAGCCCGCAGGAAACGGCGCTCGAACATCTGGCCGAAAACGGCCGCGCGAACGGCATCCAGGGTCTGCGCCTGGTGGACCGCGCCACGGTGCGCGCGCGCGAGCCGCACATCGAAGCGACCGCCGCGCTCGAAGTGCCTTCGACCGGCATCATTTCGGCGGAAGATCTTCTGAAAACGCTTGCGCGCATCGCCGCCGATCAGGGCGCCAGCCTGCTGCCGCACACGCGAGTCGTGCGGCTGGACCCGCGCCCGGATTCCATCGCGGTGACGCTCGCCGAAGGCGACGCGAACGATCCGGCGCACGCGATGGAGGAAACCATCGAGGCGCGTTGTGTAATCAATTGCGCGGGGCTCTATGCGGACGACATTGCGGCCATGCTCGGCAACCGCAGCTATCGCATTTATCCCGTGCGCGGAGAATACTGCGAGCTGGTGCGCGCAAAATCGTATCTGGTGAACAATCTCGTCTACCCGCTGCCCCACGAAGACGGGCTTAGCCTCGGCATGCACCTGACGCGCACGCTCTGGGGCACGGTGCTGGTGGGTCCGACAGCGGATTACATCTCCGAGAAGAACGATTACGAGCGCAACCGCCTGCCCATCGAAGAATTCGTGCGCCGCGCCAAACCCTTGCTGCCGGAAATTGAAGCCGCGGACCTGCAGCTTGCTTACTCGGGGATTCGCGCAAAGCTGGTGCCGCCCGGGCACACCGGGGTCGCCGACTTCGTAATCACGCGCGATGCCGGCGTGCCGCGCGCCATTCAGTTGATTGGCATCGAATCGCCGGGGCTGACGTCATGTCTGGCGATTGCCGAACGAGTCGTTTCACTGGCCGCGGAAATCCTCAGCTAGCGAGGCGTTCGGTTTGGTAGCATAGACTGAACAGGCTGCGGAAAAAGGCCCCTAATCCGCATTTCTCATAAAACATCCTCGTTCTGGCAGCAGCACCTTGCAGGAGCGCATCCTGCAAGTGTTGTGGCGCCGGCGTCTCGCCGGCGTTTTTGCACGGCGCTGAAGGCTGGAGAAACTGCCGGCGAGACGCCGACGCCACGATGAGCCGTCTTTCCGCACGAAGCGAGGAATCCCTCCGTGAAACAATCCGGCAAAAAGAGGAATTCTTCGTTGCTTCGTTCCTCTGCATGACGCCCTGATGGAGTTTTTCTGCAGGCTGTGAAGTCTGTGCTACTAATTTCACCGCACCAGATCCGATGCAAAGACCAGGGTGACGCCCTGGCGCGCGACCTCCGGCAGCAATTCGGCGAGGACCCGCAGGGTTTCCGGATGCGGATGACCGATGGCCAGCGCGGAGCCTTTTTCGCGGGCATCGCGAACGGCCAGGGCAAATTGTTTTCGGATAGCGGCGGGCGACTGCTCATCGTCCAGAAAAACATTCCGCGACGTCGCAGGAACACCGGCAGTGCGCGCCGCGGTCTCCGCGACGGTGGCCGCCGTCGTCCGGCTGTCCACAAAAAACAAGTTGCGCTCGCGCAGCAACGGCATCAACTCATTCATGAGTGCGAGGTCGGAGGTGCCCAGCGAACCTTCATGATTGTTCACGCCTGCCGCGTACGGCACGGTGTCCAGCATCGCCGCGAAACTCTGTCCCACAGCGCTCGCATCCATGCCCGGGCGCAACTCAATCTGTTCGTCTTTTCCCCCGCCGGTCGAGGCCACCGGCAGGTGCAGCAAAACCTGATACCCGCGCCGGTGCGCTTCCTCAGCGATTTCTCCGGAATTGGACAAATGCGGCAGCACCGACAGAGTCAGCGGGAAGGAGAGTCGAAACAGCGCGTCAGCCTGCGCGCGGTCGCTTCCGAGATCGTCAATCACGATCGCCAGGTGCGGCCGGCTGGACGCTGCTTGGGCGGAAGCGGTAACGCCCAGCGGCGTAATGAGATGAATGGACTGCGTGCGGCGGCCATCCAGCGTGAAATCGAAGCGCTCCACGCCGGGCGTTCCCGGGCGCGCCACGCGATGCAGATGATGAAACTCGGCCACACGCGCGAATTCCTTCTCGATGGCATCATGCGCGGCCCGGTCGGGAACTCCCGAATGGGTGAGTGGCACGGTAATGTAAATGTGATCTGCGGCGAGCGTTTGGGGTTTGCCGGACTGGCGCGCGGCAAACTCGGGGCGCATTCCAACTTCCGCGCGTCCCCCGCTGGCATTTCGCGCGGCGAATACAAGCTCACGAGTTATGGCGCGGATTTGCGCGGCGGCCGGCGGAGGGGGAGGCTTGCAACCCGTCGCGCAAAGCAGCACGAGGCTAAACAGGAAAAAAAGTAAAAGAGGTAAGCGGGAAATACGCGCGACGTGCCGGCGGAAGACGTTCGAGCAGCGCCTCACGCCTCAGGCGGCCTTATGGCCCTCGCCGCCCTTGAGCAGTTCAAGCGCCTTGTTGTAAACCGGATCATCCGATGCCGGCAACTGGCCGGAACCCAACGGCGCCGGTTCTTGCGCGTCGGAGTTCTCAGCCGGGTCCTGCGTCTTCGGATGCACTTCCACGGTCGGCGCAACGCCCTCGTCCACGATGGACTTGCCTTCCGGCGTGGAATAGAAGGCGACCGTGAGAATCACCGCTCCGCCATCTTCGAGCGGGATGACCTTTTGCTCGGAGGCGGTTCCGAACGTGCGTTCGCCCAGGAGTTCGCCGCGCTTGTTGCCCTTGATTGCGGCGGCGAGGACTTCCGCAGCTCCCGAGGTGCTCGGCGAAATCAGGACGTCCACCGGGGCGCTCCAGACGACTTTGTCGGGCTCCGCCGAAAATTCCTTGCGCGCAACCGTTTGTCCTTCGAGGGAGGTGATTTTTCCGGAAGACAGGAAGAACTGTGCTGCCGCAATCGCGTCCGGAACTTGCCCGCGCGTGCAATCCCGGAGATCGAGCACGAGTTTGTGCATGCCCTGCTTGTCGAACTGCACAAGCTTATCGCGCAACTCCGTCACATCCAGCGTCTCGATGGCCGGCAGGCGCACATAAGCGACATCCTCGGCGACACGCTCCGCCACAATGTGCTGCGGGCCAATCACCGCGCGGGTGATGCTGATTTCCTGCGGTTCCGTTTTGCCGCGCCGTACGATGGACACCTTCGCGACCGTGCCCGGCGCGCCCTGCAAGAGCATGGCGGCCTGTCCGACCGACATATCGCGGGTACTGAATCCGCCAATGGCTTCGAGAATTTCTCCGTCGCGCAGGCTGGCCTTCTCGGCCGGGCCGTCTGGCACAACCGATACGACAACGATGTACCCATAACGCTTCGACACGGTCATCCCGGCTTCGCCATGCTGCGAGTTCTTCATCCGGTCGCGGTAGTCCGCATACTCTCGCGCGCTGAGATATCCGGATTGCGGGTCGAGCGATTCGAGCAGGCCGTGCAGCGCCCCGGCGGTGACCAGGGTCATGTTCGGCTCGTCGACGTAGTCTTCCTGGATGTGCTGCAGGACCTCGCCGAACACGCTCAGCGAGCGGTAGGACTTGTCGTCACTCGTTTTGCCTAAAACGTAGCCCAAACCGACATACAGAAACACGATGACGGAAAGGGTGACGACAGCAATTCTTGCGAGGCGGCTCATAGTTTGTTTGCCTCTAGATCTCTAAAATAGACATAAAAAGTATAGCACGCCCAGCGCTTACTCTACGCACGGATTCTGAGAGATTGTCTACCGGGACATGCCCGATTCGCGCGCCGCGGAAGGCGACGGCGCGCTAACCGTAAGATCTTCAATCGTCGTTAGATACGTCTGCGAGATGCGGTCTTGCCAGCAAAGATGATCTTCATCCCACAGCGCCCAGAGAAATCCCAGGAAACAGGTTCCGGCACTGACCATGTAGCCGAAACTCCTCCAAACCATCTGCCGGGAAGTGGGCACTCTCCCATCGAAACTCACCACGCGCAGTCCGCGAATCATCATCCCGGGGGTGGAACCGCCGAAGACCGTGAACAACGCGAAGTATTGCGCGTAAAATAGCGCGAGCGTGGCAGCGGTGACCACGCCATCGACCTTGTCGAATCCGATTTGCCCGCCCAGCGCCCAGAACAAGGCGAGCATTCCGCCATAGCTGAACAGGAGAACTGCGCCATCCAGGATGGCCGCTCCCCGGCGTTCGGCAAGCGAAGCGACCGGGAAAAGGGCGTCCGGCGCCGCTCCAAAACCGGGATGCGCGGCAGCCGGACGATAGGCTTCCGCACCCGCGGATGCGATCTGATGTTTTGGGATCGAAATTTCGAGGCGCTCGGCCCGCAGCCGCCGGCGAAGCGGCAACTGCGCGGCAGGCTCGGCCGGAACAAATGCAGGGGGAGTGTCGGCGTCCACCATTGAGGGCGCCGAGACAGCCTCAAATGGCAGCGCGGACTGCGCGTCGGCAACCGCGCCGCCGTGGCGGCGCGTGCGATACGCATGAAGGCGGCTGGACACTTCGCGCCTCCACTCCGGCTCGACAGCCACGTTATCCTCTGTGGAAGTGATGACACGACGCGAAACCACAGCTCGCCCGGAATGGCCCAAGGGCGCATCGCATGAACAACAAATCCCAGCCGGTTCGCCGTTGACGGCGCCGCACTGCTGGCAGGTTTTTATCATCGATCCGTTTTGCGCTGCGGATGTCTCGCCGAACGGAATTCGTGAGTCGCAGGCATTCTATCAGCGGCACGAGCAGCGGAAAAGAAAACCTTCGCAGTGTCGCGAATTGGATACCCCAGGCAGCGCCGCGGGCGTCATCGGAATCTATGCAAAGCAGCGCCGCCGGAGCGATTCACCGGGGCGCGTTGTAAGCTTCCGGGGGGAATGCTAGGCTAGCGAGCTATTTTCGGCGAAGCGATTTGCGCTTGCCGTTCTTCAGGCAAGCAGCAGCGTAAACTCATGGCCACTTTTCGCAAGATCATCGGCTGGGTTTCGGCGCGGGCCCTGTGCGCCCTGCTCGTCGGCGGTGCGGCAGCGTCCGGCGCCGCGGCGCAACGCGCGCTTCCGCCATCCGGCGGAGCGACGCTGCGTCTGGAAGCCGAACAGCAGCGCAAGGAAGGCGACGTATTTTTCGCCGATGGCAACGTCGAAATTCAAGACCGTAACCTTCGCTTGCGAGCCGACCATGTGCAATACAACGCGAAGACCTACGTGGCCGCGGCGCGCGGCCATGTCCAACTGGATGTGAACACGCAGCACTTGGCGGCGGACTCCGCCGAGTTCAACGTAAAAACCGGCGCGGGCCGCTTCGAGCACGTGCGTGGCGAAGTAAGAGCGGAACACCGGTCGAATGCCTACATCCTGGTCTCGCCCAACCCGCTGACTTTCGAGGCGCAGGAGGTGCGGCGGCTCGACAGCCGCACCTATACGATCGAGCGCGCCTGGCTGACCGTGTGCGCACCGGACAAACCCAACTGGAAATTTTACACCACGCACGCCACGGTGAACGTAGATCGTTCCGTAGCGATGGTCAACGCCAACTTTCGCCTGTTTCGCATTCCACTGCTATACCTGCCCTATGCGACGGCTCCAGCCGGAAACAAGTTGCGGCAATCCGGCTTCCTGCTGCCCGAGTTCAGCGATACGACGCTGAAAGGAATGGTGCTGGGCGACGCGTATTATTGGGCGCCTAGAGACTGGACGGACCTTACTCTCGGCGCGGCGTATCTGAGCCGGCGCGGCTGGCAGCAGAACGGAGAATTTCGCGCGAAGCCCTGGGAGAATGTGAGTATCTCCGCGAAGTACTTCGGCGTGATCGACCGCGGGTTGCCAACCACCGTTGTCAACTCCTCGGGGAATTCCGTAGCGGAATTGGTCAAGCAGGGCGGCCACAGCGCGCAGTTTGAACTCGACGCGCGCCTGCGTGACGGCTGGCGGGCCGTCGCGGATCTCAACCAGCTCACTTCGCTCACATTTCAGCTGGCCTTTGCCCCGACCTTTGGCGAAGCGGTGAACTCTGAAGTGCGCGTCTCGGCATTCCTGACGAATAACTTTCGCGGCTTCAGCGTCAATTTTGCGGCGGACAATTATAAAAATTTCCTGAACGCGCAGCCGGAAATTGCGGTCGATCTGCGCACCGCTCCGGAGGCGCGCTTCAGCTCGGTGGACCAGGCGCCTTGGAAGCGCCTGCCGATTTATTTCGGCGTCGATGCGTTTGCCGGGGCGGTACACCGCGAAGATGAACATTTGTCAACGAATCCATCGACGGGAATGGAAAGTGTCGTGCCTGGAATTAATACGGGAGCGGCGGTGGAGCGCTCGGAAATCGCGCCACGCGTCGTCGTACCGCTCCACTGGGGCCCCTGGCTCGGCGTCACGACAAGTTACACCCTGCGGACCACGAGTTACGGCTCGCAACTCATGGGCGGTTCGGTGGTGAATGATCCTCTGCGCCGGACCACGGGTGAGTTAAGTATTGATCTGCGGCCGCCGTCGCTCGAGCGCGTCTGGGAAAGCGGGAGCGGGAAATGGAAGCATTCGATCGATCCGGAAATCACGTACAACTACGTGCGGGGCGTCAACCCATTCGACCACTTCATTCGTTTTGACGAAGACGAAACCCTGACGGACACGAATGAATTCATGTACTCCATCACGCAGCGGCTGTTCCACCGCGCAGGAGACGGCCAGGCTGACGAACTTGTAAGCTGGAAGATCGCGCAGAAGTATTACTTCGATCCGACATTCAACGGCGCGCTGGTTCCCGGAACGCGCAACGTCTTCCAGGCGCTGGATTCCATCACGCCGTTCGCCTTTGCTGACGAGCCGCGCCACTTTTCTCCGATCGATAGCGATCTTCGCGTGACGCCCGGAGGGCTGTATGACGCGGAGCTCCGGCTGGATTACGACACGCTGCACCGCAAACTCACGACCGCCGGCACCCTGCTGAAAATTCGCCCGTACCAGAACTTCAACTTTACCATCGCTCATTTTTCCATCGACAACACCATCGTTCTGCAGCCTCTTGCAAATCAGATCCGCGCACAGGTGGGCTACGGCGACTTGAACCGCCGCGGGTGGAACGCCTCCTTCGGCTTCAGCTACGACGTCAAACAGCAGTTCTTGCAAAATCAGCTTATGCAAGTCAGCTACAACGGCTCCTGCTGCGGAATCGCGCTGGAGTATCGCCGTCTTGCTCTCGGTACGGTGCGCACGGAAAACCAGTTCCGCGTGGCTCTGATCATTGCTAACATCGGGACGTTTGGCAATTTGCGGCGGCAGGAAAAGATTTTCTAGCGGCTCGACACTCTAAATCTCAAGTAATTTTCGGGGCCGGACGGCACACCATGACGAATGAAGGGCTCCTCGCATTTGCCACCATCGAAGAACTGGCCGCGCTGCTGGCGAAACGCAAAGTTTCTCCCGTCGAACTGACCGCGCAGTTTTTGCGCCGGATCGAACAGCACAATCCCCAGCTCAACGCGTTTCTAACGGTCACGGCGGAGCATGCGCTGGCCGCCGCGCGCCGCGCGGAAAAAACGTTGACTCGCCGCCGCGCGCCGGGCAGCCGGAATCATCCGCTGCTCGGAATTCCCATCACGTTCAAAGACAATATCTGGACGCGCGGGATCCGGACGACGGCGGGATCAAAGATCCTGCGCGATTTCGTCCCTGCCGAAGACGCCACCGTCGCGCGAAAGCTTGCCCATGCGGGCGCCATTCTGCTCGGCAAGACCAATCTGCATGAGTTCGCCTACGGAATTACGACCAACAATGCGCATTACGGCGCGGCGCATAATCCCTGGGCGCTCGATCGCATTCCCGGCGGATCGAGCGGCGGCTCGGCCGCAGCCATTGCGGCGGGCCTTTGCGCGGCGTCGGTCGGCACGGATACCGGCGGCTCGCTCCGGATTCCCGCTGCGATGTGCGGGATCGTAGGGCTGAAACCAACCTTCGGACGCGTGAGCGTATTTGGCACCGTGCCTCTGGCGCCGACTTTCGACCACGTCGGCCCTCTCGCGCGAAGCGTCGCGGACGCGGCAATCCTTCTCGGCCTGCTCGCCGGGCGCGATCCGCTGGACCCGTCTTCCTCGGCACATCGCGTGGAAGATTTCAGCGCCGCTCTCCGCAAGCCGCTTCGGAAGTTCCGACTGGGCCGCCCGCGCGAATATTTCTGGGAGAAGCTCGACGGTGAAGTGCGCCGCGCAACCGAAGCGGCGGTACGCGACATGGAAAAACATGGCGCGACGATCCGTGAAATTTCTCTTCCGCATTTGACGGAATCGGCCGACGCCGCTGCGAATATTTCGCTCGCCGAAACGCGCCGCTGCCACGAAGCGGCCGGGTATTTCCCCGCACACGCCGCCGAATACAGCGAAGAAGTGCGGCAGCGGATCGACGCGGGCGGGAAGGTCCTTGCCGTGCAGTATCTCGCCGGGCTCGAAGTCCAGAAACGCGTGCGCGCCGAATTTGACGCCGCGCTTCAAGACGTGGACGCCATCGTAGCGCCCACGATTCCCGCTCCCGCCCCGCCCATCGGTGCGGAATACATCCAGATTGACGGCGAGCAGATCGCCGTGCGTACCGCGATGGTGGGGATGAATCGCCCGGCAAACTTCACCGGCCATCCGGCAATTTCGGTGCCGTGCGGTTTCACCCGGGACGGATTGCCCGTCGGGCTGCAATTGATCGGCCGCAGCTTCGACGAATCCACGCTGCTGCGAATCGCGTTTTCCTACGAACGCGCGCACGATTGGCGCGCGCGCCACCCCCGCCTCGAATAGCTTTCTTCACCCATTTAGTGGGTTCGGAGCGGGACGGCCTTGTAGCGCCGCCCTTCAGAGCGGCCTCTGCGATTCATGCGCATGCCCACCTGAAGGTGGGCGCTACAGAGGAGACATCCCTCCCCGCACGTTCCCTCCCAGAAGAAAATGGGGCGCATGCTGAATCTTCAGCCCTTCGCAGCCGTCTAATGCAAGAGGAATGATGTAGACTTGGAAGGATAGTTCGACGGAGTTCATTGAACTGATGCAAGTTTCGATTCTTTACGCCTTCGTGGCAGGGATTATTTCGTTCCTGTCTCCCTGTGTGCTGCCTCTGGTGCCGGGATACGTCTCGATGCTTTCTGGGATCGGCGTCGAGCAGCTCCGCGCGGGCCAGCCCGCGCGCAACAGCCTGTTCGCCTCGTCGCTGGCGTTCGTTGCCGGGTTCTCCGTGGTCTTCATCAGTTTCGGGGCTTCGGCGAGCGCCGTGGGCCAGTTTCTAGTGCAGCATAAGTCGTTGATGGGACCGGTGGCCGGGGCCGTCATCATCCTGTTCGGCCTGCATCTGGTCGGCTGGCTGATCAAGCTTCCTGTAAATGCAGGCCTAGTGATCGGCGGGGTGCTGGCGTTTGGCGCGGCGATCCTTTGGCGACGCTCGGGGACCGAGACCCTGGGTCCCGGGGGAGTGTTCGGCTCGGTGCAACTGCTTTCGATCGCGCTCATTTTTCTCGCCGGGCCGTCGCTGACGCGCTGGCTCAACCGGGACGTCCGCTTCCACAATCTCGGCGCGCAGACGGAAGAGGGGACCAAATCCCGCGGCGCGCTGTCGGGCGTGACCAGCGGCTTCCTGCTGGGCTTCGCATTTGCTTTCGGCTGGACGCCGTGTATCGGCCCGATTCTCGCAGCCGTCCTGGTGCTGGCGGCAAACGCCGAGACAATTTCTCGCGGCGTGTTTCTTCTCGCGGTCTATTCCGCGGGTCTTGCGGTTCCCTTCCTGCTGACCGCCATCGGCATCAACAAGTTCCTGCGTTTTTACCAGCGCTTCCGGCGCCATCTGCACACCGTTGAAGTTTTGAGCGGAGTGTTGCTCCTGTTCGTCGGCGGGCTGATTTTCCTGAACCGCCTGACCTGGCTATCGGGTAAACTGGGATTTCTGAATAAGTTCGCGCTCTAACGGGTGCGGGCTCTACTTGGAGCTCGCCAGAATAAAGTGCGGGCTTTACTTGAAGCCCGCCAGAAAAAAGTGCGGGCTTTACTTTTACGCTGCATGCTCCAAGTGAAGCGTGGAGCCCGCCGGAGAAAGAGAGTTTTAGAAATGAAAAAGGGTATCTTAGTCGGCCTCGGTGTGATTGCGCTTCTGACGGTCATGGTCTGGGCCGATCGAAAATTCCCCGCCGCCGGCAGGCCGGCGGCGAATGCGCCCGGCACGGCCAGCGATTCCCCGGCGCCGAACGTCGTTCTGAAGGATCTCAACGATCACGATGTTTTGCTCTCGCAATACAAGGGGCAGGTGGTCCTGGTGAACTTCTGGGCCACCTGGTGCGAGCCCTGCAAAGTCGAAATTCCGTGGATGATCGAGTTTCAGAAAAAGTATAGCCCGCGCGGCTTCACGATTCTGGGAGTCTCGATGGACGAAGAGGGCAAGAAGGCGATCGCGCCCTTCCTCGAAAAAGAGCGTTTCGACGTGAACGGCCAGAAAGAGGCGATGAATTATCCGATTCTTCTGGGGAACGACTCCATCGCGGAAAAGTTCGGAGGGATCCTGGGCCTGCCCACCAGTATGCTCTTCACGCGCGACGGAAAAAAGATCAGGACGATCGTCGGCCTGGTCAATCACGATGACATTTCGAAGGCCATCGAGGGCCTGCTCTAGGCCATCTCCTCGTGCCATTTCTTAGCGGTTGGCGCTACCGATAATTACTCCGAACTTTTACCCGCACTTCTCGCAAGAACCCGTATCAGTTCTCAGTAGCACAGGCTTCAGAGTCTGTGTGACAACCGGAGAACCCGCGTGCGGGCTCTACTTTTACGCTGAACGCTTCAAGTGAAGCGTGGAGCCCGCCGGAATTTTGTCGTTCGTAGCCCCGGCAAGGCCGGGATCTTCGACTTTAGCCATCAGGGGCATCTGCCGCGCCTACGGCGCTTGCCGTCTTGATGTGCCGAGTACCCAGCGCTTCCGCGCTGGGCTAAGGTCTTCCGCGCCTCCGGCGCTGCGTTACGACTCACAAATCAGAAACTACGAGTTGCCAATTACAGGTCGCCAGCTACCATTCGCAGATCGCAAATCGACCGCGCCAAGGCCAGAGCGCCGGAGGCGCGCCAGAAGGTAGCCCAGCCCGGAAGGGCTGGGAACGGTGGTAATAGAAATTCCGAGCACCGTAGGTGCGACACCCAATGGATAGACTCTGAAGAGTCTGTGCTACTAAAGTGAATCTTTTTCGGGGTATTGAGCGTACTGTAACATAGGGATTGGCGGCGTGATTTCATGAAGGCTCGAATCCATCTGCGGGAGCCCGTCTTCGTAGCCCTGGAAACGCTGCGCACGCATAAACTGCGCTCTTTCCTGATGCTGCTGGGGATGGTCCTATCCGTCTCCACGTTGATCCTGGTGGTTGCGCTGATCTCCGGGGTGAACCTGTACGTGGCCACGCGCATCGCCAATCTGGGGTCAAACGTTTTCCTGGTTACGCGCTTTCCAATCCTCACCGACATCGACGAAATCGTGAAGGCCACGCGGCGGAACAAAGTCATCACCTGGGATGAATACGAGTTTCTGCGCGACAATATGAGGAGCGCGGTCCGCGTCGGGATCGAAGCGCGAAGGACGGGCGCCGCGAAAGCCAACGGCCAGACCATCGAAGACACCTCGATTCGCGGTGTCAGCGCGAATATCGGCGACATGGACGTGGAGGAGCCCGCGCAGGGGCGCTACATTGCGGATTCAGACGACGAACATCGTTCTCTGGTCACCATGATTGGCGCCGACGTCGCCGAAAAACTCTTTCCCGGCCGCGATCCGATCGGGAAATATCTCGATATTGACGGCCGGCCTTACCTTGTGGCGGGTGTGGCGAAAAGGATTGGCACGGTCGTGGGCCAACCGCAGGATAATTTCGCCTACATTCCCATTGAGACCTACATGAAATTCTATGGCACGAACAACATCGATTTTGCGATCAACATTCAAACCCAGGGCAACGAGTGGATGTCGCGCGGCCAGGAGGAGGCGACAATGTTGATGCGCGCGCATCGCCACCTGAAACCCGGCGAACTCGATAACTTCGGGGTGAATGACGCAGGGTCCCTGGTGGACCTGTTCCAGCGGATCACAGGCACGCTCGCCAAGTCCATGATCGGCATCGTCGCGGTATTCCTGGTGATTGGCGGCGTGGTAATCATGAATGTGATGCTGGCGACGGTGACCGAGCGCACACATGAAATCGGCCTCCGCAAGGCCCTGGGCGCGCGCCGCACGGACATTCTCCTGCAATTTCTTACCGAGACGGCCGTAATGTCCGCAGTCGGAGGGCTCCTCGGAATTGCCGTGGCTTATGCATTGGCCATGATCGTCGCCGCCAACACCTCCGTGCCCATGCATGTTCCGCTCCCGGCGGTGATCCTGGCCGTGTGCGCTTCCACGGCCGTAGGTGTGTTCTTCGGGCTATATCCGGCGAGCAAAGCCGCGCGCCTGAATCCGATCGAAGCGCTGCGGCAGGAAGTCTGAGCAGAAACGGCGGACCGATGCGAATGCCCCTGGGCGAAAACGCAAAGATGGCGCTGGACACGCTGCGCGAAAATAAAGTGCGGTCGTTTCTTACCGTCCTCGGCGTAGTGATCGGAATCACGGCACTCATTACCGTGGCTTCCATCCTGGTGGGTTTCTACGGCGACGTCACCGCGTACCTCGATGATTACGGCCCGAATACGATCTGGATTTTCAAGTTTGCTCCCGGTCTCCGCACCAGCCGTCTCACAACGGAGGAACGCAACCGCAAGCCTCTGACGCTCGAAGACGCATTGGCCATCCGTGAACAATGCCCGTCGATTACCCGGGTGGCCGCGATCGTTTTCGACATCAACGCTAGGAGGGGCATCTCCGCCAGATATATCACGGCGCGCTATAAAGATAAGGAAGTCTCCGGCCTCGATTATTCAGGGGCGCCGCCCGAATATGAGGAGGTCTTTAACGCGCATCCCTATATCGGCCGTTTCTTCACGGAAGCGGAAGACCTTCACCGCGCGGACGTGGCCGTGATTGGCTACGATCTGGGGAAAGCTATGTTTGTAGGTGAAGACCCGATCGACAAAACGATTTCCGTGGAAGGATATCCTTACCGTGTCATCGGCGTCTTTGAACATCGCAAGGGCCAGTTCTTCAAGAATCCCACGGCGGAAAAACAGGTGCTCGTGCCCTACCGTACTTACCGGAAGCATCACCCAGCCGAGGATGAACATTTTATCGGAGCCATGGCCAGGCCCGGACACATGGCGGAAGCCCAGGATGAAATCCGGGCTGTGCTGCGCCGCCGCCGCAACGTTCCTTATTCGGCCCCCGAGAATTTTGGGCTATCGTCGGCCAAGGAAATTGCCGACCAGTTCAAGCAAATTACCAGTTCGGTCGCTTTGCTGACCGCCGTGGTCAGCTCGATTGGTTTGCTCGTCGGTGGAGTCGGCGTGATGAATATCATGCTGATGTCGGTCACGCAGCGCACGCGCGAGATAGGCGTGCGAAAAGCCATTGGCGCGCGCCGCCGCGACATCATCTGGCAATTCCTGACCGAAGCCGTCGTCCTGACCGGCGCAGGCGGCATCATCGGCGTGGTGCTGGGCATAGGGATCAGCCTGCTCATCAACCTGCTGCTGCCCTCGCTTCCCTCCACGGTGCCGCTCTGGGCCGTTCTTCTAGCCGTTGTGGTTTCCATGAGCGTCGGTCTTTTCTTCGGCATGTATCCGGCCGTGAAGGCCGCGCGGCTCGATCCTGTCGACGCCCTTCGCTATGAGTAGCAGGTATCAGGTTGTAGGTGGCAGGTAAATCGCGGCCAAGAGGGACTCGGAGCGCCCATCGCCGGCTGCTGACTACCGCCTGCCACCTGATACCTGCTGCCTTTCTTGCTCGTGCGCCAGCTTCGCGGTACTCTGATACAACCATGGATGAAAAAGAATTCCAGAAACGCTGTGATGCTGCCTTCGAGGCGCTCCGCCGCCGGCTGATGGATCTCGGCGACGTTCACGGATTCGAAGTCGAGGGCGGAAGCGGAAAACTCGAAGTGCTGTTCGAAGAGCCTGAGGCAACGAAATTCGTCATCAGCCCCAACTCGCCGGTGCGCCAGATTTGGATTTCCGCGCTGAGCACGAGTTTCAAGCTGTCCTGGTCGGATGCCGCCGGAGCTTTTGTGCTCGAGAAGACCGGAGAGACGCTGATGCAGCTGATGGGCCGAATTCTCACCGAGCAACTCGGCAGCCCCGTGAGCGTCTAACAAGCATGGCCTCCTCCATCCAGGATTTCGCGCGGAACCGGACCCTTGCGGCGAATCGGGTGTCCTCGAATCGCCCCCATCGCAGGCCGGGACTGTGCGCATGTTTCGCATCCCTCGCGTTCGTCGCCGTCGTCGCGGCCGCGCTCGCGCAGGATAAGCCCTATCCGCTCGCAGCCAGTGTGCTTCAGCCGCAGGCGTACGTTTCGCTGCAACCCGTGCCGCGCGGGCGCTCGTTTGAAATTGCCGTTGTCGCGAAGATTTCCCCCGGCTTCCACATCAACGCGCACGAACCTTCGGAAGACTATTTGATTCCCACGAAAGTCCTGGCGGATCTCCCTCCGGGAATCGCTCTTGTGGAAACGACGTATCCGCGCGGAACGATGCGCGCATTTCGATTTTCGAAGACTCCTCTGCGCGTTTACGAAAGCTCGTTCACCGTGCGGATGAAATTGCGCGCGGAGACCGGCGCGCCTCTCGGCCCGAAAAAAATAGGCCTGACGGTTGGCTACCAGGCGTGCAACCAGGACGCATGCCTGCCGCCGGCGAAAGTTCCAGTCACGGCGGAACTCGAAATCGCCGCTGTGGGCACACCCGCGCATCCCGCGAACGCCGGAGTCTTTTCCCCGGCATCATCGTTGAAGTTCCCTTCGCAGCGCTAGATTGTTCAGTGGAAATCTTGAGCGGCGGAATCAGCGCGCGCCAAACGCTTCGACGGCGCGGCGCAAGCGGCTGACCACGCGCTCTTGCCCGAGCGCAACCATCGTATCGAACAGCGGCGGCGCCACCGCCTGCCCGACAATCGCGACGCGCGTCCCGTTGATCAGCAAACCGGCTTTCACCTCTTCTGTCGCGGCCAGCTCGCGCAACGCGTGGTCGCACGCGTCGTGGTTCCAGTCGGAAAGCGCCGCGAGGCCATCGGCCAGCTTGCCGAGCATCGCGCCCAGGCGTTCGTCCTTCCAGAATTTTTCACGGGCTTTCGGGTCGTAATCAAAGGAATCGCTGAAAAATGCGCGCGCCCACGTGGAAAAATCCGGCAGCAGGCGCGTGCGCGGGCGCAGCAGGTCCACGGTCTTCGAAAACCACTCGCGTTTCGCTCCGGCCCATTCCGGCTGCCAGAGTCCCGCGCGTTCCAGCTCACTCTGCACGGCGGGCAACAAATCGCCGATCGGCAGCTTTTGCAGATACTCGGTGTTGTACCACTCGAGCTTCGCGCGATCGAACACGCCATTGGTGCGGCTTACGCCTTCGAGAGAGAAACGAGAAACGATTTCGGATGTGCGCAAGAATTGGGCGTCCTCGCCCGGCGACCACCCGAGCAGCGCAAGAAAATTCCGGAATGCTTCGGGAAGAAATCCCTCGTCGCGGTAGGAGCCCACACTGGTGGCGCCATGGCGCTTCGAGAGCCGCGTGCGGTCCGGACCGAGGATCAGCGGCACGTGCGCAAAAATAGGCGGCGCCGCGCCCATCGCGCGGTACAGCAACGCCTGCTTCGGCGTGTTCGAGATGTGGTCGGAGCCGCGGATCACGTGCGTGATGCGCATGTCGATGTCGTCCACGACGACGCTCAGTTGATAGGTCGGCGCGCCGTGCGTCTGTCCTTCCTTGGGTGAGCGCAAGAGAACGAAATCCTCGATCTCTTCATTCGCCACTTCGCGGGGGCCGAACACCGCATCGTCGAATTTCGTCGTCGTGCCCAGCGGAACGCGAAACCGGATGGCCGCGTTCTGCGCGGTTAACGCGGGCTTGCCGGTGCGGCACGCGCAGCGAGTGACGCGCCGCGGACCCGCTTCCTTCCTCGCGTCGTCGGTTTCCTCGACCGCGTCGCCCCCCGCGTATTTTTCCGGCGGGCAATCGCAGAAGTACGCCGCGCCCGAAGCGGCCAGTTTTTCCGCCGCCGCCCGGTGCAAATCCAGGCGCTCCGACTGGAAGTACGGCCCCTCATCCCAATCGATACCCAGCCAGCGCAAGCCGTCGAGAATTCCTTCCACCAACTCGGGACGGTTCCGCTCGACGTCTGTATCTTCGACGCGCAGGATCATCACGCCGCCCTGCCTGCGCGCAAAGAACCAGTTGAACAGCGCAGTGCGCGCTCCTCCGACATGCAGATAACCCGTCGGCGAAGGCGCAAATCGCACACGAACCCCGCCCGAAGGCGTTCCTAATGCATTGGAACTGGTAGTCATACGTCTTGTCAGTCTCTCCCACGGGAGCGGGCTCTACTTGGAGCCCGCCAAGAGTAGATGAAAAACGCTTCATCTTAGCTGAACCTGCGAAGGAAGGCGAGCAGTCAAGATCCCAATCGCTCACGATTTCCGTGGGACCGTAGGGATGGAACCTGAATTCCCTGCCAACCAGCATGTGTCCGAAACCTCACTTACCCTGTTCCTGCCCGTTACCCCCATACCCTTGACCGGCTGGAAAGGCGTCCCTTATAGTTGCAAAAGAGCGGAAATTTCGCGGGATGGTCGTAATTCTGATGAGGTGTCGATGGTCTGTCTTGATGGATTGGCGGCACAGCTATTGGATGATGCGTGTTTGTTTTCGTGGCCTTGCGCTGCAGACTTTCCTGGCCCTGTTCGGAGCGCGCAGCGAATTTCTCGCTTGGTGGTGTGCCTGAGTTGGTGACTTCCGACAACATCCTTGCGATCACCCTGCTGACAGCCTCAGCATTGACTTCGGGTTTCTTCGCCTACATGCACAGTTTGAGGCGCCAGGCATACTTGATGCTCTGGAGCGCGGGATGGTTTCTGCTGGCCTTGCATTACCTGAGTCCCGCGCTGGACCCCTGGATTGCCGTCGCACCCTGGCAGCCGGTACTGAACCAGTGCCTGCTGGCCGCGGCGGCGCTGCTGTTCTTCAGCACAGCGCGAGTGTATACGGAAGCGAAGCCGCTGGTCGGTCCTCAGATTGCCGTGGGAGCCATCTTCGCGCTGTGGGCGGCCGCTTTCTATTTGCATAGCGTGAGTGTTTCCCCGCAGCTGGGCATTGCGGTGGTGTTGATCGGCGCCGCCTGGGTGTTTTATCAGGAAAGCCGGCGTCAAGAGACGTTCGCCGATTTGCTGCTGGCGATTTCGTTCCTCACCTGGGGCGCGATTGTATTCGGCGAATTGCTGCTCACCAGCCGGGTGGCCGAATCGCTGCGCGCATTGGAAATTCTCCCGCAACTGTTCGCAGCGGCGCTGATGGTGATGGGACTGTATGAAGAAGAAAAGCGCCGCGTGGAACAGAATATGCTCGCGCTTTCGAATGTGAATTTGGCGGCGTCCGGTTTCGCCGGCACGGAGATTCAGAAGATGTTGTCGCACGCGCTCGAACGAGTGTTGAGCGTTGTGCGTATGCCGGCAGGAGCGTTATTCCTGCATCACGGCAACGCGGAGGGTCCCACTTCGGTGGTCGCCATTGGCCTGGCGGAAAACTTTTGCGCCGCCTCGCAGGAAGAAGGGCTGGACGATCATGTAGTGGCCCTGGTTTCGCGATTGGGCGGCCTGGTGGTGTTCCGCGATTTGGGTCGTGATGCCGCCTGGGCCGCGCTCGAAGGGGAAGAGGCTTTCCGGCGTTTCCGGCAGCTGGCCATCGGACAAAACCTGCGCACGGTGGTCGGAATCAGCCTGCAAGCCAAGGAGCAGGCGTTCGGCGTGCTCTTTCTGGGCAGCCCCGATAGCCGCCGGTTTACGGCGGCCGAGCTGCGCCTGCTGCTTGCGCTGGGCCATCAAATTGGGATGGCCGTCGAGAATGGCTACCTGGTTCAGCAGACGGCGCGCCGGTCCAAAGAGCTCCACATGCTCAACGAAATCGGCCGCACCCTCAGCTCAACGCTCGACCCGGAAGCGCTTTTTGAAACCATCTCTACCGAAATGAAGCGCTTGTTCGATGTCGATCATTTCTTCATCGCGTTGCGGGATCCAGTCCGCAACGAAATCCGGTTCGAGGTCGAGGTTCGTGACGGTGTGACCATGCCCAAGAGGTCCCGGCCTACCGGCGACCAGTATGTAACTGAATACCTGATGCGCACGCGCCAGCCCTTGTTGATTCGCGAAAATTACTCGGAAGAACTTCGCAAGCTGGGTCTGGAACCCCAGCACCAGAAGGTTGGCTGCTTCTGCGGAGTCCCTCTGTTGCTTTACGAACAGGCCATCGGCGCCATGGCTGTGCAGAGCTTGCAGGAGCACACGTTCGATGCCGGCAATCTGGAGATGATGCGCGTGCTGGCGAGCGAAGCCGTCATTGCGCTGGAAAATGCGCGGCTGTTCCGCGAAGAGCGGACGAAGTCGCGCCACCTTACCCTGCTCAACGACATCTCGCGCAACGTCATCACGACGCTCAACCTGGATGAAATGCTTGCCAAGATTGCTGAAGAGCTCGAACAGGGCCTCGACTACTCTCACATCGGCATCGGGCTGCTCGATTATTCGAGCAAGGAGATTATCATCCAGGCAGAGGCCGGCAAGCGCAAGGGAGCTCTGGGGCGCCGTCTGGGATTGGACGGAAATGTCGTGGGACGTGTCGCGCGCACCGGGCAGATGGCCGTGGTGGACTACCTGGACTCAGCCGGGGCCCGAGGCGAGCCGGTGCTGGAGGGTTCGATCTCTGCCATCGCCCTCCCGGTCGTGTACGCCGACCAGTTGCACGGTGTGCTCTACGTGGAAACCGAAAAGCGGGCCGACTTTTCTCGAGAAGAAATCCTGTTCCTCGGCACGCTTGCGGACCTGATTTCAGGCGCGCTCAACAATGCCTCGACATTCCAAAAGGCGCAGGAACAAGCCATCACCGATGGACTGACCGGGGTGAAAACTCATCGCTTCTTTATGGAGTCGCTCTCGGCGGAATGGAAACGCTCGACGCGCGCCGGCCGGTCTTTCTCCCTCGTTCTGATGGACCTGGACCGGTTCAAGTTCGTTAACGATTTTTATGGCCACCTGGACGGCGACATCGTCCTGCAACGCGTGGCTCATATTCTGGATGAAAATTGCCGCCGTTCGGACGTCGTCGCGCGATATGGCGGCGATGAGTTCGTAATCTTGATGCCGGAAACTGACGCCGAGCAGAGCCAGCAACTCGCGGGAAAGCTCCGCTCGTGGATCGCCTCCGATCCGGTGTTGCACGAGAAGAATGTCACCTCCAGCTTCGGCGTGGCGGCCTTCCCCATTCACGGATCGACCCCCCAGGAATTGATCCAGGCCGCCGATGCCTCAATGTATCTTTCCAAGCATCAGGGCGGCAACGCCGTCTCCACCGCGGCTCACTTTAATCCCGATGACTCGAAACAGTGGAAACGCGATGTACTCGAAGCCTACCTGGGCGTCACACTGAAGCGCCAGTTCTCCACAGGTCCCGATGCGTTCGCCGAAATCCACAACCGCGTCGAACAGTTTGCGCGATCGCTCGCCGAAATCAGAATGGCGGCCTCGCCTCAGAATGGCGGCGCCTCCAACGATACTGGGTCTTCATTCGAGCCCCTGCCTCCCGTCGTGATGGACACGCTGACATCGCTGGCTTTGGCCGTGGATGCCAAGGATCGCTTCACGGAAGGCCACTCCCAGAAAGTGTCCGGTTACGCCGTGTTGATCGCGGAAGCGTTTGGCCTGCAAGGCCCGGAAATCGAAGAAATCCGCCTTGCGGGCCTCCTGCACGACGTCGGCAAAGTGGGCATCGTGGAATCGATCCTGAATAAGAGCGGCCCCCTCAATCCCGACGAGTGGGAAACGATGAAACGCCATGTGGAATATGGCGCCAAGCTCCTGGAGCCTCTCCGCGGCACCGAACGAATCCGTGAGACCGTCGCCCATCACCACGAGTTCTTCGACGGCTCGGGCTATCCTCGGGGACTCGCCGGCAGCCACATCCCGCTCGGCGCACGCATTCTGGCCATCGCCGATGCCTACGACACGATCACTACCGAGCGCACCTACAAGAAAGCCCGCACCCCGAATGAGGCATTCCAGGAACTCGATCGCTGCGGCGGCGCGCAGTTTGACCCCGAACTGGTCCGCCTGTTCGTGTCGCGCTTGCGCCACCTCCCAAATCCACTAATCGATCCCATTTCCGCCCCCGAACGCGAAGTCTTAAGCGAATAAGTCGGCCCGAAGGTTAAGACTGGAAAGCCCCACCCTTCCAAACCCGGGGTAGGGCACCCCAAAGTTCGAACCCACCTCAGAGGCTGTCCCCCCTTGCGACCGCCGCTGCTTCGTTGTACGTGGAGAGCATGGTTTCTTATGAAGTACGTTTACTTGGCTCAAGCCGACACTGGCCGTGCTGCCGCTGGGTAATTTCGATGGCATCGCACTCGATGAACCGTTAGTGCACGTAGACGGTGATTGCGATTCGATCCCGGGGATATCTACGGTTGTACAGGTAATAGCCATCCCTGGAGTAATGGATATACACATCATCGTTTTCATACCAGTTGTCTAACCAGTATTCTGGCCACGGGTCAACAACACTGAACCAAAAGCCCCCGTACTGGAAGCGGGGATACCCGCCAACAATTACCAAAGGGAGGTTGTGGATGCGGAACCCGTGACCCGGACCAAAGTAGCCACGATAGCGGTTGTCAGGAATACGGTAGCCGTTGTAGCCGCCACGTTGTTGCCAGGTGCGGTGCTCGGACTGCCAGCTACGTGCGCGATGCTGCAGCCACACGCCCCGCCGGTCACCCTCCTGCACGAAGTTCACGTAGACGCTGATTGAGATTCGGTCCCGGGGATATCTACGATTGTACATGTAATAGCCGTCGCCGGAGTAATCGACATACACATCATCGTTTTCATACCAGTTGTTTGACCAGTATTCTGGCCACGGGTCAACGACACTGAAATAAAAGCCGCCGTACAGGAAGCCGGGATACCCGCCAGTTACCACCACCGGGTTGCTGTAGATGCGGAACGCGTGATCCGGACCAAAGTTGCCACGATAACGGTCCTCTGGAATCCGGTCGGCGTTGTAGCCGCCGCGTTGCTGCCAGGTGCGGTGCTCGGCCTGCCAGTTCTGTGCGCGATGCTGCTGCCAGGCGGCCTGCTGTTGTTGAGCCTGCTGTTGCTGTTGCCTGTTCAAGGCTTGCTGTTGCTGAGCCTTCTGTTGCTGTTGCTTGCCCTGTTCTTGCTGCTGTTGCTGGGCCCGCTGTTGCTGTTGCTTGCCCTGTTCTTGCTGCTGTTGCTGGGCCCGCTGTTGCTGTTGTTTGCCCTGTTCTTGCTGCTGTTGCTGAGCCTTCTGTTGCTGTTGCTTGCCTTGCTCTTGCTGCTGTTGCTGAGCCTTCTGTTGCTGTTGTTTGCCCTGCTCTTGCTGCTGTTGCTGGGCCTTCTGTTGCT
>JBGOZP010000026.1:0-40192 GCA_041480265.1 Terriglobia bacterium | reverse complement strand
CGCTATCCACTTGAAGGGTGAGGAGCACGGGACTGCCATCCTTTTTCAGTGCGCGCGCCAAAATGACGGATTCCGAGCCGCCCCAGCTAGGGCCGTACATGATAATTCGCGCATTCCGCTTCTCTTCCACCGTCAGAATTCCATCATGGTTTGTGTCCAGAAGTTTCAGGATTTTGTGCTCGGCTCTACCCGCACGATAGCTCTCAAAGGTCTCCACGTCCACGCCTGTGGGGTACTCCTTGCGCAGGCGCGCTGCGAGCTGAACCTCGCTGTGGACAGGATTATCGTGTGCGATGAACCCGCCGACGAACCCGATGACGATGGCCGGCGGTTTTGTGGAAGCTTCGTTCGCAGGGACAGGGTGCGCCGAAACGATCTGGCCAGGGGTGAGGACGGTCGCAAAGAAAAAGACATAAACGCCAATCGAAAAAAACATCCCGCGGAGTACAGTCGAGAAAATCATATGTGGCGAGTTCCTCTGGAAAACACTATTACGGCATTCATTCAGCCGCGGGCATTACGGGTGCGGGCTCTACTTTTACGCTGAACGTTTCAAATGAAGCGTGGAGCTCGCCAGAAGTAGTAGCTGATGACCTGGCCACTGGCGTCGTAATACCTTCGTTGGGCACGAATGGGGTGCGCTGTGCGTTGCCGTCCGCGACAGCCGGAACCGGAGTCACCAACTTCAATTGATCAAGCGATGTCAGTACACTCTGCCAGCGATCCTTGTCCTTCTTCGTTTCGATTGCCGCAGAAAGGTCGGAATAGAACTGTAAAATATCATCGCGCAGGTCCGTCGTGGTCAGATTGAATTTCCGGTCTGAAAGCTGCCCCAGCAACTTTGCATAGCTGTCGTCTGTCAGCGAGTATTCCGCTGCCTTGGTTATTTTGCCAGTGTCAAAATCGGAGTTGGCAAGTTCCAGTGAGCCGGCGCGAATTTGCTGAAGATAAATGCGGTATTGGTCGACAGTTGTATTGATGCTTTTGAAGTACAGGTCCTCCGTTTGCGGCGTGGGGTTGTTGAACGCCAGCGCTTTGAAGGGGCCAATTTTGGGCATGTATCGCAAGAGCACTGACCACAGGCGAGTGCTGAAATCGGGCTTCGTGTAATCCTTCCCCCAGTCCTTTTCATATTCGGAGCGCGACAGGCGGTAGAGGAACTTCTTTTTCGCAAAAGTGGGCGTCTCCTTCATCATGTCTTTCTTGTGGGTCCGCAGTGCGATCTGGGTCATTTGCGGGATCATCCGGCTGACAGCAAAGCGATAGGAACCGATTGCGAGATCCTCATGTGTCAGCACGTCTTTCAACTCCACTCCGTAAACGATAGGGAAAGTCCGCTCCAGCAGAGGCTTAGACACTTGGAATCCGATGAAATCGTGATACTGCTGCGACGCATAACGATTCTTCGCCACTTGCACCATGTCGAATCCGAACTCCGTCTTCAAATGCGCGGTATGGTCCTCCGCGTACCTGACGGAATTACCGTACTTCGCCCGCAGCTTAGGATATTGGATGGAAACGGACCGGTTGACGGCCGGATGGCCGGCGATATCCGAAGCATAGTGCGCAAGCGCGCCCAACGCGAAGGCGTACTCGTTCGCATCCTGACTCTGTAACAGCAGCTCTCGAACGAAGTCGCCGCTGCGAACGTAGTGCACCAGGTTGCTGAATTCTGTGCTGCCGAACGGGTAGTAGCCAAGGTCCTGGATGACGGCGCCTCCATAAGCATAGGCGTGCGCCTCCGTGATCTGCTCTTCCGTCAGCCCCGGAAATCGCTTGAGGAGGAGGGGCCGGATCTCATCCGTCCAGACGAGATCTATGATTTCCTCGTGGGTGAGCACGGAGTATGCGTACGATCCACTGGTGCACACGAGCATAATGAGAAAGACTGCCACCACGCGGATACCCCATGGGCCCCAACCACTAAAAGCCGCACTTTGAGGGAATGGTGTCCTAATTTGGTTTTCTGAGTTCATAGACAAGTTTCTTCGCTTCCTTCATTCTCTCTTTGTAAAACCGCTGAGCCGAGGTTGCATTGGGTCACCACGCTCGATGAGCGCCTAGTTCAGGTAGAAGCTGATGGCAATGCGATCGCGGGGATATCTGCGGTTGTACAGATAATATCCATCACCGTAGTAATCTACATACACGTCATCGCTGTCGTACCAATCGTTTGACCAATATTCTGGCCACGGGTCAACCAGACCGAACCAAAAACCGCCGTACCGGAAGCGGCGATGCCCGCCAACAAACATCACGGGGAGACTGTAGATCCGGAACCCGTGATCCGGGCCATAGTAGGCGCGGAAACGATCATCCGGAACGCGGTAGCCGTTGTAACCACCGCGTTGCTGCCAGGTGCGGTGCTCAGACTGCCAGCTATGTGCACGATCACGCTGCCAAGCGAGCTGCTGTTGGCGTACCTGAGCAGGGCTTCGCCGTTGTGCAGACCTGTTGCCCTGCTGCTGGCGCTGTTGTTGCTGCTGATTTTGCTGCCCTCCGGCTCGTTGCTGCTGTTTCGCGGACTTATCTTGCTGCTGACGCTGTTGTTGCCGTTGCTGATCCTGCTGCCCTTTCGCTTGTTGTCGTTGTTGTTTTGCAGAGTTATCTTGCTGCTGACGCTGTTGTTGCCGTTGCTGACCTTGTTGCCCCTTGGCTTGCGGCTGGTCTTGTCTTGCTGGCTTGTCCTGCTGTTGCTGCTTCTCCTGGTTCTTCGGTTTATCCTGCTGCTCCTGGCGTGAATCAGCCGGAACAGTCAATGCGAGGAACAGAAACACAGCTGATACACCAATGATTCGAAATGATTTCGTCATCTTGTCTCCTCTAAAGTGCGCTCATACGCCCGCCAGCCTTCGGAGGCCTATGGTTTCCTCGTGCGTCAGAACGGAGTATGCAAACGCGCCACCGCCGCTCATCAGCACAACGAGGAGCAGTGCCACCACGCGGACAGAATGCAGGCGCAAATTCCCGGGAAGGGCGCCGCGAATCAAACGTGAGTAATTTGGCCCCGTTGGATAATGCTCTAACTGGTTACCTATGAAAGTTACTTCCGTCGTGCTGCTCACTACTGAATGTTAAAAGGTTGGAAGGTGGGCGTCTGTCCTCTATTGAACACCTTCGACATGGATTCGCTTTTAAAGGCCTTGGCTTCCTGGCAATGTAAGGAGGCCTCGACCAGAATCTGCTGGGGTGGTGAGGTTTCATCAACTGCGTCGGCCAACTCGGAGACTATCTCGGCCCTCTGCTGGTAGGCTATTGAGGGTCACGCCGCACGGTTCATGAGTCTGCGAAAAAATGGCGCGCCTGAGGGGTCCCAAACCCGGTAACTTCAATTCCTGAGTTGGTTCTTAAGCGCTTGCGCCCTGCGTCCTTGACAGTCAACTCCGATGTCTCATAGGATGCTGTGCCGGATCTTGCGACCGAAAGAAACGTCCCAGTAAGCTGGGAAGCGAAATTACGGCGGTCGCACCGATGAGTTACGGGAAATGATCGAGTGCGTATAAACCGGCGGGCTCCACGCCCCGGCCAGGCCGGGGCGTTCAGCGTAAAAGTGGAGCCCGCACCCGCTGAGTGCGGCTAGGCGCTGGGCAATCTTGGATATTCAGGAGGCGCGAAAACGGAATGGATGACTCACTCAAGTCGGTCGAAGTAAAGGCGTCCGAAATGCTGCAACTGGTTGACAAGGACGCGGTCCTCGAAAAACTCTGCACGGGCTTTCTATTTACCGAAGGCCCGATCTGGAACCCGAAAGAGCAATGCCTGTACTTTAGTGACATGCCCGGCGACGTGCGCCGCCGCTGGAGCGCCGCGGGTGGTGTCACCGAGGTGCGTAAGCCGAGCAACAAGTGCAATGGCATGACCTACGACGGCGCCGGGAACCTGTATGTCTGCGAGCACACCACCAGCATGTTGGTGATGGAAACCCGGTCGGGCGAGCGCAAGGTCATTGCCTCCCACTGGCAGGGCAAAGAGCTCAACAGCCCCAACGATGTTGTGGTGCGCTCCGACAATACCGTCTATTTCAGCGATCCATCGTATGGCCGCATGCCGGTGTTCGGGCTGGAACGCAAGCAAGACCTGAGCTTTCAGGGCCTGTTTCGTGTATCGCCCGACGGGAAACTGCACCTGGAGGCGGACGACTTTGGCCAGACAAACGGCGTGTGCTTCTCGCCCGATGAGAAGCTTCTCTACGTGAACGATTCCCCGCGAGCCCATATCCGCATGTTCGATGTCGCTCCCGACGGGTCGCTCAGCAATAGCCGTATCTTCGCCGAGAAGATCGGCGACGGGGTTCTCGAAGGCGGTATCGTGGATGGCATGAAATGCGACGAGCGTGGGAATATCTACGTTACGGGACCGCGCGGCATCTGGGTTCTGAGCCCTGCCGCGAAGCATCTGGGTGTGCTGCGCATGCCCGAACATGCTGGAAATTTGACCTGGGGCGGAGCGAAGTGGGACGAGCTGTACTGTGCGTGCGCGACGTCAATTTATCGCATCAAGATGAAAGTTCGCGGCAATCCCGTTGCATACATGAAGATGCGTTGAAAGGAAATATATGGCCGATCGCAAGCTCAAACCGGGGAAAACGGCGCTTATCATTCAGGATTTGCAAAATGACGTCATCACGGAAGGCGGCGCATTCGCGTCTTCCGGCGCGCCTGCCCACGCGAAGAAACAGCATCTTGTCGAAAACGTGAGCAAACTGGCCGGAGTGATGCGCAAGGCCGGCTCGATTGTGATTCACGTTCATTACATCGTCGAGCCCGGAGCGCCCGGGCTCCAGTTGAACGCCCCGTTATTCCGCGGCATAGCGGAAAGCAAGGCGGTGGTGCGCGGGACCTGGGGGGCGGCGGCTGTTGACGGACTCGAGCCTCAGCCCGGCGATATTGTCGTCGAGAAGATGCGCATGAATGCGTTTCACGGCACCAAGCTCGACACGATCCTGCGAGGATACGGGATCGACGCTTTGGTAATTACCGGGGCCTGGACCAACTTCTCCGTGGAACACACCGCGCGACACGGCGCCGATGCGGGCTATGAGATCGTCGTAGCCACCGACGGCACGTCAACCATTGACGATGCGTGGCAAAATGCGGGAATCAACTTTGCTCTTCAGAACATCGCCGACCGCCTGAGCTGCGAAGAAATTATCCGCGCCCTGAGTTAGGCGGGCGCAGATCGCTGCGGGCGCGGGCTCTACTTGTTTACCCTGAGTTCCGAAGGGGAGCCCGCCGAAAAGAGTACATGAGCTTCGCGCTTGAGACGCCGGTAGTAGTTTCTCCAGAAGACGAACGGACGCTGATCGTTGACGTTCTCGCCAGGCTTGGCGCGAGCCCCCGCGAGTGCTCGATCCAGGCGGATGTGCTGACCGAGGCGGATCTGCGCGGCCATCATTCTCACGGATTGCAGCGCCTCCCCGTCTTAGCGGCTCGCATCAAAAAACGCCTCATCCGGCTAAATATCAATCCCGAGTACACGTGGACCGCTGATGCGGTCCTGAGCGTGGACGGAAAAGACGGCTTGGGCACATTCGTCGCCGATTCCGCCCTCAACTTCGCAAAATCCGCGCTTGCACAGAAGGGGATCGTGGCCGTGGCGATCCGGAACAGCAGTCACTTGGGTATGCTCGCGTACTACTGCGAGAAGCAAGCGCGTGAGGGCTTCATCTGTATCGCCATGACCGTGAGCGAAGCTCTCGTTCATCCCCATGGCGGCACGGAGGCGCTCGTCGGCACGAACCCGATCGCCTTCGGAATTCCGGGCGATTCCGCGCCGTTCGTATTCGATATGGCAACCTCTACAAGCGCGATTGGCAAAATCCTTGCCGCCAAGCATCGCGGGGAATCAATTCCTCTTGGCTGGGCGGTTGATGCCGCGGGCAATCCTACAACGAACCCGGATGAAGCCTTGAAAGGGGCGCTCACCCCTGCCGCCGGAGCCAAAGGTTATGGCCTCGGCATCGTCATTGGAATCCTCGCGGGGCTGCTGCCCGGGGGTGAGATCGGGCGGCTCGTACTCGGCACATTGGACACGGAGCATCGCTGCACCAAGGGGGATTTCTTTCTCTTGTTGAATCCCGGAGCGTTTGCCGGAGGTCCCACGTTGGCAAGCGGGGTTACAAGTTATCTGGATGAGCTTCGCCATTCGCGGCCGCGAGAGGGTGGCGAAAGCGTTATCGTTCCCGGTGACCGGTCGCGCCAGCTTCGAGAAGAACGCATGCGCGCCGGCATACCTCTGCCCAAGGAAGTTTGGCGGGCAGCGGAAAGGCTCAAAAATGAATTCTGACAATAACAAACATATCTGGGGGTTTTCGACCGCGGGCAGAGTGTTCTTTGGATGGGGCGCGGTGACCGAGTTGCGGAACGTGGCGCGCGAATTCGGCCAGCGAGTGCTCGTTTGCACGGACCAGAACATCGTCAAGGCCGGCATCTGTGAGACCGCGGTGACGCTGCTTGGCGAAGGAAAGGCCGACGTCAAGGTATTTGATGAGGGGCAACCCGAAGTTGATCGCCAGACAATCGAACGGGCCGCCGCTGTGGCGCGAGAATATGCGCCCGACGTGGTGATTGGTTTAGGGGGCGGCAGCAACCTGGACCTATCCAAAGCCGTGGCGCTTCTAGTGAAGCATCCTGGCTCGTTGCCGTCCTTTTATGGCGAAAACAATGTTCCCGGTCCGATTGTGCCGGTCGTGGCAGTTCCAACAACGGCGGGGACCGGATCTGAAGTTAGTCCCGTTGCTGTAGTCGCCGACCCTGAACGCGCGATAAAGGTTGGCATAGCCTCTCGCGCTCTGATCCCGAAGTGGGCCATTGTGGACCCCGCGCTGACCGTTTCATGTCCGGCAAGTGTTACGGCCCATTCCGGCATGGATGCGCTCACGCACGCGATTGAGGCGTTTTGTGCGCGAGTACGGACGGGCGTTTCTCCTCATGCAATCTTTGTCGGCAAGAACCCGGTTTCGGACGTTCTCGCGTCGAAAGCAATTTCCTGCATCGCGAAATCTCTAGCGACGGCAGTGGCTCATCCCGACAACCGCGACGCACGGCAAGAGGTGGCTCTAGCGAGCCTCCTGGCCGGAATGGCATTCTCATCCGCCGGAACGGCCGCCGTTCATGCGCTGCAATATCCGGTGGGAGAGGCGACCCACACGCCGCACGGTTTGGGAAACGCGGTTCTCTTGCCCACCGTGATGCGCAGCATCCTGCCATCTCGCATCGAAGAGATGGCATTCATCGCGCGCTGCCTGGAGCCTGGCCTCAGTTCCGAAGGCCAGGCATACACGGCTAGCCTAGCTCCTGTGCTCGTCGAACGGCTCGCCAGGGAAGTTGGAATACCCAAGGGCCTGCGAGCACTCGGCCTGAAGAGCGAACAACTCCCGCATCTTGCTCATTTGGCATCCACAGTGCGGCGGCTCATAGACAATAGCCCCGTTGACTTCGACGAAAGTGGTTTGCTTCGCCTTCTGCAAGAGGCTTTCTAACCGCCTCGAAACATCAACTGGCCTACCACTGCAAGAATCCCCACTGGGACCAATCATGTCCGTCTGCCAGACAACGGTCACTTTTTCGCAACACGTATAGGCGAGCTCGGGTTCTGTTTTCGGGGTTCCCATTGAAGCCAGTCCATGGTGGCGCACCCCGCGAGACCATCCGGGATTCAACTGGTGCGCTTTAGGGGACAATTTCCGAACTCTGGCTTCTGCACCCTTGGCTTGGACCAGTTTGGGAGCACCTCAGCCTTGAATTTCCCTACGAATTGGTAATTGAGCATCGTTCTCTCTCTTGCCTACAATCCAACATCTTCTCTGCCGGTCAGGACTCGGTGCCATTCAATCCTCTTGTCCTCGTCGGCATAATTATAGCCATCATGGTGCTCAAAATACTTGCTTTGGATCGTGTTGTGGAGAATGTGCAGGAACTCGATGTGCGAGCGACTGAAATGCTCGTATCGCGACGTGGTAATTTGAATGGCGCCTCTACCTGTAGCCGCAGGTGAGGTGTCGTATTCCTTCTGGACAACCACCCATCCATCATCTATGGCATCTCTCGAGTATAAATCGCTGTACGTTCCACTATTATGGACAATACAATTCCGTAAGCGCCGCGCATTGTCCAAATCACCGCACGTTTCAGGCAGACGTCTCAGCATGTTTTCAGAACCGGATGCCGAACCTCTTAGGAGACCAAATGCCCATTGGAGTAGCCTCTTATTTCCCCCCTCCGTTTTCGAATGACCTAGCTTTGCCAGACGAGCGTTCATGCCGTCCAAGGCAGCCTCAGATATGACGACAAGCGAAACGAGGGATGACCAGCTGAGCAGGAAGTCAATCCCTGTGTCACGGATTGCTCGAACCAACTCTTTCGGGTCATATGATCTGAGCCATTCATGTGTCAACTGGAAGGCCTTTTCAGGCAGCCTCGCAACAACGCTTTGTTCGTCGGTAGTGTCTGTCGCGGCCTTGAGATACCTGTGCAACGCCCAAAGCCCCTGCATCGCATCGTCTGCGGTGGTGAAAATGGCTTCGACCTCGGAGTCCCGGGCCATGACGCTAAATCATACATCCGTTAGCGCTCCGGACCTTAATCTCCACCACTAAATATTCTGAGTTGACTGCACGTCAAATACGTGCCGCACGTATAATGCGTGAAAGGAGGAGGAGGGATGCCATGGCAGCTACAAAGAATAATGGAAAACAGAATTTGACGGTCAGTCTCGACCGGCAAACCATTCAAAAGGCCAAGATCATCGCTGCCCGGCGTTCAACTTCAATCAGCGGCCTGCTGGCTCGTCAAATTGAGGTCCTCGTGGGAGAAGAAGAAGCCTACGAACGCGCTGAGCGGCAGGCTATGACGTTGCTCGACCAGGGTTTTCACCTGGGCGGCGTAATTCGAGTTAGCAGAGATGAACTGCATGAGCGATAAGACGTTCATCGATACAAATGTCTTGATCTATGCGCATGCCGTGGATGCAAATGCAACGTACCGAGTTGCAGGGTAGCGTCCCAATTTGGAATGCAGTTAGTTTTCAGGAGGTCGGGGCTTTAGCCCCGACATCTAATGTCGCACGACCGGGGGCTTCAGCCCCTGAAGCTTCAGGGCTTAAAAGCCCTTCTCAGAACTTCCCGTCCGTCGGGGCTGAAGCCCCGACCTCCTGAATTGCAAACCTCAGACTGCTTGCAGAGCGTTTCTCCAAATTAGGACACTACCAGTCGCAGTCGTAGTAATTCTTTCGCCGCTTGTCTCTTTACACTGGGCGCGCCGCGTGATAACTTGTTTTCCCGTAACCGCCATCGTAGCGCCAGGCGGCTGGGCCACTGCTAAACGACCCTTCAGCGATTTTGTCGCAACTCGCGTCCTTCCCAGGAATCGGAACCCGTCTCTGCCGAAACTTCTGTTATCTGGAACGACCCAGCGTACGCCGGCGGAGGCCATAAAGGGGAAACCTTGCTGAAATTGCGAAAAGTCGAGTTGGTGGGCTTCAAATCGTTCTGCGAAAAGACGCAGATCACCTTCAGCGGCAGCGGCCTGACGTGCATCATCGGGCCCAACGGCTGCGGCAAATCCAACATTGTGGACGCCATCTCCTGGGTCCTGGGCGAGCAGAGCCATAAGTCTCTCCGCGCCGAGCGCATGTCGGACTGCATCTTTAATGGCACGGTGAAGCGCCCGCCGATGGGGATGTCGGAGGTCACGCTGACGCTCGTCGATCCGCAAGTGGTTGAGGCGGCGAAGTTTGTCCTCGGGGAGGGCTCGGGTGAAATGCCCGCGGCCGGGCCCATCGCCGTGCCGGATAGCGCGTTCGGCGCAACAGCGGAAAGACTTAACACAGAGAACACAGAGGGCACAGAGGCCGGAGTCGAGGAATGTGCGGGAAGCAGCGAAAACACCCCAGACGCGGGTGACACATCGGCGGAACTCAAATTTCTAAAGAAAAAGCGCGCCGCTGAGAAGCCGGCGATGCATCTGAAACCGGGAGAAGTCGTGGTTGGCCGGCGGCTATACCGCTCGGGACAGAGCGAGTACCTCATCAATGGGCGTGTGGCGCGGCTGCGCGACATCCAGGACCTCTTTATGGGCATCGGCCTGGGGCCGGACTCCTACGCCATCATCGAGCAGGGACGCATCGGGCAGATTCTCAGTTCGAAGCCCACCGACCGGCGCGCCATCATCGAAGAAGCGGCCGGCATCACGAAGTTCAAGACGAAGCGGCGTCTCGCGGAAGCCAAGCTCGAATCGGCGAAGCTCAACCTTTCCCGCATCAACGATATTTACGTCGAAGTGGAAAAGCAGCTCGCATCGCTCAAGCGGCAAGCCTCGAAGGCGCGCCGGTACGCGGAGATCCGCGAGCAAATGCGCGGCCTGCTGCGCCAGGTGCTGGCCAGCAAGGCGAAGGAACTCGACCTCGAAGCGGAGCGCCTGGCCGGATTGCTGGGCGAAATCTCGCAGCACGAATCACAGCAGTCGCAATCGGTCAGCCAGATGGAAACGGAGCAGGAGCGGCTCGGCGCCCGCACTTATGAGATCGAAGGCGAACTCCGGCAGCACCAGAACGTGCTCGGGCAAACGGCGCTGGAACTGGACCGCAGCGAAAACCGCATTCTCTTCAACCGGCAACGCACCGAGGAATTGAAGGGCCGCCGTCAACAACTGAATCTTGAGATCGAGCAGGCGTCCGCGCAGGCCGAACAAGTGGAAACGCGCGCGGCCTCGCAGGGCGAAGCAGTCGCGGCGCTCCGGGGCGGCGTGGCTCGCGTCGAAGCGATTTTGGCGGCGCTGGCGGCAGCGTCCGCGGAGATTTCCGGCGCGCACGAATCCACCGAGGCCCGCATCGCCGGGCTGCGGCGCTCCGCCGCCGAACTGGGAGACGAGCTAACGCGCCTGCATGGCGATCAAGCGCAGGCCGAACAGGCCCTGGCGCATCACGTCGAAGGCGTGGCGCGCTACGAGCGGCAGGAACAACAACTGCTCGAGGAGTCGCTGCATCACCGCGACCGCGCGCAAGCCGCCGATTTGCAGTGGCAGTCGGTGCTCGATCGCTCGCGCTCCCTGGAAGAGATCGTGAGGGAGGCGCAGGGACGAATCACCGAACTGCGCCGCGCGCAACACGCAACCACCGCGCGGACCGAAAGCGCTCGCGATGCGCTGGCCGGAGGCCGCGCGCGCCGCTCCTCGATCGAGCAGATCCTGAACGACCGCTCCTACACCGCTGACGCCGTACAGAAACTGTTTGCGTCAAAGCAGGGCTCCGATGATGCGGAGGGGTTCCGCGCCGTCGGCGTGCTGGCCGATTACGCCGAAGTCGAGCAACAGTACGAGAACGCCGTCGAGCAATTCCTGCGCGACGAGCTGGAATATGTCGTTGTGGAAACATTTGACGTGGCGCGCGCCGGCATCGCGCTGCTGCGCGAGGAAGTCGGCGGACGCGCCACCTTCTTTGTGGACTCGCTGCGCAAACTGAATTTGCAGCCGAACGAACCGGTCGTGCCCTTCGAAATCGAAAAACAAACCATCTCTCGGCTCGACCGCCTCGTCGAATTCCGCGATCCGCTGGGGCCGGCGGCAAAGCAATTCCTGCCTCGGCTGCAATCGGCGTTCCTGGTGGAAGAAGCCGCGGTGGCCGAGCGGCTCGCGCGTGAAAACCACGCGTACTCGTTCGTCACGCCCGATGGCACCACCTACCAGGGCCGCGTCGTGAGCGGCGGCCGCCCCTCCGAGGCAGGACCTTTGGGCATGAAGCGCGAGCTGCGTTCGCTCGATGCCGAAGTCCTGCAACTGGAGCGCGAGGCTACGGAAGCGCAGGCCGCATTGCAGCACATCGAAGAAGAGCTTCGCGCCAGCGGTCTGGCGCTCGAGCAGGCCACCGCGCAGCACGTTGAATCGGAGAAGCTGGCCGTAGCGGCGACCTTGCAGCGCGACCAGGCGCGCGGCGACATGGTGCGCCTCGGAATGGAACTGAGCGCCTGCCAGAGCGAACTGGCGCGGCTGCGAAATGATGCCGCAACGTCGCAGCGGCGCGCCGAGTCGGCTCAGCAGCGCCGCGGCGAAGTTTCGAACGCCCGAGCCGCGGCCGAGCAGGAAATCGCGCTGGCCATGGACCAGCAGACCACACTGCGGCAGAACGCGCAGGCAAAACACGAAGACCTGGCGGCGCGGCGCGCCGAGATGGCCACGCTGGCCGAACGCCTGGCGAGCGCGGATTCGCTCGCGGCGCGCATGGCGCAGGAGCTTCAAGAACTGGCCACGCGGCGCGCGGCTCTCGTCTCGCAGCAGGACTCGCTCCTGCAGGAGCAGGGACAGCTTGCGGCGCAAACCGCGGAACACCAGCGGCAAGTGGAATCGCTGCGCTCCGAGAAGCAGCGCCTCGAAGCGCTCGGCATCGAAATGGAGCGGGAGTTCGAGCAAACACGCGTCCGCTCGACGCAGGTGGACGATGCTCTGCGCCTGGCGCGGCAAAAGCTCGGCGATTTCCGGGAGGAACGCGGCAAGCACGAGATCGAGCGCGCCCGCAATGATTCCGAGCGCGAACACCTGCGCCAATCGTGCATCGAGGAACTAAACGCCCAGCCGGAGGATCTGATCGCGGAATACCCCGCCCTGCTTTCCGGCGAGGAACTTCGCCTGGCCGACTCCCAATATCACGAGATGAAGGCCCGCATCGAGTCCATGGGCCCGGTCAACATGATGGCGCTCGAGGAATACAACGAATGCGAGCAGCGGTTTGAATTCCTCGGTCGCGAACGCGGCGATCTGCTGCAATCCATCACCGATACGCAGCAGGCCATCACGGAGCTCGATCAAGTCTGCAAGCAGAAATTCGAGGAAGCCTTCGCGATCATCAACCAGAACTTTGCCACGGCATTCCACACACTGTTCGGCGGCGGAACCGGCGAGATGCGTCTGTCCGAGCCGGACAGTTCCGGCGAGCCGGGCATTGACGTGGTGGCGCAGCCCCCGGGCAAGCGCTTACAGAACGTGCTGCTGCTTTCCGGCGGCGAGAAGGCCATGACGGCTTTGGCGCTGTTGATCGCGATCTTCCGTTATCAGCCTAGCCCGTTCTGCATTCTCGACGAAGTTGATGCGCCGCTGGACGAGGCCAACGTCGGCCGCTTCACCAAACTGGTGTCGGAGATGAGCGCGGGCACGCAGTTCATCGTCGTGACGCATAACCGGAGAACGATGGAGATGGCGTCGGTGCTCTATGGCGTCACGATGCAGGAGCCGGGCGTCTCGAAACTCGTGTCGGTCCGCTGGGATGAGCCCGCGGCCGCAAAAGCCGCGACGAATGCGGCGTAAACCCGAGTGTTGTAAATCTCTTCGCATTCTCTGTGTCCTTTGTGCTCTCTGTGTTGCAGGTTTTGCTTTGCATTGAAAGAGAAACCCTTCAACACAGAGGACACAGAGTTCACGGAGAAGATTTCTCGGCTCGAAATCGCCGTTCTGTCAGGGCGCTCCCCCCATGGAAAACGTTCTCCACCTTTCGTTTTTCTTCTCCGTTGACTTCGGCGGACCATGCGCTAGAATACCCGCCTCTCGGAAGGAATGAGTCGCCCTTGGCTTCTGCACAAATGAACGCCATCGTATGGGAAACATGTCTCCCCGGAATCCAGTTCCTCAATCGGGGGAAGGTCCGTGACATCTACGAGGTGGGCAACCGCCTGCTGATCGTGGCAACGGACCGGCTGTCCGCATTTGACGTGGTGCTGCCCACGCCGATTCCGGACAAAGGACGCGTGCTGACGCAGCTTTCGCTGTTCTGGTTCGACCTGCTGCGGGACGTCATTCCCAATCATGTGCTGACCGCGACGGATTTCCCGCCGGAACTCGCCGCGTATCGCGCACAGCTCGACGGCCGCTCCATGCTCTGTCAAAAAGCGAAGCCCTTGCCGATCGAGTGCGTCGTGCGCGGCTACCTGTCCGGCTCGGGATGGAAAGACTATGTCGCCAGCGGCAGGGTCTGCGGGATTCCGCTGCCGGCGGGCCTGCGAGAATCCGAGCGGCTGCCGGAAGCCATTTTCACGCCCTCGACCAAGGCTACGGCGGGGCATGATGAGAACATTTCCTTTGACGAGGCCGCATCGCGCATCGGCGGCGAACTCGCCGAGCGTGTTCGCCGTGTAAGCCTGGACATTTACCGGCGCGCGGCCGCCTATGCCGAGCCCCGCGGAATCATCCTGGCGGACACGAAATTTGAATTTGGGCTTGTCGGCGATCAACTGATCTGGATTGACGAAGCCCTGACCCCGGATTCCTCGCGTTTCTGGCCGGCGGACGGCTACCAGCCCGGCCGCGCGCAGCCTTCGTTTGACAAGCAGTATGTCCGCGACTACCTCGAGCGCATTGGGTGGAACAAGCAGCCGCCCGGTCCGGAACTTCCACCCGAAGTGGTTGAGGCGACGCGTGCAAAATACCGGGAAGCCTATCGGCAGCTAACAGGCCACGAACTCAGATAAATCGCGCCGGGACTTCCGGCGACAGATCATTTTTGTGTGGAGCGTGCGACCGTGAAAGATCAACTGGAAGCCCTGGTCGGGCAAATGGTGGAACACGGGATCCAATTTGACGAGGCCGTCAACGAATTCGAAAAGAAGTTCATCAAACGCGTGCTGGACCGGTCTCACGGCAATCAATCGCGCGCCGCACGCCTGCTAGGAATCCACCGGAACACCCTCAGCCGCAAGATCGGGCTTTACAAGCTCGACGACCGGCATCACCGGCGCTCCTAATCCGCATCCACGTTGCATCGGTAGGGGCAGGGCAATGCCGTGCCCCTACGGCAACCATTCCTCCGCGCCATAAAAAAAATGGCCCCGACAATTCATCGGGGCCATTTGATCTTACTCAAGTGTTCAAAGGTTCAGTTGGCGGGGGCTTTCTTTGCCGGGGCTTTCTTTGCTGGCCCCTTCTTGGCTGGCGCAGCTTTCTCTTCCGGCAAGTCCTCCGTATTGATCTTCGCCTTATCCCACGTCAACAGAAACGGACTTTGCGAGTAGGCGACCAGTGTGCCCGTGAACCGGACAACCGCGTCCTTCTCAAGGCGCTTGGCCTCCGGCTGCCCAACTACTTTGACGTCCATGTTGGCCTCGGTGGCCGCCTCGATTTCTTCCGGCGTCGCGCCGCGGAACACCTTCAAGGCTACATTGTCGCCATCAGCCGCGGGCGCTGCCATCAGGCGGACGCCCACGTCCGGGTACTCGAGGCCGCAGCTGGCAAGCCACATCACCTTGCCCGCATCGCCTCCGGCTTTGAGCGCCGGCAGGAAGTTGGCTGTGTCATCCCGCGCCTTCTGCAGCTCGGCGGCACTGGGAATGTTCAGCGTGGCTGGGCGTTCTGCTGAACTGCTCGCCAGCGTGATCAGCTCGCTCACCTGGTCATCCACGAGTTTGTCGCAGGAGGGCTGCTGATACCGGATGAGCTGGTTCTTGAGATAAGTCTGCACCTGCGGGGCATTGGGGGCCTTGAGGCCAATGGACCGCGCCAGTTCCCAGAAGCCGTCGGTTCCCTGTGGCGGAGTCATCTGCAAATAGACGACTCCCAGACGGAAGTGGGAAACCGCATCGGTGGGATCAATCGCCAGGACGGCCTTGTAGTAGTTGGCGGATCCAGGGTAGTCCTTCAAAGACATCGAGGCCATCGCGGCAATCGAATTGAACAAGACCTTGAAACCCTTTTTCTGCTGCTCGTATTGGTCGGCCGCCATGGGTTCGGGCTTCTTCCAATCGTCGAGCGTCTTCAAACCTTGCACCGCGGCATCGCGCGCTTTGGTCTGCACGTCGGGTGTCTGGAGCGCTTTGTCGCTCGAGCCGACATAGTAAGCCTGCGCGCGGGCGACAGCAGCTTCCAGGCGCCCTTGCGTATCCACCTTGTCGCCGAGGGCGATCATGCGATCCGCATACTCCATGGTCCCCGCGAAATTCTTCAACGCATAGTTGGTCAGGTAATAGTCTCGGTAGATATATGGCAACAACGTGGAAGTGGGATACTGCTTGACGAAATCGTCGAGCATTTTGATCTTTTGCTGAGGATTCTGCTCAGCATCCGCGGCTTTATACGCGTTGTATTCGGCCAGCGTGTAGGCAGGCTTCTGCTGCTGTTCCTGTGGCGCGGCCAACACTCGCCCGGCTCCAGCACCCAGCGCGACCCACAACAGACCGGTGCCCGTCAAAATCCACTTTCGTATCATCGGCTTCCAGCCTCCTCAGCAATTTTCCACAAAGCAGAAAGAATACAAGAACAACTTCCAGGGGTAACTGCCGGTTCAAAGCTCTCGGATTATAGGGAATCCCGCCGTATGGCGCAAGCGCGAAACCCTCCTGGCTTGCTCGCCGGAACAATCTATGTCCGGCGGGAATCTTCGCCAGACATACTCATGATAAGATGTGCCTCTTCCGGAAAAGGAAGCCCGCCAAAGGATACCATTTTTCAAGCCACAAGGAGATGCAATGAATCGCGAAGACATTCTCGCAGGCCAAGTAGCAATCGTCACCGGAGCCAGCCGTGGAATCGGATTGGCGATCGCGCGCCGCTTGGGTCAGTTGGGCGCGCGAGTATCGCTGTGCGCGCGGAACGCGGCGCATCTTGAACACGCCGCTTCCGATTTGCGCAGTGCAGGCATCCACGCGCTGGCTCTGCCGGCGGATGTCACTCGCGGAGACGAGATAGCTGCCTTGGTCAGCCAGACGCAGCGCACACTTGGGCCGATCGACATCCTGGTGAATAACGCCGGAATCGGAATCTTTGGTCCATTCCACGAACAGAGCGAGGCCGACTGGAATGCCATCCTGGATACCAACCTGAAATCGGTGTTTCTGGCGAGCCGCGCCGTCGCACCCGAAATGATCCGGCGCAAAACCGGGCATATCATCAATATCTGCTCGCTGGCGGGAAAAAGCACTTTCGCGAACGGCGCGATCTATTGTGCGTCCAAGTGGGGTTTGCTCGGCCTGTCCGGATGCATGGCGGAGGAGCTGCGCGCGCACGGTATCCGCGTCAGCGCAGTCTGCCCGGGTTCGGTGGCCACCGAGTTTTCCCCGCACGCGGGTAAGGACCCCTCGAAGATGCTGCAAGCGGACGACGTGGCGCATGCCGTGGCGGCGCTCGTGACGCAATCGCCGGGAAGCTTCATCAGCGAAGTGCATATTCGCCCGACGCAAAAACCATGACGCCCTGCACACTTAGTGCCCTCAGGGCCCTCCGTACTACTAATCCGTATTTTTTGCGTGGCGCGACGAAATTTGGTTGCGCCAGGAGGGCCGGGCCCCGACAAGGTCGGGATCTTCGACTTCAGCCCGGCCAAAGCGAAGCTCCTTTTAAGCCGGCTTTAGCCGCTGAAGTGACGCAAGCGAGATTTCTCACTTTCTTGTCGTGCACCCACCGGGCGCGTGCAACTTGACAACCCGCAACTGCGTGTCTAGCATAGCTTGCCGTTGAGGAAACGGGAGGCTCGTGTGATTAAGCTCGATATAGTGAACGCGGTGGTAAATAAAACCGGCGTGACCCGCACCAAGGCAGAGCAGGCCGTCGAGAGCGTTTTCGCAGCCATGAAGAGCGCTCTTGGCAAGGGAGAGCGGATTGAGTTGCGCCGCTTTGGCGTGTTCAACGTCCGTCCGCGCAAAACCGGCATCGGGCGGAATCCCCGCACCGGGCAGGAAGTCAGCATCCCTCCCGGCAAAGCGGTGCGCTTCAAACCCGGCAAGGAATTGCAATCGCTCTGAGCCCGCATCCGCCCAGATTGTTCCCTTTCCATCCTCCAGATGCGGTTTAATTCCGGCAGGCTCCACGCTTCACTTGAAGCGTTCAGCGTAAAAGTAGAGCCCGCACCCGATTTCCGGCAGGCTCCAAGTAGAGCCCGCACTCGATTCGCGATTCCTGTTCCCGCGCGGACATGCGCGCATCCAATCTTTCATGAGTAATGACGGCGCATCCGAACGTTTCTCCACCAAAACGTTCCCTCCAATCATCGCATCGGCGGATCTGTCCCCGGAACTCTATTGGGAACGTCAGCAGAATCGCTGGCGGCGGAGATCGCTCGCCATTGCCGCGCTGCTGTTCCTGCTGACCCTGATATCCACATTGGTGGTCGGGACCAGCTTTGCGGCCTCTTACGCATTGGGACAGTCTCCCGACATCGACGGTTTCTTCGCGATGTACGGCACGGTGCTGGCGCATCCGCGATATCTGCTCGCCGGAGCGCCTTTCGCCTTCACGCTCCTCGGCATTCTGCTGGCGCATGAACTAGGCCACTACTTTGCATGCCGCTATTACGGCATTTCAGCCAGCTACCCTTATTTCATTCCCGCGCCGACGCTGATCGGAACACTCGGCGCGTTCATCCGCATCCGGTCCCCGATCCAAAATCGCAATGCGCTGTTCGATGTGGGCATTGCGGGACCCGTCGTGGGATTTCTCTTTGCGATTCCGGCGCTCGCCGTGGCCATTGCGTATTCCAGAGTGATTCCTTTGTCAGAGGCGCATCCCTCCGTCGTCTTCGGCAATCCACTCGCGCTGAGAATCTTGCTGGCCGTGCTGCGGCCCGGAGTGCCACCCGGCGACCTGCTGCTCCATCCAGTGGGACGCGCGGCGTGGGTAGGATTGTTCGCGACGGCGCTCAACCTGCTCCCCGGCGGGCAGCTCGACGGCGGACATATCCTCTACGCAGCGGCAAGCAAGTATCACCGCCGGGTGACGCTTGGCGTTGCACTCCTATTGATTCCACTCGGATACATGTTCTGGGCCGGATGGTATCTGTGGGCTGCGCTTTTGTTGGGGCTTGGCTTCCGCCACCCGCCGCTGCTCTACCAATGGGAACGGCTCGACCGCACGCGGCTGCTCTGGACCGCCGTCGCTGTCCTTATCTTCGTCCTGAGCTTCATGCCGATCCCGGTGCTGATCCGATAGTCGAGAGTTGACAGTTCACAGTCGAGAGTTCAACTGGCGAGCAATCGCGCACCGGGATGACTCTTGGCTCTCAACTCTCAACTGTCAACTTGGTTTCCCGCGTCGGATCACACGGACTAGAACAGGCTCAGCGGGTCCACATCCACAAGCACGGCTTTCTCGGGAATTTACTTCTCTTGACTGAATGCGAGCAGGTCCGACACGACGCGCGTGAGCTGCGCGCGCTTCGGAGCCTTCAGCAGGAACTGGAAGCGATACTCGCGCTTGAGCCGCGCCAGCGGCGCCGCGGCGGGACCGAGCACTTTCACGCCGCGCGATTCTTGCGGCGCAAGAAACGCCGAGAGCTGGCGCGACCAGCGAATCGCATTTTCGATTTTCGTGTCGCGCACCAGCACGCTCGCCAGCGCCGTAAACGGCGGATAGTGCAGCAAACGCCGGAACTGTAATTCCCTTTCGAAGAAGGCGAGGTAGTCCTGGCGCGCCGCCAACTGAATCGCGTAGTGCTCCGGATAATATGTCTCGACGAGCACTTCGCCGGGCAGCGCGCCGCGTCCGGCGCGTCCGGCAACCTGCGTCAGCAATTGAAATGTGCGTTCGGCCGCGCGGAAATCCGGCAGGCTGAGCTGCGAATCAGCGTTAACGACTCCCACCAGCGTGACGCGCTGGAAGTCATGCCCTTTCGCCACCATCTGCGTGCCGACGAGGATGTCGAGTTTCCCGGAGGCAAAGTCGGCGAGCACCCGCTGGTAGGCGCGTTTGGTGCGAACCGCATCGCGGTCCAGGCGCGCGACTTTGGCGCTGGAGAATTTCTCGCGCAGCTTTTCCTCGAGCTGCTCCGAGCCGGCTCCGAAAAAATAAACGTGCTCGGAGGCGCACTTCGGACAGGTCTTCGGCACGCGCCTGGAGAAACCGCAATAGTGGCATTCCAGACGGTCGCGCTGCTTGTGATACGTCAGCGAGATGCTGCAGTTTTCGCACTGAATCCCCGCGCCGCACGAGCGGCAGATCACGAACCACGAATAGCCGCGGCGATTGATGAGGATGAGCGACTGCGTGCCCTGATCGAGACGCGCGGCGATGGCTTCGCTGAGCTTCGAGGAAAGCGGGCCGGCTCGATGCGTCGTCCGGAAATCTTCCCGCAGGTCCACAATTTCCACTCGCGCTAGGGGCCGATTCTCCACTCGCGATTCGAGCTGGAGGAGGTGATATTTGCCCAGGCGCGCGTTTTGAAAACTCTCGAGCGACGGCGTCGCCGAGCCGAGCAAGGCTACGGCGCCTTCCAGCTTCGCGCGCACAATGGCGACGTCCCGCCCGTGATAGCGCGGCGTCTCTTCCTGCTTGTAGCTCGCTTCCTGCTCTTCGTCCACGACCACGAGCCCCAGGTTTTCGAGCGGAGCGAACACCGCCGAGCGCGTTCCGACGACCACGCGAGCCTCGCCGCGCCGCACTCTCCACCACTCGCGCGCGCGCTCCACTTCGCCGAGCGCGCTGTGAAGCACGGCAACGCCCGCGCCCAGCCGCGCGCGGAAAATCCGTCCCACCCACAGCGTCAGCGCAATCTCCGGCACCAGGATCAACGCCGTCTTGTTCCGCGCGAGAGCCTCTTCGACAGCCCCCAGGTACACTTCCGTCTTTCCGCTGCCCGTGACGCCGTAGAGCAGGCCCACCTGGAAGGTGCCCGCGTCGAGCCAGCCTCTGATTTCGCCCAGCGCGCGCTCCTGATCCGCGTTGAGGATGTTCGAAGGGGGCGTGTAATCCGCTTCGAACAAATCTTCTTCGACCGCCAGCGGCTCTTCCCAGCTCTTCAGTTTTTCCTCGCGGATCAGCCGCTCGATCAAGGAGCGCGAGACCTTCGAGAGTTTCGCGAGCGTCGGCAGCGGCAGCGGTCCGCGCTCCTCCGCGAGCACATGGTAGACACGCGCTTCTTTTTCTCCGAGGGAGTCCGCACCGTCCGTCGAATTCCACGCGACAATTGTCTGCACGCGCGCGCGCCGGTGCAGCATGACCTCACGCGCCTCCAACTGCCGCCGGCGCAACATCCGTTCCGCCGCGGCTTCTCCGCCCGGCAGCTTGCGCAGGCGGTCCGCGCGGACCGGCCGGTCTTCAATCCGCATGAGGGAAAGCAGGGCGAGTTCCGCGACCTCCGCCTCCGTGCGATTTCCCGCGGCGTCGAGTTCATCGCGGCGCGCGCGCCCCGCGTCAGTCAGCAGGAATTCGCGCTCGTGCCGCAAGTCAATCTGCGGCGGCAGCATCGCGCGAAATACTTCTCCCGGCGGAGCCACATAATAGCCGCCCACCCAGCGCCCCAATTCGATCAGCTTCGGAATCAGCGCGGGAATCGGATCAAGCGATTCGACAATTTCCCTGATGGTCTTGACGCGAGCGGGATCGGGCCGGCGGCTGGAGACTTCCACGACAACCCCAATCATGGCGCGGTTGCGAAACGGGACCAGAACGCGGCTGCCCGCAAAAATCGAGCCCGCAAGGCGGTCCGGAACCGCATAGGTGAACACCGAACGCAGTGGAACCGGCAGCGCGACTTCGCAGTAAGCGGCAGGCATGTGCGAAACGTAGTGTAGCAGCAGCGATGGGCCTGAGCTGCTCAAACCAGAATCTCTCAGCAGATGCGCCCGGGAATTACGGAAATCGTAATTTCCGCCGCGGAACGCGGGATGGATGTGGCGCCGGCGTCTCGCTCGTCCTGACAAAGGAAGGGCCGGCGTTGTTGCGCTATGTAGGTGGTCGAACAAACCGCCGGCGGGACGCCGGCGCCACAAAACAACACGCGCCATCAGCGGGAAGATTTTTTCGGTTTTAGGCCGAGCAACGCCATGACCTTCTGCAAATCCTTCCAGACTTCGCCCTTCGCGGCCGGGTTGCGCAGCAGATAGGCCGGGTGGTAGGTGGGGAGCAGCTTCGTGCCGCGGAAATCAAACCAGGTGCCACGAAATCGCGAGATGGGATCCGCTGTCTTTAACAAGGTTTGCGCGGCAACCGCGCCGAGGCACACAATCGCCTTCGGTGCGATGGCGTCCAGCTGCCGGTACAAATACGGCGAACACGTCGCGACCTCATCTTCCTCCGGTTTGCGGTTTTCCGGAGGGCGGCACTTCACGACGTTGCAGATGTAGACGTCCTCGCGCTGGAGTCCCATCGCTTCGATCATCTGCGTGAGCAGCTTGCCCGCGCGCCCCACAAACGGCAGTCCCTGCAAGTCTTCGTCGTGGCCGGGCCCTTCCCCGACGAACACGAGCTCGGCGCGAGGGTTCCCCGCGCCGAAAACGATTTTGTTGCGTTGCTTGTGCAAGCGGCAGCGTGTGCATTCACCCAGATTTTCGCGGGTAAGTTCGAGCGTATCGCCCTCGACGCGGTCCAGCGCTTCAAACAGCGAAGATACTGGAACGACCGGCAGGATGCGAGCCGGCGCGACCGGAGCCGCGGCAACGGTTGCAGCCGGCGTGGCCCGCGCGGAAGTTTGCCGCCGAACCGCCTGTGGCTTTACAGAACGTTTCCCCATGGTCCTCCGGTCAATGTAGAACTCTCCAAGATTCAAATCGGCGTAGTAACGCAACCAAGCTTCCAGTTTTTCGCGTGAGGGATCTGGGAGGCGGGAATCCATCGGGCAGGTCAGCGCGCGCTCTGCTTCGCGGGCATTGCCTCGCCCGCGCGGCGCAATTCGAGCATGCGGTCCAGGATCCGGTGAGCCGCGTCGCTCTTCGGCATGCGGGAGTAGGCCTTCTCGCTGCCGTCGCGCGAGTACAGCGTGATGATATTCGTATCGTGATCGAATCCGGCGCCCTCGGACGTGACGTCGTTGGCCACGATCAGATCGGCGTGCTTCGATTCCAGCTTGGCGCGCGCGTGCTCGGCCACGTGATCGGTCTCCGCGGCAAATCCGACGGCGAGCAGGCCGCGCTTGCCGCGCGCGACCTCGGCGAGGATGTCCGGCGTGGACTCCAGTTCGATCGTCACGCGGCCGTTGCCGCGCTTCATTTTTTTTGTCTGGGGCGCCACCGGCCGGTAATCGGCCACGGCTGCCGCCATGATGACCGCGGTGGCGCGGGGCAAATGCTCCAGAACCGCCGCGTGCATCTGCGCGGTGCTGCGCACGGAAACAAATTCGACGCCCTGCGGCGGATCCAGGCGGGCCGGCCCGCTGATCAGAATGACGCGGGCGCCACGCCGCGCCGCCGCCTCGGCCAACGCATAGCCCATCTTGCCGGACGAGCGGTTGGTCAGGTATCGCACCGGGTCCAAATCTTCGCAGGTGGGTCCCGCGGTTACGATCACAGTTTCATTTTCCAGATCGTGCTGGATGCCCAGCAGGCCGCACACCGCCTTCGCGACGGCTTCGACGCTTGCCAGGCGCCCCGCGCCGGTCATGCCGCAGGCCAGATAGCCTTCCTCCGGAGGAACGATGTGGACGCCGCGGGCGCGCAGCATATCAATATTTTCTCGCGTCGCCGCATGCTCCCACATATTGACGTTCATCGCGGGGGCGACCACTACAGGAGCGGTCGTGGCCAGATACAGTGTGGTGAGAAAATCGTCAGCGATACCGCGGGCCATCTTTGCAATGACATTCGCCGTGGCTGGCGCCACGACCAACAGGTCGATCCGCTGCGCGACGCCGATGTGCTCGATCGCGCTGTCCACGTTCGCAGACGCGGACTCCTTGCCGAACATTTCGGTGATTACTTTTTGTCCGGTAAGCGCCGCAAACGTCAGCGGAGTGACGAACTCTTGCGCGCTCCGAGTCATGACCACTTGCAATTCAATACCTTCCTGCTGGAGCCTGCGCACCAGTTCGGCGGCCTTGTAGGCCGCCACGCCTCCCGAAACACCGAGTGCCACACGCATAGACGCCGCGGCGCGTTACTCCTTGCGCCGCTTCCCTTCCTTGTCGTCGCCCTCGCCTGGCGTCTGGGGCAATTGATATTCGAGCACCCCCGCGCCCAATTCTTCGACCGCTACCCGCGTTGGTTTATGGGAGCGTGGATTTGCCACCAGCGGCATGGCTCCCAGCATCAACTGCCGGGCCCGCCGGGCCGCCACCACGACGAATGCAAACTTGCTATCCGGTGCCTGACTCTCAACCGTCATAAGATCTCTACCCTCCAAAGGATTCCAGAATTTTTCGTGCGCGCTCGCTTAGGCAGTTGCGCAGGCAGTGCGCACCCACCGTAATCGCCTGCACTTCGCGTCCAGCGCGCTCGACGTCGTCGTTGACAACCAGAAAATCGTACTCCGTGTAATGCTGCATCTCCTGCTGCGCCCGCTCGAGACGCCTCTTGATCGCTTCCTCCGAGTCCTGGCCGCGGGCGCGCAACCTCCGCTCCAGTTCCTCCCGCGCGGGAGGCAAAATAAAGATGGCCACCGCGGCAGGCAGTTTCTGCTTCACCTGCTCGGCCCCCTGGACGTCGATCTCCAGCACCAGGTCCAAGCCCATGCGCCGCGATTCCTCCAGAGACCGGAGCGGCGTACCGTAACAATGCTTGCCGAAGACGCGGGCATATTCTAGAAACTCGCCCTGGCTGGCCTTACGGTCAAATTCGGCTTCGGAGATAAAATCATACCATTTTCCGGGACTTTCCGTGTCCCTCGGCGGCCGGGTCGTGCAGGATATGGAAAACATCGTCCCCGGAACTTCCAGCATCTTCTGCACCAAGGTGGATTTCCCCGAGCCGGAGGGCCCGGAGACAATGAACACCAGCGGCTGCTGCGCTTGGGCTATCGTCATTCGACGTTTTGCGCCTGTTCGCGGAGTTTCTCGATGTCCGATTTGACTTCCAGTGCCGAGCGGGTGATGGTCAGGCCCTCGGACTCGACGCCGGGCGTCTTCGAGAGCAGCGTATTGGCTTCCCGCTGCATCTCCTGCAAAAGGAAATCGAGTTTCTTGCCTGCCTCGCCACCCCCAGCGAGCAAATTTTGGAACTGTTCCACATGGCTGCGCAGCCGCGCCAGTTCTTCGGTGATATCACTCCGCTCGGCAAGCAGCGCGGCTTCCTGGGCCAGGCGGGCCGGGTCCACCTGCGCGCCGCTCAGCAGTTCGCCCAACTTCGCCTGAAGCCGCCGTGCGAAAGCGGGACGCACACGCTCCGCCAGCGATTCTATCGCAACCGCCTTCTCCGCAATCCGCGCCAGCAGCCCCTGCATTTCCACGGCAAGCGATTGCCCCTCGGAGCGGCGCATCGCTTCCAGGCGCCCGAGCGCCTGTTCCAGGCATGATTCCAACTGCGCGCCAAGCCGTTCCTGCGCCTCTTCGCTTTGCAGACCGCTGGCCGCGCCCGGCGCGGCCACGACACCCGGCAGCCGGAACAGCGCGATCAGGTCCGGTTCGGTCTTCACGCCGAATTGCCCCCGCAACTCTTCCACGGCTTTCATATAAGCTGCGGCCACTTCGCGATTCACTTCCACGGCAACGGGACCGGCCGCCTCGTAATAGACATTGACGTCCACATGGCCCCGCCGTATGCGCTCCCGGACCACCTGCCGGATACGCGATTCGAACACTTCGAAACCGTCGGGCATGCGCAGGTGCAGATCCAGGAAGCGATGGTTCACGCTGCGCAGGTTGACCCGCAACGACCACCCATCCTGCTCGACGCGCGCCTGCGCGAAGCCGGTCATCGAATGAATCCCGGCAGGTGCGGCGGCGGCCTTCATCCCTGGACCTTCGGCGCGGGAGTGGCCACGTCATCCGCGTCGGCGAATTGCATTTCGTAGAGCCGCGCGTACGTGCCGCGCCTCGCGAGAAGCTCCTGATGCGTGCCGGCCTCGGCGATTGTACCGTCTTCGAGCACAATGATCTTGTCCGCGCGGCGGATGGTCGAAAGCCGGTGCGCGATGACGAACGCTGTCCGTCCCATCATCAGATTCGATAGCGCGCGCTGCACCAGCATTTCGGACTCGGAGTCCAGCTCCGAAGTCGCCTCATCCAGAATCAAGATGGGCGAATTCTTCAGAATCGCGCGCGCGATGGCGATGCGTTGCCGCTGCCCGCCGCTTAATCGCTGTCCGCGCTCGCCCAGCATCGTCTGGTAGCCCTGCGGCAACTCCAAAATAAATTCATGCGCCAGCGCCGCTTTGGCCGCCGCTTCCACGCGCTCTTTCGGGAGTCCCGGCCGGCCGTAACAGATGTTGTTCCAGACCGTCTCGTTGAACAGGATCGTCTCTTGCGTCACGATGGCCATCTGCTCGCGCAGCGACCGCAGCGTGACTTCCCGCACATCGATTCCGTCCAGCCGCACAACGCCCGCGTTCACCGCGTAAAACCTCGGCAACAGGTTGACCAGAGTGGTCTTGCCCGCGCCGCTGGACCCCACAATGGCGATCACTTCTCCCGCACGCGCCTCCAGCGACACCTCACGCAAGATGGGCATCTCCGGATCGTATCCGAAACTCACCCGGTCAAATTCCACCATTCGCGAAAACGGAGGCAGCACGCGCGCTCCGGGTTCCTCCGCGGGCTCCTCCACGAAACTGAGATACTCGAAGGCCTTGGCGGTCGCCCCGAAGGCCTGCTCGAACTGCTGATAGACCGTGCCCAGCCCCTTCACAGGCTCGTACGACTTGAACAGCGCGTAAACAAACGTGACGAAGATTCCCGCCGTCATGGCGCCCTGCTTGATTTGCACACGCGCATACATCAGCACCAGAACAATCACGACGGCGCCCAGCAGGTCCATCAACGGAGAAGTCACCACACACGCCCGGATCCATCGCATGTTTTCGCGCAGCAGACGCCGCGAAGAGGAACGAAACTTTTCCACCTCGAAGTCTTCCATCCCGAACGCCTTCACCACACGGTTCCCGCTGACCGTTTCCTCCACGATCTGGCTCAACGCTCCAATGCTGGACTGGATATTTTCCGTCGAGCGACGGATGCGCTTGCCCAGGGTCCGCACGGGCCAGACGACCAGGGGCAGCAGCACAACTGATCCGAGCGTCATCTTCCAATTGGTCGCCAGCAGAACAACGAGAAGAAAAAAAAGAGTGAAGCTGTGCCGAAAGCCCAGGGACAGGTACTCCGAAAACGCGCTCCTTGCGCGCTCCACGTCATTGACCACCGTGGACATCACTCGCCCGGTCGGATGGTGCTGAAAGAAACCTATGGGCTGGCGGATGACCTTCGCATAAACCTGATTCCTGAAATCGGTGACGCCGGAAATCCCCGCGAATTGCACTTGCGTGTTGCCCATAAACTCCGCCAGGCCTTTTCCGATAAACACGACGAGAATGGCGATGGCGAACATGGTCCCGACACTATGAATCTGGGGAGGGAGAAAGGAGTTCAGGTAAATCGCCTGGTGGGTGAACGGATTTCGGATCAGCAAGAGTCTGTTATCGGGAGCTCCGGGATTGAGCACCCGGTCAAAAATGGGCGTGATCATCAGCGCGATGAGTCCCTCGGCGAGGCCCACCACCGAAAGGCACACGATGCCCGCCACGAGCCGCATCCGGTACGGCTTGATGTATTGCAATAACCGGCCGAATTCTCCGCGTTGCTTCAATGAAATCCAGATCCCCCAGGAATTCCCATTCGGATTGCAAGCCTTGGTACGCTACGAATCGCCCGCCCATTTGTCAAGCCGCCGCGCCCGAGCTGTCGCGCCCGAGCCCGAGAGCAGTGTCCCAATTTGCAAACTCCCGGAACGATTCTACTGCTTAGGAGGTCGGGGCTTCAGCCCCGACATTCAGCTTCGCACGCCCTGGGGCTTTAGCCCCTGAAGCTTCAGGGCTTAAAAGCCCTTTTTCCACCATCCTGTATGTCGGACCTAAAGGTCCGACCTCCTGAAATGCGAATCCCAGCCTGCTTTTGCAGCGCTTTGGGACACTACCCGCCCGAGACCCTTAGGTTCCTACAGGTCGAGGTCGCGGTGCACCACTTTAGAAGTGTAACCCCGCCGGTGCAGCGCCTTGCGCACCGCTTCCGCCAGCATCACCGAACGGTGACGCCCCCCGGTGCAGCCAAACGCAATCGTCAGGTAGCTCTTCCCTTCCCGGATGTAGTGCGGAATCAAATAGGTCAGCAATCCTTCGACGCGCCGCAAGAACTCTCCGGTTTGCGGAAAGGAGCGGATATAGCGGGCGACGCGCGGGTCGCGCCCGGAAAACTTGCGCAGCCGCGGAATGAAATGCGGATTCGGCAGAAAGCGCACGTCGAAGACCAGGTCGGCGTCAGCCGGAATCCCATACTTGTAACCGAAACTCACCAGGGCGACCATCATCGGCCGCCGGCCGGTCTTCTGAAAACGGCGGATAATGAATTGGCGCAATTCGTGGACGTTGAATTTGGTGGTGTCAATAACCACGTCGGCGAGTTTCCGGATCGGCTCCATCAAAACGCGGTCGCGCCGCACACCTTCTCGCACAGGGCGGTCGTGGCCAAGCGGGTGGGGCCGCCTCGTCTCGCTGAACCGCCGCAGCAGGGCCTCCTCATGGGCCTCGATGAAAACCAGTGTCGCGGGGTTTTCCGCCCGCAGGCGCCGCAGGATGGCCGGAAGCTTCTCGAGTTGTTCCCCTTCACGCGCATCCACCAGCAGAGCCGCGCGCTGAATTTCACCGCCGCTCTGCATGTGCAATTCGCTGAATGTGGGAATCAGTGCAACGGGGAGATTATCGACGCAGTAGAAACCCAGGTCTTCGAACGTTTTCAGGACGGTGCTCTTGCCCGAGCCGCTTAGCCCGGTGAGGATCACCAGTTGCCGGGCGTCGCGCGCGGTTCGGCGCTTCACGAAGTCCGGCCTAGGCCTTTACCCGGCGCTGGTGAGTGCTGGGAATGCGGAGGTCTTCCCGGTATTTCGCTACCGTTCGCCGCGTGACGTGTATGCCGGCATCATCCAGTTTCTTGGCAATCAAGTCGTCGGTCAGGGGGCGCGTCGCGTCTTCTTCCTCGATCATTTTCTTCACCAGCCGCTTCAGCGTCTGCAGCGACATGTTGTCGCCTTGCGGCCCGTTGACCGACTCGGAGAAGAAAGACCTCAGTTCGATCACGCCTTGGGGTGTATGCGCATACTTGCTCGACACCGCCCGGCTTACCGTGGAGGGGTGCACGCCGACTTCCTCCGCCACTTCCTTGATCATCATCGGCTTGAGCTGATCGGCGCCGTGATCGAGGTAATCGCGCTGCCTCTCGATGATGATTTGGCAGACGCGGAGAATGGTGTGCTTCCGCTGCTCGATGCTTTTCATCAACTGCAACGCGGCCGTAAAGCGCTCCTTAACGTAGTTGCGGACGTCGCGGTCCGCGGCGTCACGCGCCAGCAACCGGCGATATACGGGAGAAAGACGAAGTTGCGGCACATCGTCATCGTTCATGAACACTTGCCACTGGTCGTCGACTTTGCGGAAGTACACGTCCGGCTCGACCAGCCGCGGCTGCGTCTTGTTGTAGCGTAGCCCGGGGCGGGGATCGAGCTTCTTGATCGTTTCCACGGCGCGCTTCACTAGCTCCACCGGGCGGTTCAGCGCCCGCGCAATTTCTTTCAACTGGTTCGCCTGCAACAGCCGGGCCAGCGGGGTTTCCGGATTCTCCGCTTCCGCTTCGCTCGCCGCCAAAGGGCGCTTCGGCAGGCACTCGGAAACGACTTGTTGCGCGAGGGTGTTCTGCGGATCGAGCGTGCGAAGCTGCGTCAGCAGGCATTCGCGCAAGTTGCGCGACGCCACGCCCAGCGGATCGAATTCCTGCACCACCGCCAGCGCTTCCTCGACGTCTTCCATCGAGTATTTTCCATTCTGCGATATCTCTTCGAGCGACGCCGTCAGATAGCCGTTTTCGTCAAGGTTGCCGATAATCGCATCCGCGATTTCCCGCACCATGTCGTTACAGACCGTAACGCTCAACTGCCAGGCGAGATGATCGGAAAGACCCTGGGCCGAAGAGAGGAACTGTTCGAACGACGGGCGCTCGATCACTTCGCGCTCGCCGCGGTCCTCATTGCCTCCGCCGCTGCCTAAATACTGATTGAAAAAGGAGGCCACGTCGAAATCCTCAAACGGGTTGGCGGGTTCGGTCTCGGGGATCTTTTCGGTTTCGGCTTTCAGGAACGCTTCGTCACTGTAGTCTTCGGTGATGACCGGGTCATCGGCCAATTCTTCCAGCACCGGGTTTTCGATCATTTCCTGGTTGATCATCTCCCGGAGTTCGAGACGATTTAGCGCCAGGACGCTCACCATCTGAACCAGGCCCGGCGTAAGGATCTGCTTTTGCGCAACCCGGAGATGAAGTTTTGGCGCCAGCCAGTTCATGGGAGTCAGTTCAAACGAAAATGATCGCCGAGATAGACCCGGCGGACTTCCGAATTGCTGCTAAGGTCGTCAGGGGTTCCGGCGGCGAGAACCTTGCCGTTTTGGACAATGTAGGCGCGATCGGTGACGCTCAATGTCTCGCGCACCTGGTGGTCGGTGACTAGCACGCCGATGCCCTCGCGGCTTAGCTCGCTGATGATTTTCTGGATGTCCACCACAGTCAACGGGTCGATCCCGGAAAACGGCTCGTCCAACAGAATAAACGCCGGTTCGAGCACCAGTGATCGCGCGATTTCCAACCGCCGCCGCTCGCCACCCGATAACGTGTATGCTCCGTTGTGTCGCACGGTTTCCAGTTTCATCTGTGCCAACAATTCCTCGAGCCGGTCGCGTTGCTGTTCCGCCGTCAACGGCAGAGTCTCCAGCACCGCCAACAAGTTCTCTTCGACCGTCAGTTGGCGGAATACCGAAGGCTCCTGGGGTAAATAGCTAATCCCGCTGCGGGCCCTGAGGTACATGGGGAGGTCGGTGATATCGTCCCCGTTCAGCAGGACGCGCCCGGAATCTGGCTGGGCCAACCCGACCAGGATGTAGAACGTCGTTGTCTTCCCAGCGCCGTTGGGCCCCAAAAGCCCCACTACTTCGCCTTGGCTAATTTCCAGATCGAGGTCATCTACGACCTTACGCCCTCGATACGATTTGCTGAGCTCGACGGCCTGGAGCTTGAGCATGCCACGTCATTTCTCGACCCGGTGAAGCGAAACAGTCCGCGAACCTTCTTCCGAATCCACCACGATCCTATCATCCGCAAAAAAGAAGGTCAATTGACGCCCCGTGGTCGTGTTGCCAGTTGAGTCATATAGGGTTGGTTTACCCTCGGAAAGAATAAACTTGCCTTCTGCGGCCGCATATTCGGCCTTGTTCGACGTACCCCGGCGGTCCTCCTGGCGAACGGTCACGTCACCGGTGGCCACCGCGCGCGATAGTTGCTTCGCCGAAGAAGCCGGACCCGATGTCGAAAAGTAGAGATCGATCTGGTTGGCATGGATCGAACCTTCCGCCGAGTCGGCGCTGGCATCCTGTTCGAGCCTGGCGCGCGACTCAGCTCCCCAATAGGTAAGCAGGCCTCCTCGCACATGCCACAGCTCTGTCCCCGGACTGGCAGGCCGCCCCGTCGTTTGGCCTCCCTTCGGAGTCCAGGCGGCTTGGGGAAAGACCCCGTGAACGTGTCCCCGGGCCATCACGACATGCGAGGGGTTGTCCAATTCGACTGTATCGCCTTGGATGACCGAATCTCCCTGCCACACCCGGCTGCCTCCGGAGTAGACGGCGTGCCCTCGCACTACGTCCGCCACGAGATGCGCCGCGGAAACATTTGCCGGTTCGGCGGCGAGGTTCATGAGGCTCCCGGTCCCGGCGCGCAACTCACTGGTCAGCACATTGCCGTCGGCCCGCAGTTCATTCGAACCCTGCGTGAACGTCGCCGATTGCGCCGTCGTGCGCATGGTGGCATCTGCAAGGACCACGGAGCCAGTGAGTGTGGCCGTATTCGTGGCGCGATCCAGGTGCGCGCGTTCCCCCTGTCCTGCGCGCGGTCCCTCGCGCAAGCGCACGTCGCCGGTTTGCTCGATCGTGGACCATTCGCCCGTGTTCGAAAACTTCGCCGTAAGTTCGCGCGAAGCCGTCGCCTGCTCCGGCCCGTCGCCGAGCTGGCGGGTGACTTCGACCCCGCCGGAGCTCACGAGCTGCTGCAGTTGATTCTGTCCGTCAAATTGAAGATTCATCCGCTGGCCGCGCATGTGCATCGTTTGCTTGACGGATTTCCCGTTGGCGGCCGTAATGTTTTGCCATTCGATGCGCGCCGGAGCGAGTGTGTTCACGCTCTCGAGCAGCGCCTGGCCCGGCCTCGAACGGTTCGAAAAGCGCACATCGAGGGCTTCGCTCTCAACGCGCCGCGTCCCGCCAGCGGCCATCGCACTGCGCGACGTCATCGTGACGCCACCACCCGCGGTCAGAACACGCGGCACATTCTGGCCGGCCGCCAGGTCCACCCGGATGCGTCCTGCCTCGATCCCATCCTCGCCAGCGGACGTTTTTCGGCTTCCGTGCACGTTCCCTGTCGCAACGATGGATTCGACCGAGCCTGCGGGCGTCAGCGCTGCGGAAATTTCATCCGCGTCGAGCGCCGTCGAGCCTTGGACATCCGAGTCGCGCAGCCGCGGGTGGCCGCTGGCGACAAAACGTCGCGGGTGAAAAGACTCATCAAGCTGCAGGAGCACGCTCTCCGCCGCAAGGTCGTGCGTCGCCTGCTGCGCGTGGGCCGTCCCCATCACTTCCACGGTGCGCGCTTCACGCCGGAACACTAAGCTGTCGCCGGTCAAATGGACGGCATTTTCTTGCGACGGCGAGACCGTCGAAGTCAGCTCGACGTTGTGGGCCAGACGCAGAGCTCCGCTGTTGGAATCGTATTCCACGCCAATAGCCTGGCCCTGCCCCTCGGGCCATCGGAACGTCACCGGCTTGTCTGTTTGCGCCAATCCTGAGTTGCGGTCAAATGAAATGCCGGACGTCACGACCTGGATGGCTTTGCCGCTCGCTGACGCCGCGCCGCCCGGCTGCAAGCTGATCTGCACTTCGCCCGCGCAACTAATTTTTCCGGTCGAAGAAATAAAGTCGCACGCGTGCGTGCGCAGCATATCGTTGCGCTCGCCCTTTTTCCCGTACACGGTGATGGACACGTCTTCCAGCAAATTGCGGGCGCCCTCCTTGAATTCCGTCGCCCGCGACGCCTTCACCGTATAAAGCGTCCGCTGCCCCTCGACTTTCGAAAAGGAAAATTCCGCCGAGCGCTGTTCGACCGTCGTGGGAACCGGCGGCGGCGCCTTCTTCTCCGCCTGCTTCACGATCCATAGCCGCCGCAGATACACCCCCAGCACCATCACGGCCAGCAGCATCGCCGCCGCCGCCGACCACCTCGCGTATCGTTGAGCTTCACTGTTGCGCATCAGTTGAAATTCGAAAGACCTGGAGTCTTGTCCAACAACAATTCTACGCCGTTACAGCCTTACCTGGAGAACAGATCTTCGATCAGCGCGGCTCGGTCGATTTCGAGGTAGGCGGCAACGTCAGCGAGAATGGCGCCCAGTGTCCTCACCTTGAGCGCATCATGAGAGGGAATCGTGCTCGGGAAGCCGCGGTCTTCCACAAAAAATTTGGCTACTTCTGCGGGAGATCGATGAACTGCGCTTGTTTCGCGGCCAGGTCGAACTCTCGCACGGACTCCGGCATGTTGGGCGCGCGAACCATCACTCGGTGATGGCCGGGCGCAAGCTTCAAATCCAGAGGCGTGGCTCCTACGAATCTGCTGTCAATCCAGGCCTGGGCATGATCCGGCACGGTGCGCAGGGAAACCTGCGCCGCGTCCGGGCCGGAATGGTCCTGAAAAAACTGCCGGTTTGTCTTCGCTGCCGCTTCGGGAGTTCTCACCGGAATAGGCGTGGAACTCGATGCCGCGCTGGGGCCCGCACTCGATGGGCTATCGGGCAGTCCCATCTTGGGGACCGGCAACTTCACGGACGCTACAGCGCCGGCGGAATTCGACGTCATGACTCCGTACTCTACCGCCGACTGTCCGTGCATTGCGGCAGTTCCCATGAGTGTGAAGACGATCGCAACAGCACAATGATGCAAGGTGCGCAAGGACATGACGACCTCCTAGATCAACTACGCGGGGAGCTTAACCGCATGATAATCCCTCTCCCAATGAACAGCAAATGGAATTGTAGGAAGCGGGCATGTTTGAATTTTGCCCGCTTTCTGGAGCAAAAACCTGGACTGGAATTCCCGATTGGGACCTCCGGCTCGCGCATCGTACGTTTCTCTGCCCGCGACACAACCAATCTGCCAACAGAGCCGCCCCCATCAGCCGCCAGGGCTATCTCGAGCAGGACCGATCGCGACTTCTCAACTAGCGGCGGCTTCCGTGGATGTCCCTGCCTGCGCCTCCGTTGTCGTGCCCACAGACTTGGCCGTAATTTCGAGTCCATTCTTGTTCATATCGAATCTCTGTTTCCTGTCCAAGCCTTTAACAAACTCACGCGCCGCCTTAGCAACGGCTCCGGGAAGACTCGACGCATCCAATTGGACCGTCGATTCCTTTGTTTCTTCAGTTCGATCTCGATAGCGAAATTGCACCTCAAAAGTTTTCATGCTCCTAACCTCTCTTTTCTAACGATAAAAACCGGGTTCGCGCATTCCACACCACGTGCGGGTCCTAATCCTGCCGGGACCTTTAACTCCGGCGACGCTTTCGGCTGGAAGCTTTCGGTTTGGAGCGCTTCATTTTGCGAGGCTTCGTTTCCGCCTTAAGCGTCGCGTTCTCTTTCGCCAATGCATCGCGAGCAGATGTCACTGTTGTAAGATTATTTCCCAATTCGCCGTTCTCTTTCTGAAGTTCCGCCACCTGAACCTTCAATTGCTCGTTCTCTTGCAGAGTTTTTGTGTCCTTACAAGCAGTCAAGGACAAACTCAGCACTACCGCCACAGCAAGGCTTGCCAAAGTGTTTTTACGGGTCATGCGTCATCCTTTTACAAACAATTTGAACTGCAACTGGAACAACCGATAGCGGGTGAGGGGGGAAGACACCGCAAGCATCTTCAACAGCGTAATGGAGTTTCTTAGATGGCGCAAGCCTGATAAACGCGGTTCTTATTAACTGAGAAACTGGCTAGTTGCCGATAAGAGGATTTATCAGGACTTGACCGATGACCGTACCTGCCCCGGTAATTCGTGTATTGCAAACACCGTGTCGAGTTTGATCGAACTCCTCTCCCTCCATCTTTGTCCATTTGCCCCGCAGAATTCTGAGTTTGTTTGGCGACGGTGTGCCGTCGAACTGAATTTTAGACATCCGGATCTTGGCATGCTATATGGACCCGCATGAGGCAATGGGCCGCGACCCGTTTACATCTTTTCTGGCTCTCTCATGAATTCCCTTCGTTAGACCTCAATTCATTCTCTCAGTGAAAGGCAGCCGTAACGGAATAGATCGGTGGCAGGTTCTCGGCCAATACCTGCCAGGAGTCCCCGGCGTTCCGCGTGGAAAACAGCGTCCCCGAGGACGTTCCGAAGTAAACGCCCGCCGGATCGCGGTCGTCGGAGGTCATTCCCTCCCGCAGGACCAGCACGTAGGCATTCGATTGCGGCAGGCCCTTTGTGAGCAGCTTCCAGCTCCGGCCGCCGTCGCGGCTGCGAGCCACTCGGAGTTTTCCGCCGGGAACGAACCGTTCCTCCGAGGAATCGATGGGAATGGTGAACAGCGTTTGCTTTTCGGCCGCCGGAACGGCAAGAGCAAATCCGAAACGTGACGGCAGGCCTTTGGAAATGTCGTCCCATTTCTTGGCGCCGAAATCAGCGCGATAGACGCCGCAGTGGTTCTGCTGGTAGAGCGCGCCGGAATTGTTGGGATGCGCCTTTAGTTTGTGGACGCACTGGCCGACCTCGGGAAATTTATCCGGCGCGAAATCGATTCGCACGTTGCCGTTAAAGGGCTCCCACGTCTTGCCGGAATCGTTTGATCGGAACGCGCCCGCCGCGGAAATCCCCACGATCAACCGCCCCTTGCCCAGGCATGCAATCGAGTGAACCATCATGCCCCCGGCGCCCGGAGTCCACCTTTCGCGCGTGGGATGATTGTCCAGGCCGGGCACCATCTCCCAATTCGCGCCGTTGTCGCCGCTGCGGAACAGCACGCCCGGATCGCCGCCCAGATAAACCACGCCCGGCTCATCCGCCGCGCCCGGTGTGATGTTCCAGATGCGCTTGAGCGTGGCATCCGGTGTCTCCTTAAGTTCCATTCCCTTTTCCGTCACCTGCCACGACTTGCCGCTGATGCCTTTGACCTCCAGTCCCTTTTCGGAGGTCTCCCAGGTCTTGCCGCCGTTGGTGCTGGCGTGCAGGTGCGGACCGAACCAGGCGTTCCCCACCGCCGCGTAATAGCGCTTGGGGTCGCGCGCATCTTGCACGACGTGGTGGACCTCCTGGCCGCCGAAAAATGGGCCGTCCGCATCCCACTTCTTCCGGTCCTTCGATGAAAAGACGAACGCGCCCTTTCGCGTGCCAACCCAGATTCGGACAGGGGACTTACTTGCCATGGCGATACTCCTTTTCGCGGTTAATTTGGGCTAAATGTGGGGCAATTTTACTACAGGGCCGGCGGCGGCGTCACCCGCCTGCCCATTCTCAGCCCCTACACCATTCGAACACCAAGGCGTTCGAAGCTTTTCACATATTGTGTTCGAGTGCCTGGTTCTAAGTGTAAGCCTAACTCCTGAGAAACGGCCTTGTCGGAATGTGGAAAACTGCCCCGGGAGGACCATGTCTATTCCCCGAGAGTTCAAATTCATTAGGCAGGATTGAGAGTGAGTGCACAAAAGCTCCCGGCGCATGAACCCTCGCGGCGGGAGCTCTCGCGTTTCTCCTATCGTATCGGCCACTTATGGGAGTTTTGGTACAGGTTGAGCCATCCACAGTTGTAGTTCGTTCATGTCGCTTGATACCGTGCGTGCGGCGGCAGCAAGCACTGCGGCGAGAATCAGGCTGCATAGAGGTATCACATACATGGCACTGTGCAGACCCGCGGCCCGGAACGCCTCGGTGCTAGTAGTTGCGCCCGCGGAGGCCATGGCAAGCCGAGCGAAATGATCGCTTACCCGGCCCGTCACAACAGGGCCAAAGCTTCCGCCTAGCAAGTACATCGCGAAGAAATAAATCGCCATGGCCGTGGCGCGCAGACTGGGCTGGACGACATCCTGGATGGCCGCGTAAACCCCTGAGTAATACACGTAACTCAACATGCAGCCGGTTCCCATCAGCAGGCTGAAGGTAACCACTTCTCCCGCTGGTCGAGCCAGCGCCAAGTAACTGCAAGGTGCTGCGACAAGCGCTGCCATCGAAGCCAGCAGTAGACGCCCGCTCGGCATGCGCCGGCCAGCGTGATCCGCCGCCCATCCTCCCAGCAGCAAGCCCGGGACGCCGACCCCTCCGAAGACAACCGCGGCAATCGTGTTGGCCTGTTTCAGATCGAGCCCATGGTATCGGCTCAGGAAAGCGGGCAAGAATGTGCCAATGGCATACATGTAGAAATTGAATAGGGCGCCGGAGACGATCACCCAACAAATCGTTGGGATTTTCAAAACGCACCAATAAGGCGAGCCTTCGTGGGGTCGCCCGGCGCGGGTCGATGTTTCGGAGGCTCCCCGCGGTGGTTCGGAAATACGCATTGCCAGAATCGCCAGAACCAGTCCGGGGGTGCAGGCAACATAGTAGGCAACGCGCCATCCATAAGCCGCGGCAAGACGTCCGCTGATCAGAGTTCCCAGGAATGTCCCCAGCGGTAAACCAATCATAAAGAACGAAAGGGCGCGGGACCTCTCATGTGCGGGATAGAGATCCCCGATCAGTGAACTGGATGCGGGCGCACAGCTTGCCTCGCCTATGCCTACGCCCAATCGTGCCGCAAACAGTGAACCATAGCTCCACGCCAGACCTGATGCCGCCGTCAATAGGCTCCATAACGCGACCCCAAGACCAAGTATTCTGGGGCGCTTCCCACGATCCGACAGGCGCCCGAGAGGCACCCCAACCGTGGCGTACAGAAGCGTGAATGCGGTGGACAGCCACCCGATCTGCGAATCGCTGAGCGCCCATTCTTTGCGGATTGGCTCCGCCAGCGCGCCAAACATGAAACGATCATAGAAATTGAGAAGGTTGATTGCGAACAGGATAAGGAGCGCAAACCGAGCCCGGTCCTTGGGATTTTTCACGTGTCCCCCGGGTAACTTATAACTGGTCTGCCGAAAGACTGTCCATGCATAACATCCAGAAAAGCAGGTTCACGATCGCTTTCCAGGAAACAGGTTGTAAGGCCGGCGCGCAGATTCAGCGGGAGAATTACAATTTCGCCGCCGCCCCGCCGTCCACGTTGATAATCTCCGCCGTGATAAATCGCGCCTCGTCAGATGCCAGGAACAGCATCGCGTTGGCCACGTCCTCCGCATAACCCGGACCTTTGATCAACTGCCACATTTCGAAATGACGCGCAAAGACATGCTCGCCGGCCGCTGTCGTAAGCCGTCGCGTGAGCACCTGGCCGGGGCGCACACAGTTGACGCGAATCTTGTGGCGTCCCCCCAGGCTGGCGATATAGCGGGTGAAGCCTTCCAGCCCAGCCTTTGCCGCAACATACGAAGCGGAGGGAAGCATGGGCATCCGTTCCAATACGGCGTCGCTCACGCCGGACACCGCCGCCAACGAGGACACATTCACGATCGCCCCGCCCCCGGCCTTAATCAGGTGCGGCCAGGCCGCCCTGCAAGTGAAGAAGCAGGCGGTCAAATTAACCCGCAGCACGCGCTCCCATACCTCATCGGATTCGTCCGGGAACATATCGCGCGCGCCACCCCCGGCGTTGTTGATGAGCACGTGCAATCCGCCATAGGTGGAGACGGTTTGGGCGACGGCCGACTCTACGGCCGCGCGGTTGGTGACATCGCAGGGAAAAAATGTCACGTCGCCGCCATCTGCCCGGATTGCTTGTTGGACGGCATACCCTTCTGCTTCCCGGCGGGCCAATATGGCGACTTTGGCCCCCTCTTGCGTAAACAGGCGCGCGGCAGCCTCCCCGATCCCGCTGTTACCCCCTGTAATCATCGCCACTTTGCTCTGCAGCCGGCCTGGCATACCTCTGTCTCCTTCCCTAGCGAAAAATGGAACAGCGGGGGACGTTCTTAGACGCCCACAAGCAGCTCGATCATGATTTCGTTCGTGTTCGGAGTCTACTTGGAGACGCTGATGGTTTCCATGAAGGACTTAAATCCGTTTAGAGTAGTCTCGAACCTGCAAGCTCCGAAAGGCACGTTCCCTTCATTGCTTTTGACTATTCCAGACACTGCTTTCGCGTTGCCGCACACTCGCTACGGGCAAGGTTATTTCGAAGAAGCGAGTAACCCGGAAGGGCTACCCCGCATTACAGAAAGAATCCAGTCAGTTTCCGCCGCCGTTGTTGCCGAACTTGTTGCCGAACTTGTTGCCACCGCCAGTACCATCGCCAGTGCCACCGCCAGTGCCACCGCCAGTGCCACCGCCAGTGCCGCTGCTAGTACCAGCGCTAGTGCCAGCGCCAGTGCCAGCGCCAGTGCCGCTGTCAGTGCCAGCGCTAGTACCAGCGCTAGTACCAGCGCTAGTGCCAGCGCCAGTGCCAGCGCCAGTGCCGCTGTCAGTGCCAGCGCTAGTACCAGCGCTAGTGCCAGCGCCAGTGCCGCTGCCAGTGCCAGCACTAGTGCCATCGCCAGCGCTAGTGCCATCGCCAGTGCCGCTGCCAGTGCCAGCGCTAGTGCCACGGCCAGTGCCGCTGCTGCTAGTGCCACTGCTAGTGCTGGTTATGTAGACCCCGATCTTGCTGCCCGTTTCCGTGAAATAGCTGCGAACATCACTCGCCAATACCCTCATTCCTGCTGTGATCGAGAAGGCGATCAGCATAAGGAGTAACAAGTACTCCACTATCCCCTGCCCGCTCACGTCCTTACCGAGCCTAGCCGGCGAGTCCCTAAACATCCTCATGTGCGCCTCCCCTGAGTGCATATACTGATTACCCTGCTCGGGAACAGGGCCACCGCTCGGCAGCATACCAAATCGCTGGTCACAACGTCGATAGGAAATGTGCACGCCGACGCCCATGCTTTGATCTTGGTGAAAGCGTTGTTACCTCTGTTCGCCTATCCATTCCCGCCGTACTGGCCAAGGCGACCAACGCAAAGCGCATCGGGCTCCTTTAGAACGAAACACGCGTCAGGCCCAATACTCCCGCGGCGAATGCTGATAACTTCGTAGTATCCCCCATGAGAAATCAAGCAATCCTTTCTCATATCACTTGCGAGCTCAACCGGTCGATGCAACACCATCTAGCCAGTTGATCCGACAATACTTCCCCCGGGAGAACCGATCCGTCTGGCCGTACTCAATCAGAACCTAAACAGAGCAGTGTTCCGTT
>JBGOZP010000025.1:0-41504 GCA_041480265.1 Terriglobia bacterium | reverse complement strand
CTCCACATCTGCGAGCTGCTATCTAAGCTTACAGGCGTCCCCGCGATAGCTTTGCATGCCGCGGTTGTGGGAGAAACTCGCAATTGCTGCAGATAATTCACGCCGAGCAACGAGTAGCCACACAGACTCTTCAGCCTGTGCGTCTTTTGCTCAATTCAGCGCAAACCAAAACCACTGCAGGCAGGATAGCGCCGCGGCACTCGCCGAATCCGACGGGGGTGTCACTCAATGCGGTCGGCGATGATCGAGTCGCCGCTGGCCTGAACGTTTATGGCAATGGGAGGCCGCAGACCTGCGCCTTGCACGATTTCACCCCGCACCCAAACATCGCCGCCCAGCGAGCTGGCCTTCAATGGATCGTAGACTGTGCTGTTGCATGGGTTGACCACCATAGGGTGGGTAGCGCGATATCCATACTGCTTTGCCATTTGCCCCAAGTCGGTCACGTATTCCAATTCGCACTTCCCGTACGGCTCCTGGATCCCGAAGGCCCAGAGGACTCCGCCGGGAAGCCGGATCACCATCGCGTCGACATTTTCGCGGGTGAATGGCTTTATAAATGTGAATTTGTTCGATGACCATGGCTTGGCAAGCTCTTCGGCGGTTGCCGCTATGGTGCCACCTTCGCTCGTCAGTTTTGTGTTGGATGGCGCTGCTGGCGGAAGCCCGGGCAAGGAGGGTTCCGCCGCCAGTGTTTCGGTGGAAGGGGATTCCGGCGACCTGTGACGCGGGTTCTTTACCAACCACAGGGCCGCGAGCCCGATCAGAAGCGCACCGGCCGCAAGTCCGCCAATTTGCGCGATGCGTTTTGGATTCGCACTGCTCGCGCGTGTAGAGGCGCTTGGGGGCCCATGGTTGACGCCGGGGATATGCGGCATTTCCGGACGGAACCGGTCAAGATTGTCCGGCGCTTTGGCCGAAGATTTGATTGTGGGCTCGACGGGCATGGTCCTCAGTACCTGCGCATGTGGATTTCGGCGCCGTTGCGTTTATATTGAACCTCGTCCATCAGCGTGTTGATCAGATAAATCCCTCGCCCGTGATCGGCGAACACGTTTTGCTCATCGGTGGGGCTGGGAAGTTTTGAGAGGTCAAACCCTTCGCCGGGATCGCGCACCACAATGAGAATTCCGCGGTCCTTGCCGCCCGTCACGCAACATTCAATTTTCTTGTTCGGGTCCGCCTTACACCCGTGCACAATGGCGTTCGCCAGCGCCTCGCGCAGCGCCATCTCAATTTCAAATTCTTTTCCGGCCACGCATTCCATCTCGCCTACCAACCGCATGACCCAGGAAACAGCGGGGGAGATGTTGTTGATGTTCGCTGGGAGCGTCACCTCAAAATGCGTGGGCGACAGCAGTTCATCGGTTCCACGGCTTGCGCTGGATTTTTTGACCATCTAGTGTTTTCCGGTGCGGGAGCAACAAGACATTTTATCTTCCCCGCGTTACTTGTAACACCGCCCGATGGCAGGACTGCATTAATCAATGCAACATTGCACGCAACTTCATAATTTTATAATTGGCCGAATGCGACCACAACCGCAGAGGGCAACCGTGGTGCCGACATGGATACCCCACCAAGACTAGTGCCGGCCCGGGACGGCGCTCTGCCGCGCATGTTCATGCAAGTTGGCTACTCCCAGCAACAATTCCAGCAGGCTGGAGCGCTGGTCTGCGTCCCATTTCGTGCCTTCCTGGGCCAACATTTCGACCGCGAAATCCACTTGAGCGAGCAGCCATTCCAGGGTTTGGCGGTCTACCTTCTGCCCGCCATGAACGGCGTCCTGCGCTGCTGCGAGCTTCTGGAATCCCTCTTCCATGTAGTGGCTGAGGCAGAGACCTTCTTTTTCGAGCACTTCAGGGACATCCGTCGTGCAACTCGCTGTGTGGCAGGTGCGCGTGGCTGTTATCATCAGTGCAATCCTCGGCCGTGATCTATTCCGACCCTGGCCATTCAATCAAGCACGCCTCTTGCCAGCGCGGCCGCTTCGCGTAAGAAATTGCTGCGAAGCCACTTAGGTCCCGTGCGAGTAAGGGCAAAAGTCTCGATTTCAGTCTGGAGGGTAGAATCTACCCCACAACAGCATCGCCAGTCCCATTTGGTCCGATGGCCGAGAATTTGGTTCCCATGCTTCTTTGCGGGGCGCCCGCGTGGTGGATGAGATTGCTTCGGCGGCCTTTTTTTACACGTTGCGCGAGTACCGGCAGGGCTGTTCGCTTTGCCGCCCGCGGCGGAATGCTCAGAAGCAGATTCTCGGCTATCAACATAGTTTCGTGATGATCAGCGTGGTGGGAACCGGCCTGTCTTCCCGCGCCTTGTCAATTCCTCAGCTTTCCTCTACTCTAGCTTCACCACGTTTTTTCACTTCTGTGGCGCTATGGTGCAACGGTTAGCACGTGGCCCTTTCAAGGCCAAAATGCGGGTTCGATTCCCGCTAGCGCTACCAAAGCTTACACATCACAATAAAATCCCAAATCAGCCTTCGGGTTGCGGTTTCTAGAATCGTAACCGCTGGTTTTCCCTTTTCTAATTTCTGAGCAGGACGGCGATGATGAGCAGCGGCACAGGGAAGCAGTTGGTCTACCGAGGGGGCGTCGGAGGAGAGGCTACCACTGGGGGATGTCCCGGCGGGAGGCTCGGCGATGCGGAGGGCGTCCCGGTTTTGAAATTTCTCAGCGCTTCGGACAAAACGGCGTTCGGCTGAACCGGTGCGCCCGCCGCCGGAGATTGCGATGGGTCGAGCGACGGATGAGAGAAATCGGCGCCGACGGGGTTGGATTCGACGACCGCCCAATTTCCTCCGCTCCGTTCGAGCGCATAGGTCAACTGCATCATCCCCGGACCATTCTTCACGTGAAATTCAACTTGAGCCTGCGCGTGTTCGCCCTGGATTGTGACCTGCTTCACGACCGTGTCGAAGGCTTGCAAATTCAGCGTGCCCTTGTGCGCCAGGTGCGCTTCGATGGCCATGCGAATTTCATTTTCGGGGCTGGCGGCATTCTTCTTGCACCCGGCCAGAAAAATCACAAGTGAAAAGGCTAGTGCGATTGAAAATGTGCGTTTCATTTTGACCTCATCCCCCACGATGCCTGTCGCTCTTTGTTGTTCCTGAGATGGCTGCTTCTACGCTTCGACGAGCTGCTTCTTGGCCAAGGCAACCTGCCTCGCCTCAGTGCTCGCCTCTAGTGTCACATCGCGCGTTCCGAACTCGATGCCAATTTGTTTGAGAAAGGCATTGGGAGGAGTGCCGCCGGCAAAAATCCAGACGAAATCGTTGGGAATCTCCCGCACCGCGCCCTGGGCATCGAGGAGCACGACATTTTCTTTGAACTCGACGGGGCTGGAATTGAATATCACAGTGACTTTCCCCGTGCGCACGCACTCTTCTATGCGCTGGGTGTTACGTTCTTTGATCCGGCTGAACGATTCTTTGCGATACGACAGCGTGACCTTGTTGCCGTTCTGATGCGCCAGCCCCATGGCCGCCTCGACAGCACTGTCGCCTCCGCCCACCACGAGGATTCTCTTGTTGATGTAGTGGTCCGCCTCGATCAGCCTGTACATCACCTTCGGCAGATCCTCTCCCTTGACTCCGAGTTTCCGCGGAGTGCCGGCCCGGCCCAGCGCCAGCACGACCGCGTGCGAGCGGTACTCGCCTTTGGCGGTCACGACAGTGAAAATGCCGTCCGGTCCTTTCTTTATGTCCTCCACTTTCTCGCCGGCGCGAACTTTGAAATCTGTTCGCTCCCGAAGTTTGTCCCAGAAAGAAAGAAGCTCTTCCTTCGAGATTTGCATCTTCTTGAACTTTCCGTGCATGGGAAAGTTCACGGGGCTTGTCAGTACGAGTTTCTGGCGAGGGTACTTTGCAACCGTGCCCCCAATCTCATCCTGCTCGACGGTCATATAGCGGAGCTTGTTCTCGATGGCGCGCAGCGACGCGCTGATCCCCGCCGGGCCGGCTCCGACGATCAGTACATCGTAAACGTCCGGGACGGACCGGGCAGCCCCCATTGCTGTGATTCTGCTGGTAATCGTATCAACGCAATCGCGCCCCTGGTTAATGGCATTCTTGATCAAGGCCAAACCACCGAGTTCCCCCACAATAAATAAATTCGGGATGCTCGTTTCATACTCGGGCGTCAGGGATGGCATGTCGGCGCCCATGCTCGGGCTGGCCATCACCATGGTGATCGCGCCGACCGGGCAGGCCTCGGCGCACAGGCTGTGGCCGACACACTTGTAGCCGTTGACGATCACCGCCTTGCCGCCCAGCATGGCAAGCACGTCTCCCTCCGGGCAAACCTGCGTGCAAGTCGAGCAGCCGATGCAATAGACCGAGTCAATGTGCGGATGCTGGGCTTTAGGCCCGCTGGAATACAGCTTCCCCTTTTCCGCGGCCTCATGCGCCCGCGCTTCGTTCTTTTTTAATTTCATCTGATACAGAATAAAAGGGACCGCAATAACGATGGCGCAGAAACCGTAGATCAAAAACGTCATGAGACTTTCAGTCATTCCCTGGGTTCTCCGGAAATTCTCAATTCCAAACGTTCCAATAGAGATCTCTAGACTAATAATATCCGAGCACCAACATCAGGATCACGTGAATGGAGGCGAGCAAGGCAAAAGAATAACTGAATGGCCGGTGGATCAAGTGCCAGAGATGCAGCATCTTCTGCGATTTCGAAAGGAAGACGATTTTCTTGGCAAGCACCGTCTGTTCCCGGGCCGTCGCAATGGCGCGTTCCAGCGCGACATTTTGGCTGTGCCCGAAACCCACCAGCGACGCGCCCTTCCTGTGCGACCAGAGCATTTTTTGCCGCAGCCGCCAGACGCGCAGCGGAAATCCCAGATCGAAAAGCATCATCTTCCACAGGGCAGTGAGTAGCGACATTTGTTCGGACTGCTGCAAATCCGGAAGGCGCAAAAGCGATTCCACGTCGCGTGGCGAGAGAATTCCCAGGCTGTTCAACTGCGCAGCCAGTTTTGCGCTCTGTTCTTTAGCATCATGGAGCGACACCTCGGCGAGGTTCAGGCTCCGCGGAACCTGTGCGTAGATGTAGCGCCCGACGATGCCGCTCAACGCCACGGCCACCATGATCCAGAAAGCTACTCCGGCGATCCCGGAGAACTTGAAGGAAGAGTGAAACGCGATGAGGACCGGCGCCGTCAGCCCGAGTAAGACGTGAAAATCCAGCCAGTGGCGCGAATTGCCCTGCCTCCCCAGCCAGGCCCACCGTTTTCGAAGCGGGTAGAGATACACGATCAGGAACAAAACGAAACCAATCATGCCCAGGCGCAGCCCGATCGTTCCGCTGGGTTTCAGGAGGGCGTGCTTTGGCGAGAGAGCGCGCTCCGCCTGGGTAAGAATATAGTAGTTGAATCCATAGGCGAGCTGAATCAAGGTCAGGAGCGCGGCAATCGAATAGGCAATGCCCAGGCGGGCGCGGTGCCCTCGCTCCGCGTCGGCCGGAGCCGCCATGATTCGGGGAACGCTGATATTTGTACTCATTGGTGTCCCAGTTGCTCCTTAGTGTCTACGGAGAATCGCTTGTACTCTGAGAATTGGTGCACATTGCGCCAGTGCTGATGCCGCGTTTCCACTTCGATGGTCGCCTGCGAGGGCAGCCAATAAGCATCTTGCGAATTGTGGAAGATGACCGGCCCATACAGGATGTCGGATCGCAGGGTTCGCAGTCCTACATCCTCCATTCCCGTCTCAATTCCCGCGACGATTCTCGTGATGGTTCCGGTTTCAAAATCGATCCAGGCGGCGCCGGAAAGGTCCAGGGGGAACTCCCGTCCGCCTACGGACAGGGCTGCCGGCGTTCGTGTGCCGGGAACGTGCTCGAAGCGGACCTTGGCAAGCAGCCGCCCGTTGACGGTTTCCTCCCCCGCGATGCTGAACTTGAATCCAGCCGCGTAGTACGGATGAAAGACGAGAAACAACGTTGCAAAACCATTGCTCACCAGCAGCGGGCGCTGAAGTTTCTTCGCGGGCTTGTCCACGTCCGCGAGGCGTGACTCCACCAGATTCAGCTCCCCATTCGAACTGGAGAGAAGGATCAGATAATTGAACGCCGATTCTTCCTTTTCGACCGCCTTTCCGCTGTCGCCGAGCTTTTCCTGCGTGACGCGTTCATTGCAACTCACTTCCGAAATTCGATTGAGATACAAGGTGACCTGCTCGCTTGTCCGGCGAAGCAATTCTTCCAGAGGGTCGCCCGCGGCCCGCGCGGGACGGGCCGCAACGCCCGCAAGGACGATGGAGGCGAGAAGAACCGCCATTTTCACGCTGCGCATGGAACGCGCTCCTTTGTCACTTGTGCCTCCCCTTCGAATCGAACCGGTATCCGAGAGTGAAAAACCACTGGTCGTAGTTCTGAAGCTGCCCGCGATAGATCGTGAGCCCTCCCTGCAGGAAGAACAGGGCGCCGAGCGACGTGTCCACCGAGGTTGTCAAGAATCGCGCGCTCTGATTCCCGGCGAGCGCCGATACGACCGATTGATCTCCCCCCAGCACGTCCAGGCGGAAACCATCCCCGAAACTCCGCGAAAACGACACGGCGCGATACGTCCCGGCGCCAAAGGAACTGTTGAACCGGGAGTAGCGCGCGTCGGCGCGCAAGCCCATCCAGGGCAGTTTTCCGAATGTGATCCCGTACATCTGGTTCAGAGAGTGCTTGGCGTCACCTGTTCGGCTGCTCTGTCCCATCTCCGTGTATAAGGAAATCGGTTTCACAACTTCCACCCTCACACCTGCGCTCATGCCCTGGAAGAGGTACTTGTCGAGCAGGCCCGTCCCTATCAGCGCCGGATCGAACGTCGGAATATTCCTGAAATAGGTGTGGTTGAGTGTGAGCTCGACCCGTGGGATGGGACTCAGCCGGGCGGTCAGGAAACTCTGGCTGATTCCTGCGCCGGGGGAGGGCGCCGCCGGATTGCCGCGCGGACTATCCGCCTGGAGCGAATGGTAAATCGAAAAAACACGTTTGTAGGTGACCGTGTTTTCGAAAAAAACGAATGGCCTCTGCGATGTCCACTTCAGCAGGCTGATTCCCACACCGGAAGTGCTCGAGTAGTGGGTGTTATCAAAGCTCCCTCCCGCGAAGTTGACAAACGTTCCGCCGAGGCGCTGGTCGGGATTGTAGTTCCACGAGGTGGGGTCTGGCGTCGAACCCGCAAAAATTCCGGCCGTCACACCCTTGCCGATTCGCCGCCCGAAATATCCCCCGTCGATTGTGTCCAGGCTGCTTGCCCATGGCAGGTACATCCGGCCCACTCCCGCGACCCAGCGCGAACCGGGATTTTGATAGGTCAAATCCAGGTGATAGGTCCGGTTGAGCAGGTCCTGGAGTGTCTGCTGTTGGGACGAGGAGAACGAGTTGATCCGCCCGCGCCAGTAGCCGCTCAAGTTCCAGTAGGTCCCGCCAATGCGCGTGAAATCCCCGCGGAACACGACGCCAACGCTGGAGCTCCGCGCCTGGGAAGCGTCCCGGTTTATCGTCCCCATGTAATCGACACCTATACGTCCGCGCGCGCGATTCACCGAAGGCAGGGGAGCCCGGGGCACGTAGGCGCGCGCCTCTTCGTCGAGCAGGTCACTCTCGGTAAACGAAATGACCGCCGGGTACTTCCGCGTCGCGCCCAGGGTGTGCTGATCCACCAGCGCCCGGGTATCCTCCGAGGAAAGGTAAGCAAGGTCGCCCGGCACGACGTCGCGCTTCGGTGCGCGGATCTCGGTGACAGCGGAGGTTTCCGCAACGCCGACAACGACGAGTTCCGCGACCGCCCCGCCGGTGTTGCCGCTCGATCCGGTCTCGGCTGTCTTATCCTTATCCTCATCTTTTACGATCTCCGCCCCCTTCACAGTGAGCGTCATTCCTTCGGCGAGGCCGGCGCTCCGTCCTCCGTCCAGGTAGGCCGTCCCCTGTTGTACGTATTTGACATGAAAGGCGGTGCGCATTCCGGTGTTCGCAAACTCCATGAGCGTCCGCATGTCCGTCTCGGAAGCTTCCCGAGCAGGCTTCGGCGGTTTGGCGGCCTTTGGTGATGGAGCAGGCGCTTCATTTAGCACAGCAGCCGGAGCTGGCGTTGCAGGTTCCGGGCCAGCAGCAGGCGCCAGGGAAGAACTGTTTTCTGCAACCTCGGACACCTGTGGCGCAGAAACCACAGGGGCCGCGGATTGCGCTGCTGCCGGTCCCTCGGCGGCGTTCGGCGCAGGATTCTCCGGCATCACGGCAACGGACCAATTGGCTTCCTTACTCGAATCAACAACGGGTGTTACCGGCTCTTGCGCCTGCGCCGCTGGTGCTGCAGAGGGGCCTTGCGGCACCGGCTGGCTCGGCGGCGCCTCTGCGCCTTCCGATGACGATGAAGATTTTCCGCCCCGCCGGAAAATTCCGGCCACGGCCTCGGCAGCCGAGACGACAGGCGAGGTGCGTCCTGTAGGGGCCACAGTATCCGGGCGCTTGGATGGCTGCTGCTTCTCTTGCGAAGCCCGTTGTTCCTTTTGCTGCAAGCCGGGCCCGATCCGGACGACAACATTGTTTCCCTCCGAGGACAACAGGTACGGGATAGGCCGATCCAGTTCGATGAGCATGCGCGCCAGCGGCGGATTCGTACTTTGTTGCCAGATGCGCACGGCGCGCACGCCATTCTTTTTCACCAGGATGCGCCGCGCGTTCATATCGAGCACAACGCCTGGCAGGTCCAGCGCAATGCGGTCCCCGTAAACGGAGGTGACCTTCGCGGAAGTGACAGCCGCGGTGGCGCTCACTTCAATGCGCACCTCCGCGCCTTGCCCTGACACATTCAGGCTGGTAATCACGGGCGCCGCTGGAGGATTCGTCGCCGTTTGCGCAAAGGCGCAAGGCGCAAACAGCAGCAAGGCCCCCAGTTGTCTCGCTCTGATCATTCCTTTGCCTTTTTTCCGGCGGTGCGTTGCTGCCTTGCGTTCGAATCTTCCGCCGTTCTTAGTTCTTATGGCATTGATAACAATTGGCACTATTCCAGACGTAACCATTCACACCGCTGTGATGCGGATCGGTTTGGGCCTTCGTGTGGCAATTGGTGCATACGAAGACCGCATAGTCGGCGGAATTCGTATGGCAGGTAGAGCACACGCCGTTGGCTCCGCCATGGTTCAGATTGAACCAGGTGTGATTGAACGTCGCTCCCAACCAACTGCTGGTGGTATGACACGTCGTGCATGTCGTCGGGAACCCTGCGGCGGCGTGGTTCGGATTCGTTGTGGCCTGGTAATCTGTCTTATGGCAGCCGTAGCAATCGGTCGGCAGCGTCGTGAAATTGTTGTTTACATGGCAACTCGCGCACGGAACCGATGTGGCGTGATAGCCAGTCAGGGGGAAAGCCGTCGTGTTGTGATTGAACGTAGAGGGTTGCCACGCCGTGGTCGTGTGGCAGAGCGTGCAGTCGGTCGGGAAACCAACCGATGCGTGGTTCGGACTTGTCGTGGTCTGGTACAAGTTCAAGTGGCAGGAAACACAGGTGGTTACGGTCAGGCTGTAGTTGTTGTTGACGTGACAACTGGAGCACGCCACGGTTGTATGTGCGCCAGTTAGCGGGAAGCCCGTCGTCGCGTGATTGAAGACAGCTCCTGTCCAGGCTGTGGTCGCATGGCAGAGCGTACAGTCGGTCGGGAACCCTGCTGCCGCGTGAGCAGGATTCGTGGTCCCCTGGTAATTCTTCAGGTGGCACCCAACGCAGGTTGTCGGTGCGCCGGCATAGACGCTATTGATGTGGCAGAGCGTGCATGCCACAGTCACGTGCGCGCCGGTCAGCGGGAACGTCGTAAACGTATTGTGATTGAAATTGGCGGGTTGCCAGGCGGTCGTGGTGTGACAGGTGTCACAAGTCTGAGGGAATCCCGCCGCCGCGTGGTTGGGGTTGGCTGTGCCCTGGAAGTTTTTCAAATGGCAGGAAACGCAAGTTGTCGGCGTGCCCGCGAAGACGCCATTGATGTGGCACTGTGCGCAAGCCACTGCGACGTGGGCGCCGGTCAGCGGAAACTTGGTTAATGTGTTGTGATTAAAATTGGCGGGCTGCCAGGCGGTCGTGGTGTGGCAGGTCTGGCAAGTCTGCGGGAACCCCGCCAGGACGTGATTGGGATTGGCCGCGCCCTGAAAATCTTTCAGATGGCATCCCACGCACGTCGCCGGCGTTCCCAGGAATTTTCCTCCGATGTGGCAAGCGGTGCATTGCAACTGCGCATGCGCCCCGATCAACGCGAACCCGGTCACCTGCTGATGGTTAAACTTGGCGTCAAGCCAGGTGTTCATCCCATGACACTGCTCGCAGGCCGTCGGGAAGCCCGAGGTCAGGTGGGTTGGATTGGTGGTCTGTTGAAATTCTCTCGTATGGCATGAATAGCACTGCGTTGGCAGCCCCTGGAACTGTCCCGTCGCGATGCCCTTGTGGCAAGCGGCGCAATCCAGCGCCGCGTGTGCGCCCACTAGCGGAAAGCGGTTGAAGTGGTTCCGAATCGCCTGTACGGAAACATTCCAACCACTTATCGTGTGACATTGGTCACAGTTGGCGCCGAACTGCCGCCGGTGAATATCGGCGTGGCAGTCCGCGCATTTTGGACCGACGTTCGTGAACACCAGCTTGGTATGGCATTGCATGCACTCAACCTTCTCGTGCATCCCGCGGAGAGGATAGCGAGTCTTTTCGTGGGTAAATTCGGGAATACCACGGATGGGCTTCCAACTGGTGGAGGTATGGCAATTGTTGCAAGGAATGTTGATCGTGCCGTGGGGGTTGCGTGTACCGGGTAGCTGCGCAGGACGAGACGCAGCCTGAGGGAGCGGCTGAAGTGTTAATAAACCAAGTATAATCTGCAAAATACCTAGACCTAGCACAATACAACGCCTCTATTGAGTCGCGCTCCAACCGCCAGGCGCATAAAGCTGGCCCTATAGATGCTATGCCCTGCTAATAGCGTTGCATACTGTCCTGAGTGCCAGAACGAGTTCATGTTCATGGTACAGGGGATATTGCGCGACTTCGGACACCGACAGACCCCCCACCATTCCGAAACGAGTTCCCCGAGAGTTCGTCTGGCGTCCAAGAGTTAATTCATTCCGTGACAGTCCTTGCACTGGCTGGGAGTTGGCTTATAGAAGATCACCGTCTTGCCGGCCACTTCCCGCGTAAGTTTGTGGCAGGCCAGGCAGGGCACGTCTCGGTGAGCGCCATCGAGTGGATACTTCGTCCGTTTGTCGTGGTCAAAATGAGCCGGTTTCCAGCGTGTGTCGTCATGACAACTCGAGCAGTCAGCGGCATCCGGCCGGGCGGCAAACTGTTTCGCATGCGGGTCCTCATGGCAGCCGGAGCACAGTTTCGGAGCAGCTGAGAAATCCACATTCTTCAGCGTCATCTCCATCGCAGGGGGACGATGGCAGTCAAGGCAGGCGATCCCGCGGTGCATGCCTGTCAGAGGAAATTTCGTGGCCGCATGGTCGAAGCGCGCCAATTCGCTCCACTTCGCGGTCGTGTGACAGGCCTCACAGCCCGCAAGCGAGCCGTCTGCGCGGCGCGCCTCCATCCGTGCGCGGAATTCGCCGCGATGCGGATCCTGGTGGCAGGCGGTACAGGAACGGTCCTCGAATCGGAATTGCACAGGAGTCGCCGATCCCTCCGGCACGGGTTTGTGGCAGTCCGCGCAAGGGACAGCCAGGTGCGCACCGGTCAGTGGGAAACGCGTTTCTTTATGCCTGGCCAGCGCGAACACCGCGGGACGGAACCCTTGCAGGTTGTGGCATGTTTCGCAGCGATTCAGTGCCGGCGCCGCGGCAAACTGTCCTTTATGAATGTCCTGGTGGCAGTCCTTGCACTGTGTCGCTGAAATCTTGAATTCGGTGTCCTTGCCCTTGGGCAGATGGCACTTGTCGCAAGTTGCCGCGGCATGGCGGCCTTCGAGCGGATATTTCGTGGCCGCATGTTCGTTCACGCCGAACGTGGAGGGCTTCCAGTTATCTTCCGTGTGGCACGACGCGCATTCGCCGTGGTCCGCCCGCGCTCTGAATTGCTCGCGATGCGCGTCTTTGTGACAATCCATGCATTTGGCGTGCGCCACTGGCGTTTTGAAATCGCCACGCGTGTGGCAATCGCTGCAAGCCACCGTCTTATGCTTTCCGAACAGGGGAAATTTCGTTTTCGCATGGTCGAAACCCACCAATTGGGCCACGCGCGTCCAACTCGCCGTCGTGTGGCAACTCTGGCAGGTCCCGGTGAAGCTGCCCTTGTGCGGATCGGCGTGGCACCCGGTGCATTTCTCGAATGGAAGCCCCGTATATTTCATATAGGGCTTTGCGTCCTGAATAACGGTATGGCATTTCACGCAGGCCAGCGGCTCGTGCGCTCCGGTGAGAGGATACTTTAACGCCGCATGATTGAAACGTGACGCCGGTTTCCAGCCTGTCAAGGTATGGCAGCGCGCGCACTCCGCGCCCACTTGGCCGTGATGCTCATCCGTGTGGCAGCTCACGCAATCGCGCGAAAGGCCCAGGTAGGTGCGGTTCAGATCTTTCACCTGAATGCCGGCGCGCGCGGCCAGTGGAATGTTGGCGGCCTTGTGACAGCTCGCGCAGGATACGCCCGCATGTTTCGCTTCGAGCGCGAACCCGGTTTTGCTGTGATCGAGCGATTCGCGGTTCGGCTCCCAGTGAACGAGTGCGAAATTCTCCCCGTTATGTTCGGAATGGCAGCGCGCGCACTCCTGGCCCGCCGGATTCGTCCCGACGAAAGTGGCATGCAGGCCGCGCCGGTTGGCAACGCGCTCACGGATTTCCGTGTGGCAATCGAGACACTTTAATTGCGCGGTGCCGCGTCCCAAATCGTGGCACTTTGTGCAATTGGTCGGCCCGGTCAGCGCCTGGTGCGCTCTAGAGAGTGGTCCGGGGGAAATTTGCGCGCGGGCGGGAAGCTCCCCGAAGCCCACAAAAAGGTACAGAATAGTGATGAAAAAACCAACCCGGAAGATGGCAATCCGTCCCTGACTGATCGGTTTTTTGGCGAACATCGGGTATCCCGCAATTCAGCCAGGACTTTCGGCCTGGAAATTTCACAGAGAAAGGACCGGGTTCCTAAAATCTTAGCACGGCGTCCTCGCAAATCCGGTTCCCAGATTTAGCGGCGTTTCCAATTCGTAATTGAGGGCGGCATCTTCGTGCGCTACGAAGAAATTCGGTCCGGAATCTGGAATGGGAGGTTGCCTAATTCCGAGGTTGTACCAAATCAAACCTGGGAATTAGGCTGCCAGCGCAGATTGCGTCGGAGTAGCCGCACAGGTCGCGCACGGGCTTGGGCGCTTCGTTTATTTCCGAAATACTCCCGTCACCGTTGGTGCGCAGCATCAGCCGTCGAGAGTTCGAAAAGCGGGGAATCGCGTGCCGGGATGAATCTTGGCTCTCGACTCTCAACTGTCAGATCTCAACTCTGTCAGACCGGCGGGAAACTGATGCTGCGTTCTTGTGAAAAATACGGATTTGGTTGACCTCGGCGGCGCGCCGCCGTAGTTTGACATAAGCTGGGGGAGGTTCCGCTGATGCGCATTCTGGTTACAGGCTCAACGGGTTTCCTGGGAACGGCGCTGATCGAAGCGCTGGAACAGGAGGGCCATGCGATCGTGCGGGTGGTGCGTCCGGAAACCGGGCAACGCGACGCAAGCGGCGCCCGGGGGCAAACCGTCCGGTGGGATCCGGTTGGCGGTGAACGGGTGCGGGAACCTCTATCTGGTAGGCTCCAAGTAGAGCCTACACCCGTCGGAGCCCGCCAGGAATTCGACGCGGCAGCCGCGGAGGGCGCGGACGCCCTGGTCCATTTGGCTGGCGCGTCCATTGCCGGCGGGCGGTGGAGTGCGGCGCGGAAGATGGTGTTGCGCACGAGCCGCATTGAAGCCACGCGGCATCTGATCGGGGTCCTCTCCAAATTGCAACGCCCGCCGCGGGTCATCGTGGCGTCTTCGGCCATCGGCTATTTCGGCGATCGCGGCGATGAAGTCCTCGAGGAGACCAGCGCCCCGGGCGGCGATTTTCTTTCCGGGCTCTGCCGCGCATGGGAAGCGGAAACCGCGCGCGGGGCCGAATTCGGAGCGCGGGTGGTGATGCTGCGGTTTGGAATCATTTTGGCGGCGCACGGGGGCGCGCTGCCGCGCATGGCGCTGCCTTTCAAGCTGGGGGCAGGGGGGCGGCTCGGTTCTGGCCGCCAGTGGATGTCGTGGCTTACGCTGCGAGACGCGGTGGGGGCCATCTGCTTTGCGCTGGCAAATTCCGAAGTTTCCGGGCCGGTCAATGCCGTGACGCCCTACCCGGTTCAGAATGCCGATTTCACGCGCGTCCTCGCCAAAACATTGCGCAGGCCCGCCCTTTTTCCCGCACCGGCGTTTGTGCTGCGCCTGGTCTTGGGGGAAATGGCCGACGCGCTGTTGCTGGCAAGCCAGCGGGTGCAGCCCATGAAACTCAAACAGGCCGGCTACCGGTTTGCTCAACTGGACCTGGCGGCGGCGCTCGCCGGCATCTTCCAGAAGTAACGCCGCGGAATTGCCGCGCCCTCTCCAGGATTTTCAGATATCCAACTGCGACAGCAGCGTTTCGAGATTCGAGCTATCGACGGCGAGATTGGGCGGCTTGGCGGCCAGGCCTTCGATTTCATCGAATGCCTGGAACAGGCGCATCTTGGCGACAGCGTATTCTTCGGCGCCGCTGAGCTGTTGCCCGGTGCGCGCGCACCATTTCTTCATCGCATCTTGTTGCACAAAAATGCGCACGGGGAATACGCGCTTGCGATCCACCGATACCATGTAAACGTATTCGGTCCCCGAGGACGAACCGCGGCGGGCCTTTTCCACCTCGTAAAAATAATATTGATAAACATAGCCGGTTGCCGCGGAGTAGCTCTTTACCCGGCGGACCGCTTCAGGACGGGGCATGGATGGATTATTCAAACCATTCGCGGGTGTGTCAACTGTTGATCTCGCGCGACAAATCTGCCGACAGATGGCCGGTCATAGAACCGCGCGCTGCACCAATCTGAAACCAGCGCACAACCTGCCCTTCCCGTTTTGAAACCGGATTCCAGCCAAGCACGCCTTCCCGCGGCTCGCGCCTGCTCGGGCTTTTTTCAGCGCCGTAGCACAAAATGCCGAATAACCTGAGGATGGTGCAAGACTTATCGGCCAATCGTTCTCCCTGGAACATGGGTGGTGTCCTCCACATTTTGAGCATTTCTGTGCATGCTCCACTCTGGCACAGCGCGTGCAATCCGCCGGTGCATGGAACGAGGCACGGCATATGGCAGGCGCCGCGGTTTGACGAATGTTTCATTTGGCTGGTGTCCCGCACTATTGTTTGCTGCGTCTTTCCTGGGCTGTGGCGGAGTCGTTGGCTCGGCTCCGTCACCGCCCCCTCCCTCAGGCGTGACCGTCAGCCTCACGCCGCCTTCGGCTTCGATTCTGCTAGGCACAACACAACTATTTACGGCGGCCGTCAGCAATTCGAGGAACACGGCCGTGACCTGAAGCGTGAACGGAATTCCTGGCGGCACTGCGGCGGTCGGAACGATCAGTAGCATCGGTGTCTATACGGCCCCGCAAGTTCTGACGGCCCCTCCAAGTGTCTCCATAACCGCCATCAGCGCCGCGGACCCATCCACGAGCGGCACTGCGGCGGTCAGCATTACGAGTTCGTTCTCACTGGCTGTGGCCGGGCCCGCCTCCGTCAATGCCGCCGCGACGGCGGGACCGCCTGCCCGCAACTCACGCGGTTCGATGTTTCCACGCCAGGCACGATCAATCGGCAATGGAGCACGTCGCTCGGAACTAACCCTGTCACCCTTCTGACCGCGGACCAGACCTCGGCCGGGCGGCTCACCGAAATTGAGAACGCCATCCAGCAATCGCTGGGCGTCTGGACGGGCGTTCCCGGCAGCTCGCTCACGCCCTCATCGCTCGGCACGCTGCAACGCACATCTTCAGTTTCCGCCTGCACGTCTTCGGACGAGCTGAATTCGATCTGCTTCAACCAGAATGACGCGGCGTTCACCCTGGGCGTCCTGGCATTCACGCGCGTGGTGTCCGCCGATATCGTGGGCGAACAACTTTCGCCAAGTACGCCGCCTTCGGCATTCGTTGGAGAAATTCTCGACGCCGATGTGGTGTTGCGGCCCGCCGACCTCGCCACAACTTTCGCGACCCCCGCGGCGCTTGCCGCGAACCCCAACGCATACGATCTCGAATCGATCCTGACGCACGAACTCGGCCACACCTTCGGTTTCAGTCACTCCGCCGTATGGAGGGCCATGATGTTTCCCTTCGCGCCCCCGCCGGGACAATTCACCGGCATCCGGCCGACAACGCAGTCGCCCGATGCTCCGCTATCCGACGACGACCGCACCGGGCTGCGCGTGCTCTATCCTGACCCGAGCGACACAACACACGTGGGCACAATCCGCGGACACGTCCTGCCGGCCAATCCCCTGGCGCTGCCCGTTTCGCCGGCCGGGATGACCGGTATCTTCCCCGCGCAAGTGGTCGCGGTGGACAACGCCACCGGCGCCATCGCGGCCGCAATCATCGCCGGATGGAGCTGCGGCAATCCTGGCCCGGCGCAATTCGACGGCTCCTACACATTCGAACGATTGCCGGTCGGGGCATCGCAGAGTTACCAGATCTATGCCGAGCCGCTCGACGGCCTTGTGACGCTGGGGGATGTGCTCTCCAGCTCGACCGGGCTATGCCGGAACTCCGCAAGTGATCCCGGCTGGCCGACGCAATCGGCGTGCACCGTGCCGGCACCCGCCGCGCCCTTCTCGGCGCGCGTGCGGCCGGGCCTGTAACGATCCGTCAGGAATTCCCCGCGGCAAAATCTCCTACGGGAGCGGGCTCTACTTGGAGCCCGCCGGAATTAGGTGGCTGAAACGCACGTGCGCCACCCCGGCTTTCCTGGGGAGGTTGTATCTATCAATAAGATCTGTAAGGGGTTAACGCCACGTCTGGAATTGCGGGAGCAAGAAACAGGTGGGCGTTGATCAGCGGCGAATAGCTCTAGAAATTTTGTTCCCAGACAACTATGCTTGTAGGATATCGATTCTATGGAATTATATGGAAAAATGTAACCATTTGTTACGGCTGGCGATTTGGACCGGCTTTGTTCCTTGCCCAAATTGACCGTAAACCTCTGTTATCAAAGTGGTTGTTCGAAAGAATGGACTGGCACCCAGAATGCTTAAACGTAGGTGTAGAGCGATGAAATTAATGCCAACTCCTAAGCATATGCGAAAAAACATCAGTGAGGCGCTATGAGCGCTTACGAACCACTAGCACTTCCTTCCCAGTCCAGTACGAGCTCCGTACTATTGCCGCTGCCTACTCCTCCACCGAAAATGTACGTCGGAGAGTGCGGAAAGATGCAACCAAGCGAGCACAGCAGGCAGAGCGGCCATTCTCTAGTCGAGTTATTGATAGTCGTGATGCTCATCATGGTTTTGGGGGCATTCGCGATTCCAAACATCGCCACCACCATTGCTAACCTTAAGCTACGTGGTTCAGCTTCCGACTTTGCCGGGCTGGTGCAACAGGCGCGAATTACCGCCGTCAGGAAGAACACCACCTATACAGTTTTATTCAACCTGCCAAGTGGAAAGGGAGCCTACATAGATACAGGCGGGAGTACTGCGGGGAGCTTGCCCAATGGGTCGTTCGATTCCGGCGAACCGATGATTCAGTTCGGCGGCAACGCCAATCAAGTCGCCGCGCCGGGCGGCGCGAGCGGGGCGCCAACGAACCTGGATGCCTCGGGTGGCCCCCTCGGGTGGACCGCCACAAGCGGAAACATTTCCTTCAATTCGCGAGGATTGCCGTGCAATTCGGGAGTGACTCCGTGCGGCACCAACGTGAACTACATCCTTTATTTCAAGGATACTCGATCATTTGGAAAAAATGGGTGGGCGGCGGTTTCGATCACGGCCGCGGCCCGTGTAAAGGTTTGGTGGTGGAACGGTTCGAGCTGGATCAACTGAGCTGTCGTAAGCGGATAGGAACATTATGCAAACATTGAAACACGAAAACGGTGCGGTTCGGAATCCGGAAGCCGGCTTTACGATGGTGGAAATGCTGATTGCGGCGTTCATACTGCTCGTCGGCATGACGGCTGGGATGATGCTGATCGTGACCGCGATGGCCAACGACAGCCGCAGCAAGAATGACAGCTCTGCAACGGTCCTGTCGCAAATGACCCTGGAAATGATCGCGACGGTGCCCGCCAACGCAGCTTCGAACGTGACCGTTGTGGATTGCAATCCAAGTAGCGGCTCCGCCAGCCATACTATCTACACCACCGGCGCTTCCAGCAGTGGAGCCGGGGCCCCGCTCAGCGGGGGAGCCATTGACTTCACTCAGGCCACAGTGACCGGCTATTCGATGACGTACTACGGTTGCCAGGCCTCCACCGGAGACCGCCAGGAGACCTACGATGTTCGCTGGAACATCAAGACGCTCAGCACCAACGCCAAACTCGTCACGGTGGCGGCGAAGCCAATCGCGGGTAGCGCGCATGCGAATTTCTTTGCCGTCCCAGTCTCCTTGAAAATAATCGTAGGACTCTAAAGAGGCTTCCATGAAACGGCTGACACGAAAATCGAAAATGAACTCGCAGGGCTTCTCACTTGTCGAACTGCTGGTCGTCATGCTCGTGATGTCGGTCATCGTGGGGGCCGTAGTAAACCAGATGGCAGTGACAATGCAGCGGTCTCGGGCCGAGCAAGCGAAAGTGGATATTTTTCAAGAGTCCAGAGATTTCGTTGACCAGTTCGTGCGCGACGTACATGAGACAGGCTACCCCAGCATCCGGATGTTTGATACGAGCAGTTGGGCGACCGCCCCGCTTTCGCCGATTTATACCGAACCCAAGCTGGCCGCGGGGATCACCTTCATTGGGCCCAGTGAAATTACATTCGAAGGGGACGTGGAGGGCGACGCCATGGTGGATACTGTTGATTACAATCTGCTGGCCACCGGCAACAACTGCCCATGCCTCCGGCGGGGAGCGATCGACAAGGCAAGCGGCTCGGCTGTTTTCTCAAACGAAGTGCAGAACGTCCAGAGCGCCGGTACCACCGCGGATCCGATTTTCGTGGGATACACAGCGACAGGGACGGCGGTAACGTCTGCCGACATGACGACGGTTGCAGGCAGACAGGCTCTGGCGACCATCAAGACAGTCCAAATCCGGCTCAAGACGAAAGCCGGAGTCGTGGACCCCCAGACCCACCAAGCAGCGGAAACCACGCTCAGTGGGCAGGTCGCTATCGTGAATTGTTCGCTGACCGCCGATAGCCAAACTAACAGTTGCAGACCATAACAGAGGAAAATACAGAGAACTTATTCAGAGATTCCCTAAGCGGCGCCGCATGGCCGAGGAACTCTTTCACAGGATGAGAGGGAAACCCATGGGACAGAAAAAACAAGACGAACGAGGGATAGCCTTGGTGATGGCTCTGATCGCTTTGCTGATCGTGACATCAATCGGGCTGAGTATGATGTACATGGCAGATACCGAGACCACTATCAACAGCAACTTTCGGGACGAACAAACGGCATATTATGCCGCCAAGGCCGGGCTGGAGGAGGCACGCGACCGCATGCGAAAGGGCGCTACCGATGCCATCAGTAATGCTACCCTTCCCTCGACCCTGGCAGGCACAGCCGGTGGAGTTCTTTATATCATCAACCCCACCGGCAGCGAGACCGTGGCCCCGTGGCTTACGACAAACGCGTATTTCGACGATGAAATCTGCAAAGAGGTGAGTTGCTCGGGTGTGCCCGCGACCACAGGCTGGTACATAACCCCCGTTCCTACCGCCAGCTCGACCTATGCGGCGAGTCCGGTTCTATCCTACAAGTGGATACGGATCACTCTGAAAACGGATCAGTCGGCTTCGGGATGGTCGGGTGCAACACATAACTTCATGTACGTGGACGGCAATTCAGCGCACGCCAGCTACTATGTCTGCTGGAACGGGACGAATGAAGTTGCCCAATCGGGCGCCTGCGCGTCGCCCAACAATCCCGTATATTTGATGACCGCGCTGGCCATCACGCCGAGCGGCACTCGGCGGATGTTGCAGTACGAACTGACGCGAGATACGTTGAACTTGACATTTCCTGCCGCGTTGACCCTGGATGGGTCGAACGCCGCTCTGTCTACAGTGGTCGGGCCGAACTCGAACGTATATAACATGCAGGGCAATGATCATGCGGGCTGCGGCGGTGCCGCAACAGCTGCTTCAGGACCGGCAATTGGCGTTACCAACACTCCTGACATTGCCACAGTAATTTCGGGAATTCCTTCCAACCGGCTAAATCACTATACCGGCGTCGATGGTACCACTCCGGACGTGAACATTATCACTGTTCCTGCCACCGAGAATTCGGTAAGCTCACTGAATACCTTGCTGGCGACTATCCAAAAGAATGCTGACCAAGTGTATAACTCCAACCAGACCAGTCTCGCAAATCCCGGTACGGCCGCATTGCCGCAAACCATTTATATTAACGGGGATTACTCACCCAGCGGGTCTGTGACTGGATATGGAATCCTGGTCGTGACAGGCACTTTCTCTCCCGGCGGCAACGTTGGATGGAACGGCATTGTCCTTGTCGTAGGAAAGGGCAGCATGGTCGGGAATGGCGGCGGCAACAACTCATACAACGGCGCGGTGCTGGTGGCTAAGACGGTCGATGCCAGTGGGAATCCGTTAGCCTCGCTCGGTGTCGCTAATTTCAACTTTAGCGGTGGCGGTGGCAATGGCATCAATTACAGCAGCGGCTGTATTGCCCAGGCGTCCAGCGTCTCAAATTACAGAATCGTTTCCAGCCGCGAAATGATGTATTAGGCATTTACGGACATACATGGCATCGTTGCCAGAAAGACACTCCCATGCGAAACCGAAATCGAATCCTATCCGGGCTGATGCTTATTGCCCTCATGGCCGTTCCACTGTACGCGCATCGGCTAGCGCTCAAGGATGGGCAAACAATTCAGTTTGAAAAATACCGAGTTACGGAGAGAACTCTTTTCTACACGAGTGGAGATGGGAAAGAGATTGCGATTCCGCTTACTAATGTTGATTTGGACCGCACACAGGAACTGAACGCTCAGGAGCCTGTGCCTCTGGATTTGCCTGGCTTAGTACTCCCAGGCGTCATGAGCGGGACCGAGCCATCATTGGCGGAGATTGCGCGTCAGCAAAGGAAAAACACGTCCAGGTCTGCCGCGAAACGGGTATTTACGGATGACGATGTGGCCCACAGTTCTCCCGCGGTGCCAACTGTGCAGACTGCTCCCTCAGAAGATACTCAGATGCACACAGAGCCCGCACAGAAAATCATAGACAATCTTGCAAATAAGACAGCAACACAATTGGCTAAGGAAGTAGTTGGCGATATCCAATTTCCAGGTCGGGATGACTGGGAGCAAAAGCTGTACGGTCAGGGGCAAAGAGTTCTCAAGTTTGCACGAGACTATTTGGATAGAGTCAAGAATCTGGACACGATAACAGATCCTGCCGAACGCAGCACAGCTATCGAAACTGCTAAAAACTTCGAGTGGCAAGTGAACGAGGAAGAAACTGCCTATACCCAGATTTCCGCAGATGGTTCCCAAAAGGCTAAGGAATTGGAAAAACAGCCCAAATAAATGTGCGTGATGAGAACGCGTAGAATATGCAAAGCTAGAGACTCTTGAGGCACGGCCAATATTTAGCTGGCATACCCCCTTGTCGTCTTGCCCCGAATTAGGCCGACATACCCCCATGAAAAAAATCGCCCTTTTCGAGACTCCGACAGGCTCTTCTTGCGAGTTTGAATGTCGGAGCTGAAGCCCCGACCCCCTAAGAACATTAAGTAATAAAATAAGTGCACAAGTAGTACAGTTCTACGAATGCTTTGCGCTTGTCATCGGAAGTAATAGCCGCTCTTGGCGAGAACAACATAATTGTGTCCCTTCGTTCCGAACGATGACGCCAGACGAACATCCAACTTGTGTGGTTTGCCTTTGGCGCCGTTGGCCGAAGTGTAGAACCCCAGCGTGTAACGCGTCTTGATCCGCTCCAGCAGCGCGCCGAATACGGCATTCAGGTTGGCCACGTTTTGGACGTCGAAGATTTCCCCGCCCGTCTGGTCCATGACCTTGCGAATGTTCACCAGTCCCGGAATCATGCTCGCGGCAAAGATCGTTGAGGGCGGGTTGTATCCGGGTATCTTCAGGTTATACAGGGCGGCGTCCGCCGCGATGGTTTCGGTGACGATGTCGCGCGTGCCTTGTCCGCCCGCATCGGTGCCGACGTCGTCGCTGATCAGAATGATCACGCGGCGGCCCTTCGGCGACGAGGTGAGCAGATATTCGGCGGCGGCGAAAATACCGTCGTTGATGTTTGTGGCGCCGCCCGCGTGGAACGAATTGATCTGCTCGGCAATCCTGGTTTTGTCTTTTGTGAGCGGCACGCGCAATTCGGCTTCCGTGGAAAATGTAAACAGCGCCACTTCATCTTCGGGCTTGAGCGAGGCAAGCGTTGTCGCCGCCGCATCCCGCAGTGGGCCCAGGAACGGACCGATCGAATCGCTCAGGTCCAGCACGAGCGCAACATTGAGGGGCAATTCGTCACGGCTGAAAAGCTCGACTTTCTTGGCGACGCCGTCTTCGCGAACCTCGAAGTCCTCTTTCTTCAAATCGCCCATGATTTGACCGGCCTTCGTCTTCACCGTCGCGTCAACCACGACGAGATTCACAGCCACACGAATGGGGGCTGTGCCCTGGTCCTGCGCTTGCACGGGGATTCGCGAGAAGCACGCCAAGAAAGCGAAAAGGAACACAATCGGTCTTGCTGGCCGCCGCTTGCCTTGCCAGGATCTAGTTGGTGTCAATTGGTTTGCCTCTAAAGTGAAAACGAAACGTAGATGAGCTGGCCGTAGCGCTCGATCTGAAGAGCGACGGCGTCACCCGGCTTTTGCTTTGCCAAGGCGTCGCGCAATCCCTCCAAGGTGGTAATGGTTGTTCCATTCAAGCCGTGGATCACGTCTCCGGTTTGCAGAGGAATCTCCACGGTGCCCGATCCCAATGTTCTGGCAGCGACGATGACGCCGGTGGGAATGCGCAGATCGGGTAACGATCGGGCCAGATCGAGAGTCAGCTCGATGCCAAGAATACTCAGCCGCCGGACAAGATGTTTTGTGGGGTCGGCAATATCCGCGAAAGTGTCCTCTTTGTGCGGCCGGTCAACGAGAAGAACGTCCAACCGCACACGGTCCGATCCACGCAGAACCTCAATCTTCGCGCGTTCGCCACTCTTGTGAAAGTAGAGGCTATGAGCAAATAGAGGGAGGCTTCCGGTGGGGGTACCGTCCACACTCAGGATGATGTCCTGAATTCGCAGACCCGCGGTATCCGCCGAACCGCCCGGCGCGACATCCGACACAATCAAGCCGAAATCTCTTGCCAGGTGTAGTCCGGCCGCCAACTCCGGAGTGATGGTTTGAACAAGGGCTCCTATGGTGGGCTGATGGATGTGGCCATACTTCAACAGCTGGGGATAAGCGGCAGCCACGACCCCGGCGGGAATAGCGAAGCCCAAGCCCTGATTGCCGCCGGAGGTGGACAAAATGAACGTGTTAATTCCGACCAGCTCGCCATCCGCGTCCACCAGTGGACCGCCGCTGTTGCCTGGATTGATCGGCGTGTCTGTTTGAATGTAGACGAGCGGACTATCAGGATCGGGCTGCCGCGCAACCGAACTCACCACGCCCATCGTCACCGTGTTACGCAAGCCCTCGGGGCTTCCGAAGGCAAAGACCATTTCGCCTTGCCGGGCCGGTGGAATTGCCCCCTGGATGGATAGCGCCCGCAACGCGTGCGCCTCAATCTTGATGACAGCGAGATCCATCTCTCGGGTGATTCCGACGACGCGCCCTTGGTAGCTCTTTCCCTGGCTATCCTGAGCCGCGTCGAGCGGGGCCCCGGAGGCGAGTTGAGGCGGCACGATCACCTCGATCTTTTCCGCCCCGTTCACGACGTGCGCGTTGGTCACGATGTAGCCCTCGGGATCCACGATTACTCCCGAACCCACCGCTTGCCGTCTCCCGATGACATCGTTGGTCTGTTTCCGGCTACTGTCTTCCGCCGAGCCATATCCCGTTACCAGGATTTGCACGACGCTTGGGGAGACGCGTTGCACCAGCGCCTCGATGGAGTCGTTCAGTTGATGCAGGGCATCGGGTGGACGAGCCTTCCGCGGAGCCTGGCCCGCCATAGTTCCCGGCGACAGAAAATTCACAACCCCGAGAAGAACCACGATCCATAGATAGCGGCCGGGGCGCTCCCTGCCGGTTTCGTAGAAGGTACTCATGTTGCCTTGCCCTTTCTCGTGCGGCACACTGCCTGGCGGGCTGCGATGGTGTCCCGTAGTATCCATCTCTGGCCTGACAAAAGCGCAAGCCAAGCCGTCGCGAGATGCCCTTTTGGGAGGTTGATCCTTAGTCGCGTCATTGCGATGAAGTGTTACCGTTGTCAGGCCGCCTTCTTAGCACGGGCTGGTTCGGATCAGCATCTTGGCCGGCCGGCGCAGCCTGCGGAATTGAGGTGTTGTTGCTGTCGTCGGCATGCCTCTTCAGGACCGGCTGGTCTGGATCGGTTGCCTGGCCGACCGGCGCAGCCTGTGGGCTTGAGGTGTCATTGCTGTTGTCAGCACGCCTCTTCAGCACCGGCTGGTTTGGATCGGAATCGCGGCCGGACTGCGCCTTTTGCGAGCTAACGACGTCGTAGACGTATCGTACGACCAGCGGCCCTCTGGATTTGCCGCGGTCTATGTGCAGGGTTTCGTAAACCTGCCTGCCGTCCTGGGACAACTCGAAGGTTCGGCTCATCTTTCCGCCCTGCGGACTCTTTTCATCTGACACGAGCCGGCTGCCATCCCAGTGCGCGGCGATTTCCTGATAGCTGTCATCCTTGGGTTTCTGCAACTGCCGCCCGTCGGTGTAGAAAACAAGCTTGCGGTATTGCTCGTCCGTCACATCAATTTCCGGATTCTTTAGGGAGAAACTCAGTGAACCCGCGGGGCGAATCAACTGCTGCATCTTTTCGTCATTCCCTGTGTTGCCCCCGCCATTGCCTTGTCCCCCTCCGGGGTATCCGCCACCTGGGTAGCCACCGCCGGGGTAGCCGCCACCAGGATAGCCTCCTCCGGGATAGCCACCACCGGGGTAGCGGCCGCCGGGGTAACGGCCTCCCGGGTAGCCACCTCCGTTACCACTGTTTATGCCCCCTGAGTCTTGAGCTTTCGCGCGGGGATCGTCACTTTCATCGCGATTGAGTTTCCAAGCTCCATCCAGACTCGTCCTGGGCTGAACTTCTTGCGGTTTGGGTTTGGGTGTTGCCTGCCTGGGCGGGGTTTGCGATTGTGGCGGTGGGGGAAGCGGGCCCGGCGACGCCTGCGCCATCAGATGGTCAGGAACGACGATCGAGATAGTGGCCAGGAGTCCACAAAATGCGGCCATAGCGGCGTTTCTTGTTTTCAAGGTTGCCTCGACTTCAGCGCTCCCGGAAGCGCTGCGGAATTCGAATTCTTTGACACTTGCGGGACACAGCCCATCCCTACCGACAACTAGGAGTATAGATGGAGCATATTACATCTTTAGTTGCCTCCTGTTCGCCCAAAGATCTTCCTGCGGGAACCGATCCTCAGGTGGAACTTTGCCTCCGGCACGGATAGAATACCCACATGCGTGTGCGCGTGCTTTTCTTTGGCCGGTTGAAAGACATCGTGGGCAAATCGGAAGAGGATGCCGAACTTTCCGAAGGCGCCCGCGTCGAGGATTTGTTTGCGCGCTATGGCCGCAGTTTTCCCGAGATGGCCAAATTCCGGTCTTCGGTGGTCGCGTCCGTGAACCAGGAATTCGCCGAATGGCGCACTCCTCTTTCCTCCGGGGACGAGGTGGCGTTTCTTCCTCCCGTCAGCGGAGGCGCGGGGCCGTCAGGCGCCGCGGTGGATGAAAATTTCTACGCGCTGATCCGCAAGCCGATTGAAACGGCGGAAATCGTGGCGCGGCTGAAAGCGCCGCCGGATGGAGCCGTGGTCGTGTTCGAAGGCATCGTGCGCAACCACTCCGGCAATCGCGAAACGCTGTACCTGGAATACGAAGCTTACGAGGCCATGGCCCTCGCCAAAATGCGCGAGCTCGGCGAGCAGATGCGCGAAAAGTTCTCTATCCGGCGTTTCGCCATGGTTCACCGGCTCGGACGGCTCGAAATCGGCGAGACCGCGGTGCTCATCGCCGTCTGCTCATCGCACCGGGCTGCCGCGTTTGACGCCTGCCGCTTCGGGATTGATACGCTCAAGCGGGCCGTGCCGATCTGGAAGAAGGAGTTTTTCCGCGATGGCGCCGTATGGGCCGAGGGAGAAATCCCTTCCGCATAAGCAATCCTTTTCGCGCAGGCGGGAATCTACTCTCTTTACGAATGACTTCTCAATTTCACCAGTCAAGAGGCTCGGAGTGAGCGTGCCAGGACGGCGCGTCGCGGCCGTGCTCCGTCCAGCCCTATCCTTCGCGCTCGCCGGGACTCTGTTGCTGATGGGCGCCGCGCCGCCAATGCGAATCGAGGCGGGGCAACGCGCCGAGCAGGACCAGCGCGGCCGCATCCGTTCCGAGGTCAACCTGGTCGGCACGCTCGCCAGCGTGCTGGACAAGGATGGCCGCCCGGCGCTCGACCTCGCGGCGGACCAGTTCGAAATCTACGAGGAAGGCGTCAAACAAAAGATCGAAATCTTCCAGCCGGAAACGCAGCAGCCTCTGGACCTGACCCTGATGATTGATTCGAGCCTAAGCGAAATCAAGGAGCTCGAATTTGAAACCGAGGCCGCCTCGCGCTTTATCCAGAAGCTCGTGCGTCCCGGAGACCGCCTGGCGCTTTATGAATTTGCCGATGCGGTGACGCAAATCGCGCCGTTTTCCTCCGACGTGCCCATGCTGCAAGGCGCGCTCAAGCGCATCGTTCCCGGCGACGGCACGGCGCTGTACGACGCGGTGTACCTGGGCGCGCAGGCGCTGGCGCGCAATCCCGCGGGCCGCCGGCGCGTGATTGTGCTGGTCACCGACGCGGGGGAAACGACCAGCCGCGCCGACTTCGAGACCGCGCGGCGGGCCGCGCTTCGCGCCGACGTCCTTCTGTACACGATTGTCGTGCGCGTGGTGAAGTCGGAAGGCGGCCGCAACACCGCCGGAGAGCACGCGCTGGAGACCATTGCGGATTCGACGGGGGGAGCGACCTATTTCCCGAACGGGGCCGGGGAACTCAGTGAAATGTTCGACCGCATCAACCGGGAACTCCGCACGCAGTATCGCCTCGGCTATTATCCCGATCCGCGGCCTCCCGCCGGCGTCTACCGCGCGCTCGAAGTGCGCGTCCGATGCGAGTGCAAGGTGCGCAGCCGCAAGGCTTACTATTCCGGCGGACATCTTGACTGATGGCTCCTGTCTTACGCGGCAAACTTCCGGCATGATCCGCACCAGGGATAAAAGGACGAAATGAATCCATTCCTCGAAGTGGCCATCGAAACGGCGCGCGAGGCGGGCGGCATACTGCTGGAGGAGTTCGAACGCCCGGTGAACATCACCTACAAGGGCGAAGTCGATCTCGTGACGCAGGCCGACAGGCGTTCCGAGCAAGCCATCGTGACGCGCCTGCACAAGCATTTCCCAAAGCATGCGATTGTCGCCGAGGAGGGCGGGGGCGCCGAAACCGAATCGCCATTCCGCTGGCACGTGGATCCACTGGACGGCACCACCAATTTCGCGCACGGATACCCGTGCTTTGCTGTTTCGATTGGGCTGGAGGAAGCCGGGGAACTGATCGCGGGGGTTATTTATCAGCCGGTGAGCGGAGAACTGTTCACGGTTGTGCGAGGAGAGGGCGCATACCTGAATCAGAAGAGAATCCATGTTTCCGGAATTGAAACGCTGGCGACCAGCCTGCTGGCTACCGGCTTTCCGAGCGTAAAACGCGCGCAGAATCCGAATATTCACTACTACTGGGATTTTACTCTGCGGTCGCACGGGGTGCGACGCGATGGATCGGCTGCGCTGGACCTGGCCGCTGTTGCTTGCGGCCGGTTTGATGGGTTCTGGGAGTTTGGCCTGAAATCGTGGGATGCCGCAGCGGGTGTCTTGCTCGTGCGGGAGGCGGGAGGAGTTGTGACGCGCTTCGACGGGCAGCCGTACCAACTCGGCGATCGAGAACTCCTGGCGTCGAACGGCCACGTTCATGCCGAAATGAAACAAATTGCGGCGGACATCGCCGCGCGCCCGGCAACGCAGGCCTCTCTCTAGTTCGAAGCGAACATGCCGGACGGGGGATTTGCTCTCGAGATCCGCGCATGACGTTTTGCACAAATACTGCTAAAAGGTTGCGTTGACGCGGTTTCCGGCCAGTGTTAGGCTTGCCAAGATCAAAATTTATATTTGAGGTATGATGGGGAATAGTCTTACATTTCCGGTATCGGGAAATTCAAACCTGGTAGGCAAGCTCGCCCGTTGGATGAGCCGTTGGCGTCTTGGCGGGATCGAACAGTACGCGGCCGTCGAAACGCTCCCCAGGCGCATGGCATGGGCTGAGGGCGAGCGGTTTACGGTGAACAAAGAACGCATTTGGCTTGATGCCCTCCCGGAAGTGTTCAGCGGCCTGCGAGTAGTACAAATATCGGACATTCATCATGGTTTGTTCCTGCCCCAGGAATGGCTCACCGAAGCTGTACATCAGGCGAATTGTCTCAACGCGGATGTTGTCGTGCTCACGGGAGACTTCGTCAGCTACTCGCGCGCGAATATCGAGCCGGCCGCTGAAATTCTGAGCCGCCTGCGAGCGCGGCACGGGGTGCTGGCGGTCCTCGGAAACCACGATTTTCGCGTGGGCGCAGATGCGGTGGCCTCGGCCCTGCGGCGGAAGCGCATCGAAGTGCTTCGGAATCAGCATATTACACTGCAATTAGGCGGCGCCTCCGTGTATGTGGCCGGAGTGGACGACTATGGTTATGGCGCCGATGTGCGGCGCGCTCTCCGCGGCATTCCGCGCGATGCGGCGACGATCCTGCTGGCACACAATCCGGCCATCATCTCGCTGGCTGCCCGGCACGACGTGAGCCTGGTTCTCTCCGGACATACGCATGGCGGACAGGTGAACTTGCCCCTGCTTGGAACTGTTTATGGGCGTTCTCCCGAACGTCTGCGGTACAAAATTGGGTGGGACCGGATGGGTACGACACAAATCTATGTCAGCCGGGGAATTGGCACGATCGTATTGCCGTGGCGGCTGCGCTGCCCGGCCGAGATCACCCACCTGGAGTTGCTCCCCGGCGCGCCCGAGGCTTCCCGCGAAGTGGCTGCGGACGGGTGCGGGCTCTACTTAGAGGCCGTCGGAAACTGACCCCTCAAACGCATGCGCGTCGTTGATCTCATCCGCCGCAAGCGAGACTCTGGCGAACTTACCCGCGAAGAAATCAATGAACTGATCGCTGCTTATACCTCCGGCGATATCCCCGATTACCAGATGTCGGCGTGGCTGATGGCCGTGGTGCTGCGCGGGATGAGCCGCCCGGAAATTGCGGCGTTGACCGAGGCGATGCTGCACTCGGGCCGCGTGCTCGATTTCTCCGGCCTGCCGGAGAGAAAAGTGGACAAGCATTCGACCGGCGGCGTGGGCGACAAGACGTCGCTGGTGATCGCTCCCATTGTGGCGGCGGGCGGCCTGAAAGTGCCGATGATTAGCGGGCGCGGCCTGGGACATACCGGCGGCACACTCGACAAGCTGGAAGCCATTCCCGGATTCAACGTCAATTTGTCACTGGCCGAGTTCCGGCGCGTGCTGGAGACGTGCGGCTGCGCCTTGATCGGGCAGACGGCGGAAATCGCTCCGGCGGATAAGAAGATTTACGCCCTGCGCGACGTCACCGGCACGGTGGAAAGTCCGGGGCTGATCTGCGCGTCCATCATGAGCAAGAAGCTGGCTGAAGGGATTGACGCGCTGGTGCTGGATGTGAAAATCGGGTCCGGCGCGTTCATGAAAAATATCGAGGACGCGGCGAACTTGGCCGAACTGCTCGTCGAGACCGGCAAGCGCATGGGGAAGAGCGTTGTGGCGCTGCTGACCGACATGAACCAGCCGCTGGGCCGCAAGGCCGGCAATGCCATGGAAGTTGCCGAGTCGATCGAGGTCCTGAGCGGCGCGGGGCCCGCTGATCTGCGCGAGTTGTGCCTGGAACTGGCGGGGTGGATGTTCTACCTGGGCGAGCGCGTGAAGACCGTGGAAGAAGGAAAAAAGCTTTCCGCGGACCTGATCGCATCCGGGCATGCGCGAGAAAAATTTCGGAAAATCGTGGGACTTCAGGGCGGAGACGCGAGAGTGGTGGACAATCCGCAGCGGCTCGCGCGCGCGCGGCAGACACTCGACGTTACCAGCCCAGCCGACGGATACATTGCCGGGACGCAATGCGAGCAACTGGGCGTGGCCTGCGCGGTGCTCGGCGGCGGCCGGGAAAAGAAAGAAGACACGATTGACCCGGCCGTGGGTCTCGAGTTTCACAAACGCATCGGCGACGCCGTAAAGCGCGGCGAACCGCTCTGCACGCTGCACTACAACGCGGAAGCCAGGCTTGAGGAAGCGCGGCGCCTGGTCGAGACCACCTACCGGATCGAGCCGGAAAAGCCGGCAATCATTCCACCGCTTATCCACCGCGTGATCGGCGTCTAAAAACGTTGAAAAAACGCCGATGTGAATTCTAGCGTAATTTCCAGGCTAGGCTCGCGTCGCCTTTGCGTCTGCCACACGAATGTCTCTTATAACCACAAACTCCATGACGCCGGGTTCGTGTCTGTTTGCCGCCGCTCTGCCGGGCTTCGGACTTATTTACTAAAGCGCACTCATACATAAATTGAATCGGGATATCCGTCCCATCAGGCCGCAAAATGAGTGGGCGGAGAGCGCCAGGGGATGAGGGTATGCTCTCCGAAGGATGTGCGATGAGCTACGTCGAAAGCAATCTGATTCCCGGAGAAACGGTGCTCTACAAAACCGGACTCCACTGGGTGGTGCTGATCGGCCCCATCTTGATCGGTGTGATTTTCGGGTTGCCGGGTCTCGGCCTATTCATTTCCTCCATCGCTGAAAAGAGCGATTCGGCCACCGCCATGAGGGTGGGCGGGCTGTTGTTCGCAATGATTGCCGCTGTATCTATTCTCTCCGGATTTCTCGCGCGGAAGGCAACCGAAATCGCCGTCACGAACAAGCGTCTAATCATTAAGACAGGATTTCTTCGCCGGAAAACCTTTGAGCTGCTTCTCTCTAAAGTGGAAAGCATCGGGGTAGATGAAGAGTTGATGGGCAGAATGCTCGGTTATGGGACAGTCGTGGTCCGTGGAACGGGCGGTACACCTGAGCCATTCAGCAAAATAGGGCATCCACTAGAGTTTCGAAGGCAAGTCCAGCAACAGATTGAAATCTCCGAACAAGCTAAGGCCATGAATCCGAAAGCAACTGCGTGAGCGATTCATCAGCGACCCAGATGTGTCGCTGAACCCTCTTTGCGGCACATCCCGCACATCGCAATTTCCACATGCCACATCATTCCGCGCCATGCTAATGTGACGGTCGTTTCCCCGGGAAGTCGGGAGCGCAAGGAGGCGCGGGATGGCGCGATTCACGGGCGTGCTCGGTTTGCTCGCCATGCTGGCGTTGGCGTATCTGTTTTCGACCAATCGCCGCGCCATCCAGCTGAAAACGGTAGCGTGGGGGCTGGGCTTGCAGATCGCGCTGGCGTTCCTGGTGCTGCGGTGGACCTTCGGTCAGGAACTGTTTTTGCGCATGGGCGACGGCGTAAACAAGCTGCTGTCTTATGCGTTCGCGGGATCTGAATTCCTGTTCGGAGAGCTTGGGAAGCAGCACTCCTCGATCGGTTTCATATTCGCGTTTCAGGTTCTTCCCACGATTATTTTCGTCGCCTCATTGTTTGCGCTGCTGTATTACCTTGGCGTGATGCAGGTCATCATTCGGGGAGCCGCCCGGGTGATGCAGCGCTTCATGGGCGCCAGCGGCGCCGAGTCTCTGAATGTTGCGGCGAGCATTTTCATGGGGCAGACCGAAGCGCCGCTGACGATCCGGCCGTTCCTCGCGGACCTGACGCAGTCCGAGCTGATGACGGTCATGACCAGCGGCATGGCGCACGTCTCGGGCGGGATCATGGCGGCCTACATCGCGTTTGGAGTCGAGGCGCGGCACCTGCTGACGGCGGTGATCATGACCGCGCCGGGAACTTTGCTCATGGCGAAAATGCTGGTCCCGGAAACCGGGCAGCCGAAAACCATGGGCAGCGTACACATGGAAAATGTGCAGCGGGATTCCAATTTTCTGGCCGCCATTGCGCGCGGGACAGGCGAAGGCCTGGGGATGGCGGTGAATGTTGGGGCCATGCTCGTCGCATTTCTGGCGCTGATTGCGCTGACCAATGGGATCATGGGCGGCATTCACATCTGGGTGGGCTGGTTTCCAACGAGCCTGCAGCAGATTTTCGGCTGGGCCTTCGCGCCGGTGGCCTGGATCATCGGCGTGCCCTGGCGCGATTGCGTGCGAATCGGCAATCTGCTGGGCACGCGCATGGTGCTTAACGAACTGGTGGCGTTTTCTTACCTCGGGCCGATGAAAGGGACGCTCGACCCGCGCTCCTTTACGATCGCGACGTTCGCGCTGTGCGGGTTTGCGAATTTCGGCTCCATCGGAATGCAGATCGGCGGAATCGGCGCCCTTGCGCCAAATCAGAAATCGCAGCTGGCGAAGCTGGGCATCCGCGCGATGCTCGCCGGAACCATGGCGAACTTGATGTCGGCCTCGATTGTGGGGATTTTTCTGAAATGAGCTTCTCCGGAACAGCGCAGGAAAAGCCGAGCCGGGATTTTGTTCGCGCCGAGCGCGCCGCGAAATTCATCCTGGCGAAAACAACGTTGCGGCCGCGCATCGGCCTGGTGCTGGGCAGCGGACTGGGCGCGTTTGCGAACGAACTGGCCGGCGCTACGCGCATCGAATACAAGAAAATCCCGCACTTTCCGCGATCGACGGCCATCGGGCATGCCGGGCGCATGGTTATCGGCAAGGTAGGCACTTTGCCGGTGGCGGCGATGCAAGGCCGCGTGCATTTCTATGAAGGCTACACGCCCGGGGAGGTGATTTTCCCGATGCGCGTGATGGCCCGGATGGGAATTCGGGCGGTGCTCCTCACCAACGCCGCCGGGGGGATCAACCGCGATTTCAAACAGGGATGTCTGGTCGTCCTGAGCGACCATATCAATCTGCAGGGGACCAACCCACTGATGGGTCCCAACGAGGAGCGCTTCGGCGTGCGTTTTCCAGACATGACGCAGGTGTATTGGAAGCCGTACCAGGATGCGGCTCTGCAGGAAGGGAAGCGGCTGGGCGTGGAAATGTCCCAGGGCGTGTACGCCGCGCTCGCCGGGCCCAGCTACGAGACGCCTGCGGAGATTCGCTACCTGCGCGCGATTGGCGCGGACCTGGTCGGAATGTCCACCGTGCCGGAAGTGATTGCGGCGGCGCAGCTGGGAATCCGCGTGCTGGGAATTTCCTGCGTGACGAATATGGCCGCGGGAATACTCGATCAGCCGATCACCACCGAGGAAGTGCTCGAAACGGGCGAGCGGGTGAAGGCGGATTTTGTGGCGGTGTTGCGCGCCGTCATCCCGCGCATGAACGAGGACCTGCCATGAGCGAACACGACGCGCTGATCGCGGCGGCAAGGGCCGCGCGCGAGAATGCGCATGCGCCGTATTCGAATTTCCGCGTGGGCGCCGCGGTGCGCGCCACATCCGGACGTATATTCACCGGCTGCAATGTGGAGAATGCCACCTTCGGCTTGACGCTGTGCGCGGAACGCGTCGCGATTTTCAAGGCCATCTCCGAAGGAGAACGCGGATTCGATGCCGTCGCTGTCGTTACGGACACTGATGCGCTCACGCCGCCGTGCGGGGCCTGCCGGCAGATCCTCTGGGAATTCTGCGGTGACGCGCAAGTGGTTCTCGCGAACCTGCGGGGGAAAGTCGAAGTGCATCGCATGTCGGCGCTGTTTCCTAAGCCATTCGATCACTCTTCCTTGTAGGAATTGAAACCACGGATGCACACAGATGAACACGGATGTGGCAAAAGCAAAAGCTTAAACACAGAGGACACTGAGGGCACAGAGAGCGCAGAGAAAACTGAAGAGACTGCTGTTTAGAAGAGTATCTTTCCTGTATGAGATTCCTCGATCGTCGGAACCACAAGATGCGGAGCATTCCATCGGCATTGCGAATCCACTTTTTCATTCTTTATCTGTGTCTATCTGTGTTCATCCGTGGTTTCACGCCCTTGCTTGCGCAGGAGAAAGCGGACCTGCTGGTTTCCGGCGGGACGTTTGTAACCATGGACGGGGAGCGGCGCGTGATCGAGGACGGCGCGATGGCCGTGCGCGGAGATGCGATCGTCGCGGTGGGCAAGCGCGCGGAGGTGGAGTCGCGATATCAGACTGCGCGGCGAATCGACGCCAGCGGAAAGCTTGTGATGCCCGGGCTCATCAATGGACACACGCACGCGGCGATGACGCTGTTCCGCGGCATCGCCAACGACATGAATTTGCAGGACTGGCTGACGAAATTCATTTTCCCCGCCGAAGCCGGAAACGTCACCGAGAATTTTGTCGTCGCCGGGACTCGCCTGGGCGTGCTCGAAATGATCCACGGCGGGACGACCACGTATGTGGATATGTATTACTTTGAGGAGGCCGTGGCGCGCGAGACGAAAGCGGCGGGGATGCGCGGCGTGCTGGGCGAGACGGTGCTCGACTTTCCCGCGCCCGACAACAAGACTGTCAGCGCCGCGCTCTCCTATACGGAGAATTTCCTGAAACGTTGGAAGGGCGATCCGCTGATTCGTGCGGCGGTGGCGCCGCATGCGATTTATACGGCATCCGAGCCGACCTTGCGCGCCGCCGGCGGGCTGGCCCGGCGCTATCAGGCGCCGATTGTGATCCACGTCGCGGAGACGAAAAAGGAACTCGACGACAGTCGCGACAAAAACGGGGCGTCACCGGTGGCCTACCTCGATCGCATCGGTTTGCTTGGACCGGACGTGATTGCGGCGCACTGCGTCTGGGTGGATGCGGGCGACATCGCGCTGCTGGCAAAAAAGAACGCCGGGTGCGTCCACAATCCCTCTTCGAACATGATGCTGGCGAGCGGCGTCGCGCCGGTCGGCGCCATGCTTGCGGCCCACGTGGCGGTGGGTTTGGGGACGGATGGTCCGGCGGGAAGCAACAATGATCTCGACATGATGGAAGAAATGGACCTTGCCGCGAAACTGCAAAAAGTGACGCGCCTGGACCCGCAAGCGCTCGGAGCCAGGCAGGCCGCGGAGATGGCTACGATCCTGGGCGCCCGGGCCATTCACATGGAAAATGAAATCGGGTCCCTGGAGGCGGGGAAGAAAGCCGACTTCATCATCCTGGACCTCGATGCTCCCCATGCGGTTCCGCTTTATGACGCGTACTCGCAGATCGTCTACGCATTGAAGGCGAGCGATGTCCGCACGGTGGTGATTAGCGGCCGGACGGTGATGGAAAATCGCCACGCTCTCACGCTCGACGAGCCTGCCATCCTCGCGCAAGCGCGCGCCTATGCATCGCAGGTCAAGAAATCGCTGGCGGTCTCCGCCCAGTAGTTTTCTCCCGGGTTTTTGATTACAAAAGCAGCCGTATTATCTTTGCGCGGTGCGCTGGCGCTGCAGGCGTGCGGCGGAGGTGCGCAGAGTTTCGGGAATGTTCTTGTTGGCCATCAGGCTCTTGAGGTCTTGCGGGGTAACATTGGGGAGAAGGCGGAGGGTAATCTCGAGCGGCGTCTTGGGATTGTTCATGAGACACCGGGTGATGGCATAGTTTTTGCGGAATTTTCGGCTGCCCGCAATCAGGCGCAGGGTTTCATCGGTCAGGCTGGTCATGGAGGCAAAGGTCTCGACCTCGCGAGCTGTGAGTTGAGGGGATTGCAGCACGGCGCGCTGCACGACCTTGCAGGTGTCGCGAATGAGCAGTGTGCGCGCCTCACGGGTGCCTTTCATCGCGAGTTGCACGCGTTCGACCACACGCATTCGTGACACCTTTTGCATGAACGTTTCGCGCTTGACGGGGTCCGGCTCAATTTCTTTCGCGGCCTCCACGAACACTTCCATGTTTTCAGGTTCTTCCCGCTGCAGTTCCAGGAGCTGGCTGCGCTGTTCGGCGTTCACCACCGTGGATTCGATCAGCGCCGCAACCAGCGGCGGAGAGGTGCTCAACCGGTCGAGGTCTTCGAACAGATGCTGAATGGCCGGAACCGACAGATAACGGATGACAGGCCGGAGGACGTCGACCGGGCAAATGGGATTCTTGGCGAGCGCGTCGGCGACGCCGGGCCGGCGCGAAAAGTCCGCCGCGCAGTACGCGAACATTTGGGGAGCCGCGTCGCTGAGGGCGAGAGCGGATAGCACAGTAGCCAGCGGCTGTGTCATCAGGGTTCCCGCGGCTTTTTCGCGAATCATTTCATCGGGATCGGCGGCGAGAATTGTGAGAAGTTCAATGCGTATTTCCGGCGGGAGAGAAGCATCGCCGCTGCAAATGGCGAGTTTGCGTTCCTGGGTCGCGCGGCCCGAGCGGATCTCTTCGCGCACTTCGTCGCTAATGGCCGCCTCCTCCAGCCCCTTGCAAGGCTTCTCGTGTGAGTGTGACTTTGCCCTCCTGGCCCGGCGGGCCCATCGGACTCAGTGTTTTTCCGTTCAGTTCTAACAGCAGCGCTCCCGCATCGCCGGCTGCCACTTGGAATTTGTCCTGCGCCGTAAAGGTGCGCCCCTCGCCGGCTTCCAAGTCGCCTTCAAAGACGCGGTGGGTATCGGCTTCCACGGTCATGCGCGTTGTCTTGACCGCTTCCACCTTGAGTTTGAATGGCGTGGCGGCCGGGAGATTCGCGCCACCGGGTAATTGTGGCGGCACGGAGGCGGGATTCGGCGCGGGCTCGGCGGAAACAGGAACGCTACCGGCGGCCGGGGGCGCTGCAGGCTGTTCCTGAGATGGCGCAGCACTTATAGCTGTCATGCGCGTGGCTCGGCGCGACGCACGCCAGGCAGAAATGCGCCGCACAGCGAACCATCCTCCGGCGATAAGCGCCAGCACGACTACGGCAGCGAGGATCCATGCGAGCCAGGGCAGATCCGCGGTTACAGCGGGAGGGGTGCCCGTCCATACCGGGACACTGGGGCGATCTCCCACAGTCGAAACATATTCGGCTACGAGGCTTTCCTCATCGAGTCCGAGGTAATGTGCCACAGCGCGCACGAAGCCACGGTTGAAGACGCCGCCGGGCAACTGATCCCACTGTTCATTCTCGATGGCCTGGAGAAAACGCGTGGCAATGCGCGTAGCGGCTGTAATTTCCTCCAGAGACACGCCGCGCATCTCTCGTTCGCGCCTTAAATGCTCGCCAAAAGTACCCTGGGTCATTGTCTATTCTGTACGCCGGTCCCAGCGAATATAGGCGGGCGTTGCGGGAGTGTCAATCTCGGCGGGGGTTCCACGCTATCCCGGCTGGCGCAGACCTCACTGATCGGAAACAGAATCGTAACTCGGCGTTGCGCATCCGGAAAGGAGTTGATTATAATCCAATAGCCCCTATGCCGTCCGTCGTTTGGCGGACGACCCGCATGGCGAATCAGGACTTAAGGCGTCAAGTGACCGAGACAGAGAATTTCAGCGGTGTCGAACGCCGTCGCAGCACTGCCGCCCGAGGAGAGCAGCGCGAAGCCGGCGAAATCGCGATTTTCCACGAACTTGGCAAGGCCCTAACCTCCTCTTTGCAGCTCGACCAGGTTCTGCGCACGATCATGGAAAAAATCGACGAGTTCCTGCGTCCGGACACCTGGTCGCTATTACTCCTGGACGAGATCAAACAGGAGCTGTATTTCGAATTGGCCGTGGGAAAGGGCGCGCAGGCCTTAAAAGACGTGCGCATCAAGATGGGGCAGGGAATCGCGGGCTGGGTGGCGCAGAACGACGAAGCCGTGATCGTGCCGGACGTGAGCCAGGACACGCGCTTTTTCTCCAAGGTCGATGAGAAGACGAAAATGGAGACGCGGTCGATCGTGGCTGTGCCGGTGCGTTACCGCGACCACTGCCTGGGCGTGATCGAGCTGATCAACTGCTTCGGGCGGGAGGGCTTCCAGGATCGCGACCTGGCGCTGCTCGAGGCCCTGGCGGATTTCGCGGCGATTGCGCTGGAAAATGCGCGGCACGTCAAGCGCATCCACGAACTGACCATCACCGATGACTGCACGAGTCTGTACAACGCGCGACACATGGATTTCATCCTGGAGACGGAAATCTATCGCTCGCAGCGCTACGGATACGAATTCTCTCTGGTGTTCATCGATCTCGACCACTTTAAGAGCGTCAACGACACGCACGGCCACTTGGTTGGTTCCAAGCTGCTTGCCGAAGTGGGGCAAATGGTGAAGACGGCCTGCCGCCGGATTGATTTCGCCTTCCGCTACGGCGGCGATGAGTTCGTGATTGTGCTGCCCCAGGCATCGAGAGAAAACGCGTACGTGGTCGCGAGGCGCCTGCACCGGATGATCGGCGAAACCTCTTGGCTGCAGTCGGAAGGGCTGGACATTCACTTCACGGCAAGCATCGGCGTTGCTTCGTATCCATCGGATGCAAAGACCAAGGTCGAACTGCTGCATCTGGCCGATGAAGCAATGTACATGATCAAGAATTCAACGCGCAACGGCGTAGCCGCGGCAAGAACAGGGGCTCTGCCTCCCGGTTAGCCGGGCGCAGCGCCGGTTTTCAGTCAGTTTCAAGGATACACAGGCGGTCCTCCGCAACATTTTGATTCACTCCGGGTACCATGCTAGCCTTAGCGTTTCCGGCGTAGTGTGCAGTTGTTCGGAGACTCGGTGTAACGAACCGCGACAAGGAGCGTATGTCCAACGAAGCACTGGGGATGATTGAGACCAAGGGTCTGGTGGGCGCGATCGAGGCTGCCGATGCTATGGTCAAGGCCGCCAATGTCATCCTCGTCGGCAAGGAATGCATCGGCGGGGGCTACGTTACGGTGATGGTGCGCGGGGAGGTGACCGCGGTAAAAGCCGCGACCGAGGCTGGGGCCGCCGCCGCGCGCCGCGTGGGCGAGCTTGTTTCCGCGCACGTGATTCTGCAGCCGCATGAATCGGTGGAGAAGATTTTGCCCGGTGGCGCCGCACCGGAAGTTAAGAAGTAGAACCGAAGTGATTGGAAGCAGCCCGAGCCTCTTGTCCTGAACCCGGCGCGGCAGCTTTGTCCGCGCCAGAATAGATTGCGGAAATCTTCTCCACTCCGCTATCGAACTTCCGTGGTATATCATCTACCAAATCTGGGCTCGAAGAAATGAATCCGAATTGCGGGAGGAGTTTCGAGATGCGAAATTATGCACTGGGCATGGCCCTTGCCCTTGCCATTGTGTTGAGTTGCGGCCTGCCGGCATCCGCACAGACCAAAAAGCCATCCAGCGCGGCGAAAACCCACAGTGCGGGCCAAACACCGGACTTGTCGGGAGTCTGGATGCAAGAGCGTCCCCCGGCTACCGCACTGCAATACTGGGTTTACGAGTTTAACGTCGAAGAGCCTCCCATGACGGCTTGGGGCGAGGCGCAATACAAAGCTACCAAATCCTCCTTCGGCGAACGCTCTTATCCCATCGCGGAAACGAACGACCCCGTTTACAATAGCTGCTTTCCACCCGGGGTGCCGCGGGTTTATGTTCACCCCTTCCCCTTTCAGATTCTTCAGGCGCCCGGCGAGGTCATTATGCTCTACGAGTATGACTCCATGAGGCGTCAGATTTACACCGATGGCCGCGCGCATGATACCAACCTCGGCCCCTCGTGGATGGGAGACTCGATTGGGCACTGGGAGAAAGACACGTTGGTCGTTGACACAACAAACTTCAACGAAAGAACCTGGATAGACCGAATAGGTCATCCGCACAGCGACGCTCTGCACCTGACAGAACGCATGCGGCGGATTGACCACAACCACTTAACGATCGACATCACCATCGAGGACCCGAAGGCGTACACGAAGCCCTGGACAGCGCATCTGGCCCTCCTGTTGAGGCCGAAATGGAGGCTGGAGGAGCAGTTCTGTGAGGAGGGGGAGAGCTTCCAGGAACTCGATAAAAAGGAGACAGCGCCGGTGAAGTAGCCGGCCCCATCGTCTCTCTTGGATTCAGTTGCATGCGGACAATCCACGGAGGATCGGCGATCACCGACTTTTGCATTGACACATCTCCGATCGAGATGGGATATTTTCGCCAGTTCATTCCCTAAGCGCGGACGGGTGCGGGCTCTACTTGGAGCCCGCCGGAAACGGGTGCGGGCTCTGCTTTTACGCTGAACGCCCCGGCCTGGCCGGGGCATGGAACCTGCCAATGGTTTGATCCGTAATTTTCAGGAGGCGTGGAAAATGAAAAAATTGGCCGTCTCTCTACTCATGATCTTTGGAGTTCTTTTTGTTTCGGGCCCGCTCTTGGCGCATCACGGAGAGGCGAACTACGACACGACGAAGGTCACCACCGTCAAGGGAACTGTGACGGATTTTCAATTCATCAATCCCCATGTGCAAATTTCCCTGGACGTGAAAAACGATAAGGGCGAGATCGAAAAATGGGTCGGCGAAGCCAGGAGTCCCAGGATGCTGGGCCGGATAGGCGGTTGGGATAAGCACACGATCAAGATCGGCGACGTTATCAGCGCCAGTGGTTATCGAACCAAGAACGGGAACAACTTCCTGCGCCTCTTAAAGATCGCGCTGCCAGACGGCCGGGAGATGGGCAATCTGTAAGAGCGCGAAGCAGCAAGGCAATCGACGGCAACTCTCCAAAACGAAATCCGTCCGGCCAAACCGAAGTTTTAGGATACGATTGTTTGCCCCCCGTTGACTCCTGCCACCGCGTATTCTATGCGCAGCATCTATTCCTCACGCCCCATGCGCGCGGCTTCGGCATGGAACACGAAGTGTTCCTCGAAACCGAGGCCGGCTCCATCCGGTGGCACGAGCATCGGAAAACGCTTAACGAAGCCGGACCGATATGACTGGGAGCAGGCGTAGGCATAAGCTTTGTGCAAACACCTCTCGGAAATGTGAAATAGATTGCAATAGTTTGGGCGCCTTTGCACAGCCAAGTCCATTCTTTTCAATATAGAGGGCGGTCTCAATGGGTCGTCGCAACACTAGCCCGAAGTCAACTTTCAGGAGTCTCTAGCGGTAAAGTCGTTCGCAGGCGTAGATTCAAACGGAACACTGCTCTGTTTAGGTTCTGATTGAGTACGGCCAGACGGATCGGT
>JBGOZP010000024.1:0-42019 GCA_041480265.1 Terriglobia bacterium | reverse complement strand
GATCCCTCCGAGCAGAATTGCGCCCGTCGGAGTGACCCAATAGCAGGGGCAAGTAATTGCCACGAGCCCGGCCAGGAATCCGTTCGTGGTATACCCCGCATCCCACTTCTTGGTCATTATGTAGCCGTAAATGATGGAGGTGAGTCCGGCCGCGCATGCGGCGAGGGTTGTATTCGTGGCCACGCGACCAATTCCTACAAAGTCCATGGCCGAGAGCGTGCTGCCCGGATTGAAACCGTACCAGCCGAACCAAAGAATGAGTCCGCCGCTGACGGCGATTGTCAAGTCATGCGGCAGCATGGGGGTGCCGCCGTCACGCTTGAATGTGCGTCCAAGCCGCGGGCCCAAAACAATGGCACCAGCCAGGGCGATAAATCCGCCGATGGTGTGGACGACCGTCGAGCCGGCGAAGTCGTGGAAACCCATTCCGAGGCCGGGCCAGACATGGCCAGTACTGCCCATGTTTGCCAGCCAACCGTCCGGCCCCCAGGCCCAGTGGCCGATGACCGGGTAAATGAAACCAGTGACGCAGATGCTGTAAAGGAGGTCGCCGACGAAACCAGTCCGTCCGATCATCGCACCGGAGGTTATGGTCGAGCATGTATCGGCGAAGGCGAATTGGAAGATCCATACGGCCAGGAACGCCACACCAGTGGTTTCATAAGTATCCGGAGCATTTTGGAGGAAGAACCAGTGGTAGCCGATGAAACCGTTGCCGTGGCTGAACATGAATGCGAAGCCGACGGCATAGAACAGAATTCCACAAAGGCAGGTGTCCACCACGCATTCGACGAGCACGTTCACCGTCTCGCGCGAACGACAGAAGCCGGCTTCCAGCATCGTGAACCCGACTTGCATCCCAAACACTAGGAACGCAGCAATTAGTGTCCACGCTGTGTTGATCGGATTGACCACGTCGGCCGCCTTCACCTCCGGATCGGCGGCAAAAACATGCCCGCCAATGAAGACGGAAGTGACGCCGATGACAAGCAACACGAGGCCGACGCCTATTGCTTTGCCGGCGAATAAAAGCTTGCCGTATCGGCGCCATTCAGGACTGCGGAGCCGCACGGCAAGCCGAGAAAACTTTTCAGATAACGACAACCTTGACCTGTATTTAGGAATGTCAGACATTTCCACTCTCCTTTAGTATATGGAAAATCAATTTCCTTGAGACCAGATTGCTAGTCATTAAACCGGAGCCCGAACACAGATAACAACTGCATTGCCAATCGAATTGCCCCAAACCGCAGGATAAAAAGCCATGTCGGATTGAATCAGGCGACGCCCTAAAAACCGAGACCATTGCCGGCGTTTCCTGCTGGCAGCTACCAAAATCTGTTTCCCGATTTCCATGGTGTCTCCTCGTCAGAAGCTCATCGCACACTCCTCGGACCGCAAGGCCTCGAGGATTCCGTCTTCAAGCCAAAACCGCAAACCACACAATTTCGCCCGCATGGCCAGCGAGCGGATGGATCGCGCGACCGACTGTTCCCTGGTGACTGTGCCCGCAATGATTAATTCGAACTCGGTGCCGGCGGCCTCTCGATAGACTCGAAACACAGCGGTGTTGACACCCGGCAGTGCGCCGAAGAACAGATCGCGCACATCCATTGCGTCTTCTAGCGCCTGTACCGAGGCGTGGCGATCACCAACTGGGCGCGGCAAATCCCCATCCCAGGGATCCGCAGGGCGCGCCACCCAGTCGCATTCCGCGGCATTGCCCCGCAACTCCAGCCGCAGCAGTCTCAAAGGCGCGCGAGAAAGGTGGCCGAATCGCAATTGGACTCCCAACGTCCGACAAAAATAGCCAATGTCGTAAAGCTGCTTCATCAGGTTCATGGTTCTGTGCTCTGCCTCGCCAAAAGATGCCACCGTACCCGGCAGGAAATCCTGCGAGGCGCTGAAGCGATGGGGAGCCGAGTTGCTTGCCGACATCTCTGATCTCCAGTCCGTGCCAAAAATGCATTCGCCACCGAAGCCAATACAGTCAGCTGTCGCACGCACCTCAGTGGAAGAGGTCGTTCTTGCGCGACACAAATGTCGCTCCAGGAAACAGAGCGGTGCGCCACCGCAATTCCCAGCTAAAAGATTGGCTCTTCTTCGAGCGCTATGTTTCTATTGTTTGGACACGGCGTCGTGTCCGAGACGAACAAGTCAGCGTGAAGTTCGCGTTGCGGCTCCTCTTTTCGTCGGCGAAAAGAGGACTTCAAAGCGCCGATGCGGCTCCTTCACTCTCACGCGCAGTTTGCAGAACATCCGTCGGAGAGTCAAATTCAAACTTTCAATTGCCACGATTCGAATGTTGCGCGGCTCTACCCATCTCCATGCATCGAGCCGCCAGCGCATTGGCGAACAGCTACTCAGAATTACGTTTCAGATCGTCGGTCAAAATAATGGACTCCGAGATTTCTTTCATGGACTTGCGCATTTGCTGGCTCTGCCGCTGCATGGTGCGATACGCTTCTTCCTCGCTGATTCTCAACTCGCGCTGCAGGATGCCCTTGGCGCGCTCCACAAGCTTTCGGGTTTCCAGCCGGCCTGATAGGACGGATTTTTCGCTCTCCAGCTGCTCTCTCTGGCGTTTATTTTCCTGCAACTCGGCAATTGATTTTTGAAGTTCGGCGGTGCGCTCGGCCACTCGGACCTCAAGTTGGTCACGGGCATCCCTGAGCGCTTCCTCACTTTTCCTTTTCGATGAACTCACCCAGCTCGCTACCGCGGTGCAAATAATGAACGAGACAAAATACGCGCTATCTGTGGCGTTGATAACGAAGGAATGAAACGGAGGAACAAAGAAAAAGTCCACGGCGAGAGTGGAGAGGAAGACCGCGAAAAGGCCGGGCGCAGTGCCGCCAAACCACGCGCTGATCATGACCGCCGCGAAGAACAGGAACAGAAATGGGTAAGGAAAAAGGCGCTGGATGAGCAGGGTCGAAACAAGCGCTGTCGCGACGCACAACAATGCTATCCCATTGCGCCGGATCACGGATCCGACCTGTAACCCGAACGACCGGTCTGTTTCGAGGGACCGCATTGTTTCCTGTAGCATGAAAATGTTCCTCCATTGCGGGGCAAGTCCTCGTTTCGCAGGGAAATATCAAGAGCGAGACGAAATCCACCCCAGGTTCTTGAGAGATGTCCTTATATACCCTCAATGAATTCCTTAATCAGTTTGTAACCGTGCAGGTGCAAAGACAAACTCAAAGAACGGATAGGAACGATTCAGGAACTCATTCTAAGAGATCGAGCGGGGAGCAATCCGCTATTTGCGGTTGGCCATGAACAGCATCAGCGTGAATGTGGCGGCGAGAATCAATGCCAGCGTGCTGTAGAAAAGAATCCTTCAACCCCGGGGGCCGTGTCCTCCCCCAATCCCGCGGATCAGGACGATCGGCGAAACGTATTTGCAAAACTATAAATCCCTTATGGTTTCTTCATGTAGTCGGCAGTCTATCCGCACGGAAAGACAAACTCAAAAATCAGATGGTATGGATTGAAGAAATTTATTCATAGCCATACGAAACGGTGATTCCGGGCATCGAAACGTTGCATTTTACTACTCCCAAACCTCCCGCTAGTATCACGACCTCGGCAGGAATCAGTTTCATCCAGTGGGTTTGTAAGGCAAGACTCACGAAAACATAAAGGAGATTACATGGCGGAAAACACCGGCGAAGTTAAAATGACACCAACCTTAGGATTAACCGGGTTGACGATGAATGCCATGGCGCTCATCGCTCCCGGCGCCTTCCTTTGGCTTACGTTCTATATCCAGTCAACGACGGGCGCGACAGGGCCGGCGATGTGGCTCGGCATTGTTGTCGCCTTGCTACTCTGCCTGGCGACGGCCGTTTGTTACGCGGAAATGGCGAAGTTATACCCGGGCACCGGCAGTTCGTATTACTTTGCGGAACAATCGTTCCTGAACCACGATAAGGCCTGGAAGTATGCACGGCTGTCGAAGTTCATCGTCGGCTGGGCATCGCATCTTTACTACTGGATTTACCCCGGCGTGATGGTAGCCGTCACGGGAGTCTTCTGCGGCTATGTGGTCGGCACGCTCTGGCCGAACTCCATGAGCGCCTCGAACCCCGGTCCAGTGTTCATGGGGTTGGTCGCGGTCGTATTCTCCTTTGGAGTCGCCTACATCGCCCACAGAGGCGTGACCGGCGCGACGTCGGTGAATATTGCCATCAACGTCATTCAAATTTCGGCGTTGATCGTTTTCTCTGTACTGGCAATCGGCTACCGGATGAACCATCCACCAGGAAGCGTCGCTTTCCAGTTCGACTCGACTTCTGGCGAGGCGTACACCTATGAATTCGCGACAACCAGCCAAACGGTCAATGGAACAGCGACCGATGTAATCACGCGTGATGCCAACATGGTGCCACAGCCCAAGCTCGACGCTAGTGGGAAGCCGGTGCCCTACCATGTGAGCTATCCGACCACGGATCCAGGCAGCGGCTCTTTTCTGACTCACTCCAGCGCAGGTTCTGTCCTCGGTGCTCATAACTGGGGGTGGGTATTTGTGCAGGCTACGGTCGCCATCCTGATCCTTGTCGGGTTTGAATCGGTGACGGCGATGGGCGGCGAGGCTAAAAATGCCAAGCGGGACGTGCCTATCGCGGTCATCACGTCGCTATTAGTTCAGGGGGCGTTCTGTTATCTGTTCGAGTATTTCGCCGCCAACTACTTCTTAAATAGCGGCTACACCATGCAAAGTGCCGCAGGCTCGGCAGCGCCCATCGGCGACATGATGATCATGGTGGGCGACGCCTTGTTTGGCCAAGGGCACGGGCGAACCTTCATGCTGATCGAAGCGGTCACCGTTTTCCTGGCGTTGATCGGCACCACGCTTTCCTGCATGAACACCGGCGCCCGGGTCACCTATGCCATGGGCAAAGACAACGAGGTTCCGGAACACTTCGGCATGCTCCATAAGAAGAACCTGAGCCCTCACCGGGCCATCTGGGCGCTGGCGATTATTTCGGCCGTGGTTGGCGTTATCGCGGTCACAACGGCGTTCGGCGATGCCGGAGCACCAACCGATGCGGCGATCCAGGGATTGCCCCATGGGCTTTTCTCCAGCTTCGGTTACACAACCCATGACAAAATGGCGGCGCTGCCCAATTCACTCTTAACGATCACGCTGGCGTCCAACTTCGGCACGTTCCTGCTGTACATGCTGAGCTGCATCATTTGCATGGTTGCCTATCACAACCATCCAAATTTCAGCGTGATCCGCCATTTCCTGATTCCCCTGTTCGGACTGCTAGCCAACCTGGGCTGCATGGCGTTCTACCTCATCGGACCGTTCATGGGGTACGGCACGGCAAAGGAGCCCCTGCTCGCTTTGGGAATCGCTGCGGTCTGGGCGATTTATGGAGGGATTTACTTCCTTCGCTCCAGCAAGGTTGCAGGACGCACAACACTGGTCACCAGTCGAACTTAGGGTGTAGGATGGGCATCGCTCGATTGGCTCGGAAATTCGGACAGGCGCTTTTGCCTGTCCGAATTTCTGTTTCCGAGGTGGCCGCAAGTATTGAAGAATCCGAGAGGAGCGCTCTCCGACGGGACACAATTTGGCCCGAGCCGGGGCAAAGTTCCACCCCTCGCCTTATGCTTGACCTAGAATTCGTGGAACGAACCGACACCGGACGAGTCCGCGACCATAACGAAGACTGTCTGGGTTGCGCGGCTCCTGCGACTCCTGCGCAGGTGCGCTCGCACGGGTGGCTGTTCGCCTTGGCGGACGGAGTGGGTGGGCACGAGATGGGCGAAGTCGCCTCGCGGGCCGCGATTGAAAGTATGCTCGCCGGGTTCCTGAGGGCTCCGGGAGGAGAATCACACACCGCCTTGCTGCCCCGGTTGGTGCAGCAAGCCAACACGCATGTTTTCGAGACGGCCGTAGCCGGCGGCAGGGCTTCGGCAGGCATGGCCACGACAGTTGTGGCTTGCGCATTGCGGTTCGACCGGGTGGCGGTCGCCCACGTGGGCGATTCGCGGTGTTACCTGATCCGCAACGGGAAGGCGGCGCAGCTGACGCGCGATCATACCCTCGCCAACGAACAGATTCGCCTGGGGCTGGTCTCCGCGCAAGAAGCGGGCGACAGCTCGACACGCCACATCCTGAGCCGCGCGCTCGGCATTGAGATGATTGTGAATGTGGAGGCCAGCGATCATCAGGTATTTCCCGGCGACGTTCTCCTGCAGTGCTCGGACGGTTTGCACGGCTCGGTGCAAGCCTCGGATATGGCCGCGCTGTGCGGCCACGGATTGGACTTGCTTGGGGCGGCGGAACGGCTGGTTGCGCTTGCCAATGAGCGGGACGGCAGTGATAATATCAGCGTTCAATTGATCCGCGTGCGCGCCGTCGAACGCATGGGAATGTACCGCGGACGGCCGTACAAGCTGCACTGACGCGGGTCGGCTGCTGCTGTTCCTTGACTGCTGCCCTACTTTACTCCATGACTGCCCTCCATCCCGGCGACCAACTCGATCATTACCGCATCGAAGGCCTGGCGGCTCGAAGCGGCATGGCCTCCATTTTTCGCGGGACCGATCTGCGCACGGGCCGCGCGGTAGCCATCAAGGTTCCGCATCCGGAAATGGAAGGCGACCCGATTTTCTTCGACCGGTTTCAGCGCGAAGAAGAAATCGGCAAGAAACTGGATCACCCGGGCGTCGTGAAAGTGCTGGACGATGAAGACCGCAGCCGCCGCTACATGGTGCTGGAGTGGGTGGACGGGCGGCTGTTGCGCCAGATCCTGAATGAGGAAAAAAAATTCGCCCCGGAGCGCGCGATCAAGATCACTCTCGGCCTCTGTAGGGCCCTCGATTACATTCACGGCCAGGGCGTTGTCCACCGCGATCTGAAACCTGAAAACATCATGGTAGACGCGGAAGATCGCATCAAGCTCATTGATTTCGGCATCGCCGCCAACACCGGATCGCGCCGCCTGACTTTCGCCAAGCTCACGCAAGCCATGGGCACGCCGGATTATATTTCCCCGGAACAGGTCAAGGGGAAACGAGGCGACGGCCGAAGTGATATTTACGCTCTTGGGGTCATGTTCTATGAAATGCTCACTGGAAAAGTGCCGTTCACCGGCCCGAATCCGTTTGTCATCATGAACGAGCGTCTGCTGAACAATCCGATTCCGCCGCGCGAAGCCAATCCGGAAGTTTCCCCCGAGCTGCAGGAGATCATCTACCGGGCCCTGGAGCGCGACCCGAAAAAGCGTTACGCGAACGCCCACGAATTCGCTGTGGACCTGGAACACCCGGAAAAAGTGGGGGTGGCCGACCGCGCTGAATTGCGGGATTGGAAACGCAGACGCTCACCGGTGGCGCGGAGGATCCTTTTTTACGTCATGCTGGCCTTGATCCCCGTCATCATATTCACTCTCATGTTATTCGTGGCACGCCACAAGTAGCTCCTGGAAAAATGCTCAGACGCTCAGAAACGATTTGAGCTCCGCGGTCAATTCCCGCGGAACCTGCTCGGGGAGAAAATGGCCGGTGGGAAGGGACCTGCCTTTTGCCTGTTTGGCGCGCTCTTGCCAGGTCGCTAAGACGTTGTACATACGATGGAACGGCCCTTTTTCGGCCCAGAGAACCAGAAGCGGGCATTGAATTTTCTTGTCCAGGTCCGCTTTGTCGTGCTCCAAATCAATGGATGCGGCCGCCCGGTAATCCTCGCAAATGGCATGGATCGAGGCTGGATCGCGGAAGCAACGCAGATATTCCTTATAAGCGGCTTCACCGATCCAATCCGGAGCCTTTTCGCTGTAGGCTTCTCCCGCAAGCCGGTACAACAAGGACTTGAGGAAATACTCGGCGCTGTTTGCCACCAGGGTTTCGGGGAATGGGGCCGGTTGCACGAGAAGAAACCAGTGATAAAAGACCGTGGCAAACTCTTTGGTGATGTTCTGGTACAGCAGGTAGGTCGGGACAATGTCGAGAATGACGAGCTTGGTGAGGAGATCCGGGTAGTCGAGCGCCATGCGATGGGCGGCGCGGCCGCCGCGATCATGCCCCACAACCGCGAATTTTTGGAATCCAAAATGCCTCATCACTTCCACTTGGTCCTGAGCCATGGACCGCTTCGAATAGGCCATGTGATTTTCGCCGCCCGGAGGTTTGCTGCTATCGCCATAGCCGCGGAGATCTGTGATCACTAAAAAGAAATCTTGAGCCAGAATCGGCGCAACTTTGCGCCAGAGCACATGCGTTTCGGGGATGCCATGCAGAAGCAGCAGCGGCGAGCCTTTGCCGCCATAAACTGTATTGATGGTTGCGCCCGCCGTCTTGATTTGTTCACGCTTAAAACCTTCGAACAATTCTCCGCTCTGTGGCTGGCTGTCCCCGCGCCCGGTCCAGAGATCGCGAGAGAGCAATGCGCGTTCGGCAGCGGCAGGCGCTAACGCGAGAGCCATGGAATTCTTAATGAACTCACGGCGGTCAGGATTCGACATTTTCACCTCCAGTTTATGAGTCATTCTAAATTGATCGTGAAGTGTCCGCACCACCCGCATGGCAAGGTGTTGCCGAGTCAGCGGAACAATTGCGGCTCACGCTCACGAGGGGGGCCGCGCAATTGCTCAGGGTAGCATACTCGCCGTTCATCAAGAGATGAGTTTGGCTGGGCTGGCCGCAAGCTTCCCTGAGGCTGTACTCCGGAAGTAAGAACGAACCCCAGCCACTTATCTAGTTCCGAACCCCATGACGAATGAGACGATCAAGGCGCGCGCGGGTGCACTATAATGTACTCAGATGACAGTCCTGTTCAAAGGGAGATGCTTCGGTGAATATTAAGGACGTGCGCCGAACTGACCGCGTTTATTTCAACTTGCCTATTCTGGTCATGGGCGCCGACGTCACCGGTCAGAACTTTGAAGTTCAGGCACGGACGGTTTCGATTAACCGCTACGGAGCAACCATTGTGCTGCCCCAAAAACTGGCTCCCGGGCAACAGATAACTATCCGAAACTTGTCCACCCGCAGAGAGACAAAAGTGCGGGTCGTGGGACAGATCGGGGGGCAGCCCCACGGTTACGTATACGGAACAACCCTGGTAGACTCGACCGATGACATTTGGAAAATTCAGTTCCCACCCTTGAGCGAATCCGACAAAGCCGTGAGCCGGCTGTTGCTTGAGTGCGCAGCATGTCAGGCTCGCGAAGTGGTTTATTTGAATGAGCTCGAGATCGAAGTCTTCGAGGCCAATACGAATCTTTCACGATCGTGCCTGCATTGCAAGGATTGGACCGTATGGAACCAGGTGCCGCTGGAGACCAAGCCTGACCACCAACAGCCCGGCGCTGAGCAGCAACCGTTGGCGTCTTCCTCTTCCCCCGGCCCTCGAACTTGGATCCAGCGAAAAAGCGTTCGCGTCAGGCTGAAAAAGATAAGCGCATGTATCCGCCAAGCTGGGTTTGAAGAAGAGATCGTCCACGTGAATGACATGTCGCGCGGTGGCCTGCGTTTTCGCAGCCCCAAAACTTACTACGAAGGGTCCAGGATCGAAGTGGCGGTTCCCTATGAAGCGCGTGCAGCAAATATTTTTATTTTAGCGCGAATCGTCAGTTTCCGAGAACTGCCGGAAGCTGATTTCAAAGAATACGGCGCGGCGTACATCAAAACGTAACGGCGTTGTGCAACTGGCTTGTGCGCGGAAACCATGACCGCGCAGTTTTGGCAACGCCGGATTCCAACGCCGCGCAAGTCCTACATTTGGAGTAATGTTTTTGTTAGACTAACCGCTGATCTCTTTGCAGGCCCCCGAGTTAGAAATGTGGGCAGGCGATCCGGAACAATCCAAGCAGATGGAGAAATCATGAACAAAGTGAACGTGGGAATCATCGGGACAGGATGGTGCGGGGGCATACGCGCGGAGGTCTGCGCCGCGAGTCCCTATGTGAGCGAACTGCATATTGCCGAGATCAAGGAAGAACGGCTGAAGGAAGTCGCGCAGAAGACAAAGCCGGCCACCGCTACGACGGATTACCGGATATTGCTCGAAAACAAAAACATCAACTCCATTATTATTTCGGCGACCCCGGAGACCACGCACTACCCGATGGCGAAGGAAAGCCTGCTGGCGGGCAAGCATGTGTTCCTGGAGAAGCCCATTGCGATCGAACTTTCCGAAGCGGATGAATTGATCGCCCTGGCGCGATCGAAGTCCTTGTTGTTCACGATCGGATACTCGCAGCGATTCAATCCCAAGTTCGCTTACGTCAAACGCTCGATCGAGGACGGCACGATCGGCCAGCCCGTCAGTGCGCTGGTCAGCAGGCACATCACGCGCAACCTGGGCAACAAAATTGGAGGCCGCATCAAGCTTTCGCCTGCCGCGATGGAGGCGACGCATGACATTGATTTTATTCTCTGGTGTTTCGCGCCGCGAAAGCCCGTCCGCGTCTACGCGCAGCTAGTGAACAAGATCATGAAGCCGACGCATAACGTGCCCGATTGCGTTTGGATGATCGTTACATTGGACGACGGTTGCGTGTTCACGATCGGCGCCGGATGGGTGCTTCCGCCCGCGTATCCGAATTTCTCATCGACCTGGATTGAGATGGTCGGCACCGAAGGGGCGATCATGGTGGACGATACGCATCGCGACGTCAGCCTGAACACGATGAAGCGGGGCATCGAATTCCCCCTCTCGACCATGCCCGGAGAAAAAGTCGCGCATGTGTATGCGGGCCCCATGGAAGCCGAGACGATCCATTTTCTGGAATGCGTGGCGAAGGGCCGTCCGCCGCTGGTGACTCCCGAGCACGCCAGGATGGTCATGCAGGTCTATCAGGCGGCTGATCAATCCGCCGAAGAAGGGCGGCCGATCGACATCCTGCCCGACAGTCTCCCGTCGGATTGGCAAGCGGGCGCGATCGATCGCGCCCCGGCCGGCCGCGCCCCGGCAATTTCATGAGTCCATTTTTTGGCGGGCTCCAAGCGGAGCCCGCACCCGTGGCGTTTGTCTCCGGCGAATGGCGCCGAAGCCGGAGCGTGCCAGCGCGCCGCTCGGCGCAGCACGCGATCACTCGCTTCCCAGTAAGACGCATGTAATTGCGTATCCTCGCGGGCCTGCAACTCATGGCGTCCCTTTGTGCGCCGGGCAACGATAACGGAGACAATGTTGGATACCGATCGCACGCCGGTCCTGCAATCTAACGCCATTTCAGAGAACGCTGCATCCCAGCCGACACAAGTCCGCTGGGTGGTCCTGTTTTTGATCAGCCTGATGTACCTGCTCACGTACATGGATCGCAGCAATATCTCGGTCGCCGCGCCGGCCATCACCAAGGAATTCGGACTGAGCAAGACCGCGATGGGGTTGGTCTTCAGCGCGTTTTTGTGGGCTTATGCCATCGGGCAGATCCCCGGCGGGTGGTTGGGAGACCGCTTCGGGCCCAGAAGGATACTGCTCGCGATCATTCCCTTCTGGTCGCTTACGGTGATCGTGACGGGCCTGACCACGGGCGTGATTTCCCTGATCGTGACGCGCTTCGTTCTTGGATTGAGCGAAGCAGGCGCGTTCCCCATAGCCACTCGCGCGATGCAGCTATGGTTCGCGAAATCCGAACGCGGGCTTGTGCACGGCGTCACGCATAGTTTCAGCCGGTTTGCCGTCGCGGTTACGCCGCTGGTCGCGGTGAGCATTCTGGTTGCCTTCGGCTGGCGCACTATTTTCTTCGTTTTTGGTTCGGCGGGGATGCTCTGGTCGGGCGCTTTCTACGTCTTCTACCGTAATCGTCCGGAAGAACACAAAAGCGTCAATCAGTCTGAGCTGGCTCACATTCGAGGCCGTAACTCGGACGGTTCGGTCAAGCCATCGGTCGATCCGAAGTCACGCCCGGCGGTGCCGTGGAAAATCATCTTCGGTTCGCCCAATATGTGGTACATCGCGGCCGGCTATGGCTGTTTTTTTTACGGGACTTATTTTTTCCTCACCTGGTTTCCCACGTACTTGCTCGAGTATCGCCACCTGTCGATCAAGTCCCTCGGCATGGTAGCGTCCCTTCCGCTGCTTGCCGGGATGGTCGGAGACATCGCGGGAGGAACGTTAACCGACGGCGTGTACAAAAAAACCGGCAAGCTCAAGTTTGCTCGCCGCATCGTGGCCGCGCCGTGCATGCTGGCTTCCGCCGCGTGCCTGATACCGGCGGCGACGAGCCATTCCGCATCGACCGCGATCATTTGTCTAACCGCCTCGCTGTTTTTTCTGGAAATGGTGATTGGCCCCGCCTGGGCGGTTCCCATGGATGTGGGCGGCGAATACAGCGGCACGGTGACCGGCATAATGAATATGGCGGGAGCCTTGGCCGCTTCGCTGTCACCCGTTGTTTTCGGTTTTTTTGCTCAGAGGGGTTTTTGGATTGCTCCCTTCATCGTGACCGCGGGAATGTTGCTCAGCGGCGCGCTCATCTGGACGTTTCTGATCGATCCCGAAAAATCCGTCGTCAAGGCATAATCCGTTGGAATCCGGAATCTCGTCCCGATTGGGCTTGTTTTCGTGGTACTTTTTCGGTCTCGAGGGATTGTGATGAAAAGAACTTTGATCCTGCTGCTCGCCGCAGCGGTTGCCTGGCCCGTATCTCCAATTTTTGTTTCGGGACAGGGAAAGCCGGTTGACGGCCGGCCCCGCAATATTGTGATTTTCGTCTTTGATGGCCTGCGCGGCGGATCCGTGAATGCCACCGATACGCCGACGATAGACTGGGTTCGCCATCACGGAGTCAGCTTTGCAAACAGCCACTCTCTTTTTCCAACATTCACGACCGCCAACGCCTCCGCCATCGCTACCGGACATTACCTGGGAGATACAGGCGATTTCAGCAATACGTTTTACATCGGACAACCCATATTTCTGAGCGGCAATTTCGGCCGGGCGCCAGGATCGTACGCGCCCTACATCGAGAACGATTCCGTCCTGGGCGATTTGGACGCGACATTCAACGGCAACTACTTAAACGAGGAGACTCTGCTCAGCGCGGCGCGCGCGCATGGGTTCAATACGGCAGCCGTGGGAAAGATGGGGCCAGCGGCGATCCAGGACGTAACTCAATTGAATCCCGTCGACGGCAAATTCGCGACACCTCAGACAGTGATCATCGACGATGGGACGGGCACACCGGACGGCGTCCCGCTCAGTGCGGAGGTCTCTTCGGATCTGGTGACAGCGGGGCTGCCCACAGCCACTCCGAAACGAAATCAACCGACGGGGAACAATACCAATCCAGGAACTACGAACCCGAATACCGAACAGCAAGCATATTTTTCTGACGCCGTGACCCGAGTCATCCTGCCGATGTTCAAGAAGAACGGAAAGCCGTTCGTGCTGCTTTACTGGTCGCGCGATCCGGATGGAACGCAGCACTATCAAGGAGACAGCCTGAACAAGCTGGTCCCCGGAATCAATGGACCGACTTCGAAGGCAGCCCTGAGAAACGCCGACAATAACCTGAAACAAATTCTAAATTACATTGAGAGTGATCCAGAGCTGGCCGCGGACACAGATATTTTTCTGACCGCGGATCACGGCTTCGCCACAATCAGCAGGCACGACGTCGATGCCGCTGGCCACGCAACAGCAAGCTACGCAGCGAAGTGGGTCTATACGGACGCCCAAGGCCGGCAGGAGGTGAACGACGGCTTTCTGCCCCCCGGGTTTCTTGCAATTGACCTCGCTCATGCATTGGACCTTCCGCTATTCGATCCCGACAGACAAATCAATGGGCCGGATGGCACGAAGACGTTTCAGCCCGTGGACCCGAAGATTCCTCAGCAACTGTCAACGGTTGGTCAGCACCCCATGAATGGCAATGGGCTAATTGGCGGCACAGGCCGCATCGCGAATCAAACCGATGCCAAGGTGGTCGTCGCCGCCAACGGTGGCTCCGATCTGATCTACTTCCCCACGCACGATCCCGGCACTATGGAGAAAACCGTGGCGTTCCTGGCCCAACAGGACTACGTAGGAGGCCTGTTCGCCGACGACGACTACGGAAAGGTTCCAGGAGCTTTGCCATTGAGCGCGATTCGACTGGCCGGCTCTTCCAAATTGCCGCGGCCATCTATCGTCGTAGCTTTCAAGACTTTTGCCACAGATTCCAAGCGGCCACTTATGAACGCCGTACAAATCACGGACACAAACTTGCAGCAAGGGCAAGGGATGCACGGCAGCTTCGGGCGAGCCAACACATTCAACTTCATGGCGGCGATTGGACCAGACTTCAAAAAACAATTTGTTGATCCCGCGCCCGTAAGCAATGCGGACATTCAACCGACTCTCGCGACAATTCTTGGGCTTACCATCGCCAGCAATGGAAAACTGAATGGACGGATCCTGGAGGAAGCTCTCGTAGGCGGGCCGTCTTCCGCGCCATACAAGCGCCGCCTCGCTATCGCCCCCCACGCCGCCAACGGAAAAACAACTGTCCTGATGTACCAGCAAATATCGAAGCAAGTCTACTTTGACTGGGCCTGCTTCCGAGAAACACGCGCAAGTACGCAGGTTATGTGTCCGTAATTGAGGACGAAGCCACGGTGGGCGCTGGAGCGCACCCTGAAACCAAACCCAACGCGAGACGTGCATTCACATCGAGAGGGTACTTCATGGAAATCTGGAGAGAATCTCTTGGACCTGTTTGCTACGCAGAGGCGTGGCATCCGGACCCGCGTCTAGAACAGGGAGACCGGTAATAGGGTCGAGGAGAATGCTGACTTTTTGCGAGCGCGTTCTTCGCGGTGTTAATACGATGCGCCCGCCCTCCGCCTTCACGTCGAGAGTGTCGCCCGCCCGCAGGCCAAGCTTACGGCGAACCGGACCGGGCAGGACCACTTGGCCTTTCGTTGAAACTCTCGTTTCCATCGTAAGACAATTTTACCCCAATCTATCGCTCAGAGTAATCATTGGTAGTGTCCTAATTCGCATGTTTGTGGAATGGATCTAGTTTTCAGGAGGTCGGGGCTTCAGCCCCGACATTCAGCTTCGCACGGCCTGGGGCTTTAGCCCCTGAAGCTTCAGGGCTTAAAAGCCCTTCCCTGACCATCCTGTATGGCGGACCTAAAGGTCCGCCCTCCTGAAACGTGAATCACAGGTTGCTTTCGCAACGCTTCACCAAATTAGGACACTACCTAATCGTTCGATTGCGGAGATTTACGGGACGAGTTCTGACGCTGCTCGCTTTGGCAACCGCATTGGCAACCGCTACTCCGTCGTGTATAAATAAATGTGCGGGGCTGTAGCTCAGTTGGATAGAGCGGCGGTTTCCTAAACCGTAGGTCGGGAGTTCGACTCTCCCCAGCCCCACCATTTACCGAATAGACGGTGTAACACTCAGGCGTAAGGTGACAAGAACGCAAAGCAAGTGCAACCGGGCTCACTACATGAACTATTAGCCGTGCCCGATTGGATGTTGAAGTCGTCTTTACGGCCTGACGGGTAATCGGACACCATTGTGCCCTGCATCTTGGCGCGCTTTTCGGCACGGCTCATGTTGTGGACGGACAACGGGTGTCCGCACCCGCCTCTTTTGCAAAGAGGGTCTTCATTCATGGCTGTTCCGGTTTCGCGCCAGCCAACTCCTCCTGTGCAGTATCAGTACACCGTTTCTGGGCTTGCGCCAGATTTTCGGCCTTTGGTTCAATGACAACGACGCGACCACCCTTTTCCTTGATTTGCCGGATACCCCGGTCGGTAATGTGACCTTTCCATTTCATCCCTTTGGGAAAGTCGCCCGCGACATACTCCCAATTCGCGTTATTTGCGAAAGCGGAAAATCCACCTGCGTGTTTCACGATTAAACAGGGTGGTTTTTGGTTGGACTGAGCATTCCCTACCTGCGAAAGGGTTACGAATAGTAGGGGAACCACCAGCAATGTCGCTATGCGCATCGGCGGCCTCCAAGGGTCAGACGAAGCGTATCACGCACGGCCCCGGCGCGCCCGGATTCACTTCGGCGGCACGCTGCCCGACACCGCCTGCGCTATCGCGTTTCCACCAGGTCGCCTCTCCACCAACGGGCGGAAAATACGATGGCCGCGGCTGCCAGCCACCCGCCCACGTACATCGGCTCCGCGCCCCAGTGAAGAATTGCCGAGTGCATCAATCCAAACCAGGAGAAGACCGCCGCGATGAGGCACCAGATGGCGGCCCGCCCGAAGTTCCGGTCAATCATTTCGGTGATCAGAGCGGTGACAACCAGCACGAGGAAGAGAAATCCGTTCCCCAGGCCTTGCAACGACGACCAATAAATGGACCGGCCAAGCGCGGCATGGACCTCGGGATTCGCGGCGGAGAGCTTCAGCGCCGGCAACGCGGAACTCACGGCGGAGGAGACGACCGCGCCGGTTGGCAGGACCAGCCCGAGGAGCACGGCATTATAATATTTCTGGTCGACCCTGTGGAGCGTCGCTCTGCCCACGCCGATGGCTACGGAAGCAATCATCGCGGCGAGGATGGCCCACGGAAAAATTTGCGCCATGAACAACGAGAGGCCGCCCACGACGACGCCGAGGAAAATGATGGCCGTCCAGAACGCGAAGCCAATCCGCGCGCCCATCGCCTTGTAGGGCGGGTGCAACGCGTACACGACCGGCGTAATCACGCTGCCTGCCACGCCGCACATCAGCGTGCCGAGGCCGTCGCAGGCCACAACCTTGCGCGCGTCGTAATTGTCTCCGGCGGCGTTCCCGCCTTCCACGGCGGCGATATCCTGCAATATCTGGTAAATCGCCATGGGGGCAATCACCGACAGATACGGCAGCGCAAGACCCAGAGCCTGGAATATCCGCGGGGGCGTGACGAACGGGAGCGTGAGCGAGAACCCATGCCAGACCGGGTGAACGTAACCCACCGCCAATCCCACGGCCAGGGGAACCAGCCATGCAACGAGGAACGGAGGAATCCTCCACTTTGTAATGGGCACATTCGCCAGAGCCGCGGCCGCGACGATTGTAAGCGCGATGATCCCCACGAGCGGCTGGTCGAAGATGCGTTGCAGGAGCACAAGAGCAAGATAGCTGTACATGGCCGCCCCAAACACCGTCATGGACGCGGGCTTCGGGATAAAACGCCGAATGGCGCCCGCAAAGGGCGCGGCCGCGAGCTTAATCAATCCCGTCCAGACCACGGCGGCTGCGCCCACCTGCCACGCAAGTTCTTCATCGTGGGTTTGCAGATAAACGGGCAGCATAATGGACAATGTGTAAGCGATAATTCCCGGCACATTGTTCCCATAGACATGCGCCGTGACATTGCCGCGGCCTTCCCGCTTTGCCAAGCCGGCCGCAAGCCACGTAAGGCCGAGCGAGCCGATCAGGAATCCCAGGGCATACCCCGGCAGCAGGTGTCCAACGCTGAATCCCATGGTGATGCCGACAGGCACGAGAAGGAAAGCGGGAATGATCATCTGCGCCACGTTGAAGCCGACCTGCGCGACCGTGGCGTCAATGTCTCCCCGGCCCAGCGTCCACCAGCGAAGCACGTTCGCACTTCCGCTCTCTGCCATGGAGATCCTTTTCCCCGCGTGAAGCTCAACGACGCGGGAGCTTCAAATCTTGAACGCTTCGAGCGATTCCGGAACAAATAATTCCTGGGGAGTGAGCAGTCGCTTGGCAAGCCCCTGCTCGAACGAGTAACGCAGGAACGTGCTTAGGACATGCACGTTCGGCTCGAACCCATAGGGCCAGAAATCCGGCCCCATCAGTTTCCGCGTCTGCTCCGCGTGGCTGACCAGCCAGGGAAGCATGAACTTCAGCGCCGCCGTTTCGTACAAATCCTGATAAATTTCCCGCTGCGCCTGCACGAAAGCTTTGTAGAGCGATTGCGCCACCCAGGGATGCTTCTCGTAAACTTCGCGGCGAATCACCACCGTGTGCATGATCGGAAAAATCTTCGTCCTCTGGTAATACTCTTTTTCGACGGCTTCGTAGTCCTCGAACAGGCGGCGCACGTTTCCAGAGCCTTGCGCGAAACTCGAGGGCATGCGGGGTGAGTACACGGCGTCGAGCTCGCCGTCACGAAGCATCTGGGAAAGGGTCTTATCGGGAGCAATGGATTCGAGGCGAATTTCCGGCGGCAAAGAGATGGCGAGTTTCTCGGTTCGTCCCGGCTCCTCTTCCCCGCCGCGAAAGTACGTGACGCTGGAGACAGGCACCTTGTAGTCGTCACTCAGGATTCCCCGAATCCACACGCCCGCCGTTAACTGGTATTCCGGATTCCCCACGCGCTTTCCGATCAGGTCTTTGGGCTCGCGGATTCCGCTGTTGCGGTTGATGTAAATGCAGGAGTGGCGGAACATCCGCGATGGAAAAACCGGGATGGCTACGAACGGTTTCGGGTCCTTGAACAAAGACAGCGTGTAGGACGACAGGGACATCTCGGAAACGTCGAATTCCCTGTGCCGCACCATGCGGAAAAAAGTTTCTTCGACGGGAATATTGATGTACGTCAGGTCAATCCCGTCAACGGGAATACGGTCCTCCAGCAAGGCGCGCGTGCGGTCATAGTTCCAGCAAGCCATGGATAAACGAAGCTTCGACATCCCGGGGCCCTCCCTGAAGCGGCAGAAGCAATGCGATTTTCAAACCTGCAAATGCGGTAGCCCATGTGGCGAACTCGGCGCGCGGTCCATGCTCGCTTTTGTGCTTTCCTAAAAAGGGCGTCCAGCGAGGAGAGAATACCACTGCAAAACACTGGGGCGCTAAAAAACGCGGTGCCTCACGCGCCGGTTCTTTGCGTGGGGCGGAATTGATAATTTTTCATACGGGACGCAGGGGTAGATTGTATAATCCCACCCCACCAGGGAAATTCACCGAGAGGATGGCCGAACCGTTATGAAAACAAAATTGTCTGTGCGCCGTTTTTACGTGGCCGTTGTGATTCTAGCCGTGGGTGTAAGCGGTCTCGCATGGAATCTGCCAAGCCTAAACGCGCGAGCGCCGGCACAGCCGCAGGGCCAAGCGGCGGCCCCGGTTGCTCCGCCGCCTCCACCGCTCACGGCTGCCGCTATGCAGGGCAAGACCGCCGCGCAGTTTTACAAGAAGATAGAAGTGCTCAAGGACATTCCCGCCACGGAAATTCACCCGGCGATGGAATACATTACCATGGCCCTCGGAGTCGGCTGCGGGTACTGCCATGTCATTGGAAAGTTCGACTTGGATGACAAAAGAGAGAAGCACGTCGCGCGGAGCATGGTGGCGATGACCCTGGCGCTCAATGCCAGCGTATTCGATGGCAAGCGGGAAATCACCTGTTTTACCTGCCATCGCGGCGCTGCAAAGGCCGCCCCAACGTTTGTGTTCCCTGGCGAAAAAGCGCCCACCGAGCAAACGGCTGCGGAGATTTTCCCTGCTCTCGCGGTGCGAAACATAATGAATATTGAATCCAGCATGTCACCCAGTAAGGCGCCCGCGACCGTCGTGTCGGGTCCAGCCCCAGCGCCGAAGCCGGCGGCCGCCCCCGCGGCTCCGCTTCCTGCCGTGGAAGATGTTTTCAATAAATATACGCAGGCTCTCGGCGGCATGGCCGCGATTGGCAAAATCACATCGCTGGTCGAAAAGGGCTCGGTCGAGATGATGGTGCCCGCGCCTCCGCAGCCTCAGGGAACGCCTCCTGTTCCCCCCGCCCTCGGCACTGTTCCCGCCGAGGTTGATCGCAAGGCCCCGAACAAAGGAGTGCTATCGGTTCAATTTCCAGGCCGGGGACCGACGATGGTGGGTTTCGATGGCAGCATCGGTTGGCACAACACGCCGATCCGCGAGGATACGGGCGGTGAACTCGCTCTCGTCGAAGAGATAGCTGAAATCGTTCCGGCCTCGAAATTCAAAGAAGGCCATTCTCGCATGCAGGTTGATGCCGTGGAAAAAATTGGAGATCGCGATACTTACCGCGTGGTTGGCCAGCGTCCCGATGGTTCCGCCATAGATCGTCTCTATTTTGATGCGCAAACTGGATTGCTCCTGCGGTCGTATACAACCATGCAAAGCGTTCTCGGAGCATTCCCGGAAGAGACCAATTACGACGATTATCGGGATGTCAGTGGGGTCAAAGTGCCCTTTACCGTGCGGCTCGTGAGCCAGGAAGGAAACCGGACCTATAAGTGGGCACAGGTCGACGCAAACGTGCCCGTGGAGGACGCCCGGTTCACAAAGCCTCTGCCGCCACCGCCCCCACCGAAGCCCGCAAACTAGCGTGGCAAGAGATTTTCGAGCACTCGAAGACGACTGGACGATCGGGCACAATCTTTCGGAGGTAGTGAAGTTGGGTGCCGCGCGTCTCAGTGTTCTTGCGATCTGTAAACGCGGAAGCAGTAAAGAATAGGGAATCGGTCAGATGAATACCGGCGGGAGCAGATTGGCTCCCGCCGGCGTTGTGAGTAAATGCTCGGAAATGCAGCTACTTCACCTGCTGCAGTGTGGGCAGAGCCGCAAGAAGTTCTTCGCTGTGCTTGGTGGGATCCACCTTGATGTATTCCTTCACAATCACGCCCTGCGGATTGATGATGAAGGTGTTGCGCATCGCGACGGTATTGCCGTTGAACGTCTGAACGGACCCATACGTATTGACGACTTGTTTTTCGGGATCGGCCAGGAGCTTGAAGCTGAGCCCTTCCTTGGTGCAGAACTGCTGGTGGGAGTCCACCGTGTCCACGCTGACGCCCAGGATGGCCGTGTTCTTCTGCTCATACTGCGAGAGGTCGCGCTGGAAATTGTGCGCTTCAATGGTGCAGCCGGTGGTGAAATCTTTCGGGTAGAAGTAAAGGACGACCCACTTGCCGCGGAAGTCGTGCAAGCTCACTTGCTTGCCTTCTTGCGAAGACAGTGTGAAGTCCGGAGCTTTGACGCCCACTGCGGGAGGCTGATCCGCGGCGTGCAAGAGCGGATAGGCCAGCAGCAACAGTGCCATTCCCAGAAAAACGTACATGACGGGCCGTGCGAGATTGCTTCGCGAACTGTTCATGCTTGAATCCTCCTGAAAATTCATTTCGCCCGCCCAGAGGCGGGCCTTTTGGAGCCGGTAATCCCTTGCGAGTAAAGTTTTGGGTCCTGACCTTGCCACCCGGCCGGAAAACATGCGGGTAGGCTGTGTGCCCTAGTATATGCCAAAATCACGATTTCGAATCATTGGAATCATTGCCACCCTCGGACAAGGGCCGCACGTGACTCAGAGCATTCGGCGATTCCCGCAGACCCCAGGTTTCAGAGATGCCCGAGGGCTACCCGTAAGAGATTGTTCGACCCGAGGGTGTGATATGCTGACAGATTACTGCTAGAGATGTATGGGTTTTTATCTGTCTTCATTACAAATCGGGCAAACCTGAATTTTTCGCAATCATTCGGTTGCTCACTAACAATTTCGGATACCGGAGGATCTTCCAGCCATGGCGATTGCAACGATTAACCCCGCGACAGGACAGACCATCAAGACGTTCGAGGCTCTCACGGATTCACAGGTCGACGAAAAAATCCAGCGCGCAGCTCAAGTATTTCCAGCGTTCCGGAAATTATCGTTCGCCGACCGCGCTCGAATGATGATCAAGGCAGCTGATATCCTCGAGAGCGAAAAGGAATCCCTCGGCCGGCTGATGACGACCGAAATGGGCAAGACGTATCGCTCCGCGGTGGACGAAGCCGTCAAGTGCGCCTTGGCGTGCCGCTACTATGCCGAACACGCGGAGCGCTTCCTGGCCGATGAAATCATCCAGACGCCGGCCAGCCGCAGTTTTGTTCGTTATCAACCCATGGGGATCATCCTGGTGGTGATGCCGTGGAATTATCCTTTCTGGCAGGTGTTTCGTTTCATCGCCCCTGGTTTGATGGCGGGCAACGTCGGGCTGTTGAAACACGCCTCCAATGTGCCGCAATGCGCGTTGAAGGTGGAAGATATCCTTCTGCGCGCCGGATTTCCCGAGGGAGCCTTCCAAACTCTTCTGATCGGGTCCAACAAAGTGGACAGAATCCTGGCTGATCCGCGTGTGGAGGCGGCCACGTTGACTGGCAGCGAAGGCGCCGGCGTGCAGGTCGGGTCGGGCGCCGCAAAGAGGATCAAAAAGGTGGTCCTCGAACTCGGCGGCAGCGACCCTTTTATTGTCATGCCGAGCGCCAATCTGGACGAAGCGGTCACAGTCGGCGTCAAGGCGCGCGTGGCCAACAACGGACAATCCTGCATTGCGGCCAAGCGCTTTATCGTTGCCGAACAAATTGCCGACAAGTTCGAACGCGCCTTTGTAAGCCAGATGGAAAACCTGAAGCTGGGCGATCCGTTCGATGAAAAAACCGATGTGGGCCCCCTGGCCACAGCCGACGCCGTAACCTCCCTTCATGCCGACGTCCGCAAGACGATTGACTTGGGCGCGAAGCTTCTGACGGGCGGCAAGCCTATGGAAGGCCCTGGATATTTCTATCTGCCCACGGTTTTGACGAATATTCCGGAAACCTCGCCGGCCTACCGGGAAGAGCTATTTGGTCCCGTGGCCTCCATTTTCCGCGTGAAAGACGCGGAGGATGCGATTCGGGTGGCCAACGACAGCCGGTTTGGTCTCGGGGCCAGCGCCTGGACGAATGACAAGAGTGAGCAAGAGCGCTTCATCAACGGGATCGAAGCGGGGATGGTCTTTATCAACCAGATGGTGGCTTCCGACCCTCGGGTTCCCTTCGGCGGAGTGAAACGCTCCGGCATTGGCCGGGAATTGAGCACCTACGGGATCCGCGAATTTGCGAATGTAAAGACCGTCTGGGTGAAGTGATGAGGCGAGAATAGGAAGTATTTGCAAATCTTTTTGTGGAATGATATAGTGGTTGGACCAGCAGACCTATGGTATATCGTCTCTTGGTGGTTAACAATCATTCTCCATGCCATGTAGAACTGATTGGATTGCTTGATTTGGAGAAAAGTTCGTGTATAAGGTAGTCCAGACATCGCGGCTTTACGAGCAAATCGTTCAGCAAATAGAAGAGTCCGTCCTCAAGGGTGCCTTAAAAGATGGGGATCAGCTTCCTGCCGAACGCGAACTCGCGCAGCAATTTGGTGTCAGCCGAACCGCGGTGCGTGAGGCGATCAAGACGCTCCACGAAAAGGGGATCGTGGACGCCTTTCCCGGGCGTGGGACGTTCGTCACCAATGGCAAATCGAATTCCATGCGCCAGTCCCTGGACCGCATTCTCAAGAGCGGTCACCCGGACGGCGCGGCCCAATTGGTGGAGTTTCGCGAAATTCTTGAGCCGGAGATCGCTGCCTTAGCAGCGGCTCGTGCCGGCAATCAGGATCTTGCAACCATGCGAGAGGCGCTCAGTGTAATGGACAACGCGCGGCGCGATTCCGACGCCTTCATCGAGGCGGATCTGGATTTTCATCTTTCCCTGGCCGAGGCTGCGGCGAACCCATTCATTCTCTCCGTGATTGATTCCATTGTTGGATTGCTGCGCGAGCAACGCATGCGAATCTTCTTTGTCGTTGGCGGTCCGGAGCGCGGACAGGTGCACCACAAGCGAATCCTCGATGCGATCGAGCGCCGGGATTCGCAAGGAGCGCGGGAAGCGATGCAGGCTCACCTCCGGCAAGTGCGCGAAGATTCTCGTAATTTTCCAAGTGAGCGGGAGCCTATAGTTTAAGAATTTATTTTCAATAGGGAGACGAAGCCGAATGGCGAATCTAGGATTTATAGGACTGGGAGTGATGGGCAGCCAGATGGTGAACAGGCTGCTCGACAAGGGACACGTTGTAACCGGCTACAACCGCACGCGTGCGAGGGCGCAGTGGCTGGTGGACCGGGGTATGAAGTGGGGGGACTCCCCCCGCGCAGTTTCCACGGCGGCGGACGTGACGCTGGTGATGGTCACCAACTCCGAGGCCCTGGCGTCGGTAGCAGATGGCCCGGACGGATTTCTGGCCGGGCTCAGCGCCGGGAAGTTAGTCATAGACATGAGCACGGTCAGCCCCGCCAACAGCCGCGCGCTTGCTATCAAGGTTCGAGAAAAAGGCGCCGACATGGTGGATTCGCCGGTGTCGGGTAGCGTGACGACACTGCAAGAGGGAAAGTTGTCGGTGATGGTGGGGGGGCGCCGCGAAACGTTCGAAGGCGCCAAGCCGCTGCTGCTGGACATCGGACCGAAGGTCACCTATGTTGGCGGCAACGGCCTCGCGCTAGCGATGAAGATTGCCACAAACCTGAGCCTTGCCGTGCAGATGCTGGCATTTTGCGAAGGGGTCCTGATCGCGGAAAAAAGCGGTGTCGCCCGCGAGACGGCGGTTGAGGTTCTGACGCACAGCGTCATCGCGTCGCCGATGGTACAGTACCGGGGGCCGTTCGTGCTCAAGATGCCGGATGAAGCCTGGTTCAACGTGAACATGATGCAGAAGGACATGCTGCTGGCGCTGGAAATGGGACGCCAGCTCGATGTGCCATTGCCGACAACCGCAGTGACCAATGAATTTCTGACGGCGGCCCGGGGCATGGGCCTGGCGCACCAGGATTTTGCCGTCGTGTTCGAAGTGCTAGCCAAAATGTCAGGAGTCTCGAAATGACAACTGCCACGAATCAGTCCAAGGCCGGTTCCGGGCTGGGGACCGATCACCTGCTTCACATGTACAAGCAGATGGTGGCGATCCGTCAGTTTGAGGAGCAGGTAAACGATCTCTACATGCGCGCCCTCATGCCCGGTCTCGCTCACCTCTACATTGGTGAAGAAGCCGTAGCGGTCGGGATTTGCGAGGCGCTGCACCGCGACGATTACATCACGAGCACGCATCGCGGCCACGGGCATTGCCTGGCCAAAGGTGCGGCGCCGGACCGCATGTTCGCCGAATTGCTCGGCAAGGAATCGGGCTATTGCCGCGGCAAAGGTGGATCGATGCACATTGCCGACCCGGCCAGCGGCAATCTCGGCGCGAACGCGATTGTAGGCGGAAGTATGGGAATCGCGGCGGGAGCGGCATTTTCCGCAAAGATGCTGGGCACCAAGCAGGTCGCAGTGTGTTTCTTTGGTGATGGGGCGCTCGGCCAGGGTCTGCTGTACGAAGTGATGAATTTGGCGGGGCTTTGGAATTTGCCGGTCATCTTCGTTTGCGAAAACAACCTGTACGGCGAATACACGCATTTTTCCGAAACGACGGCGGGCGAAATTCTCGCGCGCCCAGCGGCGTTCGGAATTCCCGCGGAGAAAGTGGATGGGCAGGACGTCAGGGCCGTGTACGCCACGGAAAGCCGCCTGGTGGATCAGGCGCGATCGGGAAAAGGCCCCGCATTTCTTCAGTGCGACACCTACCGGTATCGCGGCCACCATGTCGGCGATATCAATCGTGAGTACTATCGCCCCAAACAAGAGGAACAGCGCTGGATGGCCGAGCGCGATCCGATCCAGTTGCTTACCGACTGGCTCCTCGGCCAAAAACTCGCGGACAAGGCTCAACTCGATGAGATTCAATCCCAAGTCAAGTCCGAGATGGACGCGGCCGTCGAGTTTGGCATGAGCGCCGCTTATCCCGCTTTGGACCAGGTGGAGGAACACATTTATGCCTGAAGTCGCCGTTCGCGAATTGACACTTGGAGAAGCGGTTCGGGAGGCGCTGGCGGAGGAAATGCGGCGCGATCCTCGCGTGTGCCTGATGGGCGAAGACGTGGCCGAGGCCGGCACGCCTTTCAAAGTCTTATCGGGGCTCGTGGAAGAGTTCGGCAAAACCCGCATAATCGATACACCGATCTCGGAGGCCGGATTCACGGGCATCGCGGTGGGAGCCGCGATGACGGGGCTTCGCCCGGTGGTGGACATCATGTTCGGGGACTTCCTCACACTGACGATGGACCAGATGGTGAACCAGGCCGCGAAAATTCATTATATGTCCGGTGGCGCATGGAAAGTCCCGATGGTGGTGCGCGCGACGCTTGGCGCCAGCCGCCGCTCGGCCGCGCAGCATTCTCAGTCGCTGCATGCCTGGTTCAGCCATGTTCCCGGGCTGAAAGTGGTGATGCCGTCGACGCCTTACGATGCCAAGGGGCTGATGAAAACGGCGATCCGGGATAACAATCCCGTCATTTTCTTTGAAGACAAAATGATGTTCAAGTTCAAAGGGCCGGTGCCGGTCGAGGAATACACGATCCCGTTTGGCGTGGCGGACGTCAAGCGCGAGGGTGAGGACATCACCATCGTCGCGACCAGCAGCATGGTCCAGGTGGCGCTCGGCGCCGCAACCATGCTCCAGGAAATCGGCATCAGCGCCGAAGTGATCGATCCGCGCACAACCTGGCCGCTGGATGAGAAAGCGCTGATCGAGTCGGCGAAGAAGACATCGCGGGCCATCGTGGTGGACGAGGGTTACGAGAAATACGGCATCACCGCGGAAATCGCCTCGGTGATCGCCACGGGCGCTTTCTACGACCTGGACGCGCCTGTCAAGCGAATCGGAGCGATGCACGTTCCAATTCCCTTCTCTCCCCATCTCGAGGACGCGACGATTCCCAGCGAACAGCAGGTGTTCGAAGCGGCTCGCGCCATGTGTAAACGATCGTAAAAGGTTTGAGTAGCACAGACTTCAGTCTGTGCGAATTTTGTATTCGCGAATCCTGAGATACACAGGCTGAAGCCTGTGCTACTTTAGATTTCGCGGCAGGAGGCTGGCCATGGCACTACCTACATACGGATCGATGGCGGTTGATTGGGAACAGCGGGTCGATTTTGACCGCTTGCGCAAGGAACGCCTGGCGCGGGCGAAGGCCTTGCTCGTCAAGTCGGAGATGGGCGCTCTGCTCTGCTTTGACATGAACAATGTGCGCTACCTGACTTCCACGCACATTGGCACATGGGCCCAGGACAAGATGAGCCGCTTCTCGCTGTTGCCGCAGAATGATGAGCCCATCCTTTGGGACTTCGGATCGGCCGCCCGGCATCATCAGCTTCACTGCCCCTGGCTGGGAGAGCGCTCGCGGGCGGGAATCCCGCTGCTGCGCGGCGCTATGTCGCCCGAGATGGGGCGCGCGGAAGATGTCGCCAAGAAAATCCGCGTAGAACTCGAGATGCGCGGTCTGCACAAGGAGCCGCTGGGAGTCGATATTGTCGAGCCGCCGATCCTGTTCGCGCTGCAACGTGAAGGGATCACCGTCGTGGATGGACAGCAGCTCATGTCCGATGCCCGCGTCATCAAGACGCAGGATGAAATCACGCTGCTCAATACCTCGGCGATGATGGTGGACGCCGCGTACCACGACCTGTATTGCGCTATGAAGCCCGGCATGCGCGAGAACGAGGCTGTCGGACTGGTCAGCAAGGTCCTGTACGATCTCGGCTCCGAATACGTCGAAGCGGTTAACGCCATTTCCGGAGAACGCTGCAACCCGCATCCCCACGTCTTCTCGGATCGCGTGCTGCGGCCCGGCGACCCGGTCTATTACGACATTCTTCACTCGTACATGGGCTACCGCACCTGCTACTACCGCACTTTCACCATCGGCTACGCATCGCGCGCGATGAACGATGCCTACAAGCGCTGCCGGGACTACCTCGACGCGGCGATCTCTCTGATTCGTCCCGGACGCACAACGGCAGAAATCGCATCCGTGTGGCCCAAAGCGCAGGAGTTCGGCTTCCCCAACGAAGAAGCGGCTTTCGCGCTTCAATACGGCCACGGAATCGGACTCGCCATCTGGGAGAAGCCGGTCATCAGCCGGCTCGTATCGTTGGAGCACTCTTACGAAATCAAGCCGGGCATGGTGTTCGCGCTGGAGACATTCTGGCCCGCCACCGACGGCTGGAGCGCCGCGCGCATCGAGGAAGAAATCGTCGTCACCCAAACCGGCCACGAAATCATCACGCGATTCCCGGCGGAAAAACTGCTGGTAGCCGGCGCGCACTATGTGAGCGTAGACGGCCCGCTGGAGACCACGCGCGAGCACGAAGCGGCACCCAGCCAAAACGTGGTGGAAATGGTCGAAGCCAGCGCAAGAAAAGAACGCGTAGGAGTGTCCAAATAACGGCTCTGCTCTTCGCCGTTCCCAACAATCATGGCCCACAACATCGTAATGCCCGCCCTCGAGATGGCGCAGGAAACCGGCAAGCTTGTGGCTTGGCGGAAAAAAGAAGGCGAATCCGTCACCAAGGGTGAGCCGCTCCTGGATGTCGAAACTGACAAGGCCGTCGTAGAGATCGAATCTCCGGCGGACGGAATCCTCGCGGGCGTAAGGGCGCGCGAAGGCGACGTCATCCCCGTGGGCCAAACGATTGCCTGGATCCTTCTCCCGGGCGAGAAAGTTCCGGCCGAGACGCAGCAGTCCGCCACAGGCCGCCGGATGGAGACAAAAGCTGCGCCGGCTTCCTCCCTGGTTGCGGCCAAGGCTTCGGTCGAGGCTTCCACGTCCGGCGCTCGCATTTCGCCCAAGGCGCGCCGTCTGGCGCGCGAGCACGGCATAGACCTGAGCCGCGTGCGCGGCACAGGCAGCGAGGGAGAAATTCTCGCCGAAGATGTCCAGGCGCTGGTGGCATCGGGCGGAGCGCCCGCCGGTGCGGCCGCGCCCGCCGCACTGGAAACGATGAGCTCGACCGCGCGCCTGATGGCCGAGCGAACCACGCAAAGCTGGACCAGCGTGCCGCATTTCTTTGTCGTGCGGGACGCCGACGCCGGCGCCATAAACGAAGCGCGGGAGAAGCTGGGACCGGCGATTGAAAAAGCGCAGGGCGTGCGCATCACGCACACCGATATTCTCGTGGCTCTTGCGGCGCGAGTCCTGGTGAAGCATCCCCGGGTGAATGCGAGCTGGACGGGCCAGGGGATTCGCCTCAATCCGGAAGTGAATATCGGCGTCGCCATGGCCGTCAATGACGGAGTTGTGGCTGCCGTGATCCCCGGCGCGCAAGCCAAGAACCTCGGCGAAATTGCGGCGCTCCGGCGTGACTTGACCGAGCGCGCGCGGGCCGGCCGGCTGCGCCCCGCCGACATCAACGGCGCAACCTTCACGATCAGCAATCTTGGGATGTACAAAGTGGACTCCTTTAGCGCTATTATCAACCCGCCGCAAGCGGCGATCCTGGCCGTGGGGTGCATCGCGGATCGCGTCGTGCCGGTTGATGGAAAACCCGGCATTCGCCCCATGATGACAATGACGCTGTCGAGCGACCACAGGGTCATCGACGGCGCGCGCGCGGCATCTTTTCTGAACGATCTGGCCGAAGCAATTCGAGAACCAGAAAAATGGCTTGGATGATACTCTTGACGCTCTCGCGCTGAAGGAGAACCGATCATGAATGGAACCGGCCCCACGCACCCCTCTGTCCCTGCCGTCCCCGGATCGAATGAAAAAAAGAAACCCTTCTACACAAGTTTGTCCTGGCAGGTGCTGTTCGGGATCGCCGTCGCGATTGTGTTCGGCTATTTCAAGCCCGCCTCCGCCATTGCCATGAAACCCCTCGGCGACGGCTTCATCCGCCTGATTACGATGATTATTGCCGTGATCATCTTCTGCACGGTCGTCACGGGTATCGCCGGCATGGAAGATATGAAGAAGGTCGGCCGAGTCGGCGGTAAGGCGCTGCTCTATTTCGAAGTGGTGTCCACACTGGCCCTTCTCCTCGGACTCGTCGTGGCCAACGTCGTGAAACCGGGCGCGGGTTTTAACGTAAACGTGGCCATGCTCGACTCCAAGGCCGTATCCGATTACGCCGGCCAGGCCAAGGCGGCAACGGTAACCGATTTTATTCTGCATATTATCCCCAACACAATGGCGGACGCCTTCACTCGAGGCGACATCCTGCAGGTCCTTCTGCTCGCCATTCTGTTTGGTTTTGCTCTGTCCGCGGTAGGGCCTCGCTGCAAACCCGTGGTCGAATTGTTTGACGGAATGACGCACGCGGTATTCGGTGTGGTGAACATCGTCATGCGTCTCGCGCCCATTGGCGCCTTCGGAGCGATGGCGTTTACCGTGGGCCGCTACGGCATCACGGCGCTCGGCCCTCTGCTGAAACTGATCCTGACGTTCTATGCCACTTGTATTGTGTTTGTCGTGGTCATCCTCGGCATCGTTTGTTGGGGTGTGGGATTCAACATCTTCAAATATCTTTTGTACATCAAGGAAGAGATATTGCTGACACTGGCGACGAGTTCATCGGAACCGGCGCTGCCGACACTGATGAGCAAAATGGAGAGGCTCGGCTGCTCGAAGTCGCTGGTAGGACTGGTGGTGCCGACCGGCTACACCTTCAATACCGATGGCAGCAGCTTGTATATGACGATGGCGGCCCTGTTCATTGCCCAGGCCACAAACACGCATCTGACGCTGGGGCAACAGCTCACCATTTTCGTCGTGGCCGTCCTGACTTCGAAGGGCGCGAGCGGCGTACAAGGCGCCGCCTTTATCGCGCTGGTGGGGACACTGATTGTCATTCCGACGATTCCGGTGGCGGGCATGGCTTTGCTTCTCGGAATCGACCGGTTCATGAGCATGTTCCGCGCGCTGGTCAACATGCTCGGCAATGGCATCGCCACGCTGGTCGTGGCTCGTTGGGAAAAAGAAATCGACGGAAAGACGCTAAAGAAGAATCTGGAGTCGCCTTTCCAGCTGGATGACATTTCCGAGCCGGTGAAAGCCGGGCAAGCGGCACTGTAATTACCGCGTCACACGCGACGAACCGAAGATCGCCGGCGCTATCGTCGTACCATCAATCTTCCAGGTCCTGCCGGAACACGGGTTGTGATGGATCGAGACTTCCCTCGATGACCGCCACCAGCAGGCCTTTATACGCGCTCTCCGCCTCCGACAGCAAGGCGTGGCCGCGTTCCCACTGCATCGCTCCACTGGCCGAGTAAATGAGCGTGAAGTACCGTCCCGCCGCATATTGAAGTTCGAGCAGCTTGTTCGGGATCTCGGGATCGCCCTTCTGTCCCAGCACGTCCATCAGCGCCACAGTCCACGGTCTGCCTTGCGGGTCGGTGACGACCTCGCGCTCGACGTATTGCCACTCGTCCATGCTCCACGACGGCATATTCAACCTAGCAGCTCACCGAGCGCTCGGGCGACCTGCGCCCCGGTAAATGGCTTCGGGATCAGAAAAACTTTTTGCGCGTCCCGGGAACGCAGGCTTGTGTCAGCCAGCTCCGGCGTGTCGCTGATGATGATGACGGGGAATTCGGCGTGATCGGGGTGCGCGCGCACGGCGTCGAACAGCGCCTCGCTCATGTTGTAGACGGAACAGTCGAGCACGACCGCATCGGCGCGTTGCTCCACGATCAACTCGCTGACGGCGTGGGTATAGCCCGTGGCGAAGACCTCGAAGCCGTGATCGCGCAGCGCAAACGTCAGCAGCTCGGCAATCTCCGGCGTGTCGTCAATGAGCAGGATGCGGCGCAACCCCAGGCTACTTCTGGCCGGACCCGGCGCCAGGCAACCGCGGCTTCTTGCCCGCGGCGGGCTCCAGATCCATGACCCAGATGCGTCCGCCGGCCGTGTAAGTGGCCCGGTGATCGTTCTCGAACACCGCGCCCCAGGCTTCCAGCGTGCGCATCACGAAGGTGTATCCCTCGAAATTGTTGCGCGTGTGGGCCAGCACTTCATTCGTGTGCCAGTTGTCGGTCAGGATTGCGTCGCCCGCGTGCACGCGAAGGACTGTGTAGAAGCGGTCGAACGCCGATTCCGGCCGCACTTCGCGCGTCGAGCCGCGCTTCTTGCCTTCGCTGACGATATAGTTTTCCTGCGCTTCGGGAACGGCAGGCGGAACGTTCGTATTGGTGTTCATAGGGTTTGCACCACGGCGGCAGCCTCTTTCGCGGACGCCATATCCACCAGATTTTTGGCATCCGCGGCCTGGATCAAAGCTTCGGGCAGCTTGACATCCATCATTCGCCATTGCTGGTTGGCAAAATTCTGTAGCTTGGCGACGTGCTCGGCGTGCAGGTGGCCGAAGCGCCCTTGCAGCTTCAAGTACTCCGATACCGGCCGCATGCTCTGCGGACGGAAGCTGTAATCAAACGCGCGCTTCTCCGGACTCCACTCCCAGATCGGGTAAAGCCCGCATTCGACGACCAACCGGCCCAGATCGATCGAGCGCGGTGTCTCGTACACGAAGCCCTTCTGGCAGGGGGTGTAAATCATCAGGAACGCGGCACCCTTGTGGTTCAGCGCCTTGCGAACCTTGTTCATCAGGTCGATCGGGTAGCCCACGCTCGCGGTGGCCACGTAGCAGTGGGGATGGCCGGCCGCCATCATTCGCGCGAGGTCCTTGGGGAACAGCGTCTTCGCTTCGGGCACCATCGGCCCGGGAGGAGTGAACGTCGTCATACCGCCATAGGGCGTGCGCGACGATGCCTGGATGCCGGTGTTCGCGTACTGCTCGTTGTCGTAGCAGATGATCAGGCAATCGTGATTCCGATAGAGCGCGCCGGAAATCGAGGCCAGGCCGATGTCGGACGCGCTGCCGTCGCCGGCCTCGCAGATGATGTTCGGAAAGGTGCCTTTCCACTTCCCTTTTCGGATCATGGCTTCATAGGCGGCAGCGACCCCGGCGGTGAAACTGCCGGCGCTGCCGATCTGTGTGTGCGCCCAGGGCACATTGTAGGGCGTGCACAGATACGAACTGTTGGCGACATACATGCACCCGGTCGGTCCGACCAGGATAGTATTGTCGCCCGACGCCTTGCTCGTCATCCGGTACTGGATGGAGGGCCCGCAGCCGGCGCACGTGCGGTGGCCGGGGACAAACGGCTCGGTCGACGGCAAATCGGGATTGTAGAAGCGCGCTCCCTGATTCGGACTGTCGAGAATCGGCAGCAACTGCCGTTGAACTTCAATGACTGGCATATCATTTCCTCCCGATGGCAGGGCCCGGAGACCCTGCGCCAACACTGTCGTAGTGCGAACGTTCAGGCCCGCTGTGATAACTTTCTGGCGGGCTCCAAGTAGGGCCCGCACCCGTTTCTGGCGGGCTCCACGCCCCGGCCTGGCCGGGGCGTTCAGCGTAAAAGTAGAGCCCGCACCCGATGTACTACTCTTCGAATCCGACCCAATGCGTGCGCTTTTCGATTTTTCCGCGTTTCTGCGCTTCGAGCATCTTCTGCGTCATCCAGTAAAATTCCTTCAGCACGATCGCCTCGCCGCCCATTCCCGCCATAAACGAGAAGACGAGCGGACGCTTTTGACTTTCGTAGAGCGCCGCGCAAGCCTCCGCGTAGAGCGAGCCGCCGCTGCTGACGCTGCCGAGTCCCATGTTGGTCTCGAGCACGCCAACCACTTTGAACTTGCTGAGAACTTCCTTCACGCGCTCGGTCGGGTAAGGCCTGATGGTTCGCAGCCGTACGAGTCCAACCTTCGCGCCACGGTCGCGCATGTGCTGAATCGCGTAACGCGCCGTCACACCGTGGGCGCCCTGCAGGAAAAAGACGACGTCGGCGTCGTCGGTCATGTACTCTTCGATCCACGGGTCATATCGCCGCCCGAAGATTTTCGCGAACTCGTCGTGCACCTCTTCAATGACCGCCATCGAACCTTCCATGGCGCGCGCGCGCTCCAACTGCAGCGGCGGACCCTGCTCGGGCATGATCTGCGGGCCGTGCGACACCGGATGCCGCGGATCGAGCGGGTAGGGATGCTTGTAGGGCGGCAGGAATTCCTTTACCTGGCCCATGTCGGGCAAATCTACGTCGCAGGTGATGTGCGAGACGAAGAAGCCGTCCTGGCAGACCATCTGGGGCAAGAGCACGCGCGGGTCCTCGCCGATTCGATAGGCGATCAGGTGATTGTCGAATGCTTCCTGGGCGTCGCACGACCAGCCCATGATCCACCCCATATCGCGCGTCGAGAGCGCGTCGGTGTGCTCGGAACCGAAATCGCCCGGAGGATCGAGCGTGCGGTCGGCAATCATCATCTGCACCGGCATACGCGCGCCCGAGATCGGCGAATACAGCTCGTAGCCGAACTGCACGCCGACGCCCGAGCTTCCAGTGAAAACGCGCGCGCCGCACGACGAAGCGCCGTGCGCGATGCTCAATTGCGAGTGCTCGCTGTCGGCCACGATGTACTCGGCGTCGAGTTCTCCATTGGCCACCATTTGCGCCAGCGCCATCATCGTCGCCGTGTACGGCCGGATCGGGTAGGCCGCAATCACATCCACGTCGGCGTACTTGGCGGCCTGCGCCGCCGCGACGCAGCCGTTGATCCGGACTGTCTTCTTTCTTGTTTCGGTAACCGTTGCCATAGTTTACTCCGGGTCCGCCTGACGGCGGACACTAAGACTGATGGATACGCAGGCGCCACGCTTGCTTCCTGCGCGGCGCCCGCTTCCCGCTTGACCTTATTGCGGCGGGCTCCAAGTAGAGCCCGCACCCCAACGCCAATTCTAAATGCTCTTCGCCGGACGGTCCGCCAGATTCCTCAGCTCCTCCGCCTGCCGTCCGTGCAGCCCCTGCGAAATGGCGAACGCCGTATCCATACGCACGACGCCCGTATCGAAGTCGAGCTCGGGCACGCCCTCGAGGCAGCCCGTCGGACATTCCTCGATGCACACGCGGCAGCCCTTGCAGTAGTCAACCAGGATCTTATAGAGGCCGTTGGAACGCGTCGAACGCACGATGCACGGCTCGGGACAGACCAGGTAACAGTTGTCGCAGGCGTTGCAGGTGCCGCAACTGAAACACCTGTTGGCCTCTTCGATCGCCTGCTCTTCCGAGTACGCCTGGATCACTTCGTCCTGCGTCTTGCGACGGCTCGCCGGCGCAAGCATTGCCTGCTGGACGCGCGGGAAATGCGGGAAATACGTCATGTTCATGCGGTTCAAATCCATGATGACGTCCACGCCGATCGTCCGCGGCTGCAACGCCTCTCCGCGGATCACCTTGTCCAGACTGAACGCAACGCGCTTCCCGTCGCCGACGGCATTCACCACCATCAGCGGCTGACCCATACCCAGTTGCACGACGTCGCCCGCGGCGAAAAAGTTCGTATCGCCGATGCGTCCGAAGCGGTCCACCTTGATCGTGCCGCGCTCGGTCTTGAATTCGTCCGGCAACCACCCGAGCGACGCCCTCTGTCCCACCGCGATGATCACATTGTCCACGGGGAAACGCTCGCCGGCACCCTCTCGATTGACGGTGATCGGCGAAGCGTTGATGGCGCCGGAGAAGCGCGCCGGATGAAGTTGCAAGGCCTCGACTTTGCCGTCGCCAAGCACGGCGGTCATCGCCCGCCCGTGCATCAGTTCCACGCCTTCTTCGACCATGTCGTGGAGATCTTCCGGCACGGCCGGCATTTCCTTGGTGTTAGCCTCCACCGTAATCATGGTCACTTCGACCGCGCCTCGCCGCAGAGCTTCGCGTGCGCAATCAATCGCGGTGTTGCCGCCGCCGATGACGGCCACGCGAGCACCCAGCTTGACCTTGGACGTGCCCATGCCGATGTCGCGAAGGAAGGGCAGCCCGAAAAGCACGCCGTCCTTATTCTCGCCCTCGGCTCGCGCGCTGTTGGGCTCGGTAAGGCCCACGGCCAGCACGCAGGCGTCGTAATTCTTTTTCAAGTCGCCCCAGGTGATGTCCTTGCCGACTTCGGTGTTCGTCTTGATCGTCACGCCGAGTTCGACAAGGCGCTCGATCTCACGATCGAGCACGTGCGCCGGGAGAACCCAGTCTGGAATGCCGCCGCGATTGAGTCCGCCCGCTTTCGGCGATTTCTCCAGGATCGTCACCTTGTAGCCCATGCGCGCAAGCTGGTACGCGGCGCTGTGGCCGGCGGGACCCGACCCCACAATAGCGACTTTCTTTCCGTTAGACGGCCCGGCCTTGACCACGTCGCGTGCCAGCGCCTGTCCGAGATCGCCGAGAAACCGCTCGACCGCGCGAATCGAGATGGCCTCGTCGTACTGCCCGCGGTTGCAGGCCTGCTCGCACGGGTGGTAGCAGACCCGTCCGGTGACCGACGGGAAGGGCATGTCTTCCTTGATGAGCGCGTAGGCGTCAAGATACTTGCCGCGCTTCACCAGGTCGAGATAGCCCTGGATCTTTTCATTGGTTCCGCAGGCGTTGTTGCAGGGCGGCAGCTTGTCCCTGTAGACCGGCCGGATCCAGCGCCAGTTGCCGGTGGGAAACAGATCCTGGCCTTTGCTCTGCGATGGCGCGGGCGTGATGCCGCCAAACGGGACGGTGAGCCAGTCGGGGATGTGTGTGCCTTTGGTCGACATGGGATCCTTTTCTAAGCAGCCACTGGTTTCAGCGGCATGATTTTTAGTTCCTCTAGCCCCGCCTGGAACGCCTTCTTGTTCGCAATCATGGGCTCAATCGTCGCGAGCTTGACGATGCCCGTCACCTTGACCACAGCGGCGATGAGCGGAGCGGCGATATCGGGCGCAATCGCTTTGTTGCGCTCCGCGGCGCCTTCGGTCGAAAGGCGGTCGAGGCCGAGTTCGCCCAACCGGTAATAGAGCCACTTGTGATCGGCCAGCTTCGCGGCATCAATGCAGACAAGCTGGGAAAGCCGCTCGGGGCCTGGCACGAAGCGGATCATGTACTCGGGCGAATAGTGCGTGTTGATCACCAGCGTTCCGCCAGGAGGCATCCCGCGCATGTAATCCCAACCCTTGACCATGGTCTGCTCGACCAGCACGACGATGTTGGGATGCTCGTTCTCGTAGGTCAGCGCGTTTTCGATCACGCCGTCGCTCACGCGGCAGTACTTGCGCGTCGGGGCGTTTGTGCGATCGGGGTTGTCCACGTAGTTTTCCATCGCCTGCGAATACTTGCCCTCTAGCCGGGCGGCAGCGCCGATCGAATTGACGATGTCGCGGCCTTCCTTGTCCATGATGATGCCGCGCGTCCACACCGTAAGTTCGGTATAAGCCATATTCAGCCCTCGTCATCGTTCGGATACGCCAGGGTACAATTCCCGGCGATGTTGCCCACCGTGATCGCGTCTTTCAACTGCCTTTGGAACTGCCACGATCGGCGTCCAGAACTGTCAGGAAATCGCTCCGCCGGACGACGAACGGGGCGCCGCGAGCGCCGTCCTGAAATTCCGCAATCGCCAGCAGCGTCGCCTTCTTGCACAGGCTTTCGATATCCGCGCCTGTGACCCCATCCATCCGGCCGGCAAACTCCTCGAGATCAACCTCGGGGGCAAGCGGCACATGCCCGCAGCAGAGCCGCAGGATCGCCGCTCGATCGGCGGCATCGGGTTTTGCGCACAGCAGTGTATAGTCGAACCGCCCGCTGCGCAAGAGTGCCGGCTCGACCCGCTCGGGGCGGTTGGTGGCTGCCAGCAGGATCACTCCCTTGACGTCGCGCAGGTTGTCAATCTCACGCAGGAGCTGGCTGAGAATTCTCTGATAAACGTCGGTGCCGAATTGATCGGCGCCGAACTTGGGCGCGATCGCGTCAATCGTGTCGAAGAACAGGATGCAGGGCGCCGCGCGTCTCGCCTTCTTGAAAACCTCGCGCAGCGCTCTCTCGGATTCGCCCAGCCACTTCGAATACAATTGCGGGCCATCAATGGCGATGAGCGGGATCTGCTTCTCACCCGAGAGCGCTCGCGCCATGGCGGTCTTCCCCGTGCCCGACGGTCCGACCAACAGAATGCCGCGTGGCGGCGCCAGCCCAACCTGCTCATAGATGTCGTCGTGCAATTGAGAATGCTCGACCACGGAATCGAGCATGCGTTTCACTTCGTGGAGACCTCCGAGGGTTGCAAACGTCGACGAACTTTTCTCAATATAGAACTCGCGAGTCGCGCTGGGCTCAACTTCTTTCAAGCCGGCAAGAAAGTCGGCGCGTGTCACCTGCAGCGTCTCCAGATCAGCGGGGGCGGCGCCGTCGCTCTCCAGTGGGACGGCTGCGAGGAATCCGCGCAAGGCAATCATGCCCACTTCCTGGCACAGCGCTTCCAGATCGGCGCCGACGAAGCCGTGGGAATGCTCGGCAATTTCCTGGAGGTTGACGTCAGGCGCGAGCGGCATGGCGCGCGTATGAATCTTGAGGATTTGGAGCCGCCCCTGGCCGTTGGGCACGCCGATTTCGATTTCGCGATCAAAGCGCCCGGGACGCCGCAGCGCCGGGTCCAGAACCTCGGGAATGTTTGTCGCGCCGATGACGATCACCTGGCCTCGCGCCACAAAGCCGTCCATCAAGCTGAGAAGCTGCGCCACAACGCGCTTTTCGACCTCGCCGACCACTTCGGCGCGTTTCGGCGCCACGGCGTCAATCTCGTCTATGAACAGGATGGCCGGCGCGTGGCGCGCCGCTTCCTCGAAGACCTCGCGCAGCTTGGCCTCGCTCTCGCCGTAAAACTTCCGCATGATCTCGGGGCCGTTCAGCGAAATGAAGTGTACGCGGCTTTCGGCCGCGACGGCGCGCGCCAGCAGGGTTTTCCCCGTACCTGGCGGACCGTACAACAGCACGCCTTTCGGCGCGAGAATTCCCAACCGCTCGAAGATGCGCGAGTGCTTCAGCGGCAGCTCGACGATTTCGCGCACCCGCGCCACTTCACGCTCCAGCCCGCCGATGTCTTCGTAGGATACCGCCGGAGCGCGGACCGTCGTTTGCTCGCCTTCCACGACGCGGATGTCGGTGCGTTTCCCGATCACGACCGCGCCGGAGGGAATCGTGCGCACAACCTGGAAGTTCACCGCTTTGGCAAACGTGGGCACACGCACCACGCAGCCCGTGATGACCGGAACGCCCACCAGATCCTCCAGCATCCGCTCGGGCGCGATGGTCGCCGGCGCGGCTCCCACCCACAACGGCGAGAAGCGCACGGCCACGGCTTGGTCGTGCTCGATGGGCGTGACCGTCACCTGCTCCTGCAATCCTGCGCCACAATTACTCCGGGCTGTCCCGTCAATCTGGATCAGGCCTTCGTTTCCTTCGGCCGAAAGCTCGGCGCGCGCCACAGTGGCCGTGCCTCCGGCAATCTTCAGCACGTCGCCGGCTCGGGCGCCGATGCGCGTCATGTCGGCTGGCGCCAGCCGCGCAATGGCGTGCCCGATGTCCTCGACACGCGCTTCCGCAACGCGCAGCGTGAGGGTTGCCGTGATGCGCATTGGGGCGAGTTCAGTCATGGCGCCGCTTGAAACTTTCTCTGAATTTGCTGGGCGAATCCGTCGAACAGCGCAGCCATTTTTTTCTTCTCGGCATGATTCGGCTTGTCAGCCGCGATGGCCACACGGGTCAAGTCATTTCCCAGATCGGTTAATCGGATTGTCCCCAGGTTGGTATGCTCGATGGCCCAGCCCTCGCCCCCGGCGGAGGTGACCGCCATGCTCACCGTGGCGCGATCGCTTTCCCAGGGCACGACGATCGCGGTCAGGCTTCCCTGCCCGGTGGCGAACTCCTCGATCGCGCGGGAGAGGACCCGCGGGGAGCCGGTGGCCGTGAATGCGAAGAGATCTTCGTTCATGGCAAAGTGTGATACACTGGCCCAGTGATCGAACCAGTTGAGACGCCGAATTTACCATCCGCACCTCGGGCTGTCAAGCGCTTTGCTCCGCCCCGCGGCGACAAAACCCGTCTCATCGAGCCCATCAAAAAGACCCGCGTCGCCGAGGAAGTTGCCGACCGCATCCGCATCTTAATCCTGGACGGCACCTTCCCGCCGGGCCAGTCGCTCCCCTCGGAACGCGATTTGACCGAACGGTTCGGCGTGAGCCGCGGGTCCATCCGCGATGCGCTTCGCATGCTGGGGGTAATTGGTCTGCTCGAGACGCGGCATGGGCAAGGCACGTTTCCGCTCGAGCTGACGGTGGACCGCCTGGTCGCGCCCCTGGCCTCGGTGATGACCTACCGGCATGATTTGCAGGACGAGCTGATGGACGTTCGCCGGATGTTCGAGCCGGCTGTCGCGCGCGCCGCCGCCCAGCGCGGCACCGACGAAGATTTCGCCGATTTGCAACGCATTCTCGAAACGCAGAGACGGAAGGTCAATGCCGGCCGGTCGCCCATCGTCGAGGACACGGCATTTCATGCCGCCCTGGCGCGCTCGACGCGCAATCGCGTGGTCGTGAGCATTATGGCGATCCTCAACGATCTGCTTGTGGAATCGCGCAAGCTGACGTTGAAGCAGGAGGGCCGCGCCGAGCAGTCTATCAAGGGACACGAGGCGGTGGTCGCGGCGCTGCGCCGCCGGGACGCCGAGGGCGCGGCGCAAGCCATGGACAAGCACATCGATCAGATCGCCGATCTGCAACTGCACGCCGGAAAGCTTCCCACTGACACAGTCAAGTAGTAGGAGACGCAAGCGATGGATGAGAACCTGCGAGCGCAGATCGAGATTTATCTGCCGCATCTGGATGGCCTGATCCACCGCGGGCGTCAGCTTCGCGACACTTTGACGGCCGATCCCTCTAGCGGAACGGCGCTCGCGGCCAATCGCCTCTGGCAGCAGGATTGCGGCGTAACGGTCAATCAGTTGTCGGGAGGCAGCAAGGCCCATTGGCTGGCCCGATCGTTCAGCGAAGCGTTCCTGATGCGCTCGACAGACGGGCATGTCATCGAAGCGGTGGCCCCGGCCGAGATCGTCAGCCGGCTGATTGATGTCCTCGAACAAGCCGTCGCTTCCCTGTCCGGAATGCGCGACTCCCAGATCGTTTCCACGGTATCCGAGGCGGCGCCGGCCCCTCGCCGGTTCGAATTCGTTCACAATCCCGAGCTGCGGCCTGTCGTCGAGCAGGCGTACTCCGATAGCCGGTGCGCCCTCGAGCAACGCCACTTTCTCTCGGCGCTGCTCACTTCCTGCGGAATCCTGGAAGCCATCGTCACCGACGCGTTGGAGCACAAGGGGCTCAGCGCTCTGGCTGCCGCCGGCTTGCCCGCGGGGAAGATCGCCGATTGGCCATTCGAGCAGCGCCTGGCCGTCGCAGAGAGCGCGGGACTGATTCGCGGGGGTTGCGCTCGGCTGCCGCCGGTCGCGCGGAGATATCGAGACCTTACCGATGCTGACGCCGAGCGCGGCCCGAAACCAACGGTTTCCGAGCGCGATGCGCGGCTCACCGGGCAAGTGCTCCATGTTGTGATGAGAGATCTGGATCCCGGCCGGTAAAGATGCGGTAAGCTACGCGCAATCTCAGAGGTTGGTTCAGTACTTGGGGAGCCGGTTCGAACTAGCCTCTTGACCGCGGGCCGCAACAGGCGTAGCTTCGCTTCCATAACCTCGGCATTTACCCACACACCAAAAGGAGATGCGCATGGTACCTCTCGCCGCTCTCTGGCTTCCGATTCTGCTGTCGGCAGTCATCGTGTTCGTCGCCAGCTCTATCATGCACATGCTGCTGCCCTATCACCGCGGTGATTACCGCCAACTCCCCGACGAAGACAAGTTTCTCGCTGCCCTGCGCTCCGTCGGGCCGAAACGGGGCCTCTACATTTTCCCGTTTGGCACACCCAAGGAGATGAAGTCGCCCGCCTTGCTCGAAAAATACAAGCAGGGACCGGTCGGGATGCTGACCGTGGTTCCTAGCGGCCCACCCGCCATGCCGAAGCTTCTGGGGATGTGGTTTGTCTATTGCCTGGTTATTGGCTTCTTCGTGGCCTATCTTGTCGGACACACAGTAATGCCCGGCGCGGACTATCTGGCTGTGTTTCGTGTCGCGGGTACCGCTGCGTTCCTTGCCTACGGCCTCGGGCTCTTGAGCAATGGCATCTGGAGGGGCCAGCCGTGGGGCATGACCATCAAGGAAGTCGTCGACGGACTCGTCTACGGCTTGCTGACTGCCGGCACCTTTGGCTGGCTTTGGCCGCGCTAGTACATCCCTAATTACTTGATAAGAATGACGATACGGGAAAGTGGTCTTTACTACTCGATCTTCGCGAGCAGTTCGACGAATTTCTGCTGGCGCTGGGACTGGTCCTTGCCGTCGAGCGATTCCGCCAGTTGCGTCATGTTCATCGAGCAGAACTTCGGCCCGCACATCGAGCAGAATTTCGCGTCCTTGTAAAAATCATCCGGCAGCGTCTCGTCGTGCATGGCGCGCGCGGTTTCCGGATCGAGCGAAAGATCGAACTGCTTGTTCCAGTCAAAAAGAAATCGCGCGTAGGAGAGCGCGTCATCGCGGT
>JBGOZP010000023.1:0-45097 GCA_041480265.1 Terriglobia bacterium | reverse complement strand
CAGGGATCGGGCTCTACTTGGAGCCCGCCGGAATCAGGGATCGGGCTCTACTTGGAGCCCGCCGGAATCAGGGATCGGGCTCTACTTGGAGCCCGCCGGAATCAGGGATCGGGCTCTACTTGGAGCCCGCCAGAATGAGGATGCAGGAACCTCCAGCAACTTCTGAAGAATCGAGTGGGTCCGCATGCGATACCAACGGCTTCGTCGTTTCCTTATGGTTTTGGGAATATTCCATATGACCGCTACGGTGTTCGCGCAGGCCGGTTCGCCGGCGGTCACGCCCGCTGGGCCCGCGCAACCGCGGGGCGCATTCCAGGGCAGTGTTCCTTCCGGCGATCCCTCCGGCCAGCCGCTGCCCTTGTCTCTCGAGGAGGCGCTGCAAAGAGGGCTCCGGTACAACCTGGGAGCCATCAGTGCGCAGCAAACGGTTCGCCAGGCGCGGGGAGAAACCATCGTCGCGCGCAGCCCGTTGCTGCCGAATTTGAGCACCCGTCTCCTCGAAGTCGATGAGCAAATCGACTTGGCCTCGTTCGGGTTCAAGGTCAGTCTTCCGCCGAGCTTCGGGTTCTCTTTCCCGACCATCGTGGGGCCTTTCAACTATTTCGACTTGCGCGGCAGCCTGACGCAAAAACTGGCGGACGTGCACGCCCTGCGGACCTATCAGTCTTCGCGCGAAGCGCAGCGAGCCGCTGCTCTCTCCGTGCAGGACGCGCGCGACCTGGTAGTGTATGTTGTGACCGCGGGATATTTGCGGGTGATTGCCGATTCGGCGCGCGTCGATTCCGCCAAGGCGCAAGTAGCGAGCGCGCAGGCGATTTACCAGCAGGCGTTTGATCGCTTCACCGCGGGCCTGAGCGCGCGGATTGATGCGACGCGCAGCGAGGTCGAGCTTCAGACGCAGCAGCAGCGCTTGACCGCGGAGCAAGCCGCTTACAGCAAGCAGAAAATCGCGCTCGCCCGGCTGATTGGATTGTCCCCCGCGCAGGAATTTATTTTGACCGACACGTTGCCGTATGCCCCCCTGGAAAACCTCGCACTCGAGCAGGCGATCGATCTCGCGTCGCACAACCGGTCGGACCTGAAAGCGGCGGAAGCGCAAGTGCATGCCGCGGAGTTATCTCGCAAGGCGGCGACTGCCGAACGATATCCCACACTCGATTTTGCCGCGGATTACGGCGTAATCGGCGTCAATCCTGCCAACTCGCACGGAACATTTTCCGTCTCGGGGGAGCTGCGATTTCCCATCTGGGCGGGAGGCCACACCCGGGGAGACGTGGAACAGGCGGACGCCAGGCTTCAGCAACGCCGCGCAGAGTATGATGACTTGCGCGCGCAAGTGGAAGCGGAGGTGCGCACGGCGTTCCTCGATCTGACCGCAGCCTCCGACCAGGTGCGTGTCTCGCTGAGCCGGCGCGCGCTTGCGGAGGACGAGCTTCTACAGGCCAGAGATCGTTTTTCCTCCGGTGTGGCCGATACCGTCGAGGTTGTGCAAGCGCAGGAAATGGTTTCCAGCGCGGAGGAGGATTACTTCGCCAGCCTGCACGCGCACAACCTTGCTAAAGCCAGCGTCGCCCGTGCGGCCGGGCAAGCCGAAAAAATCATGCGCGACCTTTTGAGGAGTCAATAAACATGGCTGTAGACGAACTGCGGGAATCGACGATTTTGCGGCCCGGCGAACGCCCGGAGGGGGAACCAAACGACTCGCGGGCATCGGACGACAACGGCCAGGGACGCCGCAGAACCCTTCTTTTCGCGGCCGTTGTGGGGCTGCTGGTCCTTGCGGGCGTCGTGGCATTTTGGCGGTACACCCGAACCTACGAATCGACCGATGATGCGCAGGTAGACGGGCACCTGAACGGGATCACGGCGCGGATCAATGGTGTGATCAAGGCTGTTTATGTGGAAGAGAATCAATCCATCCGGGCGGGGCAACTCATCGCGGAACTGGATCCGCGCGACTATGAAGTGGCCCTCGAACAGGCGCAGGCGCAATTGCTCAAGGCGCAAGCGGATCTGCGAGCCGAGAATCCGACCTTGCCCATCACGCAGAACTCCGCGCAGACGACGATTTCGACCAGTCAATCCGAAGTGTCGAATGCCGAAGCCGGCGTTGCGGCAGCGGAGCGGGATCAGGCTGCCGCACTGTCTCGCTTGCAGGAGGTGGAAGCGAATAACGCCAAAGCGCAAGGGGATGTCGGGAGATACAAGGCGCTCGTTGACAAGGAAGAAGTCTCGCGCATTCAGTACGATCAGGTGGTCGCGACGGCGAAAGCGCTGGCCGCCGCGGTGGATTCAGCGCGTTCCTCGTCCGAGTCGGCGCAGAAGGTCGTGGACCAGCGCCGGGCCATCCTGGATCAGGCGCGCAGCCGGCTGGGGCAGGCGAATGCGGATGCGCCCAATCAAATAGCCATTTCCAGGGCCAACCTGCAGTCTCGCCAGGCCGAGGTTCAGGCCATGAAGGCTCATGTGGACCGCGCACAGCTCGACCTCAGCTATTGCAAAATCATTTCTCCTGTCGCGGGAGTCGTCAGCAAGCGGACTGTGGACGTGGGTGAACACGTCAGCATGGGCCAGAGGCTCATCACTTTTGCCGACCTCGGTGATCTTTGGGTGACGGCGAACTTCAAGGAAAACCAGTTGAAAGAAATGCACGCCGGACAATCCGTAACGATTTTCGTGGACGCCTTCGACCGGGATTTTGATGGTTATGTCGAAGCCATGCCCGGAGCCACCGGGTCCATTACGAGTTTATTGCCGCCGGAGAACGCAACCGGGAATTACGTCAAGGTCGTACAGCGCCTGCCGGTGCGCATCCGGTTTAAGCCCGGGCAACAGGGCCTCGACCGTCTCCGCCCGGGCATGTCCGTCGTCCCGAAGGTTTGGTTGAAATCGAGTTTGTTGCCGTGACGGATATTGATGACGCCAAGGGAGGTTCCGAGCGGGTACTTTTGCGGGAATTCGATCCCGCCTTGCGTTCTAGCCCAATGCTGTCTTTGCTTCTTCCTGTGTCAAAACGCCCTTCTTCACAAGGATACGGACCAGCCGCTCAATTTTCTCGGTTCCGCCGCGATCGCCGCTGGCTCCAGGTACTTGATCTTGCTCCGAATTCGCAGATGCCTGAAATGGTCTGCCGCTGTCCATCTGGGTCAGCCATTTGTGGATTATTTCTTGCGCGCCCGGAGTGACATCCGTGAATTCGGCGCCCATTCCCATATCCTTGTGTGAGTAAACCACTACCCCGAGTAACTGGAGGGTCTCGTTTCCTTTCTTGAAGTGAATCCAGATCCGCGCTCCGGAAGAGAATGGATTCAGCGTGTCGAGATAGCAGCCACTGACCGATAGGTCAGAAACACGCGCGGGGAGCCTTATCGCGGTCGCGAGTTCTTCCGCCTCCGCGTTCACGACAAAATCATGGCGAAGCCTCGACCGCCGTTCTTGCGTCTCGGCCGGTGAAGACTCCTGCAAGGCGGGAGCAGGCAGAGACTCATCTTTTTCCGGTGGATTCGGCATCTTAATGGCTCCGCAACATTCCAGGCGCTGAGTAAGGATGGCGTGCCCAATGACGGCTGGAACGTGGGAGCACCCATGGAAATTCTGGCACCTCTCGCCAGAAGCCACAACAGAATTCATTCGCTGTATGCTTGATTGGGAATCCCCCGTTCGTTTTTGTGGCACGCGTAAGCGGGCGCGCCAGAACGCATTCGCGACTTCTCGGTTATACTGTCGCGGATCGTGCGCCGGCTCGCGGAACGAAACGAAGTGCGATTCACGGATGGCGCGCGGGAACTGGAGATCCGTTGTATCCATTCATTCACATTGGCCCATTGACGCTTGGCACCTATGGCCTGATGGTTGCCGTCGGATTGATTTGCGCATTCTTCATTCTCCGCGCGGATTTTGCGCGCCGCGGAGTCTCGGCCGACGCCGAAGCCATCATCGGCATTACAGGCCTGGCCGGCCTGGCCGGCTCACGCCTCTACCATTTGCTGGAAACTCCGGCTGAGTTTTTTGCCGACCCGTGGCCGCAGCTGTTCAGCACGATGGGGTTCGCATTTTTTGGCGCGGTGATCGGTGGATTCGTCGCGCTTTTACTCCTGGCGCGGCGCTTCCGGATGAAGCCCTTGCTGATGCTGGATGCCGCCTCGCCCGCTGGCGCGCTGGGCTATGGCATCGGGCGCATTGGGTGCCTGCTTTCCGGCGATGGCGATTACGGCATTCCTACGTCTCTGCCCTGGGGCATGAGCTTTCCAAATGGGATCGTGCCGACCACGGAGCATGTGCACCCCACGCCCATCTATGAGTTTCTGGTCGCGGTGGTGATCTTCTGGATTCTCTGGCGTTTGGGGGCGCGCGCGTTGAAGAGGCGCGCGCCAAACGGAGTTGTGTTCGCCGCGTATCTGGTGCTCACTGGCATTGCGCGATTTCTAGTCGAAATCATTCGCATCAATCCGCGGTCATTCTATGGGCTGAGCAATGCGCAGGCCGCGAGCGTCGTCTCGATTGCCGCCGGGGTGATCCTCTTTGCATTTGTCCGCCAGGGTGCCGCGGCGCCTCGCCGCGCTTGACGCTTTGGGGCCAGTCGCTTAGTGTCAAACGCAGGGGCAGACCTTTCGGTGTCCAGCGGCCTCGCTGGAGAGGTGTGCAATGGGACGTCCAGTCGGAGTTACAATCCTCGGCGTGCTGATGATTTTTGCGGGACTCGTCTTTGCTGGCGCGGGCCTCATATTCTTCTTTATGGGATCGACCGGGGCAATGGCTACCGCGCAAACCAGCGGCGCTGGGGCTGCCCTTCTCGCGGCCCTGGGCGCCGCTGCCGGTGTGATATTTCTGCTTTTCGGTGGATTGCACGTCATCCTGGCGATCGGGATCTTCAGAATGCGCAACATGGCCCGAGTTCTTACGATCTTTCTTTTTCTGCTGATTGGAGCCGGGGCGTGCCTGGGATTGCTAGCGACTCTGCTCAGCTACAGTCACGTTGGATTGGTGTGGAACGTCTCGCTGCTGGCCGTAGATGGCTTGGCGCTCTGGTATTTGCTTCGGCCGGACATTAAGCAAGCTTTCGGCGCTTAATCCCGAAAATCCGGCCGCCTGAACAGAAAACATACCGCCCGGTATTCATGGAAATCGCTTTGCTTTCCGCTGATTACTGCAGACTCGCGCCCGGTGATTTCCCTGGCTCGATTGCGGGCTTGCCGGATACGTCCACCATCTCGACCGGCCCGTATTTCTCCATAACCGTCTTGATTTTGCTTGCGTCGCCAACGGCAACCACCTGCATCGTGCCGGGATTGATGTATTTCTTGGCCACGCGTTCGACGTCGTCGGCCTGGATCGCCACGATCTGCGCCGGATATTTGTCCCAATAATCGGCGGGGAAGTTGTACGCCTTCCGCGTAATCGCGTAGCCGATCAGTTGCTGCGGCGATTCAAGAGACAGCGCAAAACGCGCGACGACCGAACGCCGGGCTGCCTCCAGTTCATCTTCCGGCACCTTTTCCTCGCGAATCCGGTTCAGCTCGCGCAGGAACTCCGTCATTGCGCCATCGGTCACTTCCGTGCGCAAGTCGCCCCCGGCGGTCCACGGGCCGGCGTATTTCCGGGCGATGACGTTGCTGTAAACGCCGTAGGTGTAGCCCTTTTCTTCGCGCAGGTTCAAGAACAGCCGGCTCGCCGCTCCCGCGCCCAGCACTTCATTCAATACCACCAACGCCGGGTAGTCCGGATCGCTGCGCTCGATCGCCAGGTTGCCCATCAGCAAAGTGGTCTGCACCGATCCGGGGCGGTCCACCAGATACACTTTGCCCTTGGCTGCCGGCGGCGGGCCCGGCGGAAAAGTTACCAATGCTTTCGAACGCGGCCATTCTGCCAGCCATTGGCGCAACTTGGGGATCAGCGTCGCCGCGCGCACGTCTCCCGAAATCGCCAGGGTTGTGTGTTGCGGCGCGTAATGCTTTTCGTGCCAGTCCGCCAGCATGGCCGATGTAAGGGAATCCACCGACTCGGGCGTAGTCGACACGACAGCGGCAGGATAGTCGCCGTACAACGCGCGGCTCAAGGTTTGGTTCGCCAGAAAATTGGGTTGCGAGCGCTGTTGCAGAAGCGCAGGTTTTGCCCGCGCTTTGTATTGCGCCAATTCGTCCGCCGGAAAGCTGGGATGGAGGAGGACGTCCTTCGCCAGCGCGAACCACTGTTCGAAAGTGTCCGACAACCCCGAAGCGGCCAACATAGCGGACCCGGAGCCGAATCCCGCCGAAGCGGAAAGCGAAGCGCCCAGCAAATCTATTTGCTCGGCAATTTGCTTGCTCGTGCGCGTGTTCGTGCCTTCTTCCAGCATTCGCGCCGTTGCTCCGGCTAGTCCGGGCTGGTTTGCCGGCTCATAGAGAGGGCCCGCGCCGTTGATGTCGAATTGCACCGTGACTAGCGGGAAGCGATGATCCTCGAGGATCATCACAGTGATTCCATTCGAAAGGATCGTCTCGACGGGACGGGGCAGATTCACCCGCAGGATTTCCTTGGACACCGGCGCGCGATTCAGCCGCTCGACCTTGCTCGTTGGAGTTGATTTGTCCTGGGCCGATTCACTCTGGCTCCAGACCGCCGGGGCCGCAGCCATCACGGCAGCCGCGGTGGCCATCCACAGCAGGAATTTCATCCTCACGTTCCATGTCATCGAAGTTTCTCCAGGCCCTTACCGGGCCGGCGCCGCCTGCGACTGTGCTTTTGGAGCCGTCCATACAACGGTGCGCTGCGTTTCTCCCAGATACTGGCGAGCCAGGCGTTGGATGTCCGCCGGTGTGACTTCGCTGTAGTTGGCGAGGGACGTATTGATCAAATTCGGATCGTGGAAATAGACCGCGTATCGTCCCAGCGTCCGCGCGCGATTCAGCGTGTTCGTCAGCGACTCAGCCTGCTGCAGCCGGTCCTGGATGCGTATTTTGTCGAGCTCCGCGGCTGTCACACCATCGGTCTTGACGTGTTCGAACTCCTCGTAAATCAATTTCTCGACCTCTGCTGCGTTCTGTCCCGGCTTTAGCAAGACAAAGGCCTGAAAAAGCGCGGGGCCGCGCCGCAAGTCAATGCCCCCCGCCACCTGGAGCGCCACCGCTTTCTCTTTCACCAGCTTCTGGTAAAGCCGTGAAGACGGCCCCCCGAACAAAATATCGCCGAGCATGTCGAGGGCATACCAATCGGACGTGTTTGCGGGGACAGTTTTGTAGACAATGTCGAGGCGCGGCAGGCGCGCAAATGAATCCTCCACCGCCGTTCTGCGTTCCGCAGTCTGTACGGGCTCGGCCATGTCCACCGGCGGCGGCGCGGGCTGGGCCGGGATGTCTTCGAAATATTGTTTGATGGTTTCCAGGGCGCCGGGAGCCTGGAAATCTCCCACCAGGGACAAAACGGCATTGTTCGGCGCGTAGTAGGTCTTGAAAAACTGCGCCACGTCAGCAAGGCTCGCCGCGTTCAGATCCGACATGGACCCCATCGTCGAGTGCTTGTACGCAAAATTGTCGTAGGCCAGATCTTCGAGGATTTCGCCTGTTTTCCCGTAGGCCTGGTTATCCATCCGCAGCCGCCGCTCTTCCTGCACCGTGCTCCGCTGGTTGTCGAGATTCGCCGGGGTGATCCGGAGCGCGCGCATGCGGTCGGATTCCAGAAACAGCGCCATGTTCAACTGGTTCGCCGGGAGGCGTTCGTAATAATTCGTGGAATCGTCGCTGGTCGTGCCGTTTACATCGCCGCCGTTGACGCGCACCAGAATCAAATGCTCGCCCTTGCCCACGTTTTGCGAGCCTTGGAACATCATGTGTTCGAAAAGATGCGCAAACCCCGTGTGGCCGGGCTGTTCGTTCCGCGAGCCTACGTCGTAGGTCACACACAACGACACAGTCGGCGCCGCGTGATCCTCCGAGAGCACCACGCGCAAGCCATTTTTCAATGTGAATTGCTGGATGGAAATTTGCACGTTCCGTGTGGGGGCGGCGTCGGCAGGCGTCTGTCCGGCTCCCGCAGGCCCAGGGGCTGCCATCCCCAGTGCCAGAAAGAGCCCGAGAGTGCGGCGGATCTTGATACACGTCATTTCGCGCCCCCTTCCAGAAGGCCTCGCTCGCATACTGTACCCCAACTCTGGTTGGACGGCTGTCGGCAGCAAAAGTTTCATTGCTCTGCCTCAAGGTAGCTCAAAACTGTTTAGTATATGCCCGCGCGATCGTCTATCGCATCCAACCTGTCTCCGAGGTAGACTCGACAATGCTATGGAAAATTCCCCTGGCGTGAATGCCATTGAAGTGCTCTCCCTGACGCGGCGATTTGGTTCGCTCGTTGCGGTCGACCATCTGACGTTTTCCTGCGAATCCGGCGCGACGTTTGGCTTGCTGGGGCCGAATGGCGCCGGTAAGAGCACGCTCATCAAGATGCTGACGACGCTGCTGCCGCCCAGTGAAGGAACTGCGAGGATCGCCGGATGTGACCTAGTCCAGCACCCTGAGGCGGTGCGGCGCAAGATCGGATACGTTTCGCAGATGTTGTCCGCCGACGGAGATTTGACCGGGTACGAAAACCTGCTGATTTCCGCAAAGCTCTATGGCATGCCGCGATCGGAACGCGCGCGCCGGATCGCGCAAGCCCTCGAATTCATGGAGCTGGAGCACGTCGGAGGCAAGCTCGTGCGCCAATATTCCGGCGGGATGATTCGGCGTCTCGAAATCGCGCAATCCATGTTGCACCGGCCCAGCGTCCTGTTTCTCGACGAGCCTTCGGTGGGCCTCGACCCATCCGCCAAACGCGCCGTTTGGGAACGGATCAGCGAACTGCGGCGCGAGTTCGGCACGACCATCCTGATGACCACGCACGACATGGAAGAGGCGGACCAGCTTTGTGACATGGTGGCGGTGATGCATCGCGGAGTCCTGGCCGCCATGGACACGCCTGCGGCGCTAAAGGCGCAAGTAGGCCCCGCGGCCACGATGGATGACGTTTTCATTCACTTCACGGGCGCCACAATCTCCGAGGGAGGCGAGCTGAGAGATGCCGCACGCACACGAATCACAACACAACGGCTGGGCTGAGCCATTTCCCGGCGCGAACTACCTGCGCCAGACGATGGCCGTCGCCGAGGCCGACGTGCGCAAGCTCATCCACGATCCCGTGGAACTCCTCACGCGTATGGTTCAGCCGGTCCTCTGGCTCCTGATTTTCGGCCAGGTGTTTAACCGCACGCGCGCGATTCCCACCGGCGGCATCAGCTATCTCGATTTCATGTCGCCCGGAATCCTTGCGCAGAGCGTCCTGTTTGGCGCGATTTTCTACGGGATTTCCTTGATCTGGGAGCGGGATCTGGGAATCGTGCAGAAGTTTCTGGTAAGTCCCGCGCCGCGGAGCACGCTCGTGCTGGGAAGAGCGATTTCCTCGACGGTGCGCAGCCTGTGCCAGATGCTGTTCGTGTATGCCATCGCTTACCTGCTGCACGTCCGGCTGCGTTTCGAAGTGTTCGCGCTGGCCGGCGTCGTGCTGGCCGTCATGCTGGGCTCGGCTGTCTTTTCCACGTTCTCTCTGATCGTGGCGTGTCTGGTGAAATCGCGCGAGCGGTTCATGGGGATCGGCCAGGTCCTGACCATGCCGCTATTTTTTGCGAGCAACGCGATCTATCCGCTCAGCCTGATGCCGTCCTGGCTTCGCGTCGTATCCAGAGTCAACCCGCTCACCTATCAGGTGGACGCCCTTCGGAGCCTCATGGTCGTTGGCGGAGGGAATTCATTCGGCCTGGGCGTGGACTTCCTGATGCAGGGCGTCGCGCTGGTTGTCCTTGTCTCCGTGGCGACGAAGCTTTATCCGAATATCGTCACTTGATTGTCGACGATTGCCGCGCCAAGAGCCTGCAAGAAGAAAAAGATTTCACCACAGAGGGCACAGCGCACACAGAAAAGGCATGTAGGAATAGATTAGATTACCAGAGCAATTTCAGCCCGAATTGAACCTGCCTTGAAGAAGTTGAAGTGCCGGTAATCAGGCCGGCAGCTGGTGACTGGACCGAAGAAGCCGATCCAGGCAGCAGAACATGCGTGATCAGATTCGGTGTGTTGAAGTTGGCGCGGTTGAGGAGATTGAAAAGTTCTGCCCGAAACTGGAGTTTTAGAGTTTCGGAAATGTGCGTCTCTTTCAGCGCAGAGAAGTCCCATGTAGCGAGCCCCGGACCAATATATGCATCCCTCGCGACGTTTCCAAAAAAACCGCTGTTATTCGGCTGCGCTATGAAAGCGGCCGGATTGAACCACTGATTCGGGTTTCCGAGTACCACCGAGCCGGTGAAGGCGGGATTGAGAAACGCTCGAACCGGATTGCGCGTGTCTCCATCGTTTGACGGATTGTAACCAAGCTGAGGTGTGAACGGAAACCCGGATTGCACGGTCACGATGCTATGCAGCGTCCATCCGCTAACCGCATGTCCCAAAACGCCACCTTCGCCGCCAAGAAACCTGCGGCCGCGGCCGAATGGCAACTCATAACTCGCGGTAACGACTGCAATGTTTCGAACGTCGAAGGTGGCCAATCCCCAGTCCGCCCGAATGTTGTATGGGTTTGACGCCAGCCCCGGCGCGTTGGCAGCGGCGGTTGCATTCAAGGAGTCTCCATCATCGAGCGCCCGGGACCAGGTGTAAACACCTCGCAGTGAAAAACCTTTGCTGACTCGGCGTTTCAGGTCAACCTGAAGGGAGTTGTAGGAGCTGGCGCCCTCGGAAAACCAGGTCCAGGTGTTTGCAATCTTTATGTTAGGTTTCGTCGTGCCGGGGGCGATGAAAAAAGTCCCGGCGGGTACCGCTGTGCCTGCTAAAGCGCCCCACGCAGATGTATTCGGGAACGCAGCCGGGCACGGCGCTGCCGGACAAACGACGGGAGCGGGAGCATTGGCGTCCACGCCGATCAGTTCATGATACCCGTGGCTTCCCACGTAGCCTACGCTGAGTGACGTGTTGGGCGAGAGCTCCCGCTCAATCCGCAGGGAATAGGTTTCGACCGTCGGCGTATACATGTCGGGTTGAACGCCTCCGGGAACGAGAAGCGCATTGCCGGGAGTTGGCGCGGCAGGATTGATGGGAAGCGGCAGATTGGTGATCTTTCCAGAGGGAATCGTATAGACCGGATTGAACGGAGCATTCTGGTCCGCCCGATAGCCCAGCGCGTCTTGCAGGTCGTTGTACATGCCGAATCCGGCGCGAACAACTGTCTTGCTGCCGAATGGGCTCCACGCCAAGCCGATTCTTGGCTGTGGCAGGAATTTCGCCCGATTGACGGTGAACAGCGAGCTTCCAACGTTTGGCTGCGTCGAAATCACACCGCCGGCAAACGTGTAGTTTGCGGCTCTTCCGTAAGCTTCGTTCCATCCGGTGCTGAATTCGTCCCGAAAACCCAGAGAAAGCGTCAAGCTCGGACGCAAGCGCATGACATCCTCGACGTACCACGCACCGAACAGAGACCGCCAACTGAGCGGCGTCGGTGCGGGGTCGTACAAGAAGCTGCCCGTGCCACTCAAAAATGCCGGCAGGCCGGTGAAGGTCATCTGTCCATATTGACTGAGCGCGAGCATTTCATTGGACTGGAACCGCTGGAACCATGCGCCGAAGGTCCATTGATTCCTTCCTCTGGCAACGGAAACCTGATCTGTGTATGTGAAGAGATTGCGAGCGATGCGCAGATTGCTCCCGTTATTGCTTCCCGCTAATCCCAACTGCGCCTGAGGATTTGACGCCTGGCTTCCTCCAACCACCACCGCTCCCACGGGTTTTCCAGCAACAAAACCCGGCACACCGGCTGCGGGGCTACCCGGCGTGGGTTCCCCGGTGAAGAAATATCCGGCGCGGGAAAATCCGAACCGGGCGGTGTTGACCATGTTCGGCGAGAAAAAGTGCGTTTCTTCGAGGCTGAACACCTGCTCGCGCAGGTTTGCCAGGTCGGTGGAGAACGCGTCGAATGGAGTAGCCGTCACGCTGCCGCTATCGTCGTTGGTGTACGCCGCCGTCGCCGAATCTTTCTTGGAAAATACGTGGTCGAGCCGCGCAGTTCCGAAATCTTCGCGGATCGTTTGGACGGGGCTGAGGAAGACTTCCGCGACGCCATCCTGACCAGCGACTTTCAGGTCGGGAGCGTTCGCCGGCGCGACAGGCCACAAGTTCAGCAGGCCGAGCTGCTGAACGATCGGAGCGGCATCCGCCCGGGCTTGCGCGTCGGGAACGAGTTCGACGGAGGTCTGGTGCAGGCTCTGGCGAAACCCCTCATAGTTGGCAAACAGAAATGTCTTATCCTTTTGGATGGGGCCTCCGGCCGAGCCCCCAAACTGGTTTCTCTGAAACGGAGGAGCCGGGCCCAGGTCGAAGAAGTTCGGTGCGTCGAGGGCATTATTTCGAAGATACTCAAAAAACGAGCCGTGCCATTGATTTGTCCCGGACTGAGTGATGATTGAAACTTGGCCGCCCGGGTGCTTGCCGTATTCGGCGCCGTAGCTATCGCGTAGCAGGTTGAATTCACGGACAGCATCCACACCGAGCAGTTGCTGGCTGGTTCCTCCCGGTTGCATGTTGTTTTCCGCCGCGCCTGTGAACTCCACGCCGTTCAGCAGGAATAGGTTCTGCTGCGGCCTGTTTCCGGCGACGGAAAACATGTTGCCGGTCGTCGAGTTGGAAACACCAATTCCACCGGTCTTTTCCCACGTGAAGTTGACGACACCGGGATTCAGCGTCATCAGCTCGTCATAGCTCCGGCCGTTCAACGGGAGGTTTTTCACCTGCTGCTCACCCACGAGGCCGGAGATATCGGCGGAGGCGACACTGACCACCGGGGCGTCGGCGCTCACTTTGACTTGTCCGGTGACTTGTCCCAGGCGCAATGCCATATCCACACTGGCTTCTTGCCCGACCGCCAAATGAATCCCGCTCCGAACCGCTTCCTGGAAGCCCTGCTTTTTAATTCGCACCTCGTACTCACCGACGGTGAGCGAGAGAGCCGCGTAGCGGCCCGCATCATCGGTAAGGGCGGTACGAACCGCTCCAGTTTCCAAATTCTTTGCTGTCACTGCCGCGCCCGAAACCGTTGCCCCAGTTGGGTCCGTCACTCTTCCCGAAATAGTTGCCGAGACTTGGGCATATGCCCGGGGGGCGAACGTCAGAAATGTGAAAACGGATCCTGCGGCGAACGCGAACAAGATACGCAGCGTTGCGCAGTGCTGTGACCGGGACTTACTTGGCCCCGCAAGGCGAATCATGAAGGCCGTCTTCCCTGGACGCGGGCGCACTTGGACAATGTTTTGAGCATGGCGCATGCCGTCGAGGGGCGTCTGTTGGCAGCCGCCCCGCAAGCTTTCCGGCGGTTGTATGATTAAATACAAATACAAGCGATATGTCAAATCGACTTAATACGAATAGGAATGGTGCGGATTGCTGCGGTTTCGGGGCGCTAAATCGAACGCACGGATGTCCCGCACTGCCGTGGCGCAGGATGGAAGATTGGATCGCCGCCAGGAGTGCAACCAGCTGGTCCGCGTTTCTTACAACAAACAGGGCGTGGGTAGAGCGAGGACCAGGCATCTTGTTGCGGAAAGCTGGTTCTTCCTGGCGCCCCGACGCGTCGGGGCGCCACGATATCGTGCAAGAAGCCCTCATTCAATTGTGTTGCTGGCAGATCGTGGGTGCTTTGTGGGGAATGCGAGCTGCGAGCGCGCCTTACTCGCTCTTGAATACGCTTCCATCCTTCATCACGAACGACACTTTGCGGACCGCCTGGATATTTTCGAGCGGATTCTCCGGCATGGCAATGATGTCGGCGGCGAGGCCCGGCTTGATCGCGCCGCGTTCGCGGTCCACGCCCAGCAGGCGCGCCGCGTTGATGGTCATGGCCTGCAGCGTGTCTTTCGCCGGGACGCCGGCTTCCACCCAGGAATCGACGTATTCGGCCGCCTGCGTGCCGCGAGTCTCTCCCTGCACCATGTCGATTACGTCCGTGCCGAACGCCATGGTTACGCCGATCTGGTAGGCGCGCTTCAAGCGGTCCACGAAGACCTTGTGGAGTTCCGGAAAGCCGGTTTCGCGCGCGGCCGTTTCGGTGAAGTCCGTCCCGACCAGCACGACATGGTTCTTCTTCGCCAACTGGAGATCGTCGTTGGTCATCATCTGGCCATGCTCGATCGAATCGACCCCCGCTTCGGCGGCGTTGTGCGCGCCCTGCTGCGTCCAGGCGTGCGCGGCAAGCTTCAGGCCGGAGCGATGCGTTTCCTCGACCATGAATTTTATGTCGTCCGCGGTGTAAATATATTTCTGATCGTCCACCACGATTTTGATCAGCGTGGCGCCGTAGTGGATGTTTTCGCGGATGGCCTTGAGCATTTCGTCGCGCGTGTCGGCAAATGCGTATTCCGGTATGCCAAGATCCTTCTTCTCGGGCTGGAGGTGGAATTGTCCGCCATACGGCGCGATGATGCGCCCGGCGTTCAACATTGTCGGCCCCGGCACCAGGCCGCGCTCGATGGCCTCGCGCAGCGCCGTGTCGGCGTAGTTGCCCGCGTTGCCCACGTCGCGAATCGTTGTAAAGCCCGCCGCGAGCATATCGCGCGCGTTGGCCACGCCTTCGATGGCGCGGTAGGGCGTGGGGTCAAGCAATGTCGTGATGTAGTAAGTTCCCGCGTCGCGCTCTTTCTTGACCGTCATGCACAGATGCGTATGCGCATCGAACAGGCCCGGCAGCACGGTGTATTTCGAAAGATCGATCACTTGCGCGTCCTCCGGAATCGGCACGTTTGCGCCGACGGCGTCGATCTTTTTCCCGCGCACCACGATGATCTGATTCGCCGCCGTCGTGCCCTTTTCCGGATCGACCAACTTTCCCGCTTTGATGACGACCACGCGAGGCTGTCCGGGCGGTGGATATTGCGCCGCTGATTCCGGCGTCGTAGCGGCCAGCAAGACGATGGTGAGCGCTAGGAAGCAAAGAGAAATAATTCGTGGGCGCATCGGTGACTCCCTGCATTGCGAAGGTCGGACAATAGCCGGTTTCTAAGCTCGTTTGGGCAAAGCTGCCTTGACGTCCACGCGGAGGTACTCATACAACTGATCGGTGACGTTCTCGCCCATGTGGCGGGCCTGTGTGCCGTTGCCCCACAGGACGCGCCCCGCTTTATTGTGGGCTTCTTCGGTGGAGCCATTTTCCAGAGTCTGATGAAGGTTCTGGTCCGTCATGAATATGATCACGGACCCGAAAGGATGATTGTGCATCCTGACTTTGTCCCGGCCGGGAATCCGGCAGCGGATCACACGGACATATTCATTTTCGAATTCCAGGCGGTAGTGTTCCGGGTCCGCGACGGTGCACTCGTGCGACATGTCCACACCCTGCACTTGCGGCGCGGGATTCGAACTCTGCGCGGCCGCGCCCGTCGCTGCCGGACCAAGCGCCATCGCGGCCAGGGATGCGCCCGCTCCCGCCTTCACCCATTCTCTTCGGTTCAATTTTCGAGGCATGCGGGTCCTCCATTGGAAGGTACAGGCTGAAACTAGTCGCCGCCCGGGTCAGTGAGAACCGGGCGGCGTAGAATCTATCGCGATGCGGGGCAAAGCGCTAGAGCATTTGGCGCATGACGTACGGCAAAATTCCACCGTGGCGGTAGTAGTTGACTTCCTCGGGAGTGTCGGCGCGCGCGACGGTTTGAAACACTTTTTCCTTCCCGTGTTCGTCGCGGGCGCGAACCTCGATCGTCAGCCCGGGAGCGAGTTTCGCGACGCCCTCGATGGTGAACTCTTCGAACCCGGTCAAACCGATCGACTGGGCCGTTTCCCCCGCGCGATATTGCAGCGGCAGCACGCCCATGCCGAGCAGGTTGCTGCGGTGGATGCGCTCGTAGCTTTCCGCGATCACCGCGCGCACGCCGAGCAGCAGCGTGCCCTTGGCCGCCCAGTCGCGCGACGATCCCGATCCGTATTCCTTGCCGCCGAGCACGATCAGCGGCACGCCGTCTTTCTGGTATTTCATTGACGCTTCGTAGATGGTCATCTTCTCGCCGCCGGGCAAGTGTACGGTCCAGCCGCCCTCGGTGCCGGGGGCGATTTGGTTGCGCAGGCGGATGTTCGCGAACGTCCCGCGCATCATCACTTCGTGGTTGCCGCGCCGCGCGCCGTAGGAGTTGAAGTCCGCCGGCTTCACGCCCTGCGCGATGAGCCATTTTCCGGCCGGGCTGTCGGCGCCGATCGAGCCGGCGGGAGAGATGTGATCCGTAGTGATGCTGTGGCCGAGCATCGCCAGCACGCGCGCCCCGCGAATGTCAGCGAGCGGCGCCGGTGTTTTCGAAATCCCATCGAAGAACGGCGGGGACTTGATATACGTGGAATTTGCCTCCCACGCGTAGATATCGCCCTCGGGCACTTTCAGGCCGCGCCAACTGGCGTCGCCCAGAAACACTTCGCCGTACTCCTTGTTGTACATCGCGGTGGTCACGCTTGCGCGCACGGTGGATTCAATCTCCTGCGGCGTGGGCCAGATGTCGCGCAGGAATACCGGCTTGCCGCTCTTGTCGTTGCCGAGCGGCTCGGTGGCCATGTCGAAATCCATGCGGCCGGCGAGCGCGTAGGCGACCACCAGCGGCGGCGACGCCAGATAATTCGCGCGCACCAGCGGGTGAATGCGGCCCTCGAAATTGCGGTTTCCGCTCAGCACGGAGACGGCCACAAGGCTGTTGTCCTTGATGGCCGCGCCGATGTGCTCTTCGAGCGGACCGCTGTTGCCGATGCAGGTGGTGCAGCCATAGCCGACCAGTTGGAAGCCAAGCTCGTTGAGATATTTGGACAGGCCCGCGGCTTCGAGATAATCGGTCACGACTTTCGAACCCGGCGCGAGGCTCGTCTTTACCCAGGGCTTGCTGCGCAGGCCGCGCTCGACCGCCTTTTTCGCGACGAGGCCGGCCCCCAGCATTAGAGATGGGTTCGACGTATTCGTGCAGCTCGTGATGGCGGCGATGACGACCGAGCCGTTCGAAAGCTCGAACTGGTCGCCGTTGTTTTTCACGGCGACGTGCTTTTGCGCGACGCCCTCGAGCGACTTTTCGAACGACGCTTTCGCCTGCCGCAGCGGAACGCGGTCCTGCGGGCGCTTCGGTCCGGCCAGCGTCGGCTCGACGCTGGCGAGGTCCAGCTCCAGCTTGTCGGTGTAGATCGGATCGGGCGTGGCGTCGGTGCGGAAAATGCCTTGCGCCTTTGTGTATTCCTCCACCAGGCGGACGCGCGCGGTGTCCCGGCCCGTAAAGCGCAAATAGGCGATCGTCTCCGCATCCACGGGGAAGAATCCCATTGTGGCGCCGTATTCGGGAGCCATGTTGGCGATTGTCGCGCGGTCCGGCAGGCTGAGGCTCGAAAGCCCCGGGCCGTAGAATTCGACGAATTTTCCGACGACGCCTTTCTTGCGCAGTATTTCGGTGACGATCAGCACCAGGTCGGTGGCGGTCGTGCCTTCGGGCATCCGCCCGTGGAGCTTGAAGCCGACGACGTCGGGAATGAGCAGCGAAAGCGGCTGGCCCAGCATCGCGGCCTCCGCCTCGATGCCGCCAACGCCCCAGCCGAAGACGCCGAGGCCGTTGATCATGGTGGTGTGCGAGTCGGTGCCGACGAGCGAATCGGGGAACGCCTGCGTCTTGCCGTCCACTACGGCGTCAAACACGACGCGCGCCAGATATTCGAGGTTCACCTGATGGACAATGCCCGTATCGGGCGGCACAACCTTGAAATTGTCGAAGGCCTTTTGTCCCCAGCGGAGGAATCCGTAGCGCTCGACGTTGCGATGGAATTCGAGTTCGGCGTTGAACGCGAAGGCCATGTCGGAGCCGGCTTTGTCCACCTGCACCGAGTGGTCAATGACGAGTTCCGCGGGCAGCAGCGGATTCACCTTCTTCGGATCGCCGCCGAGGCGGCGGACGGCGTCGCGCATCGCCGCGAGATCGACGACGCAGGGCACGCCGGTGAAATCCTGCAACAGTACGCGCGCGGGCATGAAGGAAATTTCCTTCTGCGTCGCGGCTTTCGGGTCCCAGCCCGCCAGCGCCTCAATGTCTTTGGCGTGGACGAAGCGCCCGTCCTCCAGGCGCAGAAGGTTTTCCAGGAGCACGCGGAGCGAGAAGGGAAGTTTGGCCGCATGGCCAACCCCTTTCTTCTCGAGCGCACTCAGCCGGAAGATTTCATATTGCTTGCCGTCAACCTGAAGCGTGTCACGCGTGCCGAAGGAATTCTTGGATGCGGGAGCCATTCTGCTATTGTTCCTTTCTTGTGTAATGCAAGCCCACAATCATAGCGCATTACCAGTGCTCCTTGCAGTCTGGGAGTTTTTCGAGTTTGACCGCGCTGCGTCCCGATTCGGATAGAATAGAAACTGCTATGCTGGAGACTGGGTGAACATCGTTCTCATCTCGACGTATGAACTTGGCAGGCAGCCGTTTGGCCTGGCATCGCCCGCGGCATGGCTGCGCGCTCATGGGCGCGAGGTCGCGTGCCTCGATCTTTCGCGCGAAGCGCTCGATGAGGGTGCGATCCGGGGCGCGGACCTAATCGCCTTTTACGTGCCGATGCATACGGCCACGCGCCTGGCGGCGGGGCTGATCGCCGCGGTTCGCGGGATGAATCCGCAGGCGCACATCTGCTTTTATGGCTTGTATGCGCCGGTGAACGAGGAATATTTGCGCGGGCTGGGCGTGGGCACGATTCTTGGCGGCGAATTCGAGGAAGGGCTGGCGAACCTCGCAGCGCGTTTGAAGCAAGGCGCGGGGAATCACAACGGTGAGGCGGCGCAACCGGAGCCTGTTATTTCTCTCGCGCGGCAGAAATTTCTTGTGCCTGATCGCGCGGGGATGCCGGAACTGGCGAAATATGCGCGCGTGATGATGCCCGGCGGCGAGCAGCGCGTCGCAGGCTCGACCGAAGCGACGCGCGGCTGCAAGCATCTTTGCAGGCACTGCCCGATTGTGCCGGTGTACAACGGCGCATTTCGCGTGGTCGAGCGCGAGGTCGTTCTTGCGGATATCCGGCAGCAGGTGGCCGCGGGCGCGCGGCACATCACGTTCGGCGATCCGGATTTCTTCAATGGACCGGCGCACGCGCTTTCGATTGTCGAGGCAATGCACCGGGAGTTTCCCGACATCAGCTACGACGTGACGATCAAGATCGAGCATCTGCGCAAGCATGATGCCCATCTGGCAACGCTGCGCGACACGGGCTGCCTGTTCGTAATCAGCGCGGTGGAATCGGTGGATGATCGAGTGCTCGAAAAGTTCGATAAGGGCCACACGCGCGCCGATTTCCTCGCGGTGGCCGCGCGGTTTCGAGAATTGGGCATGACGCTGCTGCCCACGTTCGTGCCGTTTACGCCGTGGACGACGCTCGAGGGCTTCAACGATCTGCTGGACGTGATCGCGCAGGAGGATCTCTGCGAAAACGTCGCTCCCATTCAGCTTGCCATTCGTTTGCTGATTCCCGCGGGCTCAAGGCTCCTCGAATTGCCTGACGTGCGGGCGTTTGTGGGACCGTTTGATTCCGCCGCGCTCATTTTCCCGTGGAAGCACGAAGATGCCCGCGTGGACGCGCTCTGCCGCGAGATTTCCGAGCTTGTGCAGCGCGGGGAAAAACGCAAGCTGTCGCGCACGGAAATCTTCGAGCATATTCAGCGCGCTGCCCGAGCCGCAGCCGGGAACGTGGAATTGGCCGATATTTCTCCCACGCAAGCGAAAGGCATGCCGGTGCCGTTTCTGAACGAACCCTGGTATTGTTGTGCCGAGCCGATGAATGATCAGTTTGTTGCCATCGGGAAAGTGAAGGAGCCCGTGGCGAAGGCCGATCAGTTTGTTTGATGCGGGTGAAAATCAGTGACTTTTTAATTGAGTTTTGACTGCTTCAGGGGCTAAAGCCCTGTTTTATGCGAGTGTGATGTCGCGGCTGAAGTCGAAGATCCCGGTCCTGCCGGAGCCGCGACCCACAAAACTTCTTCCTACTTGAGGTCACTTCTTCCAAACTCCTATGAGCCGTCTACTGATTCTCACGAGCAAGCTGGGTTACCAGACGCGCAGTTTCGCGGAAGCCGCGCGCGCGATGGGCGTCGAAGTCGTGTTTGCCAGCGACCGTTGCGGCCAACTCGAGGACCCGTGGTCGGACGGCGCAATTGCGCTGCATTTCGATCGGCCGGAGGAGGCCGCGCGGCGCATCGTCAAGCAGTTATTAGTGAGGCCTGTGGACGGGCTGATCGCCCTGGGCGACCGGCCAACCACGACAGCCGCTTACGCGGCGCGCGCCCTTGGTCTCGTCTACAACCGTCCCGAGGCCGTCGAGAATTGCCGCAGCAAGCTCCGGCAGCGCGAAATCCTGCGCGAAGCGGGTCTTCCGGTCCCTGGATTTTTTTCCTTCCGTCTCGACAAGCGCGTGGAGCGCATTCTCCCGCGCGTTTCCTTTCCATGCGTTGTCAAACCGCTGCGGCTGGCGGCCAGCCAGGGTGTCATCCGCGCAAACAATCCCGAGGAATTCCTGGCGGCTGTGGCACGCATTAAAACGTTGCTGGAGTCGCCGGAAATTCAGGCCACGCACGAGGCGGATCTCGATCGTTTGCTCGTGGAGCGATACATACCCGGCGGGGAGGTGGCGGTCGAAGGCCTGCTGACTCGGGGAGGGCTGCGCATTCTCGCGATGTTCGACAAGCCGGGTCCGCTCGAGGGACCCTATTTCGAAGAAACGATTTACGTCACGCCTTCGCGCCTGCCGGAGGAGATGAAGGAGCGCATCGCGGAGTGCGCTGCGGCGACGGTGCGAGCGCTGGGCCTCGAACACGGTCCCGTGCACGCCGAATTTCGCGTGAATGAGCAGGGGCCATGGGTGCTGGAAGCGGCGCCGAGACCGATCGGCGGCCTGTGTTCGCGCGCGCTGCGATTTGGGCCGGAGCGGATTCTGCTCGAACAATTGCTCGTGCGGCACGCGCTCGGAATGCCCGGCGGCGATCTCGACCGCGAAGCCGAGGCCTCGGGCGTGATGATGGTCCCGGTACCCGCCACAGGAGTGCTGGAAAAGGCCGAGGGAGAAGAGGAGGCGCGCGCGGTTCCGGGCATCGAAGACGTCCAAATCACGGCGCGCCTGCATGACTTCATCGCCGCGTGGCCGGAAGGATCGAGCTATCTCGGATTCATCTTCGCGCGAGGCTCATCGACCGCCGAAGCCGAAGCGGCGCTTCGGCTCGCGCACAGCCATCTGAAATTTGAGATTGTGCCGCGGTTGCCGGTGGAGCATCCGTTGACGCGAAAACTCCGGGACGCGGGAACAGCGGGTTAACCTTTGGCTCGGGGGGGAACGTATTCCGCGGGAAGCTTCGCGCCTTCTCCGAAGAAGAACTGCTCCATCTGCTCTTCCATGATTTTCTGAGACTGAGGATCGAGCGGATTCAGGCGGTACTCATTCATCAGCATTTTCGAGTGCTCGATCCACAACTTCCAGGCGTCCTTGGACACGTTTTCGTAGACGCGCTTGCCCAGGTCGCCTTTCCAGGGAACGCGGTCAAGGCCGGGCATATCTTTGCCGAACTTCACGCAATGCACGGTGCGGGGGCCTTGTTGGGCAGGCTCGCTCGAAGCTCCGGGCTTTGTCGGTCCACTAGAATCGTCTGCCATCTGCATCCTCCGTCGAAAGGCTTGCGTGATTGACCTTACTACGATACTGCAAGTCCGCGTGAAATCCAAACCTGTGAGATATTTGGATGGGGCTTGCAAGGAAATGCCGGTGGAAGAGGGCAGCCCTTGTCCGTCAGGTTCGCTTACAATAGTTGGACCTGGAGGACAGTACGATTCATTTTCAAACTGCGGCGCAGTTGCGGCAGGACCTGGCCAACGGCATGGCCTTGGCAGGGGAGTAATTCGGAGGCGGACATGGAACTCGGGATGGTCGGACTGGGGCGCATGGGCGCGAACATGGTGGAGCGCCTGGTGCGCGGCGGGCATCGCCTGGTGGGTTACGACCGTGACGCGGCGGCCGTGGCACGTGTGGTGTCGGCGGGCGCCGAGGGCGCCGATTCGCTGGCGAGCCTGGCCGGAAAGCTCGCGCGGCCCCGAGCCGTGTGGATTATGGTGCCTTCGGGCGCGCCGGTCGACGAGACGATTGCCGCGCTCACGCCGCACCTTTCGAAGGACGACATTTTGATTGACGGCGGCAACAGCAATTATAAGGACACGCAACGCCGCGCAGCGAGCTTGAAAGCCCAGGGATTTCCGTTCGTGGACGTCGGCACCAGCGGGGGGATCTGGGGACTCAAGGAAGGCTACGCCATGATGGTGGGAGGGGAGAAGGCCGCGGTGGAGCGCTTGCGGCCCTTGCTGGAAACGCTGGCGCCCGCGAAAGACAAGGGCTGGGGGCGCGTCGGGCCGTCCGGCGCCGGACATTTCGTCAAGATGGTGCACAATGGCATCGAGTACGGAATGATGCAAGCCTATGCCGAGGGTTTCGCGATCTTGAAGAAGAAAAACGAATTTGCGCTCGACATGCACCAGGTGGCCGAAATTTGGCGGACGGGAAGCGTCGTGCGGTCCTGGTTGCTGGACCTGATCAGTCTCGCGCTGAAGGAAAATGCCGAGATGGCGGGGATTGCGCCGTATGTGTCGGATTCAGGCGAAGGGCGCTGGACCGTCGCCGAAGCGATCGATCTCGACGTTCCCGCGCCGGTGATTACGCTGTCGCTGTTGCAGCGGCTGACATCGCGCGATTCCGATTCGTATGCGGACAAGCTGCTGGCGGCGATGCGAAACCAGTTTGGCGGCCACGCCATCAAGCCGGCGGAAAAAAAGTGAGGACCCGGCAATGACGCCACGCCAACACGCTGCCAAGACCGTCGAGCCCGCGAAGAAAGGCTCGATCAGCCCCGCCGACCCGTGCACCATCGTCATTTTCGGCGCATCGGGCGATCTTTCGCGACGGAAGCTGGTTCCGGCTCTTTACGGCCTGGCGGCGCAGAATTGCCTGGCGCGGCGCTTCGCAATCATTGGATTCGCGCGGACGCCGATGACCGACGAGGCATTTCAACAGTCAGCGATCGATTCCGTAAAGAAATTCGCGGACCCCGGCGCGGGCAACGATGACCAATGCAGGGAATTCGCTCAGGCCCTTGCCTATGTCGCCGGCGAATACCACCATCCCGAAGCGTTCGAAAAGCTGAAACGACGCCTGGAAGAACTCGACCGCGCCCACAAGCTCAATGGGAACCGGTTGTTCTATCTGGCCACGCCCCCAGAGGTATATCCGGTGATCGTCGAGCAACTTCACAAGGCCGGCCTTGCGAAACACCCGAACGGAAAATCGTGGGTGCGGATCATCATCGAAAAGCCGTACGGCCGGGACCTCGCTTCGGCGCACAAATTGAACCAAGCCGTGCTCAAAGTATTCGACGAGCCGCAGGTCTACCGCATCGATCATTACCTGGGAAAAGACACCGTGCAGAACCTGCTGGTGCTGCGCTTCGGAAACGGCATCTTCGAGCCGCTCTGGAACCGGAATTACGTGGACCACGTGCAAATCACCGCGGCGGAAACGCTCGGCGTGGAGCAGCGCGCGGCATTCTACGAGACCGCCGGCGCCACGCGGGACATGATCCAGAGCCACGTCCTGCAATTGACGTCCATGGTGGCCATGGAGCCTCCCGCCGCGTTCGACGCGACGGCGGTGCGGAACGAAAAAATTAAAGTGCTGCAGTCGATTAGGCCTTTCACCGAGGAAAGCATTAAGACCGGCATTGTGCGCGGGCAATACGGTCCGGGAAGCACGCCGGGGAACTCCTCACTGCTGGCGGGCTACCGGAAAGAGCCGGGTGTAAAGCCGGATTCGGCGACAGAAACTTTCGTTGCTGCGAAAGTGCAGATCGACAACTGGCGCTGGGCCGGTGTTCCGTTTTACCTGCGCACGGGCAAACGCCTGCCGAGCCGCGTGACCGAAATCGCCATTCAGTTCCGGCGCGCGCCGCACCTGGTGTTTCGCGGACAGGATCTTTCGACAAACACGCTGGTGTTGAACGTTCAGCCCGACGAAGGAATTTCGATTTCGTTCCATGCAAAACTGCCGGGCCAGGAAATGAAATTGAAGACCGTGACCATGGACTTCAGTTATCAGAAGGAATTTGGGGGCGGCGAGCGCAGTGCGTACGCGACGTTGATCAATGACTGCATGCGCGGCGACGCCACGCTGTTTGACCGCGCCGACGGCGTCGAAGCCGCCTGGGCGCTGGTGAATCCTATTCTCGAGTATTTTCAATCGCACAAACCGAAATTTCCCAACTACGCGGCGGGGACCTGGGGTCCTCGGGAAGCCGACGAACTCCTGGAGCGCGATGACCGACACTGGCGAAAACCTTAAAGACGCACCGCGGGAAATCCTGCCCGGTGTGCGCGTGTATGCGAACCCCGCCGAGGTGGCGCGCGCGGCGGCGCGGCTCTTCGTGGATTTTACCTGGCAGTCGATTGCGCGCTACGGCCAGTTCCATGTCGCGCTGTCGGGAGGCAACACCCCGCGATTGATGTATGAATTGCTTGCGTCGGCCGAGTTCCGCGGCCATGTGGACTGGGCCAAGGTGCACGTTTTCTGGAGCGACGAGCGCCCCGTTCCTCCGGATCATCCAGACAGCAACTATGGCATGGCGCGCCGCGAGTTGCTTCTCCGCGTGCCCATTCCGCTGGCCAACGTGCACCGCATGGAAGCCGAGAAGTCGAGCATCGGGCGCGCGGCGCACGAATACGAGGAAGTCCTGCGGAGACATCTGGAGCTCGACGATCGGGGCTTCCCGCGATTCCATTTGATTCTTCTCGGCATGGGCGCCGATGGCCACACCGCCTCCCTTTTCCCGAGCACGCGCGTCACCCGGCAGACATCGCGATGGGTGAGCACGCCGATAGTCACGAAGCTCAACGCACGCCGCATGACGCTGACGTTGCCCGTGCTGGACGCGGCGCTGCGCGTGGTGTTTCTCGTAGTCGGCGCGGAGAAGGCGGAGACGCTCCGCGACGTATTGGACGGGAAAGCCGACCCGCCCTACCCGGCGCAACAGGTCGAGCCTCGCGAAAACGGTTTGAAGTTGTTTCTGGTGGACGAAGCGGCAGCCGCGTTGCTCCAATCCGCCACTCTGCAGCCGGATGGAACGTCCCCCGCGAAATCCGCGGGCCCGATTCGGGGAAAGCCCGGGAGAGGGAAATGATCCTGGCCGGGGATATCGGCGGCACCAAGTGCAATCTCGCCTTGTACCAGGTGCGCGAAAAGAAATATCAGCAAATTGCCAAATGCCGGTATGAAAGCAGCAAGTTTTCCTCTTTGGATGCCATCATCACTAAGTTTTTTAGCGAAATCCCCGGAGCGGCAAAAGAAATCGACGCAGGAAAGATCGACGCGGCGGGTTTTGGAGTTGCTGGACCTGTTATTAACCAGCGCGTTAAGGGGACAAACCTGCCCTGGGTAGTGGACGGCGCCGCGCTGGCCGGCCAGCTTTCCACCGATCATGTCGTCTTGCTGAATGATCTGGAGGCAGCCGGCTACAGCCTGGCATTACTCGGACCCTCGGAGATTTTAACGCTCAACCGGGGAGTGCCTTCGCCGCAATCCACGCAGGCGCTGATCGCCGCGGGGACGGGGCTGGGCGAAGCTATGCTTTTCTGGGATGGAGATCGCTATATTGTGGCCAGTTCCGAGGGGGGCCACAGCGATTTTGCGCCGCGCACAGAGCGGGAAATCGAGCTGCTGCGTCACTTGAAACAGCGCAACGAATTCGTTAGCTGGGAGTTGATCCTTTCCGGCCGGGGATTTCGCGCGGTGCACGAATTTCTCGATGCCTCCGTAAGGCACCCGGACTTCGACGGCCCCGACGCCGAAGCTGCTCCCGAGATCACGCGCTTGGGTCTCGACAGGCAGTGCCCGGTTTGCGTCCAGACTCTTGATCTCTGGACAGCCCTGTATGGCGCCGAGGCGGGAAACCTGGCGCTGAAGGTTCTTGCGCGTGGCGGCGTTTGGGTCGCCGGGGGGATCGCGGTCAAGATTCGAAAGAAAATGGAGGACGGCGCGTTTTTTCGGGCGTTCTGTGAAAAAGAAAAATTCGGCGCCCTCCTGGCGCAAATCCCCATTCAAATGGTGCTCAACGAAGAGGCGCCACTGCTCGGCGCCATGTCGCAAGCGGCCAGGGCCGCGGGACTCCCCATTTGAACCAGGAAAATCTCCAGCCCGGCGGAAGCTTTTCCGAGCCCCGGCCGGTCAGCCACAACACATCTCCGATGCGCCCCAGTAACACAGTCCCGCACTGGCGGGACAACGCCGCCCGCTCTACCGCGGGACTTCGGGGCTTACGAAGTGTGCGACGGTATGAATGTCGATTGTAACCTTGTCACTAACACGCAATATGAATGTGCTCGGATTTTTCAGTCCCCACTGAACGTATGGAACGATGAGGTGAGTCGTTAGCCGCAACTGCTGGCCATCCGCCTGAATGTCAATCGGAAGCGTCACCTCGTGATCCTGACCATGCAGGTGGAATCGGCCTGAAACTTCCATTCGAAAGGAGCCTTGCGGTGCAAGCGCGCCTTTCACTTCGTTAGGCGTGAAGATGATTTCCGTAAACTTGCCGCTCTCCAGGATTTCGCGATGCATTCTCCGGTCGCGGCTGCCATTTCCGCTGTCGCCGCTGGTGGCGTCCACAATGATTGCGCCGCTCATTTTGCCGGTCGAGGAATCGAGCCGGATCGTGCCGCTTTTCAGTTTGAACGTTCCATGAACCGTATGGAGAATGTCACCGAGCGTAAATTCGATTTTCGTTTGCGTCGTGTCGAGTTGCACGACGGATTCCTGCGCATGCACTGTGGGGGCAAGAACGTGCGCGGCAAGCGCAGCAAACAGTGCGAGCGCCAATCGAACACCGAGGAATCGAGGAGGCGTGGTTTCGCAAGCCATGAACGCTACGCCCATAACAGCTTCCATCCGAAATCGGCTATTTCACGCGCCCCAATGGATGAAAGGGGAAGCTCCCCGGTGTGTATTGACAAGAGTCTTGAAAATAAGCCCGGCTTGTTCTGGAACAAACGCAGGGCTCTACGGCGAATCCAGTCGTTTCCTTCCATGACCAGCATGAGGCGGGCCATCATAGCAGGCGTAGCCGCAATCTTGCGGTGGGCAGATTCGTAATGTGCAAGGTTCCCTTGTTCGAACGCCTCAGCTAAATACAGAGCTTGCTGAAATGACAGGCTGAGCCCGTGTCCCGTGATCGCGTCCACTGTTCCCGACGCATCACCGGCCAACGCTACGCGGCCCCGTGTAACCGCCGGGAGACGCGTCATGGAACTCACATCCCCCAATTCCTTGGTTGTGCGAATTGTCTCTCGGAGCCTTCCGGCGAGGGCGGGGAAGAGCGGCAGAGCCTGGTCGATCCTGAGGCGGGAATTGCGCGAAAAAACAGCTATGCCGACCTCTTCTGCGCCAGTCGGGGTCATCACGATTTGACAACTCTTGCCCCAAAACACTTCCACGACGTCGGTCCAAGGACGAATTTGAAAGTGCCTGCGAAAGCCAAACCGCTTTTGAGTGAAGGGCTGGGAATCGAGATTCGCCCATTTCCGCACGCCCGAATTCCGCCCGTCAGCGCCAACCAGCCACTCATACCGAATGTGATTTCCTCCCGCGATGATGTGGTTCGACTCGATGTTCGTGACGCGTGTGCCCCAAAGAAAGGACACTCCCGCTTGGGTCGCGCGCTCATGGAGAATTTGATGCAGCCGGACGCGCCGCAATCCGAATCCGGTACCGCCAGAAAACTTCGCGCAGGCGGATGAATCCTGGTCAGCAAACCGGATTCCGCGGAAGGGAACTGCGATATCGGAATTCAGATGGATGCCAAGAGCGCGGAGCGCGGCCACCCCATGCGGCAACAGACCCTCTCCGCAAGGTTTGTCGATCGGCGGCGTCTGCGCCTCCACCACGACAGACTGAAGTCCCTTTGCACTTGCCGCGATAGCCGCTGCTATACCCGCCGGCCCCGCTCCAACGACAATGACATCCGCGTGGAGGTTCAATCGACGGTCCTTGATAGCCACAGAATTCTAAATTCCAAGCCGGATGCTTCCACGGCGTTGGCGGAACATGCGCGCACGTGCTGTCCAGCTGCGTTCAAAGCCATATTTGGATGATCTCGAAATCTTCAGCTATTCCTTACCTTGCCCTAGTCTACTTGTTTTCCGGACCCCTAACCGGCGGGAAGAACAAACCGGCTTCCGGCAAACCAATTTCAAACTTAACTGATGCCCAGGTTTATTGCGAGGTTGCACTATGTGGTCTTGAAGAGACCTTTTGCCACGGCCGCGCACGTCGGCTAGAATGGCCTCTTTGCGAAGCGTGTGCTGGAACGTGTGAGAGCCGGTGACCGAGCCACAATGACAGAGATCCAATTCCACAACACCTTGACGGGCCGGACGGAACCGTTTGTTCCATTGGTGAAGGGCGAGGTGCGCGTTTACACCTGCGGGCCCACGGTCTACGATTTCGCGCACATCGGGAATTTCCGCACGTTTGTTTTTCAGGATGTTCTGCGGCGTTATTTGAAATCGAGGGGCTTTCGCGTCATTCAGGTGATGAATCTCACGGACGTGGATGATCGCATCATCCAAAAAGCCGCGGCCGCCGGCGTGAGTATCCGCGAGTACACCGAAAAATACATCCAGGCGTATCTCGATGACCGGCGCTCGCTGAACCTCGATCCTCCCGAACACCTGGCGCGCGCCACCGAGCATATTGACGACATGGTGCGGCTCATCCAGCGTCTCACCGAAAAAGGATTTACCTATACGAGCGAGGGTTCGACTTATTTCCGCATCTCCAAGTTTCCGGACTACGGGAAACTTTCGAAAATTGACGTGGCGGGCATGCAAACCGGCGCGCGCGTGGACATGGATCGCTACGACAAGGACAACGTGCGCGACTTCGCGTTGTGGAAGGCGCCCAAGCCCGGCGAGCATTTCTGGGAGACGCCCATTGGGCCAGGACGGCCCGGCTGGCACATTGAATGCTCCGCCATGGCCATGAAGTACCTGGGCGAAACGCTGGACATCCACAGCGGCGGCGTCGATCTGACCTTTCCCCATCATGAGAACGAAATTGCGGAGGCCGAAGCGGCAACTGGAAAGCCGTTCGCGCGATACTGGCTGCATGCCGAGCACCTGCTGGTGGATCACGAGAAGATGTCGAAGTCGTTGGGAAATTTTGCGACGCTGCGCGAATTGTTTGCTCACGGGCATAAGCCGTCGGCCGTGCGATTCCTGCTGGCTTCGGTGCCGTACCGCCGCCAATTGACTTTCACGCTGGAGAGTTTGCAGGGCGCGGCCAGCTCGGTGGAGCGCCTGCGGACGTTTGCCGCGCGCATCCAATCCGGGAAATTCCCGGAGGGCGCGTCACCTGCGATGGCGAGCCGCGCCGCGAAGGCGCAAGAAGAATTTGATCGAGGACTTGCGGACGACCTGAACACCGCGCAAGCGCTCGCGGCCATTTTCGATTTGGTTCGCGACGTGAATACGGCCATGGATCGCGGAGAATTCCGCCAGGGTGATGCGGCCCCCGTTCTCGCCGCGCTCGATTCCTTCGACGCCATTTTTGCCGTGCTTCGCGATGACGATGGGGAAAAACTCCGCGCGCTGGGCATTGGTCAGGATTCCGCGGCGCCCGCCGACGCGGAAATCGAAGCGCTCGTAGCCGAACGGCAAGCCGCGCGCAAGCGGCGCGATTTCGCCGCGTCGGACCGCATCCGCGATCAGCTCGCCGAGCGAGGCATTCTTCTTGAGGATTCGCGCGACGGCGGCGTCCGCTGGAAACGAAAATGAATCCTTGCAGCTTCCATCCGGCTTCCAGGCGTATACTTCCCTCGTAAGGCCGCGTCTGGCTGGCGCGGATTCGTCCTCGAGTTTTTCACTCCCATCCGGCATTTCCGTGTGCCGCTGGAGGGAGGCGGAAGCTTGGCTCTGCGCCGCACGCGGGAGCGCAAGCGCACTCGCTGGAGGATCTCCGATGGAAATACCAGTGACCAGCATCGTAAGCGAAATAAAGCTGCCGGCTCTCATCACCTCCCTCCCCGGCCCCCATGCGAAGAAAGTCATCGCGCGGGACTCGCAATTTATCTCTCCCTCGTACACGCGCGGCTACCCGCTGGTGGCGAAATCCGGCCGCGGCGCGATGGTCGAGGACGTGGACGGCAACGTATTTTTGGACTTCGCCGCGGGCATCGCCGTCGTCTCCACCGGACACTGCCATCCGCGTGTCGTCGCGGCGATTCAAAAGCAGGCCGCCGAGCTGATCCACATTTCCGGCACGGATTTTTATTATTCGAACATGGTGGAGTTGGCGGAGCGCCTCGCGGGCGTGGCTCCCGGCAAGGAACTGAAGAAAGTATTCTTCGGCAATTCGGGCACCGAAGCCATCGAGGCGGCCATCAAGCTGGCGCGTTACCACACGCGGCGCGACAAAATCATCGCCTTCTACGGGTGCTTCCACGGGCGCACGCTGGGCGCGCTTTCGCTCACCGCTTCGAAGGTGGTGCAGCGGAAAGGATTCGGCGCGCTGCTGCCGGGAGTTTTTCACATTCCCTATCCGAATTCCTATCGTTGCGCTTACGGCCATCCCTCGCCATGCAATGGCGTGGAGGCGGCCACGATTCTGGAGCGCGAGATTTTCAAACGCCTCGTCGATCCGGAAGAAGTGGCGGCCGTTTTTATCGAGCCGATTCAGGGAGAGGGCGGCTACGTGCCCGCGCCGAAGGAATTTCTACTGGAGTTGCAGCGCATCTGCCGCAAATACGGAATCCTGCTCGTTTCCGACGAAGTGCAGAGCGGCATGGGACGCACCGGGAAATGGTGGGCCGGGGATCATGCCGGCATCGAGCCGGACATCCTGTGCGTGGCGAAAGGAATTGCTTCGGGGATGCCGCTTTCGGCGACGATTGCGCGCGCCAGCCTGATGGACTGGAAGCCCGGCGCGCATGCGACCACTTTTGGCGGCAATCCGGTGTGCGTCGCGGCGGCGCTCGCGACGATGGACCTGCTGGCGGGGCAATACATCGAAAACGCGCGGCGCGTCGGCGAATTTCTCTTCAGCCGCATGGCCGACTGGCCGGCGAAGCACAGGATTGTGGGCGACGTGCGCGGGAAAGGCTTGATGATCGGCGTCGAGATCGTGCGGGATCAGAAGACCAAGGAGCGCGCGCAGGATTTTCGCGAGACGATCGTGAACCGGGCGTTTGAGAAAGGCCTGTTGCTGCTTGGCGCGGGAGAAAATACCATCCGCGTCGCGCCGCCTCTGATGGTTGACGAAGAACAGGCCGATTTCGCCGCGCGGACCCTGGAAGAGTGCATCCGCGAAGTTGAAACGTCCGCGTAGCGGCGAATGATCGTCTATTCTCTGTGTCCTCTGTGCTCTCTGTGTTAAAGGTTTTCTCGCGGTTCGACTAAGGCTTTCAACACAGAGGCCACAAAGAGCACAGAGAAGCAAGCGGCTTTGGCGGCTCGCTCGCCAATGCTGCGCAAGACAGGAAGACGCTGTGCCGATGTTCTCACGCGTAATGTTTGGGCTGGTGGACTGGGCTGCGCGAAAGGGCCTGGCGGATTCGACTGCGCCGCCTTCCCGGGAAGCAGCGAAGCAGAGGGCTCGCCGGACCGGCGTTCGCGGCGAGACGTACGCGTATTGGTATCTGCGGCGGCAGGGATACGTGATGATCGCGCGAAACTACACGTATCGCGGCTTGAAGGGCGAAATTGATCTGGTGGGATACGATGGCGCGACGCTCGCGTTCGTCGAGGTGAAGACGCGCACCACCGAGGGACACGAGTTCGGCTCTCCCGAAGACGCGGTCAACCAGGCCAAGCAGCGGCATCTTTCGCGGATGGCGCGGCAGTTTCTTCGCGAATATCGAGCGGGAAGCGCTCCGTTCCGGTTCGATGTGTTGGCGATTGAGGCGTCTCCCGGACGGGGCCCCGTGGTCCGTTTGCACAAGGGCGCTTTTGCCGCATGACGGGAACCGCACATCCTCATCATGAGTTTGCAGACCTGCGGGGAATAGTAGAATAAACTATCTTCTGTACTGCCCTATTTGCAGGAGTGTGGCTTCCAGCACAGGAGGAACCGTTGCCAGAGTTAAGAAAGGACCCCATCACCGGACGATGGGTAATCATTTCCACAGACCGGGCCAAGCGGCCCTCGGATTTCTTGCGCGAGAGCGTGGAGATCAAAGGGCTAGGAGTATGCCCGTTTTGTTATGGCAACGAATCGAAGACGCCCCCGGAAGTTCTGCAGTACGGACGCAACGGAGGCGGCGCGAATACCCCGGGCTGGCAGGTGCGCGTGGTCCCGAACAAGTTCCCTGCGCTAGGGATCGAGGGCGACCTCGACCGGGAAGGGGAAGGCCTGTTTGACCGCATGAATGGCGTGGGCGCGCACGAAGTCATTATCGAGACGCCCGACCATCGCAGCACCTTCGTGACGATGACGGAAAAGCAGATCGAAGATGTGCTGTGGGCGTTCCGGGACCGCATGCTCGACCTGAAAAATGACAAGCGCTTCCGCTACATCCTGATTTTCAAGAATCATGGCGAGGCGGCCGGGGCGTCGCTGGAGCACCCTCATTCGCAGTTGATCGCCCTGCCCATCGTTCCCAAGCGCGTGCGCGAGGAAGTGGACAGTTCACGCCACTATTATCACGACAAAGAGAGATGCATCTTCTGCGACATCATCCGCCAGGAGCTGGATACCGGAGTGCGCGTGATCGCCGAAACTCCGTTGTTTGTTACGCTCGCTCCTTACGCGCCGCGGTTTCCGTTCGAGATGTGGGTTCTGCCGAAGCAACACGGCTCCTCCTTTGAGAATAACCAGACCCCGGTCTACGCGGGACTCGCCAAAGTTCTGAAAGACAACCTGGCGCGTCTGGATGCGGTGCTCGACCGGCCGGCGTATAACCTGATGATTCACACCTCGCCGATCGGAGAAGAGGTCAACGACCACTACCACTGGCACATCGAAATCATACCGAAGCTGACGAAGGTGGCCGGGTTTGAATGGGGCACAGGCTTCTATATCTGTCCAACGCCTCCGGAGGAATCCGCGCGGTTCATCCGTGAAGCCCAGATTGTCCCCGTGACGCCGCGATAGGGCGGCGTCCTAGAAACATCTTTCGACTCGATCAGACGCACCCGTCGTTGCCCGGCTCTTCCCGGTAATTTTTCAACGCTGAGCGAGCCTGTTGCGGTAGAGCTAGCCCGCGCTTCTCACGACAAAGGGATGGTTAGTGCCTGAATCACCCGTCTTGCTGCGGAACGCTGGTCTTCGTGGCGCCCCGACGCGTCGGGGCGCCACAAAACCGCGCGGGAAGCTTTCATTCAGGCACATTGCTGTGAGGTGGCGAATCTCTTGTGAGAAAGGCAGGCTATGCAAATTCCCTGGTCATGTTGGCAACTGACAAGTGCATAGCAGTTTCGTTATACTTCTTGCATCCGGCGCGGTACCCAAGAGGCCTAAGGGAGAGGTCTGCAAAACCTCCATCCGTGGGTTCAAATCCCACCCGCGCCTCCAGATTCACGATTGTTCCCGTCCGCGCCGCGGCGCACCGAGCGGCACGCCGCACACTACGATTTCTCTGGCTCGTGGGAATTGAAGCCCGAAGCGGCCTTGTAGATTTCGACGCATTCCGGGCAAAAGCCGTGGGAGAACACAGCGTTGGTGTGCTTTGAAATATAGGTTTCCACTGCTTCCCAGTATTCCGCTTCGCTCTTGATCTTCTTGCAATACAGGCAGATGGGGATGATGCCGTGGAGTTCTTTCACTTGTGCGAGGGTTTCACTGAGCTGGAAGGTCAGCGCCATCAGTTCCGTCTTGCTTTGCTCGAGCAGCCGGTTGGTCTCGCGGAGTTTGTTTTCCGCCTCGTGTTTATAGAGCGCAAATTCGATGTTGGCGCGGAGCTCCCGCTCGTTGAATGGCTTCACCAGGTAGCCATGGGAGCCGGTCTCGGTGGCCTGGGCCACCAGCTCATCGTCGGAATAGGCGGTCAGAAAAATCACCGGCAGATTCATTCCCTGGCGGACTTGGCGCGCGGTCGCAATTCCGTTCATCTCACCGGCCAGGTTGATGTCCATCAGCACCAGGTTGGGCTGGGATTCGCGGATGCGGGCCAGAGCGGCATCGCCGCGGGCCGCTATTCCGCAGGGCAGATAGCCCATGGCAGCCAGGCGGTCTTGTAACTCCATGGCGATCATGGCCTCATCTTCCACAATAAAAATGCGCTGGGCTACCTTGCTGCTAGTTTGCATGGACCGGGCTCCTAATCGGAATTTGCAGTGTGACGGTGGTTCCATTCCCGGACGCAATCCGAACCGTGCCGTTGAGTTGTTCGGCGAGACCGTGCACCAACTCCAACCCGAAGCTGCCGGGAGCGCCGGCGCTACCTTCCTGGAACCCGACGCCGTTGTCCTGCACGGTCATTACCAGGCAGCCCCCTTCGTTGGTCACGCGGATTAGAGCTTTTCCCCGGCGCCCCTCGGGGAAAGCGTATTTGAAGACGTTCGTCAGCAGTTCCGTAAGGATCATACCGCAGGGTGGGGCAATCTCCACGGGCAGCGAAATGTTTTCCGCTTCAACCGTCAGGTCAATGTTGCAACTCTGAGTCTGGTTCGAACGCACCAGTTCCTGAGCCAGGGATTTCACGTAATCGGCAAAGTCCACGGCGGCGAAATGCTCGGAGCGGTACAGCTTATCGTGAACCAGGATCATCGAGCGCAGCCGGTCCTGGCCATCCAGGAACACCGCCTTGGCTTGGGCGCCCGCCACCTTGTTCGAATGGAAGTGCAGCAGGCTGGAGATGATTTGCAGGTTGTTCTTGACGCGGTGGTGGATCTCCCGCAGCACCATCTCCTTTTCGCGCAAGGATTCGGCAATCTGTTGCTCGGCGTGTTTCCGCTCGGTGATGTCACGCAAGATCACGGTGTAGTTTTTCTGTCCGCCGATATCGAGTTGCGATATGGAAGCCTCGGTGGGGAACTCTTCTCCATTGGCGCGCACGCCGGAGATCGTGCCGAGCGCGCCCATCGAGCGCGTGGTGACGCTGGTCCGCTCGAAGGTCTCGATGTGCTGCTGGTGCGCCGCGTGAAACCTGGCCGGGATCAAACGTTCGAGCGGCTGGCCGATGATTTCCGCCGCCGTGTAGCCAAAGATGCGTTCGGCGGCGCTGTTGAACAGAAAGATGTTCTGGTTCGCGTCCACGGTGATGATGGCATCCATCGCCGAACTGATAATGCCGGCAAAGCGCAATTCGCTTTCTTTCACGCTTTGTTCCGCGAGCCTAAGCTCGGTGATGTCCTGGGTCGTGCCGGTGGAGCGCGCCAGCGCGCCGTCGGCGCTATATTCGGTTAGGCCGCGTTCGTGCACCCATTTGATGCGCCCGTCCGGCATTCGCAGCCGGTGCGTGATTTCGTAAGGTTCCTTGCGCGCCACCGACTCCATGTAGGCCTTGTTTACCGTGTCCCGATCATCGGGATGAACCGTGTCCAGAAATGCCTCGTACGACGCGCCGAAGCGCTCGGGATCCATCTCAAATATGCGATAAAGTTCCGCCGACCACGTGAGTCGGCTCGTGATCAGGTCCAAATCCCAACTGCCCATGCGTCCGATGCGCTGGGCTTCCAGCAGGCGCCGCTGATTCTCCCGCAATTCCTGCTCTGCCAGCTTCTGCTCGGTGATGTCCTGAATTGTCCCTTTGGTCCGCAAAGGCGCGCCCTCGGCGCTGTATTCGGTGGTGCTGTAGACTTGCACCCATTTGATGCGCCCATCGCTCATCTTCAACCGGTAACTGATTTCATATGGGATTTTGCGCGCGACGGCTTCCTGGAAGGTTCGCTTCATCCGGTCCCGGTCATCGTCATGAATCATGTTCAGATACGTCTCATACCTGGGTGTGCCGCGCTGTGGGTCCCCCTCAAGAATTTGATAGGCCTGATCGGACCAAATGAATTCGTTGATAGTCAGGTCGCGCTCCCAACTGCCCATGCGTCCAATGCGCTGGGCTTCGATCAGGCGCCGCTGATTCTCCCGCAATTCCTGCTCGGTCAGCTTCTGCTCGGTGATGTCCTGCACCGTGCCGGTGGACCGCACCGGCGCGCCGTCGGCACTGTATTCGGTCGTGCCGTAAACTTGCACCCATTTGATGCGCCCATCGCTCATCGTCAGGCGGTAGGTCACTTCATAGGGAATGTTACGTGCGACCGATTCTGCGGAGGCTTGCTGCACCCTCTCCCGGTCCTCCCGATGCACGATGCTCAGGAATTGTTCGTACGATGGCGCGGGACTCTGTGGGTCCATTTCGAAAATCTTATAAGCTTGATCCGACCAGACTAAACCGCCGGTAACGAGATTGCGCTCCCAACTGCCCATGTGTCCGATGCGCTGGGCTTCCAACAGGCGCCGCTGATTCTCCTGCAATTCCTGCTCTGTCAGCTTCTGCTCGGTGATGTCCTGCACCGTGCCGGTGGACCGCACCGGCGCGCCGTCGGCACTGTATTCGGTCGTGCTGTAGACTTGCACCCATTTGATGCGCCCATCGCTCATCTGCAACCGGTAACGGAGTTCATACGGGGTTTTGCGCACGACCGATTCTTCGAAGGCTTGCTTCACTCGGTCCCGGTCATCGCCATGAATCATGTTCAGATATATCTCATAGCTGGGCGTGCCGTGCCGTGGGTCCATCTCAAGAACTTGATAGGTCTGGTTGGACCAAATGATTTCGTTGGTAACAAGGTTGCGTTCCCAACTGCCCATGTGTCCGATGCGCTGGGCTTCCAATAGGCGCCGCTGATTCTCCTGCAATTCCTGCTCTGTCAGCTTCTGCCTGGTAATGTCCGTGGCGATCCCGGTCAACCGGTACGACTTGCCGTGATCGTCCTCGATAGGGAAGCCGCGATCCTGTATCCACCGAACCTGTCCGTCCGGGCGGACGATGCGGTACTCCTGTTCGAACGTGCCGGTTCGCAAGGCGCTGGTATGGGCCTGTTCCACGCGCTGCCGGTCTTCGGGGTGGATCGCTTCGCGCCAATCCTCAGGTCTCTGATACAAAGACTGGCAGCTCCGGCCCCAAACCGATTCGTAGGCCGGGCTGACGTATTCAATTTCTCCCGTGCCGATGTCCACGGTCCAAAACACCTGGGGAATATTTTCGGCGAGCTGGCGGAAGCATTCTTCGCTGCCGCGCAACGACATTTCGGCGCGCCGGCGCTCGGCAACGTCCACGCCGAAGCCGACGATATCCTTGTGGCCCGCGGCCTTCACACCCTCCGGGGCACGGACTCGCTTCTGCTTGTTTTGTTGTCTAGCCCGAGCAGGTTTCTTCACGCGTTTCATTCGTCACCAACTAAAATTCAATCAGCACATATTGGCAGAAGTGGTTAACATTCTATCGGTTTCGTTCGCCGGCTTCCATATGGGGGGCAGGAATTGGTCCCAAAAGGTACATCGCAACCCTGTGCAAGGGTGATTGTGTGTCAATTCGAAACGCCAGGTGAGAAGGAGAGGTTGCACAATCCGTGGCCTGGCGCTGCGCTATTTCAGCCTGGAATCCGCGCAGCCCTTTGTTCTCATTTTGTCACTCGAACCCTGTAGACCCCTCTTGCGGGCAACTCCGCCCAGACGTATTATATTTTTAGGCCATCACGATCTAAGAAGTGAGGTTCTATGAGGGTCTACCGTAATCTGGGGCGGCCAACTCGCCCAGACCAAGCTGAAAGCATCGCTGTGTATATTTCCACAAAATTGAGAAAGCGGGGAACATCCATGATGAATCCGTCAAGATTCTGCGGAACTCTCTTGCTGTTTTTTTTCTCAGTCGGGACTGCGGGTCTCGCGGGCCAGGCAAAGCCCTCGTCCCCCGCTACCCAGCCAACAAATATTTTCAAGGAAGCGCTCGACCATAAGGACCAGGTGGTATGGAAACCAGCCCCCGCACCGGGAATCCCCCCTGATGTGTGTCAGATCTTCAAGGTCTGTGAGGACAAGGAGGCGCCTAAACTCATTACGCTGGCCCGCGCCACCGAGGGAGGCCAGCCGGTAGGAAGGGGCCTGCTGTTGAGCGGGACGAAAGATCCGAAAAACCCTACCGCCATAATTGTCGAGCACCAGACCGTGTCCGAGCTTTATTTTTTCCTGGTTTCGCCCGACGGGAATCTTCAAAAAGTTGCGTACTTACAGATGGGAAGTTCCGCGTGGATGCCCATCGCCGCTTCCCTGGCGCGACCTGTGTTCGAGAAGGACAGAAATGACTGGCATGATTTTTTCACGAAGCTGGGTGCGCCAGCGAAGTAAAGTGGCCCCGTAGCACAGGCTTTTTACCCTGATCGAAGTGAAGGGCAGCCTGTGTGGTTTTGGTTTGTTTTTGCATTCGGCAAAAAACGCGCAGACTGAAGTCTGTGCTACTAAAACCCCCGCGCGGATCAGTCAGTTCGCCGTTCTTGCGACCGCGCGCCGGGCGTTCGCTCGCGTCTGCCGAAAGGCCTCGAGCGATCCCGGAGCGGTTCGCTCACGCCATGCTTCAAATCGCTTCGCAAAATTCTCCAGTTGCGCCAAATAGCCCGGGTTTTTCATCGCCTCGCGCTGCGCGGGCACGATCGCCTTCACTTTTTCCCAGACAATCCAACCCTCCATCGAGTTTTCGAAGAACATTTCATCGTCAATCAGCCCGCGGTTCGCCAGTCCGGCCGCCATGTCCCAATACGATATAACCATGCGGAGACTGGCGCTTTCTTCGCTGCCCATCGGGTATTTTGACCCCAATTCTTGCGGTGTGTTGGCATCAAACTGGCTGGAGAACCACGCGCGCCCCTGCCGCATGCGTGACTCGCGCCGCAATTCGTACAAACGCAAAAGAAGATTCGCCTGCTCGTGCGTGACCTGTCCCATTTGGATATCTCCTATTCCGGCGGGCTCCAAGTAGAGCCCGCACCCTGTTCCCGGATAACCTCAAGAATTCGATGGCGCCCGCAAATCGTGTGGCGTTTCGCTCCCAACGATTTCCACACGTTGCACTCCACTCCAGCGAATATGCTCCTGTTCGAAACGGCTTTGAATCCGGCGGCGCAACTCCCGCGCGGCATCGTCCTGCCGGCCGGGAGTCGTGCGCAGTTGCATACGCAGCGTCACGCCGCCCTGCCCAAAGGATTCGATTCCGAGTACGCGCGGCCCATCAACGAAAACAGCCGACCAGGAGGCATCTGTCCGGAGTTCCCCGGACACGCCTTCCAGCGCCGCCAGCACCGCGTCGGACGAACCATTCGAAGGCAGGGCGATATCCACGAAGACCTGGCCCCAATCCCGGCTGAGATTGGCAACCTGGGAGATCTCTCCGTTGGGGATGCTGACCAGGGCGCCCTGCATATCGCGGATCACGGTGCGGCGAAGCGTGAGATGCTCGACGCGGCCCACGACGGCGCCGATCCGCACGGTTTCGCCCACCACAAACTGATCTTCAATGATCGCGAAAAATCCGTTGATCAGATCGCGCACCAGGTGCTGCGCGCCGAAACCGAACGCCAGGCTCGCCAGCCCCGCGACGGCGGCGATGGGTGTGATGTTGAACCCAAACTCAGGCAGTGCCGTGAGGATTGCGCCGATGATGATCACTGCCGTCCCGGCGCTGTAAAGAAGGCCGGCCAGCGTCTTGGTATGTTGCTCGCGCATGCGCGCGATCCGCCTAAGGCCTTCCGCCCCCGCCACTGGGATCAAACGGCGCGTAAATGCGCGCAATACCCGGTTCAGAATCAAAGCAATCAGCACGATGCTCGCCAGCCGCAGGCCGTGGCCGAGCATCAAATCACTCCATTTGAATGCGTTTGGAGTCATACTATTCAGGTGGGATTATAGCATCCGCCGACCCTGCGGAAGCCCGCAGGGTGACGCTTGGCTCGACAATCCCAGGAGAATCACATGATAACCGGACGCAGGTCGTTTTTCCCGATCCTGATGGCGACATTGGTAGGAGTGAAGGCTCTCTTCGCAGGACCGCAGAGGCGGCCGCCGATTCCCCGAATTCCCCGGATTCCTGATGCCAGCGGGTCCGACGGATCATTGGGGGAGGGGTCCATCCCGCCGCGACCGGATCCCAAGGAGCAACTGAAGGAGAATCAAAAAAAACTGCGGCGTGATGCCGAGCATTTGCTCCAATTGGCGCAGGAATTGAAGGATGCGGCAGACAAGACAGAACAGACCGATGTGCTGTCACTCTCCCTGGTCCGCAAGGCGGAAGAAGTTGAAAAGCTCGCCCGGCAGATCAAGACTCTGGCGCGCGGAGCTTGATGCTTTCCGAATGGATCATTCGATCGTGCATGCTACGTATGTAGTTCTCGCAGACCGGTCCACCCGGACCTCATCGGCCGGTCGATGGCCCGTCTGGAGGGACTCCTCGCCGCCCTTGAACACCCTCCTCCGAGCCGTATATGGTGTGATTCTTATCATGTGCAGGTGTGACGCGCATCACATGGGTGCGTGACCCCCATCACGGCTAGCTTTCAATTGCTCTTCTATAAGGAAATAGTGTAAAATTATTAAGGTAAGATTGGAAAGATAATGTTATGTTCAAACAACGACCCCTTCTCCTTGAGGAAGTCCATTCACCTCCAAAAGTGAGGCGGCAGATTGTCCTTCCCCCGCCGAGGATGGAGCCGTTGCAGGATGTCTTCGCCGAAGCGATAATCGAGGAAACCTCGATCCATCAACGGCGTAACCCCCTGGATTGGGCCGTATCGCTTGCTGTTCATACCGCTGTTTTGGTTGCGCTGCTGATTCTTCCGCTCTATTTCACAAACGTGCTTGACGTTCAGAAGTTCAATCTGACGTTTCTGGTTGCCCCACTTCCGCCACCAGCTCCTCCTCCGCCTCCGATGGTCTCGCGAGTTGCGCCGCGGGTGGTGCCCACTCCTACTCGGACGTACACACCCGGCAAGTTGACGGCGCCCTCCTTCATCCCAAAGGTAATTGCGAAAATACCGGCGGATGAAGAGGCGGTCACAGGAGTTCCTGGCGGTGTAACGGGTGGAATGCCCGGCGGGCAGATGGGGGGCGTTCTCGGCGGAGTTCTCGGAGGCGACCTGAATCGGGCACCCTCCTTACCGGTTGCTGCAGGGCCAAAGAAGCCTGTGGTTGTCGGCGGCGACGTGAAGCCGCCGCGGTTGATCTTCGCACCCGATCCGGAATACCCGGTTCTCGCATTGCAGTCGCGTATTTCCGGAATCGTTGTCATCGAAGCGATCATTGACGAACATGGCAACGTCGTGGAAGTGCGGGCGGTCAGCGGACAGCCGTTGCTAATTCCCGCAGCGCTGAAGGCCGTTTCGAAAAGAAGGTACGAACCCACGATCCTCGATGGTGAAGCGACGCCGATTGATCTGAGGGTAGAGATTAAATTCCACGCCGGATAGGCTGCACCTCCTCGGACGTCTTATACGCGGCCGTTTCTCCCAGGTCGCGCATAGCGGCGTGAGTTTTCATGTTCCTCCTGTTGATGGGTGCGGCGGCGCCCGCTCTTCACGGCAATCCGAGTACAAGTGAAAAGTGCCTTTCTGCGCGCAATAGGCACACCTCGACAATACTCGCTCGTACCATTTAGACTCCTACACGCCATTGGGCAGCCCGGACCAAACGGAGAGGGCCTTGCTGCTGATCGTCAGCGGAAGGACGGATTACATCCATGAAAACAAGTGAATTCGCCAAGCACTTTCGCGTAGCGGATGGACCGAACTTCCGCTTGAAGGACTTCGACCCCGCGGACACGCTCAAACTGAAATCCAAGGAACATGCGCACGAGGCGCTGGAGCGCGGGATTGCCCGCCTGTCCGAATTGCAGGAAATGCTTTTCGCGCAGGACCGCTGGGGAATTCTGCTGATCCTGCAGGCCATGGATGCGGCGGGAAAAGACAGCACGATCAAGCACGTCATGTCCGGCGTGAACCCCCAGGGTTGCAACGTGACTTCGTACAAGGCCCCTTCTTCTGAAGACCTGAACCACGATTTTCTGTGGCGGACCACACGTTCCCTCCCCGAACGAGGCATGATCGGCATTTTCAATCGCTCCTACTATGAGGAAGTGCTTGTCACGCGAGTCCATCCGGAGATTTTGTCGCGGGAAAGATTGCCGGCCAATCTGGTCTCGGGCAAGATCTGGCAGGAACGCTTTGAAGACATCAACGCGTTCGAGCATTATCTCTTCCGCAATGGCATCGTGGTTCTGAAATTCTTCCTGAACCTTTCAAAGAAAGAACAGAAGAAGCGGTTCCTGGAACGTCTGGACGAGCCGGAAAAGAACTGGAAGTTTTCCGCAACCGACGCCCTGGAACGGCAGCGCTGGGATGAGTACATGCGCGCGTACGAAGAAATGATTCAGAACACAAGCGCCAAACATGCGCCCTGGCACGTCGTGCCGGCCGACCACAAATGGTTCGCGCGCCTGGTCGTGGCCGAAGCCCTCGTCCATGCGCTCGAACAGTTGAATCTCTCTTTCCCCCAAGTAGATGCGGAGAAACGCAAAGACTTGAAAAAGGCCCGGGCAGCTCTGAAGCACGAGAAGTGAATTCCGCAGGTTCCGCCGCCCGTTGATGTTACTCTGAACACTCGGGGGATCTCAGGCCCTGTGATTTTCGCGGCGCGCCGCGTATAATAAAAATGTCATACAGCGCTGGTCCATTCACTCTAGGTCAGCCTTTCGTTTTGAACCAAAAAGGAAATACACATTGAACTCAACTGAACTTGCCCGCAATAAATTTAACGCTCTGTTCGCCGCTCACGATGCCAGAGGCGTACGCGCAGCCGCACCACAGCAGAAGCCCGCATCGAAGAAAGTCAAGCGGGCGGCGCCGAAGAACGTCAAGCCGCAATAAGCGCTGACCAGAAATACGCCCTGTCTGCCTAGCTGAACCAACTCGGATGATTCAGTTATCGGACTTCTGCCGGCGCTCGACTTCCTGTCTCCCAACTCTGAACTCAGTTTGCCGCGTCGGATCGCGCCGAAGTGCACGATGGGTTTTAGTAGCAGACTTCACAGGCTGCGGGAAAACTCGCTGCGATGCCCTCAGGGGTTAAAACCCCTTAAGAAAATGCAGGCTTTATGTCGTGGCTGAAGCCGCGACCCACAAGGCTTCGCCCCTTTTCCGCAGCCTGTGAAGTCTGTGGTTTTAGTGGCACAGGCCCCGACCCTGTCGGGGCCTGTGCCACTGGAACCGTTACGGAGATCTTGTGAAAAATGCGGGTTAGAGCTTCAGCAGGCGTTCCGCATTGCCATGCGTGATCTTTGCCATTTCTTCCGGGCTGACCGGCAGAGTGTCCAAAAAGGTTCGCCCCGGGGCGTTGGGGCTGAATGGATAATCCACAGAAAATAGGATCCGGCCGGCGCCAACGACCTGTAATGCGCAGAGGAATGGGGGCAGAGAGAAACACCCGCTGGTGGTGATGTAGAAGTGCTTGTGGAAATACTCAGAGACGCGGCGCTGAAGGTGCTTTGCGTGCGGCGCCAGAAAATCGTCGGCGCGTACAATGTAGTAAGGCAAAGCCTCCCCCATGTGCCCGATGATGATATTGAGCTTCGGAAAACGGTCGAACAGGCCGGAAACGATCAGACGCATGCAGTGCATCCCAGTGTCCACATGCCATCCCCAGCCAGCGGTGGAGAGCATAAATCCGAGATTGCCGGGTAATCCGCCATAGTAGGCTTCCTTTACTGCTTCCGGCGGCGGCGCGGGGTGCAGGTAGATGGGAACATCGAGCGCCTGTGCCGTTTCAAACAGAGGTGTAAAGCGCCGATGGTCCAGAAACAGGCCGCCGCTGGCTCCGTTGACCAGGGCGCCTTTGAATCCCAATTGCCGGACGCAGCGTTCGAATTCCAACGCCGCCTTCTCCGGTTCCTGCAGCGCAAGAGTGGCGAAGGCGGCAAAGCGGTCCGGGTGCGCCTGCACGGCAGCGGCCAGCTTGTCGTTCGCATCGCGCGCCAGGGCGGTGGCGGTCGCCGGGTCCAGCTTATCCATGCCGATGCCCGATAGCGACAACACTTGCAGATCAATCCCCGCCGCATCCATATCGGCGATCCGGCCTTTTCCGATGTCGAGCAGCTTGTCTCGGTTGGCCTTCCAGAAGTGATCAACTACGGGATCGCCCTGCCAGACCTTTGTCGTAGCGTCCAGAAACTCAGGCGTCGAAATGTGCTCTTCCAGCGCAATGGTTCGCATTGCTGTATCACGCTCCCGCTTCCGTGCGTCGTTCCATCCATCGCCTGCATTATGCAAAAGGTTCTAGTCCGCCGTGCTCGTATTTGAGATGCCTGTTTACACGTTTCCGCCCAACGGTCCGCGGTAGAAACTTCGCGCGCGATTTCCCGAAGCGATAGTGGCAACTTCATTGAGGACAAAAAAATGTGAACCTGACCTGCTTAGAGGTTGGCCGCTCTTGCCCTGTCACCCTGTGGACGCAAGTAGGCTGAGGCCGGCTCGGCGCCGGGCGCCCCGGTGACCGGCTCTCGTTCAAATTCGAGTATCTCGCCAATTTTGTATGGTTTTTCCTTGCCACATGCCGAGCACCGGAGATGGAACACTTGGCATTTTTGATGCTGCGGAGGCGCTGCTTCGCTGGCCTTGAATTCAGCTTCGATGCCGGCCACCAGCGGAGAAATTGCAATGGGCGCTTTGCAATGAAGACAACAGACACCACGATAGTATTGCCGCTCTGTATTTTGTGTCATTGTGATTGGACCTCGCTCCTAAGAAGAATGAGGTTATAAGGGAATTTTAATGCTACACCGCTTTATGAACCGAGTCCAGTTCTAACGGCCCACGGATGCACGACATAAAAGTGAAAATCAGCATGGTTCTTGGAGGGCGCGGCTTCAGCCGTGCCATAAAGGCCACAGAATCAGTGCGGCTTTACAGCTTGCGGAAAAAGTCTTTATTTTGGTTCCGCGAGCCCATAGGCCTCAGATTTTAGTCCTTCGCACGGCCCGACTTGTGATTTTGACTCTCTGCTTTCGGTTCTCTCGATCTCCTCTGGCCGCCGTGGCT
>JBGOZP010000022.1:0-50996 GCA_041480265.1 Terriglobia bacterium | reverse complement strand
GAAGGAAAGGTCTCGATCTATTACGCAGATACCAAACTCCACCTCAACGGTGGATGAATTCACTCAGGGGGGTGACATTTTCATCGGGCCATTAGGGTGACATTTTTACGTTGCTACAACAGCGAGTGACATTTTCGGTGGTGGGCTAATTTCGTGCGCATGAGCCGGAAGTGCCGCCCCTGCCGGGGCTTTCTCGTCATGACCGACATAGTTTCCCACCGCTTCCCCTTCACTTCGTTCAGGGCAAGCGCGGTGGGCTACGCAGTGCCGTCCCTCCGGGACTCCCGGCAACATGCAATTAGCCCACTACCACATTATCCACGCGCCAGGGAAATTTCGCGCCAGCCGGGCAACTCGGCTATGCTACGCTAGTCTTGTTGTGAGAAATGATGCCGAGCGATCAACGCCCCTTCATACGAATCGCCATTTGGCTGCCGGCGATCTATTTATTTTGCGCAGGATTTGCCTTCGCGCAGAGCGGCCCCTCCGGTGAGCCGCCGCGAGTCGTTGCCGTGCGCGTGGTCACCGAATCCGGCGCGGTGCTTGAACAGGATCCTCCCCAGCTAACTGTCCAGCCCGGCCAGCCGTTTTCTATGGATACCGAGAGCGCAAGCCTGCGAGAGCTATTCCGCACGGGCCGCTATGCGGATCTGCGCGCCGAGTTGACGGACGTTCCAGGCGGCGTGCGTCTGGATTTTGTGGTCCGCCAGAACCTGTACATCAATCGGGTGCAAATTGCGGGATTGCGCGAGCCGCCCGGCGAATCGCTGGCGCTTTCCGCGCTGCGGCTAAACCTGGGCGACATTTTCCGGGAGAGCGGCATGAAGGAGGGGCTGGACCGGCTCCGGCAGACGCTCGAGGATGACGGGCAGTATCAAGCCAGGATCGAGTACGAGGCCATGCCACATCCTGACACGCTTCAGGTAAACATTCTGGTGCGTGTAAGCCCGGGTGCACGGGCGCGGATCGGCGCGATCACGATTCAAAACCAGACCGAATTCCCGGAGGCGGAACTTCGCGGCCAGCTGAATCTCACACAGGGGCGCGAGATCACCTCCGATCGCTTAAATCGCGGCGCCGAGCGCGCGCGAAAGTGGCTGGCGAAGAAGGACTATCTTGGCGCGCGCGTCACGCTGCACCGCGGCGTCTACGACGCAAAGACGAATACCGTCCCGCTCGAGGCCACGTTTTATGCGGGGTTGCAGGTCCGCGTGACGGTCGAAGGGGCCAAGGTTCCCACGGGCACGCTGCGCAAATTGGTGCCCATCTATCAGGAAGGCGCCGTCGACGAGGACCTTCTCCAGGAAGGCCGGCGGGGATTGCGCGAATGGTTCGAACGCGCCGGCTATTCAGACGCGCAAGTCAGCTACACCACGTCGGAAGCAGCCGCGGAGAAATCGGCAAGTACGCCGCGCCACGCTGCCAGGGTCGTCACCTACCATGTGGACCGTGGCGATCGCCATCGCCTGGTGGGAGTGGCGTTTTCGGGCAATCAGTATTTCAGCTCGGACCTTCTAACCGGCCGATTGCAAATTCAACCTGCCGCCTACGCGTCTCCCGGGCGCTATTCGACGGCTCTGCTGCAGGACGATGTGGCTTCGATCCGCACCCTGTACGATGCAAACGGCTTCCATGAAGCCGGCGTTTACACGCAGGTCGTCGATGATTACCAGGGCCGCCAGGGCGGGTTGTACGTCCGGTTCGAAATCAAAGAGGGGCGGCAAACCCGGGTCGCGGACCTGAACATCGAAGGGAACCAGCAACTTACCAAGCAGGAGCTGCTTGGCGTGACAGGTTCGACGGCGGGCCAGCCTTATTCTGACTTCAACATTTCTTCCGACCGCGACAATATACTTGCACTCTATTATGATCGGGGATTTTCGGAGGCGCGGTTTTCCGCGGGCGTGGAAAAGGCGCCGCCGTCAAGCCCAGACGAGGCCCCGCGCGTGCGGCTGACCTATCAGATCACCGAAGGGCGCCAGGTCCGGGTCGCGCGCGTGCTCCTCGGCGGCTACGAACACACTCGCCCGGGCGTGATCTCGCGCCAAGTGGGGATTCGCGCGGGCGAACCGCTGAGCGAGGGAGCGGTCGTGGAGACGCAGAGAAAACTCTACAACCTGGGCATTTTCAGCCGGGTTTCGATCGCGCCGCAAAATCCCGAAGGCGATAATCCGCAGAAGACGGTGGTGGTGATGGTGGACGAAGCCAAACGCTACACCGTGGCGTACGGCCTCGGCTTCGAAGCGCAGCGGCTGGGTAGTGGAGCGACTGGGAGCACCTTCAGCGCCGCCCCGCGGGGCACCCTGGCAATTACCAAGGCGAATCTCACCGGACGCGCCGACGCACTTTCCTTTAAGGTGCGCGCGAGCACAATTCAAGGCCGGGCGCTGCTGGCCTACACGGCGCCCAACTACTTCACCTCGCCCAATTTCAGTCTCCAGCTCACCGCCTTTTTTGAGAAGGCCCGCAATATCCAGACGTTCACTTCCAGACGCTACCAGGGGTCGCTGCAGCTCGCCGAACGGTTGTCGAATTCCAGTTCCCTCCTCTACCGGTACGCGTTTCGAAAAGTGAATACGATCATCAACGTCAACACGATTTCGCCGGAACAGATTCCGCTCTTCAGCCAAAATACAGATATTGCCGAACTCGGCGCAAGCTGGCTCCGCGATCGCCGCAACAATCCCGCCGACGCGAGCCGCGGTGATTTCGAGAATGTCGACGTTAGCCTGGCGATAAAGCAAATCGGTTCTTCGGTCAATTTTCTTCGCGTCTTTCTGCAGAATTCCACGTACCACCCCTTCGGCCGCCGGCTTGTGTTTGCGCGCTCGGTCCGTTTTGGAGTGCAGACGCCTTATGGAGGCTCGCTCTCCAGCAATATTCCCCTGCCCGAACGCTTCTTCGCCGGTGGCGGCACATCCTTGCGCGGTTTTACGCTCAATCAAGCAGGGCCGCGCGATCCGCTGACCGGATTTCCGATTGGCGGACAGGCGCTGCTGATTTTCAATCAGGATTTGCGTTTTCCGATGCACCTGCCTCTGATCGGCAATCGTCTGGGCGGCGCCATTTTCTACGACGCCGGAAATGTGTTCCCGAGCATTAAGAAAATGTCGTTACGCATCGCTCCGCCCGCGCCTTCGTTCGATCCGAACAATCCGAATCTGTGCTTGACGAATTGCACCAACGAACTCACCTATTTCTCGCACACCGCCGGATTCGAGTTTCGCTATGGGACGCCCATCGGGCCCGTCAAGCTGGACCTGGGTTACCAGCTCAACCCTGCGCGTTTCCTGGTTCAGACTGGCGGAACGTGCCCGAGCCCGACAGTCACGAACACAACGTGCCTCACGAAGCTTTCGCGGCTGCCAAGCTTCCAATTCTTTATAAATTTGGGGACGACGTTCTGATGCGGCGCATGGCCTCCATCCTCGTCTGGATCGCGCTCGCTGTGACTGCGACGCCGGATGCCGCTCGCTTACAGGCGCAGACGGGACGCGTCGTGGACCGCATCGTGGCACGGGTCGAGGGCGACATCATTCTGCAGAGCCAAGTGCGCGAACTGGGCGCATTCCAGCAATTGATCGAAGGGCGCGCGGAAAGCGACGACCGATTGCTTGCCGAGCTCATCGAACAATGGGTGGTACAAACCGAAGCCAGCGTGTCGCATTTTCCTCAGCCCGCACAGTCGGAAGTCGAGCGCGAATCGGCGCGGGTCGCTGCGCAATTCGCAAATCCCGAAGCATACACCGCCAAGCTGCGCGAATTGGGGATGTCCGCCGCGCAGGTGCGGGAATTGCTGGCGCGGCAGATTTATATCGAGCGTTATCTCGATTACAAGTTTCGCCCGTCGGTGCAGATCGAATCGGCCGATATCGAAGCCTATTATCAGAAGGAACTGCTGCCGGAGCTGGGAAAGAGAAATCAGCCCGCGCCACACCTGGCCGAGGTCGAGGGAGAGATCCGCGAGCTACTCACGCAGCGCGCGATCACCGGCCTCGCCACGAAATGGCTGGAGGAAACAAAATCGCGCCTGAGGATCGAAATGACATTGCCCGATGCGAAGCCATGATGCCGGGTAGCATCTTCGTACGACGATGAGCGACAAGAAACGAAAATTCGGTTGGAAACATGGGATGGCGTTGGCCGCCGCGGCGATGGTGGCCTTCGCGCTTGCGCTCGTCTATATCCTCGGAAGTGGGTTGGCGGATCGCTGGGCGCGGCGCACGATTGTCGAGGATCTTGAAAAGGCAACCGGGGCGCGCGTTGAACTCGGCGACCTCCATTTCGGCTGGCGGCCTTTGCGCGTGCGGTTTGACGGACTCACGTTGCGCGGACGCGAGCCGGCGGGAACTCCGCCATTGTTTCATGCCGATCGATTGCAGGTCGAAATCCGCGTGGAATCCTTCTGGAGCCGTAAGATTTCATTGGGGAGCGTCGAGATGTCGCATTTCTCGGCGCACGTGCGTTTCGAGCGGGACGGCTCAACGAACATTCCCGGGCCAAAAATGCCGGTGAAACAAGGCAGGCCGCCGGCGCAGAGCCTGTTCGACCTGAAGATCGCCCGGTTGCGCCTCGAAGACGGCGAGATTTTGTGGAACGATACGCGTGTGCCGCTGGCGGCGGAAGGCGGAAATTTTGAGTTTGCGATGGATTACGCGGCCGAGGCGGGAAGCCCCGTTTATCTTGGCCGGGTAAGCTGGCTGAAATTCAAAGTAGCGGCCCGGCGGTATCTCCCGTTTGCGTCGGATCTATCGGCGAAATTCACGCTCCGACCGGATTCGTTTTCGTTGACGCAAGTGCAATGGAAGATTCCACACAGCGAGATTGACGCGCAGGCCAACCTCACCAGTTTTTCACAGCCTGCGTGGGATTTCCGGTATCGCGGCCAGGTCAACTTCGCGGATATCGGCTCCATCCTGCGCAAGCCAAACACGCCGGGCGGGCATGTGGAGTTCACTGGCAGCGGACATTATGCCGGGCGACAATTGAGCGTCAGCGGACTTTACACGGCCGGCGAAATCTCGATGAAGTATCTATGGTTCCACCCCGGGAGCATCTCCGCCCGCGGCAGTTACCGCGCGGACCAGCGCTCGCTCGATGTGCCGGATCTGGAAGCGCTTGTGCTGGGCGGCAACGTCACGGGACGTCTGCATCTCGATTTTCCCGCGCAAAGTTTCCGCTTCGAATCGAAAGCCCGCGGCATGGACTTGAGCCAGATACTCGCCGCCGAGGACAACCCCCAACTGCCGATCATCCCGCTGCACTGGGGAAGCCGCGTCGACCTGGACGCAACGACAACGTGGATTGCTGATTTCAAACATGTGGATTCGCGCGGCGTTTCGCTTTGGATTCCTCCAAGCACGCTGCCTTCCGGGCAGATTCCAACGTCAGCACGCTTCGAATATCACTTTGAAATGGACCGCCAGCAGGTCGAGCTCGCGCCAAGCGAGATCATGACGCCGTCGAGCCACATCACGGCACATGGCGCGCTCGGGCTGAATGACTCTTCGCTGGATGCGACGTTCAACACCGAAGACCTCTCCGCCTACGATGATTTCATTAACCGCCTGCGTGGCACGGACGTGAAGCCGCAAGTGATCGGCGGCCATTTCCAATGGCAAGGACGCCTCAGCGGGCCCCTGGCTGGGCCTACCTTCGCGGGCCGCGCGAAAGGGACCGAAGCGCGTTACGCCGCGCTGTACTGGGATGAGGTGGAGGGCGAACTTGCCTATTCGGGGGACGGACTGCATCTCGCGCGAGGCCGTGTCCGCCGCGGCCGCTCTTCAGCGGAACTGGAACTTTCCCTCGCGCTCGACAACTGGACTTTTTCTCCCGATAGCGAGTACAGCATCGATGCCAACCTGATTGGTGCGGATACCGACGACTTGCAAAAACTGCTGGGGACCTCTTATCCAGCACGCGGCCTTTTCAGCGGACAGTTTCACGGCAAGGGGACGCGCGCCAGTCCGGAGTTTTCGGGACTGTTTGATGTGACCGGCGCAACGGCATGGACGTGGCGCTTTGACCGCGCGCGCGGACAGCTGACGATGCGCAACGGCGAAGTGCGGATTGCGAATGCCGAATTGCGCTTGCCGCCGTTTGCGCCGGGCGCGGCCGCCGGAGTACTCACGGGGAATTTCCTCTATCATACCGGCACCCATCAGGTGTCATTCGATCTTACAGCAGCCGGCATCCCCCTCGAAACCATCGAGCGGATTCAGACCGCGCGTCTTCCGATTGGAGGCCGCCTCAATCTGCAACTGCGCGGCCAGGGTCTCCTGCTCGCGCCGGAGCTGCACGCCACGCTTCGCCTGGTGGATCTGAAACTCGGTAACGATGTGGTTGGAAGTTTTGAAGGAACCGCGGATTCCGACGGCCATCACTTATCCGCGAAGATAGAATCGGCAATGGCAGCCGGGCGTCTGTCCGGCAAAGTGGAGATGGCGCTCAGCGGCGACTATCCTCTGACTGGGGAAGTCATGGTTGAGCAAATGGACTTCGACTCGTTCATTACCTCCGCGCTGCACCTCACCGGGCTGACGGGCCACAGCCTGGTCGACGGACATTTCGCGATTGCAGGATTCGCAGCGCGCCCGGAAACACTCGCGGTGGAAGCGAACCTCTCCCGCATTACGCTCGACTATCAAAACGTGAAATTGGAAAACACCGAGCCCGTGCGGCTCACTTACCGCCAGGACGAGGTGCGTATCGAGCAAGCGAGCTTGCGCGGACCCGACACGGATTTCCGCGTAACCGGTTCCGCGCGCTTTACCGGAGATCGCGCGCTCAGCCTGCGCGTGGATGGGGCGGTCAATCTTCAGTTGCTTGCGGGTTTCGTGCCGCGTCTCGAAGCCACGGGCCGGGCGCAGGTGAACGCAGCCGTTGCTGGAACCGTGCCCTCTCCCCGGTTCAACGGCAAGGTGCGCGTCGAAGGCGCGACGCTCCGCTACGGGGATTTCCCGGCGGGACTGAGCAAGGTCACGGGCGATTTCAATTTTGACGCCGCGCGCATGATGTTCGAAAACGTGACCGCGGAAAGCGGCGGAGGCCATCTGAACATTGGCGGTGCCGTGACCTTTGGGGAGGGACCGCTGAACTTCACCCTCAATGCGCGCTCCGACCAGGTTCGCATTCGGTATCCGGCCGGAATGAGCTGGCTGGTGGGCGGCACGCTGCGCCTCTCCGGAAACACGCAGGCGGCGACGCTTTCCGGCCGCATCGTCATGGACCGGCTGCTGATGGGCGAAGGTTTTGACATCGCCGGGTTAATGGTGTCGGCGAAAGAGCCGTTGAGCGCGCCGGCGACGACATCCTCTTTCCTGCGAAATTTGCAATTCGATATCCAAGCCGATTCCAGTCCTGATTCGCGCATGGAATGGGCCGGAGCGCGCTTTCAGACGGACGCAAACTTGCGCCTGCGCGGCACGTGGGAGCACCCGATTTTCCTCGGCCACATTCATCTCTTGAGCGGCGAGATGAACTTTCGCGGCAACCAGTACACGATCTCGCGCGGCGACATCAACTTCGCGAATCCATTCCGCCTCGATCCGGTGCTCAACGTCGAAGCTACGACGACGATCCGCCAGTACGAGGTCACGCTCGATTTCACCGGCCCCGCAAGCCGCCTCACTCTTGCTTACCGCTCCGATCCGCCATTACCGTCGAGCGATATCATCGCGTTGCTGGCGCTGGGAAAGACCGGCGAAGAAAGCGCGCAGCGTACCGCGACCGGACAAGGCTCCGGACTGGGCGCCTCCACGCTGCTCTCCCAGGCCATTTCGAGCCAGCTCGGCGGGCGCATCGAGCGGCTGTTTGGCATCAGCCACTTCCGCGTGGGCCCGTCACTGGCCGGGCTGACTTCGCAGCAGCAAAGCTCCATTGCCAGCGTCACCATCGAGCAGCAGCTCTCACGCGGCCTCGTCGTTACCTACATCACCGATATCACCACCACGCAATACCAAGTCATCCAGATCGAGTACACCATCAACCGGGAATTCTCCATCGTCGCCCTGCGCGACGAAAACGGCACCTTCGGCCTCGACGTCGTCCGCAAGACGCGATTCAAGTAGGCAAGTTTGGAAAGATTATGTCCTGACAGGTCCGATGCGCCCCAGTAGCACAGGCCCCGACGGGGTCGGGATCTCCGACTTCAGCCTGTGCGGTTTTGGTTTGCGCTACATTCAGCAAAAACCGCACAGATTGAAGTCTGTGCCACTAAACCCCCCGTGCACCGCGGCGCGCCATGGCGAACGCTTTTCGCAGGACGCGCGTGGCAATCACCGTCAGGCCAAATTTCCCCAATTCGTCCTCGCGAGCCCAGGCGAATTCCAGGGCATCGCTTCCGGCGCACAACGTTCCGCCTCGCGCCTCGCAAAGATAATCGAGGATTACAAAGTGATAGCGTGGCCGCGCGGCGTCGCCGTCCGCACCGGGAAGCGCTGGATCAATCCGTTCGAACACTTCGATGAGTTCGAGCACATTCACGGCAAGGCCGGTTTCTTCGGCCAGTTCCCGGGCGACGCCCTGCTCCAACGTTTCTCCCAGCTCGAGCATTCCGCCGGGAATCGACCATTGGCCTTCGAGCGGCGGGCCGCCCCGCCGGATCAATAGCGCGCGCTCGTTATCGATCACCACGCCGCCTACGCCCACCAGGGGTTGCTCCGGGTATTCCCGCTTCGGTGTCATTGTATTTTGCCTGCTTCCCTCTCAGCCCTCTTCGCGTTATATAATACGCCAGCGGGAAGGTTGCCCAATCCCTTCCCATCCCAAGGAGGTTTTCGCCGTGGTCCGTTGTCCCAAATGCGCTACTGAAATTGACGTCGACGAAGAAGAAGTAGAGGAAGGCGAAATCCTGGCCTGTCTCGAATGCGAAACCGAGATGGAAGTTGTCCAGATCCATCCCGTCAAGGTCAATGTCATCTCGGACGACGACGAGGATGATGAGGAAGAAGAAGACGAGGAAGAAGATGAGGACGAATTGGGAGACGACGAAGAAGAAGATGAAGATGAGGATGAGGAAGAAGACAAAGAGGAGCTTTAGCATGCTCCGCGGATTCTTCCGGCCCCCCCTCCCTCCCGTTGGTCATTTTCATAAAATAAGACGAATGTTGCCTTTCGCGATGCTGGGACTCGTCCTGGCGCCGGGGATGATGCTTGTTCCCCGGGCAATCGCCGGCGATCAGAAACAATCCAACTCACATGCGCACGACTTCGTCATATTCGCCAGCGTGTTTACCGCGCGAGGTTTTGCTTTGCCCGGCGCGAAGGTTCGCGTCCGGCGGACGGACGAACAGAAATTCCGCTGGGAAGCCATGTCCGATAGACGCGGCGAACTGGGAGTAAGGGTCAAGCAGGGCGCTGAGTATGAGTTGACGATCGAAGCGCAGGGTTTCATGTCCCAGACGCGTAAGATTGATGCGCGCGCAGGCAACCAGGAGAATCTGACGTTCCAGATGGAGCCGCTCGCCAGAGGAAAATCATGAACACGCCCAGAAAGTTCGCTCTCCTCCTGCTAATGGCCTTCGCAGCAACCGCTCTGTTTGCGCAGGGCAAGGGCCGTGAATCCGAGTTGCGGACGGTTCGCGGCACTGTCGTCGACAAACAGGAAACTCCGGTCGAGACCGCCGTCGTATACCTAAGGAACGTTCACACGCAAGATATTACGACGCACCTCTCCGACAAGGAGGGCCAATTCCGGTTCAGCGGTCTCGATCTGAATGTCGATTACGAAATTCACGCGGAACACGAAGGCTGGACTTCTTCCTCGCGGTCCATTTCGAACTTCGACAACCGGAAAGAATTTGTCCTCACACTGAAACTGGATCGAAAAAAGAGCGGGAAGTAGCCGACCGCGTTTGTTGGTGGTGGGCTAATTTCGTGTGCATGAGTCGGAAGTGCCGCCCCTGTCGGGGCTTTCTTGTCATGACCGACACGGGTTCTCACCGCTTCTCCTTCACTTCGTTCAGGGCAAGCGCGGTGGGCTACGCAGTGACGTCCCTCCGGGACTCCCGGCAACATGCAATTAGCCCACTACCCGTTTATTGGCACACTGTAGTATTAATTAAAATTTGCGGTAAAATGGCCTTCTTGGAGAGCTGGTGGATTGTGGTAGTCTGCATTTGTTTCGAGGAGACCTCTTATGGCGATTCAATTCACATTGAACGGGAAACCCCAAACGGTGGACGTCAATCCCAATATGCCGCTGCTGTGGGTTCTGCGCGATACGCTGGGGATGACGGGCACGAAGTTCGGCTGCGGCATGTCGTTGTGCGGCGCGTGTACGGTACACATCAACGGAGAAGCCGTGCGCTCCTGCGTCACGCCAATTTCAACCGTCTCGGGAAAGAAGATCACCACCATCGAGGGACTCTCCGCCGACCGTAGCCATCCCGTCCAAAAGGCTTGGATCGAGATTGACGTGCCGCAGTGCGGCTATTGCCAGTCAGGACAGATCATGTCCGCCGCGGCGCTTCTGGCGAAGAAGGCGCAGCCGAGCGATGCGGAAATTGATGAGGCGATGAAGGGCAATATCTGCCGTTGCGGCACCTACCAGCGGATTCGCCAGGCCATCCACCGCGCCGGGCAGTTGCGCGGCGCCCCTGCGAAGGCCGCGAACCTCGGCGCGGATGAAAACACGGAACAAGAGCTGAGTGCGCGGACCGTGGGCGTGGGAGGCGCCGCATGAGCGCCGGAACAACAATGAGGGTGGATCGTCGCAACTTTCTGAAGACGGGTGTGGCCGGAGCGACCGGCCTGGTGATTGGATTCTATCTGCCCGGAGATTTTGAAGCGCTCGCGGCGGCGCCCGCGGGCTCGGCAGCACCGGCGGCATTGAACGCCTGGATGCGCATTGGCGCCGACGACAGCGTGACAATCCTGATCGACAAGTCGGAAATGGGCCAGGGCATCCTGACCGCGCTGTGTATGATCGCGGCGGAAGAACTCGAATGCGACTGGAAAAAAATTCGGCCCGAGTTCGCCCCCACCGCCAAGGAATATATCAATCCGGCGTTCGGCATCCAGGGCACGGGCGGAAGTTCCAGCGTGCGCTCGTCCTGGGACCCGATGCGCAAGGCCGGTGCGGCGGCGCGCGATATGCTGCTCCAAGCCGCCGCGCAGAAGTGGGGAGTTGCGAAGACGGCGTGCCGTGCCGAAAACGGCGTGATTCTGCATGTGGCCACCAAGCGCCGTCTGACTTACGGCAGCCTCGCCGAAGCCGCGGCAAAATTTCCGGTGCCGCAGGATGTCCCGCTCAAAGACCCCAAGCAGTTCCATACCATCGGGAAGTCCACCAAGCGGCTGGACACGCCGGACAAGGTGAATGGCCGCGCGGAGTTCGGGATTGACGTACGCCGGCCGGGAATGGTCTATGCGGTTGTGGAGCGCTGCCCCGTATTTGGCGGCAAAGTCGCCAGCTTCGACGCGACAAAAGCGAAGGCCGTTCCGGGCGTGAAGAATGTGATCCAGATTTCAAGCGGCGTCGCCGTGGTTGCCGACAGCACCTGGGCGGCGATGCAAGGACGCCGCGCGCTCGATGTGAAGTGGAATGAAGGACCGAACGGGCAGGTCAGCAGCGACAGCATCAGCAAGCTCTTCGCGGAGCGGACGGGGCAGCCCGGCGCGGTGGCGCGCAAGGAAGGTGACGCGGCATCGGCGTTTGCCGGGGCTGCGAAAAAAATCGAAGCCGTGTATGAAGTCCCCTATCTCTGTCATGCCACCATGGAACCCATGAATGGCACAGCGCACGTCCGCCCGGACGGCGTCGAGCTTTGGCTCCCGACACAGTTCCAGACCATCTCCCAGACGGTGGCTGCGAAAATCGCCGGTGTGGCCCCTGAGGCCGTCAATATTCACACAACGTTTCTGGGTGGCGGCTTTGGACGCCGCTCGGAGTTGGACTTCGTGGCCGAATCCGTCGAGATCTCGAAGGCGGTCAGCGCGCCGGTCAAATTGACATACTCGCGCGAAGACGATATGCAACATGGCATGTATCGGCCCGCCTCTTATTGCCGGATGGCCGCCGGAATCGGCGCCGATGGCTGGCCGGTAGCGTTTACCAGCAGCATCGCGTGCGACTCGATCATGGCGCGGCGCTTCCCCGATCAAGTGAAGGATGGCGTGGACGAGACCAGCGTCGAAGCGCTTGCCAATATTCCCTACGCGATTCCCAATATTCTGGTGGACTACCAACTCACTGTAGCCGGAATTCCTGTGGGCTTCTGGCGTTCGGTGGGAGCTTCGCAGAACGGCTATTTCAGCGAGTCTTTCGTGGACGAGATGGCCACCGCGGCCCAAAAGGACCCGTATGAGTTTCGACGCCACCTGCTTGCCAAATTTCCGCGGCATGTCGGCGTTCTCGATCTGGCCGCGCAGAAGGCGGGGTGGGACAAGCCGCTCCCGGCAGGCCGATTCCGCGGCATCGCGGTGCTGACCGCTTTCCAGAGCTACGCCGCCCAGGTGGTGGAAATCTCGGTGAACCGCACCGAACGAACCCTGAAAGTTCACCGCGTCGTATGCGCGGTAGACGTCGGGCGCGTCGTCAATCCAACCAACATTGTGGCGCAGAGCGAAAGCGCCGTGGTGTACGGACTCACGGCGGCGCTGCACAACGCCATCACGATTTCCCGCGGCCGCGTCGAGCAAACTAACTTCGACAGCTACCCCATACTGCGCATGGACGAAATGCCGGTGATCGAAGTGCACATCGTTCCGAGCGAAGAGAAGCCGACCGGCGCCGGAGAGCTTTCCGTGCCACCGCTGGCTCCGGCGCTGTGCAATGCGATTTTTGCGGCCACCGGTAAGCGCGTTCGCCGCTTGCCGATTCGTCCGGAAGATCTGGCCTGAGTTTACATTTCCGGCAATTCGTGCCGGCGCGCCTTGGAAAGAATTGATGATTCCGGAAGCTTCAGCAGGGGCGCCGAATTGTCAGTGACAACTCGGGCTGTCGGCAAACATTCCGCTGACGAACATGCCGCTCAAAAAGCTGCCGCAATTTGAAATCTTTGCAAGCGCCTGATCGTTCCGCATCACGTCAGGACTCACCGTCTTGGTCGCATTTAAGGCCTGCCGCGTCGCCACCACATTGCCGGCCCAATCCGCGAGATTGGCAAACTCATTCCTGAGCAACTGAAGGGCCTCCCGGTCCGCGTCGGTCGACGCCGCTACCGCTACTTGCATCAGGCTTCCCTCCACACGGTCGTGATAGTCCTGCGGCCATGTCCCGACGAAAGGCACGTTGTAAGACAGCACGGCTCCGATGGCTCCCCGCCACTCCCGCATTTCCGCCAATTCGGCAATGCCCGCCTTGGCAAATTCTTTTGATAATCCCTCCGGCGCTTGCGGCGGCGGGGCCGGGGCCGGGGCCGGGGCACGTATCGTTAAAACGACCCGATCGGGCTCGACGGTGACTACCCCGTTCGTGATCTGAGCCACTGTCTCCATATCCACATAATAGCGGCCCTCGATCTGTACGACAGGCGCTCCCATTGTTTTTCCGTTCACAACCAGCCTCTTATCGGGCGTGCTTTGCGCCAACAGTACGCCCGCAAGAGACAAGATGAGACCAAACACCACGACGTATTTACGATTGCGATTTCGGTTCATGATGTGCCCCCTTGGCGCAGCCATAATCCCGGCCAGGACATGCCATCAGGTTACTGCGATCCCAGGTTTTCTTCCAGCGACGCTTCCAGGACAGAAGAGGTTCCCGCATCGAGCGGAGACGGAGTGAAAAGTTTTCTGCTACATGGCAGTTTGGAAAGCAATCAGGTTGGATTGGAGATGGGCGGCAAATCGGGAAACGATGCGCCAGGTTCAAATTCGCGGCGAATCTTTTCCGTATGCGCGCCGAGTGCCGGTACAGCCTTGCGCTCCGTCAGGCTCGTGCGCGGCATGGCGCGGCGCGGTAGTTGGACGGGCCCTGTTGGCGTGTCTACCTCGGTCATAGAAAGGGCCGGGTGATGCAGGACTTCTTCCATCGTGCGAATGAGTCCAAAAGCGACTTGGGCGCGCCGCAACCGGGCGATGAATTCTTCTTTATTTATGGGCGCGAGGGCTTTACGAATGACTTCATCGAGCGCTTCCCGGTGAAGAACGCGATCGGGATTGCTGGAAAACAGCGGGTGCCGGATGATTTCCGGCGACTCGAGAACCACGTTGCAGAAACGCACCCATTCGTCATCATTCTGCACGGCGATCATTATGGCCTGGCCATCGCCCGCCGCATAAGCGCCATAGGGGGCGATGGACGCATGATTCAGGCCGGTGCGCTGAGCAACCCGGCCCGTGTAGCGCTGAAAAAGAATGGGAACGGACATCCAGTCCGCAACCGATTCGAAAAGAGAAACGGAAACGTGGCGTCCCCGGCCCGTCCGGTGGCGTTCCAGGAGCGCTTCGAGAATTCCCATATAGGCGTGCAGGCCCGCGTTGATGTCGCAGATGGAAATGCCCACTTTTGCCGGTCCGGCGGCGTTGCCGGTGACGGCAAAAACGCCCACCTCTCCTTGCACCAAATTGTCGTAGGTGCGCATGGCCGCGTACTCGTTGTCTTCGCCATAGCCGCTGATCGAGCAGGTGATCAACCGCGGATTTTCTTCCCGAAGCTGCGCAGGATGAATCCCCGCGCGTTCGATGGCGCCGGGAGAAAGATTGTGGATAAAGACATCGGCGCGGCGGAGCATGGCGCGGAGAAGCCGCATGTCGGCGGGCTGCTTGAAATCCAGCAGGGCGGATTCCTTGCCCTGATTGAGCCAGACGAAATGCGCGCTCTCTCCGTGTACCGCGGCGTCGTATTGGCGAGCGAAGTCGCCGGCGGGCGGTTTTTCGATTTTGATCACGCGCGCGCCCGCCTCCGCAAGGCGGGAGGTCGCATAGGGCGCCGCCACGGCTTGCTCGATGCTGACGACGAGGATGCCGCTTAACGCGGCGGCAAGGCCGTTTTCTTTGCCGGTGGGTTCCAAACGATCAGAGATCGTACTCATCCGTATTTCTCACAAGCCAACTCAGCCCGCAGTAGCACAGGCTTTTTACCCTGATCGAAGTGAAGGGCAGCCTGTGCGGTTTTGGTTTTGCGCTGCGTTCAACCAAAGGCGCACAGACTGAAGTCTGTGCCACTGCCCCCGCGATTGGGCGCAGCAAACTGATTTCCGAATGCAAATCCGTCACGCGGCCGCGTGGTTCAGACTTTGCGCAAACCCGCCGCTTCGTAGCGCGTCACCGGCGGCGGCATTTCCCGGCTCACGACCACGTCCACGATGGCCGGCTTGCCGGATTCTTCCGCCCGGCGCAGCGCCGGTATGAATTGCTCGGGAGAGGTGACGCGTTCGCCGTGAGCGCCGAAGGCGCGGGCCACGTCGGCGAACGGCACATCGAGGAATTCGCTCGCTTCCGGGCACATCTCTTCGTGGACATATTTCTGCACGTGATATTCAAAAGCGAGCGAGCAGTTGTTCAGGACGATCTGGACGACCGGAATCTTCAGCCGCAGCGCCGTTTCGAGATCCGCGATGTGGTAGCCGAGGCCGCCGTCGCCAGTGAGGCCGAAGACGCGCCGCTTCGCGCCAACCGCGAGCTTCGCGCCGAAAGCCGCCGGGAAGGCCCAGCCGAGCGAGCCTGCCGCGCGCAGAGTTTGGCGCCCGGGCAGCTTCTGCTGCAGCACCGTTACCGCCCAGGCCGCCATGTAGCCGGTATCGGCCACGAGCAAGTCGTCGCCGCCGACGTGCTGATCGAGCAGGCGCATCAGGTGATAGGGATTGAGGCGTCCTTCATACAGGGGATCGCGCGAGACGCGCTCGAGATCCGCGAGCCACGCGGCAACCCATCCCTGCACTTGCTTGGTCCAGCCGGCCCAGCGGCTGCCGGTCACACGCGCCGCCACCGCCGCCTCACGCAACATCGTCAGCGCTGTGCGAGCGTCCCCGACGATCGACAGCTCTTCGCGGTACGTGCGGCCGAGCGTATTCGGATCGAGATCCACGTGGACAATGCGTGTGCCTTTGCGCGGATACTTGAAGACGTCGGTTCCCATCGAACTCAATTTTGTTCCGACAGCGAGACAGAAGTCCGCACCCGCAAGCGTATCGTTGGCAACCTTCCGCGAGTAGCGGCCGCAAGCGCCGACGGCGAGCGGGTGGGAATCGGAGATGCTTCCCTTGCCCGCCATGGAAGTGACTACCGGAATGTTCAACGCTTCGGCGAGCGCGGTAAGCTCCGCCCACGCTTCCGAGAGAATGACTCCGCCGCCGGCAATCAGCACAGGCTTCTCGGCGCTGGCGAGAAGCGCGATCGCCCGCTCCACATCCTGCGCGAGCGGCGCCACTCGGAGCGCCGGCGTTTTCAGGAAGGCGGTCTCCGCATAGATGTCGGGCGGGGTGGCGAGACGTTTATTGAACCAGTCCGCGGGTATGCCGAGATAGACGGGCCCGGGCACGCCGCTGACCGCTGCACGCACCGCGGTGCGCAACACGTCGGCGATACGCTCCGGCTGCGGCAGGTCCCCCGCCCACTTCGTTATCGCGGGAAACATCGAGGTCTGCTCCAATTCCTGGTACTCGAAACGATGGCGCGTGCTCGTTGTCGTTGAGCCGCTTATGGCGATGAGCGGGCTCGAGGCCCAGTAGGCGTCAATGATTGATGCCGGCAAATACGTGGCGCCTGGACCGTACTGCACGATCCCAAAGGTCGGCTTGCCGGTGACGCGCGCGTAGGCGTCGCCCATGGCAAATGCCGAGCGCTCGCTGCGCCCGAGCACCACGCGCACGCCTTCGCGGTTCTGCATGTCGATCAGCGGATTCTGCGGCGCGCCGGTCAGCGTGAAAACGTATTCTGCTCCGTAGGCTCGCACCATTTTCGCAAGCGCTTGCGATACTGTCAGTGCGTTCGATGAATCTCCCGCGGGTGTGTTCGTCACAGTTTCTTCCTTTTGCGTTTCAGTTGGCTTGCATTTTCACTTGCACAGAAGTTGAGAGTTAACAGTTGAGAGTCAAGATTTACCCCGGCGCGCGATTCCACCGCATTCGAACTCTCGACTGTGAACTGTCAACTCTCGACTCTTCACGAATCACCCTTCGCCTTCGCTCAGGGCAAGCCAGTCACAGATCACCAGTCACTATTTAATCGCCAGCGGATTTACCGGCGAACCCACAGCGCCCGTCACGGGCAAGGCCGGCGCCACGAACATGAACTCATAACGCTTGTCCTCGGCGCAATCCCGCGCCAATTCCTTGAGAAAAAATATCTCGCCGACGGTGAGGCCCATGATGGGGATGGAAATCCAGTGCCAGGGCTGATTGGCTTCTTCGGTCTCGTTGGGCCGGACCTCGGCGCCCCAGGTGTCTGTGGCGATGGCCGCTACCTGTTTTGCGTGCAGCCAATCGAGCGTTTCGAACGCCAGGCCCGGGGCATCGCCGCCCGAATAGCCGTCCCAGGTATTCGCGGAGAGCATCGCCTCCATCTGCCCGGTCCGCACGATGAGATAATCGCCGCGCCGCACTTCGACGCCAAAATGACGCTCCGCCTTGTCGAGCATTTCGTTCGTGACGGCGAAAGCATCCGGCAGATGCTCCATGCCCAGCATGCGCGGGATGTCGAGCAGAACGCCGCGCCCCACCATTCTCTCCTGCGTTTTCTCGATGCCGCATTTCTGCGCGCCCGCCGACGTCACATTCCGGCAGTCATAGCCGTTCCACATGTAATCGCCGTAGAAAATATGCCCGAGCCCGTCCCATTGCGTGCCGCATTGCATCGGCATTATGATGACGTCGTCGGCGCCGCGGATCTTGCGGCTGTCGAGCACGCCGGAATAGGCGTCCGTGCCGGTGCGCATCATCAGGTGCACCGGATTGAAGCGTCCGAGCGATGGGTATTTGGTCTTCCCGCCCTGCGGGCCGCGGTGGTCATAAGGGAGCGCCAGCGAAATCACTTTGCCTTTGCGGACCAGTTGCGCCGCGCCGATGATGTCTTCCGGCCGCGTGTAGTTGAGCGTGCCAATCTCGTCGGCAGCGCCCCATCGTCCCCAATTTTTCAGCCGTTCCGCCGCCGCGCGGATGTCGTCCATCGTGAGCTTGCGCGCCGATTGTCCCGCTCCTGCCATCCCTTCCTCCTCGTTCGCCGCCGCCTTGCTTTGACGGATTTCTGCAATCGGACATTGTACCGAAATCATTCACAAACTGCCCGCCGTTTCCCGTCCAAACTGTAAGGTGTTGGACGCTATACGACTTCGGGCCGTCTCTCGCCAATATTCGTCGCTTGCTCGAAGGCGTAGCCCAGTTGCAGCACGCCCCAGTCGTCGTTGTGCCGCCCCACGATCTGGATTCCGATCGGCAGGCCGCTGGCGGAGAACGCACAGGGCACGGAGATGGCGGGATTCCCCACAATCGAGATGTAGTAGGCCGATTTCATCCAGGCGATGTAATTCTCCATCTTCACGCCTGCGATTTCGGTGGGATATTGCGTGGTCACATCGAATGGCAGCACCTGATTTACCGGAAGGACGAGGAACTCGTACTTCTCCATAAACTGGCGCATCCTCTGGTACAAAGCCGTCCGCTTCGCCTCGATGCGGGACAGGTACGGTCCCGTCAGCTTGCGACCTTCTTCCACATGCCAGTGGCCATACGCGTTGACTTCATCGGGGTGAGCGTCGGCCGTCTCTCCAAGCTGGAGTTCGAACGCCCAGTGACGCCATGCGAGAAAGCATTCATTTGCATCCTGCAGATCCGGTTCAGCTTCCTCCACGATGCACCCCAGCGCCTCGAAGATTTTTCGCTGAGCGTGGAAGGCCGTCATAACCGCCGGTTCCCACGGCAATCCGAGGTCCTTCATCATCGCGACGCGCACGCCCTTGAAGTTGCGCTCGCCGAGCGGTTGTGAGAACCGGCTGCCGGCTTGCTCGATCGAAATCGGCGACCGCCGGTCGAAACCGGCTTGCGCGCTCAGCAATAAGGCGCAATCGGCGACGTTGCGCGCCATAGACCCCGAGACGCTCAGCGTGGACCATCCCAGCTGCGTCGCTGGACCGTTTGGCACTCGCCCGGGAGAGGGACGAATACCCACGACATTGCAAAAGTTCGCCGGGTTGCGAAGCGAGCCGCCCATATCGGTTCCACTCGCGATCGGCGCCATGCCGCAGGCCAGCGCAACGCTTCCCCCACCGGTGCTGCCGCCGCAAGTCTTGCTTACATCGTAGGGATTCCGGGTTGCGCCGAATACCGGGTTGAACGTCTGCGATCCCATTCCAAACTCAGGCGTATTGGTCTTGCCAATCACGATCGCACCGGCATTCTTCATGCGCTCGACAACGAGGGCGTCGTGATTCGGCACGAAATTACGAAACAATGGCGATCCGTAGGTCGTTCGAATGCCTTTTGTTTCGGTAAGGTCTTTCACGCCGACGGGAAGGCCGTGCAATGGCCCAAGCGGCTCGCCCTTCGCGACAATCTCATCCGCCGCTCGCGCCTGCTCCATCAACTGGTCTTCATCGGCCAGCGTAACGATGGCGTTCACTTTAGGATTCACACGTGCGATCTGGTGCAGGTGCGCTTCCATCACTTCACGCGCAGACAGCTTTTTCCCGCGGATCATCGCCGCAAGGTCCGTGGCCCTCATAAAACAGATCTCGCTGTGCGAGCCAGGACGAGTCCCGAAATCGGATGGAGCAGCCGCCCGGTTGCGACGCGTCGCTTGGTTACGTTTGGTCTTGGTCACTTGGCGGCGCTTCTCGATATCCTATGTCTTCTTCCTACAGACACACACATCTCATCAAGTCTCCCGGGGAGTAAGTATCTACCCGGGAATAGCTTTCTTCAATCGACCGCGATGTGCTTGCTCCGCAAAGCGATGTGCCGCTCCGCGGCGAAATCGCGGTTGGCGAGAGAGGGCGACAAGCAGTACAATCGGCAACCATCATGCGCCAATCCACTGACATTGCTACCGCTCGCCGCGAATTTCTAAAATTTCTTGCCGCAAGCCCCTATGTCGCCGCGCTCGGCGGCGTCGCCGCCTTCCTGGAGCGAAGCGCCCGGGCCCAGAGCACTCAGGAAGCTTCCGACGTCCTTACGGACCCGGCCAAGGCTTTCGACGTCTTCGATTTCGAGGAAGCTGCGCACCGCAAGGTCCGGCCCGCGCATTGGGCTTACATGGCAAGTGGCGTTGACGATGACGGCACGCTGCGCGCCAATCGCGAAGCGTTCAAGCACGTGCAGTTGCGTCCGCGCCGCCTGCACGACGCCACCAAGGTTGACATGCGCGTCGATCTGTTCGGCACCGTCTATAACAGCCCGATTTTTCTGTGCCCGACAGGCGGCGAGAAATCGTTCTTTCCCGAAGGCGAATTGGCCGTCGCGCGCGCAGCGAAAGCGCATGGCACTTTGCAGGTCCTATCAACGGCCACCTCGACCGCCGTCGAAGACGTCAACAAGGCCCTCGGCCGTCCGGTCTGGCAGCAGCTCTACGCGCCGAACTCCTGGGATGCCTGCGAAAAAATCCTGCGGCGCGTGGAGGCCGCCGGGTGCTCGGTCATTGCTCTCACGGTCGACAACACCACCGGCCGCAACAGCGAAACCTACCTCCGTACTCGCCCGAAGGACCTGCGCAAGTGCCTCACCTGCCACGAAAGTGAGGCGGGTCCTACCGTCAGGGAGCGCCCGATGTACAACGGCATTGACATGACCGGCGTGCGCACGACGGACCCTTCCATGGACTGGGCTTTCCTCGATCGTCTCCGCAAATTCTGGAAGGGGAAACTCATAATCAAGGGGATGGACACGCGCGAAGATGCGCGGCTGTGCATCGAGCACGGCATTGACGCCATGCTCGTTTCGAACCACGGCGGACGTTCCACAGAAACCTTGCGCGCGACCCTCGAGGCGTTACCCGAAGTCGTCGCCGAAGTCGGCGGCCGCATTCCCGTGTTCGTCGACGGCGGCTTTCGCCGCGGCACGGACGTGTTCAAAGCCCTCGCGCTGGGCGCCAAAGCCGTCGGGATCGGGCGTCCGTTCCTGTGGGGATTGGGAGCCTTCGGCCAGGCCGGCGTCGATCGCGTGATCGAAATCATGCAGGGCGAACTAAAATTGGTGATGGGCAATTGCGGCACACAGACTGTCGCCGACATCAACCGCGCCTATGTCGCCACACCCGATTGGAAAATCTAACGGGCGCGATCGCCGCGCGACACGCCACGAATCACTCGTCGCAATCTGTTGTGTGGTTTCCTGAATCTGACGGAAAAAGTCGGCGACGGGCCTTTAGTCGAGCGGCTCCAATTTAATGATAGAGGCGCCATGGTTATTGCCGACCCAGAAAGTGACCGGCGTTGTGGAATTGTCTACGAACACTCTGCGGATATTTGTAGACCGCGGGAGGAGATAGTCGGTCATTTGGCCTGACTTGGGGTCGAGCCGCGTCACTCGGTCGTTGAGCATGGATCCAGTCCACACTTCACCGTTCTTGTCCGCCACAACGTCGTAAGGCAGGGCCCACGGCGTTGGCGGCGTCCACTCCTGGAAGCGCTGCGTTTCCGTGTCGAACATGCCGATGCGATTGCCGCGATATTCGCCGAACCATAAGCGGTCGCGCGAGTCGATCGATCCCCGGCGCGGCGCGGAATTGGGAGTCGGCGTTTTATAGAACGTGATCTTTCCGGTCTTCGCATCGATTCTTCCGATTTGATCTTCGCCGAAGACTGTGAAGTACACGTTGTTTTGGGAGTCCGCGATTATGTCGTAGATGTTTGGGCTGGGCTGGGGAAATGGCTCGAAATATTCGAATTTGCCGGTCGCAGGCTCCAACCGGAACAGAGTAAATGTCCCGGACTCTTGTACCCACACCTTTCCATCCACCTTCGAGTGCATAGGATCGGTCTGGTTGGTCTGCGTGTAACCCTTGTTGTATTCCGGTGGGATGTTCCAGGTTTGAAATTTCTCAGTCTTCCTGTCGAATTTCGCCACTCCTCCCTGAAACATCATCCCCAGCCACATATTGCCATCCTCGTCCGCTCGCACTGAAAGCTCGCCGGTTGGAGAACCCGGCTTTAACAGCGGCACGGCGAACTCGGTCGTTTTGCCCGTTTTCGGATCGAGTTTTCCGAAGATTTGTTCTCCGAAGCTGGTGTACCACGCCATGCCATCGGAATCCACGATCACGTCATGCGGCTGCCTGATAGGTTTCGGCAGGTCGTACTCGGTAATGATGACGCGGGTGGCGCGACCCGTGGGACGGGGAAAGGTTTTGAGCGGATAGGACCACGTTGTTGTTTTGCTCAGATTGATGCTGCTCAGAAATTCGGCCATTTGCTGCCGAGCTTTCAGCAGCTTGGGTTGCCCGCCCTCCTCGCCGCGTTCTTGCTGAACCGACAGCCGGTCGGCCACGCGCTTCTGCACCGCCTCAGGAATGCTTTGATTCACGTAACTTGCCATTCTTTCCTGAACCTGGACAAATTCATCCGCATCGTGAATGGAACGCACCGGCCCGTCCAGCGTGTGGCAGGTCACGCAGCTCCGGAGAGAGCTTCTTTGTTCCAGCGTGCCGGGCATGCTCTCCATCCATTCCGCGTTCGTGAGCTGCTTGGAGAGGTCGGATGTCTTGCGAAGTTTCAGATCCGCCGTAGCGGCTTTCTGTGAGCTGACATCAATTACTGGCGGGCTCAAAGTAGAGCCCGCACCCGGTACTGGCGAACTCAAAGAAGAGCCTGCACCCGGCGCAGCGAGACCGTCCAGGTCATAGCCCACGGCCCGTATGCGGATTGCATAATGTCCCGGCTCCAATTTCGCGGAGGGAAAACGATAGCGGCCTTGCGCATCGCTGACCACGGTAATGGCGATTGTCGAATCGGTTTTCTTCGCCGTGACCAGCACGCCTTCCATCGGACCTTCTTCGGCAGAAGTCACCTGCCCCGTCAAGGCTGCCGGAGATGGAGCCCGATTCCCGGTCTGCGCCGATCCAGTGCGAGATAGGAAAGCAACACCACTCGCGATCGTCACGACCAGCAAGAAGAGTCTCGTGCGCATAAGTACCTCCGTGTGTCGGGTGCGGGCTCTACTTTTACGCTGAACGCCCCGGCCAGGCCGGGGCGTGGAGCCTGCCAGCATTCGACGAATTAAAGAGCGGACGGGTTACGTAAGTTTCTATCCTCTCCCATTTTGCGCGTGATTGCCACTCCGCTAGTGCTTGCTTCCGGGTTGGAGTAAACTCCACCCGTCTTTGTTTAGACAACGCTGACGCTCTCTTTTGACACCAGGGAAAAAGGAGAAGCACGATGACAAAAGTTATTCTCGTTCTATCGTGTGTTTTGACGTTCCTGGCTGCGCTTTTGGCGCCGGCGGGCATCGCCTCGGCTCAAGAAGCGCCGCTACACCTCAATCCCGCCATTGAGAAACTTGCGCACGGACAGCCCATCATCGGTACCCAAACCGACGATATGTCGCTGCAGAATTGCCACGCGCTCGCCCGCCTGAATTTCGATTACTCGTACGTTGACATGGAGCATGGGCCGCTGAATCTCGATGGCCTGGCCTATTGCGTGCCGCCATGGCCGATAAGGCCGCCATTCTCAAGAAGGGCAACGCGCAGCCAAATGTGGCGCTGTTTGCGCGATTCCCTCCCTACGGGCGCGACCTCGAAAGCAACGACTGGATCGTCAAGCAGGCGCTGGATATGGGACTGATGGGCATCATCTTCAATGGCGTGGACAACAAGGAGCAAATGACGCGCCTGATCCGCTACATGCGCTACCCGCAGCAGAAAACGTCGAAGTACCAGCAGCCGCCCGGATTGCGTGGCTACGCTCCGGGAAATGCAATCTTCGCGTGGGGCGTCTCCGCGGCGGAATACGAACGGCACGCCGACGTTTGGCCGCTCAATCCGGAAGGCGATCTGCTCGCAATTCCCATGATCGAAACGGCGGAAGGCCTGAAAAACGTCGACGAAATCGCGGCAGTGCCGGGCGTCGGCGCGATCTTCCTCGGCGCGGGAGGCGATTTGCACCAATATCTTGGCGTGCCGCAAGATTCGCCCGAGGTGGAACAGGCCCGCCAAACGATTCTGGCAGCGTGCAAGGCCCACAACGTCGCCTGCGGCATCACTGCGCTCACCAAAGCTGACGTAGATAAAAGGCTCAAAGAGGGATGGAAGATGATTCGAACGGGGCGTGGAGAGTAACCGCCCCCCGCAAAGAGGGCGGAGGTTCAAATCCTCTCAGGCGCGTCGTTTGCGTCCCAGTCGGTTTTGCGGGGCGCGCCACTTCTCGTTGGACCTATCATGACTCCCACTCCTTCCGACCAAGTCGGAAAGAGTGGGCCACCCGCCAAGCGCCCCAGCACCTCCGTCAGACGGCCCCGGACCTCCACCGGGGCGCGCAAAACGCCCGCCAAACGGTTCTAGCCGCCCCACCGGGAAACTGCCCCTAAAATGGACCCTTGGGCGCGCTACACATGAACTGTAGTTATTGAGTTATTATATTTTATGCTAGATCAATTGCTCATCAATCCAGTAAACTCCACGCGCATGCTGGCCCTTCCCATGATGCAGGCTGAACCTCAGTTCCCGTGGCTGCGAGAATTTGCGATCCCGGCATTCTTCACTTTATTTGGTGCTGCGCTCGGGTTTATCGCAAGTCAGATACGCGACGACCGGAATGCGAAGCGAGCTAGGGAGTCCTTTATACGGGCTATCGGCATGGAACTAGACGCATTGAGCGACCAACTCGACGCTTCGTTACACGAAGTGAAAGCCTCAACGGCAAGAGTAACTCGCGGCGGCGGCGCAGCTCCGCACTTTGCCGCAGCCTTGCGAACATCGGTGTTCACGAGCCAAGTAGGAAAGCTCAGAGACGTGGCCGATCCACTGATGATCGAGGTCGTTCACTTCTATTCCGACCTTGGTACACTTCAACAGATATTTGAGAGCGTCAATGACTTCGGCGCCGAATACAATCGCGCCCATGTACCTTCGGGTGAAAAAGAGGGCATTCGACCTCAACTAGTATCGGGACTCACTGTGCTACAGGAGCAGATTTCGGTATTCGGCACACGGCTCAGAAAACTGAGGGCCAATCTGCCTCCGGCCGAACGGCCCAAATAACTGATAGGAGGATTGGCAATGGCACTCGATTGGGTACTAGGCTGGCTAAAAGCGATGTGCAAAGGCGGGCTGATCCCGCCCTTCTGTGTCGAAATCGTTCTCAGAGATTCCACCCGCTACTTTCTTCACTCCATTATCGATTTCAATGATGACACGCGTACGATATTAGCGAGGATTTGGGATCTAAGAGCGTTTCAGCCAAAAGAAATCGACGAATTGAAGCAACGGCTCAATAAAATTCGTGACAGAACAAAGCTCTCACCGGCCGAGAAAGTGCACCCGAAACTGGACTGGGCCAATCTTCATCTTCACTACGATGATGTCACTTATTGCGTCGAGTGGCACGATCGACTCTGGCCTGAAGATGCCAGGCCGAAATTTGGATTTGTAAGTGACCAGGGCGCTTAACTACGCCCAGGAAGGACGTGCTCCCATGACAAGACGGCTGGCAACGATATGGCTCGTGACGGTGTTTTTAGTTGGGATTGCCTCACTCTCCATTCAGGCACAAGACGATGAAGTTTTTAATGCGAGTCTGAAAGGCATCAGTGCCGTCTTTGTGTGGGTCGAACCGCTTCCTAGTGGTGCCAAGGAACTGGGCCTATCGGAAGAGATCATTCAAACTGACGTCGAACTGAAGCTGCGGCTGGCCGGTATGCGTGTTGTGAAACAGGAAGAAGGCGTCAAACTTCCCGGCTCTCCTTATGTTTACGTCCGCGTCACCGTGACGGATGGCGCTGGCGTTGCGGACATTAACGTTAACCTGCGGCAAAATGTACTGTTAGCACGGAACCGCCAGTTTGCACTCGCTGCCGAAACATGGTCGAAGGGTTTTCTAATGGTACTTCCGACCAGTCAACGAATCCGCGTTGAGGTCAAAGACCTCGTCGATAAGTTCTTGAACGCTTGGCTGTCCGTCAACTCCAAGAAGTGAGCCCTGGCTGTCCGTCCGATTTTACCGCTACAGACCAGAAGGCCGCGAGTTCGAATCTTTCCGGACGCACCATTCTTGCTCGCATGGCCGTGTAACCCCCGAATCGGAGAATTGGACACGCCGTCACTTCCGATCCCGGCGGCTGCGAACTATTCGTAAAACTCAGGCGCTTTCTTGAGCTTGGCATTGCCCGTGAAGTCGTGTTGAATCCAAAGCTGAGCGCCGGTTTTCTTCAGGAAAGCTTCGATGGCCGCTCGGGACGCGATGGTTTGCTCGGGGTTGGTTTCCATGGTCGGGACCAGATTCAGCTTGCGCTCCTCCGGATAGTGATAGAGATCGCCGCTCACCACAATCGGGCCGGTTTTCGCCAGCTTCAAAAACAGCACCTGGTGGTCAGGCGAGTGCCCGGGGGCGGACTTGAGAACAACCGTCCCATCGCCGAACACGTCATAATCATCCGTCGGAATGATTACGGTCTTGCTATCTTTGAGCTTGCTGTAGTTGGCCGGCTCAGTGCGTGGAGAGGGAGGATCGGCGAACATGATGTCGCGTTCGAGCTTTCGCACCAGCCAAGTGGCGTTCGCGAAGAGGTTGGCGTTTCCAACATGGTCCCAGTGAAAGTGCGAGAGCGCCAGATAATTGATATCGGCCGGGGCGTAGCCGATCTCGGTCAATTGCGCCGTCAGAGGCCTGGTGACAGTCGCGTATCGCAGCGTGGCAGGGCCGCCGCCGGGCTTGAACGAGCTATCCGGAACCGCGCCCGCGTCCCATATCATCGTGCCCTTCGGATGCGCCACCAGGAAGCACGCAACCGACATATAGGTCGTGGCCAGTTCTTCCTTCTTGAGCCGGTAAACGGAAGTGTCGGGAATGTTCAAGCTGCCGCAATCGAACACGTACAGGCGTAGGGACTTCGGCGGCTGGGCTTTGCGCTGCTGCGCGATCGCCATAGGAGCGATTGCAAGAATCGCGAGCATTATCGCGGGAATGACTCGGCGCCATCCGGAATCAACTCTGTAATTCGTCATCGTTCCTCCTGATTGTTGTGGCCTCAGTAGCACAGTCCCGCCGGGGCGGGACTGTGTGGTTTTGATTTGCGCTGGACTCAGCAAAAAGCGCACAGACTGAAGTCTGTGCTACTACTTCGAGATCGCGAACCCGTCCACCTGCACTTCGAGCATGTGATTGATGCGGAAGCCATAGATGCCGTCGGTCTTCGATACCTGCCCAGTCTTGGGCATTGTGTGGACGACCGCGCCATTGACGACGAACGCGATCTTGTCGGCCGTCACGCGCACTTCGAGCGCGTTGGTGGACGTTCCGTCGGCGCCGGGCATTTTCACGGCGTCGCTCATGGATCCCGACGACGCGATCTGTGCCGTGCCGCTGCCGTTTCGGCTCTTGATGAGCCAGGTCATGTCCGCCGACACCATGAAGTACAGGTAGCTTTGCCCCGCGCCTTCCAGATCGCTCCCGCCGAACACGAGCCCATAGTATTCCGAGTGGCCGCCCGCTTTGATCAGCTTGAACGTGCCCTTGAGCGTGTAACTCCCGGTGGCCGTATTCGCCGGGTTCCAGTAGACGGCCGCCTGTGGGTTGGTCGCATGGAAGCCCGATCCCATCTCAACGAACTTGATCGAGCCGGCGGCGTCAGGGTCCGAGGCACTCGTGCTGCGGTCGACGCGCAACTTCCAGCCCTTCGGGGCCTGTGCAAGCATCGGCGCGACGGCAAGCAGCGCGAGCACCGCAATACAAACATGGCGCTTCATCTGTAGACCTCCTCAGAAAATGGGTTGTTCGAATGATACTCTAATCGCGTCGATTGTAGCCCCTTCATTTATATCCAACAAATTCCCACGCATTCGGACTTGGTGTTACTCCTGAAATGCTAAAGTCCAATTCCCACTCTGCCGATGTCCGCCTTGTAGGGAGTTTTACGGTACAAGAGGAGGATGACATGATAGAACAAATTACCATAGCCATTGCGGCCCACGGGCAATGGAGAGTGAAATTCCAGAATTTCATGGATGGGAAGCTTGACCTCGATGCCGCACAAGTGCGGAAGGGGAATGGTTGCGACTTCGGACAATGGCTGGAAACGGACGGTAAGAAAGCGATGCCCATCGAGGCCTTCGCCAAAGTCCATGCGCTTCATGACAAATTCCATGAAGTCGCCTCCGAAGTGGTAAGAAAGAAGAAGTCGGGAGACACACAAGGGGCCAAAGAAGCACTGTCTGTCAGAGGCGACTTTTCCAAGATTAGTTCTGAATTAATTCATCAATTGACGGCACTGAGAACTTAGCAGGGTGCGGAAAGAAAGCAAAGGGCGCCCGACCCTTTGCTTTGGAAGGGTCGGGGTTTTTGCGCCCGCGCTTTTCGCTTGTTAATGAAGAATTAACTTCTGCACGCGCCAATTCGACGTTTCCGCGGCATACACTTCGTTTTCTGATGGGCAGGCAAGCTGGTGGGCGCCGGAAAACTGCCCCAGCAGGCGTCCCGAGCGGCCAATGACCCCCAGCACCTTGCCGTCGAGCGAAACCTTGAAGATTCGCCCGGGGAAAGTCGTTTCTCCCACGAATAGCACCTGGTTGGGGCCGGGTGTGATGCAAATCGAATTGGGCGCCCCAAGCACCGCGGCCAGGCGCTCGCCAGTCGGCGTGTTGCCGTTGACCGCGTGTGTTCCGGGAACAGGCGGCACATCAATCGTGAACTTGCGGAGAAACTTTCCGTCGGTGTCGAACACCTGGATGCGCCGATTGCTCCGATCGCCGACGTAGAGGTTGTTGTTGCGGTCCGCGACAATGGCATGCGGGAGGCGGAACTGTCCGTCTGCGGTGCCCTTATCGCCCCAGGACTTCACCCAGTCGCCATTCTTGTCGTATTTCGCGACGCGCGAATTGACGTATCCGTCAGTGATGTAGATATTGCCTTCGGAGTCCCAAGCTACGTCGGTGGGCTGGCGGAACAGTCCATCAATGGCGGGGAGGGGAGGGTTGGGGTGCTCCCACGGTTTGGCGCCCTCGTCGGCCGATTCTGACCGCCGCCCGAAAACCATGACGACGCGGCCCGCCTGGTTGAACTTGATAATCATGTCGGAGCCTTTATCGATGGCCCAGATGTTGTCGTCCTTGTCGATGCGCACCGAGTGGGCTTCGGACCAGGCGTACAAGCCCTTGCCAATTTCGCGCAAGAACTCGCCTTTCGGACCGAACTCAAACAACTGCGCCGCCGCGGGACCATAGGCCGGACCGGTGGCGCTGTTCGAACGCGTGAACACGAAGACGTGCCCCTTGGAATTCACGGCCACGCCCGGAACCTCGCCGAAATTCATCCCGGGCGGAAGCTTGGGGAAATCAGGAACGGATTCGAAGGGAATTTCTGGCACGTTCTGCTGAGCGAATGTGGGTGCGGGCTCTACTTGGAGCCCGCCAAGAAGAAGAGCAAGTAACGCGAACAATGCGAACACACAGGTTTTCATCGAGGTCTCCCGGATGGTTTTAATCTTCACTTCCATCATGTGCGTTCCGCGAGCGTACCCTTGCGGTCCCCCGAGTGTCAATCCGCGCGGCTTTGGGCTAGCTTACCGCCCGCGGGACTGAAGCCTTCTATGCGGAGGCCGCAAGGTGTATATTCCCCGTCGGGCCGAAAATCAAAAAGGGAAGTCCGGGGAGTCACGGACGCAAGGCGTATTGCCGGGAGGCAACTCATGAAAGCAAGAATGCGCGCAAGCGCGGTAATTCTGGCCATGGCGATGTCCGCGTGGTTTTCGTGCGCAGCGCGCGCCGGCGGACAGGGCGGAGGCGGCGCGCCATCCGCCTCGTCAACTATCTCGGGCAAGGTTTATCAGTTCGAGAAGATCGCGGACGGGGTGTACTACGCCACCTCCAATGGTCCGATGGCGACCGGCGGAAACCATCCCATTATCGTCAACGAGCGCGACGTGCTGCTGGTGGACGATGGGACGACGCCCGCTGCTGCGAAGGCTCTCCTGGAAGACATGAAACTCATCACGGACAAGCCCGTCCGCTGGGTGGTCAACACGCACTTTCATTACGATCACACCGACGGCAACTCCGTCTTCGGGCCCGATGTCGAAATCATCGGCCACGAGTATGTCCAGCACGTCATCCGGGATCTCGATGTGATTCACCGGGAGCCTATGAAGACGGCCCTGGCGAATTTTTCGATTCAAATCGAATCGCTCAAAAAACAGATTGGCGACGAGAAGGACGCTCAAAAGCGGGCCGCGCTCGAAAAGCAGCTCGCGGCGGCACAGGCGGATTTGGAAGAGCTGAAAATGCTCAAGCCAACTCCGCCCACCATGTCGTATGCATCGAAAATAACGCTGTACCGGGGCCAGAAGGAAATCCAGCTTCTCTTCCTGGGGCGGGGCCACACGCAGGGTGATACGGTCGTGTTTCTTCCGAAAGAGCGGATCGTGTGCACCGGGGACCTGATGGAATCCCGCCTCGCTTACATGGGCGACGCGCTGTTTGACGAATGGATCACCACGCTCGAAGCGCTCAAGAAGCTTGATTTTGACACGGTGCTGCCGGGACACGGCGTGCCGTTCCATGAAAAATCCCTGATCACCGCGTATCAAAGTTACCTGAGGGATCTCATCACGAAGGTCGCCGAACTCCGCAAACAGGGGCTATCGGTGGAGGACGCAGCCCAAAAGGTGGACCTGACATCCCACAAGGCGGACTTCCCGCAAATCCAGGGTCCGGGCGCCGACCTGAGAGGCGTGCGACGGATGTACGAATGGATGGATGAACGCGCTAAGCCGTAAATTTACTGCACAACCTCGCGCGCACCAGCAGTTCGCAACCTTGGCGACAGGTTACCGCCCCTTGAGGGCCGGCTGTCGGCTGGCGTATGATTCATCGGCAGAGATCAGCGCCTGACGGCGCACACAGACATGCTTACACGAAAAATTGGCGAAGGCGGCCGGTGGCTGCTCGAAAAAATCGTGGATGTGGTCGCCGCCACCGGCATCAACCCGAATCTGCTGACTTTTTTAGGTCTGTTGGTGAACGGCTGGGCGGCGGTGCTGTTCGCGATGGGGAAATTCCGTTCCGGCGCCATGGTCATTTTCTTCGCGGCCTTCCTCGACATGCTGGATGGGCAGGTGGCGCGCCGGGAGAAACGCGTGACCGCGTTCGGCGCGTTTTTTGATTCGACGCTCGACCGCTACTCGGACATGGCGCTTTACATGGGGTTGCTGGTCTACTACGCGGAGGCCGGGCGATCCTCCTACGTGATTCTGGCGGCGGTCGCGACGGCGGGCTCGGTGATGGTCAGCTACTCGCGCGCGCGCGCCGAATCGCTGATTCCTCTGTGCAAAGTCGGGTTCATGGAGCGGCCCGAGCGCATGGTCCTGCTGATCCTCGGCGGCATCTTCAATCGCATGGCGCCGGCTCTTTGGGTCATCTCCGTGGTTTCGACCATCACCGTGATTCACCGCATCGCCTTCACCTGGCAGGAAACCAAAGCCGGCCGCACGCTTCCGGGAATTCGCCTCTCCCTCTAGTTCTTCCCCTGCGAACAAAAAATCAGTTTGTTCGTGAAGCGTCGAGCGCCTCGTCAATGGGGCGCGAGATGATGGCATGCACGCGATCGCGAAGCGCGGAGTAGTCGTGCTTGTGCAGATCCTTTGTTTCGATGACGTCGTGAAGATAGACGGTGATCGTGCCCGGCCGGAGCAGCCAGCTTGTCTTCTTGTTGAATTCGAACGCGCCGACCACGCTGACCGGAACAATAGGCGTGCCAAATTGCAGCGCCATGCGGAAGACGCCGTCCTTGAACGACCCGAGACGCCCATCCAGGGTGCGCTGCCCTTCGGCGAAAGCGACGAGGCTGACGCCTGAGTCGAGCGCGGCGCGCGTCAGCCGCCACATTCGTTTCAGGTCGGACGGGCGGTTGATGTCCGGCACGGGCACGTTGCCGAAGCGCTTCATCATCCAGCCGTACACGGGAATGCGGAAGTGCGATTCCAGCTCCAAGCCCCGGAAAAATTGCGGAATTGCGGCGTACAGCACGAACGGATCGAACAGATTGACGTGGTTGACCACGAGAAAACAGGTGCGCTGGGGATCAAAGCCGGGCGCGCGCCGCACGACGAGCTTTGCGCCCGCCAGCTTCATGGTGACGCGGCAGAGCATGCGCTGCGCGCCGTCGTTCTTGCGGGGATCGACGAATATGCCGAGCAGCACGAGAAAGGCGCACACGGGAAAGAAATACGCCGCGCAGAGCAGCCAATGAAACGTGCTGCGCACCATGGCCCACGCGCGCCGCAGGCCGCGCTCGCCCGGCGCGTTGTCCGCCGAAGCGGCTGAAACCCGCTGTCCGCTTTCGCCGTTCATACCATCACATCCAGCGCGCTGGGAAGCGCTTCGAGCGATTTGACTTCAAGTGTGAGCACTTCACCGTCCACGACCACGTCCACAGGTTCCGTGAAATCGAATTCGATCCGCATCGCGGTGCGCCGCGACGCCAGCGGGTGCCGGATATGCGCGCCGTCAAACAGATCCGGCAGGTTCCATACCAGACCGAAGCGCCCGATGGGTCCCCAGTGCACGCACTCAATCGAGCCGCTGTGGATCGAGGCATGCGGCGCGATCATCATTTTACCGCCGGTATACTTGCTGTTGCTGAAGGCCACAAACAAGCAGCGGCGGTCATCGCGCTCGCCATCGGCGCGCAAGGGAAACGGGCGGCGGCGAAGCCGCGCCAGGGATACCAGCACACCTACCAGATAGCCGAACTCGCCCAGACGCTTCAGGCGGCGATTGGTCAGCGTGGCCACGTCCGCGGCAAAACCCATATTCAGCGTGTTGATATAAAAGAGCGAGCCGCCTGCGTGATTCAGACGGATGACGTCGCACGGACGCCGTTGGCGGGTCACGATCGACTCGATCGCGTAGTCCGCCCCGCGTTCGGTAAAGTCGCGGAGAAACGAATTGCCGGTCCCGAGGGGAAGAAAGCCCAACGCGGCGCGTCCTTCCGAGGCGGCAGCGGGAAAAAGACCGTTGACGATTTCAAAGCCTGTGCCGTCGCCGCCGACCGCGATGAAATTGCGGAAGCCGGCAGCGTAGGCTTCGCGCGCAAGCACGGTGGCTTCGCCGGGAGCGCGCGTTTCGCGCACTTCGAGGGCGAGGCCTGCGGCGCGTAGCCGATCGAGCGCCGCCGGAGCGAGCTTCCCGCAACGGCCGCCGCCCGCGGCTGGATTCACGATTGTGAAGTAGCGCTCGTTCACAAGGCAACCATCGCGTCGCGCTCGAGTTGCTTTCCGATCTGCTCGGCCAGAACGGCGCGTTTGATTTTCATCGAGGCGGTGCGCGGGAAATCCTGGTCCCACGCTACGATGCCGCTGATGCGCTTGTAATTCAAAAGCTGCGCGTTGCGCCGGGCGATTTCCGCGCGCAGGGCGTCGTTCATGGGCCGGCCCGGTTCGGGATGAAGCACCAGAACAAGCTGTTCGCCCACCATCGTCCGCTGCGGCCACACATAGTTGGCCGCGAATACGCAAAACTCTTTCACAGCGAGGCCCTCGAACGCGTTCTCGATGTCTTCCGGATAGATATTTTTTCCTTCGGCCGTGACGATCATGTTTTTCTTGCGGCCAAAAAGTTGCAAGTGGCCTGTCGCATCCATGCGCCCGAGGTCGCCCGTCATCAGCCAGCCGTCCACGATCGTTTCCGCCGTCATCTCCGGATCGTCAAGATAATGCGACATCACGGTCTTGCCGCGCACACACACTTCGCCAATTCCTTCCGCGCCGGGTTTGTCGATGCGGATTTCCATGCCGGCGAGCGGCCGGCCGACGGTATCGGGACGAAATGGATTGAAGTCATTCAGCGTGACGGCCGTGCCCGCCTCGGTCATGCCATAGCCGTTGGCAACCGGAATGCCTAAATCGTAAAAAAATTGCAGCGTTTGCGGTTCGGTGAACGCTCCGCCGACAAACAAAGCGCGCAACTCGCCGCCAAACGCCTGATGCACCTGTTTGAGCAGGCGGCGGCTGAGGGAGAGATGCGGGCGGCGGCGCGTGAGCCGCTTGTTCACTGCGACGAGTGCGTTGAACATCGCGCGTTTTGCTTTGGGCAGTTCGGCAAAGCGCGCCTGCAAGCCTTTCTGCAGATTCTTCAGCACCAGCGGCACGAGGCTCATGTAGGTGATCTTGTAGCGCGTGAAGGCTTCGCGAACGAATTCGGGACGGAGCGTTCGCAGGTGCACGACGGTCGCGCCGCAGGTGAACGGTCCGATGAATCCAACCATGAAATCGATCGCATGGTTGGTGGGGAGAATGCTCAGGTAGCGCACTCCGGGCCAGAACGGATACAGCGCCGTCAGGGACCGGCACTGCTCGAGATAATTCTCGTGCGTCATCACGCAGCCCTTCGGACGGCCTCCGGTGCCGGAGGAATAGACGATGCACGCGGCGTCTTTTCGCGTGCGCGGCTGGAATTCGGGCGCACGCGTGGCGCGATACTCCTCCCAGCGCAGGCCCCCCGCGAGCTCGGCATTTGGCGGCGCTTCGGTGACCAGGACCGTGCGCAGCATGCGCTCGTGGAATGCGGCGGCCTGCGTGATGGCTCGCCAAAGCGGATATTCCACGAACAGCACCCGCGCTTTCGAGTGCGCGAGCAATTGCAGGTGTTCGCCGGCGGAGAGTTTGTAATCGAGCGGCACAACCACGCCGCCGGAGAAAAAAATCGCGTAGGCCGAAATCAGCCACTTCGGCTGATTGGTCATGATGATCGCGGCCCGGTCCCCGGGCGCAAAGCCCGAATCTTCGAGCGCCGCGGCCAGCGGCTCGGCTGCTGCGCGAAATTGTCGGTAGGTCAGGCGCTCGCGCTCGCGTTCGCGGTCGGCCTCGATCAGGCAGACCTCGTCCGGCCAGCGGTCCAGCGCGTCGCGCAGCGCCGCGCCAAGCGATTCGTATTGCGTCAAGTCGAGCATCAAGGAAGCCACAGAGTCACTGAGACACAGAGATGAACAAGATTATATGAGGAATTCAACGAATGAACCGCTTTATTCCGTCATGGAGCTGGCGGCCGCATGATAACAGGGTATTGGCATTTGAACTCTTGTGCTTTCCTCCGTGTCTTCGTGCCTCTGTGCCAAATCAAAGTCTCACTTGGATGCGCGTGGCGAGGGTATGGAAGTCGCTGACGCCTTGGACTTCGTAATCGGGAAGTTCAACGCCGAAGTGATTTTCGAGACGTGTGAGCAGCTCGAGCGCTTGCAGGCTGTCAATGCCGAGCTTCTTGTAGAAATCATCGCTGGCCTGGAGTCCGGCGCGCGGGACCTTGAAGTGCTCCGCCGCCAGATTCAGAATTTCGTCCGTGGTTTGTTCTATGGTGTTCATGAGTATCGCACTAGATACCTCTTATCTATTTTACAGGAAAACGGCGCAGGCGTCCGCCTACGGCAGGTACGGATGCGCGCCGGTATCTTCGACGAACTTACGCAGACCCTGCATCACGGCGGGCTGCGCGAAGAGCCGGCAGAAAATGTCGATCTCGCGGCGCAGCTCCTCAACGGGAAGCGGCTTGATGAAACTCTTTGCCGCGGCGGCCGTGGCGCGATCAAATTTGGTCACTTGCGCGGCGGTGGCGCGGGCCACACGCAAGGCTTCGCCTTCGGCAACGACCTGGCTGGCCAGGCCCACGGCGAGCGCCTTTGTGGCATTGATGCTGCGTCCGGTAAGAAGCAGATCGCGGACTACGGCGTTGCCGATGTCGCGCTTGAGCCGCGGGATGCCACCGAAGCCGGGGATCAGCCCCAGGCGCAGCTCGGGAAAGCAAAAGCGCGCCATCTTGTCGGCGATAATCAGGTCGCATGTCAGCGCCAGCTCGAAGCCCCCGCCGAAGCAAACGCCGTGCACGGCCGCAATGGTTGTGAGCGGCGACATATCGAGCCGGTTGAGTGCGGCGTGAATGCGTTCCAGGAACTCGCGGACGCCTTTCGCCGCGGAGGCCGCGTCCGTCTGCTGCACCAGCGTGTACAGTTCCCGCAGGTCGGCGCCGGCGGAAAACCCGGCGCTCTGCTTGCTGTAAACAATCAACGCGCTTGCATTCGCTTCGAGTTCGGGAAGCACGGCGGCGAAGCGCTCCAGATCGTCCAGCATGGCCAGGCCGATTTCGTTGGCGGGCGCGCGGTCCAGCGCCAGCTCCACGACGCCATCGACCGCTTTCCAGGAAATTGTCTTCCCGTTGTAGTTGTTCATTCCCAGCCTTATCCCGCGGTCTTCGTGTACATCCGCTCGATTTCTTCGGCATAGCGCGCCGCAATGGCGTCGCGCTTCAGCTTGCCGTTGGCCGTGAGCAAGCCATTTTCAATCGTAAAAGACTCCCGCACGGCGTGAAACATCCGAATCTTCCGGTAATGAGGAAGTGTAGCGTTCAACCGTTCGATTTGCGACTCGATTTCATTGCGCGCGGCCTCGCCCGTGATGATCGCCGCAAGGAAGCTGCGTCCGTTTCCGACGAGCACGGCTTGCTGCGCGCCGCGAATCGCGCGGAGAAGCTCTTCCTCGATCGGCTCGGGAGCGATATTGTGGCCGGAATTCAGGATGATGAGATTTTTCAGCCTTCCGGTGATGCGCCAGTTTCCATGCGCGTCCACGTCGCCCTGATCGCCGGTGTGGAACCAGCCGTCGCGCAGCACTTGCGCCGTTTGCTCCGGCCGGTTCCAGTAGCCGGGGAAAATATTCGGTCCGCGCACGAGGATTTCGCTGTTCTCGCCGAGTTTCATCTCGATGCCGGGAATGGCGGGCCCGACGCGCCCCGGATCGATGTGGCGCGGGTCGTCCATCGTGCAGATGCCCGTGGTCTCCGTGAGTCCGTACACCTGGAGCACGCGAATACCGAGCATCATGAAAAACAGCTGCGTTTCCCGCGCCAGCGGCGCCGAACCGCAAATGAGCGCGCGCAGATTCGGGCCGAGACGTTTGCGGATGGAAGGGAAAATAAGCACCCCCGCCAGGCCGAGCCAGAAAAAGTCCCACGGGTGCGGCGCCTTCGCGTCGAGCCGAAGCCACGCGGCCCGCGCGCGATCGAAAATCTTCGCAATCATGCCGCCGCGTTTGCGAATGTTGTCCTCGACGCCGCTGCGAATGCGCTCCAGCAACGTGGGCACATTGAGAAAATAATGGGGCGCGGCGCCGCGAATTTCGCCGGCAAGTTTCGTGAGGTCGGTGGAAAGTGTGAGGACGCTCTCGCGAGACAGGCAAGACAGCAGCAGAATCCACGACCCGGTGAAACAAAATGGCAGGTAATGGAAGACACGGTCCGGCACATCGCGCGGCCCCATCAATTGATCGAGGCGCGACGTGGTGCACGAAAGCATGTGGCCGAGGTTGCCCACGGTGAGCATGACGCCCTTGGCTTCGCCCGAAGTCCCCGATGTGTAATGGATGACGACGGCGTCCCGCGGCGCGAGGGGGATGGGCGGAGGCATCTGCGCGGGAGCAGGCGCCGCGAAAATGTCGTCAAACAATACGAGGCGTGGCGCATCCGGCCACGCGGCGGCGATGGAATCGCGAAGGGCTGCGTCGTCGCAGCAGATCAGGCCCGGTCCGGCGTCGCGCAGCATCGCGGCAAGTTCGGCAGGGGCCTGGCGGGCGTACAGCGGGACGGCGATGAGCCCGTCGGCGAGAATCGCGAGATCGAGCGCGGCCCACCGGATGCTGTTCGGAGCGGCCAGGGCGCAGCGGTCGCCCTTCGCAAGGCCCGAGGCGCGCAGAAACGCGCGCGCGGCCGCGATCTGCGCGAGCAATTCCGCCCCGGTTGCAGTGCGAATGCCCCCCTCGTGCGCCTCGGCCAGAAGCACGCGGCCGGGGGCTTGATGCAATCGCGAGAAGATGTTCTCAAGGAAGTTCATTGCCAAGCGTGCGCTCTAGCCCGCATTTCTAGCCACGATCCGAGCAAGTGGACCAGTAGTTCCACATTTTGCCGCGGAGTGCGGGGTTTGGTGGCGCCGGCGTCTCGCCGGCGATTTTTGCACTTCCATCGCGGCGCAAAACCGCCAGCGAGACGCCGGCGCCACCAGCCCACGCTCCCGGCGCACGATAGGACGAGATCAGAGTTCATGCTACATCCGTTGTGAGAAATCCAGCCTAATCGCCCGCCGCCACGGCTGCCGCACCCTCGTAGGTTTTGACCAGCCGTTCGAGGTTTTCGCTGAGCGGCGGAAGATATTCTTCCCAACTGTGCACGCCCGAGCGCACCGGGAATTCCGGATAGCGCTGGTGTACGGCGCGTTCGAGGAAGACTCCCATGCGGGCCATGGTTTTCAGATTGCGCACCACCGAGCGCGCGATGCCGTCGCGTATGGCGTCGGCATCCGATGCGAGACGCTCCATGACCGTGACGAGCTTCGTTTCCAGGTCCGGATCGTCCACCGTGAGCAGCAGGTGTTCGTGGCCGCGTTCCCGGAGCAGGTTGCCGATGCGCTCGTCCATGGTCACTCCCGCCGAAGGCACCAGGCCCGGCATGGAAGTGACGATGGCGTGAAAGCGTGAGGAAACCAGCAGGCTGCAGCAGCGCAGAATGCTCACCAGCTGGTACATGTTGTACATCTCGGAGCTGAAGACCGGCGCGCCGCCAACCTCCGGAGACAAGGCATCGCATGCCCGCGTATCCAGCCGCTCCATGGCGACCAGAACCAGAAAGACGCGGTGCTTGCCGCGGAAAGCCTTTATCCCGCCCGCCAGCGCGCCGAGATATTTTTTATACGCGGCGTCAACCTCGTGGCCGGACTTATGAAAGTAAATTGTGCGGTAGTGGCTTTCCTTGTAGGCCCCAAAGCAGGCATGCGCGACGAACTTGGAGGTAGACGGTTTCACCGGCCACCAGAACGGGTTGATCGGGCATACCGCGAGCACCGGCATGCGGCCGTCCCATCCCGCATCGGTGAGCGCCTGACGGCCGTATTCGGGCGGGTGCGGCTCGAAGGTCCATGCCGTATCGGTGCCGAGTTCGGTGGGAACGCCAAGCTTTCCCAAAAGCGCTTGCGACTCCTCGTTCCTCGTGAGGATGAGCGAGTGGCGGCAATAGTACGCGCACATCTTTTCGAGCAGCGGGTCCATGTAGCCCGCTTCCGCGCCGTAGCCGATGGAGAGCTTGTTTTCGGCGGACGCGATTCCGAGCGCGCCGATGAACATGGTGGTGAGCGCATTCGCAAATTTGCTCTTGAACATCGATCCTTCGCACGCGATCACGCCGTGCTGCCGCCGCACCTCGCGGAACAGGAACGGCGGATAAATGTCCGGGAGAAACACCTGGCGCGCATCGCCGAAATACCCGCGGCTCCAATCCAAATTCTGAGACATCACGCTCAGCGCGAGATTTTCCGCCCCCAGCACCTGCCGCACCTGCCGCAGCATCTCCTCGACGCGCACGTCGGAACCGGTGTTGCGCGTGCCGTTATACCCTGCAAAGAGCAGGTTCAGTTTTTCTCCCGGTTGCCAGGAACGCCCCGCGCCGAGCTTCCAGAGCGCGCCGGACAGCTCGATCAGCGAGCTGGTCCAGACCTGGAGGACCAAATCCATCATGGTTGGAACTCTCCCGAGCGGCCCGCGCCGGCGGTTGCGGCGTTCTCCAGGGCGGGGACGACAGAGGCGGGCCATTCCCGGTAGGGATACGAGAAGTGGCAATTCCGGCTGAATCGCAGCAGCGGATAACAATATTTCGAAAACGGTTCGGGGGCGCGGCCCATCTCCGCCGCAACGCGCGAGTTGTCGAACACGGTGTCCCACACCAGATACGGCATAAAGACTTTCAGCAACGACGCGCTCCGGCCTAACCCTCCGCGATATCCGGCCAGCCAGTTCACCGTGGAAGAGAATGGGCGCTCGAGCCCGGGCCAATACAGCGGCTCCATTTTTCCGGATGCCTGCGCAATCGCGCGCGTAAGCTGGCCGAAAGTTTCGGCGCCGGCGCCCGAGGAGAGGTGGTAAATCTCGTGCAGCGGATTCTGCTTCTGGTGCAGCGCGACGACCGATTCCGCGACGTAATCCACGGGGACGATGTCGATCCGGTCATCCGGGCGGAACGGCAGGACAGGCAGTCCAGCGAGAAAAACGAACGCGCGAACCATATCGAATTGCGTCGTTTCGGCGCGGCGGCTATCGCCCAGCACGATGCTCGGGCGGAAAACCGTGCGCGGCACTTCGGGAAGCAGTTCGCGAACCATGTGCTCGCAGAATTTTTTTGTGCGCGCATACGGATCGTAGTCGGAGCGGTTCCAGTCGATCGAGGCGTCCTCGGTGACGGTTTCGTGGCTGCGGGTCCCGGCCACGGCGACGGTCGAGACCTGGCTGAATCGCCGCAGGCCGTGCGCGTCCTGCGCGCGGCGAGCCAGTTGCGCGACTTCCAGCGTCCCTCGAAGATTTACGTTGAGGCAATTCTTTTCGGATTTGCGGTTGAGCGACGCCGCGCAATGAATTACCGACTCGGTTGTCCCGGCCAAACGCGAGTACTCGGCGGCGTCCAGGCCAAAACGCGGATCGGTGAGATCGCCTCGGAATATGGAGATGCGCGTTTCGAGAGCGTCCTGGAATTGAAAAAAATTCAAATGCAATTGCAGGGCGTGCCAAAGGCGCTCGTTGGCCTCGCGGTCCGTCTTCGCGCGCACCAGCAGATTCAGGCGATCCGCATGACGATCCAGGAGAATCGCGGCGATGTGCGCGCCGATATAGCCGGTCGAACCGGTCAGAAAGATGGCCATGAGTCAGGCTTGCGTCCCTGCGCCCGGCGCAGTCCCTGCTTGCTCCGAGCCTTTTCGGCGCTCCGTCCCGCTCCAGGCGGGCTGTGGAGAAAAGACGCGGCGGGGACGCGGTTCCGGCGCGCGCCCTTCTATGAGCGGATACACCCACCGCCGCAAAGCCGGGATATGGATGTTAATCCAATATTCCCACCAGTCAATCGAGGAAGGATCATAGCGGAAAGCGGCGCGTTCGTCCTCCGGAAGAGATGCGGAAAGCAACTGGACGTTTTCCGATTCGAACACCTGCTCATTGTACAGAATGAACGGTTCGTACAGTTCGATGAGCTTCTCGACTCGGACGAGGTCGCGTTCCTGGCGGGCCAGCGGGGGACGCTTCATCTGGAGAGCCGAGGCGGCGCGGTTAATGCCCTGGACCACGGCTTTCTGCGCGGGAACGGAGAAGATCTCGTAGCGCGATTTGGAGACGGGAATGGTGTCGAACTGCATCTTGATCCAGTGCTCCAATCCCTGTTGCGCGCGATAGTGCTTGCGGTGGGCGAGGCCGGTCAGCTCGATCGAGCGGCCCATGTCGCAGGGATTGCTTGCGGACGTGGCCAGCTGGTAGATGGGCGCGTGGCGCCTGGCGATGACCGCCGCGGCGATCAAAGTCATGCCGCTGCAAACCATGTCAACCGGGATCACGTCGAGGCATTTGTGCTCGTTGGTGGGCAACTGGCGGAAATAGGTGCCCAGCAGATAGGAAAGCGGAGCGGACGTGTTGATGCCTTCATTCCAGCCGCGAAAGGGATGGTCGGTCGAGGTTTCGACGATCGAAGGCCTCACAATAGCAATCGGCAGCCCCACGCCGTAGCGGGCGATCAGCGATTCGGCGAGGGACTTCGTCAGCGTGTACGTGTTGGGCCAGCCAAGGCGCCGCGCCCGGCGCGTCCCGGCGCGCGTCAGGCGATTGCGCAGCCACCGCAAGCGATTCTTTCGGAGGAGATTGTCGAGTTCCGGACCGGAAGGCTCTACGCTGCCGCGATGTCTCCCAAGAGCTTGCCGGCGCAGCGCCGCCGTGATCTCCGCGCTTTCGGCGCGGGCTTCCGCATGCGCCACCACTTCCAGCAGGGAGCGCCACTCGTGCTCCGCGTCAAAGCCGGGGATTGCCAGCGGCGTATAGTTCGGATGGATTTCTTCGGTCACCCGGCCGTCCTTCGCGCCCACGACGTAGCAAGTGGAAAGGTGCAACAGCCCAGCATGATCGGAGGCCCGCAGGAAATCCATCAGATGAATGACCGGGGTGACATTGCTCGCAAGGGCGTCGCGAAGGTCGGGATTGAAGTCCGTCAGCCCGGAGCTGTTGACGACCAGGTCCAGCGTGCGCGCCAGCTGCGCGGCGATGTCAGCAGCCATGCCCAGCCCCGGCTGGCTCACGTCGCCCTCGACGACTTCTATGCGCTCGGCGACGAAGTCTGTAAACCCATCGCCTAGCCGTTCCTGCAGGCGGTCGAAAACCGGCGACTCCTCGATGATTTTCTCAAGGCGTTGCCGCGCCGTTGTGGCGCGCTGCCGCCGAACCAGGAGATAAATCTTGCCGATCTGAGGGACCTCGCTCAAAAGTTGCGCCAGCCAGACCTTGCCGATAAAACCAGTCACTCCGATCAGCAGAATGTTCTTGCCCGCGAGAGTGTGGCGGACGGAAAGCGGCTCGATCCGCGCCTTCCGGTCGAATACAACCAGGGCGCGTTGATTCGCAGCCTCGGGGCGCTCGGCGGGCAGGATCGCCTTCTCCAGTTGTTCCGGATGGGCAGTGAGCCCCAGGTGTCGCAGCAGGCGTTCGGCGGGCACGCTGCCGTCGACGCCGCGCTCAAAGGCCCATGCCAGGGGGCTGCGCGGGCGAATCACCGGGTCAAGCAGGCGGCCTGTGGCGATCCCACCGCGAAATTCGAGCCGGTTGGACACCAGAAGTTCAACGCCGAGATGCTTTGCCAGCGGCCGCATCACATGCTCCAGGCCCTGGCTGACGAGCACGACATTGCTCGCGCCACTGGCCGCGATGCACTCGCTCAGGCGCGCCACCCCCTCCGGTTTGAGCTGTTTTTTAAGAACGTATTCGAAATATTCTTCGCCCAGCAGGTCCAGGCGGTCGCGCGTGACCCCGGCCAGAAGGGTATGCAGCACGCGTGTGGCAAAAACACGGTGGCAGGCATATAAAACAGGCCGCGCCAGCGCCAGCAACAGCATCCCTCCCCGGCGCGCCCAGCGCCCGATGAAGGTGTGGGAGTTCCAGGTGAAATAAGCCACCGGCCGGATCGCGCCGAGGTCCGCCAGGCTCCCTTCCACCCGCCAGAAGGTCAGCGCGCGCAGGTCCGGGGTTCCGGAGACTGCCGGATTGTTCTCGGGAGCGTCGTGGCCGTTGTTGGAACCGTATGGCGAAGTCAAGTCACTCAATGCTGAGTTCCATTCGACAAGGATCAGTGAGAGATACGCAGATTAGACCAGGATGAAGCTAACATTCTTGAGCCCTGATTCGCAAGGATTTGCATGCGCCATGCGGAATTCCGCTATAGTGTTTTGAACCGGCTGCCGGCAGTGGCCCCGCATCCTCCGGAGGAAAAATGCCGCACCTGGAAATCAAGCATCTGTTGGGACTGCTGGACGAAGCTTACAGCCGAGCCGCATGGCACGGGCCGAACCTGCGTGGATCGCTCCGCGGCCTCACGGCGCGCGAAGCGGCGCGGCGTCCCAGGGCCGGGCGGCACAACATTTGGGAAATTGTTATTCACGCGGCCTATTGGAAATATACCGTGAGGCGCCGGCTGCTGGGAGAAAAGCGCGGTTCGTTTACCCTTCCAGGGAGCAACTGGTTCGTCCGCCCCGCTGATCGCAGCGAAAAGGCCTGGCGGGCTGATGTGGCGCTGCTGGATGGAGAACATCAGCGCTTGAAGGCAGCCGTCTCGGCATTGCAACCCGAATATCTGGATCGTCCTGCGCAGGGGAGCAAAACCTCGGCGCGGCGGATGATTGCCGGCATTGCGTTCCACGACGTCTATCACGCCGGGCAGATTCAATCGCTCAAGAAACTGCTCAGGACAACAAGCTCCCGTTAGGCGCCCTGGCCATGGCGTTGCTGGCGTTCGGCCGCGCCGAGCATTTCCGCGTGCAGCCGCTCGCCAAACTCCTGGCAGCCCACGGGGGTGGTTCCCGGTCCAGCAATGTCCGCCGTGCGAATGCCCTGTGAGAACAGGCGGTCCACCGACGATTCGATCCATTCCGCTTCGCGCTTGAGGCCGAAACTTTCGCGGAGCAGCATCGCCGCGGAAAGTATCGTCCCGACCGGACTGGCCACGTCTTTTCCGGCAAGCGAGGGGGCCGAGCCATGAATCGGCTCGTACAGCGACGGCCCCGGCCCGCAACTCATCGAAGGAATCAGGCCAATCGAGCCGGCCAGAGCCGCGCCGAGGTCGCTCAAAATATCGCCAAACATGTTCGAGGTGAGGATCACGTCAAATTGCGCGGGCGCGAGCACGAGTTGCATGGCCGCATTGTCCACGTAGAGATGCTCGAGCTTTACTCCGGGATGATCTGCCGCGAGGCGCGTCACTGTCCGGCGCCAGAGCTGCGATGTGGCCAGCACGTTGGCTTTGTCGATCGAAGCCAGCCGCCCCGTGCGCGCTTCGGCCCGCGCAAATGCATACTTGGCTACGCGTTCCACTTCTCCCGTCGTGTACACGGCTTCATCGGTAGCGCGTTCTCCGCTCGCATCGGGCTCCACGCGGTGCTCGCCGAAATAAATATCCCCGGCCAGTTCCCGGATGATGTCAAAGTGGACGTCGCGCGCGCGATCCGCGCCGAGCGGCGACAGGCTGAGCAGCGCCGGGCACAGATCAATTGGCCGGAGGTTGATATAGAGGCCGAGTTCCTTGCGCAGCGCGAGCAGACCGCTTTCCGGCCGCTTGCCGATGGGCTGCGCATCCCATTTGGGGCCTCCAACCGCGCCAAGCAGAATCGCGTCCGCAGCGCAGCAGGCCGCAAGCGTCTCCGCGGGCAGAGGCATTCCGGCCGAGTCAATGGCGCAGCCCCCAAAAGGGAGCTCGGCAAACTCAAACTGGTGGCCAAATTCGGCGGCGCAGTCCTTGAGGACGCGCACAGCCACCCGCACGATTTCAGGACCAATGCCGTCCCCCGGAAGGAGGACAATTTTCTTTTTGGGTGCGGGCTCTACTTTTACGCTGAACGCTTCAAGTGAAGCGTGGATCCCGCCTGAAATTTGACCGGTCATGGTTGCGCCTCTGGCCGAGCCTGTGTGCTTTTCCGCGCCGGATATTCTTTCGTGAACCCGTTGCGCTCGTTCGTCACCGTGAAGCTGCCGTCCGCGCGGACCGACATCTTGATGTTGTGGCCGTGGTCGGTCTCGTTGAGATTTGCGAGAAATTGTTCCGGCGAATTGTGCTCCGCGCCGCCCGCCGCCGAGCGATGCAGTTGCCAGAAGTCCTCGAGCCCGGGCGCTTCGTGGACGGTTTGCCAGTATTCGGGCGAACCGCCCTTTCTCTCGCCGTTGTTCATCAGAGCGACCCTGGCACGGAGAGCGTGCATGAGTTGCGGCGCTCCCGAATGGGGATCGCCATGCCGCGTCGTGTGAAATACAGTGAAAGTGCCGAGCAGATTGTTCGGGCAGGCCAGAGCGTGCTCCTGATTCCAAGTCAAGTCAGCAAGGTCCAGGATTCTGAAGCTGCCATATTGGATGACAAGCCCAATTGATTCAAAGTTTTCTGGTGTGGCATCCTGGTCTTTCAGTTTGGCGTCGCGGCAGAGCGGGTTGGGTGTTCCCGCTGCCGGCGCTCCCTGCATCGGTTTGGTAATCAGCTCTCCGGCGGAAGACACAACTTGCACATCCAGACCGGCAATAGGAATCCTGTCGCCGGGTTTGGCCACGATGGTGTGAGCCCTCTCGCGCACCGGTTGGTAGGACAAATAGGGCGCAACTCGGTTTGGCTGCAGCTCGACCATATAGGGGCCGTGATCGACGAAGTGCCGGATGGGAATCCGATTGGCCAGCTCGGCTGCGTTGCCCATATGATCGCCGTGGTAGTGCGTAATAACCACGTAGTCGAGGACCGCGATGTTCGCCTGCTTCAGAACGGTAGTGATACGGTCAGCGTCGCGCGTGATTCCCGGCGCATTCGCCTCGGCGGCAGTGGCTGCGCCTTGATTGCCCGGAAACCCCGTGTCCACCAGCATGGTTTGTCCGGAGGGCGACACAAACAGGGTGGCCTGCCCGCCTTCGGTGTCCATGAAATAGATGTCCAGAGGTTTTTGCCGCTGCGGCTGTTGCGCGCGGGCGATCGAGACCGGCGCAAAAAGGGACAGTGCTACGAGGACAGGCAACACCTTACGCATGAGGGATCTCCCAGTAAGGATTTCTGACGGAAGCTATGAAAGTATATCCGGGGACAAATGTCCAGCGGCTTCGGCAGTGACTCAATTTTCCGAAAGTCCCAATGCGTGGATGCGATGGTTTTGGTAGCGCCGGCGTCCCGCTCGCCCTGACGCAGGAAGGGCCGGCTCTTCACTCTGCCGCAACGACGGTCTGCGTGCCGTGCTTGTGCATGACTTTATGTGCAATGGCCAGCAGGTCGCGATCTTGAACTTGCTTGGATTCGTCGGCCAGCGCCGAGACCAGCAGGTAACACTCGTCCAGCTCCTCCGCGGTGGGAGCGTAGCCCATTTCGACCAGTGCCACGCGCAGCGCATTGCGGCCCGAATGTTTGCCGAGCACCATTTGACGCTTGGAGACGCCGACCGTTTCAGGAGAGATGATTTCGTAGGTGAGAGGATTCTTGAGTATGCCGTCCTGATGGATGCCGGCCTCGTGCGCGAACGCATTGGCGCCTACTACAGCCTTGTTGGGCGCAATAGGCACGCAGGTAATCTCCGATAGCAGGCAACTGGTCGCATACAGCTTGTCCAGATGCAGGTTCGTAGTCATGCCGATGGTGGCCTGCCGCACATGCAGCAGCACAGCGACTTCCTCCAGCGCGGCATTGCCGGCGCGCTCGCCGATTCCGTTGATTGTTAATTCCAGTTGCCGCGCGCCCGCGCGAATTGCCGCCAGGGAATTGGCCACAGCCAGGCCCAAGTCGTCGTGGCAGTGCGCGCTTAATGTGATTCCATTCGCGCCATCCAGATATTTGATGACGCTTTCGAACATGGCCGCGTACTCCTCAGGCACCGAATAGCCGACCGTGTCGGGCAGATTGATGATCGTGGCGCCCGCCTGCACAGCCCGGCCAACGGCTTCGCACAGGTAATTGATTTCGGTGCGGCTGGCGTCCTCGGCGGAAAATTCGACTTCGGCGCAGCGTTCGCGCGCATAGCGCACATTGGTCGAAATGGCTTCAAGCGCCTGTTCGCGCGTCATGCGCAGCTTGTGCCGCAGGTGCAGATCCGAAGTCGCCAGGAACGTGTGCAGCCGGGGATGCGCCGCTCCGGACAGGCCATCCAGAGCCGCGTCGATGTCGTCGCGCCGGGCGCGCCCCAGGGCGGCCACGGTACACGAGCGTATTTCGCGGGCCACCGCGCGCGTGCCTTCCAAGTCCCCCCGCGAGGCGATGGGGAAGCCGGCCTCGATCACGTCCACGCCCAGCGATTCGATTTGCCGGGCCATGCGGATTTTTTCCGCAACGGTCATGGAAAATCCCGGAGACTGTTCTCCGTCCCTCAGCGTGGTATCGAAGATGCGTACGATGTCCATAGTCGGCAACACTCCCGTGCACCATCCATTTCACCCCATAAGACCACCCGCGTCCAATTTATAATAGTTGTAATCGCCATAAAGTATTATTATATGGGTCCAGGGCGGTTCTATGCTTCATGTCTTTGTGGGTCGCGGCTTCAGCCGCGACATTGCATGGGCCACACAATCGGGCTTTAGCCCCTGAAGCCGCTTTGCTGCTTCGCCGGAGGATCACAAATGGACCTATCCCAACTGCACGTATTTCTGACCGTCGCGAAAGAGCAGAGTTTTTCCCGCGCTGCCGGGAAGCTGTACCGCACGCAGCCGGCGGTGAGCATCGTCATCCGCAAGCTCGAGGAATCGCTTGGCCAGCCGCTGCTGGTGCGCGGCGCGCGCCAGGTGAAGCTGACCGATGCCGGGGAACTGTTGCGCGACTATGCCGAGCGCCTGCTGAATCTGCGCGACGAAATTCAGAAAGGCATGGAAGACTTGAAAAGCCTGGGCCGCGGCGAACTCACGCTCGGCGTAAACGAAAGCTCGATCCACGCGCTGCTGCCCGCGCTCGCGCGCTACCGGAAACTCTATCCCGGCGTGAAGCTCGTCATGCACCGCACGCTTTCCCGCGACATCCCGCAGGAGGTCCTGAATTACCGCCTGGACCTGGGCGCGGTATCCTACGTGCCGCAGGAGCCGAAACTCGCGGCCGTCGAAATTGTTCGCGATGAGCTGACGTTCGTCGTGCCGCCCAAGCATCGCCTGGCGCGCCGCCGCTCGGTGGACATCAAGGAATTGGGCGAGGAAACCTTCATCGCCCACAACGTAGAGTCGCCCTACCGCTCGCGCGTCATTCAGCTCTTCGAAAAGCACCGCACGACGCTGCGCCGCGACGTCGAGATGCCGACAATCGAAAGCATCAAGCGCTTCGTGCAAATGGGCATGGGTGTGGCCATCGTGCCGCGCATGTGTGTCCGCTGGGAAGTCGAACGCAAACTGCTCGCCGAAGTCCGCATCCGGCAACTCAAGATGCCGCGCTCTTTGTACTTGGTGTCACGCCGCGGCGCGCGCCTTTCCCACGCCGCCGTGGGACTAATGAGATTGTTGCAGGCATGAGGGCAATTCGTAGCCAATTTCCCCGCGTGCGTATTGCCTCGCAAAAACATGAAAGAGTCACATACTCAAATCGCTACCGACCTAAGAACCGTCGGAGCCGAGCCGTCAGGTGCTTCTCGTTTTTGATCTCGCATTCCCACACTACCAGCGCCCGCCAGCCGCGCTTCCTGATGGCCGCAAGCTGCTCGGCATCCCTGGCCGCATTGCGCGCAAGTTTGGTACGCCAGAAGCCGCGGTTAGTTTGCGGGAGGCTCGCCCTCCGGCATCCATTGTGTTGGTGCCAGAAGCAACCATGGACGAAAACCGCCTTTCGACGACCGGGAAAAACAATATCCGGTTTGCCCGGCAGATCGCGCCGATGAAGTCGAAAACGGTAGCCCAAGCGGTGCGCGATCTGACGCACCCGCATCTCCGGCTGCGTATTCCGACTGCGGACGGCGCGCATATTGGCACTACGCCGTTCTTTCGAGATTTTGTCCGTCATGCGCCGAATTTCTTGCGAAGCCAATCAAAAACGGCCCGCTGCTCATCCTGCCCAGCGCGGCGGATTTGGGATAGCAGCCAGATTCCAGTAGGCTTTTCGCCCGTGATATTTTTCGCGCCCTGGTTACAAGTCGAACATAGTGCCCGGAGATTGGAGAGTTCGTCCTTGCCGCCGAGGCTCTTGTCTTTGATGTGGCCGATGTGCAACCTAACTTTGCGCCCTGTTGCCGGATCAATATCGCCGGGCGCTAGGCCGCACATCTGACAGGTGAAGCCGTTGCGGTCGAGTACTTCCGCGCGGAGTTTTGCCGAAATACCTTGTGCAAACGCTACTCCTGCCTTCTTCGGCGGTTTTTCATTTAGGAGATACTGGCCGGGCTTTAGGTCCGCACTGTCGTTGTGCGTGATGATCGGCCAGCCTTCTTGCTCGCGTAGCTCTCGTACACGCCGCGCCCACTCACTAACGCCCTTGCCGGCAGCATCACGAATCTGTATTGACGTAACTACTTGACCGATGTGAGCGAGCAGGAATCGCCTGATTCTCTCTTTTGACCCTGGTTTACGCATTCCTGCGCGACTTGGCGCGTTCTTGTTCACCGAAGGACAGGTGGCGCAGCAATTCCCGGCCGATAAACCGTGTATAGGCCGGTGGAATTGACTCGTTAATTTCGTTCTTGGTCATCCAGTCTATTCCCATAGCCTCGCGTGCAGCAGCGAGCGTACAATTGCCGCCGCCCGTGACCTGCACAAAATTCTTCCACTCATCGGTTTTCCCGAAATGAGATTTTCGGCGATCAAAGGTATGAACCTTCGGATGCTTCTTGTGAGGCGGTGGCACAATCTCAAAATTGGCCTCAAACAACCGATGACGAAGCACGCGCAACTGGGGAAACATCGTCCCGCAAAGGACAACGGGCTTGAGCAAAGGAGCGCCGTCCACATTCTCTATGACGTAGGGAAGGCCGGACCGTTTAAGCATATCGCGAATCGGCTCAATCAAGCGAGGCCACTCATCAGCGTTACCGTTCCTCTTGGCGAGATCGGAATATGCCTGGCACGGGGGGGAAGCATGAACGGCGTCGAAAAGCGCAATAAATTTCGGGTCGAGTGCGAGGGCATCCGCCTGAATGAACGGGAGCGGATAATTCCGCTGAAACCTTATATCCACCCCGACAACCTCAAAGCCCGCTTGGCTGTAACCGATTCCTGCGCCACCCGCGCAGCAGAAAAGGTCCAGAAGCCTCGGTTTGCGGGTCTCTGATGGAGCGGTCAGCTCCGTGCGCTCTTGCAGGCGAGGCTGATAGCGGAGGATTTTATTGGTGACCGCGCTTAACGGTTCGAATATATCTTTCATGCGGTCTACTCCCTGCAGGTGATGTGTGGGCCGAAAGATGCAGCTATGAGATTCACCGGACGTTCCAAAGTATGCCGCTTAACATCGCCTTCATTCAAGCGAAATATGTATTCGTTTCCGCATCATCCCGTATGTTTTTCGATGGCGGCATCGTAATCTGACCTTTACTTGTACTTGTGATCCGAGCTTGCTTATTCAAGGCGAATTCACCTCTTCCTTACTTGCATGATTTGAAGAAGGCGCGGAGTGCCGTGTAGAAAAACAAAAAGGGGTTGAGCGCATAAAGCGCTCAACCCCTTAGGGATTGCCTTTTGACAACTGGGTTTCGATGAGATCTGTCAGAACCCGCTCGAAGGTTGAATCATTCGAGCGATTACCTCGGACGCCCGTGAGAGCTTCCGAAGCTTGGGCAACTTCACCTGCACACCTGCACAGGATCGGTTGCCGCTATGTTTAGAAAGGAGGTGATCCAGCCGCAGGTTCTCCTACGGCTACCTTGTTACGACTTCACCCCAATCATGGGCCATACCTTGGGCGCCTGCCTCCTTACGGTTGGCTGGGCGACTTCTAGTACAGCTCACTTTCGTGATGTG
>JBGOZP010000021.1:0-60197 GCA_041480265.1 Terriglobia bacterium | reverse complement strand
TGGCGCGCATAGTGCATCTGCGACACGTTGCGTGTTCCATTCGCGGCCGCCGACTCCGCCAACCGCTTCCCAATCCAAGCGTCTCGTATTCCCATGCTTCCCCCTGAAGAAATTCCACCTGCGGAATGTCTCTCGCGCGATGCCAAATTATCGCACCGCTCCGCGCTCACAGCAACCCCGCGAATTTAACCCGCCTTTCTCACGAAAATGCGAGTGGGTGGGACGGAAACTACCAATTTGCTCGCTGAACACAGGCTTCGTAGCGCCTCGACGCGTCGGGACGGTTTCTTCCGCCGATGGCCCAGCACCAAACCGCCCTGACGCATCGGGGCGCTACAAAACCGCGCGGAAAGCTCTCATTTAGGCTTATTGCTGTGAAACGGCAAACCGTTTGTGTGAAATGCGGGCTAAAGGTCCCGATGATTTCACGCTTACGAGGACAGGGGGGGGCCGATAAAATACTTGCGTCGCGCCGGGGAGACATTGTACTGGAAGATCGGCCTCGCAACGCCTGTCACGACGACCCGTGACGCACATCACAGCCTTCCCGGATTCTTTTGCGCTAAAAAAGAAGCATAGGAGGACGAGGGCTGCGATGGGAGCGAGTTTCCGAGGCCGAACGGATTCCAGAAATCCGAAGAGTACAGAAATTCTCCATGTCCGCCTTCCAAACCGAGGCATCCATGGATTGACCAGTCGTGGCCTGTTGTCCTTCGACCTTAGGCAGCGGCCCGGCGCAAAGCCTGCGTCAAGCTCCTGGGAATTTCGACACACTATCCCGGGACTGTCGGAAGCGCTTCACCGCCGGCCGCTGCCCGCGATTTGTCGCGCAAGTTTCGAAAAGAATCTGACTGCGCCATGGCGATTCATTCGAAACCCGCGAAGGGGGTTCTATGGCGACTTACGTAATTCTCAGCCGATTTTCGCCCGATGCTTTCCGGGATCCAAAAGACTTCAAGAAGCTGGCCGAAACCGTGTCCAACAAGATCAAGGCCGATTGCCGGGGGCTGGAATGGAAGCATAGCTTTGCCACCCTGGGCCGCTTCGACGTCGTGGACGTCGTGGAAACCGATGACCCCAAGCAGGTTGAGCGTGCCACCATGATCATCCGCGCTTATGGCCATTCGACAACGGAGACGCTTGTCGGAACCCCTTGGAAGGAATTCCTGGAGAGGTTGTAGGCAAAGTCCAATTGGAAGGGCGAACTTGCATGGACACTCGACCTTCGGGATGTGCGGCCCCGTCCGGATCGAGAAAAGATAGCTGGTGGTCGTTAATACGCGGAGGTTCCTATGTTGAAACCTGGCACGATTCAGTCTCTTCCTGATCTCCCAGTTCCCCTTTTGACGATTTACTTGGACACGAACCCGGCAAAGCAAATCAATCAAGGGCTGAGCCCGGGCTATCTAACCAAGTTTGAGTCTCAGGCCAAGGCGGTTGCGGAAACGGTGCCTACATCCGACCTGCAACTTTTCCTACAGCAAGTGCAACGCGCCGGCGCCTATCTTCAGGATCACCCAACCAACTGCCGTGGGGCGGTGATCTTCGCTGGACCGGATGCCTGGGAGTTCGTGCCGCTCCAGGTGGAGGTGGAAGATGAGGTTCACTGGGGCGCGCCAGCGCTCGCCCAGCTGTTTTGGTTGCTGGATGAACAGAAGCCTTGCGGCGTATTGGTGGTCGGGCAAAAGCGCGCGCAATTTTTCCTATTGTGGCTAGGGGAGATGCTCGCACTCGAAGAGAAGGAATTCAAATTGGAGCCCTCGAAGGAGAAGGAGATGGGCCCTATCTCGCGCCCTGGTGTGCGCATGTCTCGCGGAACGAATCGAGACGCCTTCGAGCGTCATGTGACTGCTCAATATGCGCACTACCATAAGGAGATTGCAGAGGATGTTGTTCGTTGGTCTGCGGCGGAACACCTGGACTCGTTTTTCCTGGTCGGCGTGGACGAAATGACCAGGGGAATCCAGAAGCAGCTCCCGCAAGCGCTCCGCGAGAGAGCCATCCTGGTCGAAGAGGACCTTGGCTGGGTAGAATCCCGGTCCGAATTGGAGAAACGTATCCAACCGTTCGTCGAAAAGCATCAACGCGAACGCGAGCTGGCGTTGATTGATGCTCTGCTCGGCGACAGCCGTGCCGTTGTGCTTGGGATCGACGAGACATTGGTTCAACTTCAGCAGGGGAGGGTTCGCAATCTGGCGGTGGTCAAGAGCCTGGATGGAAGCCTGCGACAGTGCCTCAAATGTTCGTGGGCGGACCGCACACAGGATCCCGCTTGCCCGGCTTGCGGTGGTGAGCGGCAAATCGCCAGGCTTCGTGAGGTTCTTCCCCATTTGGTCCGGCGCTACAACGTCTCTGTGGAAGTCGTCTCCAGCGAAGCTGCCCGCAGGCTGCAGGCGGCGGGTGGGATGGGCGCCTGGCTCCGGGAGACTCCGAAGAAAGAGTACGCGCAGGCTTGACCAGGCCTGCTACCGGGAGCCGGAGTTCTTGTAAAAAGTGCCGGCTAAATGTTGATCACGCGACCCGCATCGTCCACGTCGATGGACGCGGCGCGAGATACCTTGGGAAGTCCCGGCATGAGCATCGTCTTTCCGGTGATGACCACGACAAAGCCGGCTCCGGCCGACAGCAATGCATCCGTCACATGCAGCGTCCAGCTCGTGGGCGCGCCCAGGAGTTTCGAATCGTCAGACAAGGAATACTGTGTCTTCGCAATGCAGATGGGCAATGGAGCGCTGCCCCACTGGGTAAACTGATCCAGCTTTGCCCTGGCTTGGTCACTGATCGTCACATCCGCCGCACCGTAGATTTTTTGCGCAACACGCCGAATCTTTTCCGTGAGGGGTTCCTCCAGCGAATAAATGGGTTTTATTGGGGGCGCAGGGTTCGCGGCGATGGTTTCGAGGACGCGTTCGGCCAGCTCTTTCGCTCCCGAACCTCCTTTGGTGAATGCTTCCGTGACCGCGCTGGCGATAGCGTGTTGCGAGCAAACATCGGCCAGCCGCTTCAGGTCCGCGTCGGTGTCGCTGGGAAAGCGGTTGAGCGAGACTATGACCGGCGCCCCGAAGCCTTTCAAGATTTCGATGTGTTTGCGGAGGTTTGGCAAGCCTTGCTCGATGCGGCCCTCTCCCTGCTTCCGGATGCCCTGAACGGTGGTTACAAGAACCGCGGCCGCAGGCGTGATGCCGGACTGCTGCATGATGATGTCGAAGTACTTTTCGGCGCCGAGATCCGACCCAAAGCCGACCTCGTTTACGACATAGTCAGCCAGCCGCAAGCCCATCTCCTGACAGATGACGCTGCTGGTTCCCGGAGCGATATTCCCGAACGGCCCCATGTGCACGAAAGCAGGCGTGCCATCGGTCGTCTGCACCAGGTTCGGAAGGACGGCATCGGCCAGCAGGGCCATCATTCCGCCCGTGGCGCCCAGGTCTCGCCCCCGGATCGGATTCCCGTTGCGCGCGGCGCCAATGACGACGGAATCGAGCCGTTTCCGCAAATCCGTCCGATTGTGCGCCAGCGCCACGATGGCCATGATTTCAGAAGCGGCCGTGATCACAAATCCCGTGCGGCGTCCTGCTCCGTCCTTCTTGCTGTCCAAGGCGATGGAAATTTGGCGAAGTGCGCGGTCGTTCATGTCCATCGTGCGCGGCCAGGTGATCCGCTCCGGGTCGAGGTTCAGATCATTGCCGTGGAACAGGTGGGCGTCAATGAGCGCGGCCAACAGATTTTGCGCGGAGGCAATCGCATGAAAATCACCGTGGAAATGGAGATTGATCTTTTCGCTGGGCTCGATTTGCGAAAGCCCGCCGCCGGCGGCGCCTCCTTTCATCCCGAATACAGGACCCAACGAAGGCTGCCGTGATGTAACCACGGCTTTTTTCCCGATCTGCGCGAGACCTTGTGCCAGTCCGATGGCGGTGACGGTCTTGCCTTCGCCGGAAACGGTGGGCGTGGTGGCGGTGACGAGAATGAGCTTTCCGCGCCGGGGTAAAGAAGAATCAGCAAGAAGATCCACCTTGACCTTGCCGCTGTGAGGCCCGAGTTGCTCGAAATACCGGTCCGGAAGTTCCAGCTTGCGCGCCACATCCTGGATGGGGAGAAGTGTGTCTTGCATGCGGCTACCGAGTCTTACGAGTGGAGTCCGTCGTTCTAGAATCTGAAAAATATCACAGTGGTGCCCGGGGCGGGAGTCGAACCCGCACGCCCCGAAGGGCAAAGGATTTTAAGTCCTCCGCGTATGCCATTCCGCCACCCGGGCAATTTCCGAATAACTCTATCCTACTGAATGGCTTGCTGCAATATTGGCGCATCGACACTAACTTGGTGGAATACTCTGGTGTCGGTAGTGGTGTCGGTTGGTTGCTCTGTAGGTGCGTCCAACCACTCCACGGCGGCAGCGTGTGCTTCGGGGCAAGGTGACTATACCGCACAGTCATGCCGATGGTCTTGTGGCCTAGAAGCTCTTGCACAGTGCGAATGTCCAATCCCTTCCTGCCAGATGCACCAACCCCGGCAATCCCCGGCCAAGAAAAACTTGATTACAACGCCATGCACATGTGGAACCTCAGAATGAATGACGAACGTGAGAAGGCAATGAGGCGTTGGCGTCCTGCGCGAAGAATTCGATGGCGCCCGGGTATGGGCTTTGGTCCATTCAGGTAGGGCCGGTCTAAAGTAGACAAGAGTAGAAACCTTCGCGCGTCTGGCTTATACCTGACGGGGAATTGCTACCACCGCTTTCAAAACTCAAACTTTAGTTGAAAGTCTGGGAAGTTGATCTCAAGTTGAGACGGCCGTACGCGGAGCCGAATGCTACTTCGTATCGAAGACCTCTCCCGACGGAGCTCCACCGTTAGCGAAAACTCCCGGGGGCTCCCGGAATCAATAGGCAACGTGAAGTTTACCGTCTGGGCTAAGCTTGTGGACTTCCTAATTTCAGTCTGGAAGACAAACAGCTTCTCGATTTCCTGCTCAATTTGGCGGAGGTCAGGACGGCGATAAATCGGCGTTGAAGGAATATCTTCCGAACGCGATATCACAACATTCCTTTGTGCCCCGGATTCTAACCCTAGTGTCGCCTCCTTAACATCAGCCTGCTTCTGGAGGGAATGTGGCGTTGACGTTCTAGTGAGCATGAAGCCTTGCTGGAAACCACCTCGACGTTTTAGTTTATCCAAACGTTCTGCTTCGATTTGAGCCTTGCTAACCTTGAGCGCATGACGCAATCCGGATATGACCTCTTCGACATCCGCCAGTTCGGCGATGAGATCGTCTCCCGACTTCGCGTCTAAAGCTTCAAGAGCCTCTTCAACAAGTTTCTGGCGAAGCGCGGATGTCAATGCGTCACCACTGAGTTTTGCTAACTCGACACGTTCTCCCCGTCGCTCAATAATCGCTGGAATCTTGTCTCGGACCAGCTTGTTGTATTCGACGACATCCTCGTTTGCCCCGAAAAGATCGGTGCATTCGACCTGTGCACCGTGAAGATGAAGGATGTAATACGCGTGTGAAAGCACTCCTCCCGCTAGCTCGATAACTATGTTGTTCGAAGCGGCAAAGACGGCAAGTTCTCGCGCAAATTCAGCATTCCGAACTAGATCACAATCAGTGGGTTCTACAATCACACGCTCAACCCGTTTACCGACTGCAACTTGTTGCTTTAGGGATTCCCAGTCCGAACTGTCGCGAAGTCTATGATCTCCCACCATGGAGAGTTTTCTACGTGGTGCAGCTTTCGGTGCTTCTTCGAGTTCCGACCGGCTGTGGAACCACGGAAGGACAGAGTGCGATGTCGCGGCCGCATGATTTCCAATAAACCACATAACAGCCAATGGATATTTCTCATTCTCCGCGATGAGTCGTGTAGTGCGAGCTATTTCGAATAGCCAATGGCGTTTGTTTATACTGGAACGCCAATCGAACGGAGCTTGTGTTTCGAAAGGAATCCACTTTCCAGCTAGATCTGGAGCGATGAAGGTGCCTTTATATCGCAATCGCTCCCATAATTCATATTTCAAGTTGTCACTCGGCTTCGCTGGCTCTATGACCACATCTTGTGTGTCGACCTCATATGTATCGTGAGAATACCAGTAGAGTCCCTCTGGAAGGCCCCACAAGGATTCAATTCTGACCAATCTCTTTCCTGGTTCAGCCCGGGCCCAAGCCGACGCAACTGACGGGATGAAATGATGCCCGATCAAGCAAAGGGATGACTTCTGTAGCTCGCTTTGTTCCACAACAGCCTTGAAGGAACCAAGCAACCAAGCTCTTGCTTCGTCGACCGTTCGCAGATGTTCACTGCGAGGCAACATTTCACGCTTGTCAGCCGGTATGTCTGTCCCATCTGTCCGAAGGATTAGCGGGCGCTTAGTAAGCTCCGCGAGATCGCGTTCAACGGTATCCGAGAGAGTCCCGCCTAATATGGCCGTCAATTCCTGGACATCATCCAGCACATAGAACGTTGGCATAACGTAGCCAAACTCTTGATATAGTTTGGCGTTTCGAAGTTTTGCGAAACGTCCATACTGTTCAGTCGTTGCCGCCTTAAATGCTGTCAGCGATTCAATAAATACACGTGATACCTCAGAAGGTACCAATGAATGCGGATCAACTCCACTCACGGAATCGGCGATGTCAGCCTGAACGACTCGAATGGCGTTTCCGTTCCACACCCATTCAAAATGCATGCGCGAGACCAATCGCTCGGCCCACATTGCCACTCGCTTTAGACAGAAACTGATTTCTAATTCCGCTGTGCAATTCAGAGAAGAATCAGACATTCTGTCACCGTCGCGCCATCGGCGCACGGCTATGGGGATCGAGTAGCCTGGCACGCCTTCCTTCAATTCGAGTTCCGCAACCCAATCTCGCTTTTCTTTGCTAACGCGCCTTTCGTTTGAAAGATGGCCTTGCCGCATCGGTTGTACATATTCTTGAACTAACCAATGAACTTTGCCCGGAATCGAGTTCGGTAGCGTTGCAATCCAATTCTTTACAGTCGCGACTATTTCGTTTGATAAGCAAGTACCAGAAATGAGCCTACCTCGATAGTGAATCGTCTCAGCGGTTCCACTGGACCGAAGCATGACAACAGCACCGCTCACACCGGCCTTCGCCATTCCTTGTTTCAACACAGCATGCAATTTCTGCTCCGCGTTGGCGTCCTTAAAGCAATCCGCATTGATCACTAGAAATTTCGGCACCCATTCACATGGGACGGAGCTCAGTCCAAATGCCTTCCAACCAACTTCTTCCATGCGTACTAATTCACTAGAAAGGGTCACTATCCCTGACGAATCTATGCATGTAACTGCACTGAGCGGAGCAAGTTTGCGCGTAGGCAGCTTTTCTCTGTGCTTTTTGGAAGACTCGCTCCGCAAGTTGGAATTGGCAGTCATTGATTCTAAAATTCTAACTACCTATTGAATTATTGGAGGGACTTGTAGGTGGTGCGAAAAAAACATGATTTCTCGACCCAATCGAGCCTTCCGCGCCGTGTGCATCCATCGTACGCGACGAGACTTCTGGGAGCCGTACAGTTTTCGTATTTCCCCCACATCGTCGTATGAGACAATCCACGGGCAACGTAGCCTAAATGCGCAATCCCGCACTACCTCATGGTCTTCCGGTTTGTAGGCATTGAGGTATAGTGCCTTTCCAGACCGATAGTAGGGTGGATCAAGATAAACGAGACTATTGTTTCTGAATTTTCCCTTGCTCAAAAAGTCTGTAGCATCTTGACATCGTAAGTGAATGCGACTCTTGAATTTAGCAATCCTCTTGACTCTTCGTACAAGCTCAGAGCGGTTGAATCGGGCGTCGAGCTTCCACTCTCCTCGCTGCTGCTTGCCGCCGATCATCCCGCCATTCAGGATGCCAGAGTGATTTGTACGGTTTAGGAAAAATGTTGCAAAACCCAAAGCAAAACGCCCTGCTGCGAGGCCGCTCGCGTAGACCTTACGTTGTCTATTCCACTCAGAAGGCGTAATGGAAATATGCTCAATATACTTGCAGAAAGCGTCGCTATGTCTTAGCACGCTGACCCAGAAAGCATGGATCGCGGGGTCGAGGTCATTTAAGTAGATTTCTCGGACTACGTCAGCGAACAAGAGACTTAGTGCCAAACTAGCACCGCCCGCATAGGGTTCGGCGTAAACTGGCGGTCGAGTGTAGTTGAGGGCAATTACCTTCTCAAAGCAGGAAGCGAGACGCCACTTACCTCCGGGATATCGCAAGGGCGAAGCATTCCTCATGTCTTGTCCCTGGGGACTTCCCCTGTGGCTCCCATTGGTGGCGATGTGTGTTTTTCTCTTGAGCGACTGGTACCAAAAAGAGTTTCGGCTATCTCGGCAAGCTTGGCTATGGCACTATCCGAAAAATAGCCGGCCAAAAAGCCGACACTGACAACCATTGCATTCGACTCGACAGCTCGGCTGTCAAAAATCTTGAGTAGACCCGAGGCCATAAGTGCGACGACCATGAACGCAAGAGCACCCGAAATATGCGGAGTGAATAATCGCCAGATACGGCGGTCTAGGTGCCATAACTGGCGGGCCACGGTATGATAAAGCCATTTCGCATCGTAGAGAGTCCCACCCAAAACTCCAGCGAGCCAAGCGAAACCATATCTCAGCAGAATGGCGTACCTTTCATCGCCTAGCTGCAGCCAATTTTTCGGATACCCAAGCCAAAGAAGGAGCATCGCGAATGGCACAAGCAACAGAAGAAGTCCCAGATAGATTGCCTCAACTCGTATGCCACGACGCGCTTCTGAGTCTGTATATTTCGAGCGCCAGTCTCCAACTTGCCGATTATCAGTAGGATCGGTTTGGCCAAACGCGCCTACTTTCGGTTGCTCACTCATGCCGCGTGTTCCGGGACATTAAAAGCCAATACCCCACCTTGCTTAACACCCTTGAAAGCCTCAATTGTCTGGTTCACGTTTTCAATTCGAGGGTTTGTTCGCCAGTTGAATTCGCCTGGCACTCCCAGATGAGCGGCTATTGCACGCCTAAATAGCTGGCTTCCAAGGTCCCGATGCCGGGCAATCCGCCCCTGACCGATTGGTTGCTCAAGGTAAAGGTAGTCCTCTCCATCCCGACTAGCCGCCTGACAATCAGTTAGATTCGCCTCATGCAAACGAGAATCGCGCGGGAGGTACGGAGTAACAGCAGCCGAAAGATCAAAATCTACGGGAACCATATGCAAGTGCGCATGATCAACTCCACATCCTACGTTCCGTTGTTCTTTGGCGGGCCCATGTTCGAACATGCATACAGGCCCGTAAATGCTCGTCAAATGCTCGCGCACCGTTTCCTTCAATTCCTGCAATTCAGGAAGCAACGCTGTTGGAAGGGCTCCCACAGAGAGAAAATGCTGGCGTGGCGAAATCAGTACCCATCCTTCGACGAGTGCGCCGAGCGATGGAAGAACACGAAAGTTGGGTGATTCAATTAGTGGTATATTCCACTGTTTCGCAAAATCGCTGGGGCAAAGCTGGCATCTACTCATACCGTCAAACCTCCGGCGGTCTTGGACGAGAGTTAACGACTTTCTGACATCGGGGTTCAGTATCCACCCCTTACCACAATAGCGGAAAATGGTCCGCCTAGCAATTCATCCTTGCCAGCCCTGAGCTACTTTGGCACTCCATCGCGTCGCTGGCGGGCGTGGCGCTTGCTGCAAACCGCATGCGCCGCTCCGAAACGGAGGCTGGCGGAATGCTGGATGGCGCTGGCCGGGGGACTACGACATTAATGACCAAAGCCCCCCCTCTGGCAGCTCCTTCCTAATTTTTTGTGACATTCGTCACCGACTTTTGTTATAACTACCAGATTGAGTTCGGCCCTTCCCTCTATCTCGCTATCTCGCCGGCCGGTGCTGAGATTCGGCGCTGTTAGAGATTGGGGCAAAGTTGCTTCTACCAGGGTAAAGATTTTCGTGCGCGCTTCGTGCTGCGGGGAGCGCGGAAGTCAGTAAAACTCGAATTGCGATCTAACGTCTTAGCTTGCAGCTCAGGTGAGGATGTGCAAGGCGATCTGAGGGGATTGTTACAACAGGGTCGGATTGCAGTTCCCCTTCCAACCCAACGGGGTTGCCTTGTTGTCTTATGTCCAATTGTTTCTTGCCGATTGTTCAATACTTCCCACCTATCAAGAGGGTTCGAACTGAATTTTAGATTTCGACGCGTCCGGCTGAAGGGAGCCTGACCCGAACTGGGGAACGCATCTTGAGCATCTAGATAGCAAGGAGGCTAAGCATGGCGACCGCGGTCACTCACTACACCTCGTATAAAGCAAAACCATTCACACGGGAAGAGCGGGACAAGGTCACGATCTTATTCGGCGGCCTTACCTGGAAGCACGAACGGCTGGTCCAGGGGGTCTTCAACAATCTAAATTACAACGCAAAGCCCTTGCCCAATATCGCGCGCGCGGACCTCGAGGCTGGCAAGGAACTGATTGACGTCGGCGCATGCTGTCCCACGATCTTCACGACGGGCAGCCTGGTGAACTTCCTGAAGTCGGAAGTGGCCGCCCAGGGCAAACAGCCGACTATCGACAATTACGTCTTCTTGACGGCTGGCGCTTGCGGTCCTTGCCGTTTCGGCCAGTACCACGAGTCTTACGAGATGGCTCTAGACGGCATGGGCCTGAAGGATTTTCGCCTCTTCCTTCTTGCGCAGGACCAGTTGGCCCAGACGCCCGAGAAAGGCGGCGGTCTCGAAATCAATATGCCACTGAGCCTCGGGATCGTTTGGGCCATTCTGTGCGGCGACATGCTCACGGACATGGAATACGTGACGCGGCCTTATGAGGTTACCCCGGGTCAAACCGACAAAGTGATGCGCGAGAGCGCGGACTACCTTTTCGAAGTGTTCCGCAAGCGGCCCATTCGCGGGAAGAAATGGGGCGTCCTGGCATGGCACTTCCTTTCCGGCTATTTTGCGGATGCACTGCGCGAAGTGAGGAAAAAGTTCGACGCGATCGAAGTTGACCGCCTGCGGGTGAAGCCAAAAATAAAAATTACGGGTGAATTCTGGCTGCAAACACACGAAGGCGACGGCAACTACAACATTAAGCATTGGCTGGAACAAGAGGGATCGGAGGTCATGCCTCCTCCGGTAGCCGTGTGGCTCGGCTATCTGCTGCACACGCCGATTTGGCGTCTAGAGAAAAAAGCGATTGTAGATCGCCGTGTGCGGATGAAGATTGCCATGGTGCGCGGACTGGAACGTCTCTACATTGGCACCTACAACCGGTTCCGCAAGGCGCTCGGCAATGTGCCGTACGAACTGCCGGACCAGGAGGAACTCAAACAACTGGCTTCGCCTTTCTATCATCATGAACTTCGCGGCGGCGAAGGCCACATGCTCGTCGGCAAGGCCCTCCATGCCCACCTGCACAAGAAGGCCAATATGACCTGCGAACTCTCGCCGTACTCCTGCATGCCGAACACGATGTCGGTGGGCGCCATGGCCAATGTGCAGGGAAAGTATCCCGACCTGCTCTATGCGCCGATCGAGATCAAAGGAGACGCCGAAGTTCACGCGCTGTCCCGCTGCCAGATGATTTTGACCGAAGCCAAGAAGCGCGCGCAGTCGGAATTTGTGGAAGCGATGGTGAGAACCGGAATGACGCTGGAGAAGCTCCGGCAGATCGAAGAAAAGCGTCCCGCGGTGAAGCGCGCGACCTATCGCGTTCCGCATCTCGGCTACGCGTCCACGGCAGCCAATTACGTTCTCCATCTCGCGGGAAACAAGGCCGCGGCGGCGGTCTGAACCAGGCAATGGGATGGTCCGGCGGCTTACGGGTGCGGGCTCTACTTGTTTATCCTGAGTCCCGAAGGGGAGCCCGCTTAGAAGAGGTTTCGCCCGCCGGAAAGAAATTGGGCACAGCAGCGAGGAGTTTTCATGGCCGACGAGAGATTTGTCCAGATCGCCCCGCTTTTGCAGCCGCCCGGCTCCCTGGAGATTACGATTCCAAAGACGGAGCGGCCCAGCTCGAACGGCGCCAAAATCTGCGGCATTGACGTTGGGAGCACGACTTGCAAGTACGTTCTCGCCTCGCCAACCGGTGAAGTGATCTCCCAGGCCTATGAGCGCCACAACACGAAGCAGGCGGAGAAAGTACTGCAGTTCTTGTCACGGCTGGAGGGGCAGCATGGCCTGACCCCGCAAAAGGACCGCGTCTTCTTCACCGGATCCGGAGCGGGACTGATTGCTCCGCTGGCCGGAGCGAGGGTCATTCAGGAAGTTGTGGCTGTGGCGGCAAGCGTGGAGAAGCTTCACCCATCGGTGCGTTTCGTGAGCGAAATCGGCGGGGAAGATATGAAGACCATCTTCTTCAACGGAAACGAAAAAACAAAGAGCAAGCAAGTGCTCATGCAGAGCGCCTGCTCGGGCGGCACGGGCACCTTCATCGAGAAGACGGCGCGCAAGCTGCAGATTCCTCCCGAGCAGCTTGCTGAAATGCGCTACACAGGCCACGCGCTGCACAAGATCAGCAGCAAGTGCGGCATCTTCGCGGAAGCCGACGCCAACACGCTGCTGAAAGCCGGAGTGACCGTCGAAGAGATCATCGCTTCGCTTTTCGAAGCCGTTGTGTATCAGAATCTTGCCACTCTGACTCGCGGAAATACTCCTTCCCCCGAGGTCCTGCTTCTCGGCGGCCCCAATTTGTTCTTCAAGGGACTGCAAGAGGCCTGGAGGCTGCACCTCACGCGAATTTGGAAAGAAAGAAAAGTGGAAATGCCGGACGGCAAGGATCCGGAGTCTCTCATCCACGTGCCGCAGGACGCGCTGTACTACGCCGCTCTGGGCTGCATCGAAGTGGGCCTCGGAGAGGCGCCGACGGTCGGTGTATACCAGGGCACTAAGAAACTTCTTTGGTGGATTGAAGAAGGCCAATACGACGAAAAAAAGAAACAGGGCCGCGGCGGATTGTGCGAGAGCGAAGACAATCTCCGGGAATTCGTCGACCTCTACTCGAAAGCGAACGGCAATGGGGATGCGTCCAAGCATGCGGGAGCAGGCGTGACGGTGTCGCGCGCGAATCAACTCTCCCGCGTCGTGGTGGGCTGCGATTTCGGCTCGACCACTGCCAAGGCCGTATGCCTGTCGCCCGAAAAGGAATTGCTGTTCTCGTGTTACGCGCTGAGCAAAGGCAATCCCATCGAGGACGCGCGCAGTTTGTTCGGCCAGCTCCGCGAAGCCATCGGCGATGGAGAGATTCTTTCCCTGGGAATTACGGGTTATGGGAAGGACCTGCTGAAAGACATTCTCGGCGCGGATTGCGGCGTCGTCGAGACCATCGCCCATGCTTCCGCGGGCCTGCATTATTTTCCGGACGCCGATTGCATCTGCGACGTTGGCGGCGTGGACGTCAAAATCATGATTTTGAAGAACGGCGCGGTAAGCGATTTCCGGCTGAACTCCCAGTGCTCGTCCGGCAATGGCGCTTTTCTCCAGGGCGTGGCGGAAAGATTCGGCATCCCGCTCAGCGAGATCGCCGACGGAGCGTTTCGGGCGCAGGCCATGCCGCAACTCTCGATGGGATGCGGCGTCTTTCTGCAGAGCGATATCGTCAATCAACAGCGCAAGGGCTGGCAAGCCGAGGAAATCCTCGCCGCGCTGTGCTCGATTCTTCCCCTGAATGTGTGGATCTATGCGGGTGGATTGAACAATCTCACGCAGGTGGGCAAGAAATACATCCTGCAGGGCGGCACGCACAAGAATCTCGCGGTCGTAAAGACCCAGGTGGATTTCATCCGTTCCAAAGTGCCCGATGCGGAAGTGGTCGTGCATCCTTATTCGGGCGAGGCCGGCGCGATCGGCGCGGCGATGGTTTCTCTGGAGTGGTGGGAAAAAGGCGGCCGGAGCGCATTTCGCGGCTTCGACGTGATCGAACATCTCGCCTATAAGACGACCACGGCCAAGGAAACCGTGTGCAACTGGTGCCCGGTGAATTGCCAGCGCAGCTTTATTGACGTCGAGCTTTCCGGCGGCGACGGCCGGGAATGGAGCAAAGTTCCTCTTTCCGCGGGCTGGGAGCGCGTCATCGTGAACAACTCCTGCCCCAAAGGGCTTGTCGAAGACTTGAACGAAATGAAAGTGATCAAGGCCGGAATCGAGAAGAACAAGAATGCGTTTCCCAATATTGCGGACATGGTTCGCAAAGAAGCCTTCCGCCGCGTCTCCGCCTCCGCCTAAGGACCGCTCCGGAATCCGCATCGGGATTCCCAAGGTCTTGAACGTGTGGAGCACCCATCAGTTCTGGGTGGGATTTCTGCGAGACCTCGGAATCGCCTCGGAAAATATCGTGTTCAGCTCGGATAGTTCCGAGGAACAAGGCCGGGAGTTTGGAAAAGGGCGGGGCACGGTGGACTGCTGCTACCCGGTGAAATGCATCAGCGGCCACTACGGAGAACTCGTCTTCGGTTTGAAGAAGAAGATTCACATCCTCCTCAGCCCCATGATTTATTCGCTCCCGTCCTTTCTTCGAGGACATGTTTCGGAGACGTTGAGCTGCACGCGCGTGATGGCCGGTCCGGAAAACATCAAGGCCGGCTTCATGAAAGAACAGGATGTTTTCGCCGAGAACGGCATTCGCTACGCGTCCCCGTTCGTGAGCATGGCCGAACCCGATGTGGTTCCCAAGCAACTCCACGAATGCCTGAAGGACATTTTGGACCTGGATTTTCCGGAAACGCAGCGCGCCGTGGAAGCCGGATACAGGGAATTGCGCGCATTCAACCAGAGGATGCGCGACGAATCCAGAAATATCCTGGCGTGGTGCGCTCGCGAGGGCAAGCCGTGCGTGCTGGTGCTGGGGCGTCCTTACCACATGGACCCAGGCATCGGGCACGAAATCGAAGGGGACCTGCAAGCGCACGGCTATCCAATTCTCTGGCTGCAATATCTCCCCATTGATCAGGACTTGCTGGATTGGCTTTTCGGAGAAGAGGTGCGCGCGGGAAAAATTAGGTCCCCTCTCGATATCTCCGACGTGTGGACTTCCTCGAACAGCAGCAATACGAATGAGATTCTGTGGGGCGCCAAGTTCGCGGCCCGGCTTCCCTGGATTACCTGCGTGCTGCGCCTGTCGAGCTATGAATGCGGCATGGACCAGCCGACCTACACGCCGACGCAGAAAATCGTCGAAGCCACGGGAACCCTCTTTTTCAAATTCGGCGATCTGGATTCCACCAAACCGGCCGGCGGCATCAAGATTCGCATCGAAACGATCGTCCACTATCTGGCAAAATACTCGGAACAGATCATCCAGAAAAAACTGGCCCTGCTACCGCCAGAGTGCCCCTTGTTGTCCCATAAAGAGAAAAGAGCGCTCGCCGCGGCTTCCGGTCACGATTGACCCGCGGTTGTCACAACAGATTCACAATCTGGCAGCAACGCAATGGATTGAACGCTTCCCGCGGTGTGTTGTGGCGCCGGCGTCTCGCCGGCGTTCTTGCATTGTACTGAGGGACAAGAGAATCGCCGGCGAGACGCCGGCGCCACGAAACCCTTCGTTCCGCGACAGGCCTGGAAAAGGTTAACGCAGTTCCCGCCGGGCGCGATTCCGTCGGCCAACGCTCGATATTTGCCATACCAGCCAGTCAAACATCGGCAGGAATACGTTGAAGTGATCTGCATCGTCCGCGTGATGCCGCAGGTGATGCCTCGCCGCCGGCTGGAGCGCCGCAGGCAGCCATCCGCCCATGTGAGAGCGCCAGTGAATCTCTTCGAACGCCATGTAATACACGGCAAAGCTCACAAATGCTCCGGCAGCCCAGCCAGCATGGAAGATCCTCTGGAGAACGAAGAAGGGCAAGGCGTTCGCGCAAAAAAGCCCTACGACACCCCAGGGATTGCGCGAGAAGTTGACGTAGCGAGCCGCCTCGGGGGACTTCAAGGTCGCGTGATGCACCATGTGTTGCTGGGCGAAAAACCCATGGCCGCAGTGCAATAAGAACCTGTGCAAGCAGTATTCGAATCCGTTGGCGTAGACGAAGCCGGCCAGCAGGCCAAACAAGAAGCCAATCCGGGTAGGAGGAGCAAACTTTACAGAGACAAACACGAGCGTCAAGCCAGACAGTAATGCCGCGATCAGGTTATTTCTCTTGATCCTCAATCCCTGCGCCCTATTTTCAGCCCGTATGACGCTATCCGAATGCATCGCAACATCAAGTTAGCGCTTTCATTGAAAGGTCGCAAGCGGCACATCCCCCGGCTCACAGCGAAGATCGTCTCCGAAAACCGCGTACTGTTCGAACATTCCGGCGGGCTCCACGCTTCACTTGAAGCGTTCAGCGTAAAAGTAGAGCCCGCACCCGTCGTTCCGGCGGGCTCCAAGTAGAGCCCGCACCCGTCGTTCCGGCGGGCTCCAATCCCGCAACGGCGGGACCGCACGCGATGGAAAAACGTAGTACTCTGTTTAATGAAGTCCGGGGCTCGATTGAACCCCGGAAGCGTAAAATTAAATTTTGGAGATACCGCAATGGAATTCCTTACCGGCAGCCTGCTGGAACTTATCACCCAGACGTCCACGAACCTTCCGCCAGACGTACGCGCGGCGATGTCTATCGCGGCCGGCAGCGAAACACCCGGGACCCAATCTTCTCAGGCGCTCGACATTATTTTGTCCAACGTGGACATGGCCAAAGACGATCAGGGGCCCATTTGCCAGGATACCGGCATGCCGACGTTTGTGGTTCACACGCCGGTCGGCGTGAACCAGATCCGCATCAAGAAGGCGATCCTGGAGGCGGTGGCCGAAGCCACGCGCCTCGGCAAGCTGCGCCCGAATTCGGTGGATTCTCTCACGGGCAAGAACACCGGCAACAACATCGGCATCGAGACCCCCGTCGTGCATTTCGAACAGTGGGAAGAGAACGAAATCGAAGTCAAATTGATTCTCAAGGGCGGCGGCTGCGAGAACAAAAACATTCAATATTCGGTGCCCTGCACCCTGGACCATCTGGGCCGCGCCGACCGCAACCTCGAAGGCGTGCGCAAGTGCATCCTGCACGCGGTGTGGCAGGCGCAGGGGCAGGGCTGCGCGCCTGGCGCGCTCGGCGTCTGCATCGGCAGCGACCGTGCGCACGGCTACGATCTGGCCAAAGAACAACTGTTTCGAACGCTTGACGATGTGAATCCCAATCCGGCACTGGCCCAGCTCGAAGCCGAGATCATGGAGGAAGCAAATAAGCTCGGCGTGGGTGCGATGGGCTTCGGCGGCAAGGCTTCTTTGATTGGGTGCAAGATTACCGCGGCCAACCGGCTGCCCGCGAGCTACTTCGTATCGGTGGCCTACGATTGCTGGGCGTTTCGCCGCCTGGGCGTGCGGCTCGACGCAACCACCGGCGCGATTACCCAGTGGCTGTACCGTGACCCGTCGCGGCCAGTCGAACGCATGGTGCGCGGCGAGGGTTTCAAGCTGACAGGCCGTGAAGTGGTCCTCACTCCTCCGCTGACCGAAGCGCAGATGCGGGCGCTGAAAGTAGGCGACATGGTCCTGATCAACGGCGAGATGTTCACCGGCCGCGACAACGTCCACACCTACCTGATGAAGAACCCGCCGCCTGTGGACCTGAACGGCTGCGTGCTTTATCACTGCGGCCCGGTGATGCTGAAGCAAGGCGACCAGTGGGTGGTGAAGGCCGCGGGACCGACCACCAGCATGCGCGAAGAGCCCTATCAGGCCGACGTCATCAAGAAGTATGGCGTCCGCGCGGTGATCGGCAAGGGCGGGATGGGAGCGAAAACCTCCGCCGCACTGAAGGAATTTGGCGCAGTCTATTTGAACGCGATTGGCGGCGCCGCGCAGTACTACGCTCGCACGGTAGAAAAAGTGTTAGGCGTCGAATTGCTGGAGTTCGGAATCCCCGAAGCGATGTGGCACATCCGCGTAAAGAACTTCGTGGCGATCGTGACGATGGACGCGCACGGCAATAGCCTGCATGCCGACATCGAGAAAGCGACGGGGAAAGCTCTGGAATCGCTGCAAAAGGTGTAGGCCGACATTTCTCACGACGATGCAAGTGGGCTGAACGGAAACTACGAATTCTGTCGCTGAAGACAGTCTCTTGGTGGCGCCAGCGTCTCGCTGGCGGTTTCTTATGTAGCTGGCACATCGTAAAAACGCCCCGACGCGTCGGGGCGCCACAAAACCGCGCGGGAAGATTTCATTCAGGCGCATTGCTGTGAGATGGCAAATCCTTTGTGAGAAATGCAGGTTAGGCCCGCCCGCGGACTACTTTTTCAGGAAATCCAGGGTTCTCGTCCATGCCAGCTTGGCGGCATCGGCGTCATATTGAGGGCCTGGGCTGTAGAAGGCGCGATACGCGCCGGGGTACACGTAATACGTGAAATCCTTTCCCGCATCATGCATGGTTTTTTGCGTCCACAGCGCGTTGCCGGTGACTCGAAAATCGAATTGCGCATAATTCGCGAGAACGGGAGCGTGGACGTTTTCAAAGCCCTCTGTGGGCGTGCTTCCGCAGTAAACGACGGCACGGTACAGCTCGGGGACCGACGTGGCCAGCATGAAGCTTCGCCATCCGCCCCAACCGAAGCCGGCTGCGGAAATTTTTGCGGGATCGACGGCGGGGTCTTTTTGCAGGAAGGCCAAGGCCGCTCTTAAATCCTGCACCGTCAGAGCCGGTGAGAGTTGGCCAATCTCCTGCATCGCCTGCCCAGGCGACTTCACTGCACCGGGACGGGACGCCAGGTCCGGGGCCATCGCCACAAAGCCCGCCGCGGCGAACTGCCGGGTCAACTCGCGCATCGCGTCGTTCAAACCCTGATTGTCATGAATGACGATCACGGCGGGATTCTTTCCCCCGCCCTTCGGCTTTGCCACATAGGCGCCGAGAGGGAGCCCGCCCGAATCGAACTGAACTGTTGCGGTATCAATGTTGGCCGGTGGCGCCTCTTGAGCAGGATGCGCGGCGGCAGCCCCACCGCTTAAGCCCAACAAATAGCTGGCGAACACGAAAATCGCGGCCGCAGCCAAGGCCAGCTTCCACCGCTTGCGCCGCGTGAATCCACGGCCATTAAAACGGGCTTCTCTCCCAAAAGCGTTTTTCATACACGCTCCAGATTGGATCGCGCTCGCCGTGAACGGTGAACCGCGGCAAGCGCGAATTGTTCCAGAACTTCCCCGATCAAATTCGACGTTCCTGCTCGGCCAGGACCTCTTCGGCGGCGTGAAACGCCGAGTTCGCCGCCGGGACGCCGCAATAGACCGCCGCTTGCAAAATTAATTCCTTGATTTCGTCAGGCGTAACACCGTTATTCAAGGCTCCACGCATGTGCAACCGCAATTCGTCTCCGCGGTTTGACGCGATCAACATGGCCACCGTGATCAGGCTCCGCGTGTGCCGTGGGAGGCCCGGCCGGGTCCAGATTTCGCCCCAAGCATACCGCGTGATCAAATCCTGAAATTCTTCGGTGAACGGATTCCTTCTCTCGAGTGACCGGTTTACGTGCTTGTCGCCGAGAACGGCGCGCCGCACTTCTGTTCCTTTTGCAAAACGCTCCAGGTCGTCCATCGCTTTTTCTCCTAACTCACTAGAAATTGCAAGACTTCTTCCGAAAATCGCCGTGGTGATTCCACATTCGAGATGTGCGCCGTATCCAGCTCGACATATTTTGCGCCCGCGATCCGCTCCGCCAGGAACCGTCCGCCCTCCGGAGGCGTCGCTTTGTCCTGCGCGCCCGTGAGCACCAGCGTCGGGGCGCGAATCCTGGAAACCTCGCCTCGCAAATCAGTGTCGCGAATCGCCGCGCATGTCGCGGTGTAGCTGCCGGGCGGCGTGGCTTCGAGAATTTTGCGGAAGCGATCCACTGTGCCGGGCTCGCGCGCATGAAAGGGCGGAGTGAACCAGCGATCGAGAATGTCCCTGGAGATGGAGGCGATTCCGCCCTTTTTCACGGCGTCAATGCGCGCGTTCCAGCCTTCGGCGGTTCCGATGTGGGCCGAGGTGTTGCACAACACAACCTTGGCCAAACGTTTCGCGGCGTTCAGGGCCAGCCACTGGCCCACGATTCCTCCCACCGACAGTCCGCAAAACGAAATCGTCCCGATCTCCAAATGGTCGAGCAATGCGACGGCGTCCTGGCCGAGCCTGGCGATCTTAAATTCGCCGGCGCTCGACGTGGACGCGCCATGCCCGCGACTGTCGTAGCGCAGCACGCGAAAATGCGGAGTGAACGCGGGCGCTTGCGCGTCCCACATGGAAAGATCCGTGCCCAGCGAATTTGACAGCAGGAGCACCGGAAAATCCTGTTTGCCCTCCAAACGGTAGTGAATCTGGCCGCCTTCCACGGGTGCGAATGGCATGGGTATCCTCAATGACAATCTATCGCAAAAGCTGGTGCAGGCATAATGAGTTTCGCGCCGTGGCCTCGCATGGCGGCTTCGACCTTTTCCACTTCTTCGTGTTCCGCGTCGTGAAGTGGAGACGCACGCGAATTGTGCGGGCGCGGCTTGACGCGATTCGGCGTTTCGCTTAGAGTCGAAGCGATTCGAATGAAAAGCCCCGGCAAACCGTGACGATACAACGAGTTCTTTCCACATATCTTTTCGTCAACCACAAACTAACCGCCGCTCTGGTGGGTGAAGTGGCGCGCGCGGAGGTTTCCGCGATCGAACTGTTCTGCTCCCGCAGGCATTTCGACTACCGCTCGGCCGATGACGCGCGCGAACTGGCGTCGTGGCTTGCCGGGCATGGCCTCACGCTGCATGCCATCCACTCGCCGACCACCCGCGATTTCCATCCCACGCGCGAAAGCGGCCTGCCGCTTTCGATTTCCGACCCCGAGCGGATGAGGCGCCAGGAAGCGGTGGACGAAATCAAGCGCGCTTTGGATCTGGTGGAATACGTTCCCTTCCGTTATTGCATTCAGCATGTGGCGCGGCCCCGCGATCTTCCGGACCCGCGCCGGTGGGATGCGGCATTCAGTTCACTCGAACTTTTGTCTCTGTTCGCCAGACAACGCGGCGTCACCCTGGCGCTTGAAAACACGCTGGGCGAGATGGCGACCCCCGTGAACCTGAAAAATTTTCTCGACGAAACGCGCCTGACAAACGTGAAGCTATGCTTCGACACGGGACACGCGCATATCGAGGGCGGCGTCGTGGCGGGCATCGAAGCCATCCGCGATTATGCGGTCACGACGCATGTCCATGACAATCACGGCGAGCGCGACGAACATTTGCCGCCCTTCGAGGGCACGATCGACTGGAACGCCACGCTCGCGGCGCTTCCCTCTGACGCGCCTTTCGTATTCGAACTGAAAGAGCCTGCCGTAGCCGTCGGTTCGGCCGACCTGCAGGCGTTTGCCGGGACGCTCCAGGGCCTGCGCAGCGTGTTCGATAAATTCGAAGAGATCCTGGCGCAGGCATAGGCTGTTTTTCTCATGCGCGCGCTAGCGATTTGTTCTGGAATAGTCGAAAGTTGACAGTTTACAGTCGAGAGTTCGAATCGCGAGCCGGGATGAGTCTTGGCTCTCGACTCTCAACTGTCAACTCTCAACTCAGTTCCCTACTACACGGAGAGAACCAGACCCCATGCCAGTGGTGACGATTCAGGATGCCGGGCGGCACGATGGGCAGGAAGTCACGCTGCGCGGCTGGCTCTACAACCTGCGCGAATCCGGGAAACTGCTTTTCCCGATTTTTCGCGACGGCACGGGAACAATCCAGGGCGTCGTCTCGCGGAAGGATCAGCCGGCGGCGTTCGAAGCGCTGCATGGCCTGACGCAGGAGTCGAGCGTGATCGTCACCGGACGCATCCATGCCGACCCGCGCGCGCCGGGCGGGTTCGAAATTCAGATCACCGCGATCGAGGTCGTGCAGCGCGTCCCGGATGACACTCCGTACCCGATTCAACTCAAAGAGCACGGCGTGGATTTCCTGCTGGACCACAGGCATCTGTGGATCCGCACGCCGCGCCAGGCCGCCATCCTGCGCATCCGCGCCCAAGCGGTTCGCGCCGCGCACGAGTTCATGGACTCGCAGGGATATATTCTGACCGAAGCGCCCATTTTCACGCCGGCCGCCTGCGAAGGCACGACCACGCTGTTCGAAGTCCAGTATATTGACGACGAAAAAGCCTACCTCACGCAGTCGGGCCAGCTCTACGTCGAGGCCACGGCCATGGCGCTGGGCAAGGTGTATACGTTCGGGCCGACCTTCCGCGCCGAAAAATCGAAAACGCGCCGCCACCTGACCGAATTCTGGATGCTCGAGCCGGAAGCGGCCTACACGCATCTGGAAGACATGATGGCGCTGGGCGAGGGCCTGGTCAGCCACGTCGTGCAATCGGTGCTGAAAAACCGCGTGCGTGAACTCGAGACAGTGGGGCGCGATCAGGAAAAGCTGGCAAACGTCAAAACCCCGTTTCCGCGCATCACCTACGACGAAGCCATCGAGATTCTCCAGCAACGCGGGAACCCCGCGAAGTGGGGAGACGACTTCGGCGGCGACGAGGAAACGATTCTTTCGAGCGCGTACGACCGCCCGGTGATGGTGCATCGCTATCCCGCGGCCATGAAAGCGTTTTACATGCAACCCGACGCTCTGCGGCCTGACCTCGCTCTCGGATTTGACATGCTTGCGCCCGAGGGCTACGGCGAAATCATCGGCGGCGGCGAGCGCATCGCCGACTACGATCTGCTCGTCAAGCGGCTGCGCGAAAGCAATCTTCCGGAAGAGGCGTTCGGCTGGTATCTGGATCTTCGGCGCTACGGCAGCGTTCCGCACGCGGGCTTCGGATTGGGCCTGGAACGCACTGTTGCGTGGATTTGCGGAACTGAGCACATCCGTGAAGTGATTCCCTTCCCCCGGATGATTTACCGCGTGTACCCTTAGGGTTCGCTCCTTTCCATTCTCAGGAGGACCGGCGCGGGTTTCAACCATGGCCCTAAAAATTCGCATCATCGGAGTGCCGATGGACCTCGGCCAGAGCCGCCGCGGCGTGGACATGGGTCCGTCCGCGCTGCGCGTCGCGGGATTGCAGCAGCGCCTGAAGGCGCTGGGCCACACGGTGGAAGACATCGGCAACGTTGCCGTGAAGCAGCCTGAGGAACAACACTACGGCGAAAAGCGCGCCAAATACCTGAATGAAATCTCCGAAACTTGCCGCGGCCTCGCCGAAATGACCGAGCGCTCGCTCGCGGAAGGTTTCTTGCCGTTGGTGCTTGGCGGCGACCACTCGATCGCGGTGGGATCTTTTTCCGGCGTGTCGAATTATTTTCGCGGGCAATCGAAGCGCGTCGGCTACTTGTGGCTGGATGCGCACGGCGACATGAACACGCCGGAAAGCTCGCCTTCAGGGAACATTCACGGCATGCCGCTGGCCGCGATCATAGGTTACGGAGCGCCGGAACTGGTCGAGCTGCTCGGCTACAAGCCGAAGGTCGAGCCGCGCAACGTCGCGCTGGTCGGCGTGCGCGATCTGGACTCGAAAGAGCGCCGCCTGATCAAGGAATCCGGCGTTCACGTGTTTACGATGCGCGATATCGACGAGCGCGGCATGCGCGATGTGATGAGCGAAGCGCTGCGCTTCGTCTCCGACGACACCGACGGCGCCGCTGTCAGCCTGGACATGGACTTCGTGGACCCCACCGATGCGCCCGGAGTTGGCACGCCCGTGCGCGGCGGCGTGACCTATCGCGAGGCCCACTTGGCCATGGAGATGATCGCGGACAGCGAAGCGATGGTGTCGCTCGAAGTCGTCGAAATCAATCCGGTGATCGATCTCCACAACAAGACGGCGTTGCTGGGCGTCGAAATGGTGCTCTCCGGATTGGGAAAAAAGATTTTGTAGCGCCGGGCTTCACCCGCCTGAAGGTGGGCGCTACAAGGGCCGAATCTGAGCCCTTCAGAGGCGAGGGTTTTCCTCGCGGATCGCATAACCTATGACCACAGAAAAAAAGCGGCTGCGCGTTGGCGTATTGTTCGGCGGACGTTCGGGAGAGCACGAAGTTTCGCTGATCTCGGCGGCGTCCGTAATCCAGGCGCTTGACCCGGCAAAATACGAAGCCGTCCCCATCGGCATCACGAAGGATGGCCGGTGGCTGGCCGGGACGGCGGCGCACAAAATGCTGCCGGACGTTTTGCGTTCGGGCGAATGCGTCATGCTGTCCGCCGACCCGAATGTGGCGGCCCTTGTTCCCGTCAGCGGCTCGCGAGCGGGCGCGCTGCGCGTGGACGTCGTTTTCCCCGTGCTGCACGGCACCTACGGCGAAGACGGCACCGTGCAGGGCCTGCTCGATCTCGCCGGACTCCCGTACGTTGGCTCGGGCGTGCTGGGTTCAGCGGTGGGCATGGACAAGGACATGCAGAAACGGTTGTTTCTGCAGGCGAAGCTGCCGGTCGGCGATTTTCTCGCCATCACGCGGGCGGAATGGGAAAAGTCGCGCGGCAAAGTCTTGGGCGCAATCCGCAAGAAATTTCGATTCCCAGTCTTCGTCAAGCCCGCGACGCTGGGCAGTTCGGTGGGCATGACCAAAGCGCACGACGCCAAGGAACTCGCCGCCGCGATGGACCTGGCCACCGAGTTCGCGCAGAAAATCGTGGTCGAGCGGGCGATCCGCGGCCGCGAAATCGAAGTTTCCGTTCTGGGCAATGAAGAGCCTGCGGCGTCGATTCCCGGCGAAATTGTGCCGCACCGCGAATTCTACGACTATGCCGCGAAATATCTCGAAGAAGGCACGCGCCTCCTGATCCCCGCGAAACTGAAGCGGGCGCAGGTCAAGCTCTTTCAGAAATACGCCGTCCGCGCCTTCCGTGCGCTCGAATGTCTGGGCATGGCGCGCGTGGACTTTTTCCTCGAACACCGCACCGGCCGCATCCTGCTGAACGAGATCAATACGATTCCCGGCTTCACGTCCATCAGCATGTACCCAAAGCTGTGGGAGGCCTCCGGCCTCAGCTACCGTGATCTGCTCGACCGCCTGATCGATCTGGCCCTGGCTCAACATCGCGAAAAACAACGCACGAAATACACGATCGAGCTTCCCGCCAGCGCTTCCTCAGGCACACTCGAAACGTAGCCTCCCAGTAGCACAGACTTTAGTCTGTGCTACTTGACTCCCCTCCGCCACTCACTTAGACTAACCAGTTAGTCAGACTATGAAGACCTTAGCGCACACACGGAAGTCCGCGCCGCACAGATGGGAACTGGCGAGCCTGGGGCGGCGCGTGCCGCGCAGCTTGCGGCAGGCGCGCGATCTTTCCACGGCGCGGCGGATTGTCTCCACAGCGGAAGACATTTTCGCCGAGCAGGGCCTCGCCGGGGCGCGCATGGATGAGATTGCTCGCGCGGCGAAGGTGAACAAGGCCCTGCTCTACTACTACTTTCGCAGCAAGGAAGAGCTGTACCGGTTTGTGCTGGAAGCGCTGCTTTCGCAATTGGGCGCAAGGGTTGTTGAAGCGGGCGCGTCCGCGCCGCCTCCGCGCAAACGCCTCGTCGCGGTCGTCGACCACTTTTTCGACTTCGTGCTGGCGCACCCGAACTATCCGCGGCTGATCCAGCGGGAAATCATGAGCCGCGGGCCGAATATGGCGTGGATTGTCTCCGAATACTACCGGCCGCTGCACGGCCGGCTGGTGCGCTTGATCGAAGAAGGAATTTCCTCGGGTGAATTCCGGCGCGTGGACGCGCGAAACGCGGCGGTGACCGTCGTTTCCATCATGGTGCATTACTTTGCGGCCGCGCCGGTGCTGCGCAGAGTCCTGGGGCATGACCCGTTGCGGCCCCGGGAAGTGGCGAAACGCCGCCAAGCCGTTCATGATTTTCTCGAGCACGGGCTTTTCCGGACCAAGGCAGGGGCGCGATGAAACTTTCGAAGTTCTTTATGTTCGTCGGAGCGCTGTTTGTCGTGGCGCTCATCCTGTACCTGACGACCACGCCGCGCGGGAACGAGATTCCCCTGACGGGGATCGTCACGGGCAATGACGTGATCGTCAGCCCGCAGGTCGCGGGGCGCATGATTCGCCTCACGGTGGACGAAGGCTCCGAAGTTCACAAGACGGATTTGATCGCGGAGCTTGACCCTGCGGAATTGACTGCGGCGCGCGATTCCGCGGCGGCGAATATCCGCACGCTGGAAGCGAAAGTGAATGCGGCGGCGAGCACCCTAGGCTGGACCGACGACCAGACCAGCGCCGCGCTGCGCCAGGCCGAAGCCACGCTGACAGCAACGCGCTCGCAGTTGGTGCAGGCGCAGGCCAACCTCTGGCGCGATCAGCAGACCTACAAACGCCAGCAGGGGCTATTCGACGGCGGCGTTTCTTCCGCGCAGGATCGCGATCTGGCCGACGCCGCCGCGCGGGCCTCCGATGCGGCCGTCAAAGCGCTCGAAGACCAGGTGCGCGCGGGAGAAGCGCAAGTCGCAGTGGCGCGCGCCAATCGCAAGCAGCTCGACGTCCAGCAAAGCGACCTGCTGGCGACACGCGCGCAGCTTTTGCAGGCGCGCGCCGATAAAACCACGGCTGAAGTGCGGCTCGGCTACACAAAAATTTACGCGCCGCTCGACGGCGTCGTTTCGGTGCGCGCGGCGCGCCAGGGAGAAGTCATGCAGGCGGGCGAGCCGATCGTGACGATTCTCGATGTGGACCACCTCTGGGTGCAGGCCGACGTGGAAGAGAGCTACATCGATTTGGTGGCGCTCGGCCAGCACATTAGGGTCCAGCTTCCCTCGGGCAGCATTCTCGATGGCACAATCATTTTCAAGGGCGTCGAAAATGATTTCGCGACGCAGCGCGACGTCAGCCGGACCAAGCGCGACATCAAAACATTCGCCATCAAAGTGGCTGTGTCCAATCCCGGACGCCGGCTCATCTCGGGCATGACCGCCACCGTGCTTCTGCCGCCGCCTCCCTCCACGCGAAGCTGGTGGCGGCGGCTGATTTCGGCCGCGCACCCCACGGCCAGCGCGCTTTCAGCTAATTTTGTCCGATCGGGGACTTCAGGGGTTAAAACCCCTGAAGAGAACGCAGCCTTTATGTCGTGCCTGAAGGCACGACCCACAAACCCTGCGACTTTTTCCGCAACCTGCGAGATCGAATATCCCGGCCTTGTCGGGGCCAAGCCCCACAATGCTCGAAGATTTGGTTCATCAAGTTGGAATAGCGCTTGCTCCATGGCCGGATGAGCGCGAAAGAGAAACAGCGGGCGCGATGAACACAACGGAAACGAACGCCATCGAAGTCAACAAGCTGACGAAGAAATTCGGCGACTTCGTGGCCGTGAAGGAAGTGAGCTTCACGGTTGCGGCGGGCGAAATCTTCGGCTTGCTCGGGCCAAACGGCGCGGGAAAGACGACGCTGATCCGCATGATGACCACGCTGACGCCGCCGACTTCGGGCACGGCGGTGGTCGGCGGACATGACGTGGAAGCCGATGCCGACGGCGTGCGTCACGCCATTGGCGTCATCCCGCAGGCGCTGACCTCCGATCCCGAGCTGACCGCGCGCGAAAACATGTTGATCCACGCGAAGCTGTACGGACTCACCTCCTCGCAGCGCCAGGAATTGATTCCGCGATTGCTCGAATCCGTGGGCCTGAGCGATTTCTCTGACAAATTGGTGGGAAGCTTTTCCGGCGGGATGCGCCGGCGCCTGGAGATCGCGCGCGGCCTTGTGCATTCGCCGAAAATCCTGTTCCTCGACGAGCCGACGACTGGCCTCGACCCCGTCTCGCGCACCGCCGTCTGGGAAATGATCAACAAGCTGAAAGAATCCTCCAGCCTGACCATCCTGCTGACGACGCATTACATGGACGAGGCCGACCGGCTGTGCGACCGGATCGCGATCGTGGACCACGGAGTGCTCGTGGCGCTGGATACGCCGACAAAACTAAAAGACAGCGTGCCCGGCGCCGATATCGTGGAAGCGGAGTTCGACAATCCCCCGGCGGACTGGAGCGCAACGATTAAAAAACTGGACGGGGTCGCCAGCGTTACCGATCACGACGACGTCACGCACATCGCCACGAACAGCGGGCCGCTCACGGTCGGAGAATTGATGGACATGGCGCGCGAACGCGGCGTCAGCGTGCGCCGCGTTTCCGTGCAAGGCACTACGCTTGACGACGTCTTCCTGTATTACACGGGCCGCCAGCTTCGCGATGCGGCGTCGGAGACCCTCCAGCGCGATATGAGCCATTTGTATAAGTAAGGGTGCGGGCTGTACTTGCAGCCCGCCGGAATAATGACGGGCTGCACTTGCTTACCCTGTAAGGGCAGCCCGCCGGAAAAAGGACGATCCGAAGGCATGAAGCTACAGCGCATCCTGGCGATTATCGAGCGCGACATGCGGAAATTCTTCCGCAGCCCGGCGCTCATGGTGAGCTCGATGATCTTTCCGCTCATGCAGCTCATCGTGCTGGGCTACGCCTTTGGCGGAAAGATCAAGGGGATCAAGGTCGCCGTCGTGGACAAGGACCACTCCACCGCGTCGCGCGATCTTCGGGATCGTTTCGGCGCCCTCGCGGCGGGCCCGCGCACCATGGATGTCCAGGAGTATTCCTCTCTTTCCGATGCCGTGGTCGATCTGCGCACAGGATTCGTCCGGGCGGTGGTCTATATCCCTCCCGACTTTTCGCGGCGAGTGGATCAAGGGAACCGCCCGCGCATCGCCTTCGTCCAGGACAACACGGACAACTTCGTCACGGGCGAGGTCCTCAACCGGATGCAATCCCTGGTTGAGGATGTCAATCGGGGACTGAATCCGTTCCAGCCGGGGCAGCGGCTGGCCGTGCCGGTTCCCCGCCTCAACCCGTTGATTGATCTGCAGGTCGTCGAACTGTATCCGTACATCGAGTACATCAAATATCTGCTTTCGGGCTCGATTGCGATGTCCATCTTCATCGTGGCGATGATCGGCGGGGGCATTACTTTCATTGATGACAAGTCGCGCGGGCTCCACGAAGGCTATCTCGTGACCCCCATCAAGAAATCGGAGCTGATTCTCGGCCTGATCTTCTCCGGCGCGATCAAAGGACTCATGGCCGGAACAACTATCACGATCATCGGCGGGCTGATCGCAGGCATCGACCGGTTGTGGGACCCGGTGCGGCTGGTGTATCTCGGACTTGTTTTGGGAAGCACCTCTGTGGCGATGATCAGTTTCATGTTTCTGGTCATGGTCCGCGTCACCGATCCGCTGGTGCCGCGCGCCATGTTTGGCGTGCTCAATACGCTGCTGTATTTTCCTTCCGGGGCCATCTATCCGGTCGAAGGATTCCCCCCCTGGCTGCGCTGGATTTCCTATATTGACCCGTTCACGTATGCTGTCCACGCGCTCAAGGCCCTGCTCCTGAAGAATACGGGATTCGCAGGCATTTATTCGGATGTCCTGGTCCTGATGGGGTTTTCTATTCTCCTGGTCAGTCTGTCAGTCGCATTTTTCAGGCGGCAGATATAATATGCGGAAGGGAGATGCATTCATGGGCATACTCGATTCGGGCGCCGAAGAACCGAAATCAAAAGCCCTGCGTTACGTCGTCAGCGCGGTCGCGTTGGCCGCGATGATTGCAGGCGGGCTGTGGTATTTCTTGCGATTCACGCCGGAGAAACGCACCGTAGAGCGGTTCATGAATGCCGTCGTCGCGGGAGATAGCCAGCAGGCCTATCAAATCTGGCACCCGGCTCCCAATTCCAGTTTCACCTATCAGGACTTTCTCGGATTCTGGGGGCCGAAGGGTTACTACAGTCCGATCAAAAGCTTTCGAATCGAAAGCGCCGAAATGCCGCCCAAAGGCGGCAGCGGAGTGGTCGTGGTTGTCGAACTCAGCGCGTATGCCCCGTTTCCCGCACCCGAGGATTCCGTGAAATTTGCCCAGAATCAGGAGGTGCGTCTCTGGGTCGAACGTTCTGATCATTCTCTGGGCTTTCCCCCGCCCTAGCCCGCACTTCTCACAGGACATCCACAATCTGGCAGCAACGCAATTGAATGAGGGCTTTCTGCACGGTGTAGTGGCGCCGGCGTCTCGCCGGCGGTTTCTCTTGCCTGCAGCAAAGTGCAAAACCGCCGGCGAGACGCCGGCGCCACGATGAACCAGCGTTCCGCAGCAAGATAGGTGATTCTCGCTCTTCCCACTCCCTTTGTCGTGAGAAACACCGCTAGTCTCATGCCCGCCTGAAGGCGGGCTCTACAAAAAACCAAGTTATCTGAGGTCGCGCACGGCAGCGAGCAATTCGCCGGGCGTGAGGGTGGAAGTGCCGAGTTTTCCGACGACGACGCCCGCGCCGGCGTTGGCCAGCACGGCGGCATCGCGCAGGGGAGAGCGCGCCGCGACGGCAAGCGCGAGCACGGAAAGCACCGTATCGCCGGCTCCGGTAACATCGAATACTTGCCGGCCATGCGAGGCATGGTCCACGCGCGTCTGGCCCACGCGCGCATAGCTGACCTCACGGCTGGTCGCAGGCACGTGAAAGCTGCGCGGCACGGTTTCTTCAAAGACGCTCAGCCCATCCGGTCCTCGCGTGATGACCACCGCCGAGCAGCCAAAATGCGCCAGCAAAGCGCGGCCTGCCTGCTCGACGGATTCGTCATCAACGAGATGCCGCGTTACAAGAAAGCCAGCTTCCTTCGTGTTGCAGACAATCGCTGTCGCGCCGCGAAAGGCAAATCGCCTCGACCACTTCGGCTTGACCAGCACCGGCACGCCGCGGCGACGGCACTCCGTCAGCACGCGGTCGGCGAGCGCGTCGGTCACCACTCCTTTGTCGTAATCCGAGATGACCAGCGCGTCGATCCGCTCGAGCGCCGCTTTGATCCGCCGGATCAGCGACTCTTCCAGGGGGCGGCTGAGCGCCTCGCGGCGCTCGCGGTCCACACGCACAATCTGCTGCTGCCTGGCGACGATGCGCGTTTTCACCGTGGTGATGCGCGACGCGTCCGCCAGTAATCCTTTTGTCTTCATTCCCGCAGCGGCCAGGCAGTCGCGGATCGCCCGGCCCGGCTCATCCTCTCCGATGACGCCGAACGGCAGAACCGTGGCCCCCAGCGCGGCCATATTCGCCGCGACGTTCCCTGCCCCGCCTAACACCTGGCTGTCGTTCAGGAAATCCACCACGGGAACCGGAGCTTCCGGCGAAAGCCGCGTGGCCGCGCCCCAGACGTAGCGATCCAGCATGAAATCGCCTGCGACGCCAATCCGGCGGCCGCGGAAGGCGGTCACGATCCGCGTGAGTTTTCGGTTGTCAGTTGTCATAGGAGAGGGTTCGGGCTGCACTTGCAGCCCGCCAGAAAGATGAACAAGCGCAAAGGCTCAAGATTTCTCGCTGCCGGGCCTCGCCGCGAATGATCACTAGGCACTCTCGCACTCTAGCAGAGAGGATTTGCCTGGAGCAACTGCGGCGGGCGTATTGCATACTGAGGCTCTTACGTGTACTTTGTCGGTCGGGAAGTCGAAACGGAAACACCTGTTCTTCTCCGTTTCCGCCCAGTAACAAGTCTGCCGAAGTGGCGCCCGGTGACTGAAACTGAATCTTGGAGGATTACATGATTGACCTACCGAACCGTCGAGACGTGCTCAAGTACGGGGCAGCCGCTGCCCTATCCGCGGGCCTGGGGAGCATCTTGGAAGGCCAGGAAAAAAAGAGTTCCCTTCAGAGAACGGTCGTCATCATGTTTGACGGTTTCGGACTCGGCTATCTTAACGAAAGCAAGATGCCCGTCCTCGATCGATGGAAACGCGACGGACTCTATAAGCCCGTGAAGGGCCTGATGCCGTCCGTTACCAACATTAATAACGCCTCCATTTGCTGCGGAGTTTATCCCGAGGTGCACGGCATCACCGGAAACACATATTTTGATGAACAGCGCGGCGTAGAGGACTATACGGAATCCCCCGATCTCTTGCTCGCTCCTACGCTGTTTGAGCGCGCGGCCCGCAAAGGCGTAAAGTCGGCGCTGCTTTCCAGCAAGGCGAAGACGATCACTTTCCTATTGCGCGGCGCTGAGATTGTGCTCACGGCGGAGAACCCTACGCCCGAATGGATCCAGAAGCTCGGCCCCGCGCAATCGATCTACAGCCGGGAGATCAATTACTGGCTTATGGCGGCTGCCATTGACATCCTCAAGAACCGCCCGGACATTGGTTGCGTTTACGTCCACACCACGGATTATCCAATGCACATGTGGCCTCCGGAGGCGCCCGAATCGAAAGAGCACCTGGCCCGCATGGACGATCTCCTCGGGCAAGCAATGAAAGCGGCTCCGGACGCGGCATTCCTGCTCACTGCCGATCATGGAATGAACGCCAAGACGCTCTGCTGGGATCTTGAGAAAGTCTGCGCCGGCCGCGGGGTTCCGCTCCGAAAAGCTTTTTCCACAGGACGCGACCGCTACGTGAAGCAGCATAGAGGCTGCAGCGGCACAGCCTACGTGTATCTCAAAAACCCACAGGATGCCGCCCGGGTCCGCGAAATTATCTCAGGGCTCAAAGGAGTCGAGCTTATTCTTGCTCGCGACGAGGCGGCTCGCGACTACAAGCTGATGAAGTCCCGGATCGGGGACCTGGTGGTGGTGGGTGACAAAGACACGGTGTTCGGAGAAATGGATGCCGAACAGGAGGACTTCACGAGCGGACTCCGATCGCATGGATCCCTGCACGAAGTGGACATACCTTTGTTCGTCTACAACGCGAAAAATGCGCCTTCCGGCGATTTCTTCGAGCACAATCTCGACCTGGCGCGCTGGCTTTATCGCGCCAGTTGAGGGGACTCATAAACCTTTCGCCTTACGAAACGCTCGTACGACTTCGGCCGGGTCGCGATGTTCACCATCGACCGCGGAAAATCCGCTAATTGCCGGATCCATCTCAGTTTTCGTGTTTGATTTTTCCCTGGCGAGCCGGCGTTACGTGGAGGACTGTTTCCGCGCTCCATTTCCCGGAAGCAATCAATTCCACGGGCCAAACCGCCAGGATCTGCGAGCCCTGATACACGCGTTCGAAGCCTTCTTCGGATTCCGATACCGTCTCGATCGGCGCCACCCAGAGATGACTTGCGCCGGCGGCCTCGATCTTCACCGCGACGTCTTGCCACTCGTCCACAACGCGCAGATGCGAGCCTTCCACAACGCCGCTCCAGGCGAGCGCATGGCGTTTTCCCGCAAACTCGAAATAGCGGTCGGAAACATTCGGCGCGAGCAAGTTCAGCACGATCTCCAACCCCACCATGAACTGCGGCGGCGCAGCGGCTTCAGCCGAGCCGGATTCCGAGCCGGACCGCTGCAAATCGAGACGGCATGCAACATCAGCGCCTTTTTTATGCCAACGGAACTGAAACGCTTTGACCGCGTGCAGATTGTCCCCCGGACCTCCCCCGGGAATCGCAAGAGAGAGCGGGGCTTCCAGCGAAAGCTGGACATCGTGCGAGGTGGCCCGCTCGACCTGGTAGTCGCCTCCGGCGAATGCCGCGCTTTCTTCGAGGCGAAGCGCTTCATAGTCCGCGTGGGTTTTCCCGGCGGAGAACAGCAATAGCCGGAACGCGTGACGCGGCCATCGGTCGTATCGCAAGCGATTTTCGAGTCCGTCTTCTTTGACAAGCGTCTGATTATGAATCGACGCGACGTGCCCCGTATCCAGTGCCGCATTGCGCAGGCGCTCGTGGTAGGCCTCCACACGCCTCTGCAGCGAATTGATCAGGGTCACCGCGCTGGGACGGAAGTCGAGCGCCTCGATCGTTCCGCCGCCTGAAGGTTTAATCAACGCCGCGAACTTGGGCGACGTAATCTCGATTTCTTCCATTCCGTCGGCGTCGAAATCGAGACGGTCCATCGCCTGATACCGTTTCGCGCCGTTTCGCATCGCGTCGGCGAACGTTTCCGCCCGCACAAGTTCGCGCCACAACGCCGTCCGCAAATGCGGCGCATAGAGCCCGCCGAAAATCCCGTGCCAGTAGGCGTCGTTGCATTGCGCGCGGAGCAGGTGCGTCACCGCCTTGGCGTGCTTTGCGGTTCCCTTCGCGCCTTTTTGGCCGCTGGATCGCAGCTTCGAGGAAACTCGCAGCATTTTTTTGTGCAGCAGATTCGCTTCCGCGTACTTGCTGAAAAATCCCCTCCAGAAACCGCCGCGCAGGAACCGCCGCACGTCCGGCCGCCCCGCGAACTCTTCCAGCAACGCGTGAAACCTCTGGCGCACCTGCGTCGGCAGGACCCATTCCATCATCTCCGTGTAGGACGCCGTGGGCAGATCCACGCGGCCGAGCGGCTTGCGCGCGGCCAGGGCTTCGCCGGGTGGAATGATTTCCAGCCAATCCTGATTGGCTTCGAGAGCCGCAAAGAAATTCTCGAGCCATCCGTCGCGAAAGCAATGTTCCCAGGTGTGCGGCCAGCCGCCGAATTTCTCCATGTCATCGCCCATCGAGGCCATTCCGCCAGGATGCTCGGCAGCGGCGCCGCGCAGGAAAGCGATGGAATCGTCCACGGTCCCAAACGGCAGCAGATAGCGCAATTGCTGCAGCCCCGGGATGACCTTCACGGTCCAGCCGCGCTCTTCGGCCACGTAGTAGCCATATAGCTCCGGCAGTTCGCGGCCCGCGGCAAGAAAATGACTATCATCCACAAGCGTGTATTCCACGCCTGCTTCCGCCAGCGCGGCCGGCAATTGCGGCTCCCACACACGCTCGGCCAGCCAGGCGCCGCCTGGGCGCTTCCCAAAATGTTCCGTAATGAAATCGCTTAATCGCCGGATCTGTTCGATTTGATCTTCCGGCGGAATGGTGATCAAAATCGGCTCGTAAAATCCGCCGCCCACCACTTCCACGTGGCCGCGCGCGGCAAGCGCGCCGATTCGTTGGAGGTATTCGGGATGATGTACGGCAAGCCACTCGAGCAGGGAGCCGGAATAGTGAAGCCCCATGCGCACACGCGGATGCCGCGCCAGGCAGTCCAGAAACGGCAAATAAGAATGCTCGTAGGTGCGTTCCATGACCTCATCAAAATTACCGATGGGCTGGTGCGCGTGGATGAGGAGGACCAGGTTAAATTTCTGCAAGTGCGGGCCTCGCGTCCGGGTCGGCACACATCATAACGCGAGTGTTACCCCTGCGCGAAATTCAAATCCGCTATCGTGACGATTACAATGTCCGCGACCGCCTGGTAGTACGCGAGAGGTAGCGCCCCGACGCGTCGGGGCGGTCTTGGAGTTCCAGGAAAGAGCGAGGAGCCGGCCCTTCCTGCGTCAGGGCAAGCGGGGCGCCGGCGCTACCGAAACCATCGCATCGCCGCATGGGAGCTTCCGGGAAATTGAGTCACTACCGACCGCCTTCGCCGGTGGTACAGTCACTGGCTTGCCGGAATGCTCTGCTCTTTGCCGCCCGCGCATTCGCAGGCAGGGAAGATTCATGGATTCTCACAATAAAGATCGGCTTTTCCGGAAAGGACTTGAAGCATTCAATTCCGGACACTTCTATGACGCGCATGAACATTGGGAGGAAGTCTGGCTGGAAACTCCCGATCCCGAGAAAATGTTTCTACAGGGTTTGATTCAGGTGGCCGCAGCGTTCCACCACTATTCGAGGGCGAACCGCCTGGGCACTCAAAACCTTCTTCAGGCGGGACTTACGAAGATCGAGCCGTTCCCACACGTTCATAGACATCTGGAACTCGAGCCCCTGCGGGTGGCGGTCCGCCGGTGGCTTGCGGCGTTGCAGGCCGGAGAGAATCCGGCCATGGACGAAATCCCCCGCATCGAATGGCGTGACAGGGACCAAATCTCTAAATAAGCCACGCCGCACGCCTCTGAACATGAGGACCAAAACCTGGTTAGAAGAGTCTTGGCAAGAATCGCGGTTTCGCGCCCATGGTCACACGATAGGCAGGATCGGCCATCAAGACGCCCTCTTCCACACGCAGCCTTCGCCGCAGGATCTCCAAGTTCGCCAGCGTCCCTGCCAGCGCGGTGATCCAGGCCGTGTGCATCATGGGCAGAGCAAACAACTCCATCACCACGGCGGCGTAGTTCGGATGCCGGACCCACAGGTAGGGACCCGATGTCACCACGCCGACGCCCGACGAGGCCATGACTTCCACGTTCCAGTGCCCCGCCAGCGTCCGGATCACCCACCATCGCAGGGCATTGGCGAGGCCGAACAGCACGGCCATCGTGACTGCCAGCGCGGGAATCAGCGGCCGGCGGAGAAACATCACTTCCGCCGCGGCGCCCGCCAAAACGCCGGCATGCACGAAAACCATCCAGCGGAAATGCGGCTCGGCAATCTTGCGAACACCCTGTTTTTCGAGCTGGCGCTGGTTGCGGCGTGAAATCCGGAGTTCCACAAGCCGCCCAAGGCCCACCAGCGCGAGCAGCGCAAGATATGCGGTCGTCATGGCCACTGCAGCAGAATCATTTCAGCGGTGAATCCCGGCCCGAAGGCCATCAACAGGCCGTAGCTGCCCGGCGGCATCTCGCGCTTGGTCAACCACTCCTGGAGAATGAACAGCACGCTGGCGCTCGAGAGATTGCCGAAGCGGCGCAGCACATCCCAGGAAAACATCGTGTCGGCGCGGCTCAGTTCCAGTTCCGCTTCCATGAAGGAAAGCAGCTTTTGCCCTCCCGGATGGAGAATGAACGCGGAAATGTCTTCCCTGCGCAATCCCTGGCGGGCCAGAAAACCCTCGGCGAGTTCCCGGACTCTTTCACGGATCAACTGTGGAACGTCCTTGGAGAGGACGATATGAAATCCGGAATCGCGCAGGTCAAATCCCATGGCATCGAGCGAATCGGGGAAGAGATAGCTTTCCGATGCGAGAATGCGCGGTCCGGAGGCTTCCCGGCCGGTGACGACCACGCCGGCCGCGCCGTCACCGAACAGGACCGCCGAAATCAGGTTGGCCTGGGAAAAATCCTTGCGCTGCAACGTCAGCGTGGGCAGCTCCACCGAGACCAACAGCGCCGTGCGGTTCGGGAAGGCGCGCAAATACTCCCCGGCGTGCGCGAGTCCCGCGGCGCCCGCGGCGCAGCCCAGCTCGGTGATAGGAAGCCGGCGCACATCGGAGCGAAACCCCATCCTGGTGGCCAGGTGGGCATCGAGCGACGGAATCATTACACCCGTGCACGATACCGTCATGAGCAGATCCACATCGCATGGATTCATTTTCGCTTGCGCCAGCGCATCTGCCGCCACTTGCAATCCCAGTTCGACGGCCTTTTCCCGATACTCGCTGTTGATCTGGGCTAAAGGGCGCGGCTCGATGATGTGTTCCACCGGGAACACGCTGTGGCGCTGATCTATCTGCGAGTTATCAATGACGCTGCGAATGGCTTCCAGCCGCCTGCCGTCCAGCGAAAACACGTCCTGGATGCGCTGCTTCACGATATCGCGCGTCAGCAGATACGGCGGCACGGCAGTGGCGGTCCCGGCAATCGTCGCCACACCGACAGCGCCGCTGGGTCCGGCCTGGATTTGCGGTCCCGGCTTGACGGCCAACGCTGGTTCTATTTCCGCGGAACTGAGTGATCGTATGGAGGACAAGACACCACTCCTTTCGATGCGCTAGACCTTCTCGGCAGGGACCTGGTTTTGAATTACGCTGATTAGATGCAGTATCTCACAAAGGGATACCCGAAGGAAGCTGACCGGGTCAGAATTTCCAGATCAAAAAGCTGCGTCTCAGTGACAAAAAAAAGTGCAGCATCCCTTTGGAAATGGGGATGCCGCACCAGAGCCTTTCCACACAATGCCGTTGTCTTCGACCGGCCGGGATCAGGCTTGCTTCGTATACCAGTCCGCGTTGATCGGAGTAAAGTGGGCCCACTTCTCCGGCAGATCTTCCAGGGCGAAGATCGCAGTCACCGGACAAACAGGAACGCACGCACCGCAATCAATGCACTCCACGGGGCTGATGTAAAGTTGCGTTTCCGCTTCAAAAGCGGGCTCGTCTTTGCGCGGGTGGATGCAATCCACCGGGCAGACGTCCACACACGCGGTGTCCTTGGTTCCGATACAGGGCTCAGCAATTACGTACGCCATTGCGACTCTCCTTCGAGCGGTATCTGAATTTAAATTATCGCAAAAAATGACTCTCTAGACCAAATCGAAAAGAAGGGTTTATATCACCAAACCGGGCACTGCACAAGCCGCTTTTCCCCGGTGAAATTATAGCACGTCAGGCTTTTCAGCTCTGCGGCTCTTTCGGCGGCTTGACGTCCAAGTGCCGAGCCAGCCACGGAATAATCACCTGCTTGAAAATTACAGGGTCCGGCCAGACTCCCGCCTGCCGTCCCAGGTGGCCGCCTCGCGGATTGATCCATGCCTCTTTCGGAATGTCGCCGCTATTGAGAAGCAGATAAATGTCAGACATCGGAACGAGCGTGTCCTCAACTCCGGCGATGATCAGCATCGGAGTGGTGGGTTTCCCGATCAAGCCCTGAGTCACCAGAGACATCTTCGGCGCGATCTCCGCCGTTTCGTCGAGCGACTTGACGCCGTAGAGATACACGGATACCTGGTCCAAACCGAACAGGTACTCGCGATTCCTCAGCATCGCCTCTTTGTCGATCCCGCGCCGGTAATTGGCATCCACCCCGGGAGACTGCGCCACGACGGCTTTCAGGCGGTCCCGTTCGACAATCGCCAGTTTTGCCGCCCAGTAGGCGCCGTAGCTCTGCCCTTCCACGGCGATTCGACTCTTGTCCACTTGCGGCTGATTCGTCAGCCAATCGATCACACGCGAATACATGCGATCGGCCGTCGGACTTTCTCTAATGGGCGATTGCCCCGTCCCCGGGGTATCCACGGCGACATAGCCGATTCCCCACGGGATCGCCGCGTCAAAGCTGTCCGACATATTTTCCTTGCGGCTATCAGCCCCATTGATGGCGATCACCGTGGGTATCGGGCCGCTGGCGTTCTTCGGCATGCGCATATAGCCGTGAATCTCGGACCCTTCAAACGGGATTTGCACCATCTGCAGCGGCGGATCCAGCAACCGCCCATGAGCCGCAAAGGCCTGCAGCGCCAGTTCGTAGGCATGCTGTTTTCCGGTGGAAATGGGCACGGGCCAATTGCCGAAATAATAGAGGCGCCACGCTTTGAGATAAAGCGTATTGGCCTTCGCCGGATCCGTTTTCTCCAGCGATTTGGCCTGCGCCATATATTTATCGCCTACTTTGACAAATGCGGAGGCCCATTCGTCCGGATCCTTGGTCTTGATTGCGGTGAATGCCTCCTGCACATCCGCGGAGTCGAGGCCGATCAGGGGATAGATTCCCTTCTGCGCGCGCTCGATCGATTCGGTCCTGATTTCGTCGAGAGTCCGTTCACGCGGCGTCTCCTGAGCCAGGGCGGCATCCGCGCGCGTGAAAACAAGGGCTAGAAAGAGCGATAAGAAGCCAAGCGACATTTTCATTATGGACCTCCAGTCCGACTGCTAACGTACACTGGACCACCGCCGGGCGCAAATGTCAGCCGCGTTCCCCTCGGAACAAATTCTTCGCAAAGAAGAACATATTGGCGGGGCGCTCGGCCAGCCGCCGCATGAAATACGGAAACCAGTCTGGCCCATATGGAATGTAGACGCGCACGCGATAGCCTTCGCGCACGAGGCGGCTCTGCAGGTCCGCGCGGATCCCATAAAGCATCTGGAATTCGAACTGGTCGCCGGCAATGCCGCGCTCGGCGGCAAACCGGGTGGTGGCCTCGATCATATTCGGGTCGTGTGTGGCCATGGCGTGATAAATCCCGCTCGGCAAAAGCAGGCGCATCAGTTTGACGTAGTTGGCGTCGGCATCTTTCTTGCGGGGAAAGGCGATTTGCGAGGGCTCCTTGTAGGCCCCTTTCACCAGACGGATGCGGCAGCTGAGGCTCAGCAGGTCCTGGACGTCCTTTTCGCTGCGGTAGAGATACGCCTGAATCACGGCTCCTACGGCGCCGGTTTCCGCGCGCGCCTGCTTGACGATGCGCAGGGTTCGATCCGTGTACGCCGATCCTTCCATATCCACGTGCACGAAATTTCGCAGAGCGGTGGCGCGCTGCGTCACCATGCGCAATTGGCCGGCGCAAAACTCGTCGCCCAGATCGAGGCCAAGATGCGTCAATTTGAGGGATATGTTCGCGTCGAGATTTTCAGCGGCGATCCCGTCGAGGGCTTCCGTATACGCCTGTCGCCCGCGCTCCGCGTCTTCGCGGCGCAGCACGTTTTCTCCGAGCTGGTCCAGGCTTGCCGCCATCCCGGCCCGGTTCAAGCGCCGCGCGGCTTCGAGGGCGGGGGCGAGATCTTCTCCGGGAACGAATCTTTGCGCCAGGCGGCGCGTCGCGCCATTGGAAGTGATCCAGTGGCGGAGACGTGAGCTTTTTGCGAGTTCTAGCAGCAGCGCGCGCAGCATCAGGTTTTGCGCCCGGCGACGCCGTGAAAATCGGAAGATAGCGTCAGACGTCTTTGTGGGCGTCGAGATATTTTTCGGCGTCGAGCGCGGCCATGCAACCCGAGCCGGCCGCCGTGACCGCCTGGCGGTAATGATGGTCCTGCACATCGCCCGCGGCAAACACCCCGGGCACGTTGGTCTGGCTGCCGTGATGCGTGATCAGGTAGCCGTTTTCATCCATGTCCAGTTTGCCGTGAAAAACCTTCGTGTTCGGTTCGTGGCCGATGGCGATGAAGACGCCTTCCACCGGCAAGGTTGTGACTTCGTTGGTCTGCGTGTTACGCAGCTTGAGACTTTCGACGCCGCCTTTCGAGACGTCCGCAATGTCTTCGATCACCACGGGAGTGACGAACCGGATCTTCTCGTTGCTGCGCGCCCGGTCCACCATGATTTTCGACGCGCGGAATTCCGCCCGCCGGTGCACCAGATGCACGCGGCTCGCGAACTTGGACAGGAAATTCGCCTCTTCCATCGCCGAATCGCCGCCTCCCACAACCGCGATTTCCTTCCCGCGAAAAAAATATCCGTCGCACGTCGCGCAGGTCGAGACGCCATGCCCGATCAGTTTGCGCTCGGACTCCAGCCCGATCATGCGCGCCGTGGCGCCCGACGCGATAATCAGCGCGCGAGTTTCGAACACGTCGTTCCCCGCGGAAATCTTAAAGGGCCTCTTGCTCAAGTCCACATCAGTGATGGCGCCCGCCTTGAATTCCGCGCCGAATCGCTGCGCCTGCTTGCGCATATTATCGATCAAGTCCGGACCGAGAACGCCGTCCGGGAAGCCGGGAAAATTCTCGACCAGGGTGGTGAGCGAAAGCTGGCCGCCCGGCTCGTAACCGTCGATCACGAGCGGCTTGAGGTTGGCCCGCCCGGTATAAATGGCCGCCGTCAATCCCGCGCAGCCGCTACCGATGACGATCACATCATTCAATGGATGTCTCCCCTGCTCTCAATTCGATTCATCGAACGGGCGCCGCGATGCAATTCACAACGCAGGAAAGTTTAACACCGGGGCGCGCGCCCGTGCTTGCGGAAAGTTTTGCCCCGGAGTTTGCGCCCTGCCCGGCGCTGGCCTCGCCGCGCGGAATGGGCGATAATGCCAGCGCAATTCCCTTTCCTGAGGAGGAAACCTTGAGCCGCACATCTGGAACTTATGCCGTATTCGAAACTTCGCAGGGCACGATTGTCTGCCGCTTACTCGTAAAGGAGGCGCCGCTTACAGTCGCGAATTTCGTCGGCCTTGCGGAAGGAACCAAGGAATTCAAAGACCCGCGCACGGGACAAAAAGTGAAGCGGCCGTTTTACGACGGGCTGGCCTTCCATCGCGTGATCCCGCAATTCATGATTCAGGGCGGATGCCCGCTCGGAACGGGAACCGGCGACCCCGGCTATCGTTTCGCCGACGAGTTCCACGCCTCTCTGCGGCATGACAAGGCGGGAAAACTTTCCATGGCCAACTCAGGGCCCAACACGAACGGAAGCCAGTTTTTCCTCACGGTCGCGCCGACATCCTGGCTCGACAACAAGCACACAATCTTCGGCGAAGTGATCGAAGGGCTGGACGTTGCGATCAAAATTTCGGAATTGCCGCGCGGCGCGAATGACAAGCCCAAAGAACCCGTCATACTGAAATCGCTGAAGATCGAGCGGGTCTGATCCTCGCGGCGCCGCCATGCCCAGCCCGGCAAATTTATTTCGGATGATGACCGAGCTGATTTTTGTATTGCTCGGGGGCCTTCTGGTGTGGGCCGGGCTGAACGGCAGGTTCATGTTTGATCCCCGGAAACCGGCGTGGCTGGCGCTGGGAGCCGTGCTCGTGTACTGGGGCGTGCGAGCGTGGATGAAAACGAAGCGGGCCGCGCGCACAGCCGAACGCACGGCGGTGCGTGTGGGCGGAGCGTCGCTCGCCATCGTGGGTCTGATGATGCTTGGATTGGTGTTTGCGGAATTCCGCTGGGTTGGGACGGTGCTGGCGGCGGCTGGCGGCATCCTGATTCTTCGCGGCCTGACCGGCGCCGCGCTCTCGCTCCGGTCGGATTAGTTCCCTATCGTCTTGCTTGGGAGGAAGGAGATCCACAATGATGAAAGAGTTCAAGGAATTCGCCATGCGGGGCAATGTGCTCGATATGGCCGTCGGTATCATTATCGGCGCGGCGTTCGGGCAGATCGTCAATTCGTTCGTCCAGGACATCCTGATGCCTCCGATCGGGAGGCTGCTCGGCCACGTGGATTTCTCAAATCTTTTTGTGAGTTTGTCCGGAACGCACTACGACACGCTGGCGGCGGCCAAGGCGGCGGGCGCGGCGACGCTCAACTACGGACTGTTCCTGAATACGGTCATCAATTTCCTGATCGTGGCTTTTGCCGTGTTCCTGCTGGTGCGCCAGGTGAATCGTCTGGCGGCAAAGCCCGCGCCGGCGCCGGCAGCGCTCGCCACGCGCGACTGCCCCTACTGCCTGTCCGCCGTGCCGGTGAAGGCGACCAAGTGCGCCCACTGCATCTCGGAGCTTCGCCCAGCTTGAGGAACGGCTGAATGTTGCACTTGTCCACAGCGGACGTAAACATAGGAGCAGACAATGCCCGACGCGATGCTAAACGATAAGCCCGACTGGAAGAAGCATGGCATTCGAATTGTTCGCAGCGGCGAACTGGATTCGAACACGCCGCAAACCCGCGGAATGACACGCGCCGAAGCCATCTCGCATGCTCGAGTGGGCGCGCAGAAACTCTGGGCAGGAACTGTCGTGGTGCATCCCGACGCCAAAACAGGCCCGCACCACCACGGAGAATTGGAAACGGTAATTTACATCGTTCGAGGGCGCGCGCGCTTTCGCTGGGGAGACCGCTTGGAATTTGTGGATGAGGCCGGCCCCGGAGACTTCATCTACGTGCCGCCGTTCGTGCCGCACCAGGAGCTCAACGCGAAGCGCGATGAATCTGTGGAAGCGGTCATCGTTCGGAGCGGCCAGGAACCGATTGTAGTCAACCTGGACATTCCGAGTCCTGAGTCAGCCCCGGAAACCCCGCAAGCAGATCCCTTCCATTCCGCTCCTGGAAAACCGTGAACATTTTTTGAAGAGCTGCGGGAAATAAAGCGGACTCTTTCTCTTCGAAACAGCAGGGGCCGGGCATGATCCCGGCAAACGTTATGAAGATTCAGGGCGTCCGGCTTTGTTCTGCTCGACGTGGCGCTTCAGACGGGCGACAACATCCGCTTCCTTGCCTTCCTCCAGTTCGCGCAAGACTTCATCGAGCGCGAAGTGAACCACGTCGTGATGGTGAAGCTCGTCAGGAGCGACTAAATCGCTGAAGCGCAGCCAGAGGCGGTGGATCAGCCGGACTTCATTGGAAGTCAGATCCGGTGCATGGGGTCCTAATAGGAAAAATTCCCGCTGACCGCCTGGCGTAAAAATCTCGAGATTGAATTGTGGCCGGGGGTCCTGAAGTTGTTCCCACGCGAGGCCGATCTCACGAGCCTGTTCTGGTAATGTCAGTTTCGCCGACCGTCCAAGCACAATGGTACTGGACTGGAGCTTCACCGCGGCATTCAGAATGCCGGTCCACATGTCGTTCGCCGAGACAACGGCCAGACGAACGGTTTTCCCTCGCTTTTCAGCAAGGGACAGAGCCTGCGTGAACAAATATTGCTCGACGCTGCCAAACAGTTGCTCGGCTTCGAGTTCGCTCGAGCCGGAGGTGGACCGCCGAAGAAGACGGATGTGGAGCGCGACGACATCGCGGCGCTCGGGCTTGACGCGATCCAGAACCGCCTGCAGATGATAGAGCGCGTGATAATTGCTTACTGGAACTAAAATGTTGCCCGGGCGCACGCCGACGCTCTGCGGTGAGAGTTCCTCCTGCGCGGTCACGTTGAATTGGTCCATTTCCACATGCGCGGTGCCGCGATTCCGGTGCGTGATGCGCTCAGAAACCGAAAACACGCCGAACATGACGAATGAAAAAATGAGACCCGCAACGGTTGCACTGGGCTTGGTAAACAGGTTCACGATGGCAATCAAGAACAACGTGAGCGTGATCAGGCCAAGGCCCAGCGGAATCTGCTTGCCGAATATCCGGAAATTCACGGGCACGCGGTATTCCCGGTCACCAGGATGCGTGTACCGGATCACGAGAACCGCGATGCCCTGCATCGTGAAACTCCAGATCACGCCAAAAGCATAAAGGTTCGCGAGAAATGTGACGTCGCCCCGGCTGGCGAGAATCGTCAGAATCTGGAAGGCGACGACCATGTTGATGATGCGATGTGACGTGCCGAATTTGCGGTGCGGCTGCCGGAACCAGTCGGTCAGCACACCATCCTCGGATACGCGATTGAGCACGCCGTTCGAGCCCACGATCGCCGTATTGACCGCGCCCGCCAGGATCATCGTGCCCACCACCACGACGAAAGCGTGAAATGCCAGTCGCAAGGCGAACGGCCCCGTCAGATTCATAGACAGGCCGCCGATCAGGTTCTCCAGATACTTGCTTCGCGTGTCGTCCGGTATGATCATCACGGCGAAAAAAGAGACGAGCGAGGTAAATAGCAGGCTGTAGATGAAAATCACCAGGCCGGCCTTCCTCAAATTCGGCAGCTTGGGAGCTTCCATCTCGCGATACACCTGCGCGAGAGATTCCTCGCCGCTCATCGCCAGGACGGAATGCCCGATGCCGACAAAAACCGCGATCAGAGGAATCATTTTTACGATCTGGCTGCCGGAGAGCCATCCGAGGGATCTCTTGTCCAATTGAATATTGGAAGGCCATGGAAACGGCGGGAGATGCGCGCCGCGAACCCAGACCGTATAGGTGCACCAGACGATCAGAAGCGCGACCATCACTGTTGTGACCTGCATGATGCGCAGCGCTTTATGGCTCGATTCCGGAATGCCTTTGATATTCTCCCACCAGAAATAGAACGTAATCACGACCGCGAAAAATGCGGCCGTGGCATTCTCGGCAAGGACAACGTTTAGGTGGAAGTAGGCGAACAGCTCATTCAGAAGCCCGGCCAGGTACTGTCCGGCTGAAACGCCGCTGATCGGGCCGGTCAGGACGTAATCGAACATCAATGCCGAGACGGAAAATTTTGCGAGCGTTCCGCCCAGCGCCTCTTTGACGACGCGATACACGCCGCCGCGCACGAACATGCTGCAGCTTTCGACATAGACGGCGCGGACACAGTAGGAAAACAGCATGACGCCAAGAATGAACCACGGCGCCGACTTGCCGATGAAGCTTTCCGACTCGCCGCCGGCGTAATAGGCCGACGAAGCCAGATCATTCAGGACGATGGCTGCGGCGCGCCAAAAAGAAATGAACGTCAGCATGGCCGTAGTGGCCACGACGACGCGCGGAATCGTTACAATTCGCGAAGATTCAGAGTTTGGGCCCGTGGGAGTCGATGACATGAGTTATTAAGATTATATAAAGATCGGCATTCTGGCATGTTTGCGCGGAGATGTCTACCGGGGGGATGGCTCGGGAGTTGCGCGAAATTCGCGCAGGCACGTTTCACACGGGCAGATGGTCCGCAAATAGTCGAAGCTGTAGATGCCCGTGGTGTGGCCGTCATTGAAATCAATGTGCAGAGCGTAGTTGCCGACGGCACGAGCGGCGCGCGCGCTGGGTTTTGGCTTGAACATGGGGAGCAGCGGCGAACTTAACCCGGGCGCCGCTTGCGCCTGACCTTCCTTCTTCTGCCGCTCATCATTGCACATCGCGCATGGACACTTTTCGCGGAGCAATGCGAAGTCGTAATGGCTGGCGTGGCCGTCGGCCCACGCGATATCTACGCCGGCCCCGGAGGACACGTGCACCTTTACACTGGCGGGTTTCGCTTTTTCATTGAGAGGTAATGGCATCGCGTGGCTATCTTAGCAGAAGCCTTCTCCGATTCCGGCCGCAGGGTCCTACAAACGTCGCGTCCCGCCTCATCGAGCGGGACAGCACTTTCCCCGCGGAATCGGATATCCGTGCGGGCAAGTCTGTGGATGGTTCAGGAACGCACAAATTTTTTGGTCGAGGTCGGGACTGATGATGTGCTCGAACTTGCACGCCTCGGAATGCGCCGCCGGAGTGTCCAGGGAAAATGTATCGGTCAGAAGACGCTCGGCGAGACGATGGCGGCGAACGATGTCCCGCGCGCGGCGGCTCCCGCTTTCCGTGAAGCGGACTTCGGAATCGTGGATTTCGATCAAGGCAAGATCCGCCATCCGGCTGAGAGTTCCTGCCGCGCTCCCCGAAATGTCTCGCCGGATGTTGTCCGCGCGCGCCGCCGCGCCATTCTCTCCGCAAATCCAGATCTGCTCCAGCACGTGGTCGAAACCTTCTTCGTCTGCCGCGGAAGGAGCGGTGATGCGCGCCAGGCGCCCGTGTTCCAGCTCGATGCGGCGGTCCGCGAGGTTGCCGATGGCCTGGGAGTGCGTAACCACGAGAATCGTGTGCCCGGCGGAATGCAGCTCGCGCAACAGGTTCAGGATAATCGCCTCGTTGACTTCATCGAGATTGCCGGTGGGCTCATCGGCTAGAATGAGTTTCGGATGATTGATCAACGCGCGCGCGATGGCCACGCGTTGCTGCTCCCCGCCCGAAAGCTGCGCCGGAAGATGCCGCAGCCGGTCCCGCAGGCCCACGCGGCGCAGCGCTTCCGCGGCCTCATTTTCATCGGTGATGCTGTGGAAATACTGCGCCAGCATGACGTTTTCAAGCGCCGTGAGATACGGCACAAGGTGAAATTGCTGGAAGACGAAACCGATCTTCTCGGAACGATACCGGGTCAGCTCACGCTCGCCGAGCTGGCCGATCTCCCTGCCATCCACCACGACGCGCCCCGCGGTAGGTTGGTCGAGACCTCCCAGAATATTGATCAGCGACGTTTTACCGGACCCCGACGGCCCCATGATGGCGATCCACTCTCCGGCTTCGACCTCAAAACTTACGCGATGAAGAGCCCGAACGTCGCCGAAGCGCTTTTCGAGTTGTTCGACCTGGACTAGAGGCGCCATCATTCTCCTCGCAAAATCTCCGCTGGGCGCACGCGTCCGAGCAGCCGCAGCGGAAGCGCGCCCGTCAGCGCCACGGCTACCGATAAGGCAATGGTTACCGGAAAGACTGCCAGGCGCGGCGAAATGGCCACGCCGAAGACGCGCCCCCCGATCCACCGCGCCAGCACGACGCCGATCGCGAATCCGATTGTGCCGCCGATTACTCCCAGAGCGGCGGCCTCGGCGAGAAACAGGCGCATGATGCGCTGCACGGATCCCCCGAGCGCCTTCATCAAACCGACGTCCCGGCTGCGCTCCATGGCCAGCGCGGCCATCGATGCCAGCACACCGAGCGTTGTGAGCGCAAGGATGAGCGTGATCGTCCAGAAAATCAGCCCGCGAATCCGCCCCAGGATCAATCCCTCAGCCGCGGCCAGTTGGCGCACCGGACGAACATCGAGGCCGGGCAAAGCGCCGGCCAGACGGCTCGTAAATGCCTCGATCTCGGAAGTCGTCCCCGATACGCTTAACTGCACGAGACTCACGCGGCCGGGCAAGCCCGCAAGATTCTGCGCGACATCGAGACTCGTGAAAATTTGATTGTCCTCCGCGCCGCCCGCCGTGACGATTCCGCTGACCGTGAGCGCAACGTCGTGTTCGCCGGCGCGCAGATCAATCCGGCTGCCGGGCGCGAGGCCGAGTTGTCGCGCCGCGGCCTGGCCCACCAGGCAGTGCGATCGGTCATCGCGGGAAGCGGCCCATTCGCCTTCCACTTTCCACCACGAATTCATCTTGGCCACCTGGTCGAACCACGTGCCCGCCAAAATCACAGGCTGCGCGCCGGCGCTTGCGGCAACATAGAGATAGGGCGCTGCGCCGGACAGTTGCGGGGCTTGCAGTCCGGCAATGCGGTCCATAACGGCGGCATCGGCCAGCGCAGCATCGCTGCCGGTCGAAGGCGGCGCAACAACCACGTTGGCGCCCAGCGCGCGAAATTCATGCGTCAATTTCTGTTCCGCATCCAGATTGATATTCAGAAGCGCGGAAGATATCGCAGCTCCACTGGCGAGCGCGATCAGAGCGACCGTGAGCCGCCCGCGGCTTGCGCGGAGCAGTTGCCGGAAGATTCGCCAGAACATGGAACGGGATCGAGACGTCACGTCTTCACTCTCCCCGCAATACAGGGGCGGGATCGACGCGCGCCGCGTGCCCCAGCGGCACCAGGCTGCCCAGCAGCGCCACGACGGCGGCCAGGGCCAGCACGATGGGGAAAAGAATCAATCGAATGGCGGGAGCAATCCCGAAAATTTCAATGCCAAGAACATGCGCCAGCCCCAGGCCGATCGCGTAGCCCGCAATTCCACCGATCAGGGCCAGTAGCAATTGCTCGGCAAGAAAAAATGAGCCGACCGCGCGATGGCTGGCGCCCAGCGCCTTCATCAGCCCGATTTCAGAGCGGCGCTCGAGCACAGTCGTTGCGGACGTGGCGCCCACGGCCAGCGCCGCGGCAAACAGCGCGGCGAACGTCACCATCCACATCAGGCTGCCAACCCGCCTGAGGATTCGGCCTTCTCCCTCGGCCACTTGCCGGATCGCGCGGACTTCGATCCCCGGCAACTCCTGCTGCATCTGGTGCGATATCGACGAAATGTACGGGCTGCAATACCACCGGTCGTATTCCACCGGCGTCATTTTAGAAGGATCGCGTTCCGAAAATGCGTCTGCCGGCTTGGTCAGCGCGCTCACCAGCAGGCGGCGATACCGGCCGGAACGCCCGGCAAGGTCCTGCGCAACTTGCAGCGGCGCGAGGATGGCGTCGTCTTCGCGGCCACCGGTCGAAACGATGCCTGTGACGCTAAGTGCGCGCGCGCGCTCCCCGGCGCGGACCGTGATCGTGTCTCCCACGCGCAGCCCCATCCGGCGGGCAAGCCCCGCGCCGATCAGCGATTCGTTCGAACCATCGGAGAACCACCGGCCATCCACATGCCACCAGGGATCGGTCGCAGAAACCCCCGTGACGAATTTACTTCCGTCGGGAACATCAACCGCATGGCTGTACCACGTTCCGATCAATGTTTCTCGCGAAGTTTCACGCAAGCCCGCGCCCGAAGTCTGCTTTTCCGGCGCCGAGGCCGGCACGATCTCCACCGGAACGTCGAGGAAGGGAGCGAATCCCACGATGTTGTTGCGCCAGAAAATCGTTTTGAGCTTGCCGAGCTCGCCCTCGGGCAAGTATGCGCCGGCATTCACGGGTCGGTAATCGACGCCGCCGATTTCGAGAGGAAGCGTGTCCGTCGCGGAAGTGACGAGCAGATTTGCGCCCAGAGAGCGGAATTCGTGCGCGAGGCGGTCGCCGACGTCGAGCGCAACTTCCAGCGTGGCCGTCGCTATCGCCATGCCCAGCGCAAGCGCGGCCGCTTCCAGCGCCTTTCGACGCGGCTTGCGCGCAAACGAATCGCTGACGATGCGAAAAAACATAGTCCGACCGGAACCCTTCAACAAATGATTCTTCTTTTTGTGGGTCGGAGCTTAAGCTCCGACATTAATCGCTTTCGATATGCGGGGCTTTAGCCCCTGAAGTCTCAGGGCTTAAAAGCCGTTCTTCTGGCCACCCTTATTGTCGGACCTGAAGGTCCGACCCACAAATCTTCTCTGAAGCGAGTCACTCTGTCAGCACAAATCCAACTCAGGGTACTAATGCGGGACCCGGCTCCTCGCTTCGGCCAGCGTCGAGACGTCAATCACGAGTGCGCCGTTTTCCGTGCGCGAGGCCACGCCCACCGGATTGCACCCGCCCGCTTGCCCGATGGTCGGGATGTAGATGGCGGAAGCGCAGTTGCGGCAGACCACGTTCGAACCGTCCTGGCGATATCCGGCCATGCCGCAGATCAGGCAAGCGTCCAGCGCCGTGCCCCAGCTTCCGTTGGGTTTGCGGATCACAAGGAAACGCAGGCTTGTCCCGCTGGCCGAGACGCTGTAAACGTGCAGATTGGAGTCGTTCACCTCGGCGAGAGGGATGCGAACCTCATTGCCGGCGGCTTCGATCGCGCGCGCCTCGGTCGTCGCCGTCACCCGCGTGTACGCAAACTCCGCGGCAAGAATCAAAATGACCGCCGTGCAGGTCAACATCGAGGCCAGCGCCCAGCGGCGCTGCTTGCGGCGCTCCCACTCCAGCCGCCGGCGTTCCGCCGCGTCGCCAACATTCGAAACGGCCAGGCTGCGGGCGGCCATCCATTCGCGCAGGACCAGGAACGCCGCCGCGCCGAGAATAATGCTGAAGAAGAAAACTTCGTTGCGGATGATGGGGCCGATCCACGCCATCTCAATCCTGCTCGACGGCAGCCACATCGCCTCGCTCAATTCATGAATGCCGGTCAGCGCAAGCTGAATGGCCACGAGAATGAGAATCGTGCTGGTGGCCCCGAAAAACTTTCCGAGGGAGATTTTCAGCGTCCCCTGGAAGAAGAACCATCCCACGGTTATCGCCACGCCCAGACCCAGGCTCGTGCCGATCCACACCGCTAGCCCTTCGCTCGAAAGTTCCACGGCGCGTAGGATTAAAGCCAGCTCCGCACCTTCCCGGAGCACCATCAGGAAGACAAATGTGGCCAGGCCAAAACCCGCAACGTACGTGCTCTTCCCCGCATAGGTCTCCACACGTTGCTCGATTTCCTTTTTCAGGTGGCGCGCCACGCGGTTCATCCATAAAATCATCGTGACGACGAAAACCGCCGCGATCAGCAGCAGCAGGCCTTCAAATCCATCCTCGCTAACCTTCCACCGTTCGAGCGCGATGGCCACAGCGAGGCTGGAGGCGGCGGCAGCCGCCACGCCTCCCCAGACCCAGCGCACCAGGGCGGCGCGTCCCGTGCGATTCAGATAGACGAGCACGATGCCGACAACCAGAGCGGCTTCGACGCCTTCGCGTAGAGCGATCAGAAATGAAGAGAGCAAACGGCGTGTCCTTTGTGGGGCCCACAGGGGGCGCGCGTCCAGTTGCAACTGAGTAGCAACTGGAACTCCCAGTCTACATGCCCGGCAACGCCTCGTCAAGGATTTTACCGCTTCGGGCGCGGGCTATACTTGTAGCCCTCCTGAATCGGGTCCGGGCTGCGCTTCTAGCCCGCCCAAATCGGGTGCGGGCTACGCTTGTAGCCCGCCCAGATAAGGTAGTATAGGCATCTAGATATGGGGATGGCTACGCCTCGCTCACGATGCCGATTCCTGCTTGCTCGGGCCAACCGCCCGCCTGCATTCGGGGCTCGGCCTGTTTTATCTCTGGCACTGGCGGTCTTACTCATGGCCGCTTCCGCAAGCCCGCAATCCCCCGGCGGCGTCGCGCCGCCACCCTCCACCGTTCCCAAGTCCAAGACAACCGAAGCTCCCCCTCGGCCCGATAAAAATCGTGCCCAAAACGCCTATCAGGCAGGACGCCGCGCAGAGCAGGCCGGAGACTGGAAGGCAGCTTACACCGCATTTTCCGAAGCGGTCGCATACGCTCCGGCGAACAAGGAATACCCGCTTTTGAGGGAGCACGCCCGCTTCCAGTTGCTCCAAGGACTCGCCAATCTTGCCGAACGGCAAGCGCTTGCCGGAGACACCGCCGGCGCGCGCGACCTGCTCCTGCACGCTCTGGAAATCGATCCCCATTACGTGATTGCGCGGGAGCGGCTGGCGGAGCTGGCTCCGGATTCCGTCCCCTCGGCGCCCGAGAAGGGGCCAAGAATCGCCGGTCCGCCGCGCCTACATCCAAAGCCGGGGACGCGGGACTTCGATTACCGGGGCACGACACGCGGCGCCTATGAAGAGCTGGGGCGGCAATTCGGCGTGACGATAGCGTTTGACGGAGATTTATCCGACCGCTCCCTGCGTTTCCGCGCGCCGAAAGTGGACTTCGAAACAGCCTTGCTGGTGCTGTCGCGCCAGACGCGGACGTTCACGCGCGTTGTGGATCAACAGACTCTGTTCGTTACCGACGATACCGTCCAGAAAGTGCGGGAGTACGCCCTGGAAATCGAAAAGAGCCTGGTCCTGCCCGCTTCGGTCACCCCGGAGGAGATGAACGAAACGGTCCGGATGATCCGCGAAATCACCGGAATTACGCGGACACAGCTCGACACCGCCACGCGCACTCTCACGGTGCGAAGCACGGAAGAAAACGTCGCGCTGGCGCAAGCCGTCCTCGAACAAATCGAGCAGCCGCATGGTGAAATGCTGCTCGATGTCGAAATCCTCGAGGTCAACCGCAATGCCGAGCGCCAATTGGGAATTACCCCGCCCACGTCTGCGAAAGTATTCACGCTCGGCCAGGCCGTCATCCGGCAGCTCCAGGCGGCGCAGAACAGCGGGACGCTGATACAAATTCTGCAAAACATCTTCGGCAACAGCAGCGCGCTGGGAGCGGCAGCAGGCGGGCTGGGGGCTGTGGTGCCGCCACTGATCGCGTTTGGTGGCGGCAAGACGATCTTTCTCGCGACTCTGCCCGGCGCCAGCGCGAATTTTAGCCAGACACTCAGCACGGTGCGCAGCGCGCGGCGCATCCTGCTGCGCGCGCAGGATGGAAAAGCGGCCACATTCTTTGTCGGCGATCGCTTTCCCATCTCATTGGCATTGCTTTCCTCCAGCCTGACCTCATCAACCACGGCAATTGCCGCGGGCATCCTCTCCGGCCTGCTGCCACGCGCAGACTACGCTACAGGCAATTCCCCGGTCTCGGTGGCTACCGCCGATTTTAACAAGGACGGCCACCAGGACCTGGTCGCCGCCAATCACGGCGACGGCACGATTTCGATATTTCTCGGATCCGGTAACGGCACATTCGGAACGCCTGCCACGATTAAGGTCGGCACAGCGCCCTCGGCAGTCGCCGTGGGCGATTTCAACAACGATGGCAACATGGATATCGCCGTGACGGATTCCGGCGCAGGCGTCAATCAGGTGGCGATCCTGCTGGGCGACGGCCAGGGAAATTTTGCCGCGCCTGTGACCTACGCGACGGGGACCGATCCGGTCGCTCTGGTGGCCCAGGATTTCGACGGAGACGGACAGCCAGACCTTGCCATCGTCAACCAGGGCGACGGCACGACCCCCAGTACAGTGTCAATTCTGCTCGGCAACAAGACCGGTGGCGCACAGAATGGAACATTCGGCGCGAAAACCGATTATCCCGTCGGTATAGCTCCGGTGGCGATTGCGTCGGCGGATTTCAATGCCGACGGTTTTGCGGACCTTGCTGTGACTAACAATTCGGACAATACGGTTTCCATCCTGCTCGGGAGCAGCAACGGAACGTTTGGCGCGAAAACTGACTACCCTACCGGCAACGGGCCCGAGGGTGTCGCGATAGCGGATTTCAATCGTGACGGGCGCCCGGACCTCGCTGTGGCCTATCAAACCGACACTTCTGGCAACTCGGTTTCCATTCTGCTGGGCAATAGTAACGGGACGTTTGGCGCAGCTACCGATTTTCCGGCCGGATCGGGGCCTGTGGGAATCGTGGCCGCCGATTTCACCGGAGACGGCAATCCGGACCTTGCCGTTGCCGACGATACCGGCAATCAAGTGAGTATTCTCGTCGGCAGCGGGGACGGTACGTTTACATCCCCTGTGATCTTGCCCACCGGTAACGCGCCTGTGGCTGTGGCTGCCGCGGACCTGAACGGCGACGCTACGTTGGACCTCATAGCCGCGAATGAATCTTCGAATTCAGTGACCGTCACGCTCAACACTCTGCAATCTTTGAACCCATCTTCCTCTTCCTCACAATCCGCGTATCCGTCTTCGGAGTACGTGGACCTGGGTTTGAAGCTGAAAGCGACACCGCGGCTGCACGGCGGTGACGAGGTAACGCTGCATCTCGAGTTCAATATCAGCGCCCTGGCTGGGTCGGCCGTCAATGGCATTCCTATTCTCAGCAATCGTTCGATCGACCAGACGCTCCGGTTGCGTGAGAATGAGACCTCGGTCCTTTCCGGAATCATTCAATCCAGCGAGATCCGCTCCATAAGTGGTTTGCCCTGGACTTCCACGGCGCCCGGCGTCGGGTACCTGACCGGCGAAAATACCGACAACAGCCAGCAGACCGAGACATTCATCATCATCACGCCGCGTGCCTTGCGCCTGCCACCCCACAATTTGCGCGCCATTTACGCCGGACGCGGAGAGCCTTCCTCCCCTCCCGCTCCGTCCGCGCCACCTCAGCCTCCGCAGCCTGCGCCGCAGCCCCCGGGAGGATTTCAGCCGCCGCGTCCGGGCCCTCCCCAGTAATCACGCCTATCATCGTGGAGACGACGTGATAATACGGACAACCGGGCAGCGTTCATCTCTTGCTTCTGGTTCCCGCATGAATCTAAACTGGATGGAACACGGTTAATGGCTGGCAACCCTGTTTCTACACACAGGAGGGTGGCATGTGGACCAACAAGCAATCGTCTTATCCTTCCAGCTCGACGTCGGGGACAGGAGTAGGCACACTCGCTGAACCTGCGCCTGCGTCTGTGACCCCGCCTGCAAAAAATGCGCTGGAAACCCCACGCATTCATGGATCCGCCGCGCACGCACCTGCGTGGCTGGGACCGGGCTTGAAAATTAAGGGAGAAATTTCCGGCACGGAAGATCTTCAGCTGGAGTGCCAAGTGGACGGACCGATCTCGCTGGGCGACCATCGGCTCACCGTTGGCCAGAACGCGCATGTCCGCGGGGAGATTACCGCCTCCGAGATCATCGTCTTTGGCGAAGTGACCGGCAATCTCTTGGCAAGCGGCCGCGTCGAAATCAAGAAGCACGGCAGCGTCGTGGGCGATCTGACCACCGCCCGAATCATGATCGAAGACGGAGCCTATTTCAAAGGCGCCATAGAGATCACCCGCAAACCTCAGTCTGACTTGAATCTCGATACCTTGCTGGCTCGTCCCGAAAAAAAGGCGCTTTAATCCGCACTTCATCAGCGCGGGATCTTTAGTAGCACAGGCCCCGACAGGGTCGGGATCTTCGACTTCAGCCTGTGCGGTTTTGGTTTTTGCTGAACGCAGCGCAAACCAAAACCACACAGTCCCGCCCTGGCGGGACTGTGCAGCTCGGCCGCATCATCCTGTCCGGAAACAATCGCCGACTTCTAGCTTGTCTGGAAACTGTCCAGTCGCGCCGGCATATCAAAAAACGCCCGCATGACGTGCCACAATTGTTGGCGATTGATGCCCACCCCAAGTGCATGAGCAGCGCCCGGTAGAACCACGAACTGCCGGTCCCCGTGTGGAAGCTTCTGATAAAAGCTGAGCAGATCTTCTTGTGTCGCAATCCCGTCGTATTCACCGCGCACGATCAGCACGGGTGCGCGCACCTTGAGCGGATCGACGACCGGCAAGTTGGCCACCATATCGAGATAGGTTCCAGTCGGGACGGTGTCGCCGAACGGCATCTCGGCGTCAGCCAACGCTTCGGCTACTGCTGGATCGGTGGTGCCGGGCTTGTCGCGCGTGAAGATGCTGCGGATCATGTTGCGGTCGCGAGGCCGCCGGTTGTGCGTGCGGTAGAACTCAACTTGTTTGGCGCGGTCGGCCAGCGTTGGCGATCCTTGGCCCGTGTACGTGAAAGCCGCAAGCCCCAGCCGGTTGATGCGCTCCGGGCGCGCCATCGCAAATGCTCCGGCGCGCAGCGCCCCGGAAGATTCGCCGAAAAAGTGGAAGCGCTCCTGCCCCGTCTCGCGCACTAAAACCTCCACGGCCGCCTTCAAGTCCTCGACGCCCGAGGCAATGTCCGAATTGCCTGCGGTCTGTGTGGACCTGCCGTAGCCTTCAAAATCCATCGTCCAGACATCGAAACCATATCCGGCAAACTTGTCCATCATCGAATACTCGCCATGTCCCGGCACAGTCAGGTCAAAGCTCGACCGCGCTGAATTGGAAGATCCGTGCACGAAAAACAACACGGGCAGAGACGACTTTCCCGGCTGCGGCGCACCCACCCGCTTGCGAAACATGTAGAGTTTCACATCGCCCTTCTGCGCCCAGTAGTCCTTGCTCCAGATCTTGCCTTTTTCGGGGCTGGTCGCGCCCTGCGTCTTCCCGCCCTGACCGGCAAACGCTTCGCCTGCAAGATCAAGTGCCGCGAGCCCTCCGGCAACCATTGGGGCAACGCCTAGCAAAAAAGAACGACGGGACGATCCAGCCTTTGTGATAGACATGAGTGCCTCCAGGAGTACTTCGTCCAAACAACGTCGCTACAATACTCCCCCTATTAAACTTTTCGCAATATCGTTCTCGAAGCACCGGCAAATTCGAGTGTTGGGAAATACTGGTTGACAATTTTTGCGCGCCGCGTTGTATTAGCCCACGCGGAAATTTAACGCGCAATCCCAACTCGGAATCCCGGGAAGAACACACAAGGGGAAGACGTCATGAAAATAAAAATATCGACTGCCGCACTTTTAACGCTGGCGGCAATTCTTGTCAGCGGCTGGCTTGGAGCAAACGCTCAGAATGAATCCGTAGCTATCCCTCTGAAATCGGTCCCGACGTTTTCCACCGCCAACATCGCGCGTCAAGGCCATTTCTATGTGGGCGGCAAGTGGGTGGGGGATCCCGGCAAGGAATATATGCGCGGCGCCATGTACGTTGAAGTGTGGGTGCCGAAGCAGATCCGCTACAAGTATCCCATTGTGTTCGTACAAGCAGGCGGCGGGCAAACCAACGTAGCTTTGCTGCAAACGCCGGACGGGCGGCCAGGCTGGGCCTATGACTTCGTCAACCGGGGTTACACCGTCTACATGTTGGATCTTCCAGCGCGAGGGCGTTCGGCGTATGTTCCGAGCGCTGACGGCGAAATGACTCCCCCCCGCACAGGGTCGTTAATGGAGGAAGTCTGGTCAAGTGGCCGTCCGCCCGCAACTCCACAGAGCACATGGCCGCAGTACACGAAACACACGCAATGGCCGGGCGACGGGCCGAACAGAGGCAAGATGGGCGACCCGGTGTTTGATTATTTCGCCAAGACCGACACGCAGGTACCCATCGGTCCTGAATTGGAAAAACTCGCCGCCGACGACATCGAGGAATTGCTGGATTTGATCGGCAAACCGGTCATCCTGCTACTCCATTCCGGGGTAGCGCCTTCCGGCTGGATGGCCGCGGATGCCCGGCCGAAGCTCGTCAGGGGCATTGTCGCAGCCGAGCCTGTCTCCCCGCCCATCGAAGAGGCGGAAAGGGGGAGATCAGGTCCCGGGCGTCTCTGGGGCGTGACCAATCTTCCTGTGCGTTACGATCCCCCGGTCAAGGACCCGTCTGAATTGCATCCCGTCCGTGAGGACAAGGCGGATGGGCCGGGGCTCATCCCTTGCTGGGTTCAGCAGGAGCCCGCGCACAAGCTCGTAAACCTGCAAGGTATCCCAGTCCTCAATGTCTCCGGAGAGGCCAGTTATCACCGTCCATACGCGCATTGCACAGCCAAGTGGCTCAATCAGGCGGGCGTAAAAACCACGTACGTAAACCTGGAAGATGTCGGGCTACCCGGTAACGGACACCAGTTCTTGTCCGAAAAGAATAGCGCCGGCATCGCCAAGTTCTTTATGACCTGGCTCGAGAAGAACGTGCCCTGAGCAAGACGGCAGGGCGATCTGGCCCACTACCGGGGTTCCACTCAACTTGTTGGGATGTCACATTACTTCGCGTCGGGAGATTTAGGGTACCAGTCGAGAATCAGCACTTCGATGCCGGTGCCTTCGAGTCCCTTTTGGAAGACGCTAACGTCCGAACCCCGGTGGTGGTACGGAATGGCGATCTTCGGATGAAATGCTTTGACGGCGTCCGCGGCCTCTTCGGGTTTCATTGTTGGCCCGTTCATGCAGATAAATGCGACATCAATGTTTTTGAGCGCGCGCATTTCAGGGATGCCTTCTGTATCCGCGGAGAAATAGAAGCGCTTGCCGCCATAGGTCAGGATGTACGCGTTATCCACGCCCTTCTGGTGCCTGTTGCCATTCAGGATGTTGTAGGCCGGCATCGCTTCAATCGTCCAGCCGTCCCATTTCTTACTCTCGCCGTTCGATATAACCTTGGCCGTCGTTATCGTCTGCGCCACGACTGCGGGCGACCAGATTTCCGTGTCCGCCTTGCTGAGTTTGGCGATCGCAACGGGATCCATATGGTCCGCGTGCGTGTGAGTAATCAGGATCAGATCGGCCGGCGGCAGACCCGAAAGGTCTCCCTGGCTATAGGGGTCCAAATAAATTCTCTTGCCGTTGGCCTCCAGCAGCGTGGTCGCGTGCCAGACGGGAGTAATTTTCACAGGTCCCGCGGGCGTATCAAACGTATGCGGCGTCCGCACAACTTGGGCCCGTGCGGGGATGGCCAAAGCAACGCTGGCCACCATGGCAAGACTCAAAAATAATTTCATTTCAAACTCCACCTGAATTCTGAATTCTTAAACGTTCGTCGATGCTAGCATGGTTCCAGGCGACCATAAAGAAAAACGGCCCGTTACGATTGCATCGCAACGGGCCGTTTGAATTTAATCCTGGAAGCGACCTACGTTCTCACACAGTTACCCGTGCAGATTCATGGCCTTGCGGGGCTTAACTTCCGTACGCCTATAAATTCATACGCGTGGACGAGCCCAGGGAAGTGTGGAATTAGCAAAGGCGATTTGCCCGCGCAAGAGATGGTACACATAGGCGCCGAGGCAAAACTTTCCAAACAGCAGTGCCGCAAAAGCGATTACGAGGAATGCTTCGAATACCCACGACGCGATCATCCAGCCTTCCCTCATCGCCAGAGCAGTTAGCAGCATCAAGGCTGCGGCCATTCCCTGCGCGAAGACGCGCGCGGGAGGCGCCGGACTGAGCGCCGGCTTTCCGCGAGGCGCAGCGAAGACGCGGTTGTAGAGCATCTCGAAGGGATTCCACTTGGGGAAAACAACATTCCACCAGAGCGCCGCGGAAAGCACCAAAAAGAAGACCGGTGATCGCAGAGCGATCGCAACGACCACCAGCGATCCCACGATCCTCGGCTGAAAATACAACCCCGAGAAGTGCATATCGCAGATCGAGTCCGCTTCTTCGGAAAATCCTTGCTGCTTCATGAAATTTCTTATGACTGGTGAAATCATGAGCGCTCCTGCCCGTCCGACGGAGTATTTCCCGCGGTCCTTACGCATATTATACGCTGGTTAGAACATCGGGTAGCTCAGGCGGACGGTCAGCATGACACACGCAAAACAAAAACGGCGCGCCCCGATAGAATCGGGGCGCGCCGTTTGATATTAATCCTGGCAGCGACCTACGTTCCCACACAGTTACCCGTGCAGTATCATCGGCCCTGCGGGGCTTAACTTCCGTGTTCGGGATGGGAACGGGTGTGGCCCCCGCGGTATGACCACCAGGAAAGTCAAATTGGGTTGAAAGGCGGGAGTTGAAAGTTTCGAAAAACAAACTTCCAACTCCCGAGCTTTCAAGCTTTGCAACTGAATAGGCTTTTATTACTTGGGTTTCTGCAAATTCGTCTCGACCATGAGCAATCGTTCATCGTCTTCTCTGAATCAGAGATCCCTCCTACCTCAGATCGAGGTAGTCAGGAAAACCATGTTTTTAGGATGGTTACGACGGTTTGGGAAAGTTTTATGGTCAAGCCGAACGAGCGATTAGTACGGGTCAGCTACGTGCATTACTGCACTTCCACCTCCCGCCTATCAAGGTCGTAGTCTTCGACCGCTCTTCTTAGATGGCCGCAGCCATCTTGGGAGACCTTATCTCGAGGCAAGCTTCATGCTTAGATGCATTCAGCATTTATCTTTTCCGGACTTCGCTACCGAGCTATGCCACTGGCGTGACAACTC
>JBGOZP010000020.1:0-62336 GCA_041480265.1 Terriglobia bacterium | reverse complement strand
CTCTCTTTGGCGCGGCGCCTGGGCTTGGTTGCCGAGGCTCGTTGGTCGTTGCGCCGCGCCGTTCTCTCATCGTCCCCGCCTTCGAGGTCAGTTTTCTTTTCGATCAGCTGGGCTTGGTCGCTCCGTCCATCCGGAGGCAGGGACCGTGCCAGCAAACAACGCTGGCACGGTCCCTGCAACAGCCACACAAACCCGTGCGGGAAAAACGCCCGCCGACAAATGAAGCGATCCGCGCCGGGGTTCAGGCCCGGCGCGGATCGAGCGCGAGAAAGAGCAGCCCGCGTGCGCTCCGGTTTAGGGCGGGGAGCGCACGCGGGCTGCCTGCACCGGACGCAATCGCGGTGCCAAACCCGACACAAACCCTTGCGCTTCCCACAGGCCCGGCCCACACTGCACGAAGGCTGCCACCGCGCCCTGGGCCACGCGCACGGCGGCAGCAAATCCCACGCTCCGACCCACTACCGGAGCAGGACGGCCCGAGCTGGAACGGGTCCGGGCTGTACTTGCAGCCCGGCCAGAAAAAACGTCACCAGCTCGGGCCGCTCGCCACGGGCTGTACTTGCAGCCCGCCAAAACAATGTCGCCAGCCGCACGCCAGGCGAAAGCGGCACGCAACCGCGCCGCGTACCACGCCCGAAAACACGATCCCGACTTCATCCAGAAAAACCGCACTGCCGCGCTCCGGAACTGGCGCGCCCACAGATACCAGCGCAACGAAAACCGCAGCGCCCGCAATCAGCGCACACGCGCAAAGCTGTTCCCCTCGGACATCCGCTGGAAGCGTGCGGGCTTCTCGATCGTGAGCGCGGACGGCATCGCCTACGACCGCACGCGCTGGCAAGGCCCAGGCATGCGCCGCGAGCAGCAGATCGAAGAGTTGGCCACCTCCTTCCTGCGGGACCGGGCTGTACTTGAACGCCAGCCGGAAAACGACCACCAATGACCGACGACCCCGAACACCTGAAAGCCCGCGTCAAGCAACTGGAAGGCGAAATCTCCGCCTTCCACCGAGCGAAGGCCGAGCTGTGCCAGGATGAAAATAACCTGCGCCTCCGGGAAGAGAAGATGGAGGAGATCGAGGACGAGTTCTACAGGGAGCGCAACGCTCTCCGCGCCCGCGTCAGGAACCGCGAGCGCGACCAGCTCGAAAAAGCGATGCACGCCACACGCCTCGAAGCCGTGAAGGCGCTGCGCTCGATGCTCCGCACGGCCAAGAGCCAGGCGAAAAAAGGAAAGCCCGCGCTGCTGCGCCTCATCCTGAGGTCTACGCGCTGAGGTGTACACACGTCCACCGCGGGCACCGTGTACACATCCCCCCCGAGCTGTAGCTCCGCCGCGCCAGAATCCCGCAAGGCCCGAAAACCCGCATAAACAAAGGAGAAAAGCGAAATGCGCCGACAAAAACGCAATAGGAAGCCGCAGGACGCACGATCACCAATGCCCATGACCCGCAAGACCAGGGGAAAACGCGAAATCCGCGCCGCTGAAAAACTCTGCGGAAACCTGCTCCACGCCGCAGGGCACCAAGCCGCGAAAGGAAACTGCCGCCTGCTGGCCGAAATCCTGCGCTTCCTGCGACCCTCGCGCCCGGTGATCATGCTGGCCGGAAAAAACGTGCTCCCCATCGAGAACTGAGCGGTGGACACCCAGGACACCAAAGCGCGAGGTGTCCAACATTTCAGTGGACACCATGCCCGCAACGGCGTATAAAAGCGCCAATGCAAGGACATCAGCTAGCCCGCACCACAACCTCTTGTGCCCAACGCTTTGCCTAATGCTGGGGTTTGGCTATACTGCTATCTCAAACTTTGCTTTCCTCACAGGCGCGGATGAGAGCGATAGGCGTGATTCCCGGCCAGACCAGGATCGGTGCGGGTTCCGTCTGGAGCCCGCCGGAGTAGAGAACTGGCGGCTGCCCACATGCCCCGGTACCTGAAATCAGAATCTGTGAGGCGCTCCCGTACGAATGCGCCGCGGGGGATGCGATAGAGCTTTGCGGCGCGGGAAGGTTACACTGCACCAGGAGATTAAAAAGGGAGGCGGGTCCGCTCGTCAGGTTGCCGTCATTGGCGGCTCCGCTGCCGGCTTTTTCACCGCGTCTCTTCTGGCGCGCGCCGGCTGCGCTGTAGAAGTTATCGAGCGGTCCGAGCAACTCGATCCCACGCCGCGTACGCTGATCGTCACCAGCCACATGCGCACGCTGCTGGGCGAAGTGGGCGAGAGCGCCATTGTCAACGAAATCCGCAAATTTGAACTTTTCACCGACGGACGCTCCGCGCAGATACCGCTCGACCGCCCGGACCTGATCATCGAACGCGCGCGATTGATTCGCGGCCTTGCCGAGCAGGCGCAGAGCCAGGGCGCAAAGATTTCGTTCGGCAACCGTTTTGTGTCGCTCGAAAGTAACGGAACTGGCTTGCGCGTCGCTGTCGAACGCGCGCGTGACGCCCGCACGGAGGAGCTGCACGCCGATGATGTTGTCGGGGCCGATGGCGCGCTCTCGCGCGTCGCGCAGTCTGCCGGATGGCCGCGCCAGCCGACCGTTCCCCTGGTCCAGGCCATCGTGCGCGTTCCCTCTGATATGTCCGTGGACACCGTGCGCGTCTGGTTCGTGCCGGACGACACGCCCTACTTTTATTGGCTGATTCCTGAATCGCGCGAGCGCGCGGTTCTGGGTCTGATCGGGGAAGACGACCAGGAAACACGGCGTTGTCTCGAACGCTTTATGGAAAAGCGCGGGTTCACGCCGCTCGCATTTCAAGGGGCGCGCATTCCGGTGTACGAACGCTGGACGCCGGTGGAGCGCCGCGTTGGGGCGGGACGTGTATTCCTGGTTGGCGACGCCGCCGGGCAGGTGAAAGTTACTACCGTCGGAGGGATCGTCACTGGTTTTCGAGGCGCGCTTGGAGTCAGCGAAGCGATCCTCAATGGAGGCGAAAGCCGCGAACTCCGCTCTTTGCGCCGCGAACTCGATTTGCACCATCTGATACGCCGCACAATTCACCAGTTCAAGCAAGCCGACTACAGCCGCCTGGTGGATCTAATGAATACTTCGACGCGCCGGTCGTTGAGCCAGTACACGCGCGACGAGGCGGCGCGCGTCCTCTGGCACATTACCCTGAGCCAGCCGCGCCTCCTGCTGCTCGGACTTCGCGGGCTCCTCTCCGGTGGCTCGATCCTGCCCAAGAATCGCAACTGATAAGTCCGATAGTGTCCTGATTTGGAAATTATCGGAATGATTTAGTTTTCACGAGGTCGGAGCCCCGACAAGGCCGGGATCTTCGACTTCAGTTCCGATATTCAAGTTCTGGCACATGTCCGCCTGAAGGCGGGCGCTACATAGACCAAAACGAGGTTCTCACACAGACTCTTTAGCCACTGAAGCTTCAGGACTTAAAGGCGCCTTCGCGTTTTAGTGCAATTCATCGAAAGCTGACGATTTCCCTGAAGAAGGATCTGATTTCGTGGAAACCATAATCTGCCGAAAGCTCCAGGGCGGATTGGCTGATAATCGTGACTGTGTACTGAGGAACTGGGTTCTGGGCCGTTGTTTGTGCTTGCCTGAGTGGATGTACTGTTTGTTCTGTCTGGGCGTGTACGTTTGCTATTTGGAGAGACTGAACTATCTGTTCTGACTGAGCGCATGCGTTTTCTGCTTGGGGAGACTGGACGGAATTTTTCATGGATGGTCAGATTACCTCGTAGAGCGTATCGGCGAATGGCGAAATAACTTTAGACGGAATTTCCTTCTCGATCTTGAAAACGACAACAACTTCTTTTTCAAACCCTGCCGTGAGCCGCTCAAGTGTTCCTCATTGGGACAGTACAAAATAGTCCGTGTGCGTGGACACGCGCGGCCTCCCCGAGTAAACTCCGCGTGCCTGGCTGTTATTCCGGCGGGCTCCATGCCCCGGCCAGGCCGGGGCGTTCAGCGTAAAAGTAGAGCCCGCACCAGGCCTTGGGAAGACATAAGTGAGACGCGTGAATATCCTGGGCCTTTTTGGACTCGCGCATGATTCCGCTGCCGCGTTGCTCTCTGACCACGGCATCATCGCCGCGATGTAGGAGGGCAAGCTGGTTCAGATGCGCACGGTAGCAGGGATTCCGCGCGTGGATCCGGCAGGCTTGGCGGCGCACGCGGCTGACGCCGTTCGCGCCGGTTCCGAGCGGCTACTATCGGACCAAGGCCCTCGGAGAGCTAGGCCGCGAACTCAACAATGGCCGCCTGCTGCACTAGCTCAGCGAATCACAGAACATCCGCTTCCTGCCCCTCGAACATCACCTCTGCCACGCCGCCAGCGTTTTCCACGCGTTCGCGGCCGATCGCGCCGCTGTGCTTATGTTCGACGGCTATTTCTGTTCCGGCATCGACGCGCTCATCATCGGAAACTTCTCGCTCAGGAGATCCTGAGGGTGTGCCATCCGCAACACCCGGCATGGCATTTCCGCTTCCCACGGACAGGTGAATGGGCGAGAATCGTTTCGCGTAGAATTGGGTTTGGGATAGAGTCCGTAGAAGGGGGAAATCTCGCGTGAAATTAGCGGTGATCGGGTGTGGATATGTGGGATTGGTTTCGGGCAGTTGTCTGGCCGAGGCGGGGCATGATGTCGTTGCCACCGATAACGACGCGTCGCGCATCGCCAGTTTGCAGGCTGGCAAAATTCCCATTTACGAGCCGAACCTCGACAAAGTTCTCGATACCGTGGTGCGGGAAGGACGCCTGCGCTTCACGCCCGATTGCGCTGAAGCGGTGCGCGGCGCCGATGTCATCTTCATCTGTGTTGGGACGCCGCCGACGGAAACCGGGGAGGCGGACCTTTCCGCAATCGACAATGTCGCGCGCCTGATCGCGAAAGAGTCGCGCACGCCGAAGCTTGTCATCGAGAAGAGCACGGTTCCCGCACAGACCGGAGAACAACTGAAGCGAGCCCTCCAGGCTTATTCGCGCGATGCCGGCGCCAGCTTCCGCGTGGCGTCGAATCCGGAGTTCTTGCGCGAAGGCACGGCTGTCGAAGATTTCTTCCATCCCGACCGGATCGTTATCGGCGTGGAGGAAAAAGAGACCGAGCAACAACTCCGCGAGCTGTATCGCCCGATTCTCGAAGGCCGCTTCCGTTGTCCGGTGCACCAGCCGAATTGCCCGCCGGCGGCCACGCCGGATTTCGTGGTGACCACCATTGCGAGCGCCGAATTGATCAAGCACGCCTCGAATTCATTTCTCGGCCTGAAAATTTCCTATGCCAACGTGCTCGCCGACCTGTGCGATCGCCTGGGCGGGAACGTGGATGAAGTTACGCGCGCGGTGGGCCTGGATCCACGCATCGGCGGCCAGTTTCTTAAGGCCGGATTGGGTTTCGGCGGCTTCTGCCTGCCAAAGGATATCCAGGCTTTTATCAAGCTCGCCGAACAAGCGGGCATTGATTTCGGCTTGCTCAAGGAGACCGAGCGCGTCAACAAGCAGCGCGTGGACCTATTGCTCGACAAGGTGAAAAAAGCGCTTTGGGTCATGAAGGAGAAGCAGATCGGCGTACTGGGGATCGCCTTCAAGCCGAATACGGACGACATTCGCCTTGCGCCTGCCATTGAGGTGATCAGGCGCCTGCTTGCCGAAGGCGCCATCGTGCGCGCTACCGATCCTGAAGCCATGGAGCGCGCCCGCGCCGTCTTTCCGGGCCTGCACTACAGCGCAGACCCGTACGAGGTAGCCCGCGGGGCCGACGCTCTCCTCATCTTGACCGAGTGGGAGCAATTCCGGCGTCTGGATTGGAAGCGCATCCGCGGTGAAATGGCGCGAGCGCTTGTGATTGACGGGCGGAACATGTTGCGGCCTGCGGAGATGAGAGCGCTCGGATTCGAATACCTGAGCTTCGGGCGCCCCGACCAGGCCGCGGTTACAGCAAAGCAATAGGGGCGACGGTAACCGGTATCCGTTCTCAGTTGTTTAGTGGCACAGACTTCACAGGCTGCGGAAAAAGGGGCGAAGTCTTGTGGGTCGCGGCTTCAGCCGCGACATAAAGCCCGCATTTTCTTCAGGGGTTTTAACCCCTGAGGGCATCGCAGAGAGTTTTTCCGCAGCCTGTTCAGTCTGTGCGCTTTTTGCTGAGTCCAGCGCAAATCAAAACCAGAACCACACAGTCCCGCACTGGCGGGACTGTTCTACTCGATCTCCTGGCGCTCTCAATGCGCCTGGGTTGCTCGAAACTGCTCCTTGAAGAATTCCAGCGTGATGCGCAGCCCTTCTTCCAGGCTGACCTTAGGCTCCCAGTGCAGCAGCCGGCGAGCTTTCGAAATGTCCGGGCAGCGCTGCTTGGGATCGTCTTGCGGCAGGGGTTCGAAAACAATGGGAGTAGTCGCGCCGAGCAGGGCGCGAATGCGCTCGGCAAATTCGAGAATCGTAATTTCCTGCGGATTGCCGATGTTGGTTGGTTCGTGTTCGTCCGATTGCATCAGGAGGTAGATCCCTTCGATCAAATCGGAGACGTAACAGAAGCTGCGCGTTTGCTTTCCCGTGCCGTACACGGTGATGGGCTGGCCGCTCAACGCCTGGTACACAAAATTCGGCAGGGCGCGGCCGTCGTTGAGCCGCATGCGCGGCCCGTAGGTGTTGAAGATTCGCACGATGTGCGTGTCCACGCCGTGGGCGCGGTGGTACGCCATCGTCGTCGCTTCGGCAAAGCGCTTGGCTTCGTCATAGACGCCGCGCGGGCCAATGGGATTCACGTTGCCCCAATACGTCTCCGGCTGCGGACTCACCATCGGATCGCCGTAGCACTCCGAAGTGGACGCGAGAAAGTACTTCGCCTTTTTCGCCAGCGCCAGTCCAAGTGTGTTGTGCGTGCCGAGTGCGCCGACTTTGAGCGTCTGGATCGGGAGTTTCAGATAATCCACAGGGCTTGCGGGCGAGGCGAAGTGCAGCACGTAATCCACCGGGCCAGGCACGTCTATGAATTTCGTAACGTCGTGCCGCACCAACCGGAACCGTGGATTTGTTGCGAGATGCCGGACGTTGGCTTCCGCTCCAGTGACCAGATTGTCGATCGCTAGAACTTCCCAGCCGCGCTCGAGCAGATAGTCGCACAGGTGCGATCCAAGAAATCCCGCGCCGCCGGTGACTACTGCGCGCATGGTTTTGGCCTCAGAGTACGAGTTTCCACCGATTTGTTTTCACCGTGCATGTTGTGTTTTCTCTCCGTGCCCGGCTCTCTCGTCGCAAGGTCTCCAGGCCGCTTGCCATTGTAGCCTCCGATGTGTCCGGCACAAAGAAGGCTTTGTCGGGCGAGGCGCAATTGTTACTGGTGCGATCGTGGCTTCCGGTGGAGAGCGGAGCCTCCCGGTTTGCATTGACCGCGAGAGGTGGCCGGGTTAGGATTCCGGGGCTGCATGCTATGTCATATTGCATGCTCGCTTCTATTTCCTGCGTTGCCGCCCATTCCGCGGGAGCCTGGACGTGCGGCGCTCGCACCGCTACATAGAGCGAAACCGGGTCGCCAGACAGATTCTCGTGCCGCCCCTTCTAATAGCAGGACGAGGTGAGGCTGGATTGTGATTGAATTAAGATCGAAACTGCGGCGATGGCTGATTCGGGCCGGAATCCTGATCGTGCTGGCAGTTGCTGGAACTGTTGTGTTTCTCAACATCGGCCAGTGGCTGATCGTCCAGGATCCGCTGGTTCACGCGGACGCCATCGTGGTCTTGAGCGGGCGTCTTCCCGAACGCGCGCTCGAAGCCGCCAGGCTCTACCATGCCGGCTACGCCGAGCAGGTCTGGATTTCACAGCCAACTTCTCCCGCGGAAGAGTTGAAGACGATGAAGATTTTCTATCTGGGAGAAGATTTCTATAATGAGAAGGTCCTGCTGGCTCAGGGCGTCCCGGTGGATGCGATTCACATTTTAGAGGATCCCAGCGCGAATACAGAGGCGGAGGCGCTTGAAATCTCCCAAACCTTGCTCCGGAATAATTCGCACAGTGTGATCGTGGTTACATCGAAGCCGCATACGCGCCGCGTTCGCGCGATCTGGCATAAACTTGTGGGTTCCGATCCGCGGGCGATCGTGCGTTTTGCGAATGGCGACCCTTACGATGGCGCGCACTGGTGGCGCAATACGCGTGACGCTCTGGATATCGTCCGTGAAACGCTCGGGCTGCTCAATGTCTGGGCGGGCTTTCCGCTTCGCGCGAGCCGGAACTGAATATGCCGATCCGTGATCGCAAACCGAATGAAATCGCGCAGCAAGTGATGCCGCTCATGCTGCTTGGCGCCGCCCTGATCGCCTCGAACCGCTATTTCACGGTCCTCGACGACGAAGCCGGGACGATCTCTTCCGCCATCCAGCCCGCGCCAGGACTACTCACGCAACTCTGGTCTGGAGTTGAGCTGCATGGATATTCGCCTCTCTATGCCGTCCTACTTCATTTTTGGTTGCGCCTGACTCGTGATGATTTCGAGGGGCTGCGCATCCTGCCAATACTGTTGTTTCTTCCGGGGCTTTTCCTGCTCGCCCGCGCCGCGCGCCGCTTGGGCGGCCCGGCGAGCGCCAAGGCCGTTGCGTGGCTCAGCGTGTTGTGGCCATTCGGCTTTCATTACGGCCGCCTCGAATCAGGGTATGCGTTTTCGTTTCTTCTGATCGCGGCGGCGACACTCGCCTATTTGCGGTACGTCGAAGATCAGGCGTTTGGCCGGTGGGCGGCGCTATTCCTCGCTGGGGCTTTGCTCCTGTGGACGCATCCCTTCGGACTGGCCATTTTGTCGTGTCTCGGCATTGATCTCTGGTTGCGCCACCGGCAGGGCGAGAGCCATCTTCCAGCCGGACCCCTGGCGGGCATGGCCGTGTTGTGGTGCGCAGCTCTGGCGCCGGTCTTTCGCGCTTTGCGCCAGGGACTCATCGCGGAAATTAATCCGCATTTTCAACCTGCGACGATCGTTGCCAAAATGGTCTTCTGCATTTACACACTCTTTGTCAGCGAGTCGGTTGCGCCCTGGCACTGGGCTCTCGGCGTCCCGGCAGGACTTGCCGTAGTCTGTTGTGTGATCTTGATTTTCCTGTCCGCCCCGCGCCCCGCCCGACGTTTCCTTTCGTACAGCGCCCTGCTCATCGCTTTGATGGCCCTGGTGGGGTTGCTATCATCCAAGCAACTCATGTTGGTTGCGCCATGGGTCTTATTGCCGGCGGGAGTCGTTATTGGTACGAACAAATCTCACTGGGCGCGCAATGGCCTGGCTGCCTCGCTCTTAATCCTCGGTGGAATCGGTTGGTATGGAGTATATTCGCGCAGTTTTTATTCCGAACCGAGTTTTCTTGAGCCGTGGCCCCGGGTAGCCGATCTCGCGGCAGGGAAAATCCGGGAGGGCGCCACCGTTATCGCCGACAAACCTTCTTTTTTCTTCTACTTGACGTATGCCCTGCGCGAATCCGGCAGCGGGCTGCCGTGGAAGATCGCTGGATTGCTTCCCGATCAAGTTCGCCATCCCCAGGTGAAATCCGTCACGGATTGGATGGCGGCAGGCCATCCCATTCCACCTTCGGCCGTCTGGGTGCGCGGAGTGCCCGGATCTGAAGAGACAGATCCCATGGCGGAGGCCGCGCACGAACTCGATCGGGCCTGCGGAGCGCGCACTTCTCGATTGATGATGCGCGACACCGGGTACGAATGGAAGCAGCGGCTATTTCACGAGAAGGGTGAACTTCCTTGGCGCATTGAAGTCCGCGAGTACGATTGCGCGTCCCCAGCCTCGCAGGAACTTTTGCAAATCCCTCTTCGCTGAAGTCGGCAATTTGGCAGCGCTGCTCTCGTGGGTATCTCGTGTTAAATGAGCAACTTATAATTAGAGAAGAGCAAATATGGACTCCCCATTGCCGCCCATTACCGATTATCCATACTTAAGCTAGATAGTACTTACGGGAGGGTCGAGTAGTACGCGAGGCCCATTGTTCCATTAAGTTTAAGGGGGGATAATTTATTCAAGGGGGGAGGTAGGCTAGAAGAGATGATCGCAACGATTCTACTCGCGCTGTCCGTAATGGCTCTTGCCAATTTCGCGCTTCATTATTGGCGCGCGATGATTTCTGGAGTTGCGACATGCCCTGTCTCGGATCGAATTCGTACGGCAGCGGGACTTGCGACCCCCGATATCGGCCCTCTGGATTTCAATAACATACTGAGCCTAAACGACTTGGCTCCGGATTTGCACGGACTGAATGACAGTTTCCGGGGTGTGCGGATGTACTATGCAGTGGTCAAGAAGCTCGGCAGGGTGGTTCCTGGGGTGTCCGCCTGGGCCAACGCCGAGATGACCACTTGTTCCCGCTACGTCGCGGTGCTCATGGACCAGCACCTGGAGCGGAACATCGCCTACGCCGCCCAATTGCGCGCGCACTAGGCTAAGGCCCTCACTTCTCGTCTCGGGCCCAATTCCAGCCATCAATAGGCCCAGCGGAGCAGGACGCTGCCGGAGGTGTATCCGGCGCCAACCGCAACCAGCAGCACCAGATCCCCCTTCTTCAATCGGCCTTGTTCGACAGCATCCCGCAATCCCAAGGGAATGGTCCCGCCGGTCGTATTCCCGTAGCGTTCGATGTTGATCATTACCTTCGAATCGTCTATCCCGAGCCTTGCCTGCATCGCGCGGATAATCCGCAGGTTGGCCTGATGCGGGACGACCAGCGCCAGGTCCTTGCTTGTGAAGCCATTTCGCTTCAGCATCTCGCAAGCCAGTTCCGCCATACGCCGGACGGCGTACTTGAACACCTGCGCGCCTTCCTGATGGATGTAATGCATTTTCTTCGCGACCGTTTCGGAAGAGGCGGGATGCAGCGAGCCACCTCCTGGCATGTATAGGTATTTTCCGCCTGAGCCGTCCACATCATGAACAAAGTCGAGGATACCCTCGTCATCCCGGTCGGTTGGCTCGAGCAGGACGGCGCCCGCTCCGTCGCCAAAGAGCACGCATGTCGTGCGATCCTGGTAATTGAGGATGGAAGTCATCACATCGCTGCCGATGACGAGCACTTTCTTCTGCGTTCCCGCGCCGACAAATTGCGCGCCTACCGTCAGCGCGTAAACAAAACCGGAGCACGCCGCCGAAAGATCGAATCCCCAGGCGTTTTTGGCGCCCAGCTGGTCTTGGACCAGGCAGGCGGTTGCGGGAAACATCATGTCGGGTGTTACGCTGGCGACCACGATCAGGTCAATGTCTTCGGCCGGCACGCCTCTGGCTTCGAGCAGAATCCTGGCCGCCGCTGTCGCCAGATGCGATGTGGCGACACCCGGTTCCACGACGTGGCGCTCGCGGATGCCCGTGCGCTCTCGAATCCACGCGTCGTTGGTATCCACGAGCTTCTCCATCTCGGCGTTGGACATCACCCGGGGCGGCACGTACCCGCTCACACCAGTAATTTTTGCCGCAATGCGTCTGGACATTCTATTCTCCGTGAGGTTAGTTTGGTGCCCTCGGCAAGAAGAACCGTGATTCTACGCAAACGCAGGCGGCGAAACAAGCCCGCGTAAGATGTCGTCAAAAGGATCGGTGTCGGGCCCAAATCCAATTCACGAACGCGATGGCCATTGTCACGAGGATGACGATCCACTCGCCAAGCCGCATCCGCGAAACGAGCAGAAGCATAAAGATGACACCAAGGCCTGCAGCAAAATTACCGGCGGGAAGTCTGTAGGCGGGTGCGTTGGGGCGGTTGCGGCGCAGGACGGGGAGCGACGCGCAAACCAGCACGTACACAAACAGTCGGCCCACCGAAGAGATAATGACATTCCACTTGAAATTGCCCAGCGCAGCCAGGCTCCAGACGATTCCCGCGAAAATGAGGATGGAAACGTGCGGCGTGCGGAAGCGCGGATGAATCCGGGCAAAGAATGGCGGGAAATCCCCCTGCTCTCCCAAAGCGAATGTCAAGCGCGGCGAGTGCAGCATCTGCGCACTCAGATGACCGTACACGGAAATCAAGGCTCCGGTGGTGATCAGGGCTGCCCCCGCCGTTCCCCACATCTCTCGCGCCGCCACGGCGAGGGGGCGATCCGTTGCGGCCGCAACCGGAAGCACAGCAACAACCACGAATTGAATCGTGCAATAAATGAGGGCCGTGGTCACCAGTGCAGTAAAGAGGGCAAACGGCGCGTCGCGCCGCGGATCCTTTGCTTCGGCCATGGGCACGACGGCTGCTTCGAATCCGCCGTAGGCGAACACGAGAACGAGCATGGCCTCGAACCAGTTCCGCATCGAGGGCGGAGAATTGCCCGGCGGCGGGGCTGGAACCGCCGAGTGCGTGCGCAAAAGGAAAATTCCTCCTGCGATCGCGAACGAAATCAGCGCCGACAACTTTGCCACAGTGAATACGTCGCTCGCGACGGCGCCGGATTTTACACCGCGATAATTCACGATGGCTAGAAATCCGATCAAGAGGGTGAAAACCGCAAGCCGGGGCAACGGTTCCTTCACATCCGGCCAGAATTCCGCGAGATAATTCGTAAAGAGGTTCACTGCGGCGGCGGCACCCGTTACCCGCACCAGCCACAGCAGCCAACCCGTTTCAATGCCGAGGAACCTGCCGAAGGCCTCGCGCGCGTAGAGATAGGGGCCGCCCGACTCGCCAAATTGTGAGGCAACTTCGGCGAAGCAGGCCATGATGACCGCAATTCCGGTCGCCGCGATGAGATAGGCGAGAGGGCTCCAACTGCCGACGTAACCTGCCACCACCGACGGCAGGCCAAAAATGCCGCTTCCGACGACTGTATTGATGACAAGGGCTGTGAGCGTCCAGCGGCCCATGGCTCGTACCAGTCCGGCTGATTTTTTGTTTTCCACGCGTCCCTTTTGTCCGGGAAGCTATTTCATTTTCGAAGGAAAGCGGATTGTCTTTCCGGCAACCATGAAGAAACCTCTCCCGAGATGATGAATGGTCTTGGGGTGTTTTATGGAGGGGGCGATCCACGCTTTGACGACCTCCAGGATAAAGAGGTTGTACTTGGCCGCCATGCTCGCATCAACGAGCTTGCATTCGAGATTGGCATAGCACTCGTCAATGAGCGGCGCCTGGACACAGCGGGCTGCCGCCGGCGTGAGAGCAAGAAGCTTGAACTTGTCGACCGTTCGCCCGGAGGTGTTCCCGCAGAGTACCGTCTTGGCCGCCAGTTGCACCGTCGGGATGTTGATCACACATTCTTTGCTCTTCTTCAACAGGTTGAATGTGAAGTTCCGATTGCTGATGACGCAGCCCACAATCGGCGGCTCGAAATCAATCATCGTGTGCCATGACATGGTCATGATGTTCGTTCGGCCGTTGCACGCGGTCGTGACCATCACCACCGGGCCCGGCTCGAGCAGGCGGTAGACCTGAGACAAGGGCAAGGATTTTTTTATCATCCCGGCGCCCCCTTTTCGCAGTTCGCAGGTAAGCCGGATTTTCGGAGACTGGTTTACTGCCGATGGCCTCTAATGGGGAAACGGGGCCAGCGCGGGCATTTTTCCGGCCGGCAAAGGCGTCCGGGCCACGTTCATGACCATTCCCAGCAACGTGTAGTAGCCGCAGAGCCCAATGATGTCGATCACGCCCTGCTCGCCGAACCTGCCGGCCACGCGCGCATACGAGGCGTCGCTCACGCAGCGGTTGTGGTGCAGCTCGATGCAGAAGTCATACACGAGTTCTTCGTCCGCGGACATCCCCCCCGGGCGTCGCCCTTCCGAAATCGCGGCGACGGTCTCCGGCTTCACGCCCGCCCTCTGCGCCAGCGCGTAATGCGAATCCCATTCAAATTGTTGCGTCCATTGCCGCGCGGCGATGAGAATGATGAACTCGCTGACGTTCGCCCCGAGCTTAGTGTTGTACCGGAGATACTCTCCCACCTTCTGCAAGCGGCTCATGAACTCAGGGCTGCGGAGTAGCGGAATGAATGGCCCCACAAAAGCTCCCCGCGGACCCGCAATGATTTCGTCCACGATCTTCTTTTGCGCGTCGGTGAGCTTATCGGCTGGAATCGGCGGCATGCGATCCTGCGCTACTTCGGCCGCTGCCGCGGTGGCCGGCAGGCCGAGCCCCAGGAGCGAAGTTCCCGCCAGCGTTGCCGCCCCCCCCAGAAAATCGCGCCGCTCCACCAGCGTCTTCGTCTCCGGATTTTCCAGCTCTCTCGATTTATCCATGGCTTTTTCCTCCTCGTGCCCTGCGACCCGCAGGCATTATACGCGGCGACTCAGGAATTTGATACTTGGTGACTGAAAATGAAAGACCACTACGATCCCTCCTAACTCGCACGCAGGTTTGCGTTGACACGACCGTTTTGACGGCCTAGACTAGGGCTTCTTCAGGCGATTACACCTGAAGAAAGCTGTATCTCATGCAGAGTGGCTGAGGGTTACGGGCCCGATGAAGCCACGGCAACCGGATCAGGAGAAAAGCCTGATCGCATGGTGCCAAGTCCCGCCCGGTTTGCGGGGGACATGAGATGCGGTGGTGGTTTTTTTTGCCTCATCCCCCAAATCCGGATGAGGCATTTTTTTTGGCGCGCAGGGCCCAGCGCAGCCAGCACGGAGAAGAACGATGGGATCACGCATTTATTTTGATCATTCCGCCACTACTCCTCTTGATCCACGGGTAATTGTTGCGATGGAGCCCTATCTCGATGGCGCTTTCGGTAATCCTTCGAGTCTGCACCGTGAAGGCCGCAAGGCCAGGGAAGCAGTAGAGACAGCCAGAGCGCAGGTAGCTGCGCTATTCGGCGCCGCCCCCTCCGAGATTGTCTTTACCGGCAGCGGGACCGAAGCCGATAATCTGGCAATCCTCGGCGCGGTCCGAGCGAACGATGGACCAAGCCACATCGTGACGAGTTCCATCGAACATGGCGCCGTGCTCGAACCCTGCCGCTTCCTCGAGCGGTTTGGCGCCACGGTTGACTACCTGCCAGTGGACGCCTACGGGTTGGTTGATCCCGAGAGCCTGCGTGGGGCTTTGCGCCCTGAGACGCGGCTGGTTTCCATCATGGCCGCGAATAATGTGGTTGGGACCCTCCAGCCTCTTCCCGAGCTGGCACGGATCACCAAGCAGCATGGCGCGCTGTTTCACACTGATGCGGTCCAGGCAGTCGGCAAGATTCGTTTGGATGTGAACCAGCTGCCCGCCGATCTGATCTCAGTGTCAGCGCACAAACTGCACGGTCCGAAAGGCGTCGGGGCGCTCTATGTGCGCCGCGGCGTCGAGTTGAGCCCGATTGTGTTTGGGGGAGGACAAGAACGCGGTTTGCGTTCAGCCACTGAAAACGTAGCAGGGATTGTAGGATTCGGAGCGGCCGCTGCTCTGGCGCGAGAAGAAATGGAAGAGGAAGCCAGTGAACTGGTAAGGTTGCGGGAACAAATCCTTGCGCGGCTCCGAGCAACTGTGCCTCACGCTTACCTGATCGGTCATCCCGTCAAGCGGCTTCCAGGCCATCTTTGCCTTGGCTTTGCAGGCCAGGAGAACAAGGTGCCTCGGCTTCTAGCAGCTCTCGATGAAGCAGGGGTGGCCGTCTCGTCCGGCAGCGCTTGCAGTGCTCATCACGCGAGCGCCCCCTCGGCGATACTTCTGGCCATGGGGTTCGATCCTCAGCGTGCCGAAGGCTCCGTGCGTGTTACGCTTGGGCGGTTCAGCACCGAATCAGAAGTGAACCGTTTCTTGGAAATCCTGCCGCGGGCTTTGGCAACGCTGGCGTCTGCGGTGAGCCGTGCCGAATCGGCGCGGAATACGGAGTTAAACGTGGCACAAACAGGTATCTGAAGGCTGCCTGGATTGCCGCCGCTCACGGAGATTTTCATTTTTCCGGTTCTCGCGCAGGAGGCGAAGTGCTAACCTATGGGCGCAATGCTCCTCGATAGCCGCAACTCGCAGCAGTGTTGTTGTTCGTGCCCTTGTTGTAGAGGCCACAAGCGGGGGTTGCGGGCTGTGCGAGGAATCGGGCAATAGTTAGAAACTGCTGAACCAAGAATTCCTCAACGGCCTGCGATCTTCGGAGCGCGGGCCGTTTTAGTTTACGGGGCCGGGAAATAAGCGCCGGGCGCCAATGAAAGTAAGGCGATACAAGCGACGCCGGAAAAAATACAATGCACCGGGTGAGCTTCTTTTTCCCGCTGCTCACTTCGGATGAAAAGGAGATGAGGATGAAAATCGCAAAGGATATTACCGAACTGATTGGGAACACGCCGCTGGTGCGTTTGAACAAGGTGACAGCCGGCAGCAAAGCAACCGTGGTGGCCAAACTGGAAGGCTTCAACCCGAATGCCAGTGTCAAGGATCGCATTGGGGTCAGCATGATTGTGGAAGCCGAGCGGGCTGGGAAAATTCAGCCCGGAAAAACTGTGCTCATCGAGCCGACCAGCGGCAACACCGGCATTGCCCTCGCATTTGTGGCCGCGGTCAAGGGCTACAAGCTCATTCTGATTATGCCCGAGACGATGAGCCTCGAACGGCGTGTGCTGCTCAAAGCCTTCGGTGCCGAAGTCATCCTCACTCCCGGGCCGAAAGGCATGAACGGAGCGATACAGAAGGCCGGCGAAATCCTGGCCGCAACACCCAATGGTTACATTCTTCAGCAGTTCGATAATCCCGCAAATCCCAAGATTCACTTTGAAACGACGGGCCCTGAAATCTGGAACGACACGGACGGCAAAGTCGACTTTCTGATTTCAGGAGTTGGGACGGGCGGGACGCTTACCGGAGTTTGCGAATACATCAAGCCGAAAAAACCTTCCTTTAAGGCTGTCGCCGTGGAACCAACCGAAAGCCCGGTGCTCTCCGGTGGCCAGCCATCCCCGCACAAGATCCAGGGTCTGGGTGCGGGATTTGTGCCGAAGATTCTGCGGACAGATTACATTGATGAGACTGTTCAGGTATCGAGCCAGGATTCCATCGAAATGGCGCGCCGGTTAGCCCTCGAAGAGGGCTTGCTCGCCGGGATTTCCTCGGGCGCGGCCGTAGTGGCCGCGCTGCGCGTCGCACAACGCCAGGAAAATGCCGGAAAACTAATCGTCGTTGTGTTGCCGGACTATGGCGAACGCTATTTGACCAGTATTCTGTTTGAAAACCTGACAAATGAAGCGCGCCAAATGGTTGCCGCCGCGGGATAAGCGATGGGAGAGTCGGTGAGCACAATCCGAGAGGAAATCGCGTCCATCCTGGAACGCGACCCGGCGGCCAAATCGCGGCTGGAAGTCGTATTGTGCTATTCGGGCTTGCACGCGATCTGCGCGTACCGGTTCACGCACTGGCTGTGGAACCGCCAATTCCAGTTGCTGGCCCGATGGCTCTCCCAGGTCGCCCGGTTCCTGACGGGCATCGAGATTCATCCGGCGGCGCAAATTGGAAGCCGCGTGTTCATTGATCACGGCATGGGCGTGGTCATCGGAGAAACCGCGATCGTTGGCGATGACGTGACGCTGTATCAGGGCGCAACGCTCGGCGGCACGGGCAAGGAAAAACTTAAACGGCATCCCACCATTGGCAACGGAGTTGTCATCGGCGCCGGCGCTAAGATCTTAGGCAATATCCGAGTCGGAAATGACTCTCGAATTGGCGCCGGCTCTGTTGTGCTCAGGGATGTTCCAGATGGTTCCACGGTCGTTGGCATACCGGGACACATCATCCTGCGGCACGGCAAACGCGTCATCATCACCGATCCGAAACTGATCAGCGATCCTCTCTCCGAAGCTCTGGTTGCCCTGGCCACTCAGGTGAAACTCTTGAGAGAAAGAGTTCACAAGTTGGAGGGAAACCAATCGCCAGAGCCGCACACTCCCGACGAACTGCAAGCAGTAATAGAAATCGACTACCAAATTTAGACGACTTTGGAAAACTGCGGCGTACAGACCGTCCAGTCCGCGGCCCGGCTTCTGTTCCGGTCTCGAGCGCCCCTGCTTGGAGCCGTCCGCGCCGGTGTCTTGTGCTATGCTCCCTTGCTTTGGAAGGCCGGAGCCGCTGTAAGAACGCGACGATGTCGCGGGACATCCTCGCTTTTTTGGGTTGCCAATAAAATCGTGCATTGACAATCCGGCCGGAGGACATTTCATTCCAGAGCAATTCTCTTGAGCGCGGGCTGGAATCCAATCGGAGAACAATCGTGGACCAATATAAATACTTGCTGTCAGAACGCGAGTTGCCGAAGAGCTGGTATAACGTTATCCCCGACCTGCCGCAGCCGTTGCCTCCGCCGTTGCATCCGGCAACGGGACAGCCGACGAAGCCAGGAGACCTCGAAGCAATTTTCCCGCACGCTTTGATCGCTCAGGAGGTTTCTTCCGAGCGGATGATTCCGATCCCCGATCCGGTGCTGAATATTCTGCAGCTTTGGAGACCGACGCCTCTACACAGGGCCTACCGGCTCGAACAGGCGCTCGGAACACCCGCGAAGATTTTCTATAAGAACGAGGCGGTATCCCCGGCGGGCAGCCACAAGCTGAATACGTCCGCCGCCCAGGCCTATTACAACAAGGCGGCGGGCATCCGGCGGCTTTCGACCGAGACCGGCGCCGGCCAATGGGGCAGCGCTCTTTCTTTCGCCTGCCAGGTGTTCGGACTCGAATGCATGGTCTATATGGTGAAATGCAGTTACTACCAGAAGCCTCACCGCCGCACTCTGATGGAATGTTGGGGCGCGAATTGCATTCCCTCTCCAAGCGACAGAACCGCGGCCGGCCGTAAAATCCTCGCCGAGGATCCGGACTGCCCCGGGAGTCTCGGCATTGCCATCAGCGAGGCGGTGGAAGACGCGGCGCAGCGTGCGGACACGAATTATGCGCTCGGCAGCGTGTTGAACCACGTTCTGCTGCACCAGACGGTGATCGGACAGGAAGCCCTGGCGCAGCTCAAGCTCGCCGGAGCCTTCCCGGATGTCGTGATCGGTTGCTGCGGAGGCGGCAGCAATTTTGCGGGACTCGCGTTCCCCTTTGTGCCTCTGAAAGCGGGCGGCAAGCAGATTCGATTGGTGGCTGTCGAACCCGCGGCATGCCCCACCATGACCAAAGGCGTCTATGCGTATGATTTCGGGGATAAGAGCGGCATGACGCCGCTTTTGAAAATGGATACGCTCGGCCACGATTTCATTCCGCCAGGAATCCATGCGGGAGGCCTGCGCTATCACGGCATGGCGCCGCTGGTCAGCCTGCTGCATCATGCGGACGTCGTCGAGGCGGTCAGCTATCCACAATTGAAGTGCTTCGAAGCGGCCATCATCTTCGCGAAAAGCGAAGGCATCATCGCCGCGCCTGAAACTTCACACGCCGTGTGCTGCGCGATTGAAGAAGCTCGGAAGGCCAAGGAGGAAGGCAAGGAAACGACAATCCTTTTCAACTTGAGCGGCCACGGCCACTTCGACATGGCCGCGTATGAAAAATATTTTGCCGGCGAACTCACCGATTACGAATACCCGGCCGAAAAAGTCCGGGAAGCGTTGGCCCATTTGCCACGGACACCTTAGGCCATTGCCGTGCGCGGCCGCCGGCGTGCGCCGGTTCGGAATGGTGTGCAATGACGGTATAAAAGAAACAGGAGCCAAGTCTGGCTAACTGGCGGAAAAGATTGGGGTGAGCGACGGGGTTTGAACCCGCGACCCTCGGTGCCACAGACCGATGCTCTACCAGCTGAGCTACGCTCACCACTATGGAAGTATCAACAGTTTAGGCTACATTCTGCCCCCAGTAAAGTGGTCAACGAAAGAAGCTCTGGAAATCAGAGATGCTCTTCCGATTGGAACTCATTCGCGAAGGAGGCCTTTTGCAGTCATACTTCTTGGGAGGAAACGTGAAAAGAGTTTACGTCCCATTTTTGATCGTGTTGTTGGCGCTAGCCTCACGAGTAGCCGCACAGAACGCTCCGTCAAATGACGAATTCGCGCCGCTGGTTCTGGTACGGATCATCCCGATACCTGGCGTCGAGGGCCGGTTTGACCACATGGGGGTAGACAACCGGAGTGGCCGGGTATTCGCCGCCGTCTACGGGAATGACTCCGTGGAAGTTCTGGATGTGCAGAGGGGCAGACGAATCCATAGCATTCAGGAGGGATTCAGCAAGCCCCAAATGGTAGCTTACATTCCCGAGTCGAACCGCATTGTGGTCTCGAATGAGGGCGATGGCTCCTGCAAGATCCTCGACGCCGATACTTATAAGCTGATAGATACGGTGAAGTTTTCCGGCGACGCCGACCAGCTCCGCTATGACCCTGTCACGAAACGCGTCTACGTGGGCTACGGCGATGGCGCCATCGGCATGTTCGACGCGACGACCAACAAGCGTATCGAGGGAGATTTCGAAGTGGGGGCCCATCCGGAATCGTTTCAACTGGAGGAGAAGGGGCCCAAAATCTTTGTCAACCTGGCTAGCATCAACCAGATCGCCGTCATTGATCGCAAGACGCATAAGATTGACAAATGGAAGCTCGAGGAAGCGGGGACCAACTTCCCCATGGCGCTCGATGAGGCGCATCGCCGGTTGTTCGTAGCGGCCCGCAGGCCGGCGCGTCTGCTGGTGCTGGATATGGACACGGGGAAAACGGTTGCCAGCCTTCCGGGCGCATCCGACACGGACGACATGTGGTACGACTCGGACCGCAAGCGCATCTACATCCCCAGTGGAGAAGGGTTTATTTTTGTGTACCAGCAAATCGATGCTGACCGCTATGAACGGATCGCCAAAATTCCCACCGCCATCGGCGCGCGCACCAGCGCATATTACGGGCAGGTGGGAAAACACAACACGCTCTACTTAGCTGTTCCCGCTCGCGCCGACAGAGGCGCGGAATTGTGGTTTTACGAAACGCGGGATTGAGTCGCTGGGAGGAATACTCACAAAGCTTTTCAGCCTGAGGGCCGTCGTGGCGCTAAATAATGGCGGCCCGGGCCTCCAGCAAGAGTGAAGTTTGCGACATCCCAGGGCTATGCGTAACCCGCGCATTTGTCTTTGCGATGAGGTAATCTATGTTGTCAAGAATTTGAGTTTAAGGTTAGACTTCGCGTTCGCCTGTTAGCCGCGAAGAATTGAGTGAGAAAACAGCACTTCACATCATCCAAAGAAAGGAAGTTTCGACCATAATTATGGACACACGATTTATAGGGCAGCCACATGAATGGGATCCGCGGCGGTTGTACAGCCAGACGGGAGCGGACTGGCAGCACCGGGTGGATTTTGACCGGTTGCGGAAGGAACGCTTGGAGAAACTGCGCGCGTCAATGAAGGCGCACGACTTGGGGGCGCTGGTGTTGTTTGCCGGTGCGAACATCCGCTACGCCACGGCCTCCTATCAAGGCAACTGGAAATACAACATCAACATTCGTTATGCGGTAGTCACGCACAGCGGCGAACCCGTTCTGTTCGAAACCGCGGGGTCGGACCTGCATTGCGCCGAGATTGACCTGCCGTGGATGGAAGGGCGGATTCGTCCCGCGATCACCTGGCAGTGGGCCGAAGGCGCGGTGCCGTACATGGCCGGGCGCATGGCCGAAAGCGTCCTCGAAGTGCTGAAGGAGCACGGGGTCGCCAAAGAACGCATCGGCGTCGACAACTTTGACATGCCGTCGCTCGAAGCGTTCCAGAAGACGGGCTTGAAAATCGTCAATGGCTGGCCGGCGGTGTCGGCGGCGCGCGTGGTCAAGACGCGGGATGAGATCGAACTTCTCAAGCAGGCCTCGAGCATCGGCGACGCGGCGATGTGGAAGATCAAGTACGAGTGGCTGAAGCCCGGCGTGCGCGAGCGGGAGATCGAAGCCAAGGTGCACGAGTTCATGCTGGAGCGCGGCTGCGAGATCATTTACGACATCATCGTCGCGTCCGGAGGAAACACGAGCCCGTACCGGCGATGGGCCACCGACAAACTGATCCGTCAGGGCGACCTGATCATCGTGGACATCAACGCCGTGGGTCCCTCGGGCTACTTCATCGACTTCGTCCGCTGCTTCAAGTGCGGCGGGGCACAAGGAATGAAGATGACCCAGAAGGAGATCGACCTATACCGGGAGGTGTACGACTCGATGTATGCCGGAATCGAGAAGCTGCGTCCGGGAAACACGACCGCGGACGTGGCAGCCGCTTTCCCCGAGTACGACGACGACAAATACGGAACGGTGACACTCCAGCAGTTCGCGCACAGCATCGGCATCACGCTGTATGAAGGCATGTGGATGTCGCGGGCGTACTCGCTGAAGTTCCCGGCGGAGATCAAGGAAAACATGTACTTCGCCATCGAGACCTTCGCGGGTCATCCGGGCCTGCAACAGACGACGCGCCTGGAGGAAAATGTTTTGGTGACCGCGAAAGGCCCCGTGGTGTTCACGCTGATGGAGCACATGGAAGAGGCGATGAAGCGCTAACCATGGCTCAACTACTGGTCGCAGTATCTGATTCAGTATTTCCAAACCTGGACCTGGCCCGCGGCGTTGTGTCGCGGGTCGGGGCCGAGTTGCGCATGGCGGCGCAACCCACCCCGGAAGCAATCGTGGAAGCGGCTCGGGAAGCCGATGCGCTGCTGGTGACTTACGCGAAGATCACGGCGGAGATGATCGGGCAGATGAAACGCTGCCGCATCATCTCGCGGTTTGGGATCGGCGTGGATAATGTGGATATCGCCGCGGCGACCGCCGCGGGGATTGTCGTGACGAAGGTGCCGGACTACTGCATTGATGAAGTTTCCGACCACGCGATGGCGCTGCTGCTGTCGCTGGTGCGAAAGATTCCGTTTTCCAGCGCGCGGGCGCACGCGGGGCGGTGGGAGATGCCGGCGGTGGTGCCGATCCACAGGCTGCGCGGGACGGTGCTGGGGCTGGTGGGATTCGGAAGAATTCCGCAGTTGGTGGCGCCGAAGGCGAAGGCGTTCGGCCTGCGCGTGGTGACGTTTGATCCCTACGTGCCGCAGACGGTGCTGGATCAGGCGGGCGTCGAGCGAGTGGAGTTTGCGGAACTGGTGAAGATTTCGGATTACATTTCGATTCACACGCCGCTACTGCCGGAGACGCATCATTTATTCGGCGCGGAAGTATTTCGTCAGATGAAGCCGGGGGCGGTCGTGGTGAACACGTCGCGCGGTCCCGTGGTGGATGAGGAGGCTCTGGCGCGAGCATTGGACGCGGGGCAACTGGCTGGCGCGGCGCTCGATGTCCTGGAGAAGGAGCCGCCGACCAGTTCGCCGCTGTTTGGCCGCGACAACGTGATCCTGACGCCGCACACCAGCTTTTATTCGGTCGAAGCGCTCGAGGAGCTGCAAACCAAAGCCGCGGAAGAAGTCGTCCGCGTCTTGAGCGGCCAGCCCCCTCGCAATCCTGTCAACCCGGAAGCCTTAAAAATCGGGCGCGGCAACTAACACTTTGTTGGAATCCTCACAACTTGAGGAGCGATTAACCAGCAACCAGAAGCGCAGTTTTTGGGCGGCGTGGGGAGGCTGGGCGCTGGACGGGATGGATTCGTTCATCTACGCGCTCGTTCTGGTCCCCGCCGTCCGCGAATTGCTCCCGAAATCCGGAATCCCTGCAACCACCGGCAATATCGGATATTACGGCGGGCTGCTCTTTGCTCTTTTTCTAATGGGTTGGGGATTCGCCGCTGTGTGGGGTCCTGTCGCCGACCGGTTCGGCCGGGCACGCACCCTGATGTTCACCATCCTCTGCTTTTCCCTGTTCACGATGCTGAGCGCTTTCGCCACAAACATTTGGATGCTTGCTGTCTTGCGGTTTTTTGCCGGAGTCGGCATCGGCGGCGAATGGTCCATGGGCGCCACGCTTCTTTCCGAAGAGTGGCCGGAGAAACGCCGCACGATGGGCGCCAGCCTGATGCATACCGGGTATTACTTCGGTTTTTTTCTGGCCGCTCTTGCCAATTACTTCATTGGGAGCCATTTCGGCTGGAGATACATGTTCGTGGCCGGAGGATCCCCCGCGCTGCTGGTCGCTTTCTTTTATCATCGGCTCCACGAACCAGCTCGTTGGGAAAAAAAGCAAACGGAACTGGAAGGGAAGTGGTCGGTCTTCCGTGCGTTTTCCGCGCTTTTTACAACTCAATACCGCCGCCGGACGATTCTCAACTCTATTTATCTGCTCGTTTCGACGATTGGATTGTGGGGCGGGTCGGTATATGTGCCGACCGCAATCACATACCTGGCCACCAAGGCGGGTATGACTGCAATGGAAGGCTCGCGATGGGCTTCCTACGGAACGGCGCTCCTCTCCATTGGCACGATTATTGGGGCGATGATCGTCCCATTGATTGCCAATCGCTTTGGGCGCAGGATCAATCTCGCCTTATTTTTTGGCGTGATGTTCATCTTCGTCGCGGTGGCCTTCGGTTACGTGTATTACATGGAGACTGCCGCCCTCCAGTGGTTCATGGTCTGCGTTTTCTTTTTAGGGGTTGGGGGAGCCAACTTTACCGTGTATTCGTTCTGGGTGCCGGAACAATACGGGACGGAGTGCCGTGGCAGCGCGCTGGCCTTTACGTCCAATGTCGGACGGTTTGCGGGAGCGGGCATTACATTTCTTGTGGGCGCCGGAGTTCGTCACTTTCAAACTCTTGGGATTCCCGTGGCTCTGACCGCTTTCGTGTTTCTGATTGGAATTCTCCTTTTGCCGTTTGCGGAAGAAACCAAGGGCAAGCCGTTGCCCGCTTGATGGATGGAAGGGAAACGCCATGAGTCAGACGCCCGAAGCCGCGTCAAAAAGTGAAGTGCGGGACGGGATGAGAATCGATTGGGACCTCCCGGTAGCGATGGACGATGGCATCGTGCTTCGCGCGGACATTTTCCGCCCCGTCGCGGAGGGCCGCTACCCAGTCATCTTGAGTTACGGGCCGTACGCGAAGGGCCTCTCTTTTCAAGAGGGTTATCCGAGCGCGTGGGAGAGCATGGTCAGGCAGCATCCCGATGTAAGCGCGGGTTCGAGCAACCTGCACCAGAACTGGGAGGTTGTCGATCCCGAGAAGTGGGTGCCGCACGGTTACGCGTGCGTGCGCGTGGACAGCCGCGGTTGCGGCCGTTCACCCGGCTACATACAACATTTTTCGCCGCGGGAAACGCGCGATTTTGCCGCCTGCATTGAGTGGGCGGGCGTCCAGCCCTGGAGCAGCGGCAAGGTGGGACTGAACGGCATTTCCTACTACGGAATTAATCAATGGCAAGTGGCGTCCCTGCAGCCTCCCCATCTGGCCGCGATGTGCATCTGGGAAGGCTCCGCCGATTGGTACCGCGACATGACGCATCACGGCGGCATTCTCAGCACATTCTGGGCGAACTGGTATGACATGCAGGTGAAGACGGTGCAGCATGGCTTGGGCGAACGCGGGCCACGGAGCAAAGCGACGGGCGAATTGGTCTGCGGGCCGGAGACTCTTTCGGAACAACAGCTCACCGCAAACAGGTGCGACCTCGGCAACGAAATTCTGGCGCATCCGCTTGACGACGAATACCACAAGGAAAGGTCGGCCAATTGGGCCAAGATTACAGTGCCTTTTCTTTCTGCCGCCAATTGGGGCGGTCAGGGATTGCATCCCCGGGGCAATTTTGAGGGCTTCACGCGCGCAGCCTCTTCTCAGAAGTGGCTGGAGGCGCACGGAATCGAGCACTGGACCCACTTCTATACGGACTACGGCCGCGAGTTGCAGAAACGTTTCTTCGATCATTTCCTGAAAGGCGAAAACAATGGCTGGGACCGTCAGCCGCGCGTGCTGTTGCAGGTCCGCCATTTGGGACGGTTCGAAGAGCGGAGCGAGCAGGAATGGCCGCTGGCGAGGACGCAGTGGACGAAGTTCTACCTCGATCTAACGACGGATGGTTTGTTGCCGGCGCCCACCGCGCGGAAGGCGCAGAGGTCTTTCCACGCGCACGGAGATGGACTGACATTTCTTACGCGGCCTCTCGATGCTGACACGGAGATAACGGGCCCTTCGGCACTGAAGGTGTTCGTCTCCTCGTCTACCGAGGATGCGGATTTCTTCGTTGTGCTACGGGTCTTCACACCGGATCTGCGCGAGGTGGTTTTTCAGGGCGCCATCGACCCGCACACGCCCATTGGCCAGGGCTGGCTGCGCGCATCGCATCGCAAACTCAATCCCGCGCTTTCGAAGCCGTGGCGTCCGTACCACGCGCACGACGAGCGCCAGCCCTTGCGTTCCGGCGAGATCGTGGAATTGGACATCGAGATTTGGCCAACCAGCATCGTAGTTCCCGCCGGGCACAGAATCGGGCTGACGATTCGCGGCAAGGATTACGAATATGTGACCGGCGGCGGCAAACAGTCCAACTTCAAGAACGAACTGAAAGGATGCGGCCCTTTCTTGCATGACGACCCGCGGGACCGCCCGGCCGGAATTTTCAGCGGGGAGACGACCCTGCACGCGAAGGAAAAGAGTCAGCCCTATTTGCTTTTGCCGATCATACCGGGAAAGTAGTGTGTGCGGGAGCGGCCGATGCAGTTTGCCGCAACAGGTTCAATCCTCAGGAATCGCTCAATGGTTTGGGTTTTTTCGGATAGAATGGACGGCGTCAAAGCCCGTGGTTTATATGCCGCTGGAATCTTATTCTCGGAGGAATTAGGTTATGTCGCAACAGCCGTGGAAAACAGACAAGTGGTTCACCAGCCCCTGGAACTTCAACGAAGAAGTTCGCAGCCAGCTTCATTTCCCGAAGCAGATCAAATTTCACGACATCACTTTGCGGGACGGGGAGCAGCAGACCGGTGTCATCTTTACCAAGGACGACAAGATCAGGATCGCGGAAGGCCTGGCGGAAGCCGGAGTGCACCGGATCGAGGCGGGAATGCCCGTAGTGTCGCCGAGCGACGAAGCCGCGATCAAAGAGATCGTGAAGCGCAACCTCGGCCCTCAGATTTTCGCTTTTTCCCGCTGCATGGTCGATGACGTGAAACGCGCGCTCGATTGCGGCGTCTCCGGAATCGTGATGGAAGTGCCGTCCAGCGAACACATCATCAAGTATGCGTATAAATGGCCGCTGGAGAAGGCCATCGATCTGTCGATCGAAGCGACCGCTTTCGCTCACGCACAGGGGCTCGAAGTCGTGTTCTTTCCCATCGACTTTTCCCGCGCGGACATGAAATGGGTGCTGGACCTGATCCTGCGCGTCGCCAACGAAGGCCACATGGACGCTCTCGCGCTGGTTGACACCTTCGGCGTGCTCTCTCCGCATTCCATTCAGTACCTGGTGCGGTCGGTGAAGGCGCGCATCAACAAGCGGCTCGAAGCGCACTTCCACATGGATTACGGAATGGGCGTCGCCAACACGATTATGGCCCTGGCGGAAGGCGTCGAAGTGGTCCACTCGACCGTGCTCGGCATTGGCGAGCGCGCCGGGAACACGCCGATGGAAGATACCGCCCTGGCGCTCCTGACTCTCTACGGGATCGACACCGGCTTGAAGTACGACAAGTTCTACAGCCTGGCGAAGCTCGTGCAGCAGCTTTCGGGGCACGCGGTTCCCAGCAACCGGCCCGTCGTCGGCGACGCGCTGTTCCAAATCGAGTCCGGAATCATCGCCAGTTGGTATCAGAATTGTGGTGTGGAAAACGCCACCGAGCTTTTCCCGTTTCACTGGGACCTCGTCGGCCAGCCGGCCGCGAAAGTGGTGATGGGGAAGGGAAGCGGCATTGATTCCGTGAAGGCGGGGTTGAAAAATCTCGGCGTCCAGTTCACCGAAGAAGAGGCCATGCGCGTGGTAGTTGCCGTTAAGGATTTCTCGCTTCGTAACAAACGGCTGCTGACCGATGCGGAATTTCGCACCATTGTTGGCGCAACTCTGCCGAACGCGGCTGCCGGCCTTGCGAAAGGCGTCAAGACAGCGGTCTGACGAATCACTCTTTCTATGAAGGCAATGGTTCTCAGGGCCCCGCGCGAGCTGGGTATCGACGAAGTCGAACAGCCCACGCCGGGCCACAATCAGGTTTTGGTGCGGGTGACCCATAGCGGCATCTGTGGAACCGACCTGAAAATTTACGAAGGCGCCATTAGCGTTCGCCACCCGCTGATCATGGGTCACGAGATGATCGGCGAAGTGGTCGAAGGCGGCGGCGACACGTTCCGGCGGGGAGAACGTGTCATTGTCGACCCGGCGATTTTCTGCGGCATGTGCTTGAATTGCCGGGCCGGCCAGACCAACTTGTGCCCCAACGGCGTTCTCCTGGGGCGCGACGCGAACGGCGGCTTCGCCGATTATCTCGTAGTTCCGCGCAGTCAGGTATTTCCCTTGCCGGATGCGATCGACAACCAGACGGCGCCGTTGATCCAGGTTGTCACCGTCTGCATGCACGCCCACCGCCTCGTCAATACTTTTCCCGGACAGTCGGTGGTGGTTGTGGGACTTGGAGTGACCGGGCAAGTTCACGTGCAATTGGCCAAGGCCTGGGGCGCCCATCCGGTGATCGGGATTACGCGCAGCGCATGGAAGCGGGGCCTCGCGCAGGAACTTGGCGCAGACCTGACCTTGCCGAGCGGGCCTGAGGCCGTGCGCGGCGTCATGGAGGCTACAGGCGGGCGCGGCGCCGATCTCGTCATTGAATCAACCGGCATAGTGTCTGCGATTGCGGACGGAATTTCCATGGCCCGGCTGGGCGGCACGTTGCTGTTATTTGGGACCACGGCGGGGACCCAGGCCAGCTTGCCTTTCTATCAATTGTATTACAAGGAACTCAAAATCGTGAACACGCGAGCGGCGAAGAGCGAAGATTTTCCCGCTTCGATTGATCTGGTGGCCAGAGGAGTTCTGAAGCTCAAACCGCTGGTGACCCATGTGGTCTCGCTGTTTGATTTGGAGTCGGCGATCGGCATGCTCGAAGCGGACGAAGACCGCCGAATGAAGATCATTTTGGAGAATCCCCGGTAAAAGCCGGAAGGGCAAAGTCTCCGCCTGCATTTTGTTTGCTGCGAGAAACGGGAGGAAAAGAAAATTCCGGACCGACAATCTGCAACTCAGACAAGCGCTGCGGAAAGCCAGCCTGGCGCACGCGGCGCCGCCATCGCGATGTATTGCGTGCTACTCTTGGCGTACTCACTGATGGCGGCGGACCGGTATCTTTTCCCGTTCCTCAATTCCGATGTGCGCAAGGAGTTCGGGTTCTCCATACCCACAATCGGCCTTCTCTCCACAATCTTTACCTTGGGCCTGGGAATGGGAGGATTGCCCACAGGTTATTTGCTCTCGCGTTTCTCCCGCAAGACCGTCCTGCTGCTGGGCATCGCGATCTTCTCGGGAGGAACGGCGCTCACCACGGTCGCCGCCGGATTTTGGACCATGCTCCTCTGCCTGGCTGCGACGGGCATTGGCATGGCCATGTTGGCGACATCCATGTTTGCCCTCGCGGCAAGTTATTTTATCAAGTACCGCGCCGCCGCCATCGGCTCGGTCAATTTTTGCTACGGTATTGGCGGCTTCTACGCCCCGATCCTGGCGAGCGCATTCCTGATTTCGTATAAGACCTGGCGCGCGCCCATGCTCGCGTTTGGCGCCTTCGGCTTCGCTACGATTGTTTTGATCCTGCTCTTCGTTCGTTCCTGGTTCAGTGAAACGCATCGCACGGTCGAAGCTCGGAAAGACGCGGGCGGGGCGCCCACGCTTCTCAACAGGAATTCGATACTCCTGACGCTGCTGAGCATGCTCCATGGTCTGAGCATGTACGGATTTCTCGGCATGTACACGCTGTACCTGCGGGAAGGCCTGCATTATCCGCCGAGAACCGCGGCGGGAGTCATAGGGTTTTTCGGTGTCGGAGCGCTGGCCTCGATATTCTGCGGCTGGCTGGGGGATCGCTTCTCGCCGCGCGTTGTGCTGAGCGCAGCCTTTGTGTGTAGCGCTGTGCTCGGCTACCTGTTTTTCCACGGCGCGTCGGAATCGATCGTGGCCGCACGAATTATGACATGCGCCTATGGCGTAGTCGCCAGCGCCATCATTTATGTGAATTTGGCGGGCTATCATGTCAAGTCGGTCCGGGGCAGTCTGGCGAGCCGCGCCTCGGGGATGTTCGTGACCAGCCTCTACGCGGCAGCCGCGTTCGCAGGCTCTTCCATGGGCTGGATCGAAGCCCATCACGGGTGGCCGATGGCGGGGATGATTCAAATGTCCCTGCTTTCCATAGCTGGCGCAGTTCTCGCGCTGGCTCTTCGGCCCAGTGAAATGTCGCTGTAGGCGGAGCGGCATCCGAGAAATGCCACAAAATGAAAAACCCGAATTCCATGACTATCGCTGAAATGATGGCGGCGATCCTGTTCAAGACCCTGGCGCGGCAGGGCCGCCTATGAGCGTACTGCGGGATACACAAGTCTCGAGTGCGCCGGCCCCCGCGGGAATGTCTGACGCATCGCTGCTCGCGGCGGTGGTTTGCGGTTGCATCGTGGCGTTCGCCTATTCCGCCAATTACACCAATCACGCGCCTCTGGCGCCCGCGCTGATGCGAGAGTTCGGCTTCAACCGGGCCCTGGCCGGGTTCTTGACGACGGGCATCTTCGCCGCTCACGCCGGTATGCAGATTCCGGGCGGGTATCTCGTCGACCGGCTCGGCTCGCGGCGCGTGCTTTTGTTCGCGCTTGTGTGGGTGGCGCTGGGCAATCTCGGCATGGCATTTGCCGGAGCGTATTGGCAACTGCTCTTCTTCAAGATTTTCACCGGCATCGGAACCGGGGTCTGCTTCGTGGGCGGCGCGAAATACATTCACGCCGCGGCGGCCGGACCGCGGCTGCACGTGGCACAAGGATTTTTTGGCGGGTCCATCCAGATGGGCGCGGGGTTCGTGATTCTGGCGGTGCCCCGGCTCAATCTGGTGGCTGGATGGCGGGCGACGTTTCTTGTGTCCGCCGGAATGGCGCTGACCGCGGCGATCATCTGGCTGGCCGCGGCCCCGGCCGTCGAAGCCACCGCGGCCTCGCCCGGCCGGTTCAGCGAAATGCTGCTGGCGCCTCAGCTCTGGCTGCTGGGGATGATGCAGATGGCCACGTTTAGCCTCTCCGTGGTCATAGGCTCATGGGTGGTCGTCCTGCTGACGAAGGTCCTGAACGTTCCCGCCACGAAAGCAGGACTGATTGGCTCGCTGGTATTGCTGCTCGGCATCGTGTCGCGACCGCTTGGAGGCGCTCTGCGCCGGCACATGGGTGTCCGATTGCTTTTCGCCGGCAGTCTTTTGATGATTGCGGTGGGCTGTTTCGTGTTCGTGTTTCCCTCGATTTCATTCGGCGCCGCACTGATGGCGGTGCTGCTGATCGGCATCGGTTGCGGCTTGCCGTACGCCGCCATGTTCTCGCGCGCCGGAGCGCTGTTTCCGGGCCGCGCCGGAGCGGCCATGGGCCTGGTGAACATGGTGGGCATTGTCATGATCCTGGCCGGCGCTCCGTTTGTGGGGCATCTGGCGGACTTGACCGGCACCTTCCGGGCAAGCTTCGTGGTGCTCGGTGGATTTTCACTGCTCGTGTGCGCGGTGATCCCTCTGATCGACCGCCATGAACCGGCGCCACACGCGTAATTGCCCGCCAGCCCCGAATTCTCCCAAGTCTGACATCTCACAAGAAATTGGGGCTTAATGAAATTCGCATCGCGAATCGGCGTAGGGGCACGGCATGCCGTGCCCCTACCCAAACGCAACGATTTTGCTGCGTTCGTGAACAATCTTTGGCCGGGTGACCCACGTGCCGGTTTTGCACGTGGGTTCTCTTCGAACGCGAAACTGGCAGGGCTCGTGTGTCAGGTTTTGAGCGATTTTCGCGTGATCGTCCAGAACTGTGACTATGGATTTCCGGTCAACGCTTGCGGCGAAAGGGAGTCAGCTTTCCAGAGGGTGAAGAGGGGCGAGGGGCGCGGTGCCGTGCGAGGCGCGAGCGCGCAAATTCCGCCCACGGCCCGTTCGGTTCGTAGCGCAGGTACAAGGAAAGATGGCGAATCGAGCTTTGTGAATGGCCGCGCTTTTCGTAAGCCAGCGCAAGATTCAAATGCGCCTCTGCGAGCGTTGGAGAAAGGTCGACGGCTCGAAGCAGATGCTGGATGGCTTCGTCCGCCTGGCCGAGCCGATCGAGAACGCAGCCCAGGTTGAATTCGGCAAGCGGGTTTCCCGGTTCGAATTTGATGGCGGTCGCAAATTCGTCGCGCGCTTCTTCCAGGCGATCCAATTGGTAAAGGGCGGTGCCGAGATTGATGTGCGCCTCCACCCAGTCCGGGGAAGCTTCGACGGCCTTGCGATAGGCTTCCGCGGCTTGCGCCACGGATTCGGCGTTTGTGTCGCATTCCATGCCCAGTTCAAACCACTCCTCGGCCGATCGCGGCCCGAGCGTGTGAATGTTTTTGGCCAACTCAGAAGTTTCAAAATTCAGCACGAATTGTCCGGTCAGCGGTTCGTAGGGGCGGGCGGAGGCTACGGGCGATTGGACAACCACCTGTTTCCCGTTGGTTGATATGCGCAGCATCGAAAGCGGAATACTGGAGTTTCCCAGTTCCGTTTCGAGCGCCGTGATGGCTCGGCGAATTCTCCCGGCGGGGACCCTGCGCGCGGCGAGGCGCTTGATGGTCTCGAGTGCGACCAGATCCGAAAAACTGAAAAATCGTTCGCCCCAGCGCGCCTGGGGAAGAACCAGGCGAAGGCGAGTCCAATAGTCCAGCTCGTGCCGGCTGACGCCGATCATGCGCTCGACTTCGCTGCGTGTGTAACGATGGTCCAATCCCGAAGCTCCCAGTAAGATCCTAGATTGGCCTGATTATCGCTCTAAAACCCGCTGGCGGAACGAAAATTTATGCGTACCGCAAAGCGAGCAGGGGATGCTCGGTCGCCGGGTTGCGCGGAAGGAACCTGCGGCTTGCGCGGGAGGACAGGCTTGTTAGACTGATTCTCGTTCGATCATTCTATCACCTATGCAACCCCACGCAGCTGAGCGGCGCCACCTGGAGCGGCAGATTGCTTATGCCCGGCCCATCTTCCTGGTGCTGGCGCTGGCGGATTTGCTCGAGCGGCCTCCAGCCGGACGCGGCCCGCAGGCCGTTCTGTTCGTCATCGCTTACTTAGGTGTGTCATTGATTCTGGCTTTGCTCCAGAGCCGGCAATGGATCGGCGAAATACGCCTCCCGCTGCCTGTCGAGCTGGCCGCTCTCGCCGCATTCCTGCTCCTGACGTCATCGGTCGTGGCTTTCTGGTTCGTTTATCTCTTTGTTGCGCTGACGGCGGGAATTCGCTGGGGGATGCGGCGCTCGGTCATTCTGGCCGGCATCGTGACATTGGCTTTGTTGACGCGAACCGCCGTGCACGGCCCGCTGGAATGGGAAAAGATGCTTTCCTGGATCGCGCTTTCCACAGGAACATTTGCGGCAGGAGTGGGCGCGTCGTTTCTTGGCAGCCGCCAGCGCCGGCATGCGGCTGAGAATGAGTTTCTCGCCCGGCTCGCAGGGTTGTTGGAAGTGGATCGCGGTCTGGCCGAATCTTTGCGCTTGGTTCTCAACGAACTGGTCCGCGCCTTCGATTGCGGCGAAGCGATTTTGGCATTTCGTGATTCCGAGTTGGAGCGCATCTTTGTCTGGAAGCTCCGTGCGGGGGATGAATCGCGCCTCTCTCCGGAAAACTTGCCCGTCGCGCGGAGCGACGGCTTCCTGCTCGATCATCCCGACGCCAGCGTATGCTGGAATCGACTGGAGGGCGCCGGTGACGGGTTTGGCTGGAACCGCAAGGACGGTCGCCGCCTGAAAGACCTTCCACGTCTTCCCGGTCCGATGCGGCAGGAACTGGGCTGGAAATCGGTCCTCGGTGTGACCCTGGATGTAGTGGGCCAGCCGGCCGGGCGCCTCATGCTTGGCAATGCCCACCGCGGGTGGCTGCCCCAGGATTTGCAGTGGTTCGAAAAGATTGTCCGTCACCTCGGCCCGCCGCTTCAAAATCTTTTCGCGCTCCGTCATATCCGGGCGCGCGCCATCGAAGGAGAACGCAGCCGCATTTCCCGCGAAATTCATGACGGCATCCTGCAGACTTTGCTGAGTGTGGACATCCAGCTCGATGTGCTGCGACGCAAGGTTTCCGTTGCACCCGAGCAGGTTGTCGGCGGGCTCTCTTCGCTGCAACAGACGGTCCGCAACGAGACCGAGGAACTGCGCCGGATGGTCACGGACATGCGTCCTCTTCGCGTGCAGAGCGCCGACCTGGTGGATCTGATGCAGGGCTTCGCCGAGCGCTTCCGTAATGAATCTGGCCTGGCCCTGGACTTGCTCATCGACTCCGCTGAACTGCAGCTTCCGGACCGCATCTGCCGGGACCTTTTCCAGATATATAGAGAATCGTTACATAATGTGAAAAAACATGCACATGCGTCACACGTGGTGGTTAAACTGTGGCAGAATGAAAGTCAGGTAGTCCTCGTGGTGGACGATAACGGGGAAGGATTTAGCTTTGCCGGGCGCTTTACGGGCGATGAGTTGGACCGCCTGAGGCTTGGGCCCATTTCGATCAAGGAACGCGCGCGGAGTGTTGGTGGGGTATTGAAAGTGGAATCGACTCCAGGACATGGTTCGCGCTTGACCGTTGAGGTTCCTCTCGGCTGATATGGCCAAGAATACAAAACAACAAATTCGCGTCCTGATGGCTGATGATCATGCCATCTTTCGTGAAGGCCTGCGCAAGCTCCTCGAAAGCGACGATGAAATCACCATTGTCGGCGAGGCCTCCAACGGCAACGATTGCATTAAGATGCTGGGAAAACTCAAGCCCGATATCCTCTTGCTCGACTTGCGCATGCCCGACAAGGACGGCCTCGCCGTTCTCGAGGAAGTCAATTTCGACCAGATCCCGACCCGCGTCGTCGTGCTGACTGCCGCCGAAGATGATCGGGACGTTGTCCGCGCCATGAGGCTAGGCGCGCGCGGAGTGGTCCTGAAGCAGTCGGCCACAGATCTCCTGGTCCGGAGCATTCACAAGGTCCACAACGGCGAAATCTGGCTCGACAACCACATGACCGCGGAAGTCATGAAGGCTTTCGCGAAGTCGTCCGATGGCGGCCCGCGCCGCGAGAAACCCCTGCTCAGCGATCGCGAAAAGGAAATTGTCCAGCTGGTGGCCCAGGGCTACCGCAACAAGGAAATCGGCGAAAAGCTCTTTATCAGCGAGCAGACCGTAAAGAATCACCTGCACAACATCTTCGATAAACTCGGTGTTTCCGACCGTCTCGAACTGGCCCTCTACGCCATTCACCACCGCCTGATTGACCAAGCGTAGCCCCTTCCCACACATTCCCTTTATTTTCTGCTAGTTATACGGACTTACGGCACCCGTTCTTCCTAGTACCCAGGTACCAGATTCGACCCCCCATAATCGGGACTCCTGAGCTATTGAGGCGAACACTCCCCAACTGTAATCTCGTAGGCGTAACTGCAATCGGTCCACATCGGGAGGGTGACACCTTGATAGCCGAAGAGCGACGCTCCGCACAGCGCTTTCAGATTCGATTACCTATGATCGTTCGCTGGACCAGCGGTTCGGCGATTGGCGAGGCTACCACAGAATCCCAAGACGTCAGCTCGCGCGGTGTCTACTTCTACCTGCCGAAGGAGGTCAGCAACGGCTCCCCCGTGGAGATCCTCCTCACGCTACCTCATGAGATCACGCTGGCCGGACCGGTCAAGGTGCGCTGTCTCGGCCGCATCAATCGGGCTGAAAACGACGAGGCAGGACGTTTCGGAGTGGTAGCGCAAATTGAACGATACGAATTCCTGCGCGGCGACGAACACGCCGCGTAGCAAAGGTCTTGTCCGCCACCTGCGGAGGCGGACAGGAGAAACCGGGGCGCTCCGGCCCCTCAGCTGAGCGCCCCGGTTGTATTTTTCTAGCGTTTGTTGCCCGGGCCACCGTGTTTGCCACCAGCTTCATTGGTTACCCCGCGTGCGTGTGACTGGTGACTAGTGACTGGTGAAAACCCTAGCTAGAACAATCTAGGACATATCTGAAAGCGGGTCAGGCTTCGAAGGCTCAGTAATGGTTGCACGACCGCAACACAACAACGCCACCGTATCGCGGGTTTTCACCAGTCACTAGTCACCAGTCACCAGTCACCTTACTCATACCGCAGCGCCTCGACTGGATCGAGCCGCGCGGCTCGTGAGGCCGGATAAATTCCTGACGCCAGACTGACCAGCACTGCAAATCCGATCGCGCCCAGCACCAGCCACCACGGCACCGACCAGATATTTGGTGAATTCAATCCTTGCCGCTTAAGGTACACCACCGTTCCGAACTGAATGGCCCTGCCGATCGCCCAGCCGAGCAGCACGCCGAACACGCCTCCTACCAGCCCCATCACTCCTGCTTCAGCGAAAAAGAGTTGTCTTACATCGCGATTTGCGGCGCCCAGCGCCTTCAGGACGCCGATTTCGCGCCGCCGTTCGAGGATGGCCATCACCAGCGTGTTGATAATTCCCAGCGACGCCACCGCCAGCGCCAGGCTGCCGAAAATTCCTAGGAAGAGATCGAAAATCGCAAAGAACGTGCGCAGGTTGCGCGCCACGTCAATCAACGAAAACGCCGCGAATCCCATATGCGCGATGCTGGACTCGATCTGCGCAACCGCCGCCGGGCTGCTCGCGCGCACGTTCAAGGCCGCATACCGCGCGCCCTCGCCCGATGTCGAGCGCGCCACATTCCGCAGATCCGCCCCTTGCACGACTTGCAGCTTTTCCGCCACGGCCAGCGGAAGATAGATTCCCGCATTGTTGAAGCCGACCTGACCGCCGCCCGAGTCCGAAGCAGGGAGCACGCCAACGACGCGGAACTTCTTCTCGCTCGGCACGATCGAAAAGCCCATCGCCTCCTCATCCGGGCTGACGGCCTGGTTGGGTGTGTCCGACGGGGCTTGCTCCGAAGGCGGCGGAAGCGCCTGGCGTTGCGCGAACCGCAGCGTAATTTCCTGGCCGAGCAGGGATGCGGGCGCTTTTCCGTCTTCGAGCAGGCGTTTCGCGAGATCGCCCTGCACGATGGCTTCTTCCGCATCCGGGCCGGAAAAGAAATTTCCGGTCAAGCCGTCGAGAGTTCCGCTGGACTGCGAAGACGAAGCCATGCCCGCCACCATCACGAGTTGGCTGTTCGGCTCGCGCCGCGCCTCGGCCGTGAATCGCACTTCCGGATTCACTTCCAGGACGTTGGGCAGGGCGGCGATTTCCTTGCGCGCCGCGTCATCGAGCGGGCGCGGCGGCTGAGCATCCGCGGCATCGCGCGGCGTGCGCCGCCCTCCGCCCGGCTGGCCGAAGGGCACATTCTGCCGGGGACGCACGGAAACCGTGTCGAACAATCCGGCGCGCGCGACCGAGCGATCTACAAGTTGCTGCAAGCCCACTCCTAGCGACAGCAACGCCACCAGCGAAGCCACTCCAACGGCAATGCCCAGGGTGGTGAGTGAATTTCGAAGCACGGCTTCGCGAAGGTTTCGCGCCGCGAGTTCGGCAAGATCCCTTACTTTCATCGCAGGCGCTCCTCGCGAGAGATCGCGCCATCCGAGAGCGTGACGATCCGGTCCGCGTATCGCTCGGCCAGCCCGTGCTCGTGCGTCACCATGATGATGGTTCTCCCAGGGCCCGACGGCGGCCGGTTGATCTCGGCGATCAAGTTCATGATTTCCTCGCCGGTCTTGCTGTCGAGATTTCCCGTGGGCTCATCCGCCAGCAGAATCATCGGCCGGTTGACGAGCGCGCGCGCGATGGCGGCGCGCTGTTGTTCGCCGCCGGAAAGCTCGGTCGGACGATGCTTCACGCGCGCTCCGAGGCCAACGCGATCGAGCGCCTCGCGCACGCGCGCAGGACGTTCGCCGCGTGGAACTTCCGCCAGGCGCAGCGGCAACTCGACATTTTCCTCGAGCGTCATTCGCGGGAGCAGTTGGAAGGACTGGAAGACGATGCCAATCGTGCGGTTGCGATGGCGCGCCAGTTCCTCGCTCGACATCGTCGCCAGATCGCGTCCCTGGGCATAAATGGCGCCTGAGGACGGGCGGTCGAGCCCCGCGATCAGATTGAGCAGCGTGGACTTGCCCGATCCGCTCGCGCCCAGCAACGCCAGGAATTCCCCGGCGCGGACTTCGAGCGAAATCTGGTCCACCGCGCGGATCAGCGCCTCGCCCATCTTGTAATGCCGCGAGACGCGGTCGGCGCGCACCGCAAAACCGTTCGAACTTTCAGAAGTTTCGGGCACATTCATACTACGCAGAGTAACACGCAAAGGTTTCACGGAGAATTTGGCGACCGGCGTACTCGAACTTTGCGGTCTGTTGCTACAACGAAGCAGCTTGCCCACCCGCTGACATTTTCGTGCTGAAAGAGTTCTTCGATTCGCTCAATTAGGCTGAGCCTGCTTGGCGAATGCAAGCGGATGAGCAAAATTCCGTGATGCGTTCCAGGGGCAAATCGCCGCGCATCGGAAAAGTCCAAATCTTGGGTGATCAGAAAGCGTTCGTCACGTTGCGCAGCTTCCCAAATCACGCGGTCGGCACAGCCGCTGAGTCCCTCTTCTTGCGCGGTATGAGCATCATGTCCAAACGATTTCAGCTTGAGTGCAATCTGCAGGGGAAGATTTTCGTCAATCTTGATTCTCATCGAATCTGGGGAACAGCAGGCACCGGAAGATCCTCTTCCGCTGACGCCGCAGCAAAAGCAATAGCGGCTTGGATATCTTCAGGTTTCAGGCTGGGGAAGTCAGACAGGATTTCTTCGGCAGTGTCCCCAGCGGCAAGGCTGGCGAGCACGGTCCGCAAAGTAACCCGCGTTCCCTTGAACACAGGCTCTCCACCGCAGACTTGTATGTCACGGATGATGCGCTCTTCGTAGTTCTTCAGATTGCCGCTTGCGTTGCTCATGATGCCACCATTGACTCTGCCTGGTTCATATTACCACTTTTCATCTGGCTAGACTGCATCCGTCCCCGCTCCTATACTGCTTGCGTGAATCCGGAACCCGACCTTCTGACGCCGCTGCGCCGCTACTGGGGATACGATGCGTTTCGCCCCTTGCAGGAGCGCATTGTGCGAAGTCTGCTCGGAGGCCACGATGCGTGCGTCGTGATGCCGACCGGGGGAGGGAAGTCGCTGTGCTACCAGTTGCCGGCGGCGATGCTGCCGGGGCAAACCGTCATCGTGGTTTCGCCCCTGATTGCCCTCATGCAGGACCAGGTGGCGCAACTCACGCAAATGGGAATATCATCGGCGCTTCTAAACAGTTCTCTCGCGGTGGGGCAGCAGGCCCAGGTCATTAGCAAAGCGCGCGCGGGCGAGTATCGCCTTCTGTATCTTTCGCCCGAGCGCTTGGCGCGCGCGGACACGCTCGACTGGCTGCAGGGCATTCCGGTCTCACTCTTCGCCATCGATGAAGCGCACTGCATCTCGGAGTGGGGGCACGAGTTTCGCCCTGAATACCGCCAGTTGAGCCGCCTGCGGGTGCATTTCCCAGACCGTCCCATCGCGGCCTTCACAGCAAGCGCCACGCAACGCGTGCGGCACGACATCATCCACCAACTCCAGTTGCGCGATCCGCACAAATACATCGCCAGCTTTCACCGGCCCAACCTGCGCTATGTCGTGAGGGAATGCGACGGGCGCTCGCAGATGGATTTGCTTGTGAGCGCGCTGCGAAGCTACCGGGCGGGGGCTCCGCTTGGAGCCCGCCGGAGTGAAGACGGAAACATGATTGTCTACGCGCCCACCATTGCAAAGGTCGAAGAGACGGCGGATTTCCTGCAGGAAAATGGGATTCCCGCCATCGCTTATCACGGCAAGATGGAATCCGACGAACGGCGGCGCAACCAGGAGCGCTGGATGTCGGACGAAGTGCGCGTGCTGGTGGGCACGATCGCGTTCGGCCTGGGCATCAACAAAGCCGCCGTGCGCGCCGTGATTCACCTCTCGCTGCCCAAATCAATCGAGCAGTATTATCAGGAAGCGGGACGCGCCGGGCGCGACGGCCTGCCGGCGGATTGCGTTCTTCTCTGGCAGAAGCGCGATGCGGGCTTGCTGGCACACTTCATCGGTCAGATCAACGATTCGCAAGAGAAGGAGCGCGCCTGGCAGCGTTACCACACGATTCGCGGTTTCGTCGAATCGACAACCTGCCGGCACCTGCAGATTTGCAGGCATTTTGGCGAGACGCCCAAATGGACGACCTGCAGTACATGCGATGTGTGCGGCTCGGAGCCGGACTGGCTTTCCATTCATGAAGAAGTGGTGGCGCCAAAGAAATCCAGGTCCAGATCGCGGAAAGCGGTGCAGCAGCGGCTTCAGATCAAATCCACGGCGCGTCCGGCCGCTCCGGCGCAGCCGGCGCGCGCGCGAGGCTCGAAGGAGATCGTTGCTTCGGACATTGATCCCGACCTGCGCGAATTTCTCCGCGAGTGGCGCAGGGAAACAGCGAAGCAGCAGAACGTTCCCGCTTTCGTCGTGCTGCATGACACGACCCTCGATGAGATCTGCCGAATCAGCCCTGGCTCTCTCGGCGGTCTTCTGCAAATTTCCGGAATCGGCGAACGCAAAGCGGAGTTGTACGGCAGGCAGATTCTGGACGCGCTCAAACGATTTCGCGGTGGCGCCCGTGCTGCTGATGCGCCGGAGAAAAAGCTTACGCCCGCGGAACAAACGATACGGCTACTTGAGGAAGGGCGCACGTTGGACGAGATTGCCGCGATTCGCGGCCGGCAGCGATCGACCATCGTCAGCATGGTCTCGGACCTGGTGGAACGTGGAGAAGCGGAATTTCAACCGGGCTGGGTGGATCAAGAAAAACAGACAAGGATCGAAGACGCCTGCGCGCGTCTCGGTCTCGACCAGCTTAGGCCACTCAAGGAAACTCTGCCGGCGGAATTCACGTTCGAAGAGATTCGGCTCGTGGTCTCGCGATTGCGCCGGCTGCAGGAACAAGCTTAGTTCATTTCGCCGAGGTGTTCTGTACGGTTCCCGGAGGGAATCGCTCAGGGAGTTCCGGAACTCGCTCTGAATTGAATGCGCGCGATTTTATTTGTCCGGTCGTAAGGCAGCCAGACCGTCGGCGGATTTGTGCTGCTGTCAACTTGGATATGGCGAATCTCGGTGCCGCGTGTCGGCAGTTCGTATTCCGTGAACTTCTCGGTGGCGGGATCGAATTTGGCAATCCGGTCTGAATTCAGCATGGTGATCCACACGGTATGGTCCTTCTTATTGATGGTGGCCGAGTACGGCTGACTGTAGCGGTGGGGTAATGGATATTCCGTCACTTTCCGGGTGCGGGTATCGATCTTTGCAAGCCGGTCCGCAAAAAATTCGCACACCCATACGACATCCCTCTCCCGATCCGCCACCGATCGCCTCGGCCCTTTTTCCAGTGGCGTCGCGGTATTGGCCGTCAGGCTGAGTTTTGCGGATATTTCCCGGTCTTTGGCCGTGATTTCGAGAGCTTGCGAATCTTGGGGAGTCAAAGGGAATTGGCCGACTTTGCCTGTATGGGGGTCCACGACCGCCATGCGGTTGCCACCCGGCTGGGAAACCCACACATTGTCTTCTTTATCGGCCGCGAGGTCATAATTTGCTTTTTCTGGAGCAGCGGAATAATTCGTGTATTTTCCGGTCCGCGGATCCAGCTTGAAAGCTCCCTCACGGTGGGGAGACCACACATTCCCCTTCGAGTCCAATGTTATGAAATCCCCTGAGAATGGGAAATTTTGTGGCCGGGGAAATCTGAAGAACTTACCGGTTTCCGGATCGAACTTCGTGGGGCTTCCTTCTGTTCCATTGGCGAACCAAATATTGCCCTGTTGATCGAAGACTAAAGCATGTGAACTTTCCGCCGCGTTAGCCGCGTCCGCCAGTTTGTAATCGGTAATTCGTCCCGTTCGAGGGTCCAGTTTTCCCAGCGTGCGTTCGGGCGTCGCGTCGTCAGCAAACCAGATATATCCCCCATTATCGACAGCGACATCGTGGGCCGCTCGTCCATCCCATCGGGACGGGGTCCCTTCCGACCAGTCCGTGCCGTTATGCTTCATGATCCAGCCCGGCATGTCGGGCCGGGACAAATCAAACTCGGTAATCACAACTTGGGCCGCGTCGCCGGTGGGCCGCGGCAGAGGTTTTAGGTTGAGGGGGGAATTTCCGGGGCCGCGGACTCGCCCCAAATATTCCGCCAGTTCGTCCATGTAAGCGCGGATCACGAGATCGGGGGCCTTGTCCTCGGGCGCATAGCCGATGGACAAGATGGTCTGCATCAAGTTGATAACGGCGCGCCAGCCGGTCGCGTCGAATCGGTTTTGCAATAGAAAGCTGACCTGGTGGCAACCGCTGCAGTTATTGATGAATACCGATTTCATTCGCCGGTCGTTCGGACTATCCTCCGGCAGACTGGCGGCCCACTCGGTTCCGGAGAGTTGTTTGCGGAAATCGTTGAGACTCGGAAGCATCAAGTCCACTTGCTTTCCGCCTCCGCCCGCGAGATCGGCTTCCGCCGTGGCCATTTCAAAGCTCACGGCCTGTGCCCAGACCTTGTATTGGCCGGCGTTCATGGGAGGGAAGGAATATCGTCCCGTCAGATTCGTATACACCGTGGTTGTAAAAGTCTCGTCAGATCTCCGCGCGGAGACGCCGACTCCCTCCAGTGGCTTTCCATCGGAGGACTTCACCGAGCCTGACAGAGAGGCGGTGGCTGGAGCCGACTGCGAGAAGATATTTTGCGTCCGGCAAAAAATCACGAACGGCAGAATCAGGAATACAATTAAAGAAAATACCTTCATTCGTGACACAAGCGCCCCCTCGGATTTACAAACGGTTTACAGAGTCTTCAAATACGCGATCAGATCGTCCACTTCTTTAGGCTCTAAACCATATTGGAAGCCCGGCATACCCGGACTGCCTTTCAGGATGAATCCTCTCAGCAATTTCTGCTGGTCCGCGCCGGCTTCCTTGAACAATCCGTTGAGAACCGGGCCGACGGTCGCCGGAGATCCGAATTTGAGTTTCCTCGGCAGGTGGCACAGCGAACAACGCTGCAGAAAAAATCCTTCCCCTCGCGATTCTTGTTCGCTCAGCTTCGCGGCGCTGGATGGCGCCGTGTCGGGCTTGTTCTGCGCCCGCAGGGGATCAGATCCTCGGGAGTAAAGCATGGCGAGGCTGAGGATGCTTGCAAGTGTGGTAACCAAAGGCTTGATTCTGGGCATAGGCCTTTCCAAGTTCGCGATTGAGAAAATACCGGTTCGCACGTATCCGTCCAAAGGTCCGGACGGAGGCCTCTTCTGTACCGCCTGCGCGAGCACGTGTCAAGAAATAATGGCATACGGCCGGCAAAAATTCGTGCGCCGGAATTGTCAGGCGGGTGGCCGATCCAAGAAACGCGGCCGGGATCTGATACGGAGTTCTTGTGAGAAGCACTTTGCGCTATACTCTCGCCGTGGCGCTCCCTGGCGCCAATGCTTTCCGCTGGCAAGTTGTCATTATAGTGTGGCTCAACGGATTACGCCGAGTCCTGGCCACCATATCTTCTCCGTGGAGACGACGATGAGAAAAATTCTATATGCCGGTCTTGTAGCGCTGTTGGTTGCGCCTTTGGGATACGCCGCCCCGGGGGGCAACATTTCCGGAATCGTCAAAAGCCAGGATGGCTCGCCCTTCCGAGCGGCATTTGTGCGCGCCCAGAATACTAAGACCAAGATGCTGATGATGGTTTTGTCCGACAACCAGGGCAGGTATTCAACGGAAAATCTTCCCGCAGGCACGTACGAGGTCTGGGCGACAGCCACGGGATATAAGAGCGACCCTGCGCGCCTCCCTGACATCGCGGTGCAGGAAGGAAAGATGACATCGGCCAGCTTCACAATGAAGAAGGCCTCGGTGCCGTGGAGTCAGTTGACAAAGTATCAGGCCGGAGTGTTATTGCCGGAGGCGAAGGGGAAAGAAGTCGTCCTCCAGCAATGTTTCAATTGCCATGCGATGAGTAAAATTGGAGTCATGGGACGCGATCGCGACGGCTGGATGGAGGCGATCGACCACATGCGGCAGGTCGGAGTCGCCGACATACAACCTGACGTGGCAGGCCAGGTCGCGGAGTATTTGAACGCCGTTTTGGGCCCGGATGCCGACACTCCGGCATCGGCGGCTCAATTGCCGCAATATCAAAAAGTCAAACAGGAGCACGACTACTTTACCGACGACGCTCTGAATATCGTCTACGTGGATTATCAATTGACCGGGGAAGCGAAGGATCATCCAGGAACTGGAAAGCCCGGCAAAGACGGAACGATCTGGATGGAAATGGGCGGCGGCCTATCGAACCTCAATCCCACAACGGGCGAGCTTCATACCTGGAGATTGTCCGATCCCACCCGGCCCTTCATTCATGAGGTATTGCCGGCTCCGGACGGCTCCGTTTGGCTCACCATCGAAGCGCAAAATAAGCTTGCGAAATTCGATCCTCGCACGGAAAAGTTTGAGGTCTACGGCCAGAAATATGATGGTCCGCCTCCGGCGGAAATGGAACCAAACGCGCCCTGGCCCAATCTGCGGTACACCACAGGAGGGCAAACGGGGGCTCCTCGAAAGCATACGGCCGTCGCGGATCTCCAGGGGAATATCTGGAGTTCGGGCCGTCCGCTGAGCAAGTTCGATATCGAGACCAAGAAATTTACTTTCTTTCCCGATGTTCCGGACACCTACGGGATTGCGGTGGATAAGGAAGGAAACGTCTGGTTTGCTGAATTCAATTCCAGGGATCATCGCAGCATTGGCAAGGTGGATGTGAAAACGAACAAAGTCACGAAGTGGAACCCGCCAAACTCCGATAGCAGGCCGCGCCGGCTGAAGATCGATTCGCAAGGCATGGTGTGGTACGGCGATTATTTTGGCGGGAACCTGACCAGGTTCGATCCCAAAACGGAAACCTTCAAGGAATTCAAGCTGCCGGGACCGATGCCGACCCCCTACGGCATGGGGATCGATCACAATGACAATCTCTGGTACGCATCCATGTACACGGACGTCATCGGCAGGCTGGAACCCAAGACCGGCAAGGTCACCGAGTATCCTTCGCCTTATGGGGAACGCGGCACGAGGGACATGTTTGAAGATGCGCAGGGAAGAATTTGGTACGGCGCGCAACCGTATGGGAAAGTGGGTTATGTCCGTCTGCGCACGGAATCGGAAAAAACTGCGGCGCAAAAGTAATAAGGCTCAAGTGTTTGACGGAAACATTGCATGCGGGCGCCCTTCGGTGGAGTCGGTCAGTTGGCCCGGATGCCAAAACTGAAATTCCGGTTTAGCTCTTCTTGGCGGCGATCCCGGGAACGCCATTCTCCAGAATGGCGTGATGCAAACCGCCAATCTGGAGATTGGCGTACCCGGATTTCAACCCCAAGTTCCCAAATCAACTTCGGAATTCAGGTTTAGAATGGGTGGCGATAGCCTCCAGCAGCGCAGTCCGGAAGGCGCGCCATCTGGATCATTTGCCTTCCGCATAAATTCTCATCACAGCATTCGGGAGGAAGTTGGTATTCGGCCAATCTGGATACTTTTTGTGAAACTCTTCGGCCACCTGACGTCCGGCATCTTCCACCGATACCCCCTGCCGCTTGAGTTCCAACGCGCGCCCCTGTAGTTCCTTCAGAAACGCGGGCCGGACCATCCGGATAACTATGCTGTTGTGCTCGCCGGCTCCGCAACCCATCCGTGCTTTAGTCTCGAGGGTGATCCGAAGCTACTACTTAATAATCTTGACAAATCAAGGGCCTTCTATAAGAGTCCACTGATATTTATCCTTTTAGGAATCGGCCTAAGCGATTCACGGGATCCCGTAGTTCGAATTGCACAAGCGCGACTGATCGAAGGAGACACTATGACCAAACATGATGAAGCGGCACGCCGGCAGCGCCGCAATTTTCTGAAGACGGCTGGCGGTGCGGCCATGGCGTTCGTCGCCACGAAGGACGCGTACGCACAAAGTGGGAGTGCCAAAGCCGCGACGCAGGGTGGCCGTCGGCGGGATGAGCCGGCTGACAGGGGTCTCTGGGTTACCTGGTACGACCTGCCGGATGACGGCCGGGACGCCTATCTTTCCTGGCTGCACGAGACGTATCTCCCCGCGCTGTTGAAGCGTCCTGGCTACTTGTGGGCGGCGCATTACGCCACACAGGGCATGGAAAGCGGTCCCCAGTATCATCATGTTGAGGATCCCAAGGTCCTCGCCGGGTTTCGCTACATCCTGCTGATTGCTGCGAAGGATGCCGGTGTGTTCGGCAACCCCGTCCCGAGCGATATCCACGCCGCGCTGCCGGAGCAGGGCCGGAAAATGCTTGCCCTGCGGAGCGGTGAGCGCGTGAACATCCTGACCGAAGCTGTCAGATGCGAAGGTCAGGCGGGGAATGCGTACAAAGAGGGACTGACAGGGGCTCCCTGCATTCAAATCGGGAGCTTCAACTGTCCTGTCGAAAACGAGGAGGAGATGCACGCCGGGTACGTTCAGGCACGGCTGCCGGCGATGTGCGCAACCGGTTCGTGCGTCATGACCCGAAAGCTGAACTCCGTCGCTGGATGGGCCAAGCACGCGATTCTTTACGAGTTCGCGTCGCTGGAAGGTTTTAATCGGGACTACCAACCCGCGGTTGCGAAGTCGCCTTTAGGGCTGAGGGGACATTCGGTAGTCCCGATGCTGATCCATGCGCCCAACGGTCCCAACAGCGCGGTCAGGCTATGGCCGCCGGTAGGGAAGGGTTAAAGGGAAGGAAAGAGGCTGTTTACGACAAATGTAGTGCAGGTGCCGCGCAACCGGAGGGGCCGTGTACAGTCGCAGACAATTCCTAAGTAGCCTATCGGGGGCATCGGCGGGGGTCCTGTTCGCAGGCTGCGGCGTTGTTGATGCAGCGCTGGGAGCTGTGCAGTTAGGCGGGACGGGTCAGCGCCGGCAGGTCACGATTGGTGGCCAGCGCGTGTTGACCGTGGATGTTCACAGTCATGTGCTAGTTCCCAAGGCCTTGGACTTGGTCAAGGTTTATAAGGAAACGAAGAGCATACGGGACCAGTTCGCCTCGGCTCGTGGTCCCGGCTACGATGTACACAACGTCGCTGCTCGCCTCGAGCACATGGATAGAGAAGGACTTGACGTGCAAGTTGTTGGCGTCAATCCATTTTGGTATTGGGCGGAGCGAGATCTGGCAAGCCAAATTGTCCAGATCCAAAATGAAGAAATCGCACGATTGTGCGCGAGTTATCCTGACCGGTTTGTGGGGCTGGCGTCTGTGGCGTTGCAATTCCCCGAGCTGGCTGCGGACCAGTTGGAACAGGGCATGAAGAAGCTGGGCATGCGCGGCTGTCTGATCGGCGGGAGCGTAAACGGCGAAGAACTCTCCGCTCCAAAGTTTTATCCATTTTGGGAGAAGGCCGAGCAATTGCAAGCGTTCGTCTTCATTCATCCCCAGCGATTCCCGGAGGCGGAGAACCGGCTGCAAGGAAATGGTTTCTTGTCGAACGTAATTGGTCAACCCCTTGAAACGACGGTGGCGCTTTCCCATCTGATTTTCGAAGGGACTCTGGACCGCTTTCCAAGGCTCAAGATTTGTGCGGCCCACGCCGGGGGATTCCTGCCGTCGTATAGTGGCCGGATGGACGCCTGCTTGATCGCCTTCCCGGAACTCTGCAAACCCGTCAAGAAAGAGCCGAGCGAATACCTGAAACAGCTTTATTTTGACTCCATAATCGTGACGGGAGAGGGTCTAAGACACTTGGTTGCGACGGCCGGCGTCAGTCAGGTTCTGCTAGGCACGGACTTTCCGACGGCGTGGAATTCCAAGGGTGTAGATCACATTCTAGGCACCGCAAGCTTGAGCGATGCGGACAAGAGAGCCATCCTTGGCGGCAACGCGGCGAAATTACTTCGGATCGATCCGCAGCCGGGTAACCTATCCATTCATGGCGCAAAGCGCCAAATAGAGGCGGGAAAGTAGCGGGAGCTATGCACGCGTTACGCGGAGTGGAATCATCTTCGCCAGCGAGTGAAGGCGCAAAAATAGAGAACAAAGTGGTCGGGGCGCGCGGATTTGAACCGCGGGCCTCCTGCGCCCAAGGCAGGCGCGCTACCAGGCTGCGCTACGCCCCGACATGATTGAGTTTTTATTCTAGCTTACTTTTCGGGCTCGTGGCCACCACCCTAGTCTAAATCGTGCCACAAGTGTGTCAGATCCTTGAAATCTCTTCGCGCTGTGCCGGAACGATGTTCTTGTCCGGTGCGGTCCCGGCGATGCGGGATTGGAGTCCGCCGGAATATTGTCAGGAGATGGCGTTACGACTCCTTTGGATGCCGAAGGCCTTTGTTATGAGCCGAGTCATCTCCCATGTTGCCGCCAGGCCCATCGCAACTCTGACGTGCGCGAGCAACGCGCCCCATTCGCGCAAGAGTTTTATTGCTCGCTTGGGGTTTCCAAGTATTCACACGCAAAAGTTCTCCGCTCGTGGTTTATTCGACACCGGCCTGCAAACCCAGCTTGACCCTGCATAAGGCTGGTATAAAATTTAGCTCCCTTCCAAAAAACCGACGCGCGGCTACAGGCTGCTCCCCTTTCAGCTTTCAGGGCCGTGTCCGGAAAAGAAATTCCATTCCTAACCTGGTGTGAGATGAAGATAAATCCATGTTGAGTCGCAAGGTGCCACTCGCGTTCAGTGCAGCGCTTGCGCTTCTTCTCGTCGTCGGCGTCGTGTCCTACCGCAACAACGGAAACCAGGTGGTGGCCGAAGAGTGGGTAGCGCATACACAGGAGGTCCTGGCGACACTCGCGGGTGTTCTGTCGGACGTGAACGAGGCGGAAAGCTTGCGGCGAGCCTACTTCACGACCAGCGACAGCGTGTTCCTGAGGAAATACGAAACCTCCGCTGCCGCGGCATACGCAAACCTGGCGCGCGTTCGGCAACTCACGGTAGATAACGCCCCGCAGCAGCGGCGTCTTGACGCACTGGACCCATTAATCACGCGCCGATTGCGCCAACTTGCCCAACTGATTGATTTGCAGGGCAAAAATCCATCCGATGTCGCGGTGCAAGTCAGCCAGACGTTGGAAGGCGAAGAGATGCAAGCCGGGGTTCGCGACTTGCTCGCTGAAATGGTGGGTGCGGAGCGTATCCTACTACAAAGCCGCATCGCCAAGGCCAGAGCTTCGACGCGTCTTGCTATCTTTACCATACTCTTAGGCACGGTTTTAGCCGTCGGGTTTTTGGGCGTAGGTCTTTCTCTGCTGCTGCGCGAGATCACCCAGCGCGCCCGGGCCGAGGAAGCCCTGCGCGGCAGCGAAGTCACGTTCCGTGGGATTCTCGAATCGGCGACGGATGCGATGGTCATCGCGGATGCGCAAGGCCGCATCGTTTTCGTAAACGCAGAGACGGAGCACCTGTTCGGCTACCGCCGCGACGAGATGGTCGGGCAACCCATTGAAATCCTGGTGCCAGCGCGATTTCAAGGGGGGCATTCGCAACATCGACAGGGGTACGCCGCGCATCCCCGCAAGCGGCCGATGGGTGAGCGTTCCGAGCTGCGCGGGTTGCGGAAAGACGCCACCGAGTTTCCCATCGAGGTCAGCTTGAGCCCGTTGGAAACGCAGGAAGGTCTCTACATCGCGAGCGCGGTTCGCGATATCACCGGGCGCAAGATTATCGAAGAGGCGTTGTTCGCGGAAAAGGAACGCGCCCAAGTCACGCTCAACTGCATCGGCGACGCCGTTGTTTGCACGGACACCTTGGGAAATATCACCTTCCTCAATTTCGTCGCGGAAAAAATGACGGGCTGGCCGTGGCAACAAGCGGTAGGCCGGCCCATGGCCGAAGTTTTCCGAATCCTGGACGCTGCGAGCCGCGAAACCATCGCAAATCCGATGGAAATGGCAGTTGGGCAGGACCGAACCGTGCACATGCCGTCGAACTGTATCCTCATCCGGCGTGACGGATTTGAAATTCCGATCGAAGACTCCGTTGCCCCCATCCACGACCGTGAAGGACAGACTACCGGAGCAGTAATCGTTTTCCGCGATGTGAGCGCGGCCCGGACGATGGCGCTGCAGATGACCCATTTGGCCCAGCACGACTTTCTGACCGGTTTGCCCAATCGAATGCTCTTGGAAGACCGCGTTAGCCAGGCGATCGCGTTAGCGCCGCGTCACAAGAAAAAAATCGCGGTGCTGTTTTTGGATTTGGATGGCTTTAAACACATCAACGATTCCCTGGGACATCCGGTCGGCGACAAACTTCTTCAATCCATCGCCAAACGCCTGGTGGATTGCGTGCGCGGCTCGGACACGATAAGCCGGCAGGGAGGCGATGAATTCGTCGTGCTGCTTTCGGAAGTGGCGCATTCGGAGGATGCTGCCATTAAGGCGAGAAGAATGCTGCAGGCGGTCGAGGGGCCTCATCCCATCGACACGCACGATCTTCACGTCACCGCAAGCATTGGCGTGAGCGTCTATCCCGACGACGGCCTGGATGCGGAGACGCTCATCAAGAACGCGGACACCGCGATGTACCAGGCAAAGGAAAATGGGCCTCAGAGCTATCGGTTTTTCAAGCCGGCCATGAACGTACGGGCCGTGGAGCGGCAATCCATCGAAGAGAGTCTGCGGCGTGCCCTGGAACGGCAGGAATTCGCGCTGCACTACCAGCCGAAGATCAATCTGAGGACAGGAGAGATTACCGGCGCGGAAGCATTGATACGATGGACACATCCCACTCGAGGGCCGGTTCCTCCGGCACAATTTATTCCCATTGCGGAGGACTGCGGTCTGATTGTGCCGATCGGCAACTGGGTCCTTCGTGAAGCGTGCAAGCAAGCCCGGGCCTGGATGGATGCAGGCCTCCCCCTGACTACCATGGCGGTGAACATCTCGGCGAAGGAGTTCCGAGACAAAAACTTTCTTAAAAGTGTATTTGCAACCCTTAACGACACAGGCATCGATCCGAGGTCTCTTGAGCTGGAGCTGACCGAAAGCGTTCTTATGATGCGCACCGAGTTTACGGAATCCATCCTGATGGCAATGAAAGCGCGAGGGGTGAAGCTGGCGGTCGATGACTTCGGCACAGGTTACTCCAGCTTAAGCTATCTGAGGAAGTTTCCGATCGATGCCCTCAAGATCGACCAGTCATTCGTCCGTCAGATCACCACTGCTCCCGACGAGACGACCATTGTGACTGCGATGATCAGAATGGGCCGAAACCTGAAGTTGGGGGTTGTTGCCGAGGGTGTGGAAACGCAAGAAGAGATGGCATTTCTTCAGGCTCACCAGTGTACCGAGGCGCAAGGATACTATTTCAGCCGGCCGGTGCTCCCCGAGCAGTTCGCCAAGTTACTCGAAACCGGCATATCAGAAACAGTCCTTCACTGAAGGCTGAGTTAGTATTCTTCGAGTCCGATCAGCTCGACGTTCAGGAAACTCTTCCACCACGGTCTCTTGCAGCGGATGCTAACTTCGTTTGCGTTGTTCCCGCAGGCGCTTTGCAGTATCTTCTCCTCGCCGCCGGCCGGGGGTGAACGAAGAGTTCGCAAGCAACGAATCCGTGCGGCCGGATCGAGCGATGCTCAGCAACTGACGGGTGCGGGCTCTACTTGGAGCCCGCCGGGAAATTGGTTTTGGTGATAGAAAGGAAGGCTGCGATGAAAATCTTCCACTACGTGGCTTGTCTCGCAGTAGGACTTCTTGTGCTCGCGGGAAGCGCGTTTGCCGCGGACGACGGCATCCCCGTCAATCGCGCCCAATACGCGAACCGGCAAATACTGCCCGATTTCACCGCGGCACCCTGCCCAGACGACGCTCGCACCCTTACTCAAGTGAATGGTAATTTGTACCGGCTCATCACCGGGGGGCATACCGGCCTGGTATTGATCACCAGCGAAGGCGCGATCCTGATTGATCCGGCGAGGACCTGCACAGCGGGATGGTACCGCGACGAGATCAAGAATCGATTCCACGTGCCGGTGAAGTATGTCATTTACAGTCATGTGCATGCCGACCATACCAGCGGCAGCCAGGTGTTTCAGGAAGATGGGGCGCTCGTGGTTGCTCACAGGAATACACTCGACCCGATCGTCGGGGAAAAACTCGCCATGGCCGTCCCGGATCGCATTTTTGACAAGGACATGAAGATCACGCTCGGTGGCGAAACCGTGCTGCTTCACTATGTGGCCTCCAGCCATTCGAACAGCATGATCATGGTTTCGTTCCCGAAATATCGGGCGCTGCAATGCACGGACGTCTGCGGCAACCATTCGATGCCCTTCAACGATTTTCCCGACTTTTACTATGACGGTTACATCGAAACGCTGAACTGGGTGCTGGAGCAGGATGTGGACGTCATCGATCCCGGACATGGGCCGCTCGCGAAGAAGGAAGATCAAAAACTGGTTCGCGACTACGTTGTGGACTTGCACCAGCAAGTCCTGGACCTGCTCCGCAAGGGGCAATCGTGGGACCAGCTCTACCGCAATATCCGTTTCAGCGATGATGTTAAAAAATGGAGCAATTACGAACAGAACCACATCCTGAATACGTTAGGGATGTATCGGTGGGTATCGGAGCATCGCCGCGGGGAATGGTAATCAATCGGTCTTGTCTTTTGCGTAGCAGAGGCGTTCGAGGTTGCATTCGCCGCACCTCGGTTTGCGCGCCTGGCAGACTTTGCGCCCGTGCCAGATCAACTGGTGGGAAAACAGAATCCATTTTTCCCGCGGAATCACTTGCATCAAGTCCTGTTCGATTTTCCTGGGATCGGTCTGGCGTGAAAGATCGAGGCGCTCGGAAAGCCGCATCACGTGCGTGTCCACGACGATTCCGGCGGCGATCCCGAACGCCGTGCCCAGCACGACATTCGCCGTTTTTCGCGCCACACCCGGCAGCGTCAGGAGCTGTTCCATTGTTCGCGGCACTTCTCCCGCGAATTCTTCAACGATCTTCTTGCTCGCGCCCATGATGGACTTCGTCTTGTTGCGAAAGAAGCCCGTCGGCCGGATGTCCTGTTCGAGTTCCTTCGGGTCCGCATACGCGAAATCCCGCGGAGTGGGGTATTTCACGTACAGTGTCTTTGTCACCTGGTTGACGCGCACGTCGGTGCACTGAGCCGAAAGAATCGTCGAAATCAGCAATTGAAACGGGTTCTTATGTTCGAGGGCGCAGGCTACATCGGGATGGGCTTCGTCGAGCTTCTGGAGGATCGCGCGCACACGCGGGGGGCTTGTTCCCGCCCATTTCGCAGGGACTGCGCGCGCGGCGGGAAACTTCACGCCGGATTTGCGAGAGCCGGATTTCAATTCCTGCGCGGTCCCGGAGGCGTTTGTCTTGGTCCTGGCTTTTTGTTTTTTCATCGCGGTTCGGTGCACGAATATATCACAAGCGAACACACGCAAGACGGGCTGATCCTACGGGGCAGCCGCAAGGAAATCGAGCGCCTTGCGAAAAGCTTTTCCGCGGTGACTGTGCTGGTTCTTTTCTTCGCGCGAGATTTCCGAGAATGTCTTTCCGAGGGCAGGGGAAAAGAAAATCGGATCGTAGCCAAAGCCGCCCTCTCCGCGGGGCGCTTCCAGCAGTTCTCCCTCGGCCGATGCCGAAAACACGCCGCGCGCCTCGCGCCGCCCGGCCAGTGCGATGACGCACACAAACCGCGCGCGGCGGTCTTCGCCCTTCTTGCCCCGCATCTCCTCGATCAATTTGCGCATGCGATCCGCGTCCGATGCGCCCGGCCCCGCGTAGCGCGCCGAATGCACGCCTGGCGCGCCTCCGAGCGCCGGCACCACAAGCCCCGAATCATCGGCCATTACGAGACCCTCGGAAAAATGGCTATAATGCAGGGCTTTGCCCGCGGCATTTTCCGCAAAGGTGTTCGCCGCCTCGCTGAATTCCGGGAGCGCGTCGAATTGGGGAAGCAACGCAAGCTCGATGGATGCGCCGGCAGACGCCGCCAGCGCGCGATATTCGCGCAGCTTGCCTTCATTCGACGAAGCCACGAACAAGCGGCTCGGTTTACTTTGTGCGGGCACGGAAGTTCGTCTGCACCAGAGTGGATTGATGCTCGGTAAGACGCCGGATTCCAGCCGCCGCCAGCGCCAGCAGATCCTGCAATTCCGCGCCGCCGAACGGCTGCCCTTCGGCCGTGGCCTGGACTTCGACGAACCGTCCGTTTCCGGTCATCACCACGTTCATGTCGACTTCCGCACGGGAGTCTTCGTCGTAGGCCAGGTCGAGCAGCGCCGTGCCGTCCACCAGGCCGACGCTGGTGGCGGCCACCGAATCAATTATCGGAAGCGTCTTCAAAATGCCGGCTGCGACCATGCGCTCCATCGCGAGCACCAGTGCGATGTACGCGCCGGTGATGGACGCCGTGCGTGTGCCGCCGTCGGCCTGGATCACGTCGCAATCGAGCCACACGGTTCTTTCGCCCAGCTTCTGCTGGTCTATGATGGCTCGCAAGGACCGCCCGATCAGGCGCTGAATCTCGAGCGTGCGCCCGGAAGGCCGCCCGCGCAGCGACTCGCGCGCCGTGCGCTGCTCGGTGGCGCGCGGAAGCATGCCGTATTCCCCCGTCACCCAGCCCTTGCCCTGGCCCTTCAGGAACGACGGAACGCCGTCGTCCACCGTCGCGGTGCAGATCACGCGCGTGTTGCCGATCTCGATCAGCACACTTCCCTCGGCGCTCGTAATAAAGTCCGGCGTCAATTTCACAGGGCGCATCTGGTCATGAGCGCGTCCATCGCTTCGCAAGGTTCCTCCTCGGGACATGCATTCGAGTTTGATCGCCGCTAACGCCACTGTCAACCATTTGACAAGGCTTCATAAATTAGTGGGGAACCTGTTTCGCAGGCGCCGGAGCCGATGGTACTGGCTTCGCAACCCCCAGGGCAGTTGCCGCAGGCGCGGCTGGACCAGGCCCCGGAGCCGCCGCAGGAGTCGGAGCTGCGGCCGGAGCTGTCGCAGGAGCTGGAGCTGTTGCCGGAGCAGGAGCCGCCGATGAAACAGGAAAGAGGCCGGAGAGGTCGAGATGCCCGGCGAGAGTTTCCGCCTCTTGCCCGTGAATGAGGATTTTCAACTGTCGAATCGTATTCACGTTCGCGCCCAGGGTCTGCGCGATGGAATCCACGGCCAGTTGTTCGTTCAGAATTCCCGATGGAGTTTCCGCCGACAGAGCATCCGAAAAATCCGCGATCGCCGTGCCGTCCGGTTGGAGGTAGAAGGCCAGCAGGGTGGCATCCAGTGGCAGCGTGCGCTGATTTGGCAAAGGAGCATTCGCGATCAACGCGATCAGAAGTTGTTTCGAGCGTTCCACCGGGTCCGCCGAAAGCGGAAGCTCGACCGTGGTTGCCTCGAGCGAAACCGGCGATTTTGCGGACAGCCAGAACAGCTGAGCCTTCACATTCACGTCGGTCGGGGTCGAAACCGGAACTTGCATCACGTCCCGGCGCGCCTGCTCTTCGGTGCGTGGGCTGCGGGAGATGCGTTGGATCGCCCGGCGCAGGCTCGGCAGAGTAAGCAGGCCGAACACCACCAGCACGCCAAGAATCGCAATCGTGGTTTTGAGTCCTCGCGTCACGCCGCTATTTCCCTCCCGCTTCGTAGACGAGACGAAACGCTGCGACCGCGCGCGCCACGCCGTCGGCCAGGATCGGCGCCATCTTGTCCAGTGGAGCGCGGTCGGGCAGACTCACGCTGGATACTTCAATGGCCACGGCCGGGGCCGCAACCGTGCGCAACTGCCGGACCGCCGCTGCCTGGGGAGTCTCCGGCGAGCCACGGAACCGTTGCCCCATCTGGATCTGAATCAGCTCCGCCAGCTTCCGGCTTAGATCCAGATAGCCCTGTTGTGCGGTGTTCCAGCGAACCAGCGCCGGAGGCGGAGGATTCGCCGCCGCGGTCATGGCGGAAGCGGCCTCCTGCGGCAGGGAATATGCGCGCACCGTTCCTGCCGGCCCCGTCGAGGAAACGTGCAGCGTGATGAAAATGGCTCCCCGCTGCGCATTCGCTGTTTTCGAACGGTCATCGAACGAGGGATCTTCGTTTGCCTGGCGTGTCAAGAGGACGCGGAGGCCCTGCGCCTCGAGGGAAATGCGCAGCAGGCGCGCGAAACTCAGGACGACGTCACTTTCGGCAATGCCCGATGAACCGCGCGCGCCCTGATCGACGCCGCCGTGCGCAGGATCGAGAACGACTACGGCGAGCGCATTTCGCGGCGGAGCGATTTGCGGTGTGGCCGGCTGCGCGAACTGTGGCGAGGGTGTTTGCGCGGACTGCGACGGCGCTGCGCGCGTTGGCGCTGGAACCGCCTGCGGCGACGCCTGCAATGTCCGCACGCTGGTCAGGACCAGAGCGAAAAGGATGGAGATAGATCTGCGGCGCACGGCCATGAGGATACCAGAATCGCCCCCTTCAAGAGAGCATTAGGGCGGACAAAATTGGCTCATGCAGGCGTGAGAGGCAACGGGAAACCAGCAGGCTCGTGGCTGGAACGGATGCCGGTCGCTGAGTTTCTCTTGCATTGCATATAATGTTTGCTTGACTACGTGGGCGCTCCTTGTCCATCTTTCTTCCTGGACGGACGCACCCAACTCGACGCCTCAGGGGGAATAGATGACAACTCATCCCGCAGCGAATGTAAGACAACTTCTCGATCTCACCGGGCGCGTAGCAATGGTTACAGGTGGCTCGGTTGGGCTGGGGCGACAGATGGCGGAGGGCCTCGCGGAGATGGGCGCCAGTTTGGTTCTATGCGCCCGCAAGAAGGAACGCTGCGAGCAGGCGGCTGAAGAATTAAGGGCGCTCGGCGTAACAACGCTTGCCGTGGGATGCGATGTGACGAATCCAGCGAGTATCCGGGAAGCTGTCGATGCCGCCGTCTCCCGCTTCGGGCGGATCGACGTCTTGATCAACAACGCGGGCACTTCCTGGGGCGCTCCCGTGGAAGAGATGCGCCTGGAGCATTGGAACAAGGTTCTGGAAACCAACCTGACCGGCACCTTTCTGTGCTCGCAGGCCGTCGGCAAAGTCATGATTGGCCAGAAGCGGGGAAAGATCATCAATATTGCTTCCGTCGCCGGAATGGCCGGCTCGCCGCTGGAGCTTCAGGCGATCGGATATAGCGCGAGCAAGGGCGGCGTGATCGCTTTTACGAAAGACCTAGCGCGTAAGTGGGCACAGCACAATATCCACGTGAACGCGATCGCGCCCGGCTGGTTTCCCACGCACATGTCGGGCGGCGTCATTGAGCGACACAAAGAAACTCTCTTGCACGGAATTCCGCTGGGCCGTTTTGGGAACGAAGACGATTTGAAGGGCGCCGTAGTTTTTCTCGCTTCCGACGCTTCCGGCTTTGTGACGGGCCATGTGCTGGTAGTGGACGGAGGCCAGACGGCGTAGTGTTGTGTCCCGCCGGCGCCTGGAAATAATGTGAATCGCGTTCTCTGTGCTCTTTGTGAACTCTGTGTTTAAAGATTTTCTAGACCATCCGACGGCAGTGAGAACCGGGGAAGAGCTTCCCTTAGCGGCGCTCGAGCCATTCTTGCTGAGTCATTTTCCCGGCAGCGCGGGGCCGCTCACCGTCGAGCAATTTCCCAGCGGTCATTCGAATCTCACCTACCTCGTGCATCTCGGCAATCGAGAAATGGTGTTGCGGCGCCCGCCGTTCGGAAGCACGGTCAAGACGGCGCACGACATGGGCCGCGAATACCGTGTGCTTTCGAAACTGCATTCCGCGTACCCGGAGGCGCCGAAGGTCGTGTTGTATTGCGATGACCAGTCCGTATTGGGCGCGCCCTTTTACCTCACCGAACCGATCCGGGGAATTATCATCCGCAAAGATCCGCCTGAGGGCTTGGACTTTTCGCCCGAGACGGCGCGGCGACTGAGCGAATCGTTCGTGGATAACCTGGCGCGGCTGCACGGTTTGGACTACCAGGCGATCGGCCTGGGCGATCTCGGCAAACCTCAGGGCTACCTGGAACGCCAGGTGCGGGGTTGGATCAATCGCTACCACGGCTCGCAAACTCACGATTTGCCCGAGGTGGCGCGCATCTCCGCCTGGCTGATCGAGCGCATGCCTCCCACGGGAGAAGCCACGCTCATCCATAATGACTACAAGTACGACAACATGATTCTCGATTCGAACGACATCACCAAAATCATCGGCGTGCTGGACTGGGAAATGTGCACGATAGGCGATCCGCTGACAGACCTGGGCACAGCCCTGGCTTACTGGGTCGAGGCGCAGGATTCGGACGAGCTACAACAAGCGCGGTGGTGCCCTTCGAATTATCCCGGCAGCCTGACTCGCGCGCAGCTCATCGAGCGATATGCGCGGGCCACAGGACGCGATGTTTCGTCTATGGTCTTCTATCTCGCCTTCGCTCGATTCAAAGTGGCCGTCATCCTGCAGCAGATCTACTGTCGCTACCATCTGGGGCTCACGCGGGATGAGCGGTTCGCTTCGCTGCCGCGCAAGATCGGGGCGATGCTGCGGGCATCGCTGGGCGCCGTCGAGTAGCACAGTCCCGCAGGGCGGGACTGTGTCACTAAAACCCTTAGGAATAGTAACGAACGATCCAATCCGCCACGCAGCACGGCTTCGCGGCTGCCTTCGCCTCCACCGAAACGCCAAAGACGGCTTCGACGCAGTCGGGGAGTTCCTTCAGGGATTGCAGAGTGACGCGCGCGCGGATCTCCGTGCCTGCGCGAACCGGGGCGGGGAAGCGGACCCGGTTCAAGCCGTAGTTGACGCCCAAGCGAATGTCACGCGGCATCTGAATTGCCTGCTCCATGAAATAGCTCAGCAGGGAAAGCGTCAGGAAGCCGTGCGCGATCGTGGCGCCATAGGGTGATTCCCGCTGGGCGCGTTCGGGATCGACATGAATCCACTGGCGATCTTCGGTGGCTTCGGCAAACTGGCGAATGCGGTCCTGGGTAACAAGGAACCAATCCGTCGTGGCGATTTCGCGGCCCACGAAGCCTTTCAGGGATTGCAATGTGTCCAGCACGACGGGCGGCATGGCGTTCAGCGTGAGGCCGGCGGCGACGGCGGCTTCGAATATTTCGCAAGTTCGAGTTTGGCGATGGACTCGAGGTGTACTTCGTCCGGCCCGTCGGCCAAGCGGAGTGTGCGCGCCAGAGCCCACGCTTCGGCGAGAAACGTGTCCTGCGAAACACCGGCGCCTCCGTGGGCCTGGATCGCTCGATCGAGCACTTGCAGAGCGACGTTCGGCGCAACGACTTTGATCATGGCGATCTCGGCCCGCGCCGCCTTGTTTCCAACCGTGTCCATTTTGTAGGCCGCCTGGAACGTCAGCAAGCGGGCCTGGTCGATCTCGATCCGCGACTTGGCGATGCCGGCGCGCAGGGCGCCCTGCTCGGCCAGCGGCTTTCCGAAAGCCACACGCGTTTGGGCGCGCTTGCACATGGCTTCGAGGGCTCGCTCGGCCGCGCCGATGCAGCGCATGCAGTGATGGATGCGCCCAGGCCCCAAACGCCCTTGCGCAATCTCGAAACCGCGTCCCTCGCCGAGTAAAAGATTCGAAACGGGGATGCGCACATTTTCAAAGGTGATTTCGCCGTGGCCATGCGGCGCGTGGTCATAGCCGAACACCGTCAGCAGCCGGACCATCTTGACTCCTGGCGCGTCCATCGGCACCAGCACCATGGATTGCTGTTTGTAGGACGCTGCCGAGGGATCGGTCTTCCCCATGAAAATTATAATCCTGCAGCGCGGATCGCCCGCGCCCGATGACCACCACTTGCGGCCGTTGATTACGTACTCGTCCCCGTTTCGCACGATGCTCGCCTCGATGTTCCTGGCATCGCAGGAGGCCACCGCGGGTTCGGTCATCGCGAAACACGACCGGATCTCTCCGGCCAGGAGCGGCTTCAGCCAGCGATGTTTCTGTTCCGGCGTGCCATACCGCGCGAGCACTTCCATATTGCCGGTATCCGGCGCCGAGCAGTTGAACACCTCGGAGGCCATGTCGCTGCGGCCCATAATTTCGCACAGGGGCGCGTACTCCAGATTCGTGAGCCCCGCGCCATGCTCATCGTTCGGCAAAAAAAGATTCCACAGGCCCGCGGCCCGCGCTTTCGGCTTGAGTTCTTCCACCACGCGCGCCGGCGACCATCGCTCGCGTTCCACTTCGTCGTGATAGCGCTGCTCGTTTGGATAGACATGCTCATCCATGAAGGCCTGCAAGCGCTCCCGGAGCACTTGCACCTTGCCGCTAAATTCGAAATTCATGTTTGGCACGGAGACACTCCCTTATATAGAATGCGAGCCGCGTCAGCCACTATAGACCCGGCGCCCCGTCAAATGAATGTGGAAATTTTACAATTGTCGGAGGCCGTTCGCATAGGTTAGCTTCTGCGGTCAGGGTGAAATGATTCTTGTAAGGTTCACATGCTTGGAGGTTTTATGAAACGGCTGTCGATGGTTGCTCTACTGGCCCTGCTTGCGACGCCTGCGTTCGCGCAGCAGGCAGTGCCGGAAATCCCATTCGAGTCCGTACCGAATTTTTTAAAGTACTCTGCCGATCAAAATCTCGGAGAAGTGCTCAGCGTGGCTGTTAACTCCAAGGGCCATATCATCGTTCTGAACCACCCCGGGACCGCGACCTCTGGTCCCATCTACGGCAACGCCACGACGCAGTTGCTCGAGTTCGATCAGGACGGCAAGTTTGTTCGCGAAATCGGCCGCGGCGTATACGGCCTGGCATACTCGCACTCCGTCAGATTCGACAAGTACGACAACCTGTGGGTCGTCGACAAAGCGTCGATGTCCGTGATGCGGTTCAATCCCGCCGGATACGTCACCATGAATCTCGGACGGCGGCCGGAAGGCCCGGATCAACACCACTATATCGAAAAGGGCGATCCACCGCCCGTTCCCGTGGACGGCATGTTCAACGGCACGACCGATGTCGCGTGGGACGCCGACGACAACATCTACATCAGCGACGGTTACTTCAACTCGGAGATCGCCAAGTTCGACAAGTACGGGAACTGGATCAAGAGGTGGGGCTCGGCTGGTAAAGGCGGAGAACACGCCAACGAAAACCCCGGCCAGTTCAGCAACCCGCACAACATCGGGATCGATCGCCAGGGAAACGTGTACGCGGCCGATCGCGGCAACCGGCGCATTCAGGTCTTCGACACCGATGGCCATTTCAAGAAGTTCATCTTTCTCAACGTGCCCTACAACAAGATGCGTCACCCGGTCCTTGGCAACATGCCTGCCAACCCGCCCGATGAGACCGCGCCCTGGACGATCTGCATCACCAACGGCCCTACGCAGTTTCTCTATGCGTCGGATGCGGAACCGGGCAGGATTTATAAAATCTCACTGCCGGACGGCAAGATCCTGGGCACGTACGGCGAGTCTGGCCATGAGATCGGCCAGTTCAATTGGGTTCACGGCATCGCCTGCCCGGCGGAGGACAATCTGCTCGTCGCCGACATGAACAACTGGCGCGTGCAGAAGCTGATCCTGAAACCGAAGAAGTAGCCGGTGCATTCAGGCCCACGCGGATAGAGAGTCAATCAGCATTTACAGTTCGAATTTGGATAGGTAATTATAACTTCGATGGAGTGAAAGCCTTCCCGCTGATCGCGTCTAGGAACCAGCTTTTGCCGCGCGCACCCAGTCAGCGATGATTCGCCAGTCCGGGTCGCTCTGCGATTCAAATTGTCTGCCGCCGGAATGAAACGAGTCGCCGCCTGCCTCGGGGGCGAGCGGATGCAGCAGAAAGGGGCTCGCGGCCGGATCGCCAGGCTCGACCAGGTATGAAACATTTTCAAAGTTGAGCCGGGATTGCTCTTCGGTCCAGGACGTGCGCCCGGGCAGCAACCTTTGCAGATGGAAGACTACGCTATTTTGTGAGTGACAGGCGTAGCAGCGGGCGTGCTCACCCCGTTGTTTAAGAAAGATAGGTTCGACCCGGCTCCTGTAGGCCTGAAAATCCAGGGACGATTTTGTCGTGGAAGGTCCCTGCGCGCCGGTCACTCTCGCCGGTTTTGCTACAGCGCACATGGCGGTCACGCAAAGCGCAGCCGCCGCTACCATGATTCCTACGCGAGGCAGTGTCATAAAAGATCCTCTCCTGCGGCCGCTGCGATGACAGCAGCGCATTGGAAATCTACGTGGACACAATCCCAAGAAACTCTTATGGATCAGAATAATCGGTTACATCCCAAACGGCGGTTCGCATAATACAGCTTGGCTCGACGAACGTCCACACGAAGAGCGCGGCGCGGAGCGGCAAGTCGGGACTGGACGCCTTGCGGCGTTACTCTCCGCTGTTCCGCCTCCGCACTTCACCAGCCGCCCATTCTGCCGAAAATTAAGATGAATTCTTATGTTGAAATAAGGTAATGTGACGCAGAGTTGAGCGGACTTTGTTTGTAGCGCTATGCATATTGCG
>JBGOZP010000019.1:0-62508 GCA_041480265.1 Terriglobia bacterium | reverse complement strand
TCAGAGTCGACAGTTGAGAGTTGAGAGTCAAGAGTCAAGAAAACAGAGTGGGCGAGAGGCGTCAACTTTCGACTCTGAACTGTCGACTGTCAACTTCTGATTCTTATGGCACTGTGGGCGGGTGCTCAGAGTCGACAGTTAACAGTTGAGAGTCGAGAGTCAAGAAAACCGAGTGGGCGAGGGGAGCCAAACTCTCGACTCTGAACTGTCGACTGTCAACTTTTCTTCCAGCTTTTCCCACTTGCGCGGGCCGAAACCTCTCACCGATGCGGGATTGACAATGCTTCCCGCACGTTCCGATAATGATAGTGGGAGCCAACCCAGCGGAGGTACATAGGGATGGCAGCAGATCCGAACGCAGTCGAGCAGGTGGTATCGCGAACGCTGCGTGACAACCTGGGAAAAATTCAGCAGACGTCGGAAGAGCTGAATGAGGCGCTCAGCGACTTGGTATCGGCGTGCGCGAGCAGTCGTGCGGCCAACACGCTGCCGCCGATGGTCCGTGCGCAGTCCTCGGCCGCGTCGCTCGCGGCTGCGCTTGAAGTGCTCTCTCGATTCGTGACCGCTGCGCTGCAGTCTTCCTTGCATTCTCCCTCCGAGCAGGAAGTTTTGCGCCGCACCTCGGCTGTTGCGGCTGAAGCAGCACCTGCGATTGAGCCGCCTGAGCCCCGGTCGCCGCAAACGGCGGGAGAAAGTCCGTGGGTCGCGCCGCCTGTAATTGCGCCGCCTGAACCTGAACCAGAACCCGTTTTTGATCTGGCTTCGCTGCCCGCCGAGGAGCAAGAAATGCACCGGCGCGCATATCGAGTTGCCAAGGTTTCCATGCAAGACATAAAGTTGTTGCGCCCGGAAGATGTGCGGGTGGGGCGCGAAAACAAGGATTTGTGTGTAAGATTGCGTGACGACATTGAGAAAGCCCACAAAGAATACGATCGCCGGTTCCAGGTGATACAATCTCATCCAGTGGATTATTTCTATGACTGGATGGTTGAGATCTTGGCCGGTGGCAACTCAGAAGCTCTTGGTGAGTATCCCTACCACTCCCCGGCCTTGCGCCATTAGCGCGAAGACAGCCGCAGGGAACCCCCCTTGCTTCCGCAGCCGGATTATGTTGATTCCGTTGACACTGTTGTGGGTTGCCGCGGCATTTCCCATGCACGCGCAAACATCGGCAGAACATTCAAAGAAGCCAGCGGCGACGGCACCCCCTGCCGCACCAACTAAGAACACCAAGACACCGGCGAAAAAAAACGCGGCGGCTGCTCCCGTGGTGGCCGGCGATGGCAAGCAACTCGCTTTTCTTGCCCGCGCGCTGCGCGACAACTCGAATGACACCGCCTATGCGGCGCTCTCCGCGTTTGCGGCGACAAATGCGAAGAATGAAATCGGCGCGCGCGCCGCGCTGGCGCTGGGCTATTACGATCTCACGAGGGATAAGCCTCAGCAGGCGCTCGGCTGGTTGCGGAAGGCCGTGGACGAAAAGTTGTTGCGTGAATACGTGCAGTACTGGCACGCGCAAACGTCGCTGGATCTCGGGCAGAGGGCGGAAGGGATCGAGCAACTGCAAAGTTTTCGCCGCGATTTTCCGGACAGCGTGATGGCTGAACAGGCCGTGACGTCGCTGGCTCAGGCGGCGGCTGGCAGCGGCAAAGGCGTGGATGCGCTGGCGGCGCTCGACAGCTATCCGAGTACGGCACTGAAGCCGGCGCTGCTGCTGTTGCGCGCGCAAACCAGGGAGAAGCTGGCGGAGGCCAAAGGAGATAAGCCCTTGTCCGCGGCTGCGGACTATCTGGATCTTTATTACCGTTTTCCATTGAACGACGAAGCGAAGGCCGCGGCACAGAGAATTCCTTCGCTGCAATCCGCGCTGGGCGAGAAGTTCCCGGGCACGCCCATGCAGATGCAGATGGCGCGCGCGGAAACATTTTTCGTGGCCAAGCGCTGGACTGAGGCGCGCTCCGAATTCGCGGGACTGCTCCCAAAGCTTGGCGGAACCAATCGTGAGCGCGCGGAGCTGCGCCTGGCGCAATGCGATTTGCAATCGGGAGGCAAACCGGAACTGCTCAGGGCCGTTTCGTTGACCGATCCTGAGCTGGATGCGGAACGCATCTTCGCGATTTCGCAGGCCTATCGCTCGCAGAATCTGGAAAAGGAAATGCTCGAAGAGATCGATCAACTTGCGCAGCGTCATCCGCAGAGTCCGTGGGTCGAGGATGGACTGTACGCGGCGGGAAACTACTATTGGGTGAATATGGATCGTTCCCGGGCGGCGGAATTCTACCGTCGCACACTCGAAGCGTTCCCTGACGGCAAAGACTCCGGAACGGCCGCGTGGCGCGTGGCGTGGACGGCCTATCTGGACCGGAAACCGGAAGCGGCGGATATGCTGGAAGCGTATGTGCTCCGTTTCCCAACATCGAGCTATGTGCAGGACGCGCTCTACTGGCTGGGCCGCGCGTACGAGCGCTCGGGAAACGCGGCGCATGCCCGGAGTTTCTATCTCGCCGCCACGACTCGATTCCCGCTGACTTATTTTGGCGAGAAAGCGGCCACGCGCTTGCGTCCCGAGCCGGAAGGGATGGGCGACGCACCGCTGAACCCGGCGGAATTTCTTTCCGTGATTCCACCCGCGCCTCCGTTGCCGCCGGTGGACCAGCCCCTTGCGGCCAAGGCGCAGGAACGGGAAGTCCGCGCCCGCGCGCTCAGTGACATCGCTTTCGACACCTCGGCTGAGCTTGAATATCGCGCCGCGTATGCGGCGACGCGCTCGCCCAGATTGCTGATCGATGCCGCGGGGGCCGCCATCGCGGCTGGACATTATGCGGTGGGAATCACCACGATGCGGCAGGTGTTTCCGCAACTCGAGGCGCGGCGCGTGCCGGAAATTCCGCAGGAAGCCTGGCGGACGGCGTTCCCGTTGCCTTACGAGTCGAGCCTGCGAAGCGCCGCGTCGAACAACCATGTCGATCCGATGCTTTTGGCCGGCTTGGCGCGGCAGGAGTCGGCGTTCGAATCGAACGCGGTATCGCGCGCCGGCGCCATGGGATTGATGCAGGTGATGCCCAAAACGGCGTCCAAGCTGGCGCGGCAGCTCAAGCTGGGATATGCGCGCGCGCGTCTGACCGATCCGGGTTACAATTTGAAACTTGGCTCGCGCTATCTTGCCGATCTCATCCAGGCCTTTGGGACTCCGGAAGCGGCTCTCGCGGCCTACAACGCGGGAGAAGACCGTGTGGCGCAATGGACGGCAGGCCAGAATTATCTCGAGACAGCGGAGTTCGTGGAATCCATTCCGTTCACCGAGACAAGGGAGTACGTGCAAATCGTGATCCGCAACGCGGAAGTTTATCGCCAGGTGTACGGTCCAGTAAGGACTGCCGAAAGCCGCCCACCTGGGCCGGAAAGATATCACCCTGTGAATGCCGAGAAAACTCTTCCCGCAAGGACGGAAAGGAATCGATGAGCGCGGAAGAGGCTATGAGGACCGGCGCGGGCCGAGTCGCGGCTGCGGCGCGCCGGAAGCTCTCCGCGAAGACGGAAAGTTTTACCGAGTCCGTCATTCGCGAGATGACGCGGCTGGCGCTGGAGCACGACGCCGTGAATTTGGCGCAGGGATTCCCCGATTTCCCGGCGTGCGACGAAGTGAAGGAAGCCGCGCGGCAGGCCATCGCCGACGATATCAACCAGTACGCCATCACCTGGGGCGCCAAAGAGCTGCGCGACGCCATCGCGCGAAAGTTCGAACGCACTCAGGGTGTGCGGGCCGATCCAGAACGCGAGATCACCGTCTGCTGCGGTTCGACCGAAGCCATGATGGCCACCATGATGGGGATCATCAATCCCGGCGATGAGGTCGTCATCTTCGAACCGCATTATGAGAACTACGGCCCGGACGCGATTCTTTCCGGCGCCACGCCGCGCTTCGTGCAGCTTCGCCCTCCGGACTGGAGTTTTGATCGCGAGGAACTGACGCGCGCGTTTGGTCCCAATACAAAAGCGATCATCGTGAATACGCCGAACAATCCCACCGGCAAGGTGTTCTCGCGGGAAGAGCTGGAATTCATCCGCGACCTCTGCGTGCGCTGGAATGCGTTCGCGGTGACCGATGAAATCTACGAGCACATCATTTTTGACGGCACGCCGCATATCTCGATGGCTTCGCTCGACGGCATGCGCGACCGTACGATCACCATCAACGGCATGTCCAAGACCTACAGTGTGACCGGATGGCGCGTCGGATGGGCCATCGCCCCGCCGGATGTCTCCACGTCCATCCGCAAGGTGCACGACTTCCTGACCGTCGGCGCCGCCGCTCCTCTGCAACAGGCGGGCGCTGTCGCGCTCGAACTGCCGCCAAGCTATTACCGGAAGCTCGCGGAAAGTTATCTTGTGAAGCGCGACCGTATGCTGGGCATTTTGACCCAGGCCGGCTTCCGCTGTTACAAGCCCGCGGGCGCGTATTACATCATGACCGATATTTCCGATTTCGGTTTTGCCGACGATCTTTCTTTTTCGCGCTACCTGGTCGAGAAGATCGGCGTCGCGGTCGTGCCGGGATCGAGCTTCTACGACGATCCCGCGCAGGGAGCCAGCCAGGTGCGTTTCACGTTCTGCAAGAAAGAATCGACGCTGGCCGCCGCCGCGGAAAAACTGTCCAAGCTTCGCGCCAGCTAGCGCGCCCGCGCCGCAGCTTTCGTGGCTGTCCCGCGAGCCCTGTGTTAGAATCCGCCGCGAAAGTTGGGGGAAAACCGCATGGCTATGGAATTCGATTTAATACCGCAGGGCACGCTGGCCAAGGAAAACGGCAATGGCGCGGCCGTGGACATTCGCGCGAGCCAGACGCGCACGTTTTTCTGCATCATGGATATTACCGAGCAGATCGAGCAGGAGTCGGCGGATGTGTCGATCTGGGGCTCCGCGGACGGTGAAAACTGGGGCGCGCATCCCCTGTTGAAATTGCCCCAACAGTTCTATCGCGGCGAGACCCGGGCCGTACTGGATCTGGCGCTGATTCCGGAATGCAATTTTATCCGTGCAAGTTGGGAACTAAACCGCTGGGGACGCGTTGCGCCGCTTCCGATGTTTGTGCTGGGATTGCGCCTGATGGAAGTTCCCGCTATGCCTGCGCGGGTTCCGCAGGTGCAGATCAGCGCCGCAGGATAGGAATTGGAAAACTTCCCGGCTACCACTCGGAGATTCTGGGGTAGGGAACCGACGGTCGGTTGCTAAATGGTAGTCGCTCCCTACCCATCGAGTGGTCTTATCCCGGTAGACGTGCGATCCTCCTCGCAGGTTTCTTCATTTAAAGAAAAGTGTTAGTCCACATTTCTCACAAACGGGCAACGGATCTCTGTTCTCAGTTGTTGGTTTGAAGCGTCGCGTTGCGTTTCGATGCGCAGCGGCTTTTGGTAGCACAGACTTTTTACCCTGATCGAAGTGAAGGGCAGTCTGTGCGGTTTTTGCTGAACGCGGCGCAAATCAAAACTACGCAGGCTGAAGTCGAAGATCCCGACCCTGTCGGGGCCTGTGCTACTCGAACGCCCCGGAGCACGGGCCGTGGTTTAGGGTTGAGGTGGCGGCAGGTGTGGAAGTAAAGGTGGGTCTCCTTCATTGGGTTGAGGCTGTTCACGTTCTGTGGATCGCGACTGGTCATTTGTGCCGGACCCAGACTGATCTTGCGTACTGGGCCGGGATTGGTCTTGTGTGTTGGGTTTGGATTGATCTTGTGTAGTGGGGCGGGATTGATCTTGCTCATTGGACCGGGCCTCGGCTTGCGCCTTCTGCATGGCAGCCTGCAGATTCTCCCGATTCTTGCGAACTTGATCGGCCACGGGACCGGTCGGCACGAGTTTCAGGTAGCTATCGAGATCTTTCAGGAGCGCTTCGGAGTTACGCAGATGGATATGGATGTTTGCAAGGAGCAAGTACACCGGGGGATTGTCAGGTCTTAAATCACGAGCCTGGGTGGCGCTCTTTTCGGCCTCTTCCGGCCGCTGGAGCGCCGTTAACGCGCGCGCCAGTTCGAAGTGGCTTTGCCACGAGGAGCCGTCCAGCGCCACACCCTGGCGGGAAAGAGCCTCGGCTTCGGAATACCGTTCGGTGTTGTTGAGCAGTCCAGCCAGCAGGAAAAGGGCGACGGGATACCGGCTGGAACTGAGTGCAGTGGATTTCCGCAACGCCTCTTCGGCGGGAGCCATTTCTTTCAGATCGATGTATGCATTTCCCTCCTGCGCATAGGCCTCATAGAAATTCGGGAAATCCTTGATGGCGCGCTGAAACTGGACGATCGCGCCTCGATAATCCGACTTGGAATAAAGCAGGCTGAGGCCTTTTTCGAATTCATCATGCGCCTTGTGAGGGACGCTGAGTTCGTGGGCGGAAATAGCCTCGCGGGAATTCGTGCTCGCCACAGCCATGGGCCTTCGCAGAAAAATAAACATGCCGCGCCGGGAGGAGTTGAAGAGGGAGAACGCTTCCCGGTAAGGCTCGTAGTCGCGCACCGTAATTTCGACGATATAGTTCCCACTGGCAAGGCTGGAAAATGCAAATTCACCATTGCCGCGCGTGAATGTGGTGTTGATGGGGGTGCCCGTCGATTCCTTCAGGTCTACGCGGACATTTTCCATTTCGCGGTGGTTCTGATCATCGCGAACCGTTCCGGAAATTTCGTATGTGGACCTGGTGGAGCCAGGACGGTCAGCTCGGGGAAAACCGCCAGGACGGTTTTGTCCGAGGCTGGGCAGCACGCTGGCAATGATGATCAGGAGAGCGCCAAATGCGCGGCGAGAGATCATAAAACCTCCGAAGCGGAGGAAAGTGCGTCAATTCTAGCACGTCCTGTGCCGGGCGGCGCAAGAGGCGGGGACGCCGCGCTAAGCGTCCAGTTCGACGGTCTGCAGGTACGCGGGTAGCGCGACGCGCCATCCAAAATTCGATTCGATGGCGGACTTGAGCGCCGCGGAAGCTTCCGGTTCGCCATGCACCAGATACGTTTGGCGTGGCGGCGCCGGCAAACCGCCGAGCCAGCGCAGCAGTTCGCTTTTACCCGCGTGCGCGGAGAATTGCCGCAAGTTGATGACTTCCGCCGCGACCGGCACATCTTCGCCATGGATGCGCAGCGTCTTCGCGCCTTCTTCGAGCGACCGGCCGCGCGTGCCCGCGGCCTGGAAGCCGGCGAGCAAAATCGCATTGCGCGGATCCGGCGCGCGCTGCGCGAGGTGATGCAGCACGCGTCCTCCGGTGGCCATGCCGCTGGCGGAGATAATGATGGCGGGAGTCTTCACGTCGTTGATCTTCTTCGAGTCCTCCACCGCGCGCATGTAGTGCACGGTATGCGCGTCGAGAGGGTTCCCGTTGTTTTCTTCCTGGGTGAAAGTCAGGTCGTGGTCCTCGTGGTGGCGCAGGTACAGGCCCGTGACGCTGATAGCCATCGGGCTGTCCACGAAAACGGGAAGGCGCGGAATGCGGTTCGCGTTTTCCAGTTCGCGGATGATGTACATGATGGTTTGCGTGCGGCCCACGGCGAACGCGGGAATCACGATCACGCCGCCGCGCTTTGCGACGCGATTGACGACATCCGCCAGCGCATCCTCGGGAGAATCGGAAGGGTGTTCGCGATCTCCGTAGGTCGATTCGCAGAGCAACACGTCGCAACGCGGCGGCGCTTCCGGATTCTTCAGGATCGGCTGGCCGTAGCGCCCGATATCGCCGGAAAACAGGACGACGGTTTTCTTGCCGTTTTCCGTGATGGTCAGCTCGAGGCTGGCGGAGCCGAGAATGTGTCCGGCGTCGTGCGGCCTCACGGTGAATTGCGGCGAGATGGTGAACGGATCAGACCGGGGAATTTCGCGGAACGCTTTGAGCACCGGCTCGACGTCTTCCTGGGAGTAGAGGGGTAGCGGAATTTTGTGCTTGCTGTATCCGTACCGTTTGGCGCGCTCGGTATCCTCTTCCTGCAGGTGCGCGGAATCGGGGAGCAGAATATTGCACAACTCGATCGTGGCGGCGTCGGCGTAGATCGGTCCGCGAAAACCGTCGCGGACCAGTCGCGGCAGATAGCCCGTGTGGTCCACGTGCGCGTGCGTCAGAAGGCACCAGTCGAACGAGGACGGCTTTTCAGGCAGCGGATTCCAATTGCGGAGACGAAGTTCCTTCAGGCCCTGAAACAAGCCGCAATCCACCAGAAGCCGTTTGCCTTCCGCTTCCACCAGATATTTCGAGCCTGTGACAGTGCCTGCCGCGCCCAGAAATGTGAGTTTTGCCATAGGGGAGCTATTCTAATTGAAGTTCGCGGAAAAGACATAACATAGAGATCGCAGAGAACACGAAGGACACAGAGGGGAAAGAGGCAAGGAGGCAGGGAAGCAAGGAGGCAAGGAAAAGGCCCCATGATAGTTCGTGGGCTGGAGAAATGTCTCTTTTGCTTTTCTCCGTGCTCTCTGTGTTAAATGCTTTTGGTGTATTTGTTTGGTGGAGCCGGGGGGATTCGAACCCACGGCCTTCCCGGTGTTACCGGGACGCGCTCAGCAACTTTTCAATAAAACGGCGATCCTTCTGCCGTTTGATGTAGTTCTCCCGTTTCATCGCGTCGCCTCGCGTTAGAAACTCCTCGAAGTGTCGTAACTTCCACGGGCCCCGATTCTTGATTGCTTTGGAGTAGTTCGACTGGTGATATTGAACACGCTCTTCTAGATGCTCAGTTTGCCCAACGTAGTACCGGCCTGTCGATTCACTTTGGAGGATGTAAACGTAATAGGGCTAACAAGAGATTGGTGGAGCCAGGGGGATTCGAACCTCCGGCCTTCCCGGTTTCACCGGGACGCGCACGCTTTTATTTGGTGGAGCCGGGGGGATTCGAACCCCCGACCTCCTCGATGCCATCGAGGCGCGCTCCCAACTGCGCCACGGCCCCACCGGAAGCGGAAATGCTAAAAAACTGTAGCACCCTGGCGGCACGCGGTCAAACGCTGAAACATTTAGCATTTATGCGTTGCCGCCGAGGGCCGGTGAAACATCCGCCTATGAGTGGATCTGGAGCCGTCCTATCGCTACCGAGCCGCCAAGTCGTTCTTGATGACCTTTCCGCCCTTCATCACAAATTTGACGCGTTGCAACTCGGTGATGTCCTGCAGCGGGTCCCCGGAAACGGCGACGATATCGGCGTATTTGCCCTTCTCGAGCGACCCGATGCGGTCCTGCCATCCCATCATCTCTGAGTCCACGATGGTTGCGGACTGGATGGCTGCTGCGGGGGTCATACCATGTTTCACCATCCACTCAAAGTCGCGGCCCTGGGTCCCGTGAGGGTAGAGATCCCCATCGACTCCGCTGCCGAACATTATTTTGAGTCCTTTGTGCGCGAATGCCGCCCGCGCATTTTTCTCAAAGATGGGCACGATGCTGTACTTGCCGCCCGTTCTCCGGCGATCGTTCTCATCGATGGAGGGCAGGCTGTAGCGGATGCCGGTGGGATCATAGTAAAGTCCCTTTTGAACCATCATCTCGACCATCGTGTCATCCAGGCCCTGCGCGTGCTCGATGGTGTCAACGCCCGCAATGATGGCATCCCGGAGTCCCTCGCCGCCGTAGACGTGGGCTGCTACACCGCGATGATGGCGATGCGCCTCGTCAACAAGGGCCTGCAATTCGGCCAGCGTAAAAGTTGGTTCGACGAACATTTCCCCCGTCGAACTGAACGACCACCCTCCCGTGGGGAACACCTTGATCCAATCGGCGCCGTAATGAATCTGATCACGGACGGCTTGGCGTGCTTCGTCTACCCCGTGAATGCCCACATTGCCCGCTGTCAAGTTTATCCCCGGCATTCCAATATAATTTGTGCCTGACGCGCCGATGCCCCTGGTCGAAACTTGCAATCTGGGGCCGTCGAAAAGGCCGCGATTGATGGCGTTGCGTATGTCCACGTCGCCATATCCTTCGCCGTGGGTGCCGCAATCGCGCATGGTGGTGAAGCCCGCCCGCAGGTCGGTGAGAGCTTCCTTCACGGCGGAAATTGTCCAAGCCTCGGTCGTTGTCGTGACGCGTTCGCCGTTGGTAAGGCTGTCGTAAATATGCGAATGCCCGTCAATCAGGCCCGGCAGGACCGTGGCCTGGCTGAGGTCTATCACTTGAGCTCCCGCCGGAATCTTAATTTGATCCTCCGGCCCGACTTCGGTGATTCGCTCGCCTTGAATCAGCACCACCTGCCGGGTCAATTCCTGACCGGACTTGCTGTCAAACAAGCGGCCGGCACGCACGGCTACCACTTGAGAAGTTTGCGACCACAGCGCAGTCGCAGTCCCTACGATCCACAGTACGCCCAGCAACATTCTCAAGACAGATTTCCAGCGCATTGCGTAACCCTCCTTTGTGCAAATCGAAATTTCCGATTTCAATTCATCTCTGCGCAAAGCATATCTTTTACACCCTTGCCACTGAGTTTCAAACTGGAAATCCGGAATAAGACGGGGCTGCTATTATTCCTCCTTTACACTCCGTCACTTGCAGCGGTAGCCTTCCAAGGATTTCGAATCGATGGCTGGGACCCCAGTGATTGGCATCATCGCGAATGAAGGAGGAACACCATGTCCCGCGTAGCCGCCGCTCTTGTGATCGCATGCCTGCTCGTGATGCCGGGATCCATCCTGGCGGCGCAGCGTGCTGGATCGGCCGCCCAGAGTTCGCCGCCGGCCGCGCAGCCCGCAACGCCCTATTTCCCCGGCCGATTCGACTGGCAGCACAAGAAGCCGGAAGAGGTTGGCATGGATGCCGTGCGTCTTGACGAGGCCGTAAAACAGGCCATCGCCAGCGAAAATCCGGCGACGAAAGATATGGCCCTTTTTCTGGCGACGACGTTTGGAGCCAATGAGCCGTTTGACGCCCCGATTGGTCCCGTGAAGGATCGCGGTGCCGCGAGCGGCCTCATCCTGCGCCACGGCTACATTGTCGCCGAGTGGGGCGACCCGCGGCGCGTGGACATGACGTTCAGCGTTACGAAGACGTTCCTCACCACGGTCGTGGGACTGGCCTGGCAGCGCGGCCTGATTCGCGACGTGAACGACTACGCGCGCGATTACATGCCGCCCGGCGTCGATCTGTTCGAAGCCCCGCACAATCAAAAAATCAAGTGGGACCACTTGCTGCGCCAGACCAGCGACTGGCAGGGAACTCTCTGGGGCAAGCCGGACTGGGCGGATCGTCCCGAAGGCGAGAAACCGGCCGACTGGCCGAACCGGAAATTGTGGGAGCCGGGGACGCACTACAAGTACAACGACACGCGCGTGAACGTGCTCGCTCTCGCGGCGCTCCACGTGTGGCGGCGGCCGCTGCAGGAGGTGCTGCGCGAAGAAATCATGGAGCCTATCGGCGCCTCGTCAACCTGGCGCTGGTACGGATACGACAATTCGTGGGTGGAGATTGATGGCCAGAAAATCCAGTCGGTCACCGGCGGCGGCCATTGGGGCGGCGGGATGCAAATCAACGCCTACGATATGGCGCGCTTCGGGTACCTGTTCCTGCGCAACGGCAAATGGAAGGACCGCGCGATCGTCTCGGAAAAGTGGATGCAAATGGCGAGGACGGCGGGGCCGGCCAACGCGAACTACGGTTTCGCGAACTGGTTCCTGAATTCCGCCAGGAAACCTCTTCCGGCCGCGCCTGAGTCGGCCGTCTATTTCGAAGGCAACGGCGCCAACATCATTTACATTGACTGGGACAACGACATCGTCGCAGTCGTGCGGTGGATCAGAGGCGGCGACGCATTGAACGAATTCCTGGCCAAGATGCTCGCCTCGCTTAAAACACTTGCTTTGTAGCGTCTCGCCGGCGGTTTCTTCAGTGGCAGGCACAGCGCAAAACCGCCCCGACGCGTCGGGGCGCCACGAAGAGCCTGCGGTCAGCGACCCAATCCGCAGGCGCCGTCTCAATCACAGAAGGATTACTTTTCCTCGAGAGTGACTTCGTTCCGCGGATGACAATTGGCTTCGGGGTCGTAGGGCAGAGACTTGCTTTGGTCCCCGTGGGAGATCTTGAACTCGGCTGGATTCTTGATTTGTTCAGGCAGACCTTCGATGCGCGCTTTGCCATCGAAATTCGTGCCGACAGTGAGATCCAGCCTGTGCAGGCCCATAAAACGGTAGCGGATCTGAATGCGGATTTTGGCGTCGTAGATTCCTTTTCCTGACGAGTCGCGCACCACGAAATCCGCGGTGCAGGACCCAGCCCCGCCCTTCGCAACAGGAATTTCGGCGCTGCTCGGCGCCTGCGGCCTCGGAAAAGAGCTGCCTGCGAAAGTCGAACTCGATACAACGAGCAGGCCCGCCAGCCAACCTGCCAGCCGCCATCGGCGTGAGATCTGCATGAGAATTCCTCCCAAGCTGGAACTATAGTCGATGTCCCCCAACAAGTTGGAATTTTTTGTGTATCGCAGACAGTACTCAGACTGCCCCCCTTTGCAACCTCGCGAAACAATAGCCCCCGCCGATCTCTCGCAATGGGAAATAAAGTTCCCATCTTTATGTAACTGTCAGATTTGGCGGCAGTTAAATGTTGCAAAACATGTGCTTGAATGTGAAAAAAAACGCATCTTGACACGCGTTAACGATTCCACCACAATTGCTCACGTGACAAGTAATCGGTTCACCGGATAGCGTTTTGCGATGTCGCAACAGCTGAGGGGCTGTCAGAGTTCCGGTCACAAATTTGGATCAGATAAGGAGGTCCCATGAAGAACACTGGAAAGCTTTGGCTCCTCGCGGCTGCCGCCCTGTTGTTTCTTGTTCCTTCCGCTTTTGCCGACAGTATTGTGACCGTGAACGGTACATACGCCTTCGCCAACAATGGCTACGGCATTCCTCCCTATGGAGGGACGTTGAATGGTCAGGCCGAGCAATTCTACTGTGTTGATTTTAGCCACGACATCACGGCCGGACAGAGTTGGAAGGTCATTATCACCGATCTTAGCTCTGCGGATTACAGCTCGACTTACCTAAAAAGCCAGAATACCTACTTGGAATTTGTATGGCTTATCACTCAGATGATAGGTACTTCTGACAAGACCGCGCAAGCGGCAGACCAGTGGGCGATCTGGAGCCTAACGGGTGGCAGCGATCCGTTCACCGGCCTGAACAGCGCGTCGACTCTGCTGTTTAATGCCCAAACCGCTGTGACTGGTGGTTTCACGGGTCAGGGATGGGAGATTCTCACCCCGGCCCCCGGCAACTACGGGCAGGAATTCGTGGTCAAAACTCCCGAACCCTCCAGTCTGCTTCTGCTCGGCGCTGGGCTCTGCGGGTTGTTCTTGTTCCAGTACCGCAAACGGCTAGCCTTTTAGACGTATAGCTCGCGCGCAGACGGGCGGGACAGCCTCTCTCCTATTGCACCTGATTGCACCTGAAATTCGGGTGCCGAAACATCGCGTCCTTTGCAAGGGCGCGATGTTTGATTTTTCCCAATAAATTAGAAGATTTTTGTATCGCAGTAAACAGTGTTCAGACTAAGAACCCCGCCTGTTCGCAACCTCGCGAAAGAATGCGCCAGCCGCCCACAGACAAAATAGTGCTCTGGAGTCCATCGAGGGGTATATAGTGTCGGGCTGTTGGGAACTAAAAACAAAAATTCAGGCTAAGGTGATACATGCTAACGCGCCGACAGTTTTCTAAATTGATTGCGGGTTCCGGCCTGGTGGCTGCCAGTAACTTCCGGGCCGCGGGCGCTTCGTCTCTTTCCTTCGCCCAGGGTGCGGAACAAGCCGCCACGCAGGATTGCGACTTGTTGATTAAGGGCGGCACGGTTGTCGATCCCGGGCAGAACCTGCACGCTCCGCTTGACGTGGCCGTGAAGGACGGCAAGATTCTGGAACTCGCGCCGGACATCTCTGCCGCGCGGGCTCTCCGGGTTGTTTCCGCAAAAGGCAAAATTGTGACGCCCGGGCTTATTGATGTTCACGTCCACATTTTCGAAGGAGTGGGTCCCACGGGGCTGAACGCGGATCAGTACTGCCTCGGCCGTGGGGTCACGACGGCGGTGGACGCCGGCTCGACGGGTTACGCCGACATCGCCGGATTCCGGCAATACGTCATCAAGCCTTCGGCCACTCGAGTCTATGCGCTGGTGGACATCGGGGCGCGCGGCACAATCCTGGGGTTAATCGGCAACTATGCGAACCTCGATTGGGTGAACGCGCAGTTGACTGCGCGAGCCGCCGAAACAAACAAGCCCGACGTCATCGGGATCAAGGTCCGGCTTTCGAAAGAGATCACCGGCTCGAACGATCTCGAGATACTGAAAAGAGCGCTGGAGGCGGCGAAGCTTTCTCGTCTGCCGTTGACGGTGCACGTCGGAGATTCCTTTTCTCCTCTGCCGGAGATACTCCGCCAGATGCGCAAGGGCGATGTGTTGACGCACTGCTTTACCGGGCGGCCGCACGGACCGCTCGACGCCAACGGGAAGCTCCTCCCGGAGATGCTGGATTGCCGGCAGCGCGGCGTCTTTTTCGACGTGGGTGACGGCGGGCCTCATCTGGACTTGGACGTGGCGGAAAAGTGCCTGCAACAAAATTTTCTGCCCGACACGATCGGCACGGACCTCGGAGGCTTGAGTTACAACGGGCCGGTCTTCGATCTGGTCACGGAGCTTTCGAAGTTTTTGCTCATCGGATATAGCCTGGACCAGGTGATTGAACGCGTCACGGTCAGGCCCACGCGCGTATTCAATTTTGGAGTCGAACTCGGCAGTTTGCGCCCGGGCGCCGTGGCGGATATCACCGTCCTCGAACTCCGCGAAGGTTCATTCCTTTTTACCGACAGCACCGGGAAGAAACGCACCGGGCGGCAAAAACTCCAGAGCGCGGCGGCCATTCGCGCCGGAAAGCTCTACGTGAACCGCAGCGAAGACCTGCCGAACATTTAGGGAACTGCTGGTTAGGACAGCCTCTTAGGGCATCTGAAATTCGGATGCCGCATCTTTGCGTTCTTTGCAAGGGTGCGATGCGTGGTGTGTGGGCGCCAAAACGGAAAATCTGCGTTAGATGAGGAGGACGGCGTGGAAGAAAAACGCGGCAACTTGCCAACGGAAGAGAGCGGATCAGTCTTAACGCGGCGCCGCATCCTGCAGGGCGCGGGTGGAATTATCGCGGCCGCGGCATTTCCTGCCAGGGGAGCGGCGGCTTCCGCGCGTCCCCTCAGTCAAGACTCGCCGAAAGCGCCTTCGAAATCTAATGCCGACATCACGGGCCAATTGGCGCGTTACATGGTGGAAGCGCGGAGCAGAAGTCTCCCGCCGAATGTCGCACTGGAAGGCAAGCATCGAATTCTGGACACGCTGGGGGCTATGGTTTCAGGATCCCGTCTCAAGCCCGGAGAGATGGCCATCCGCTACGTGCGAGGGCAAGGCGGCGTCCCGGAAGCTTCGATCCTCACCACGGATATCAAGACTTCCGCTGTCAACGCCGCCATGGCCAACGCCATGCTCGCACACGCCGACGAAACCGATGACGTCGAGCTGGTCACGAAGACGCATCCCGGCAGTTCGGCGGTTGCCGCCGCCCTGGCTATGGCTGAGCGCGAAGGTAGCTCAGGAATGGATCTGCTCAGGGCGGTAACGCTCGGCTACGATGTCTGCTGCCGCTTTCTCATGGCCTTGGGACCAGATCTGGTGCGCGGCTCTCACCGCAGCGCGGAGGGCACCGGCGCCACGTTCAGCAGCGTTGCTGCCGCGGCTTCTTTGGCTCGCCTGGATGAAACGGGGATGCGCTACGCGCTCTCCTATGCAGCCCAGCAGGTGTCCGGCCTCTGGAGCTGGACTTCGGATACCGAGCACGTGGAGAAAGCGTTCGACTTTGCCGGGATGGGCGCCCGCAATGGAGTCACGGCGGTCACCATGGTCCAGGCTGGGCTAACGGGTGTCCCGAACGTATTTGATTGCGAGCACAATGTGCTCGAGGCTCTTTCCACGCAACCCAGGCCCGCGGAGATGCTGGCCGGTCTGGGCGCCCGGTTTTATGTCACGGAAACCGCCATTAAGGCCTATCCCGTGGGCTATCCCATCCAGTCCCCCCTGGACGCATTCCTCAAACTGCGCCGGGAAAATGGCCTGCGGGCGGACAACGTGGAACGCATCGTCGTCAGGCTGCCGGCAGACGGCGCCCCGATCGTTGATAACAGCTCCATGCCGGACGTCAACTGCCAGTACATCATTGCCGTGGCTTTGCTGGATGGCGCGGTCTCTTTCGCAAGCAGCCATTCCTATGAGCGCATGGCGGACCCAAAAGTACGCGCCGTGAAGGAACGCGTGGAGTTGGTGGCCGATCGAAAGTTGATGGACCCGGACGCCCCACGCGGTGGCTTGGTGGAAGTGACCCTCCGCAATGGCAAGACCGTGAGCCAGCTTACCCGTCATGCTCCTGGCACGAAGGAGAATCCCCTGGATACGGAAGGCCTAAATGCGAAGGTGCGGGACCTGATGACGCCGGTGCTAGGCGCTGAACGGACAGAGGCCATCCTCCAGCGTGTGAACGCCCTGGAGGATGTGGACAGCGTGCGCAATCTCCGGCCCTTCCTCACACTCTAGAAACCCGTACGGGCACGGTTCACCGTGAATGTTCTCCGTGAACGGCATGCCATGGTAGGGGCACGGTCCGCCGTAGGCGGATGCCCCTACAGTTTCGCTCGGACGGGACAGTCTTTTAGTGCATCTGAAGTTCGGGTGCCGCATCTTTGCGATCTTTGCAAGGGTGCGATGTTTGGAGTCCCCCAACGACCGAAAAGCTTTTCTTGTATCGCAGGAAACAGTATTCAGATTAAGTGCCCCCATTTTTCTGCAATGTCGCGCAAGTATGGGCCCGCCCAACTAAGTATTGATCGATGAGACCAAGGGGAGCGCTTTAGCAAAAAAAAATGCCCGCGTAGCATTTGGATACGATTGACGGAGCTGTTCACGTAACCTCTGGCGTTCGGGATCGAGTATGAATTTCGCACCCGGGCCTAGCCAAAACCAAACGTCATAGACGGCCAGGGTCGGGACGGTCTCGCCGGTGAGGTCCCGATATTTTCTAATTGCATCGTAAAGTAGTAGCTCTGTTTGTTCTGGCCTGAATTCATGTACCTCGCCGTGATCGCGGTCGGCGTGCTTGAAAAAGTTTGCCGCCTCGTTAAGCTTCCGCTTCATTTTGTCCGTAGCATCTGGTCGCACCCAAGTTGGGATCTGCTCCTTCAGCATAGGCGCGCCTCCATGGGCTCGGTTTAGGTCCGATAGCACTTGGTACGCCGCAGACGTGAGAGTGTGAATTGAACATGGGTCCGCCTCAGAGAAATAGAGACGAACTGCAGTTTCAAGCTGACGGCGAGCCGCGTCCAGCTTGCTGACCTTGATCGTAGTCTTTTCGGCCACTGTTCGCTCCCGCTGTCTAACTCTGCGGTGGTGATTATCTATACTTTACTTTAGCGACTTCAAATCAGTTTGACAATCTGGGCGGGTGGGACAGCCTTTTATTGCATCTGAAGTTCGGGTGCCGCATCCTTGCGTTCTTTGCAAGGGTGCGGTGCTTGGCCATCTCGCGGAAGGATGAGCCCGCCTGCTGAGCGTCACGACAGGGATTCGCGAACGCTCAAGCGAATTGGAGCCGCTTCAGCTTGATCCGGTCGGCGCGAACTTGTGCGACGTCGTAGTGGGCTTGCTGCGTGATCCAGCTTTCGGCGCTTCCTCCGAAGACCTTGGAAAGCCGCACGGCCATTTCGGGAGAAATTCCGCGCTTCCCATGCACGAGTTCGGACAACGTGGTGCGGGTGACGCCGAGCGCGGCGGCCGCGTCCTTGATGGTCAAGCCTAAAGGTTCAATGCACTGGCGCAGCACAAAGCCGCCGGGATGTGGTGGATTCTTCATCGGCATAATTCAGCCTCTTTCAGTGGTAATCGACATAATCAACTTCCAGAGCATCGCGGTCGGCGAAGCGAAAAATCACCCGCCAGTTAGCACGAACGGTCACCGCCCAGAATCCTTTAAGCTCGCCTTTGAGCGGGTGCAACCGGAACCCTGGAAAGTCCATATCCGAGACATCGCCCGCGGCATCCAGGCGGGCGAGAATGTCGCGCAGCTTTTCCGCGTGTTCGCTAATCACTCCGCGCGGGTCATCGTCTTCATAAAGGCGTTTCAGGCCCTTGTGGCGGATCGACCGAATCACATCGGAAGCGTAACGCGTAACGTAACGCGTGTCAAGAAGGCTCTACAATGGCGCGTGCGACTTCTCCGGCCCGCGCGCAAAACGCAGTTTGAAAGATCTGAAAGTCCACAAGCCCTTTGCCTGCAACAGAGTTGCATCAGCCTTGGACCATTGCAAAGTTGATACCGAGGGTGGAAAATAGGAATGCGAGGGGAACCAATCCCTCCGAATGGTGTCTAATCACAATGAAGCGTTCACTAGGCGGTTCGATACGCCGGGTTTGCCGGTCGGGAGATCCGGTGAGCGGCTTCAAAGCCTGCCGCGCATGGCACAAGGCGTTTCCCGCGACTTCTCCGCGAGAGCGTTTGGCGCAGACGGGCGAGAGAGGTGGTAAACGTGTCTGACTTGGCGCGCGTCCTCCCCTGGTCCCGGGACGAAGCCGAGCTGGTGACGGAACTGCAAGGTGGTTCCGGCGAAGCCTTCGACTGGCTGGTGACGCATTACTCCGGGCCGGTTTACAGCCTTGTGGCAGGAATGACATCGGAGTCCTGCGATGCAGCCGATATTACCCAGGACGTATTTCTCAAGGCGTTTCGCGGCATTCGCGGATTCCGCCGCGGCAGTTCGCTGAAGACCTGGCTTTACCGGATCGCGGTGCGTGAGGCGCTGAACCACCGGCGGTGGTGGTGGCGGCATCACCGGGGGCAAGCATCAATTGACGCCGAGCCGGTGGAGGGACACGCGTTATTGGAGCTCGAGGACGAGAGCAGGACGCCATTTGATGAGGCTGCGGCGCATGAAGTCCAAGAGGCGGTCCAGCATGCTTTGCGCGGCATGCCGGAGGTTTTCCGCAGCGCCGTGGTTTTGAGAGATCTCGAGGGGATGTCGTACGAAGAGGTGGCTGAGGTGCTGGATGTTTCCGTCGGCACCGTGAAATCGCGCATCCTGAGGGGACGGCGGTTGTTGCGCGACCTGCTGGAGCCATTGCTCGGAAGTGCGCCTTTGGCGCAGCACGCGATGTTTCACGAAACCAAGGGCGCCTCGCCCCACGTCGAAGGCAGTGAGGCAAGGCCTATGTCGGAAATGGTTTTGCATTCACCGCTGTTTTCGACGGTGCGGGAAAAGACTTCCGTGCGGATTGACACATCTGACTGGGCGAATCCCGGCAAGCCGGGCGACGCTGAAGGAGGTGTCTGATGGAATGCCACAGAGTGCGAAAACTATTGCCCGGTTATCTGGACGGCGCGATACCGTCGGGCGCCTGGTCCGAAACCCACTTGATGATTGGGCAACACTTGGAACTGTGCGGAGAATGCCGCGAAGAGCTACAGGGTTACCTGGCCTTGTCGTCGCTGATGTCCCGCGTAGAGCGTCCAGCGCCTCCCGCGGATTTGTCCCTGCGAATTCGCGTGGCAGCCGCGCAACGTCTTTCCGATAACCCCTGGGTCCATTATGCGCGCCGGGCACGCACGCGCGCGCAGTTGATCCTGGAGAATATTCTCGAGCCGTTGGCCCTGCCGGCCACCGGCGGTTTCACGGTTGCCTTTGTCGTGTTTGTAATGGTCTGCCAGTTGCTCGGAATGGGCACGGCGCTTCGCGCCGTCACAAATGATCCGCCAACCAATCTCCTGCAGCCGGCGCGCCTGGAGGCCCTGGCGCCTTTTCCTGTCACAGGCATGGAGGAATCGGGCCATTCCGGCCCCCACGCGCTGTTGGTGGAAACCACAGTCAACGCGCAGGGCGAAGCCGTCACCTATGAGATTCTCGCAGGTCCGGATAATCCCGCCATCCGTCGCCAGCTCGATCTGGTGCTCCTGTTTTCGCGCTTCCGCCCGCAGATGAGCTTTGGACGCTTTACATCCGGCGGCCACGTGGTCCTGAGTTTTAGCGACATCTCCGTCAGAGGGTAGGCTGCGCGCCTGGCAAGGGTGACGCCTCGCTGTGGGGCGTTCCGTATCCCTGCGACCCCCCATCATGCTCATCATCATCAATGGAACGCCCGCCTCCACGCAGGCGCCGTTTAAAGCCGCTCTCTTGCCCATATCTATTGGAACTGGAAGCAATTATGCAAACCAACAGCAGTTATGCAAACCGACAGCATATATACGCAAGCATATTCCTTCTCATGGCGCCGAAAATGTCGTAAACCTTGTGTAATCTGTAGGGTCAACTCTGGTCCTCAAAGTGCATAGAAACATAGGTATCGATTCCGATGATTTGCGTGATTTCGGTCGCAAACGACACGAAAAGCATTCGGGCCAAAGGTAAAAATCTCATCACGGAGGCGTCAAAAATGAAGAAATGGACTAAGATATTTCTCGCCGCGGCGGTATTGCTATTTCTACCTAGCATACCGACCTTCGCAAACCAAATCGTGTTGGAAGGATCCGACGCGACCGCTTTTCACCATGACGCAACTTACACCGGCCAGCTCTTTACTTTCATGCAGAATGGATCGCCGCTGCCGGTCTTAGTGCTTGGTGGGGTAGGTCTATCAGGACTGAGCCTCGGTCAAGGGGTCATGGATTCAGGGTATTCCCTCGCGGGCTTCACGTTGAGCGACTACAGCGGCCTTTATATTGAAAGCCCCGGTGGTTGCTGCGGTGCCCCTGACGGGTCAACTTCAATTTCGGGTGCGGACCAGGCGGCGATTGGTGCTGCCGAAGCCACAGGTCTAAACGTGTCCATTGAGAACTACGGCGGCGGTCCAACTTGGGGTGCGATCCTACCTGCGGCCGTGAATGCTTTGCCTACAGACGACTTCGGCGGCATTACGTCCTACGGTACCGCCGGCGGTCCCGGTTGCACCGATGGCGAAGTTTTCAACGCAAACGGCCTGTCTCATGGCTTCACGCAGCCTGCAGCATTGGGTTGCTATGAACACCAGGCATATCGCACTTCAGCTTTCACAGCGCTTGGATTCGTGAGCCTCGTGAATGCTGACCCCGCGTTTTTTGGCGATGACGGCTCGGCACTGCTCGCTCTCGGCGGGCCGCTGGGCACGCCGGTCCCCACACCAGAGCCGTCCAGCTTCCTGCTACTTGGCTCCGGTTTGGTGGGTCTCTTGGGACTGGCCAAGGGGAAACTGGCTCGAATCTAGTCATTTTTCGGCGAGAGAGAGGGGCGAGTCGGCTCGCCCCTCTCCTCTTTTGCCTATGCAGGTGCTTTACACTGAGTTCCATCAACGCACACGAGCGGGCCGCGCCTGTGTTAATATTTCTTTGCGTTATTCCCGTCGCAGGCGTTCAGACAGTCAGGAGCCTTGCATGGTTAGATCCGCCTTGGGTACCGCAATTTGCGTCTTCCTCTGTTTGCTTGTTTCCCAACTAGCCCGCGCCGATTCGATCACGCCCTACAAAAACAAAATGACGCCCGGCCCAGGCGCCGACGCTGTACGCGCCGGAGCGGAGGCCCTCCAGCAAGGAGACCTCTCGCGCGCCGAGGCGTCGTTCCGGCACGCGCTCCAACTGATGCCAGACGAACCCCACGCGCTGGTCTTACTAGCTGATGTTGAGATGCGCAAAGGACGTCGCGCTGAAGCGCAGTCCTACCTCCAAACAGCGGTGGACAGGAATCCCAAGAGCGCGATCGGGGAAGAAGCAATGGGGCGCTACCTGGCGGCGCAGAAGAACGATGCGGCCGCCGAATCCGCTCTGCAAAAAGCCGTCCAACTCGATCCACAATGGGCGGGTGCCCGAATTTCGTTGGGGGATTTCTACCTTTCGCGAGGGAGAACGAAGGACGCGCTGGCAAACTACCGGGAGGCACTGGCTGCCGACCCCGATGACGCGTCGGCCCACTACAATTTGGCCAAGGCGTTGGAGGCCACAGGCAATGATCGTTCGGCTGAAACAGAATTACGTGCCTCCGCACGACTGGCCCCCCAGTCGCCGCTACCCCATTTCGCGCTGGGGGATTTGCTGTCGCGAGGCGGTAGAGGAGACTTGGCAATCGGCGAGTACGAGGCCGCTGGAAAACTTGATCCTAAGAGCGGCGCCCCTTACATTCTGATCGCTATGATTCAGCTAAAGGGGGGGCACTCCGACCTTGCCGAGCAGTCCTATCGGAAGGCCATTTCCATCCAGCCGAACGAGCTTGTGGCCCTGAACAACCTGGCTTGGATGGATTTACAGGACCGCCAAAAGCTGGACGAGGCGCTTTCCTTTGCACAAAAGACGGTCCAAGCGTCCCCGAGCACGGGGCAGTATTTGGATACTCTTGGCTGGGTATACCATCTCAGGGGTGACAACGTCCAAGCGATTTCCAGCTTAAAGAAAGCGACAGCCGCATCAGCCCAAGACCCCGAAATCCATTACCACCTCGGCGTCGTGTACGAAGATAGCGGGCTCCTTTCGGACGCGCTCGCGGAAATGAACAAGTCGCTGTCGCTCAAGAAGGATTTTCCGGAAGCGGCGGACGCGCACAGGCGCGTTGAATCCTTGATCGGGCGCGTCCGCAAATAAACGTGCCGGCGTTTAGCCCGTTGTGCGGTGGGTGAATTTTAACTAACGATCCCGCCTTAAATGTATTTTCATCACAGCTTTCCGAAGTCAGCGCTGGTGGGCATGGAAGCGACCGGCCACGCGGAATGGTTTGAACGGATGCTGGCCGAGTATTAGGATACGAATTTGCTTCTTTCACCTCGATTTCTCTCTTCGAATCTCCCGTTCACGATTACAATAGTTTTGGGGCAACCCGAGCGAGCAATCCGGCCCTCAAACTATTGAGGGGCATTCTTGACTAGGTTCGAATGCCCCTGTAAATTTAGAAGTTCGCGTTTAGATAGGACTAACAATTGCGTCCGCTTGCCAAGACGAATCGGTTCGTGCCATTTGCCATGATCGCCATGGGTGTTTTTTTTGGTGTCACAGCGATGGCCCGGGCGAAACAGCCGCAGAATAAGAAGTCCGCGCCGCCGCTTCGCGTGGAGGCACGGCGCGCGGTTTCCGTGGAGATCCGGCCGCAACTGTTCGCGACCATTTGCGCGCTGGATGCCGCCGGATTTGATTCCAGCGTGAGCACGGCGGATCAGAGCCCCGGGCGCGTGCAACTTCGCCAGCGGATGCTTGCGCTGCGGGGACCGGCCGTCGAAGCCTTGCGCAAGTACTACCGGGAGCACGCTCTTGCGGATGCGGGGGCTACGTTTTCACGGTTCGTTTCTTTCGCATTGGCGGCTGGTCCGCCGCCGAAATTTGAATTTGAAATGCGCCGCGAGGATTTGCCGCCGGATGCGCTTGCGCTGGAGGGCTTCAACGAAGTTCTGGCCAACTTCTATCGCGAGGAGCAGCTCGACCAGCTCTGGCAGCACTACCAGCCGGACTACGAGCGCGGCGTGGAATTCTATACCGCTCCTGTCTCGGAGATCGCCTTTACGTTGACCAGTTACCTCCGTGAAATCCTGAAGTCGAATGGTACGCGGACGTTTACGGTGTACGTCGAACCGCTTGCCGGCGGGAAAACCAATTTTCGCAATTATGGCGATCATTACGAACTGGTCGTCAGTCCCAGCGCCGATCCGCCCTTGGATGACATTCGCCACGCGTTCCTCCACTTTCTTCTCGACTCGATGGCGATCCAATACCGCGCGGAAGCATCCAGGGCCTCGCCTTTGCTGGAGTTCGCCGCGCGCGCGCCGCGTCTCCCAGTGGAATTTCACGACGATTATTCCGCATTTTTTGACGAATGCCTGGTCCGGGCTGTCGAGTTGCGGCTTCGCCATCTAACTCCGGCGAATTTGTCCGCGGCCATTGACCAGGCCGAAAGCTCCGGCTTTGTCCTGATCCGGCCGATCTATGCCGGGCTTTCCGGGTTCGAGAAATCGGAACCTGCCATGAGCTACTATCTGCCTGACTTGATTAAGGGCATTGATGTAGCCGGCGAGACGCGGCGGCTGCGCGGTGTAAAATTTGCCGAGGCGGCGCCGGCCGGCGATGCGGCCCCGGTGGCGGGAAGCGTTTCCGCGGCCGGTCCGAAATCCACGGCATCCGCGGATCCTTTCGAAGAATATCTAGCCGAGGGACAGCGCCAGATTTCCGTGCGGAATGGCGCCGCGGCGGCGGCATCGTTCGAACGGGTTCTAGCCGCGCATCCCAATGATTTGCGCGCGACGTATGGCTTGGCGGTGGCCTCGGCTCTTTCGGGCCAGCCGGACCGCGCGCGCGAACTGTTTGCCAAGGTGATTGCGGCTTCGCAGAGTTCGCCGGTGGAGGGCGGTGCGCAGCCGGATCCGGCCAATGTTTCCTGGTCGCATATTTATCTCGGAAGAATGTACGATGTAGAGGGCCAGCGCGACCTTGCGGTCGCCGAGTATCGGGCGGCGCTGGCCGTGACGGGTGCGCCGGAGTCGGCGCGTACGGCAGCGCAACGCGGGGTGGAGACTGGCTATCAGACGCCTTCGCGTGAAAATAAGCCCGACGGAAAATCATGAACTTTTTCCCGCGTCCCTGGGCCGAATGTAGAAAGCAGTTTCCGGGGGACGCAAGGGTTGGGGCAAGAAGGGTACCACTCGGAGCATTGATTTCATCTCCGAGAATCACTTTCATGGAGGAGTTTTGTATATGAAGGCAAAGTTTTTCAGAGTGTCGGCCGCATTGCTTGTTTTTACTTTGTTAATTTCCATCGGCGCAGGAGTTTCGAGGGCGCAGTACGGCCAATCGCAGCCGACGCAATCAGCCCAACCGGCCCCGGGGACCGCGGCTCCAGCTGGTGCGGCGAAACCGGCGGCGCCGGTCAATAAGGCGGAAGAAGATGCGTACAAAGTGCTGTTTGCGGCTCGCACGGGGACTTCGGCAGCCCAAATTCCTCTGTGCGAAGACTTCGTCACTAAATTCCCGCAAAGCCATTACCTGGCCGGCGTCTATTCGCAACTGACCACCGCCTATTATGCGGAAAATCAGGAGGACAAGATGTTCGCCGCAGGCGCCAAGGCGATCGAGCTCAATCCGGATAACGTTGACGTTCTCGCGCTGCTTGGCTGGGCCATGCCTCGCCGCGTCAAGTCCACCACGCCCGATGCCCAGCAGCAATATAAAAAGGCGGAAGCCTATGCCCGGCACGCCATAGAGTTGATCCCGCTGCTGACGAAGCCCGATTCGGTTGACGATGCCGGGTTCGAGAAAGCGAAGAATGAAAAGCTATCCATGGCCCACAGCGGCTTGGGGCTGATCAATCTCCAACATCAGAAGTATGAAGACGCGCGGACCGAACTTACGCAAGCGCTGCAGTTGGCGACGAGCCCCGACCCGGTCGACTACTACCTGCTAGGCAACGCGGACGTGCAAGCGAGTTATTATAACGACGCCGTGGCTGCCTACGAGAAGTGCTCGGCGGGTGGTCCATTGGCCGCGCAGTGCAAGGCGCGTGCGGAGTCGGCCAAGAAAGACGCGACAACCAAGATGGGCAGGTAGTGCGCTTATGTCGTCAGCTGTGGGCGGGCTTGCGGACCTGGAAGCGGTTCTCGGACATACATTCCGCGATCCCCGGAGGCTCTTGCAAGCCCTGACACACAGCTCGCGAATTCCCGAACGCACGGCGGAGGATTCCCCGGGAGATAACGAAAAGCTCGAATTCCTGGGCGACGCCGTCCTCGACCTGCTGGTGAGCGAGGAACTGGTCCGGGCGTTTCCGGACTGGGGCGAAGGCCAGCTTTCCAAGAGCCGGGCGCGTTTGGTGAACGCCAGCGCGCTTTGCGCCGCGGCACAGCGGCTTGGCCTGGGCAATCATTTGAGGCTGGGCCGCGGTGAAGAAAAGACAGGCGGGCGATCGAAACCCGCTTTATTGGCGGACGCATACGAAGCCGTCGTGGCAGCCATTTATCTGGATGCCGGCCTGAATGCTGCCCGCGGATTCGTGCAGAGGTCGCTGGTGGAAGGCGCGATCACCGCGGAGGCTGGCGCTTTGGGGCGTCCCGACCACAAATCCGCCCTTCAGGAACTACTTCAATCGCGGGGCTTAGCGCCGGGGAGTTACCACATCGTGCAAGAAGCGGGCCCGGACCACGAGAAAACGTTCCGCGTCGAAGTGCGCATCGCCGGCGATATCACTGCCTCCGGGATTGGTAAGACCAAGAAGGAAGCGGAACAGGCGGCAGCCGTGGCCGCGCTCCAGCAATTGGACGCCCGAGAAGGTGGAAGGGAATAAAAGCATGGCTGAGACGGCACAGGTCGCAGAGGCGCACGGCGCCGCAGGGAATCGGGAGGAAGTCCGTCCCGCGACGCTACGCGAATATATTGAGTCGCTCCTGGTGACAGTTATCCTGGCGCTGTTTGGCACGACCTTCGTCGTCCAGGCTTTCAAGATTCCGTCCCAATCAATGGAGCCGACGCTTCTGGTGGGCGATCATCTTCTTGTAAATAAATTCATCTTTGGCGGGCGCGGCCATTGGTATGACCATTTTTTGCCGTACCGGGAAATCCGGCGGGGCGACATCATCGTCTTCAAGTTTCCGTATCAGGACCACCCGCATTACGTCAAGCGCGTGATCGGCATTCCCGGCGACCGCATCAAGATTGTGGACCAGCAGGTTTACCGGAACGGCCAGCGGCTCAACGAGCCGTATGTCGCGCGCGACCCGTCCGCGCCCTATGACCCGTTTGGAGATAACTTCCCCCCGCGGAACGCGCAATTCCTGCAGGCCAACATGCAGCCGGAATGGGCCGATCAAATCCTTGCCAACGTTCATGACGGGGAACTCGTAGTCCCTCCGGATAAGTACTTCGCGATGGGCGATAATCGCGACCATAGTTGGGACAGCCGTTTCTGGGGATTTGTGGACCGCGATGCGATCATGGGGCGTCCCGTGGTCATCTACTGGTCGGTGCAATCCGCTCGCGATGACGAAACGGACCGGAGCCTCAATGGGTGGCTGTTGAATTTCCTGGATACGACCCTCCACCTGCCGTCGCGAACGCGCTGGCTCCGCATGCTTCACGAGGTCCACTAAAACGGCGCTTTTCTTCGCACCGGCCTTTTGCCACAATTCTTGACCTCCTACGATGCGTAAACGAAAATGGCTGCGTTGGATTCTCGTCCTTGCCATCGCGGCGTTTGCCGCAAGCATCGGGCTTTCGCGCGCCCTGCGCGCCAGCGCCGCGCGCCGCTACCTGCTCGCGCATCTCGCAGCCAGCTTCGGCCGTCCCGTGGATGTCGGCCAATTCGATTTTAGCCTGCTCGATGGCGCGCGGCTCGAGGCGAATTCCGTCACTATCTCGGAAGACCCGCGCTTCGGCCATGAATATTTCCTTCGCGCGGACACTTTGACGGCGGGGCTTCGCTGGCGCGCCTTGCTTTCCGGACGCTTCGAATTCGGGACCCTTTCTCTTTCGCGGCCCAGCCTGAATCTCGTGCGCGATGCTCAGGGCCGGTGGAACATCGAGCAGTGGCTGCCGCCGGCCTCTCCCGGCACGGCTCATCCCGGCTTTGTGGGTCCTGCCGCCGCCCCACGGAGTCTCTCGACGGCCCGGCTCTACCGCATTGACGTGGAGGGCGGACGCATCAATTTCAAGCAAGGCGATGAGAAGAGTCCCCTGGCGCTGGTCAATGTTTCGGGACGTGTGGACCAGGATAATGCGGGGCGATGGGAACTGGACCTGGAAGCGCAACCCATGCGCGCCGGTGTGGAGTTGCAGCAGATCGGCACGTTCCGTTTGCGCGGCAATATTGCCGGGACTTCTGCGCGGCTCCAGCCCGCCGAACTGAATTTGACCTGGCGCAATGTTTCTTTGGCCGATGCTCTGCGGCTGGCGCGCGAGTCTGATTTCGGAGTCAGGGGCGAACTCGCGGTGGACCTCACCGCGCGCATCGCTCCCTCCGATTCCACCTCGCATGGCGCGGCCGAATCGAGCGGAGCGCAATGGTCGATTTCGGGTGTGGCTCGCCTGACTGGATTTCACGGATGGAAGCTTCCCGGACGCGATACCGATCCCGCGGTCAATCTTTCCTTGGACGCCGCATGGCGTCTGGGGGAAGCCCGCACACAAATTCGAAAGCTTCTGATCGAAATGCCGGGTTCGCATCTGCAGGGCGCGGGCGAATTGGACTGGACGCATGGCATCCGTCCGCGGTTGCACATCAATTCCTCCAGCATCGGCTTTGCGGACATTCTGGCGTGGTATCGAGCGCTTCGCCCGGGCGTGCCGGAAAATCTGAGCCTGGAAGGGGCAATCGGCGTGGATGCGACCCTCGCCGAATGGCCTCTGCAACTCGAACAAGGCGCATTTGCCAGCTTGGGTGCAAGGCTCACAACGCCATCGCTTCCATCTCCTTTGAGGATTGGCGCCATCAACGCCAGCGTATCTCGCGGAGGATTGGACTTTGCCCCGACGGAGATTTCATTCTCAGCGCCCGCGCCCTCGGGAACGGGCGGAGCGGCTTCAGCGGACGATGCCTCCACGAACTCTTTCACGATGCGCGGAACAATCTTCCCGGATGGCCCCGGCATTTCTCATTGGCCGCCGAATTGGAGTTTTTCGATCGAGGGCGGGACGTCACGCATCGAAAATTGGCTGGCTCTTTCCGAGGCTCTGGCGCACCCTCTGAACTCGGGATGGACCGCCGCGGGCGGCCTCGCCGTGAAGATGCGCGGTGTCCACAGAGCGGAATCGCCGGCCACGGTCTGGCTCGGCGCAATGGATTTCCGGGGCCTCAATGTGAGTCTGGCCTACGTGAACCAGGCCTTGCGTTTCCCCAAGGCGCACATCGAATTCGCGCCGTCGCAAAGGACAATTACATTGGTTGCCGCGGAAGCATTCGGCGCGGCCTGGCGAGGGACCGTCGCGCGCAAGAACACGGACGGACAGTGGACATTCGATCTCTTCGCGGATCATTTGGACACCGCGGAGCTTGACCGGTGGCTGGGGCCGCGGGCGCGGCCCGGCCTGTTGACCCGGTCCGGCCTGCTGACGCGGTTTACAGGTCTCGGAGGATCTCCCGCGGATACTTCCGAGCGCGATGCCGCCATCGCGCCAATCGCCGCGCGCGGACGTTTGCGCGTCTCGGAAATCGTGCTGCCGCCGTTGCGTTTCGAGCAGTTCGATGCCGAGGTGGAACTGGCGGGCCGGACCATCACGATTCGCAAGGCACAGGCGGATTTCTTCGGCGGCAAGGCGGCGGGTAGCCTGGATGCCCGGCTGCTCGCAGTTCCTTCCTACCAATTCCAAGGGCGCTTCGACCGCGTGGACCTTGCGCGATTGGGACGCGCCATGCCTTCGCTGAGCAACCGCGTTTCCGGCACGGCTTCCGCCACACTGGCGCTGGCCGCTCACGGCGTTGGCCGCGAGAATCTGGTTCGTTCCCTCGATGGCGATGGCAAACTGGACGCCCGGAACGCGGAACTCCGCGGGCTGGATTTTGCCAGCCTGATTCCCGGAGGCGCTCAAGCTTCCTCGGCGGGCCGGTTTGCGTCCGCGCAGGGAAACTTCCACATCGGTAGCGGCGGCATCGAAGTCACGGACTTCGTCCTGGAAAACTCGCAGGGCCGCTTTCAGGCGGAAGGCCGCATAGATTTTTCTCACGCGCTGAACCTGCGCATTCATCCATCCATTTTTCACGCCACAACAACGCCAGCAAGCGCGCCTCCGCCAAGTTTTCAGTTGAGCGGAACCGTGGAGGCCCCCAGCGTCGTCCTTCCAACTCCGCCAGTGAAGGCACCCGCCAGGCCCGGCGTTCGAACGCGATAGCACAGCCGTTACGGCATGACGCAATTCCCCGAAAGCTCCAATGCAACGATACGATGGTTTCAGTAGCGCCGGCGTCCCGCCGGCTCCTTGTTCTTAATTGGAACTTCAACACCGCCGGCAAGATGCCGGCGCTACCTCAACACACTGCCGCCGCGCTCGTTGCGTTGCAACGGCCCGTATGGCGGCTTACTATCGAGGCGTGCCCATGGGTGACACGGTCCCGTCGAGTCGAAGCAAATCGGTGACACGCGCCGCAATTGCGTTTGCGGCCCTGTTGTCGCTATCGCACGCTGCCGGCGCGCAGAAGAAGGCGCCGGAGAATTCCTCTGCCAAGGCGCAGCGAAGCGGCGCTACGGCTGCGCCGCCGCGAGTTTCGCTTTCTCCGCGATTTTCTCCGGGGCAGGCGTTCCGCTATGCCATGGAATTCGAAACGACGACCGCTACTTCGCGATCCGGCCTCGCCGCGGACCCGCAAGGCCCTTCCAAACTGGTGATCACCTGGGACGCCACGATCCTGCTGGAGGTTCTCCCCGCAGAGTCGAGCGCTCCGGGCAGCGTCCGGCTCCGCACCACGTATGAAAAATCCACGGCCCGCGCCGGCAGCGATGCATTCGACCCGGCGGCCGCCGCGACGCAGGAGCAGTACCAAAAGCTCGAAGGCAAGGTGGTTGAATTCACACTCGATGCGAGTGGGAAAGTGATCTCGGTTTCAGGTCTTGCGGAGATCGTTGATGGAGAGAAGGCGGTGCAGGCGGCCCGGGAATGGATTGCGCAACTCGATGCCGGCTCGGGAGCGCCAACGGGAGGTGTCAGCCCCGGACAGAAGTGGTCGTCCGATCAAGCAGCGACATCGCTGCCGGTGGCCGGGATGGTCTGGCGCACCGAATCCGAATACCTGCGCAACGAGGTTTGTCACCCGCCAAATCCCGAAGGAGCGCCAGCGCCATCGAGCGCCGAATCGGCAGGGAATCCGGAGCCTGTTGAAACCTGCGCTGTGATTCTCTCCCGCTTGAAACTGGTCCGACCCAAATCCGTTCGCAACCCGACTCCCGAGGAATACCGCAAGAGTGGAGTGCAAACCGCCGGAAAGTGGAATGGTTCAGGACAGAGCTTGAGCTACATCTCGTTGCGGACTGGCCTCGCCGTAAGCGTCACGCAAACCGGAACTGAGGAAATGGATGTCACACTCACGACTGGACACAGCACTTCCATGCGCTATGCCGGCACGATCCTTTCGCGTTCCCAGGTTGCGTTGGTGGAGGACGATCTGCACGGAAAATGAGCCTTTGAAATCAGGCTAGTTGGCCACTTTCCGAGAATCCCGTTGGTAAGTATCCCCTCTCTACTTGTCGAGAGGGGATACTTACCAGCCCGTTTATCAGGCACTGGGCGCACCCGCCGGTCGCGAGAACAAAAACGCTCCTGATTTTCAGGATGTGTCGTATGATTGCCCGGCGAAAAATGGGGTCCGCTTGGTAGACTTAGTTTTCCGTCAAGAAGGGGGATGGCGCGATGCATTCTGCTCGCATGATGATGACATTAGAGGTTGCCCTGATTATCTTTTTATCGCTTCCGCTTTCTTGGGCGCAGGATCAATCGGAGAGGACTGATGCCGACTCAGCGGCTATCAAGCAGGTCGTCGCCGGTTTTATCGGCGACTTCAACCGCCACAACGCCCACGCCTTGTCCGCGTGGTATTCCGAGGACGGCGACTTCATAAACATTCAAGCGATCACTACACATGGCCGGAGAAAAATTGAAGAGCTCTACATATCTCTCTTCGCTGGCCGGCTCGGAAACGCCCATCGGACCCTCACCGTGAGGAATGTCCGGTTTTTGACTCCTGAAATCGCGTCTGTGGATATAAATTATGAACTAACGGGAGTAAAAGCGCCCGATGGCTCGACTACTCCACCTCGCGAGGGATTTTACGATTGGACGCTTGTGAAGCAGAACGGCCATTGGCTAATCGCAATTCTCCATGAGTCCAATATTGCCCCAGACCCGGCGCTGGGCCCCCCTCGATAGACTAGCGGACGCAAATCGGATTACTGGCAACCTTTGCTGCATCTGAGGACAGCGCACCGCATGCTCATTTTGGCGTGAGTGCAGCGGCGTCAAAAGAAGTTGGCCAGTTACCGAGAAGACCGTTTCTCGGGACTCGGCCGTCAGAACCTCGCGATCCCCATTGGGGCGTGCCGCATGTGGCAAATTCGTTGTGTCCAGGGCAGGAGAGGCGTACGATGCGCGAGTCAGAGTTCCAAATCGGAAATCCCGGAGAATGCGTCCCTGATTTAATTCTATAATTTTCGGTATGCTGGGAAGCAGGCAATGCCTGTTACGTGATGCCCTGCTATTTTAGGAGCTAGCCATGAAAACGCTATTGAAAATTGTTGCAGCCACACTGATTTGCCTAGCCTTAGTGCTGTTGGTGCTGCGCATCACAGGCCTCGAACCTCGAGGGTGTTCAAACATTTATGTCTCTTGGACGTGTAGATTACCCGGGTTGTGGTTAAAAGGGGATCTGGTTACCACGCCGGTCACCGACTGGTCGTTCACCGACAAGATTCCGACGGTCAAGCTTGAGACCCGCACCTGGTATCTGCTTCCTCACTCGGTAACAATTGGCTGTGTTTACTATAACGGCCACCTCTATCTGAGTTCCGTTTATATGCGTCCCCAAGTTAAGTACCGCTGGAACACGGATGTGATTCGTGATCCGCGCGTGCGTCTGAAGATCGGGAATCAATTGTATGATCGCACCTTATCCTATGTCACCGATCCGGCCGAAAAAGCAGGCGTGCTGCAGGCCAAGTCGAAAAAATACTGGGACATGGAGCCACTTTTCCACAATTTGCCGCCGGATACGACAGCGAATGTCTTTCGCGTGCCGGATAACTAGGAGCGCGTCCGAGGAGTCTGCTTTCGAGTGCTGGGGGAAATTATCGTTGGAATACAATTTCACTTGTGACGAAAAGTCGGCCTCGTTCGAGATTCGCCCGCCATATCTACCGTATCTCAGAAGATCTGAAGCAGAAATTACGGCCCCAGCGAGTCAAGTCCTGTGAAGTCCTCTTTTCGGAATGTGGCCCACTACCTCGAAATCATGTGCTTCCGTCGGTCCCCAGTCGTCTGCGCTATAATGGAAAATTCTGCGCGGCTCGGTAGCCGCGCTGTGTGGCCCTATGGCGACGAACTTCAAACTCATGAGCGATTACGAACCTCGCGGCGATCAGCCGGAGGCCATTGCGCAGCTTTCGCGCGGCATCGAGGCGGGGGAGAAGCATCAGGTCCTGCTCGGCGTTACCGGCTCGGGCAAGACGTTCACCATGGCCAAGCTGATCGAGCGAGCGAACCGTCCCGCTCTGGTGCTCGCTCATAACAAGACGCTCGCGGCGCAGCTCTACAGTGAATTTAAGAATTACTTTCCTTCGAACGCGGTCGAATACTTTGTCAGCTACTACGATTACTACCAGCCGGAAGCGTATCTTCCCGCTTCCGACACCTACATCGAGAAAGAATCCACGATCAACGACGAGCTCGACAAGCTGCGCATGAGCGCCACGCGGTCGCTGTTCGAACGCCGGGACGTCATCATCATCGCCTCGGTCTCCTGCATTTACGGCATAGGCTCACCGGAAGCCTATTTCGGCATGCGCGTGACGATCGAAAAGGGGCAGAGTACGCCGCGCGAGGCGCTGCTGCGCAAGCTGGTGGACAATCAGTACGAGCGCACCGAGGATCTGCGCCGCGGCACGTTCCGCGTGCGCGGCGATCGCCTGGAAATTTATCCGCCGTATGAGGACAACGCCTACGCCATCGAACTCTGGGGCAGCCAGGTGGAGGCCATTCGCCAGATGGACCCGCTGACCGGGGAAGTGCGCTCCGGGCAGAACGATCTGGCGCGATTGACGATCTATCCGAAGTCGCACTATGTCATGCCCGCCGCGCAGAGAGAACGCGCGATTGTTACGATTCTGCAAGAGCTTGACTGGTGGAAGCCGGAGCTTGAAAAGCAGGGCAAATACGCCGAGGCGCAGCGCGTCTGGCAGCGCACGATGTTTGACATCGAGATGATGCGCACGATCGGATATTGCCACGGCATCGAGAACTACTCTCGCCACATGTCGGGCCGACTGCCCGGCGAGGCGCCGCCCACGTTGCTCGACTATTTCCCGCAGGATTACCTGCTCTTTCTCGACGAATCGCACCAGACCGTCCCGCAACTCCACGGGATGTATCACGGCGACCGTTCGCGCAAGCAGACGCTTGTGAACTACGGCTTCCGCATGCCCTCGGCGCTCGATAACCGCCCGCTGAATTTCGAGGAATTCGAACACCGCACCGGACAAGTGATCTACGTCTCGGCCACGCCGGGGCCTTACGAGCTGACGCGCTCGGCGGGCGTCGTGGTCGAACAGGTGATTCGCCCGACCGGCCTGGTGGACCCGCAAATCGAAGTGCGCCCGGTGAAAGGCCAGGTGGACGATCTGCTCGAGGAAATTCGCGTGCGCGCCGAGCGCAAGGAGCGCGTGCTGGTCACCACGCTCACCAAGCGCATGTCCGAGGACCTCGCGGAATACTTCACTGAAACGGGCGTTCGCTGCCGCTACATGCACTCGGAAATCGACACACTCGAACGCGTGCGCATTCTGCGCGACCTGCGCCGGGGAGAATTCGACGCCCTGATCGGCATCAACCTGCTGCGCGAAGGCCTCGATCTGCCCGAAGTCTCGCTGGTCGCGATTCTGGATGCCGACAAGGAAGGCTACCTGCGCAGCGCCACGGCGCTCATCCAGACGATTGGCCGGTGCGCGCGGCACGTCGAAGGGCGCGCGATCCTCTACGCCGATCGCATGACCGGCTCAATGGCGCAGGCCATCGAGGAAACCAGCCGCCGCCGCGCCAAGCAGGTCGCCTACAACGAAGCGAACCATATCACTCCGCAATCCATCATCAAGTCCGTGGATATGAAGCTGGCGGCGATCGTGGAAGCCGACTACGTGATGGTGCCTATCGAGGACTTCGCCGACGCGGACATCACGAGCGAAGCGAAGCTGGGAGAAGTTCTCACGCAGCTCGAACTCCAGATGCGCGAAGCGGCCAAGAAATTCGAGTTTGAACGCGCCGCCGCGCTCCGCGACCGCATCCGTGCCCTCAAGCAGCGCGACCTCGCCGGATTCTTCTCCGCCGCAACCGAGCCTCCTCCTTTGGAACCGATGGCCGCGCCTGAGCAGTGACTCCCCCGCGCCGGTCAAATCAATAAAACGCGGCTTGGGACTCCCAGCCCGCATTTCTCACAAACGGCTCTTCGTGGCGCCGGCGTCTCGCCGGCGTTTTTGCGCGGCGCTGAAGGCCGGAGAAATCGCCGGCGGGACGCCGGCGTCACTGAAACCATCGCATCGGCGCATGTGAGCTTCCGGGAAATTGAGTCTCTACGATATTTTGTGCGCTTGGATGATTTCGCGTAGTTGCTTGGAGTGTCTTGTGTCGTGTGCGGCGAGCGTGCGGAACCAATCGTAATAATGCAGGCTGCCCAACACGGGATGTTGCAGGCGATATTTATGAAGGTTGCTGTCCCGGCCGGACTCGAGAACGGAGAGAGTCCGCAGGCGCTGTTCGGCCAGCCGGGCGAGCATGGCTTCCCGATCATCCAACAGCAGGGTATCGAGCGGAATCGGCGACTCGACGCGCACGCCGCGCCAGGCGACGCAAGCCACGGGGATATGGATTCGCTTCCAAAGTGACACCGGGAGAGGCGGCTTCCGCGTGATCTTCGCCGCTGCTCCAGTCATCAAGGTCTCCACCATAATTACATGTGCGACCACTTCCGCCGCCGACCATTTCCCTTCGCTGGGCGGCGTTCGCCAGCCATCGCCGGGAACCTGATGCGCGGCGGCTTCGAATTTCTCTCTTGTCCGGCGAAGTTTGTTTAGCAGGGGCCCGAGGTTCATTATTATTATTCTGGCGGGCTCCAAGTAGATCCCGCACCCGATTCTGGCGGGTCCATGTTCTGGCGGGCTTTAAGAAAGCCCGCTCCCGGTAGATCCCGCACCCGATACCGGCGGGCTACAAGCGTAGCCCGCACCCGTGGTCGTTTACAGCTCCGCACCGCCGGCCTGTTCGAAGGCGTGGGCAAGCTGGAAGACTCGTTCTTCGCCGAAGGCGGGTCCATAAATTTGCAAGCCGATAGGCAGGCCCCCGGCGGTCTTGCCGCTGGGAATCGAAATGCCTGGAACCCCCGCGAGCGATCCTGTAACCGTGTAAATGTCAGCTAGATACATCTGCAGCGGGTTTGCTGTGCGTTCGCCCAGGCGGAACGGAGGAACCGGCGACGTGGGCGTAATAATGGCGTCCACTTTTTCAAATGCTTCGCGGAAATCGCGCGCGATGAGCGAGCGAACTTTTTGTCCCTTCAGGTAGTAGGCGTCGTAGTAGCCCGCCGAGAGGACGTACGTCCCCAGGACGATGCGGCGCTTCACTTCGGCGCCGAAGCCGCGGCCCCGCGTCTTTTGATACATCTCGATGAGCGTCGCGCCCGGAACGCGCAGGCCGAAGCGGACGCCGTCGTAGCGGGCCAGATTCGAGCTGGCCTCGGCGGTGGCGATGATGTAATACGCCGCGATGGCGTAGTCGGTATTCGGCATGCGGATGGACACGCGCCGGCAACCGAGTTTTTCGAGCAACCGAATCCCCGCCTCGACTTTCTGCCGCACTTCGGGATCAATGCCTTCGGCGAAGTAGTCGTCGGGAATGCCGATACGCAGCCCGGCCAGCGGACGGCCCATCGCGGCGGCGTAATCGGGCACCGGCGTGGCGGCGGAAGTCGAATCCAGGGGATCGCGCCCGGCGATCACGGACATCACGGCGGCGGCGTCGCCGACCGTATGCGCGAATGGCCCGATGCGATCCAGCGACGATGCATAGGCAATCAGGCCATAGCGCGAAACGCGGCCATAGCTCGGATTCAGCGCCGGGATGCCGCAAAATGAGCCGGGCTGGCGTATCGAGCCGCCCGTATCCGTGCCAAGAGACACCACTGCCAGGCCCGCGGCAACCGCCGCGGCCGAACCGCCACTCGACCCGCCGGGAACGCGGTCGGTGGCGACAGGGTTGCGCACTGGGCCGTAGGCGGAATTTTCGGTCGAACTGCCCATGGCGAACTCGTCACAGTTGGTCTTGCCAAGGACGATCGCGCCGGCGTGTTCGAGGCGAGTGACCGCTGTGGCGTCGTAGGGGGGCTTGTAGCCCTCCAAGATGCGCGAACCGCATGTGGTGGGAATGCCACGCGTGCTGATGGTGTCCTTCACCGCCAGTGGCACGCCAGCCAGCGGCGGCAGCGCGTCACCGCTCGCGATAGCGGCGTCAATCCGGTCGGCCTGGGCATAGGCGCGTTCCGGCGAAAGCGCCAGATAAACGTTCAGTTCGGGATTGCGCCGCTCGATGCGCGCGTAGAATTCCTTTACCAGCTCGCGCGCGGAGATTTTCTTGGCGCCGAGCGCCGCCCGGACTTCCGGAATCGTCCATGCCGTTGCGGCGCTCACTTCTCAATCACCCGGGGCACACGGAAATAAAGAGGGGCGGGGTCGGGCGCGCCTTGCAGCACTTCCATGATCACGTCCGAGCGCACCACGACGTCTTCGCGAAGCGCCGAGCCGTCCGCCGGGGCCGCGAGCACCTGCGTCATCGGCTCGATATTCGATGTGTCAATCTCGTTCAGTTTGTCGATGTAGGTGAGAATGTCGTCGAGCTGCCCGCGATACGTCTCCACTTCAGCGTCTGTTAGCTCCAGATTCGCCAGCGCCGCTACCTTCAACACATCTTCCCGGCTTATTTTCATGATGGCCCTGTCCAGAATGAGATTCAGGTGGAAGATTTTAGCACAGACGTACGACACTTCCGGCGTCAGCGTCACGCCCGAGGAAACGCTGAGTGAAAAGCCCACAGGCTAGACTTCGCAAACTTAGCCGCGCAGCACGCCGGGTGGAATGTTATTTTGCCGGGCGAGGTTGCTGAGTTCATCGAGCTGGCTTTGGACTTCGCGCGCCTGCGCGTCCAGTATGGCGATGCCCGCTTCGGGCGTGACGCCTACATTTTTCTTGTCCATGGCGATACCCGGCTGCGTGATTCCCTTTGCCACTTGTGCGAGGTTCGCCTGGGCTTCTTGAAGAGCGGCCGCGCGCTCGTCCAGTTCTGCCTGTAGGTCGGCTGCCTTCTGGGCGTACCACTCGGGATCTTCGAACCTCGACGCGTAGGCTGCGGGTGCGGAAGGCGCAACGGCTTCCGCCGTAGTAGCAGGCGCTTCTTGTCCAACGATGGAAATCAGTCCGCGCTCGCGCAGTTGATCCATATCGTCGTTGGTCCAGACTTTCTTGGGCTGATTCTGATTGCCTTGCGCAGTGCGGGGCTTCTCCGCAGCGCGCGCCGACAATGCTGCCGCGATAGAGAGGATGACCGCTAAGAGAAATGAGTAACGCATAGTTCCTCCGGAGCGGGGACAAGCCAATTATACACCCACGCAATCCTTGGCAAGAAACGATCAAGCGTGGGTAGCCCGCATTTTTTATGAGCGCGGAAGTGCGCGGGGCCTGTGCTACTGGCCAGTGGAGGCCGCGGCGGGCGCGGCATCGCGCGGCGCGTACTTCGTGCGGATGTAATCGTCCACCAGCTTGCGGAACGCGGCGGAGAGTTCGTCGTAGTTGCCGTGCAGCGTGACGAATTTCTGGCCGTCTATGTAGACGGGGCAGCTGGGCTCTTCGCCGGTGCCGGGCAGGCTGATGCCGATGTTGGCGGCTTTCGATTCGCCGGGGCCGTTGACGATGCAGCCCATCACGGCGAGCGTCATTTCCTCGACGCCCTCGTACTGCTGCTTCCACTCCGGCATTTTGTCGCGGATGTAGCCCTGGATGCGCTCGGCGAGTTCCTGGAACGTCGTGCTGGTGGTGCGTCCGCAGCCGGGGCAGGCCGTCACGCTGGGCGCGAACGAGCGCAGGCCGAGCGCCTGCAGCAGTTCGCACGCGGCGTAGACTTCCTCGCGGCGGTCGCCGCCGGGCCGTGGCGTCAGCGAGATGCGAATCGTGTCGCCAATGCCTTCCTGCAACAATATGCCGATGGCTGCGGCGGACCACACCGTGCCCTTGGTGCCCATGCCCGCTTCGGTGAGGCCCAGGTGCAGCGGCTGCTCGGTCTTGCGGGAAAGGTCGCGGTAGACCCTGATGAGATTCTGCGGCTTCGAGACCTTGCAGGAAATAATGATCTGGTCGCGCCGCAGTCCGCATTCGAGCGCCAGCTCGGTCGATTCGATGGCGGAGAGCACCATGCAGTTGTTGACGATCTCTTCGGAGTCGAGGCCCAGATTGCGGTCGGTGTTTTCCTGCATCCTGCGCATGACCAGCTCTTGGTTGAGCGAGCCGCCATTGACGCCGATGCGCACGGGCTTGCCGTTATCAACCGCCACCTTGCAGATCGTCGCGAACTGCTCGTCGCGGCGCGCGCCTGCGCCCACGTTTCCTGGATTGATGCGGTACTTATCGAGCGCCCGCGCGCAATCGGGATACTTGGTGAGCAGGACGTGCCCGTTGTAATGAAAATCGCCGATGATGGGCGCGACGCAACCGGCATCGCGCAGCCGCGCCACGATTTCCGCCACCGCCGCAGCCGACTCCGGCATGTTCACCGTGATGCGCACCAGCTCCGAACCAGCATCAGCCAGCTCCTTGCACTGCGCCACGGTTCCGGCGATGTCCGCCGTGTCCGTGTTGGTCATCGACTGCACAACCACCGGCGCGCCACCGCCCACCTGAATGTGGCCGAACTTGACGCCAACCGTCTTCCGCCGCGTGATGGGAAAGATTTGCATGGGCTCTAGATTTATCTGCACAATCATAACAGTCCAGGCCAACTTCACAAAATGGCTACAAGAAAAGTCGATTGCGGAGACCTATTGCCTCTGCTAGCATGTGCCGCATTCCACACCGGAGGTTTACCGATGAGTGTAGTCAAGCACATCAGTCCGGGCTCTGCGTTCAAGGTATGTTTGGTGGTTTACGGCCTTCTTGGGTTAATCTTCGGGCTCTTTGTCAGCCTCTTTATGTTGTTGGGAGCGGCAATTCCTGGAACCGGTGCCGCGAAGGCCGGCGGCATGATATTTGGCGCACTCGCCGTGATTATTCTCCCTCTGCTCTACGGCTTGATCGGTGGGGTTTTCGGAGCGCTCGGAGCGGTCATCTACAACCTTGCCGCTGGATGGGTTGGCGGGTTGAGCATCGAGCTTAGCTAAAGAACCCGATTGTCTCTGCCCAATTGGGAAGCCCGCAAGGCCGGCACGAACCCCATTTCAGTCGCATGTGTCGAGTTATTTCCCTACGGGTTTCCGCCCCTGTCCCGTGCTTCTTATCTGGGGGGCAGGAGCGTCGCGCCATGATGCTCGCGCCCGATCTATGCGCTCGCGGCGTGGGTTCCACGCAACCCGAGCGTTTCCGCCACCTCGCGCATGGCCGTGATGCAGAAGGCGATGTGCTCCTCGATGGGGACGCCCAACCCCTCGGCGCCTTTGCGGACATCGTCGCGATTGACGCCGCGGGCGAACGCTTTGTCCTTGAGCTTGCGCTTCACGGAATCGGGTTCGACCTCGAAGATGCTTTTGCCGGGCTTGACCAGGGAGCAGGCGGTGAGGAATCCGGCGAGTTCGTCGCAGGCAAACAAGGTGTGCTCGAGTGGAGTTTCGCGCGGGACGCCGCTGTAATCCGCGTGGGAGAGGATCGCGCGGATCATTTCCTCGGGGTAACCGCGCTGGCGCAAGATCGTCGAGCCGCCCGCGGGGTGTTCTTCGGTGGGGCTATGGGCGTCGTTGGGCCAGCGCTCGTAGTCGAAGTCGTGCAGCAGAGCGGTGACGCCCCAGAGTTCCTCGTCGGCGCCTGTCTTGCGCGCATAGGCGCGCACGCAGGCTTCGACCGCCAGAGCGTGTTTCCGCAGGTTTTCGTTTTGCGTGTGTTCACACAGCAGAGCCCAGGCGTCATCCCTCGATGGCATGGCTGGCATCGTGTCCTCTTTCTGGCGGGCTCCAAGCGGAGCCCGCACCCGTTTCTGGCGGGCTCCAAGTAGAGTCCGCACGCGTTTCTGGCGGGCTTCAAGTAAGGCTCGCGCCCGGCGGAACCCGCACCTGCCCATGAATCTTACAGGGGTATAGGATACCGCAACGCTTGTGTTCCGTTCTGGTTCATTACCCTTGAGTCTCAGTTTGCGAGAAACATAGTCCTAATGGAATCCAAGATTTTACCGATTTGGTGATTGAATGCAAAAAGTGCTTGACATCGGAGACGGGAAGCCTCAATATCGCGAACGCGCCAGCTTCTGCCTTCCCCCCGATCGTAGTTCCTCTCATCCGCATGCCGGAATAGTCTGCGAGGAGTACCGGTGTCGGAACAAACGAATGGTATGAACAACACAAACGGGAACAAGGCCACGATGGATATGGACCTGGACCGCGAAGTAATTCGTTGCAAAACCTGCGGGCTCGTGCAGTATCGCACCCGCACGGGGAATTGCCGCCGGTGCCTGCGCCTGCTGCCTCCCATGGTGGAGTTTCTGATTCCGCCACCGGAGCCGCAGGAGCTTCCGGGCGACGACCGGCAACTCTTCGAAAAATGGCCGAACCGCGAGACGGTGGAGAATATAGGGCAGCGTATCCGGCAGTTGCGCGAATCGCGCGGGATGACGCAGAGCCAGCTCCAGGCGCGCTCGCGCGTTTCCCGGTCCTATCTGTCGCGCATCGAAAGCGGCCAGATGACGCCCAGCCTCGGAACGCTCGAGAAAATTTCCGAAGCGCTTGGCGTCGGCTTGAACCGCTTCTTCGTGCCCGAATCGAACGGCGAAACCCTGCTGGAGGATCCATTCATCCAGGGGTTGCGGCCGTTCCTGCGGCAGTTGGACTGGGAACAGTGGCAATCGATCCTGAAACGCCTGGCCGCGATCAGCGACCACGTCTCCAGCGGCAACGGGCCGGTGCGTCCTCTAGCGCCGCCTCAGCCGGCACGTCTGGAGCAACTGGTGCGACGGATTCATCCAGCCGCAATGGGCCACAGGTAACGGATTCAGGAAAAATGGTGTGAGAAGGCGCGAACTTTCCCGGCAGGGAGAGTTCGCGCTCTTACGCGCTCGTTTTTCCTCCGTGTGCCGTTTCCTGTGCGGGGATGCGGAATGTTCAGCCCGCATTTCTCACAACAATTCCTCACAGGCTCCCGCTCGGTCTAAACGCAAACAGCCGCAATACCGGTCCAGTAGCACAGGCCCCGACAGGGTCGGGATCTCCGACTTCAGACTGTGCGGTTTTGGTTTGTGGTGTGGTTTTGGTTTGTGTTGCGTTCAGCAAAAAGCACACAAGCTCTCTACGAGAACCGCACTTTGACGTCGGGACGTTTATCGAGGGTCACGGTGTCGATGAAGCGAACCTGCCGCTCATGCAGCGTGACGATCAGCGACTGTGTGCGGATGCCTTCGCCAAAGAAGCGCACGCCGCGCAACAGGTTTCCATCAGTTACGCCTGTGCAAGCGAAGATGATTTTTTTTCCCGGCGCCAGATCTTCGGTCTTATAGACGCGTTTGCCGTCCGTGATGCCCATCGTCGCCAGCCGCTCCTCGTGCTCGGGCTTTGACACGACCAGCCGCGCCAGAATTTCTCCGTTCAGGCAGCGCAGCGCAGCCGCGGTTAGCACCCCTTCCGGCGCGCCTCCGGTGCCCATCACGGCGTGTACCCCGGTCCCGATCACAGCCGCGGAAATGCCCGCCGATAGGTCGCCGTCACCGATCAGGCGGATGCGGGCGCCGGCGGCGCGAATGTCTGCGATGAGTTGCTCGTGCCGCGGCCGATCCAGCACGATGACGACGAGGTCCTCGATCTCCCGGTCCAGGCGCTTGGCGATCGAGCGCAGATTGTCGGCTACCGGAGCGTCCAGATCGACGGCGCCTTTGCACGATGGCCCCACGATAATCTTCTCCATATAAAGGTCGGGGGCGTGGAGCAGGCCGCCTTTTTCGCTCGCGGCCAATACCGTAATCGAGCCGGGCGCGCCGGTGGCGCAGAGGTTCGTGCCCTCGAGGGGATCGACGGCGATGTCCACGGCCGGGAAAGTAGAGCCTTGGACGTGCAGCGCGGCGCCGACCTTTTCGCCGATAAAGAGCATCGGCGCTTCGTCCCGCTCGCCTTCTCCGATCACGATCGTCCCGTCCATCGGCACTTCGTCCATCTCCTCACGCATGGATTCGACGGCTGCCTGATCGGCCTTGTGCCGGTCGCCCAGCCCCATCGTTTTTGCCGATGCAATGGCTGCTCTTTCGACGACGCGCAAAAACTCCAGACTCAGTTCGTTTTCCATCTGTTCTCCCGGTCGTTGCGATTTTTTTGATCCGGCGCGCTTCCGGACACAAATTACGCGTACGATGCCACCAAAGACAGGCCCTATCCTACAACCAATCGGCGCGGCGTTGTAGGGGCACGGCATGCCGTGCCCCTACAACGACACGTCTTGCCCCTGCAGCAAGACATCGGCCCTGGATCGCGCTACGGCAGCGGTTGAATCACCGTGTTCACCAGATTCGGATTATCGAACGCGGTGCGATCCCCAGGTTTCGCTCCCGCGACCGGCAGCAGGCGGACGCTCAGCGGCTTCGACAACTTCGCGGAGAGCGTGGCGACGTCGCCGATGATGCGCGCAAGTTGTTCGGAGGTGACGTCGCCCGGCAGCGGGATCGTGTCGAGTCCGGTGCCGCACACGGCCGAATAGGCGAGAAGCTGGTCCATCGAGAGCGCGCCTTCACTCCAGAGCTGCGAGAGGCGCGTATCTTCCAGTACCGGCATCATCAGCCCCGAGTAGCCCACTTTTTTCACGGCAATATCGCGCAGCGCCGCCGTGATGGTGGCGGCCGCGGTCAGCGTGCCGCTGGCGCCAAATCGCCCGCCGGTGAATCCCGCCGTAGCCGATCCGATGGAGACGTCCTTCATCGGCGCGGGGGAAAGATCGAGACCCATGTACGTCCATCCGGTGTCCTGGTCGATCCTGCTTGCGAGGTCCTCGATTGCGCGCGCGTGCATTCCCAGTTCGGCGACCAGCGCCTGTCGTGTGGCCTCCGCATCGCGCTGCACGGCCATCACAGCGGCGATGACATTGGCCGACTCCAGCGCGACGGCAAATTGATGTCCCAGACCCTGGTGATACGACGCGGGATAAAACGGCGTGTAGGCCGGCACGTTGGCAATTGCCGCGAAACGGAAGTTGCCGAGGCTCTGGCTGGTGTGGTCTTCGAGATATTTTATGACGCCGGCGGCCGCCTGAACCGCCTTCCAATGCACGCCATCGTCCGCGGCCACCACGATGCTGCCGTGCAGATTGCTGGTCAGGCTGAGAATTTCAGCAAGCAGTTGCGCTTGTCCGGGATCGTCTTTTTCGGACAGCAGCGCGGGGCCGATGCCGGCGACGAAGCTTTCCTGCTTGGCGAGATTGTCGAGATCGTGGAAAAACGCGAGGATGGCCTGCTTCGTCATGCCGCGCGTGTATTCCGGAAACGGCTGCGTGGAAATGCGGATCGTTTCCACTTCGTAGCCGGCCAGTTCGAACCGGGCCTTGGCATTGCGCAACATCGTCAACGTATCGGCGACCTGCTGTTTGTACTGGCTGGTATCCAGGCGGATAAACGCGGTGATCGTGCGGACCTTGGGTTTCTCGGCTCCGGAGGCGGGCAGGAGAGCGGCCGCAAATAGAAGAGCTCCCAGGAAAATGGCTTGCGAGAACAGTTGCGGGATTGCCAAGGACCAGCCGGCGTTGCGAAACATCAGGCGCTCCTTATTTAGGCGGGCTCCAAGTAGAGCCCGCACCCGATTTAGGCGGTCCCGACCTTGTCGGGACCGCACCCGCAATCTTCAAAAGTATGCGGGAATGCCTGTAATGCGTTCTCCGATGACCAGGCGATGGATGTCATGCGTGCCCTCGTAGGTGTAAACCGATTCGAGATTGTTCATGTGGCGCATGATGCAGTAATCGTCCACGATTCCGTTGGCGCCCAGGATGTCGCGGGCTTTGCGCGCCGTTTCCATCGCCATCCACACATTATTCATTTTCAGCATGGAGACGTGCGTCGGGTCCAGGCGATTTTGATCTTTCAATTTGCCCACGTGCAGCGCCAGCAGTTGCGCTTTGGAAATTTCCGTAATCATGAACACCAGCTTGTCCTGCACGAGCTGGTGGGAAGCGATCGGTTTGTTCTGAAATTGCTTCCGCGTCTTCGCATATTGCAGCGCCGTGTCGTAGCAAGCCATGGCCGCGCCGATGGCGCCCCAGCCAATGCCGTAGCGCGCCTGCGTCAGGCAGGTCAGCGGGCCTTTCAAGCCGGACACCCCGGGCAGCACATTTTCCGCTGGGATTTCGCAATCGCTCATCGCCAGGCCGGAGGTCACCGAAGCGCGCAGCGACAACTTGCCGTGCACATCCCACGTCTTGAAGCCTTTCGTCCCCTTTTCGACCAGGAAGCCGCGGATGCGATCATCTTCGCATTTCGCCCAGACGAGGGCGACGTCCGCAATCGAACCGTTGGTGATCCACATTTTTTCGCCATTGAGGATGTAGCGGTCGCCACGGCGCACGGCGCGCGTCAGCATCCCGCTGGGATTGGAACCGAATTGCGGTTCGGTCAGGCCAAAGCAGCCCAGGGCTTTCCCGCTTTGCAAGCGCGGCAGCCACTTATCCTTTTGCTCTTCCGAGCCGTAGGTATGGAGCGGATACATCACCAGGGCGCTTTGCACGGAGACAAAACTGCGCAGGCCCGAGTCCCCGCGCTCGAGTTCCTGCATCACCAGGCCGTAAGCGACGTTGCTCATCTCCGCGCAGCCGTAGCCTTTCAGGTTTGCGCCGAAGAATCCCATCTCGCCCAATTGCGGCAGCAATTCCTTGGGGAAGGTCGCTTCGCGATTGTGCTTCTCAATGACGGGGATCACTTGCTCATCCACGAATTGCCGCGCCGTCCTCCGCGCCAGCAACTCTTCATCATTGAGCAGGGAATCAAAATCCAGAAAATCTACACCGGAAAACGCGGCCATGAAGCGCTCCTTGAGATCGTGCGCATCCGAGAAAAGGCGGGCGGGGCAAGCCCCGATCGGGATCAAACATTCGGCGGGCTCCAAGTGGAGTCCGCACCCGTGGCCGGGCCCGTCGCGCGAGTCATTCTAGCGCGCCCCGTTCCGGATCAGCAAGCCAGTGTCGGCCTCAATGGTTTCCGGCCCCGCCGGAACAGCATCCGCAATAGCTTGCCTCCCATCGAGAGCATCTACGCCGGTACTACTAACTGCTGGTAGCAGTTTGGACAACAAGAATCTCCTGCGAGGCTATCCCACATCAAGCAGTCGATGAGATCATTCTTGTCAATGACGGGAGCGCAGACGAGACCCTGGAGATCGCTCGTGAATTACATCTCACCGCTTTCGTGCACACCCGCAATTTCGGTTACGGGGCTAACCAGAAGATATGGTACACAGAGGCCCTTTGAGCATCCTTCTCCTTTTGCGCCGTTTCATGGTGCACAGGATATCTCTTGGTTCCGGCGATGAACTTCTTACGGAAAGGATGCTGATAAACAAGTGAGCCCCAAGGTTGTGGTCGAGACGCAACCGGAGTCGGCGCGGGAACTTGCGCCTGGAAAACCTGAGCGCGGTGCGACCAACCGATACAGCTTCGTCGAGGGCTGGCTTGACGATCACCTCAATGCCGTAGCGTTAGCGGTAATTGCAGCCGGTTTTATCGTCAGGGTGTCGGTTGCAAGCAGGAGCTACTTGAATCCGGACGAAGGGCTTCACTATCTGCTGCTCAATCAGCCTTCTGTCTTGCTTGCGTACAAGGCCGGCCTGAGCAACGCGCACCCGCCTCTGATGTATCTTGTAGTTTACTTCTGGCATTTTCTGGGCCGGTCCGAGTTGATGCTTCGCCTGCCCTCGGTGTTTGCTGGCACGGCCTTTTGCTGGTTCATTTTCAAATGGATCGGAATTGTTTTCGGCAGGACGGCTAGCCTGATGGGCCTCATTTTCGCCACGTTTTCCCCGGCTATGATCGCCCTCTCGGCTGAGTTGCGGCAATATGCCTTGTTGCTGTTCTGCATGGCGGCTGCCCTGTACTTTCTCGAACGAGCTTTTCAAGAAGAGTCCGCCGGTGGCATGTGCTATTTTTCAGTCTTCCTCTATTTGGCAATTCTTTCCCACTACTCGGCTGTTTTCTTTACCCTGGCCATCGGCCTCTATTCTGTGGCGCGCATCACTGATTCTCATCTCCCGCGAAAAGTTGTTGCTGCCTGGGCTGGCGGTCAAGTGGGAGCGCTTGCGATTTATGGGTTCCTGTACTTCTCCCATATCTTAAAGATCAAAAACTACATTGCAGTTTGGGGAATGCCATTCGATGGGGCCTATTTTCATTTAGATCGCGAAGGTATCGGTACTTTTACGATAAAGCACACTCTCAAAATTTTTGAATTCATGTTCGAAAACCAATACACGGCCGAAGCCCTGCTCTTGCTCTGGGTTGTGGCCGTTGCGTTTCTCCTTGTCAGGGATTTGACATCCCATGGTGGCGGCCATCGCGGTCGACATTTGGGCATTCTTTTGTTGCTGCCTTTTGTTGCCGTGTGGGGCGCAGCAATCGCTGGATTCTATCCCTATGTGGGCGACCGCCATACCGTGTTTCTTGCCCCTTTTGCGATGGCGGCGGTGAGCTTTCTGCTCGCAGCCGTTTTCGGGCAGAGGCTCTGGGCCGCGCTTCTCATTGCCGTTCTGCTCGTGGGAGCGTCGAATACATCGGGGAAAACGTTTGAGCCATACATCACGAAAAAGAATCAGAGCCAGGCGTTGATGACCGCCGCTGCGCATTATATCCAACTGTCAATTCCGCGGAGCGGCTTAATCCTGACAGACCAGCAGAGCAGCTTTGCGATTCCGTATTATCTTTGCGGTCCGAGAGTCATGATCTCAGTTGATGTGTACAGTAGAAAGTATTTCGAATTCAGATGCAATGGATACTCCATTGTGTCTTTCCACTCGTGGAAGGTATTAGCCACGAGTTTCCCATCCGAGTTTGAAAAAATGGCGCTTGCACATGGCCTGAAATCTGGGGATCGAGTTTGGTTCTTCCAAAATGGTTGGGGAGAAACTCTCGACCGCGAACTGCCGAGGCAGTTTCCACAGTTTCGCTGTCTTACTGCCAAGAACTTTGGGCGGAATATTGCTGTCATTCCTTTTGTAGTAGGCCCAAACTTGTTGCCTGCGGCGCCAGAGACCAACTGTCCCCCGGCAGCTTTTAATTCGGTCATCGAGTAGTGGTCGGAGGGGCTGTTGCCCATCCGGCCCTGATGGGACCATGGAAGCGGCTGGCGTTGCGTGGGACGCCTGCCGCGGATTCCTTCGGTCTCAGATTTTTCACAATCGTAGATCCTGCAAGTCGACGAACCAATGTTGTCTTAAAGCGATGATCGCGAAATTTTCCGGGACAGTCTTCGATCAACGTTGTCGCTCCCACTGGCTGCCGTCCGAGAGACACCATTGTCAGTTGCCAAAGGGCCAATCGAACGAACGCTGACTGGGACTTGCGCGGAACACCCTCTAAATGTTATAAAATCATTCCTTTGTCTAGACTAGGAATAGCCCGCGGGATGGGCGTGTGCCTCAGGGTCTCCGGAGAAGATATACAAGCGGGCATGGCCGGATGCCCCTAAAATAAAATCAGTGGATATTTTCAACCAACTCGGCGAGTTGTTCCTGGCGGCTGTGCCGACCGTCATCCTCGTTTTCCTTTTCTATCTATTTTTGCGCTGGAGCTTCTTTGCGCCGATCGAGCGCGTTCTCGCCGAGCGCCACAAACGTGCCGAGGGCGCGCGGCAGGAAGCGGAAGCAAGCCGCGCGGCCGCGCAGGAAAAGCTGCGAGCGTATAACGACGCGCTGCGCAAGGCGCGCGGAGAAATCTTTGCCGAGCAGGAAGCGGCCCGGCGCCGCTGGCTGGAAGAACGCCAGGCTGCGGTCAGCGCGGCGCGCCTGGCTGCGCAACACAACTTGCAGGCGGCCAAGAAGGCGCTCGCCGCGGATGTGCAAGCGGCTCGCGGGCAGCTCGAACAATCCAGCGGCGCCCTGGCCGGCGAAATTGCCGAAGCCATCCTTACTGGAACACCTTCCGGTCCGGGCAGTCCCCGGCGCGGGGAGGCTCGATGAAATCCTGGCGGCGCGCGCTATCGTTGTTCGCGGGCGGGTTCCTGATTCTCTTCCTCACGGCGCTTCCTGCGCTGGCAGCCGAAGCTGCCGAGGAAGATCCATCCGCGGCCGCGACGGGACTCATTTTCCGCTGGCTCAATTTCGCCCTTGTTTTCGGCGGCATCGGTTATCTGCTCGCCAAGCACGGCGGGGCCTTCTTCCAATCCAACGCCAAGACCATCGCGGCAAGCATCACCGAAGCTTCAGCGGCGAAAGCCGAGGCGGACAGCCATCTGCGCGAGGTCGAGGCGAAGTTTGCGCGGATTGACCAGGAAGTGGCGGAGTTGCGCGAAGCGGCCCGGCGGGATTCGGCTGCCGAGGTCGAGCGATTGCGCGTATTGGGGCGCACCGAGATTGAAAAGATCGGCCAAGCCGCGCACGCGGAGTTGGCTGCCTCTGAACGCGCCGCGCAGCAGGAGTTGCGGGCGCTTGCGGCGTCCATGGCGGTGGAGCGCGCCGGGGCGCTGGTGAGTTCCCGGATGAGCGGAGAGATCCGCGCGAGGATGCTCCACTCATTTTTGGGTGAACTTGGAAGGAGCGCGAATTGAAGGCGCTGGCGGTGCGATATGCGGGCGCGCTGGTCGATGTGGCGCTCGAAAACAAGCAAGCGGATCAGGTGAAGCAGGAGCTTGCGGCGTTCGCGGCGATGATCCGCGAATCGGCCGATCTGCACGCGTTCCTGTCGAACCCTTCGATTGCGCGGGCCAGCAAACATGCCGCGATCGAGGAGTTGGTCGCGCGCATGGGCGCGAGCCGGACGCTGCGCAATTATCTGTTCGTGATCGTCGACCAGCGGCGCGCGGGGATGCTCATTGAAATCGAGCAGGCCTTCAGCGCGTTGCTCGACGCGCGCCAGGGAATCACGCAAGCCACGGTGATCTCCGCGGCGGATTTGACGGCCGCCGAGCGGGCTGAACTGGATGCCGTCCTGGCGAAGCTCACCGGACGGAAGGTTCAGGCGCAATTCAAGACGGATGCGGCGTTGATCGGCGGCGCTGTGGTGAGAATCGGCTCGACGATTTATGACGGATCGGTGCGCGCGCAACTGAATCGCCTGCGCGCCCGGATGATTTCGGAATAGGAGCAAGAATGGCTTCGATCAAAGCGGATGAAATCACAAAGATACTGAAGGCGCAGATCGCCAACTACGAACAGGCTGTGGCCGTGGAAGAAGTCGGCACAGTGATCTCGGTTGGCGATGGCATCGCGCGCATCTATGGCTTGGAAAAAGCGATGTCCGGCGAAATGCTGGCGTTCCCGCACGGAGTGTTCGGCATCGCGCTCAACCTCGAGGAAGATCAGGTCGGCGCGGTGCTGCTCGGCGAGTACACGCTGGTTCAGGAAGGCGATACGGTCAAGCGCACGCGCACGATCATGTCGGCTCCGGTGGGCGAAGCGATGGTCGGCCGCGTCGTTGACCCGCTGGGGGTGCCGCTCGACGGCAAGGGCCCGATCGCCACCGACAAGCGCATTCCGATCGAGCGCATTGCCCCGGGCGTCGTGGACCGGCAACCGGTGCGCGAACCGCTGCAGACGGGCATCAAGTCCATCGATTCGATGATCCCCATCGGCCGCGGACAGCGCGAGTTGATCATCGGCGACCGCCAGACCGGAAAGACCACCATCATTCTGGACACGATCATTAACCAGAAGGGCGGCGACGTAATTTGTATCTATTGCGCGATCGGGCAAAAGCGCTCGACCATCGCGCAGGTGGTGAAGATCCTGACCGATGCGGGCGCGATGGATTACACCATCGTCGTCGCGGCATCGGCCACCGAGCCTGCCTCCTTGCAATACATCGCGCCATACGCTGCCTGCGCGATGGGCGAGTTTTTCCGCGATTCCGGCCGCCACGCCGTCTGCTTCTACGACGATCTTTCCAAGCACGCGCAGGCCTACCGTGAAATTTCGCTACTGTTGCGCCGTCCTCCGGGCCGCGAAGCGTTTCCGGGCGACGTGTTCTATCTCCACTCGCGTTTGCTGGAGCGTGCCGCGAAGCTGAACGACAAGCTGGGCGGCGGCTCCCTCACGGCGCTGCCCGTGATCGAGACGCAGGCTGGCGACGTCTCCGCGTATATTCCCACGAACGTGATTTCGATTACCGACGGGCAGATTTATCTCGAAGCGGACTTGTTCAATAGCGGCATCCGGCCCGCCATCAACGTAGGTCTCTCGGTGAGCCGCGTCGGCGGCAACGCGCAGATCAAGGCCATGCGGCAAGTGGCCGGCTCTTTGCGGCTCGATCTGGCGCAGTACCGCGAACTCGCGGCCTTCGCGCAGTTCGGCTCCGATCAGCTCGACAAGGCCACCAAAGCGCAGCTCGCGCGAGGACAGCGGCTCACGGAAATTCTGAAGCAAGGGCAATTTTCGCCGCTGACGGTGGAAGAGCAGGTGCTCGTGATCTTCGCGGGCACCAGCGGTTTGATCGACGACGTCGCGGTGAATGATGTCGGAAGGTTTCAACATGACCTGGTGGATTTCGTGCATACGCGCTACAGCTCTCTATTGACGCAGATTGCGCAGAAAAAACAGATTACCGACGACGCGCGCGCCGATCTCAAGCGCGCCATCGGGGAATTCAAGGAGAGGTTCCAGGCCGGAGCGGCAACCGCCCGCGCCTAGTCCGGCGGCCAGAACCTTCCCATGCCCACACTTCTCGATTTCCGGCGGCGCATTCGTTCGGTGAGGAATACGCAGCAGATCACCCGCGCGATGAAGTTTATCGCCGCGGCACGGCTCCGGCGCGCGCAGGAAACGGCCGTTTCGCTGCGGCCCTACGCCGCGGGAATACGCGAAGTGCTGCGCTCGGCGATGTCGCGCATTGAAAATCCCGAGCAGTTTCCCCTGCTGGCGCAACGCCCGGAAGAGCGCGTCCTGGTGCTGGTGACCTCCGGCGAGCGCGGCCTGTGCGGCGCGTTCAACGCGAACGTGCTGCGGCGCGCCTTCGAGTTCTTGCGCGAGAAAGACGACAAGACCGTGGAAGTGATCGCCATCGCGAAGAAGAGCCGCGATGCCTTCCGCAAGCATTCCTGGAAAATCGCCGGCGAATACGTGGATGTCACCACGCGCGCCGAGCTCGGGAAAGCCAGGGAAATCGCCGCCGAGGTCATGAAGATTTACGGGAGTCACCAGGCCGATTCGGTCTATCTGATCTACAACGAGTTCAAGAACGTCATGATGCAGACCCTGCGGGTTGAAAAGCTGCTGCCGCTGGAGCGCGCCGCGTTAAGTGAGCCGGATAAGAACGCGCCCGCCGCCTCATCGGCCAGTCCAGTCGACTACATTTACGAGCAGCCGGCGGGCGAAATCTTTGACAAGCTGGTGCCGCGTTACGTCGAGATGCAGATTTACCGCATGCTGGCGGAAACCTCCGCCGCGGAGCACGCCGCGCGCATGACGGCGATGGAATCGGCCACCAGCAACGCCTCCGACGTGATTGATGCCTTAACGCTGCACATGAACAAGGTCCGCCAGGCGGCCATCACGCGCGAGATCATCGAAGTGGTAAGCGGAGCCGCGTCGGCAGGGTAGTGCCGTGACTGGTGACTGGTGACTGGTGACTGGTGACTGGTGACTGGTGACTGGTGACTGGTGACTGGTGACTGGTGACTGGTGACTGGTGACTGGTGACTGGTGACTGGTGACTGGTGACTGGTGACTGGTGAAGCGTGAGAAGGCACATTGAGGTATGAAGGTCAAGTCGTTTGAGGACCTTACGGTTTGGCAGGAAGCGCATAAGCTCACGCTCGCAGTTTACAAGTTGACGGCGAAATTTCCGGCCGCTGAAAAATATGGGATCGTATCTCAGTTGCGGCGCTCCAGTTCTTCGGTTCCGGCGAACCTCGCCGAAGGATTTGGCCGGGCAACTACAAAAGAATTGTTGCGCTGCCTGCAAATTGCGCGCGGAGAACTAGAGGAGACACGATATTTTGTTTTGCTGAGCCGCGATCTTGGCTACGTCACGCCGCAAGATTATGAAAGTGTCGGTCAGCACTGCAACAGCGTCGGCCGGTTGATCAACGCACTCGGTAGTTCGTTGAAACGGCGATTGGGGCCGGGTCAGGAATCACCAGTCACCGGTCACCAATCACCAGTCACTCAGAATTAAGGAGCCACAGATGGCGCAACATGAGACAGGAAACGTCGGGCACGTCGTTCAAGTCATCGGCCCGGTGATTGACGTGCAATTTCCCGAGCATAAACTGCCCGAGATTCATAACGCGGTGAATATCACCAGCGAAGGCTTCGAGGGTCCCGAGCCTATCAACATCGTCGCGGAAGTCGCGCAGCACTTGGGCGAAGGCCGCGTTCGAACCGTGGCCATGACGGCGACCGAAGGTGTCGTGCGCGGAATGAAGGCGGTTGACCTCGGCGGACCCATTGCGGTTCCGGTCGGTCGCGCGACTCTGGGGCGCGTGATGAACGTGCTCGGAGAGCCCGTGGATGGACTAGGGCCGGTCCAAACGGAAAAGCGCTACCCGATTCACCGCCCGGCGCCGTCTCTCGAGGACCAGTCCACGACGCTCGAAATGTTTGAGACGGGCATCAAGGTTGTGGACCTGTTCGAACCGTACCTGAAGGGCGGCAAGATTGGCCTGTTCGGCGGCGCGGGTGTCGGCAAGACAGTTCTCATTCAAGAATTGATCCATAACGTCGCGATGAAGCACGGCGGCGTGTCGGTGTTTGCCGGTGTGGGCGAGCGCACGCGCGAGGGCAATGACCTCTGGCTCGAAATGCAGGAATCGGGCGTTGTGGTGCCCGGCAACTCTGAAAAATCGCGCGCGGCCTTGATCTACGGGCAGATGACGGAACCGCCCGGCGCGCGCCTGCGCGTCGGACTGACCGGCCTGACTGTTGCGGAATATTTCCGCGATGAAGAAGGGCTGGACGTGCTGCTGTTCATTGACAATATTTTCCGGTTCGTGCAAGCGGGCTCGGAAGTGTCCGCTTTGCTGGGCCGCATGCCTTCGGCCGTGGGATACCAGCCGAACCTGAACACGGAAATCGGCGAGTTGCAGGAACGCATCACTTCGACCAAGCACGGCTCGATTACGTCGGTGCAGGCGATTTACGTGCCCGCCGATGACTATACGGACCCGGCGCCGGCGGCAACCTTCTCGCACCTCGATGCGACCACCAACCTCAGCCGGCAGATCGTCGAGCGCGGCATTTATCCCGCGGTTGACCCGCTGGCCAGCTATTCGCGCATACTCGACCCGCGCATTGTCGGTGAGGAGCACTACAACGTCGCCCGCGCCGTCAAGGGCGTATTGCAGCGCTACAAGGACTTGCAGGACATCATCGCCATTCTCGGAATCGAAGAACTTTCGGACGAAGACAAGCAGGCCGTGGCGCGCGCGAGAAAGATCGAGAAATTCCTCTCGCAGCCCATGTTCGTCGCGCAGCAGTTTACGGGTCTCGAGGGCAAGTACGTGAAGGTCGCCGACAACGTGCGCGGCTTCAAGGAAATCGTCGAAGGCAAGCACGACGATTTGCCCGAGCAGGCGTTCTACATGGTCGGCACAATCGAAGAAGTGCGCGAGAAGGCCGCGAAGATGGCGGCGACGGCGTAGTGTGGTGACTGGTGATTGGTGACTAGTGACTGGTGACTAGTGAAACCCACCCTCTAGCAATCAGCGAGGTTCGGGGGTTCCACTAGTCACCAGTCACTAGTCACCAGTCACAAGGCACGGGACGCGAATCACCAGACACGGTAAAAAATGGCTGACACATTCACACTCGAAGTAGTCACACCGGCGCGCCTGATCGTGCGCGAAACGGTGACCGAAGCGCAGATTCCCGCGCGCGGCGGATATATCGGCGTGCTTCCTGCCCACACCCCGCTGCTTACCGAGCTGGGGATCGGCGAGCTGAGCTACCACGCCGGCAACCGCGCCTATTCACTTACGGCGATGGGCGGGGTCGTGGAAGTCCTGGGCGATCGCGTCATCGTACTCGCGGACCGCGCCGAGCGCGCCGAAGAGATTGACGTGCCTCGCGCGCAAGCCGCCGGCGACCGCGCCCGGAAGCGCCTCGCCACGCCAAATGACGCCAGCGTGGATTGGAAGCGCGCGGAAGAGGCGCTGGAGCGCTCTCAACTGCGTTTGCAAGTGGCCGCGAAAGCCGGCGCGCCTTCTATTCTGGCGGGCTCCAAGTAGAGCCCGCACCCCTATTCTGGCGGGCTCCAAGTGGAGCCCGCACCCGGGTTGCTGGTTCCGCTCACGTGGCATCCTAAATCCCCCCGGAATCGCTTCGGGGCGCGGTAGCATCCAATCTTTACGATGGAAGAGATAACGATTTACAGCACGACCTGGTGCGTGGATTGCCGCCGCGCCAAGAAATTTCTAAAGGAACGCGGCGTCGGCTTCTCGGAAGTCAATATCGACGAGGAGCCTGACGCCGAGGAACTCGTCCTGCAAGTGAACGACGGCCGTCGGAAAGTGCCGACCATCAAGGTCGGCGAACGGTATTTTGCCTGCAGCCCCTTCGATCCCTACCAGCTTTCCTCCGAACTGAACATCCAGCTTAACAAGTAGCGCCCGGCGGGTCCGGACGCCAAGTGAGGAGATGAATTGGGGTGCCCCACACGTCGGGTTTACGTGTGGGGCTTTTGGTCTCGTTGTTCCTATGTTTTTATCCGCAGACCAAATCGATGGTGACCAATCGGGCCTCTCGCTTTGCATGGAACGACCAACCGCTCCACGGCCAATTCTTCGGCTGATGAGGAAATACGCGTGGTTGGGCATAACCATATATCCGACCAGCAAGAATCTGTAATGTTCACGAATGTTCCCGAGGGCCTCAGCGAATATGCTGCGCGCCCGCTTTGTGGTGAGCAGCGGTAAGCGTCGATGGCAACTAAATGTGAGGAAATGCAGATGGACGTGTCCATAGTAACGACTCCAATCCTTTCGGCATAATACAAAACCCCACGCGTAGAACCGACGCGTGGGGCACCCTCGTCTCTTAACGTCTCGTTGTATTGCAACAGTGATATCCATCTCATCGATGGACGCCGTCAAGAGGGAAGGACAAAAGCGATCCCGGGCCACCCGCCCAGGTGGGGTCAAGACGGTGGTGTCGTTAGTCGTCTTCGCGTCACGGATGCCAATGACCTTGCCGTGTGCGCCAGCCTTTATGGATGCGAGGTCTTGATGATGCCGCCGGGTGGCAGGCCCTTTGGGGCGGGTTTGAGTGCTTTTGCAGTGGCGGGTCCCCTACGGTTGCGAAGCAAGCGAAAGCTTAGTTAGATATTGCCAAGCCGGTGCCCCGGGTCATCACGCCGGAGACTTCGAGATTGGCGTCGAGGAAGACGAGGTCGGCGTCCGCGCCCGCGGCGAGCACGCCTTTGCGCGCGCCAAGCCCGATTTGCCGCGCGGGGTTGGCGGTCATCATGCGGAGAGCGGAGGCTAGCGGGACGCCCAGAGCAACGATGTTGCGCAGCGCGCGGTCGAGCGTGAGCGTGCTGCCGGCAAGCTTGCCTTCCGCATTGCGGCACACTCCTCCCGAGACCGTCATTTCGAACATTCCGAGGTGATACTTTCCGTCGGGCATTCCGGTGGCCGATGTGCCGTCGCTGACCAGAATCACGCGCTCCGGGGTTTTGAGGTCCAGGAGCATACGCATTGCTGCCGCGTCCACGTGGATTCCGTCGGCGATCAACTCGGCGCTCACATCGGGCGAAGTCAGAACGGCGCCGATCACCCCGGTGTCACGATGAGAGAAAGGACGCATGGCGTTGAAGACGTGAGCGGCGTGACGCGCCCCCGCCGCTATCGCTGCCTGCGCCTGTTCGTAGTTCGCGTTGGTATGTCCGAGCGACACCACCAGTCCGGCCCTGCGGGCCGCCGCGATCAGTTCCAGGGCGCCGGGCAGTTCCGGCGCAAGCGTCAGGATTTGCCCCGTGCCGCGGGCTTCGTCAAGAAACCGGGATAGCAGCGCGGGCGAAGGGTCGGCAATCCACTCGGCTGGATGCACGCCTCGCCGGGCCTGACTGATGAACGGGCCTTCGAAATGAATCCCGACGATTTCGGCCGCAAGCTCGCGCGCGGGAGACAGTCCCGCGTCAAGGATGAAGCGGGCGATCCCTGCGACGCTGCGGCAGGTTTCCATCTCGCTGGCAGTTACGGTGGTCGCCACTAAGGAAGTGGTGCCATGACTCGCAACTGTCGCCGCGATGATTTCAAGCGCCTCGGGTGAAGCCTCCATCACGTCGCGGCCGCCCGCTCCATGGATATGGACGTCCACAAAGCCGGGGACAACAGTTTTTCCCTTGGCAACGATTTCACGCGCGCCGCGCGGCACCACCACTTTTCCCCGCTGGCCGACAGCGGAGATCTTGCTTCCCTGAATGACCACGACGGCGTCGGAAATCTCTTCGAACGGAGTGAGTGCGCGGTCGGCGTGGATGGCTATGGGCAACATCGGGACGGGATTATCCTAGCTTGAAACGCAACACAATTGGGAACAAGTCTGGATCGAACATTCACGTATACAAACAGCCAGTCCGGCCATTCGGCGGGTTCCTCGCCCCTCGGGATCCTGAAGGACACGCCCGCCAGTTTGACTCGGCCAACTCCAGCGCTGTGCTTTGGGGAGCCGCGGTGTGGAGAGCAATCTTGAAAAGCAACCCTTTGCAAAAAATGGTGGTGGGCTAATTTCGTGTGCATGAGTCGGAAGTGCCGCTCCTGCCGGGGCTTTCTCGTCATGACCGACACGGTTTCCCACCGCTTCCCCTTCACTTCGTTCAGGGCAAGCGCGGTGGGCTACGCAGTGACGTCCCTCCGGGACTCCCGGCAACATGTAATTAGCCCACTACCCAAAAAATACGCTTCTTGTCTGGCGACGGCTTAAATGCTATACCTTGCAGTACCCCCAGCCCTCATGGAGTGAATCTCGTTTGAGCGTTCGATGGGCCCGCCGTCTTCAACCCGCTCTTGCAACTGCCTCAACGGGGGGGATCGCAGAGGCAGGGGCGTACCGCTTGGGTGGCACTTACGGAACAGTAGTACGAAAGTCCTATTCGCCCCCCCATCTAGTCCCAGTACATTCGTACTGTACGCGGCAGCGCCAGCCTCGCTCGTGGTCTTCGATGGCGGACAGCTGTCTCTGCACGTGCAGAATACTTGGATAGGCGACGTGACGACATGAATATGACAGCAGAGCTGCTAGAGCAAGAGGGGCTTCAACTCCGACCCGAGACCGCCAAAGCGGGTGGCGCGAATCCCGAGGCCTGGAAGGCCATGGTTGGGAATAAGCCGGTCAGTGTGCGTTTTGACCTGCTGCCCAATACCAAACCGCGCATGAGCGCGATGGGAGCCAGTCTGGCAGTTCAAATCGCTTTGGCGGTGTTTCTGCTTCTTGTTCCGCTGCTGTTTCCCCAGAGGATGATTCCCAGAGCCATGTATATGGTGACGGATTTAGCGGGGCCGCCACTGGATGTTCCCGCTCCGCCTCCGCCCAAGCCCCCTGTGGCGAAGGTCAAGGTTCACCCGCCTCCTCCAGTCGAGAAGCCCGCTCCTAGACCAGAGGTGCTCAAGTTCTTTGCCCCTCCGAGGATTGTGCCGCCCACACCGAAACCGCGCCAGGTGGAAGCCGATCTTCCCAAGGTGAACGAGACATTTCAGCCGTTGAAGCTGGATCTGGTGAATAACCAACCGGCCCGGCCGCGCGAGCCAGTGAAGACCGGTATGATCACGGGCGGCAGCTCCGCTCCTGCGACGATCGATAAGCCTGTCGACAAAGTCCAGACGGGCGGATTTGGCGACCCCGATGGACTGCCGGGTCCGAGTAATCCAAACAAACACGCTAATATTGCGCACTTCGGAGAACCGGCCCTGCCCCCTGGTCCCGGATATGGAAACGGCACAGGCGGAGCTAATGGAGCGAAAGGAACCGTCGCCAGCACGGGATTTGGCAATGGTGCGGCGATCCCGCCACCGGGCGGCGAACGGCGAATCGGGTCTGTGCAATCAACCGGATTTGCCAACGAGAATGCTCAGATGGTCGTTGAGGCGCCTAAGAAGAAGGCGGACGACGCTCTGGCTATCGAGCCGGTTGTGATTCTGGCCAAACCGAAGCCTGCGTACTCGGCCGAAGCGCGCAAGCTGAACCTCGAAGGAGAGGTCCTGCTGGATGTGACCTTCCCGGCATCGGGTGGCGAGGTGCATGTCAATCGGGTAGTCAAGGGTCTGGGACACGGGCTGGATGAGGCGGCGATGCATGCGGCAGAGCAAATCAAGTTCAAACCCGCGCTTTCGAACGGCCATCCGGTCGACTTCCCGGCAGTGATTCACATTGTGTTTCAAATGGCATACTGACGTTTCAATGAGTTTCGGAGGGGATATGCGCATTCTGAGGGTGGGATTGGTGATTTTGGCGCTAAGTGCTCCGCCTCTGCGTGCGGCAGCTCAGCAACAAGGCGGCGCATTGGGCCAGGTGGTGGACCGCATCGTCTCCCAGGAGCAGGCGGAGATGAATTCGCTGCGTGCGTACTCCCCGCTGGTGGAAACCTACATCCAGAATCTCAAAGGCAACAAGGATTCGGGCAGTGCTCTGAACGGTGACAAGTATTTCATGGGCCAGGCGATTCTGGCGCAAGGGATCGATCTTGAGCCACTGACCGGCGGAGGAGGCGGTGGCGAGGGCAAGAAGAAGCTCTTCGGCGGTCTCAGCGGCATGTTTTCCCTCTCGATGGAGTACCTGCCGCGCGGCTTCTTGCAGATGATCTATATAGATACGAGCGGATTTAACAAGTCGAACTATAAGTTTGACTACGTTCGCCGCGAATTTCTCGGCGAGGTGCGCTGCCTCGTGTTTGACGTGACGCCTCTGCCCAAGACGGGCAAAGGGCGATTCCTCGGGCGCATTTGGGTCGAAGACCAGGACTTCCACATCGTCCGGTTCAACGGCGCCTACGAAGGCAGCACACGCAGCAATTACTATTTCCATTTTGACAGCTGGCGCGTGAATTCCGGGCCGAACCTGTGGCTGCCGGCGCTCATCTATAGCGAAGAGTCAAACCTGAACTACTCTCTGGCGAAGCGGCTGATGTTCAAGGGCCAAACACGGCTCTGGGGATACAACATCGGCCGCACGGCGCAGGAGCAGGAACTCAGCAAGATCCTTATCGAGTCGCAGACTCCGGTGAAGGATCAGAGCACCACATCCAATGACGTCAGCCCTATGATGGCGCAACGCAACTGGGACCACCAGGCCGAGGATAACGTAGTCGACCGGCTGGAACGGTACGGCTTAATGGCGCCCCTGGGCGAAGTAGACAAGGTTCTCGAGACGGTCGTGAACAACCTCGAGGTGACCAACAACCTCGATATTCAACCCGAAGTGCGCTGCCGCGTGCTGCTTACTTCGACCCTGGAATCATTCACCATCGGCCACACCATCGTGTTCAGCCGCGGCTTGATTGACGTGTTGCCGGATGAAGCGAGCCTGGCTGCGATGGTCGCACATGAATTATCTCACGTCGTGCTCGGCCACCGCATAGACAGCCAATACGCTTTCTTCGATCGCATGATGTTCGATGAGAAGGACACGTTCCGCCACTTCGGCTTCTCGCGCACCCAGGCGGAAGAAGAAGCGGCCAACAACAAGGCGAACGAGCTGCTCAAGAACTCCCCGTACAAGGACCAGCTCGCTACGGCGAAGCTCTTTCTCGACGCTCTACAGAGCCGCCAGCAGGACATCCCGAACCTGATCAGCCCTCACCTGGGCAATCGCGTCCCCCTCCATTTGGCGATCGCGGCCACGCCGGCGCCATCGTCACAGAACCCGGCCGGCACGAACGCCACGGCCGGTCCGGCAAAGGCGCAGTCTCAGATTGTCGCGCTGCCGCTTGGCGGGCGCATCAAGATGGACCCGTGGAGCGACAAGCTCGAAATGCTGAAGTCCAAGCCGATCGGTGCAATGGCTGAACAAGAGAAGATGCCGTTTGAAGTTACGCCGTTCATGTTGTATCTGACCCGCGCGGTTACCGCGAATACCCCCGTGGTTCCCGACGCGATCCCCGCGGATTCGAAACCCGTCGCCGAAAAGGCGCCCCAGCAGTAAGAAGGACTCCTTCGACACGGATGCGGCCGGTCCCACCCAGACGGGACCGGCCGTTTTTGCTTTCAAAGCCGTTTTTCTCTTCCCCTCCGTCCGTCTTGACTTAGCGGACGGGGTCGATGCGAATGTTGAAATCGTAGAACCGGTGTTGCCATTTAGAAAGAGCTGTTCCGCCGGAATTTTGGTATAGTGTAAGAATGCGACTACACCACATTCTAGCAATTGCAGGATCACTCGTCGTTTCATTTGCATTTTCAGCCGCCGCGCAGAAGGCTGCGGTCAAGGTCGATCTGAGCGATGGGCAGGGAAAGAGCGTCGGCACTGCGGAACTTTCGCCGGCGCCGGCAGGCGTGAGCATTCGCCTCGACCTGAAGAATCTTACGCCGGGCGAGCACGCGATCCACGTACACACAGTGGCGAAGTGCGAGGGGCCGGCGTTCACCTCCGCGGGGCCGCACCTGAATCCCGACGCCAAGCACCATGGGCTGCAAAATCCCGAAGGCCCGCACGCGGGCGATATGCCGAATTTCACCGTGTCTGCCGATGGGATGGCGATGATGACCGTGGTCGCGCCCGGAGTCACGATGGGCGATGATAGCCATTCGGTTTTCAGCAATGGAGGAACGGCGCTGGTGATCCACGCCAAGGCCGATGACATGAAGAGCGATCCGGCCGGCAACGCCGGTGACCGCATCGCCTGCGGCGTGATCGTCAAGAAGTAGCGCAGCCGATTTTTGCGCGGCGCCGCGGGATATTCACAATCCGGTCACAGAATTTTAAAACCGGGGCTTGACGAACTGAAAGATTCTGATATACTCCTTTTCGTTGGGTGATTGGCAGTTGTGTCAGGGGCGATCGGAATTTCCGGATTTGAAATCCCGCCGGGAGTGAGGTCGGTTACGAACTCAGGATAACAAAGAGTCGAGCATCGCGCGAACCCGTCCGGAGACATCTGGACGGCTTGGCCCGGCGCTCGACGCCGGGTTTTTTATTGTTTCGCAGTCTAGAGCGAACGTTGCGCCAGGAGCGCGGCGGTCCGGACGGTCCGGACACAGAGATCTTTGACAACTGAATAGGCTGGCATTACGCATCACGCTGGGCATTCGCACGAATGCACAACGGGATGCGTGATCTGCAAATTCTGCTCGAGCAGAGCAAATTGTGGAAAGGCGAGCTTACTTGACAGCCGCTTTTCTTGTTCCGGGTTTCCTGGGCAGGGAAGACGACGTGTTGGGTAAGTTTTATGGTTAAGCTACTAAGGGCGTACGGTGGATGCCTTGGCGCCAGAAGACGATGAAGGACGTGGCAAGCTGCGAAAAGCCTCGGTGAGCCGCAAGCAGGC
>JBGOZP010000018.1:0-69813 GCA_041480265.1 Terriglobia bacterium | reverse complement strand
CGTGGTCGGTGGCATCCCTTGCAACCCAATGTTTCAACTCGACCATCAGTCCCGCGTCTTTGACTAAAACCGCCTTGATTTCCGCCGCGGAGGCCGCCACCCGGCTCAGGTTCTGCAACGCCAAATCGGAACTGTTCGTCGTGTTGTTATTGCGCTGTTGCGCGCGCGCCGCAGGCGCGTACCGCACAACCAGCAGCAACAGTCCAGCAATCACAAGTAAGCTTCGCCTCTTCGTTGTCCGCTGGTGATCGATACGCTGATAAGTTCCCAGACGCATATTTAATCTCCTACCACATGCTCGCTCTTGCGACGCAAACTGCTCAGAATTCCGGCCTCGGAAGCTTCCACCGAGCTTTCGTGAATATCGAACGAACCCCAATAGAAAATGCTGCTATTGCGTTCCGGCGCAAGAGCCAAGATCCTCATTGCTGGATAGCGGCGAAGCAAAATATCGCAAAGGGCAGGGCGTCGGTTGGATTCATCCAGCGCGATGATCAGAACATCCGGTTGCGTCCCATCAACTGCACCGGCAATTTCATCTTCGTTCTGAATCTCCCCGACGACTTCGATGTCGGTTTGTTCGATGATCGCCTCTAAAACCAACTCGCGCATCAAACGGGGCCGATTTGCGACGACAACACGAATGGGTTGGGTCATCTGTTTCGCTCCGCCTTCCGATCAGTTCAGATCAAGTACACACTATTGGCGATTCAGCCCAAAAATGGAAGATTCAAAAATGGGTGAGAGTTCCATAGTAGGAGACCCCGGATTAAGTACTAGGCGGAGTACCACAGAAATTCCTAAGCATGGATTAGACAAGTACCATTTTCGTACTATGGTCCACAATCTCCAATTGCCGTCCCGCCCTCCTTCCCGAATCCGTCTGGCGCTCATGCTGGCGCAAGGCTGACCCAACCACACAACTTTTACTGATTTTACTGACGGCCAGGTTTAAAAAAGGCACTCAAGCCCCCGTACCTTTTTGGAACCAATAGATAATGGATAACAAAAACGAATTAACTTATTCACATCATTTCATGATATAAGAGGTTCAGTTTTTACAACCCAGGCGTTATCTTGGGGGGCATGCTGAACAATACACCCTGTGTGTACTTAGTGGCTGGAAACCGGTTGTTGCGCGAGACCCTCGCCAGACTTCTGAATAGGCGGGGAGATTGCCATGTCTGCGGTGTCTCCCCTTGCGTTCCTGACACGACTTCCTCCATTGCCGCATCGGGCGCCAACATTGTGATTCTGGATTCGGTTACTGCCCGGCTATCCGACTGCGCGTTCATATCGGAAATTGTCAGTCAAATTCCAGGTATCAAGGTCGTTCTAATTGATATGGATGACGATCCGGAGATTTTCCTGGAATGCGTGCGCGCTGGAGCGGTAGGTTATCTGCTCAAGGATGCTTCCGCCGCAGAGGTCGTGTCCGGGGTACATCTGGTTGCCCGAGGGCAAGCCGTTTGCCCTCCCCAGCTTTGCATTCATCTATTTCGAGCATTTTCACGGCAATGGTCGGCGATTCCAAGCGCGCGAATCAAACTCGAACTCGGGCTGACCCGGCGGCAACAGGAGCTTGTTCCCCTGATCTCTCAAGGGCTGACGAATAAAGAGATTGCATCTCACCTGAATCTTTCCGAGCAAACGGTAAAAAATCACATCCACGGAATCATGCGGCGCATGGGGGCCAGCGATCGCCTGCAGGTGATTGACCAGACACGTCTCTGGGGAGCGCTCCAATAACTTCGGGGCCTTGTTTCACATAGCCCCGGCCACGCCGATCTGCGCTTGACGTGACAGGATGGCTGCCAGATAGTTTTGCACGCCGACGCCGCTATAGCTTCCGATTTCGGAAGGTGTCGCAGCCCATTTATCCCAATTAAGGAAAAACCAGCCCCCACACGTTCGCACTATTCCCACCGCCACGCTAGGTCTTTGCTCAACCCACTTGCCTGGAAATCGGTTACGGCGTCTTTCGAGTGACCCAACCACAACTCAAGATCTGTGGAAACTTCCACGCGAGGAGGCCAAACCCAAGGCCGTCGATCGCAGGATTCACGGAAACCGAAAACGCCAGGCCGCGGAATGCATCGCGGAGCCCATAAAGCACCTCAGGGAGCAACGTGCCCACAAGACCACTGACGCAACCCAGCACACCGAACCAAGCGTAACGCATCAGAAAACGAGCGACCCCTTTGTGGTGCGGTGTTGACCGATTATGGACTGAGTGTTAAAAGGGCAAAAGGATATGTGATGGCTATCACATACAAATACGGCCCCGCGGGACAAAGCTACCTCATTCGTCCTCGAGCCCATCTTCGATTGGTCCTTCGCGTGCCTCGATCTCGCCGCACGCGGCTCTCAACATGCCAAAGCGACCCACTTCCCGGCGGTCAAGTAGATGTTCCTGGTGGTTCATCGGCGTCGGCGCTTTCGTATTATCGGGCGCGCTAGTTTTTCGATTTCGGAGGATGTAAATGTGCCTTGCGATTCCAGGAAAAATTCTCAGCAGCGAAATCAGCAATGGAATCCGCGTCGGTCGCGTGCAATTTGGGGGTATTTTACGAGAGACTTGCCTCGATTTCGTTCCTGAAGCCGTAGTCGGGGATTATGTAATCGTCCATGTGGGTTTCGCCATCAGCATCGTCGATCGCGAAGAGGCCGAGCGGAGCTACGAACTGCTGGAATCGATGGGCGTGATCGAGAGAGAGTTGGAGTCCGACTTGGAGGCTTCGTGAAGCCGCCAGACCGCGATTCGGGAGGTCACGATGAAATACCTTGACGAGTATCGTGATGAACGCATTGCCCGGGGCCTTGCGGATCAGATTGCCCGCCGGGTGACGCGCCCGTGGGTGCTCATGGAAATCTGCGGAGGACAAACTCACACGTTAATGCGGTTTGGAATCGACGAGCTGCTGCCGGCAGCGGTGGAGATGGTCCATGGCCCTGGCTGCCCGGTGTGCGTAACGCCGCTCGAGACCATCGATAAAGCCGTCGCCATTGCTTCCCAGCCCGGCGTCACGCTGATTTCCTACGGCGACATGCTGCGCGTGCCGGGTTCGCAGACCGACCTGTTTCACGTGAAGGCGAAAGGCGGGGATGTGCGTATCGTCTATTCGCCAACCGAGGCGCTGAAATTCGCGCGTGCCAATCCCGATCGCCAGGTGGTTTTCTTTGCGGTAGGTTTTGAAACCACGGCTCCGGCAAACGCTATGGCGGTCTGGCAGGCAAAGCGAGAAGGACTGAAGAACTTCTCGATGCTCGCCTCGCATGTCCTGGTGCCACCGGCGATTCGCGCCCTTTTGAGCTCGCGCCGCAACCGGGTGCAGGGATTCATCGGGCCAGGCCACGTCTGCACGGTCATGGGTTACCAGGAATATGAAGACCTCGTCGGCGAATTCCACGTGCCGATTGTCGTAGGTGGATTTGAACCAGTGGACCTGTTGGAAGCCATCCTGATGCTCGTCACGCAACTCGAACAGGGGCGGGCGCAAGTCGAGAATCAATACGTCCGATCGGTGACGTACCAGGGCAATCTGCCCGCGCAAAAAATCCTGGGTGAAGTCTTTGAAGTTTGCCACCGCAAGTGGCGCGGCATCGGCCAAATTCCAGACAGCGGACTCAACCTGCGGGAAGAATATACGGAATTTGACGCCGACCGCATCTTTGGGACGCAGGAAATGACGGCGGAAGAGCCCTCCGAGTGCATCAGCGCGGAGGTGCTCCAGGGTTTGAAGAAACCCACCGACTGCCCCGCATTTGCCGTACGCTGCACGCCGGAAAATCCATTGGGTGCGCCCATGGTATCGTCCGAGGGCGCCTGCGCCGCCTATTACCAATACCGGCGCCACACCGTTGCAGCCGGATCCGGAGGCCGATGATGTCTCAGGACGCGAAACTCGCAGCCGGTCTCACCTGTCCCCTTCCTATACCCGCCCAGGATTCTGTGCTGCTCGGTCATGGCAGTGGCGGCAGGATGAGCGCCGAAATGCTCCGCGCTATCTTCCTTCCAGCTTTCCAAAACCCCGTGCTGGACCGATTGGACGACCAGGCGATTGTCGAAGTGAACGGTTGCAGACTGGCCTTCACCACCGATTCTTTCGTAGTCAAGCCGCTGTTTTTCCCTGGAGGCGACATCGGAACCCTGGCGGTGAACGGCACAGTAAACGATCTGGCCATGGGTGGCGCCGAGCCTTTGTTCCTGAGTCTGGCATTCATCTTGGAAGAAGGGCTCCCGATGGACGTGCTCCGGCGAGTCGTGGAATCGGTCCGTGTGGCTGCGGCCCTGGCTGGCGTCCTGGTTGTGACCGGCGATACGAAAGTCGTGGAGACGGGCAGCGGCGATGGGCTATTCGTCAACACTTCGGGGATCGGCCTGGTCCCGGGAGACTTGCGGCTTTCGGCGGACCAAGCCCGCCCCGGCGATCTCGTGCTGCTCAGTGGCACGATCGGCGATCACGGCATCACCATCTTGTCCCAACGCGAAGGACTCGAATTCGAAAGCGAGATACAGAGCGATACCGCACCGCTGCATCGCTTGGTGGCCGACATGCTCGCGGCGAGCGCCGAGATCCGCTGCCTGCGGGATCCGACGCGCGGCGGCCTATCCAGTTCGCTCAATGAAATTGCGGAGCGCTCCAGGGTGAGCATCGAGCTGCGGGAGAATGCGATTCCCATCCGCGATGAAGTCCAGGGTGCATGCGAGTTGCTGGGCCTCGATCCGCTCTACGTGGCCAACGAAGGCAAACTCATCGCCATCGTCGCGCCCGCCGCTGCCGAACCCATCCTCGAAGCGATGCGGCGGAATCCAGCGGGCCGCGATGCGCGTATGATTGGCACAGTGCACGAAGCGCGCCCCGGCATGGTCACCATGCGCACACGCCTGGGAACGTCGCGCATCGTGGATCTCCTGTCCGGCGACCAGTTGCCGCGCATCTGCTAGAGGTGGAAGATGCACGAGATGGGAATTGCCAACTCGGTTTTGGAATCGGTCCGCACCGAAGCGCAACGCTTTCCGGGCCGGCACATTTACAAGGTCGGCGTTCGCATCGGAGAGCTTGCCGGCGTGGACCCTGACGCGATGCGCTTCTGTTTCGAAGCCCTGGTGCGCGACACCGATTTAGAGCCGCTGGCGCTGGACGTCGACTATCGTCCCCGGCGCCACGCCTGCCAAGCCTGCGGACAGTCCTTCCTCCCGCGGCTCGAAGACTTGACGTGTCCGCAGTGCGGCGGAGCGGATTCACGGTTCATCGAAGGCGACGAACTCGAACTCGCCTACCTGGAGGTGGAAGATGGAGCGTGTGCCGCTGGAACGTAAAGTCTTGAACGAAAATGCTCGCATTGCCGCCGAGTTGCGCGCCCGCTTCGCCGAGCACAACGTCCTTTGCCTCAATCTGATCAGTTCTCCGGGCTCGGGCAAGACCAGTTTGCTGGAGCGCACGCTCGAAAGTTTTGCGCCGAGCGAGCGCGTCGCCGTGCTCACAGGTGACATCCAGACCGAAAACGACGCCATGCGCCTGGCGCGGTTCGGATTCCCCGTGAAGCAGATTACCACTGGCGGGACTTGCCACCTTGACGCTCGCATGATCGAGCGGGCGCTTGCCGACTGGCCACTGGAAAACATGGATCTGCTGCTGATCGAAAATGTTGGCAACCTGGTCTGCCCCTCCAGCTATGATCTGGGCGAGGCCGCGAAAATTGTCGTCCTCAGCGTCGCGGAGGGAGAAGATAAACCCCTCAAATACCCTTCCATTTTCTTCAAATCCGAACTTCTGGTCCTGAACAAGATTGACCTCCTGCCGTATGTGCCGTTTGACATGGCCGCCGCGGAGGCCAACGCGCGCAAGGTCCACGCGGAAATCGAGATTGTTCGCGTTTCCTGCCAGACGCGCGATGGATTGGGCGGCTGGCTCCGCTGGCTGCAAGGCAAGCGGCGGGCAGGCACGGCCGTAGCTGCATCGTCTTCCTAGGCTGCCTATGCGAATTCGCAGAGAGATCCGTGTTTCCGGAATCGTACAAGGAGTCGGATTCCGCCCTTACGTCTTCCGGCTCGCCACCGAACGTGATTTATCCGGGACGATCATGAATACGTCTGCCGGCGTCACTATCGAAATTCAGGGGCCTACCGAGATTGTGGACGACTTTGTCTTGCGCCTGCCGGAACAAGCGCCCGCTCTTTCCCGCATCACCGGAGTTGCCGTCCGCGAACTTCCCTGCAACGCCGACCGCGCGTTCCAGATTCTCGCCAGTCGCGCGGGCGAGCCGGTTCGCACCTTGATCTCCCCGGATGTGGCGATCTGTGATGACTGCCTCCGTGAATTGTTGGACCCCGCCGATCGCAGGTATCTTTATCCCTTCATCAATTGCACGAACTGCGGACCGCGTTTCACCATCGTGCGCGACATCCCCTACGACCGCTGCCGCACCTCGATGGCTGAGTTTCCCATGTGTGCCGCGTGCCGCGCCGAGTACGAAGATATCCGCAATCGTCGCTTCCATGCCCAGCCGAACGCCTGCTGGAAATGCGGACCTCAGCTCGCGTGGTGGGATTCCCAGGGCCATCCCATCGAGACTTCCGATCCCGTCCGGGAAGCGGCACAACGCCTCCGGATGGGCGAAGTAATCGCCGTCAAGGGCCTCGGCGGTTTTCATCTTGCCGCGGATGCAACCAATCCCTCGGCCGTCGAGCGGCTTCGTCAGCGCAAACGCCGCATCGAAAAACCATTTGCCCTGATGGTGCCGGACCTCGATGCCGCTGCGAGGCTCTGCGAGGTCGATGATGCCGCCCGCAGCGCGCTCCTTAGCCGCCACCGGCCCATCGTGCTGCTGCCCAGAAAGAAGGGCGCGGCCATCGCCGGCGCGGTGGCGCCCGGCCAATGCGACTTCGGCGTATTCCTGCCCTATACGCCCTTGCATCATTTACTTTTCGCCGCGGGAAACTTTTCGGCGCTGGTGATGACGAGCGGCAACATGAGCGAGGAGCCGATCGCGATCCACAACCAGGAGGCGGTGACGCGCCTTGCAGGTCTTGCGGATTTTTTTCTGGTGCACAATCGAGACATCCTGCTGCGGTGTGATGACTCGGTCGTGCGTCCCGGCGCGGGACGTCTGCGGCAGGTTCGCCGCTCGCGCGGTTATGTCCCCGCGCCCCTGGAGCTGCGCTGTGAAGTTCCTCCGGTCCTTGCCGTCGGGGGAGAGCTCAAGAACACGATCTGCCTGACCCAGGGGCACCTCGCTTTCCTGAGCCAGCACATTGGTGATCTCGAGAATGTGGAAAGCTTTACTTTTTTCCGTGAAGCGGTCGAACATCTGTCGAGGATCCTCGAGATTGCTCCCAAAATCATTGCCTATGATCTGCACCCGGATTATTTGTCCAGCAAATGGGCGCTTGCCCAAAACGGTGTCCGCTTGGTCGGCGTACAACACCACCATGCCCACATCGCTTCTTGCATGGCGGAAAATGGGGTCGAAGGAAGAGTCATTGGACTGGCGCTCGATGGCACGGGCTATGGCACCGACGGCAACATCTGGGGCGGCGAGGCCCTGCTTGCGGATTACACCGGCTTTGCACGGGCCGCTCATTTCGCTTACGTGCCCATGCCCGGAGGCGCCGCGGCGATTCACGAGCCTTGGCGCATGGCAGTCAGTTATTTGGCGCACCATTTTGGTCCGGAATTCCTCAAGTGGGATGTTCCGTTCGTCCGCGGCCTTGACCGCGGGAAGGCTGAGACGATTCTGCGCATGATCGAGCGAAGAGTGAATTCTCCGCTTACTTCAAGTTGTGGAAGGTTATTCGACGCGGTCGCGGCCTTGATTGGTCTTCGAGGGACGGTAAACTACGAAGCGCAGGCAGCCATGGAACTTGAAATGCTCGGGAGGACGTCGACCGATGCAGGCGCCTATCCGTTTGACGTTGGCCGGGTAAATGGCTGCTGGGAAATCGGGACGCGTGCGTTATTCGAAACGATCCTCGAGGACTTGGCGCGCAACGTGGCTCTAGAAACAATCAGCCGGCGATTCCACAACGGACTGGTCGCTGTTCTTGCGCGCCTGGCAGGCCTGTTGCGCCAGGAGTCATCGCTGCATCGAGTCTGTTTGAGCGGCGGAGTGTTTCACAACTCGCTTGTGCTTGAGCAATTGGTCCGCGATCTCGACGCCGCCGGGTTCGAAGTCTTCACCCATGCCCAGGTCCCCGCCGGAGACGGCGGCCTCAGCCTGGGACAAGCTATGATCGCGGCGCGGTTGGCGCGGACATGATCGCAAGCAGCGTGGTTAGTACTCTGATATAGTTATACGCACGCCAATGACATGGCTGCATTCGAACGGAGTTGGCAAAATCCACTAGACGATGCCCGAACACTCCATTCTACGGCGCGAACATTTTGACCAATTCCTCGCTGCTCTCAGGAATCGAGGATATCAGGTCATCGGACCGACGGTCCGCGATGGCGCCATCATCTATGACGAGCTGGGCTCCGCCGCCGATCTGCCTGTGGGGTGGACGGACGAACAGGAAGGCGGCACTTACCGGCTTCGGAAACGGAGCGACGCAGCCTTGTTCGGTTACGTTGTCGGTCCGCATTCCTGGAAACGATTCCTGCACCCTCCGGCCGTGCGTTTGTGGCAGGCCGACCGCTTGAACGCAACTTTTCAAATCACAGAAGAAAAGCACGCGTCTTCCCCGATGGCTTTCATCGGCGTGCGGGCCTGCGAGCTGCATGCCATCGCCATCCAGGACAAAGTCTTTCTCGGCGGGGACTTTGTCGACCCGCTTTACAAAGCGCGCCGCGAAGGCGCCTTTATCGTTGCGGTGAACTGCGGCCAGGCGGGCAGTACCTGCTTCTGCTCCTCCATGAATGCCGGACCCAAGGCGGCCGGGGGATTTGATCTGGCCCTTACCGAGGTCATCGAAGGCGCTGACCATTACTTCGTGATGGAAGTGGGAACGCCGCTCGGCGCGGAAATCCTTCGCGAAGTGTCACACCGGCCCGCGGAGAAAACAGAACAGGAAAAGGCCGCGGATATCCATGCGAGGACCGCTCGGCAAATGGGCCGCGTCATGGACACGGTTGACATTAAAAATCTTCTCTACGGAAACCTGGAACACCCCCGCTGGGACAACGTCGCGGCGCGATGCCTGGCCTGCGGCAATTGCACGATGGTTTGCCCTACCTGTTTTTGCACGACCGTCGAAGACGTCACCGATCTGAAGGGGGAACACGCGGAACGCTGGCAGAAGTGGGATTCCTGTTTCACCATGGATTTTTCCTACATTCATGGAGGCTCCGTTCGGAGTTCCACCAAGAGCCGCTACCGCCAGTGGATGACGCACAAGCTGGCAACCTGGTTCGACCAGTTCGGAACGTCCGGATGCGTGGGTTGCGGGCGTTGCATCACCTGGTGCCCGGTTGCGATTGATATTACCGAGGAGGTTCGAGCCATTCGGACGGAAGATCATCGGACCAATCTCCTCGCGAAGGAGTCTGACAATGGAATCACTGAAACCAATCCTGGCTGAACATCCCTTCTCGAAGGATTTGGAAAAGCCCTATCTCGAACTCCTTACCGGCTGCGCCACCAATGTGCGATTCGAGCCCGGCCAGTTTCTCTTCCGCGAGGGCGAAGAAGCAAACCAGTTCTATCTGATCCGCCACGGCGTTGTCGCCGTTGAGATTTTTGCCGGCGCCGCCGGACCGATCACCGTGACCACGATCGGCGAAGGGGAGGTGCTGGGCTGGTCCTGGCTGTTCCCGCCCTACCGTTGGAAATTCGATGCGCGGGCTGTCGAGCCGACCCGGGCGATTGCCCTGGACGGAAAATGCTTGCGTGTGAAATGCGAGGCCGACCACGATCTGGGATACGAAATGCTGAAACGCTTCGCCCACATGGTCGAGCAGAGGTTGGACGCGACCCGCTTGCAGCTATTGAACATCTATGAAGCCCACACTTGAGGACCCCGTGAACGCGACGTTTTCTCATCCCATGACGCCATCGCCGTTCCGTGTTCGAAAAGCGCGGCAAGAGACGCACGACATGTTCACTCTCGAGCTCCGCCCAGAGGAAGGAGCCGGCCGCTTTCCTTTCGCCCCTGGGCAATTCAACATGATGTATGTTTTTGGCGTGGGAGAGGTTCCCCTGTCCATTACGGGAGACCCCGGAAAATCGGATGCACTCGTGCATACCACACGCAGCGTCGGCGCCGTGACGCGGGCCGTGTGCAAACTCAAGCGCGGCGACACCGTCGGAATTCGCGGGCCTTTCGGGAGTCACTGGCCCATGGAGCAGGCCGCCGGCAAGGACGTCCTCATTGTGGCCGGAGGCGCCGGACTCGCCCCCCTGCGCCCGGCTATCTACCAGATCCTGTCGGATCGCATGAAATACGGCAAGGTCACGCTGCTCTACGGCACCCGCACTCCCGCCGACATTCTGTATCAAAGCGAACTCGAACAGTGGCGATCCCGTTTGGACATGCGCGTGGAGGTCACCGTGGATCGCGCCCCAACCACTTGGCGGGGCTCGGTCGGTGTGGTCCCCTCCCTCATCTCCAAAGTCTCCTTTGATCCCGCGCAAGCCGTGGCCATGATTTGCGGACCGGAAATCATGATGCGCTTCACGGTGCGCGAACTGGAAAGTCACGGAGTCGCAACCAAGCAGATGTATATTTCGGTGGAACGCAACATGAAATGCGCAGTCGGCTTTTGCGGCCACTGCCAATTTGGACCGCAGTTTGTCTGCAAGGAAGGCCCCGTATTTCGCTATGACCATATCGCGCCTTCTCTTGCGGTCCGCGAGCGTTAATAAGATGAAACGATCCGCAAAACCAAAACTTGCCGTCTGGAAATTCGCTTCCTGCGACGGTTGCCAATTGAGTCTGCTCGATTGCGAGGACGAACTCCTGGCTGTGGCCGAACAAGTGCAAATCGCAAACTTCCAGGAGGCTTCCCGCGCGGTCATCAAAGGCCCCTACGATCTTTCTCTGGTGGAAGGATCCATTACGACGCCGCACGACGCGGAGCGCATTCATCAGGTCCGGCGGGAATCCAAGTTTCTAATCACCATTGGCGCGTGCGCTACCGCCGGCGGAATTCAAGCCCTGCGGAATTTCAAAGACGTCAAGGAATTCATCTCCATCGTTTACGCTCAGCCCGCATTCATCGAGACGCTCAACAAGTCCACGCCGATTGCCGACCATGTGCGCGTCGATTTTGAACTGCGCGGCTGTCCCATCAACAAGGACCAGCTCCTCGAGGTGATCCAATCGTTTCTGCGCGGGCGCAAGCCGAACACTCCGGCCTATAGTGTCTGCATGGAATGCAAGAGGCGGGGAACGGTTTGCGTGATGGTGGCTCACGGCACGCCCTGCCTCGGCCCTGTCACCCACGATGGATGCGGCGCGATTTGCCCCTCCTGTGCCCGGGGCTGTTATGGATGCTTCGGCCCTAAAGAAACGCCGAATACGGCGTCGCTGACCGCGCAGTGCAGCGCTCTCGGAATGAAGGACTTGAACATTCTGCGAGTCCTTCGAAACTTCAACGCCTGGGCAGAGCCATTCCGCCGGGAAAGCGAGGCTCATGAAGACAAAGACAAAAACCATTCGCGTTAACTACCTGGCGCGTGTGGAAGGCGAGGGCGGGCTTTTCGTGAAGATCAAGGGCGACACCGTGCTGGACGTGAAGCTCAATATCTTCGAACCGCCTCGCTTCTTTGAAGCCTTTCTCCGTGGGCGAAGCTGCGAAGAGGCGCCGGATATCACTTCTCGCATTTGCGGCATTTGTCCGGTCGCCTATCAAATGAGCGCCATCCATGCCATAGAAGACGCTCTCGGCCTGAAGGCCGACGGGCAGTTGCGCGCGCTCCGGCGGCTCTTGTACTGCGGGGAGTGGATCCAAAGTCACGCCCTGCACGTTTACCTGCTCCACGCTCCGGATTTTTTGGGTTATCCCGACGCCATCCAAATGGCTCGGGATCATCCCCAGATCGTCCAGCGCGGCTTGCGGCTAAAAAAGGCCGGAAATGAAATTATCCGTACGCTGGGCGGCCGGGAAATCCATCCCATCAATGTTCGCGTCGGAGGCTTTTACAAGGCGCCCTCCAAGGCCTCGCTCCGCGCCCTGACCGAGTCATTGCAGTGGGGTCGTGACGCGGCCCTGGAAACCATTCGCTGGACCGCCGGTTTGCCCTTCCCCGAGTTCGAACAGGACTTCGTCTTTGTCAGTTTGCGCCACGAAAATGAATACCCCTTCAACGAAGGCCGCATCGTCTCCAGCCGTGGACTCGACATCCCGGCTCGCGATTTCGAACAGCACTTTACCGAAGAACACATTTCGTATTCCACCGCGCTGCATTCCTCCCTTGAAGGCCAGGGAGCTTACCTGGTCGGTCCCTTGGCTCGCTACAACCTGAACTTTGACCGGCTCTCTCCGCTGGCCCGGGAAGCGGCGCTGGGCGCGGGCTTGAAATCTGTTTGCAAGAACCCGTTTCAAAGCATCGTGGTTCGCAGTATCGAGATTCTCCATGCCTGCGAGGAGGCTCTGCGCATAATCGGCCAGTACGAACTGCCGGAAAGTCCCGCCATGGAGATCAAAATGAAAGCTGGGACCGGATACGCTTGTACCGAGGCTCCTCGCGGGATTCTTTATCATCGCTATCGCTTTGACGAGCAAGGCACGATCCTCGACGCAAAAATTATTCCTCCCACTTCGCAGAATCAGAAAATGATCGAGGACGACTTGAAGCAATTCGTTTCCAAAAATGTGGCCCTTCCCGACGAAGAGATGCAGTGGCGATGCGAGCAAATCGTGCGCAATTATGATCCGTGCATTTCTTGTTCCACGCATTTCCTGAAGTTGCGGATCGATCGCGGATGACCAGGGAAAATATGTCGTCGCCCAAAGGTGAACCCCCGGTCCTTGTGATCGGAATCGGAAACTCCTGCCGTGGAGACGATTCTGTCGGGAGGATCGTCGCTCGCAGAATCAGACGTCAAAATCTGCCGTTTCTCCGGACCATCGAACATGAGGGCGAGGGCGCTTCTCTGATGGAATTGTGGAAGGGCGCTGGTTCCGTCATCGTTGTGGATGCGGTCGCTTCGGACAGTCTGACGGGCACGCTCCACCGCTTCGACGCGCTTCTGCAATCTCTGCCCGGAAAAATCTTCAATGTTTCGACCCACGCCTTCGGTCTGGTCGAAGCCGTCGAGTTGGCGCGCGCCTTGCAGCAACTCCCGGCTCGTTTAGTTGTTTTCGGAATTGAAGGGAAACAATTCGAAGTAGGCGCCAAACTGTCGTCCGCTGTGCGAGAGGCCGTCCCCCACATCGTCGCGTGTGTGCTCCAAGAGGCGCGCGCGGCCGTGAAAAGTGCGTAGCACAGTCCCGCCAGGGCGGGACTGTGCGCTTTTGGTTTGTGCCGCCGCCTCTAGCTATGTCTTCCCGCCTGTGGCAAACTAAAGACTATGGGAAGCAAGGATGCACGAAAACGCGAAGTCAAGAAGCCGCCAAAGAAGAAACCCACACCCCACGAATTGAGACAAGCTGGAGTGGGGTTCCTTAAACCGCCCCCGGAAAAGAAGTAATTTTCTTTTTCGGCCCAGCCATTACTGCGGCAGCGACAACGGCACTCCCAGCAGCGCTTTCACCGCCACAGCCTTGCCATTGAGTTGCGCCGGCTGGAATGCCCATTTCCCCAAGGTCTCGAGCAAAGGTCCGTTCAACTCGCTATCGGGACTCTGCTTCACCGACATCTGCTCCAATTTCCCTTGGTTATTGATGATGGCGTAAACCACAATCATCTTGGACAGATTTTTGCGAACCACTGCGGCCGGGAACTCCGGTTCTGGCTTGACCAGTGGAAAAGGCGGCGCGAAACCCTCTGCCCTGCCTTGACTCCCTGCCGTATCGGCTTGACCGGCTGCTCCCTGCAACACCGCGCACTGCAAGATCCATGACGGGGCGCGATCCCCCACCGTGCGCCTCATGTCCACATAAACGGTATAAACTCCCTCATGCGAGAACACCCCGAAGTCTGGGAGTCCCCCGCCGCTGCTCGCTGTCGCGACAATGGTCATGCCGTAGGAGCCTCTTGGCGCCACCGAAGCTAGAGAACGCATGGTAGCGGAGTTGGCGGCCGTCCCGGTTTGCTGGCTTCCCCCTTGAATTGTGATACCAGGGAAGGCCCCACCACCACTGCCTGCACCTGCGCCCGTTCCGATACCTAAGCTTGTTCCCGGTCCGGCGCCCAACCCCGCTCCCGTAGCCGAGCCACGACCGCTGCCTGAACCCGTCCCACCGTTGCCCGAGCCCGTGCCACTACCTGTGTTGGTGCCTAGTCCGCCCTCGCCGCCAACGGCCAACCTGGCGATTCCGTTGCTGACGCCGGTCGGGCCTACCCCCGCCGCATTTCCGGACGGACCTCCGGTCTCACTCCCTATGGCCGTAACTGAAGAAGAGGAGGAACCTTGGGACCTGGAACCAGGCGCACCTGCTGAAGGGGTTTGGTTCGCTTCGGGCGAAATCGCGAAGCGTCCGCGGCTCTCGCCCACAGGAATCTCCGCTTTCGCGTCGGGCGGCGCAGGCGCGGGGCTCAGCGCCAGAAGGTTTTGCAGGTCCGTTCCCTGCGTGGGCACAGGCGAAAACTGAACTGGCGTGGGAGTCTCCTGAACGGCCCGAGCGGCGGACTTCGGAGCTGTCATGTCCGGCAGAGCGGGCCGCTGAGGGGCGCTGGACGGCAGCGTCAGCTTCGCCAAGTCAACCGGCGTCGTGCCCGGGGGGACGATGCCGGGGGTCGCATCAATGGCCTTCGCGTCCGGCTGAACAGGGACCGGCATTCTCGGCTTGAGCTCCGTTAGTGGCAGCGCCGGGCGAACCGGCTTGGCAGGCTCAGCGAACGGGAAAGGCCCGGCATTCGTTGTCTGGACGATGTTCGGCATGGGCACGAACGATTTCAAAACAGGTGGATTCTTCAGCGCGGGCCGCATGAGGGTTTGAAAGTTGTTGGTCGGCTTGGGCGGATCGGAAACAATCACCTGCGGCCCGGGATAAGTGACGCCTTTACTGGTGGATGCGGCAATTGCCGAAGTTCCTTTTCGGCGAGTGGCCGAGCCGCCTCCCGGATAGCCGTTCCCTTCACTGCCGCCGCCAAGCCGAGGGAGATAAATCACCTGTCTTGTTTCGAGGATCTCCGCCACTTCGAACTCTTTCGGACTCGGCTGCGCGAACATCCCGGCATAGGCCGGCAGAAACAGCATTCCACACACGGCCATGACGTGCGTCAGGAACGAACACAAGATTGCCCGCCCAGGAAACGACGTACGATCCACTTTTGGAAACGACAGCCGGAGAGGCGAGAAAACCCGCCGCATCCCTGCGGAGGGCGCCGCCGGCGGGTCCAGAAGACAGAGCGAAAGCAAAGCCATGCGTTAGTATCCCAGCCCCTGCATACGGCCAACGACATTGGGGTTCATGGAAATCAAGCTGCCACCGCTTTCGCAAAAATCATGGTCTATCGGCCCGGCCCGAACTCTTGCTCACTCAAGCAGCGAAGCCTTTAGCACGTAGTATAAGGCATTCGGGTTGAGATCCATTTCGATGCATGGATTACCGCCGAGGCTCAGTTCGTCGACCACTATGTTGCCGACCACGTAAGTACTTGAGCACGCCCCCCCCTGGAGCGACAGTTGATCGGTATAGGCTCCCGAATTGCAGTTAGTTCCCAAGTGGGGGCCGTCAATTGAATTACAATAATGAAAATACATGAAGCCTGCTAAGCCAAACGCCCCGCCACCGCCCCAACTTGGCTGATTAAGAGGTTTAGTAGCCGCCAGATTGGCATCGCGGTCCTGGAAGAATAACATTCCGCGCTGCTCACCGAGAGGATCGTTCGCGCCCAGAGGGTCTCCGTAATTGGTACCGCCGCCCGATGGTGCATTGCAAGGTCCCAAAAGTACGTTGCCGGTTAACCCACCGCTAGCAACTATGGCGGCAGGAAGCACAGTGGCCCCGGCGCCGCTCTGTATGCACTTGAGCGTGGAGAGGGGGACTGGGATCACTGGTGGGGTCTTTGTTTGGCAAACGCCCCATGTGCCGGAATTGGCTGTCACGTTGATGGTTTTGTTACCCGAAAAGTAAAAAGTTGTTCCGCCGCTGCCGTCCCCGGTTCCGGTACTAGGCCGCAGACAAGAGTTCGGACCTGCGACAAGATTGCCCTGCATATAGTAGACACCGGGGTCGAAAATGAGTGAATTGTTTTTTGATTGAATATCTGTCGTATATAGTCCAGCGGTATAAAGCTGGCAGCCGGCTGCGTCCTGACATCCATGAACGGGGGGTAGCACCCCGCAAGGAATCGATGGGCACTGCAAGGCGGTCAGATCCGAAGGCCGGACCGGCGGAGGGGGAACGACGGCAGGAAACGGAACCTGTGCGTAGGGATCGGAGATAGCTGGAGCCGGGTCGATCCACTGCCCAATTCCTGCCGTATTGAATATCCCAACTTTGCCTTCCAACGCATTCACACCAAGGTCGCTACCGCTGCTAGTTGGTCCTCCGTGGGTCAGGTCTATGGTTCCAGAACCGCCAGAAATGCTCACTGCCGTTGTGCTGTTTGAGTTCACTTGAATACTCTTTTGCGGACCTCCGACAATCGTAATATTTATGTTTCCGTTCCCACTCAAGCTGCCGCTTACTGCAGGATTGAGCACGAGGATGGGAATAGGCGAATTCGAGAGAACCAAACCACACGCCGCGCTAGCTCGTACGTCCATTGTGTGGCTGCCAGTGATTAATCCCATAAAAAACGACTGGACGCGATCTGTCACGGTGACCAGCATGTACGGGTTGGCGGTAAAACCGGACGCAGTGCATTCCGGTGGCGGAGTGGCGCCACTGCAAGAGGCGATGCCCGGCACTGAGCTTGGGAAGCTGACATTTACCTCGTTGGAAGGTGTATTGGCCGTGAGGCCTGGTGCACTGTAGCCATTCAACGCTGCATATTGGCAAGGCGCCGCACCAGCTTTACCGGAGCACTGAAAGTCCGTGCCCACGGTGAAGCCGCCTGCCGCGGTCCCATTCGCCGTTGATAACATATCCATGGCCCCGGCGGTGCAGGCTGCGTCGGCTGCGTTTCGAGCGTTCTGCCGATGAAACCACGCATTGCCCAGGTCGACCGCGAACCCAACGGCTCCAAGAAGGAAGACGCTGAGGGCCAGTAGCACAAAGAGCATCGTCTGGCCGCTTTCCCCAGACCGCCGGTGAGGACTATAACTCCGGAAATCCTGGGCATTGTTGTTCATATGTTCCTCGCCTGCCATTTAGTTTGCGATCCGCCCTTCCGCCGCCGCGTTGATGATGGGGGGAATCCAACCCAGCGAGGCATATGGGATGAAGGGATAGCTGACCACAACCTGAACCCGGTTAGGCGGCTGGTTGTTCCCATCCAGGTAACATACGGTTATGGTCATCCCTGCAATGTTATGAAACGAAGTGCTGGCATAGCTCTGGACTAGGGTCGTGATCGCTGCGATATTGGTAGTGCAATCTCTCGCCGCCCCAGTGGCCGGGCCGCTGGAGGACGAGTTATTCGCGCCATGCACGATGGCGTAGCGAACGCCCTCTTTCGCCGCCTCCGCCATCACGTTGTACGTGTAAACCAACATAATAAATTCGAACGCCCAGAAAATTACGACCATCACGAGAAGAATGGTCAACGCGAACTCGACCGCCGCAAGGCCTTTCTGACGTGGTAGACGCTTCGTTTTGTCTTTTCGCATTCCGCTATTCTCTCCGGCTAATCCATTGCCCGCATGGATACCTGGCGATGAAACGTGCACGTCCCCCCCGAACAAATTGTCGATGGCATCAAAGCGATCCCAAAAGGAGTTCCTGGGATGATGGGTTTGAAACTGTACGTCACATCAACACGGTTTAATACAAACTGAGTCGGCTCCGGGTCTGCATCTGGCGCCAGCGCTCCCGATCCTGCGGCGGCAGCACTGCAAGCAGTGTTAAAGCCTGTACAGGTCACGCAATTGGCTTTGTTAGAGGCGACGCCCAGAACTTTGGAACAGATCTGAATGGAAGCTCCGGTTGGTGTAGCCAGCGCGCCTATCATGTCCGAATAGGTCAGATAGCTTACTGTCGTAATGTCGGAAGAGGGGGCGATGGAAGGCTTCACATTCGGCAAAACCGGCCCTCCGGGCGACGCAGATCCTAAAATGGAGTATAGGACGCCACTCCGCGGAGCAGCAGACACATTTAAGGCCACCAGAAAGAAATACCCGAAGTTGATCGCATTGAAAATCAGCGCCAGCAGGAGAGGCAATACCAATGCCGTCTCCAGAAGCGCCTGTCCGGACGTGCACCGTCTCAACGCCTGTTTGCCTATTCTCATCATGCGACCTCACGCCACATCGGAGCCAATCTTCACCCGCTCGTTGCCACCGCTTGGGCTGGCGCCCTCCTCCGGCGGTATCTCCCCTTCGTCTGCTTCGTCTTCCTTGGGGACGTCATTGATATTGAGCTGGTTCAGCAGCCGATGCAAGTAGCAACGGCTGATGTTTAACTCCCGAGCGGCTTTCACCTTGTTTCCCGCGTGCAGTTGGAGACGATCAAGCCCCTGAGTTCCGGGGGCAGATCCTCCACGCCAAGCTGCACGTTGCCGTTGGCCAGCACAAGACTTCGTTCGACGACGTTCTGCAACTCGCGAATGTTGCCCGGCCATTTGTGCGCGGACTGGGCGCTGAGGAACCCAGGGGTCACAAGACTCCCAGGATTGAATCGCGTGCAACCATAGCTCCAAATGGGAGCCTAGCTACCAAGTATGAGAATCAAGGAGTTAGCGTAAATCGTCTGAGGCCGATGAGTCCGGAGTGGAGAATAAAGAAGGAAAAAAAGTACCACTATTGGAACATTGCCTCGCAAATCATACAGCCAGAAAGAGGATGAAATATTTTGCTTGCGAGACGAAATGGACACACTGATTCGTCGCGCCCTACGCCGGATGAGCCATTAACCAACTTAATTTAAATGCCTTATGGTCCACCACCACTGAAGGTAGAGCATGCGGGTAGGGACGGATAGTGCCGGCAGACTATTCCCATTTGGTTGCAGTTCCACTCGACTAGTTGTGGCTGGATTCGAAATCCGGCATGGCCTATCGGGCTCAACGAACTTGGCGAACCTGGCGCAGTATCAAAAAATGTATAGTAAAAGACACACCCAACGACACTGCATGTTGGTCTGCAGGAACGGTTTGCCTCGAAAAGGTCTTGGAACCAGGAACTTATTTGGCGCTCATGTGCAAACGCTTTCCCAATTGGTATGGCAGTTGCTGGAGCACTCCTGACCCATAATGGATGCTACCTGAGGGTCGCAAAGCTTACAGCGTCGAGGAGGCGGAGTTGGGAGAAACATCTCTTCCAGTGCGCCCGGTCAGCGGAGCGTTGATAGACCCTCGAACCCAACTCCAGCGTTGGCTTAGAGTGGTGTTCTCTTTTCCATCCTTGTTGGTGGGGATGCTTCTCACAACCGTGTTCATCATGGCTGGCGGGAGTGTGGGTGACCCGGACATCTGGTGGCATCTGCGCAATGCGGAAAGTCTCATCAAATACCACCAGCTTCCGCGTTATGACATGTACTCATTCACCGTGGCTGGCCACCCCTGGATCAACAGCGAATGGTTTGCCGAGATCCCCTACTATTTAGCATGGCGCGCCTGGGGATTGATGGGCATTCAGACGTTCCGCGTTCTCCTGATCGCCGTTATTTCACTTGGATTGTTATACTTATGCTACAAGGAGAGCGGGAACATCAAGGCCTCGGTAATCGCTTGTTACTTCTCGATTTTCCTCGCTGTGGTTTCCTATGGGCCGCGCACGATTTTGTTCGGCTACGCTTATCTCCTCCTTCTACTGATCATTCTCCAACGCTTTCGGCGTGAGGGACACGCTGCGGTGTGGTTCATTCCCGCGCTGTTCTGTCTCTGGGTAAACACGCACGGGTCGTGGCTGATAGGTCTGGTCATGTTCGGGATCATTGTAGCGGCGGGTTGCGTGCAAGGAAGTTGGGGCCGTGTGGTAGCTGAGCCTTGGAGCCCATCACAGCTGCGAAAGCTTCTGGCGGCAGGAGTGGCCAGTGTGGCGGCACTCTTCATAAATCCGTTCGGGTTTCGGCTGGTCCTATATCCCTTCGACCTTGCGTTCCGGCAAAAGCTGAACATCGCGCATATAGCGGAATGGGTATCGGTGGATTTCCACGACAGCAGAGGGAAGGTGGTCCTGAGTCTTCTGGTGATTCTGTTCCTGAGCGCGGTGTTGCGCCGAGGGCGATGGACGCTGACGGAATTGGGGTTGTTACTGCTGGCTTTGTACAGTGGCCTCACTTACGTGCGATTTCTGTTTCTGCTGAGCATCGTAGTGGCGCCGATCCTGGCAAAGACGCTGGATTTTATACCGCCGTATCAGCCGGAGATCGACAAACCTCTGATCAATGCGCTCGGCATCATTCTGATGATTGGGGGCATCGCTTGGTATTGGCCTAGCTCGGCGAATCTGCAGCGTTCTGTGGATCAGGGATACCCCGCAAGTATCTTCCCTTATCTGAAAGCACACCCGGCGGAAGGTCCGATGCTGAACTTCTATCTCTGGGGCGGGTACCTGGGCTGGAACGATAGAAATCTAAAAGTGTTCGTGGATAGCCGGGTCGACATTTTCGAATACGAGGGAGTATTCAAGGACTATCTGGACCTGCTCGCACTGGACAAACCCGAGGCTATTCTGGACAAGTACAAGATTCGCTATGTGCTATTCCCCCCAGGGGAAGGTCTTACTTACGTGCTTCGACATGATCCCGGGTGGAAGGTTCTTTGTGAAGATCAGGTGAGTGTTCTGCTGGAAAGGGTGGACGAGGCCCCCACGGGGTCTGCGGAAGGGTCTGCGAGACTATCAAGCCGGTAATCGAGCGCCGAGGTCAGGAAGCCGGCCGCAATGTTCGTCAAGCGAAAGTACGACGCGATTGTGATCGTGACCCTGGCGATCGGGATCTTCGTTGTGGCCACGATCCGGCCTAAACTCAAGCTTCGTCCGGAAATGCCCGCGGAATTCGTTGCTGCACAGGCCTCCTGGTCAGCACAGAAGCGAGCCGAGGAGGAGCGGATTGCCGGAGCCTATTGGGAATGCGTGGAGACGGTGATTGAGCAGGAATACGGATTCCGGCGTCAGTCGCCGCTTCCGTTGGAGCCGCCGCCCGAATTTACTGTCGCAGCGGACGAAAAGGGTCCAATCCCGGCAGACCCTGAAACCCGAGCACGCTATTGGCGCAGACTTCGGGGTCTCTGGTACACGCCAGGCATTTGGGAAAAGGTCTACGAATGGGACTTCAGTTGGATGAGCGATCCGGTGGCCGCTGGCGCCAAATGGTTGCAAGATACCGCGCGTAAAATTCTCAAGTACGGAAATCAATAGGGAAAGCTTATCACTACGCAAAATGATGAATAAGAGATGTTTGCTCTTCTAGGGCCGGAGAGTTTTTTCGTTTCTCTCGCATTGTTGTTGACGGTCGCGTACCCGCGGCTTGGCTCCAGTTGGTTCCAGAACGCGGAGCAAGCCCTGGGAGCGGTTGCCCAGAAGCGTGGGATTAGCGTCCTCATTTGCGGCCTGCTTGCTCTGGTCCTGCGTGCCGCGCTTTTGGCGCATCTCGATTCCCTGCCGGAGCGCCAGCTTGTTTTCGTGCGCTACAAACCGGACCACAACACCTTGATTGAGTGGGTATACAACATAGCAAACATTGACAACTCCAAGGTGGTTTGGGCGCGGGATATGGGCCAGACTGAGAACGAGGAACTGCTGCGGTATTACAAGGACCGCCGCAGCTGGCCGTTAGAGCCGGATGAAAAGTCGCCGAAGCTTTCTCCGTACCCATCCGGTCAAGCGACTGCTGATCCTTCGGCCTCCGGCGCAGATCGCGGATGCGGAGCGACTGGCAGCGGTGGGAGGAACCCATGTCTGTCTCAGTGACGCCTGCGGCACCGTGCGTTCGTTCAACTGGCAAGAGCAACAGCGGATTCAATGAACGCGCAGTTATCCTATTCGGCGCCGCGGTTCTTCTTTTTGGAGCCGTCTTCTGGGCGGCACGCGGGCCGAATGTGGAAAGAACAGATTTCACCACCATGTATGTCGGCGCCCGGATGGTCCACCAGGGAGACGGCGCAAAGCTTTACGACCTTCGGGAACAAGCGAATTTGAGAGATTCCCTATACACTCGCGCCGCGCCTCTCATTTATGAGCATCCTCCCTTCGAAGCGCTTCTTTTCGCTCCCCTGACGAGCCTGCCCTACAAGACGGCCTACCTGGTCTGGGGATTGATCAACGTCCTGATTTGGCTAGTTCTCCCCATTCTCCTCCGGCCGTACGCTCCTGTTCCCAAGGACGAACTCGGCTACATCACGCTCTGGTTCCTGTTCGCCCCACTGGGCGTCGCCCTCTACCAGGGCCAGCCCTCGCTGCTCCTTCTGCTGCTGTACGCGATGACATACATCAGTCTCAAGCGCGGGCGCGATCTGAGCGGAGGCATGTGCCTGGGGCTGGGATTATTCAAATTTCAGTTCGTGCTGCCTTTTGTCCTGATTTTCTTTTTTCGTCGAAAGTGGAGATTTCTGGCCGGGTTTCTGCTCAGCGGAGCGGCGCTGGGCGCCTTATCGCTGTTTGCCGTCGGATGGCAGGGGTTGTTGAGCTATGTCCATTTGCTCTTGACCATTGCCGGCAATCCGGAAAATTTGTCCTACGGAAAGGCCGTTGACATGGCCACAGTTCGAGGATTCGTCTCCGGAATTCTCGGCCACAGCGTGGGTAAGGGGACCATCAACACAATTGTGGCGGCAATCTCGGTGTCCCTGGTTTTATTTACGGCCTGGCGATGGAATAAGGAAAATCGCCAGAGGCCCGAGGCCTTCTTCGATTTGATGTTCGCGGCGGCGCTGGTTGTTTCGTTGGTGACAGGGTTTCACATGTTTACGCACGACTTGAGCCCTCTGCTGCTCGCCATGCTCCTGGTGGCCGGCCATTTTCCCGCGAAGGGCAGGACCGCGTTGCGCTGGGCTTTCGGGACCACCCTTGCGCTGCTCTGGATTCCGCCGGTCTACTTCGCGCTGGTCGCATGGCACCGCATGTATTTTCTGTTTCCGGTTCTGATCGTTTTTGCCTTCGCCGCGTACAAGCTGGCGGAGACCCCTGAAATCCTGACGGAAGGAAACCGTGTGGCGGCGCAATGACCGAAATCGAGAAACTGATCCATACCGATTGCGCTGATCGCTGCTTGTGGTATGACAGTAGCAAGAGCGCGCGCACATGAATGGAAGGTGTTCAAAATGATTAACGGGAAACGAATCGCCGTCGTGATGCCGGCTTATAACGCCGAGAAGACTCTGGAGCAAACGGTCCGCGAGCTGCCGGACGCCATTGACATCAAGATACTGGTCGATGACGCCAGTTCGGATCGCACCGTTCCTTTGGCGAGGAGTCTCGGTCTGATGGTTTTTGCGCACGACCGGAACTACGGTTACGGTCGCAACCAGCAGACCTGCTACCGCGAAGCCCTGGCTGCGGGCGCGGACGTGGTCGTAATGGTCCACCCCGACTACCAATACACGCCTCTGCTGGTTACGGCCATGGCGGGGATGGTGGCCTCTGGTGTCTACGATGTCGTCCTGGGTTCGAGGATCCTCGGAGGCGGAGCGCTGAAGGGTGGCATGCCCCTTTACAAATACATTGCGAATCGCGCGCTGACGGCGTTTGAAAACCTGTTCACCGGCGCGAAGCTTTCCGAGTATCACACCGGCTTCAGGGCGTTTACCAGCGAGGTCCTGCGCACCCTTCCTCTGCTCGAAAATTCCGATGACTTCGTCTTCGACAATGAAATGATCGCGCAAAGCGTCTTTTTCGGGTTCGGCATAGGGGAAATATCCTGCCCAACCAAGTATTTCGAAGAAGCCTCCTCCATTAATTTCCGTAGAAGCGTGAAGTATGGGTTTGGCGTGCTGGCTACGACGTGCAAACTTGTGCTGCAACGCCTGGGGATTGCGCGCTTCAGAATTTTCAACGCCACGGGCAGGAAACTGGAGATGGATTATTACCGCAAGCGGAAAGAAGAGGCGGCTGTGGGTCAGGCGTTGACTCGATAATTGAAACAGGACCTCTCGAATGAACCGAAGACAACTTCTCTTTGCAGCGATCCTTTTGGCATCCGTGGCATACCTTGCCGGGCTGGTGCATTATGCCAAAGTGCGGCCGATCGATGGAGATGAGGGTTTCTATACTACTGCCGCGAGGCTGGTTTGGGAGGGCAAGGTTCCCTATCGGGATTTTTTCTTTCAGCAGGCTCCGTTGCTTCCTTACCTCTATAGCTGGATATGGGCGGTTCATCCGCAGTCGTTGGTCGCAATGCGGATGTTTTCGGCGGCCTGTGGAGGCCTCGCGGTCTTCCTGTGGGGAATATGCCTGCTCCATGTAAAGCGACTCCCCACAAAGGTAGCTCTCGCGACCTTTGCGGTGGTTCTCTTGAATCCTTACTGGGTGTCGTGGAATGTCGTAGTAAAGACATTTGCTGTAGCCAACCTGTTGATGTCCGTCGCGACTATCTGCTTGTATGTTGCTTTGCACTCGGAACGACTTCGCTGGTATTTCATCGCCGGGTTGGCTCTGGGAGCCTGCGCCTCGGCGCGTTCGCTGTACGGTCCGGTGATACCGGTAGTATTGCTGTGGCTTGTTTACCATGAATGGCGAACGACGAAGCTGCCGTACGCAAAGACACTGACACTCGGAGGGGGAGCAACGTGTGGCCTTCTTCCGATGATCGTGAGTTTCGCAAGCGGTCCGAGCGCATTCATCTTCAACAACATCCAGTACCACAGATTGGACAAGGGTTACCTCTGGGTGAACGGCCAAGTCATCGAGGGATACCAGAGCGTTGGTCACACCGCCATCGTCTACTTCGTAAACCTTTTTGTTCATTTACTGGAGCTCCATCCCTACTTCACGGCAGAAGTGGTTTTGGCCGTCATAGGCGCGGATAGCGTGTTGCAGTTGAGCAGGAAACAATCGGGACAATACAGCCAGGAAGATTATGCATATTTTCAGGTCGCGTTTCTGCTGCTCCTGGCCTACACAGCCACCGCACTGATTCCGTTTCCTCCCTACGATCAGTATTTCGACAGCCCCCTCGTCCCATTTCTGATCCCATTTGTCGCCGAGGGCTTGCGCGTCACTATTCGGCCCGGGAGGAAATGGGTGGTCCTCTTGCCGGTTGCGGCGGCCGTGCTGTTTTTCGTCGAGATTGGGACGGAAACCGGGATGAATTCGGGCGATCCCCTTTGGGAGATGTCGCATTACCGGGAAGTGGCGGGAATCGTAGAGGCGAATAGCAATCCGACCGATGTCGTCCTTTCCTTTTGGCCAGGATTCGTCTTCGAATCAGGAAGGCGATACTTTCCGGGCCTGGAGGACCACTTCGTCTATCGCATCATGAGCAAGATCAGCCCTGAAGCGAGAGCTCAGTACCATGTCGTTTCCAAGGATGAAATCATGAAGGCGATCTCCAGCGGTGCGGTCCAAGTGGTCGTCGTGCATCCCTGGATCGCGGAGTATGTCCAGAATCTATCCCCTGCCGAGATACAGGCCCTGGGCACGACGATAGTTGCCAATTATTCCCTGGTGAGCCGGGTTTGGGGCATCTCAGTTTTCCGGCGGCGGTCTCCAGCGGCGAGAACGACCGTGCTGTCGCCAGAGGTCAGCGCGAAGTTGCAACCGGTGAGCCAGTAGCAAGGAGCGATTCGCCAATGTTTCTCGTCGAACCCTGCTTGATGTTCCCCGCGATGAGCATTGTGTTCAACCTTCCACAATGATCTTTACGCTCATTCCGGAAGCTCTTCTCACGGCGCTTGCGCTCTCCATTGCGCTTACGCACCCGCAGCTTGGTTCTCGCTGGTTTGGCCAGATGGAATGTACCTGCCGGGAGTTGGCGCGAAGGAGAGGCCTCAGCATTTTGATCTGCGGAGTTCTAGCGCTTGTACTGCGCGCCGCTATCCTGCCGATTTTGCCGATTCCGACTCCCCATGTTCCTGATGAATTCAGTTTTCTGCTGGCTGCCGACACCTTTGTCCATGGCCGGCTCAGCAATCCTCCCCACCCAATGTGGATTCACTTTGAAAGTTTGCACATCATTTTCCAACCTACCTACGCGTCTATGTACCCTCCAATGCAAGGTCTGATCCTGGCTGCGGGCAAGGTTATAGGGGGGCATCCATTCTGGGGCGTGTGGCTCAGCGTGGGCGTTATGTGTGCTGCGATCTGCTGGATGCTGCAGGCGTGGCTGCCCCCAGGATGGGCATTGCTTGGCGGTTTGCTGCCGGTGATGCGCTTCGGTGTTTTCAGCTGGGGTGAAAGCTATTGGGGAGGAGCTCCGGCGGCAATCGGCGGAGCCTTGGTCCTTGGGGCGTTGCCACGAATCATGCGCCAGCAAAGGGTGCGCGATTCCCTGCTGATGGGCCTGGGCCTCGCCATTCTTGCCAACAGCCGCCCCTACGAAGGCCTACTCTTGAGCTTGCCGGTTGCGGTGGCGCTGCTGGTGTGGATGTGGGGAAAAAAGAGGCCGCCGTCGCGTATCTTGTTTCGCCGTGTTATTGCCCCGGCCGCTTGTTTGCTGATTTTCGCAGGTGTGTGGACGGGTTATTACTTCTGGCGGGTCACAGGCAGTCCCTTTCGAATGCCTTACCAGGTAAATCGAGACACCTACTCGATGGCGCGGTATTTCTACGGACAATCGACGAACCCAAAACCCACGTACCACAACGAGGTGATGCGCGCTTTTTACTTGAGTGAATTCCGCCGGTACGAGCAAGCCCGTACAGTATCTGGATTCGTATGGGAAACGGTCCGGAAGTTCCTGCTTACATGGATCTTCTACATCGGGCCTGCGTTGACCTTGCCCCTCTTCGCCCTGCCCTGGGCCATGCGTGACCGGCGAATCCGGTTCCTGGTCGTCGTCGGGGCTTTCTCAATGGCGGGTATGGAGTTTGTATTTTTTTTCGCCCCTACTTACGCTGCTCCGTTCACTGGGCTGATTCTGGCGGCCGTTCTGCAGGCGATGCGACACCTCAGGACATGGCGCGATGAAGGCCGTCCAGCCGGACGATTCCTTGTACATGCGATTGTCCTGATCTGCGTTCTGATGGTTCCCGTACAAATAGTTACGTTGTATCTTCGCGGCGCGCCGCGTGCCGAACCAGTTGGGGGTTTGGATCGGCTTTTTGGACGGATCAGTTTGGATGCGTCTGGAATCACCCGAGGTACGGGGATGGACCGAGCGAGAGTGGCGGCCGAGCTCAACTCATTGGCTGATCGCCAACTGGTCCTTGTACGTTACCGCACCGACCATGAGTCGCTAGGGGTTGAGTGGGTATATAACGGTGCTGACATCGACGGGTCCAAAGTGGTTTGGGCGCGAGACATGGGCACATCTGAGAACCAGGAGTTGATCCAGTACTATCCGGACCGGCACGTCTGGCTAGTCGAGCCTGATGAGGCGCCTCCGAAGCTGTCCCCGTACTCGTGTGATCCGGCAGTTGATGCTCAGGAGCATTGCAATTGATGCTTGGAATCAACATTATTATTATTCTGGCGGGCTGCAAGTACAGCCCGCTCCCGTATGACTCGACGCCGCTTTTGCTGGCTGTGGCGGCCGTTCGGCGCCAGAAAACGAAAAGGATGCTCCGATGTCCCTGAGCGTTAGCGATAACCATACGCTGGAGGGAGTCGCGTCCGCCGGGGAGCGCGCCGGGGAATCACCTCTCTGCTTTCCTGAGAAATCTTCAGTCGAAATGTGTCTGGCGATAGTGGTGTTTGCGCTGACTTTCGCCTACCTCTGCATTTTTCGGCGCTTTACGGGGATGGAACCTGACGAGGGCATTGTGTTGCAAGGGGCGGAGCGGGTCCTGCGCGGCGAAGTTCCCTACCGCGATTTCTTCTCGTTCTATACGCCCGGTTCTTATTATTTGTTGGCCGGCCTGTTCAGGATTTTCGGCGATTCGCTGGGAGTGGCGCGGACCGCGCTTGCTCTTTCGGGAAGTGTCGCTTCCCTTCTCACCTATCTGCTGGCGCGCCGGGTCTGCACGAGGAGCGTGTCTCTGCTGACGGCCGGCCTGGTGACGCTGACTGCCTTGCCATCTCGGTTTTTGGTTTTGCACAACTGGGACAGCACGCTTTGGGCGTGTTTAGGCCTTTACTGCGCGGTGCGATGGCTGGAATCGCCGCGCATGACGTGGGCATTTGCAGCGGGGTCGTTTGCCTCTCTCACTTTTCTTTTTGAGCAATCCAAAGGGGGAGGGCTGATCCTCGGCATGGGAGCCGGATTGCTGGCGATCACGCTGAGTGACCGGCAAAGACCTCGATTGAGGGGAACTCAACTGGCCGGGCTTGCCGTCGGCCTCGCCTGGCCTGTGGCGGTAACTTTGGCCTATTTCGGCATGCGGCACAGCTTGCAGCCAATGCTGGCTGACTGGTTCTGGCCACTCCAGCACTATTCGATGGCCAACCGCGTGCCCTACGGGTATCAGAACTGGTCGGATAGTACCCGCCACCTCCTGTTCGGAACCGGAACTCTGGCCACGAGACTCATAGTGGTGCTGGCCGTTAGTCCTCTCTTTCTGGTTCCTGTCCTGCCGCTTGTGGCCATCGGGCTGATGGTTTATTGGGTGATTCGGATGTGGAGGCAACGATCGGCGCCCGCGAGGGGTGCGTACTATGTCTTGATCAATGCCACATTGGCCGGCCTGTTGCTCTCCATTGTGATCGCCAGGGCGGACATTCTCCACTTCATGTACCTGCAGCCATTGTTTTTCTTGCTGCTCGGCTGGCTCATCGACGGCCGCGACATTCCCGGGCGAGTATTCAAGGCAGTACGCCCATTCGTCATTGCGTACGTTCTGATCGCCTTCCTGGCATTGTCGGCGCCGCTGCTGCTGCGAGCTGTTAATGCCCCTAACAATGTGACGACGCGCCGAGGCGTACTGACCATGCCGGGTGAGGACACCGTCATCGAATATGTTCAGGCGCATGTTGCGCCGGGCCAGCCAATTCTCGTTTATCCATATCTTCCGCTTTATTACTACCTGACGGGAACTCTCAGCTCGACGCGCTACGATTATGTCCAACCCGGCATGCACACCAACCAGCAGTTGAGAGAGATGATTTCTCAACTCGTCTCCCATCCGGTAGACGTGGTCTTGCTCGAAGTTTCTTTCGACGAGAAGATTCCGAATTCCTGGCCGGGGACGCCCTTGTCCGCAATGGCGAGTGATCCTGTAAGCGATTACATCCTGAAGCGATACCGGACCTGCAAGGTCTTGAAGTCCCCTGCGGATTGGCGGTTTTTGTTCATGGTGCGCAACGATCTTGCCTGCCCTTGAATAGCGGGGATGGAGTTCTGCAGGAGTTACTCCGCGAGAAGGATGCGGAGATCGCGCAGATTGTTTCCTGTGGGTCCCGTCTCGATCGCGCCGCCCAGCTTCCGGAAGAACGTGTAGGAATCGCTTCGCCGGAAGTAATCGCCCGGATCGAGTCCCAAGGCATGCGCGCGCGCGGATGTTTCGCCGTCGGCGACGGCCCCCGCCGCCGGACTCGATCCATCAATGCCGTCGGTGCCGGCGCTGAGCACGGCGACGCGCTGTCCCGCAATTTTCTCCACACAATGCAGGACGAACGCCGAGTTGCGCCCGCCTACGCCGTTGCCCTTCAGCGGCGAGCTCACTTCGCCATCGGCGATCACGGCCGCGGACCGGCCTGGATTTGCGCGCTTCAACTCCAAGAGCTGCGCGAGCAGAGAATCCGCGGCGCGCTCGACGGGCCAATCGTCGGTCGAGTTATCGCACACGGTGACGAATCCGGCCGCCTCGGCGGCGAGGTGCGCGGGATGAAACACGTCGTCACGCCCAAGCAAGAGTTGAAAGGCGGCGCGGCGAAACGCGGGATCGCCCGCTTTCGGAGTTTCGGGAATGCCTTCCGGACGTTCGAATCGCGCGCGAATGGGCGCGGGCAACCTGGCGAGCAGAGCGTAGCGCTCGATTACGCGGCAAGCGTCGGAGACAGTCGTTGGATCGGGAAGCGTCGGACCCGACGCCAGCGCCGACTCGCGCCCGTCGGGCACATCGGTTACGCCAAGCGTGATCTTCATGGCCGCGGAGGCAGCCGCGGCCAGACGTCCGCCCTTCACCGCGGAGAGATGTTTTCGCACCGCGTTCACTTCGTCAATTGATGCGCCGCACGTAACGAGCAACCCATGGAGCGCCCGCATGTCTTCGAGGCTGACGGCGGGATCGAGCGGCTGTTCGACCAGCGCGGAACCTCCGCCCGACAAGAGGAAGAACACCAGCGTCCGTTCATTTGTTGTCGCGAGAAAATCCAGAATCGCGCGGCCGGCCGTGAAGCTGCCCTCATTCGGCACAGGATGTCCGGCGATGATCGGACGGAATCCCAGGGGAACCTTGCTCGAGAGCGATGGCGTAACCACGATGCCATCGGCGTGGAAGTCCGGCGAGAGCAGTTCCGCCAGCCCGCACGCCATCGCTAGCGACGCCTTGCCGATGGCGACCGCGCAGAGGCGCTCAAACGGAGCGAGGTCGAGCGCCTCGCCGTTTACGCGGATGCGCGAGCCTTCGCGGGAAAGTTTCCGGCGCATGGCCGCGGGAATGTCGATCGCTGCGAGGGTCTCTTCAAAAATTTGCAGCGCGGTTAGTTTGAGATCGAGCATCGGATTCCGGGTAGCACAGTCCCGCCGGGGCCGGACTGTGCTACCTCTGCCGCAGCGCTTCCGGATTCAAAATTGTGGGCGGCCGCTTGCCGCTGAAAAAGGCGATGGCATTTTCGACGGCAATCATGGCCATGCGCGTGCGCGTTTCGACCGAAGCTGAACCGAGATGCGGCGCGAGGACCACGTTGTCGCGCCGCAAGCCGTCGCTGATCAGCGGCTCGCGCTCGAATACGTCGAGCGCCGCACCCGCGATAATTCCCTGCTCGAGCGCAGCCACAAGCGCAGCCTCCTGCACGACCGGCCCACGCGCCGTGTTGATCAGGAATGCCGTCCGCTTCATCTTCGCGAGTTCCGCGGGCCCGATCAAGCCGCGCGTGTCCGCGCGCAACGGCACATGAAGCGACAGAAAATCCGACTGCCGCAGCACCTGATCCCGCTCCAGGTATTCCGCGTTCAGTTCCCTTTCGACCTCCGCCGGGGCGCGCGTCGTGCTGTAGTAAATCACGCGCATGCGAAATCCGGCCGCGCGCCGGGCCACGGCGCGGCCGATGCGTCCGAATCCGATAATGCCGAGCGTCTTGCCCCAAACGTCGGTCCCGCAAAGCTGGTCCAGATTCCACTGGAGCCAGGCGCCCGAGCGGGCCAGCCGGTCGGCCTCGACCAGGCGGCGTGCAACGCCCATCAGCAGCGTCCAGGTGAAGTCTGCCGTCGTCTCGTCGAGCACGCCCGGCGTGTTCGTGACGGCGACATTCCGTTCGGTGCACGCGGGCACATCAATATTGTCGTAACCAACCGCCACGTTTGCGACAATGCGCAGATTCGGGCCCGCCGCGTCGAGCAATTCGCGATCCACTCGTTCGGTCAGCAGGCAGACGAGCGCATCCTTGCCCGCAACGCGCTTCAAGACCTCCGGGCGCGGCGGCCGCACGTTCTCCGTCCAATATTCGACTTCGAAATGCTCCGCCAACCGGCGCCGCGGTTCATCAAATAACACGTGCGTGGCAAATAGCTTTGGCTTGCTCAAGACTCCGCCTCGAATCAAAAAACAACTCCGGAGAGTAGCACAACTCCGGCGCACTGAACCCGCTGGTGTTCCGTTGAAGTGCCCTCTCCGTCCCGAAAAACATGGGACGGAGAGGCCTATACAAAACCGTCCGGTGTTGTTGGTGGAATGTCTTGTAGAGGCCGTCCGTCTTTGGTGCGGGCAGACGGTTGCTCGATCCACGGCCAAACTGAGTCATTACTCAACCAGTCCGCGCGTTGACTCGTCCTAACGCAGCAGACTATAGTGACGATTGGGTCGGCGAAATATTTTAATGCAACCACAACTCATCCGCGAACTTGTCGCGCTGCTCGGAGCGAAGGCGGTCCTGTTTCAAGCGGAAGATTTGATGCTGTACGAGTACGACGGCTCGGTGGAACTTGGATCGCCCGAGTGCATCGTCTTTCCGGGTTCGACGCGCGAAGTGGCTGAAATTGTGCGGCTCGCGAATCGCTATGAGACTCCGCTGGTGGGGCGCGGCGCGGGCACGGGACTTTCGGGCGGGGCGATTGCCCGCAACGGCGGCATCGTGGTGGTCTTTTCGCGCATGAACCGCATTCTCGAAATTGATGCCGCGAATCTGCGCGCGGTCGTGCAGCCCGGCGTGGTGAATCTGGACCTGTCGCGCGCCGTCGAACATCTGGGCCTGTATTTCGCGCCCGATCCGTCGAGCCAGAGAGCGTGCACGATTGGCGGAAATGTTTCCGAGAATTCCGGCGGGCCGCACACGCTTGCGTACGGTGTGACGTCAAATCACGTGACCGGCCTGGAACTGGTCCTGACCAACGGCGAAATTGCGCGCACCGGCGGCAGGACCATCGAAACTCCGGGTTACGATCTCAACGGCCTGCTGGTCGGCTCCGAAGGAACACTTGCGCTGGTCACGGAAATCACGGTGCGGCTCTCGCGAAAGCCGGAAGCGGTGAAGACGCTGCTTGCGGTTTACGAGACGCTCGACGACACGACCGAAACCGTCGTCGATATCACGGTGCGCGCGATCACGCCGGCCGCGTGCGAAATGCTCGATGGATTTACGCTGCGCGCCGTCGAGGATTACGTCCATGCGGGCTTCCCCAAAGACTGCGCCGCGGTGCTGCTGATCGAAGTGGAAGGGCTCAGCGAAGCCGTCGAAGCGCAGGCCGCCGAGATCACCGAGGTCTGCCGCCTGCATCACGCGCGGGAAGTGCGCGTGGCGCGCGATGACCGCGAGCGCGATTTGCTATGGAAGGGCCGGAAGAACGCCTTTGGCGCTCTCGGACGTCTTTCGCCCATGTACTACGTGCAGGACGGCGTGATCCCGCGCACGCGCCTGCCTGAAACTCTGCGGCGCATCGAGGAAGTCAGCCGCAAATACAGCTTACAAATCGGCAACATCTTCCACGCCGGCGATGGCAACCTTCATCCGCTGATTCTATTCGACGAACGCGACGCCGCGCAATTCCAGCGCGTTGTGGCGGCGAGCGTGGAAATCATGAAGCATTGCGTGGCGGTTGGCGGCGCGCTGACCGGCGAGCACGGCGTCGGCATGGAAAAAAATGAGCTGATGCCGCTGATGTTCACTGCCGAGGATCTTGACCTGATGCGGCGCGTCCGCGCAGCCTTTAATCCCACCGGACGATTGAATCCCGGCAAAGTGCTTCCGCTGGGCAAAGGGTGCGGAGAAATCCGCGTGCAACCGATGCCGGTTTCCAAGACGATTCCCGCATGAGCCGCCTCACGCAAGCTTCCCTCAAGCGAATAGAAGAAATCGTGGGCGGCGCGCACGTTCTCACCGGCTCTGCCGAACTCCATGCGCGCCAGGTGGATGATCTGCGCCCCGCAGCCGTCGTGCAGCCCGCGGAAGCCGCGCAGATCGCCGAAATCGTTCGTGTCGCCGTCGCGGAAGGACTCGCCGTAATTCCCTGCGGCGGCGGCACGAAGCTCGGCATCGGCTCGCCGCCGGCGCGCTACGACGTTGCGCTCGATCTCTCGCGCATGAATCGAGTCCTGGCGTACGATCCGCGCGACCTCACGCTCGGAGTCGAGCCGGGCGTGCGGATCGCGGAATTGTTGCGCGTCCTCGCGGAACAGAAACAATTTCTTCCTCTCGCGGTTCCTTTCGCCGAACGCGCGACCGTCGGCGGCATCATGGCCGCAAACTCCAGCTCGCCGCTGCGCCATGCCTACGGCGGAGTGCGCGATTTTTGCCTGGGCATGGAATTTGTGACCGGCGAGGGCGTGGCATCGAAAAGCGGCGGGCGCGTCGTGAAAAATGTGACGGGCTACGATCTGCACAAGCTGCTGATCGGATCGCTGGGAACGCTCGCGGTCATCACGCGCGTGAATTTCCGGACGTTCCCGCTGCTTCCGGCGCAAGGAACGTTTGTCGCGTCTTTCTCCGACGCCGAGTCCGCGTTTGGCTTCTGCCGCACGGTCGCGCTATCCGCTCTTACGCCGCAGATTGTGGAAGTCGCCGACCCTGGCGCCGCTCATCTCCTATTTTCGGCGGAAGCTCCCGCGCGGATCGCGCCGCAGTTGTGGTCCGTGGTCATCACCGCGGTAGGCCAGCCCTCCGTCGTGGAGCGCCATGCGCGGGAACTTGGCCACATGGCCAGCGCCGCGAATGCCGCCGAACTCGTGCCGCTCAGCGATTTACAGAATACTTCCGTACTGGCCCGCATCCGCGAGTTTCCGCGGCTTGTCTTGGAAGCCGCGCCGTCTGCAGCGATTTTTCGCATCAGTCTCCTGCCCGGCGCAATGCCGGCGCTGCTCGGGTGGCTGAGTCAACTGGCTGCGCAAAGCCACCTGGCATTCGCGGCGCTCACGCGCGCATCCGGGATTGTGTATGCGGCGTTTCTGCCGGAGGAGGGCAACGCCGCGCCTGCCGTTCTGGCGAAAACTTGCAGCGAAGTGTTCCTGGCATGCGCCGAAGCCGGCGCTCCGGCGATGCTGGAGTGGTGTCCGGCGGAAGTGAAACGCGCTGCCGGCGGCGTTTGGGGTCCATCGCGGCAGGATTTCGCGCTCATGCTGCGCGTGAAGAATGTTTTCGATCCGCAAAACGTTTTGAGCCCCGGCCGATTCGCGGGCGGGATTTGATTCGATGACTGAGCCAATGGCCAATACGGAGCAAGCCGCGGGGACCACACACGTGAGCGGATTTTCGGGCGCGGACAAACCGTCTTACGACGACTATGCGCGGTGCGTTCACTGTGGATTGTGCCTGAACAACTGCCCGACGTACAAACTCTGGGGCCTCGAAGCCGATTCCCCGCGCGGCCGAATCCGCCAGATGGTGCTGGTCGACCAGGGCCGGCTCGCGCTCGGCGAAAGCTTCGTCAAGCATATCGATCGATGCCTGGATTGCCGCGCGTGCGAGACCGCATGCCCCTCCGGCGTCGAGTACGGCAAGCTGATTGAGACCGCACGCGCCCAGATCGAGCAGCATTACCGGCGGCCGCTTTTCTCGCGGCTCTCGCGGGATTTTGTGTTTCGCCGCCTGCTGCCCTACCCGAAGCGCATCGCCATCGTCGCGCGCGCGCTGCGCATGTACCAGCGCTCGGGACTGCAATCGCTCGCGCGCGCAACCGGCATACTCCATCTTCTAGGCCTAGCGGAGCGCGAGCGTCTTCTGCCGCCGATCGATCGCAAATTCTTCTTCTCGCAGCTTGGCCGCACCTACCCGGCGCTTGGCCCTCGCCGCGCGCGCGTGGCCCTGTTTGCGGGATGCGTCGCTCAAGTCAGCTTTTCCGCGCTGCACGACGCCACGATTCGCGTGCTCACGGCGAACGGCTGCGAAGTCGTCGTTCCCGCGGGACAAACCTGCTGCGGCGCGCTCGCCGCGCATGCGGGCGTGCGCGATGCGGCCCGGTCGCTGGCGCGCACCAACCTCGACGTCTTCCTGCGCGATGATTTCGATGCCGTGCTCACGAACGCCGCGGGCTGTGGTTCGACTCTCAAGGAATACGACCAGCTTTTGGCGGACGACGCGGAGGAACGCGGCAAGGCGCACGCGTTTCGGAAGAAAATGCGGGACGTCACCGAGTTTCTCGCCGATCTGGGACTGAGCGCGCCTCTCGCAAGCCTGCCGCTCCGCGTGACGTATCAGGATTCCTGCCATCTCCTGCACGGGCAGAAAATCCGTGAAGCTCCGCGCAAGCTGATGCGCACCATCCCAGGCGTCGAGCTGGTCGAAATGGCCATGGCCGATTACTGCTGCGGCTCGGCAGGCTCCTACAACGTCACCGAGACACACACTTCGCTCGACATTCTGGCGGAGAAGATGAAACACGCGCGCGCAACCAACGCTCCGGTGATCGTCACCGCGAATCCGGGCTGCCTGTTGCAAATGCGCGCCGGAGCGGAAATTCACTCCACGGGACAGGAAGTTGTGCACGTCATCGAGCTTCTAGACCGCGCGCTCGTGAAGAATTCCTAGTTCGCATTTTTCACAAGAAATCCGTATCAATGCCCGGCCGATCTTAGTGGCACAGGCCCCGACAGGGCCGGGATCTTCGACTTCAGCCTGTGTGGTTTTGGTTTGCGCTGCGTGCAGAGAAAAGCGCACAGACTGAAGTCTGTGCTAATCCGCATTTCTCACGACGCTGTGATTGGGGGCGGAAAGTTCGAATCTTGGCGCTGAACATTGGGTCTTCGTGGCGCCGGCGTCTCGCCGGCGTTTTTGCGCTCTGTGGCCTGATTGAAAAGCCGCCGGCGAGACGCCGGCGCCACAAAATTGCGCGGGAAGCTCTCATTCCGGAACATTGCTGTGAAACGCGAACGCCTTGTGAGAAATGGCCGCTAAAACCAGACTCCATCCCGCGCAGCACTCATTTTTCCGGCGGGCGGAACATCCCCGCTGCGATTCTCGCGACCATCCGGCGCGGCGCGAAACGCACGGTTTCAGCGCCCAGCCAATTTGTGAATCCGGAAATCACGGAAGTCTTCCCCGCCGCAAGCGCGCGGAGTCCCACGCGCGCGACTTTCTCGGCAGTCTCCGCCGGACGCGTGTGCTGCCGCTGTCCAGCGACTTGAAAAAATTCAGTGGCCGTCGATCCGGGGCAGAGAGCGCACACGCGAATTCCGTGATGCCGCACCTCTTCGGCAAGACCTTCGGCAAAATACAAATCAAACGATTTCGTCGCCGCATACGTCGTGATGTAGGGCACCGCCTGAAATGCCGCCACGGAAGCGAGGATCAGGATGTCGCCGCTCCCGCGGGCCACCATGCCCGGCAGGTACAGATGCGTCAGGTGCACGACCGCGTTCACATTGACCTGCACCATTTCAAGGAGCCTGTCGAGATGCACCTTGCTGAATTCACCGTACGCGCCGAAACCCGCGTTGTTGACGAGCAGGTCCACCGTAATATTTTTACTCTCGGTGAACGCGAAGATTTCTCGTGGACCAGCAGGCTGCGCCAGGTCCGCGACGCACACAAGCGCGCGGATGTTATGTTTCGCGCTAAGTTCTCCCGCAAGGCCGGCGAGGCGGTCGCGCCTTCGCGCCGTAAGCACCAGATTTGTTCCGCCCGCGGCCAGCTCGCGCGCCAGCGCCACGCCGATCCCAGCGCTCGCCCCGGTTATCAACGCCCACTTCCCCTGCCAGTGATTCATTTCCGCCTCCGGAAGGATTGTACAAGATGCGGGCGGGAGTGGCTTCTCCGTTTGGCGTTCGCAGGGTTCGCGTAGACTCCGTCTGCCGGATATTGCTAAGCTCATCGTATCCGGCGATTCGAAGGGAGCGCTTCTGTCGTGACACGCCGCTTATGGATTGCTCTCTGTCTTTTCACGCTCTTCATGCCGAGCGCTCGTGCGCAGAACTCGCCCGCGCAGGCTTCCCAAAACGCAGCGCCACCGCCTGCGGCGTATCCCGATTCCCCGAAAGGCCTGCAGGATTTCCTCGAAGACCTCTTCGCCGCCATCAAGACGAACGACAAACCGAAGATCGATTTACTCTGGCGAAGCACTATGCTGCCAGAGCATGAGGCGTGGTTCGCGCGCGTCTTCGGCGGCCAGGAGGGCGGCGCGCTGGAAGCAATCTATGCCCGGCAACTTGCGGACTATGCGTCCGGGCCGGGCAAGGCTTATGCATTTGTCGCCGGCCTCAACACCGTCAAGTTCGTGATCTTGCCACTGGCGCAGGCTGCTGTGAACCGCCCCGAGACCTGGGCGAAGGCGATTCTGCTGTCGATGAAGGCGCCGCTTCCTGCGTACAGAGCCGAAGCAATCGGCCCTGGAGGCGCGGACAGCTACATGCTGGGCTATTTCTTCTCTGTAGGAGGCAGCTTCCGCCGGATCGATGAAAGTGTGTTCGGCGCACTGAGCGCCGCAAAGATTTCGACGAGACTGCCGTACATTTCGAGCCTTGAAGCACAGATGTTATTGCTGCAAAGCGCTCCACCGGTCATGCCGCCGCTTGTGAGAAAGGAGGGTATCTCAAACACGGTCATCCTCGACGTCATCATTGACGTTTTGGGACAGGTCAAGTCCGCTTCGATTCTCAGCGGCGACCTCGTGCTTGGAAATGCCGCGAGGGCTGCCGTGCTGGGCTGGCGATACCGCCCGTACCTTCAAAATGGCCGCCCTGTCGATGTGGAAACGACGGTCACCGTGACGTTCCCGCTTTGAGTTCTCACCTGCTCGCCCTGCCTCGAACACTCTTTCGTCTTCAGACTCGCAAGCGATAGGGCCAGCACTCCGCGGGAGAATTACCTTTTCCCGCCGTGCGCATCAACGTCAGACCCTGCAGATCACGAAGCAGCACAACGCTTGCCATGCGCTTGAGATGTCCCGCAAAGACAACTGCCCACGCACCCAGCGCGAGGAACACGAAATAACGTGGAATCACGCAGAGGAATGAGATGCCGATCAGCGGCGCGGATCCATCCCTCCTGGAGCCTGCGCCGGATGGCTTTGCACTTGCTGCGTCGGAGATATGACAGCGGCTTCTCGCGAGTACTTGAGAATCCATGCCATGGAAAGCGAGAACAGCGACAGGAAAACAAACGTCACAAAGCCGATGGCATAGCCCGTCGTTCCCAGGTTGTGCACGGCAAACGCCATCACGGGGGGGAGAACGAAACCTCCGAATGCGCCCAGTCCTCCGACCCAGCCCGCGGCTCCTCCAACCGCCTGGGGAACGGCCTGCGGCACAATCTTGAAGACTGCCGCGTTACATAGCCCCATCCCCACCGCGAGAAGGACTTCGCCCGGCACCGAAAGCTCAAATTGGTGCGAACTGGTCATCACCAGCGCCCCGACCATGGCAATCAGAAGAGCCAGGATGGCCGTGTTCTCGCCCCCTTCCTGCAGTTGATCCGCAAGAACTCCGCCGAGGACCCGGACGAGAGAAGCCAGAATCGAAAAGGCCGCGGTCAGCATTCCGGCTTTCACGACGCTCATTCCGAAGAAGTTGATCCAGTACGTGGGTAACCAGGCCGTGAGCGCGATGAAACCACCGAAGGTTGTGAAGTAGATCCAAACCAGCGCCCACGTCCGCCACACCCGCGCGGAGATTCGAAGGCTTTCCATCACGCTTCCCGCCGGGAACAACTCCTGCCCCAGTTCACGAGCCTGTATTTTGGCTTTTTCAGGCGTCAATCCCTGTTTCCGGAGCTGAAAATAAGTGCTGTTCCTGCCCCACAACGCATAGAGGACGGTACCCACGGCAAGAAAGCAGAACCACAGGACATAGGATCCGCTTAGACCCAGGCGAGAGAGCGCCAACGGCAGCAACAGTGAAAACAGCCCCGGCGCGAGGTTGCCGACTCCAGCATAGATCGCCAGCGCCCGCCCCTGCTGGCGTTGGGGAAACCAGTAGGAAACCTGGCTGATGCCCACAGTAAAGGTTGCGATGCCGCATCCACTCAGCACGCCCAGAAACAATAAAAGCGGATAAGCCGCGGCAGTCAGATGAGCGGGATAGAGAAACCAGGTGACAAACGTCAGGCCAGCCATACCGGCCAGGGAAAGACCGAGCAGCACCAGGAAAGGCTTCCGTCCACCCGAGGTATCCACCCAGGCCGCGAAGGGGATGCGCAGCAGAGATCCGGAAAGCGCCGGCACGGCCACAAGAAACCCAATCGCCATCGGCCCGAGGTCCATGACGTGTTGGAAGCGGTTGGCAGTGGGACCAAACAGCGCCACGGCCGCAAAGCCTACAAAGAAACCCAGCGTCGCGCTCCATAGCGCTCGATTTGGTGTGCCTTCGATGCGATCCATAGCCGGCCTCCAGCGGTTGTCTTTTGATTTCAGAACCGGAGATATCGTGTCCTGCTTAGAAGCGAAAGTTTGTCTCCACGTATCCAAATTGCGCGTTGGCGCCTGTAGGATAAATTTTTGCGATCACGCTCTTTCCCCAGGCATGCGCGTAATACATTGTGATGCTGAAGCCATACCGCAACGGCACATCCAAGCTCACGTCCCAGACGTTCGCCAGGCTGCGGGCGCCGCCGCTGGCCCGGCCTGTATACCCGAATGTGTTCGGCTGAAACGCTCCGCCGCCCCCGTACCAGAGGTCCTGGGCATTGGCGAGGCGGAGAGCGTGGAGTTCACTCCGTATGGAGAAAGAGCGAGGGAGCCGGAATACCGCCGATCCGTAGAAATCTTCGTTGTTCATCATGTTGTAGAACGGGAACCGGTCATAGAGACGCGGCGTTGGCATGATTTGAAAGAACGTGCCGTGAATACTATCGCTGGGATTCGAGTCGCCACTGCCATACGAATACCCCGCGCTAAACCAGGGGTTGATCACACGCACCGGCGGCTGCCATCCGAGTTCGCCGACAAATGCTCCGGCCCGCTGCGTCTGGACACCCCAACCGCCGTTCTGAAAAGCCCCCCAGACGAGGAAATCAAATTGACCTTGCTGGCCGGTGTGCAACACATGGACGTAGTCGGCGCCGTAGGTGCCGATGCGGATTTGATTCCTATCGGCGGTGCGGACGACTACCGGGCGATTGTCGGTTTTCAGAACACCCGCTCTGTCGTCCATATACCCAATGGCGAAAACCCGCAGTTCCCCGGCGTTGTTCTTTGTCGTGATAGGAACAGTGAAGGCGCCGTAGAAAAGATTTATGTTCAGCTCGTCCATCCCGCGAATTTGATAAACGCCCTGCGTGGGCCGCGCGCCGAAAACAGTTATATTGGAATTTCCCTCGTTGAAACCTAGTTGCATTCCGTCAAAGCTCCGCTGGACAGCGGAGAATCCGAAATCGCCAATCAGCCGCTGGGCGATGCGTGTGTTGATCAGAGTGGCCAGGGTCTTATCCTTCGGCTGCATTTCCGCACCGTCCAGAAACGTGAAGCGGCCCAGCCGCACCTTGCCCTTCGCCGGGAGTTCGAATCCGGCGTAAGCTTGCTTCAGGAAACCACTGGCGGTGTTTCGAACATTGCCGTTGGCGGCGTAATACGTCCCACCCAGGCCGAGCTGCCCCGGCAGCCCCGGCTGCACGGCGGCGGGAGGCAGATCAAAGATGCCATCCGCCGCGCCCTCAAGAAACCATTCGTACGCGTCGGTCTTCTGGCCAATGCCAATTCTCAACAGGGAATGTTCGAACGCATATGCATTTTGGCCCTTGGATGGTTCGAAAAAGTCCCAGGCTTCCGTTCGAAAACGCCAATTGACCGAAACGTCGAACGGGCCCAGCTTATGTTTTCCTGTTTTCGAAGGCTCCGGCTTTGACGGCGCCGCTTGTCCCCAGACCCGGCCAGGACAGAGCAAAAGAAGCATTGTCAGCGCTGCGATTCCAGCAGCGCCGAGGCGTCTGCGCTTCTCCCAAGCTGGCGCGCTCCATCTCATGAAACTTCCTTCTGCGCGCTATACCAGCGAACCACTTGCGGCCTCCGCCAAAGATAGGGATTCGGCGCAACCAGAATGTGCACCAGGCGGGTGAAGGGGGCGATACAGATGATGATGTAGGCCATGACGATGTGGAGTTGAACTCCCCAGGGCATCATGGATACATAACCAAGATCCGGATTAAATCGGATGAGCGACCAAAGATACGGCGAAATGGCCGCGGCAAACCACGCGGAACCCCAGGGGTGAACAATCGCCACGTAAACGCCGCTGAGGGTTTGCACGAGCAGGAGAGAAAGCACGACCCAGTCAAAACCATTTGTGACCACGCGCACTTTGGAAACCGTCAAGCGCCGCGCAATGACTCCCGCCAAACCGACAATCGCGAGCAGGCCGAAGATCAATGCGGATATTTCCAGCACGTAGAGCCGCAGCGGCCGGCTATCCCATGCCAGGATCTGGCGCGGGCACAAAAACGCAACGATGTGTCCGATCAATACGATCACGATGCCGTAATGGAATGGGACGAGCCCCCAGAAGTGCCGCCGGTTCTCCAGGAACTGCGATGATAAACTCGAATAGCTGTATGGAGCCTTCCGATAGCGCATGATGGTGCCCAGAAAGAAAGTCAGCATCGCGGCGTACGGAAAAACAATAAAGAAAAGCTGATTGCTGAATGGGAATGCCTTCATCATCTTCGTCTCCATTCACTGCAGGATCGGCAGTTCCGGCTTCCGGACCGGCATCCTTGCCGGGTCGTACGGATATTCGCCGCGGAGCCGCAAAAAAGCCGATTCGAGCAACGCGGCGAAGGCATTGCGGTTTTCCCGCCAACTCGCGCGCATCTTGTCGAGCGCCGGGAGTAGGTACCCTCCCGCGAATTCGGCCGCTTCGTCCGGCTCCAAACGCGCCAACAAGGCGAGCGCATGAGTCAGATGGTCGGGAAGCTCGCCGGACTCCCGCAGATCGTACTCGCGCAATTGCTCGCGCATCTTCACGAGGAATTCACCACGCTGGTAATCTTCGCCATACAGTTGCCAGCCGATTTCGAGCGTGCACATCGGATTCAGATCGAATGTGCGGGTGAAGAGTTCCCGCAGGTCATCCGTGCTTAGGTCTCGAGTCGAAGCGCAAAACTCCTCGAGCGACGCTGCCGCCTCCGAGCGCTCGCGGCGCAGCGCTGCCAGGCATTGTTCGGCATTCGCGTGATAGTCTTCACCCGGATATTCGAAAAGCTTCGCGAATTGTCCGTAAATCGATTTCTCCTCCATCACATCCCCCGGTGCGGCCCGGATAGGAATCCAAAGCCGACGCCCTGCTTGTGCTCGAGCGGGTCTTCCATCATCTGGATCGCTTCCTCGCGATGCATGGGCGGAATGACGAAACGATCGTCGAAGGTGCAAAGGGAAGTCAGCCGATAGATCGCCTCGGCTTGTTCCGGCGAGCAATCCGCTTCGCGCAGCATTCGCTCCGCCGTGGCCATTTCGACATCCCCCACGGTCACCGCGCGGCGGTACCAGCGCACCGCCTTCTGCTTGCGAAGCGCGTAGCGCACAAACTCTTCATGGCCGGCGCCAAACAGGTTCGCCAGGAACTTCAGCGGCACGCGGGATTCGTCGATGTCGTGGAACAGATTGTCCGAGACATGGTGGATGGTGCCGTCCGCTACATTGGACATCACGGGAGACATCGGAGGCACATAGAACAACATCGGCATCGTCCGATATTCGATGTGCGGCGGCAGAGCGATTTTCCAGACCTTCACGAACTGGTACACCGGCGAGCGCTGCGCCGACTCGATGACCGATTCATGAATTCCGTTTTTCCGCGCCGCGGCGACGACTTCGGGATCGTTCGGGTCCAGCACCAGGGAACGCTGCGCTTCCACGAGGTCTTCATCCCGTAGCGAAGCCATTTCTTCAATCTTCGCAGCATCGTAGAGCATCACGCCCAGGTACCGGATCCGGCCCACGCAGGAATGGAAGCACGCGGGCGCCTGGCCGGTCTCCAGGCGCGGGTAACAGAGGATGCACTTTTCGGATTTTCCAGTATTCCAGTTGTAGAACATCTTCTTATACGGGCAGGCCGCCACACACATCCGCCAGCCACGGCAGCGTTTCTGATCCACGAGCACGATGCCGTCCTCTCCTCTCTTGTAGAGCGCCCCGGAGGGACACGACGCCACGCAGGCCGCGTTCAGGCAATGGTTGCAGATGCGAGGAAAGTAAAAGAAGACGAGCCGTTCGACCGCGACAAGTTGCGCGCGCTGATCCGGCGTCAGGCCCTTCAGGTTGGGATCGTTTTCCGCATAGACAGGCGAGCCGCCGAGGTCGTCATCCCAATTGGGGCCGGCCTCGATCTGGATGAATTCACCGGTAACCATCGAGATCGGGCGAGCGGTAGGCTGGTCAGGGCCTTCCGGCGCATTGAACAGGTGCTGATAATCGTAGGTCCAGGGCTCGTAGTAGTCGTCCATCGTGGGCATGCTGGGGTTGTGGTAGATGTTAAAAATGGTCTGCGCCTTGCCGGTGGATTTCAGTTGCAGCTTGCCGTTCTTCGCCTCCCAGCCCCCGTGATACTTCTCCTGGTCTTCCCACTTGGTGGGAAAGCCGGTGCCGGGCTTGGTCTCGACGTTGTTCCACCACATGTATTCGGTGCCGCGCCGGTCGGTCCAAATGTTTTTGCACGCAATGCTGCACGTATGGCAGCCGATACATTTGTCGAGATGAAAGACCATCGAAACTTGCGATCTGACATTCATGGCGGCGCTCCTTACCATTTGAGTTCTGGCAGCTTACGCACGAAGACGTGCGTATCCCGGTTGCAGCCGACCGGACCCCAGTAGTTGAAATGGAATGTGAACTGGCCGTAACCACCGACCATGAGATTGGGTTTCAGGCGCACGCGCGTCAGGCTGTTGTGCCCGCCGGCGCGGCGGTTGTTGCGCAGAGGCGAAGTCGGAACCGAGAGCGTCCGTTCCGGAGAGTGATACTGGATGCAGATGCCGCGGGGAATGCGCGCGCTGACCACCGCCCGCGTTACAACAACGCCGTGGTCATTGTGCACCTCGACCCAGTCGTTGTCATTGATCTCGATGTCGGCGGCGTCTTTGTCGTTCATCCACAACGGCTCGATGCCGCGTGACAACGTGGTCATGCGGTGGTTGTCTCCATAGGTCGAGTGAATGTGCCATTTCCCGTGTGGCGTGAGGTAATTGAGCGTCTTGGTCGGACCGGCTTCGCGGCTCAAGCGCAGGTCGGCGTATTCCACCGGCAGCGGTTTGGGCTTGTAGGTGGGCAGGTGCTCTCCGAATTGGATATAGCCCAGATGGTCGAGATAGAAGTGCTGCCGCCCGGTCAGCGTGCGCCAGGGCACAAGACATTCGACGTTGTAGGTGAAAGGCGCGTAGGCGCGGCCGTTCTCCGTCAGCCCCGACCACATCGGGCTGTTGATCAGTCTTTGTGGCCGGGACTGCAATTCCTTATAGCTGACGCGCACGCCGCGGTTGCGTTCGGCGAGATGCACGAGCGGCAATCCGACCTTTTCCTCCATTTCCCGGTAGGAGCGGTAGGCCAGCTCGCCATTGGTAACCGTCGCGAACTGCAGGATGAGATTGCAAACCTCCTCGTCGCGTTCGAGCGACGGATATCGCTCGCCGCTCCACACCGGCGTGGGCTGCCTCTTCACCGCCTCGTCATACAAGTCCTCGCAGGCGTAATGCGTCCCATGCGCGCCCAGCCCCTGCGAACGCACTTGCGGTCCGAAGGAAATGTATTGGTTGTAGAGATTGGCGTAATCGCGCGCGACTAGCTTCAATCCAGGCATCGTCTTGCCGGGGATCGCTTCCACTTCGCCGCGCTTCCAGTCACGCAGATCCGGCTGCGCTATTTCCGCGGGCGTATCGTGCGCCAGCGGCGTGGCCACCAGGTCCCAGACCGGCTTGGGGAAATACGGCGCGGCCAATTTGGAAAATTCCTTTGCAAGCTCGCCGAAAATCTGCCAGTCGCTTTTCGATTCCCAGCACGGCGGCACCGCCGCGGAGAGCGGGTGAATGAAGCTGTGCATGTCGGTGGAGTTCAAGTCGGCCTTCTCGTACCAGGTGGCTGCGGGCAGCACAATGTCGGAGTAAAGCGCCGAGGTATCCATCCGGAAGTTCAAGTCAACGACGAGGTCCATCTTTCCCTGCGGCGCCGGATCGCGCCAGACAACTTCCTTCACCTCATCCTTGGCTATATCGGTGGCGATGGCGTTGGTATGAGTGCCGAGATAGTGTTTGAGGAAATATTCGTGCCCCTTGGCGCTGGCCATGAGCGCGTTGCCCCGCCAGATAAACCATACGCGCGGCCAGTTTTCCGGGGCATCCGGATCTTCGACGGAGAATTTCATCTCGCCGCTCTTCAGTTTTTGCACCGCGTATCCGCTGACTTCCTCCTGGGTCTTCGCGCCGGCCTGTTCGGCTTCGCGGACCACGTCGAGAGGGTTGCGATTGAACTGCGGATAAAATGGCAGCCAGCCGCTGCGCACGGCCCGCGCCTGCACGTCCACGGTGTGGCCCGAAGCCAAAGAATCAGGCCCCTGATCGGAAGGAACCGTATGGTAGTCCGTGAATTGCTTTTCATAGCGCCATTGATCGGTATGCACGTAGTGCCAGCTCGGCGCATTTTGCAGCCGGGACGCCGGCGTCCAGTCGCGCGCAAACGCGATTGACGACCAGGACTCCATCGGTGCCAGCTTTTCCTGTCCCACATAATGCGCAAGCCCGCCGCCATTGACGCCCACGCAGCCGCAAAACATCAGCGCATGGATCGCGGCGCGATACATCAGGTTGCCGTGATACCAGTGGTTGATCCCCGCGCCGATGATCACCGTACACTTGCCTTTGGTGAGATTGGCCGTGTTGCCCCACTCGCGCGCAAAGCGAATCAGCACGTCGCGGCCCATGCCCGTGAACTTTTCCGACCACGCGGGCGTGTAAGGCGCGTCGGCGTCGTCGTAATCTTTCGGGTACTGGCCCGGCAGACCGCGATCCACGCCATACTGCGCCATCAGCAGGTCGTAGGCGGTCGTAACAACGGCGGTTCCTCCATCCGCCGTCTTCACTTTGCGGACGGGAACGCCGCGCAGCAACGTCTGGCCCTCGGCGAAATCGTCGAATCGCGCCTGCACGACTCCGTCATTTTCGGTCAAAAAACTGAGTGCGGGATCGATTCCCGAACCATCGATGCCGTCTTTCAGTTCGAGATTCCATTTGCCTTTTTCTTTTCCCCAGCGGAATCCAGAGCTGCCCAGGGGCATCTTCGGCCGACCTTCGGCCGTGTCCCACATCAGGAATTTCCAGTCGCCGTTTTCGATGCTCTTGTAATTCGCCAGGCGGTTGGCCCGCAGCAATTGCCCCGGCCGGTACCCGCCTGCGATCTCGTGCAATTCCACCAAGTACGGCGCGTCCGTATATTTCTTTGTATAGTCGAGGAAGTATGGAATCCGCTGTTCGTGGTGAAACTCTTTGAGCAGGACGTGATTGACAGCCATCCACCAGGCGCCGTCCTGCCCGGCATTCACGCGCACCCATTCGTCGGCATATTTGGCTACCTGGCTGAAATCCGGCGAGAAAACCCACATCTTGCTGCCGTTGTGCCGGGCTTCCGCGGCGAAATGGCAGTCCGGCGTGCGCGTCATGTTGAGGTTGGAGCCCATGACCGCGAGCAGTTTTGCGTTGTACCAGTCGGCCGATTCGTTGACGTCGGTCTGCTCTCCCCAGGTCTCGGGAGAGGCGGGCGGAAGATCGCAGTACCAGTCGTAGAACGAAAGAGAGACCCCGCCCATCAGTTGCAGGAAGCGCGCCCCGGCGGCGTAGCTGATCATGGACATCGCGGGAATCGGCGAGAACCCCGCCACGCGGTCCGGCCCGTGTTTGCGAACCGTGTAGACGCAGCTGGCCGCGATCAGTTCCCGCACCGTGTCCCAATCGGCCCGCCGGAATCCGCCTTTGCCCCGCGCGCGCTGCCACCTCTGCCGGGCCTCGGGGTTTTCCACCAGCGATTGCCAGGCCTGGACCGGATCCTCGAAGTTCGCGCGCGCCTGTTTCCACAAGTCCAGAAGCGCGCCGCGCATGTACGGATATTTCACGCGCAGCGGGCTGTACAGATACCAGGAATAGGAAATGCCGCGCTGGCATCCGCGCGGCTCGTAAGGAGGCAAACCCGCTTCCAGTAAGGGGTAGTCCAGCCCCTGCATTTCCCAGGTGACAATCCCGTCCTTCACATAAATCTGCCAGGTACATCCGCCCGTGCAGTTCACCCCGTGCGTGCTGCGGACGATTTTGTCGTGCTGCCAGCGGTTGCGGTAGAACTCTTCCCATCCGCGCAACTCCGGGTTGCTCTCGTCCTTGATCCAGCTCATACCCTTCTTCGATTTCATTCCACACCTCGCCGCGCGCCGCTCACCAGGGTCCGTCTTACGGTCCGGATCCGACCCCGCCAGATCCAGCCCATGAAAACAAGACCCAGCACAGCACCTGCAAAACCCACTAAGAAGAAATTGATTTGGCCATCGGTCGTTGCAAGTGGTGATCCCTGAGACGAAGCTTCAAAGACAGACAACAACGGCAGGATTTCTTCCGTTTGGAGCGAATGATTGCGAAAAACCGATTGCATCGTGGGTGTGGCGGGAGCGGAAAGCCACGCGCCGAGTGATTTCCGGCCGCCCAGCCGCTGGTAAACCAGAGTCAGATCCGGGCCGAGACGTCCGCCGCCAAAACCACCGATCGTCCCGAGGGTGTGGCAGGAGATACAAGGAGGCCCGGCTTGGCTCAATCTTCGTTTGCCGAGGAAGATCTCTGTGCCGATCAAGACATCGTTGGACGTGAAGGGCTGCTCGCTAATGCTCACGCCGGCGAGGCGCGACTTGGGAAGCTTCGCTTCCACTTCAATCATGTCCAGAAGCGCTTTCGCCATCTCCGGCGTCAACCCCGGGATCCTGGGCATAACTATGCCGCCAGCCTCCTGCTTCAACTGCAGCGCGTAGGGATCGCCGCTGCTAATAACAGCCTTCGGATTCTGTATAAACTGCTCCAGCCAGGCGCGATCTTTTTGTTGTGCGGCTTCTTTCAAATCGGGGCCGATGAGCCGGCCACCCCCGATCGTGTGGCAACTCGCACAGTTCTGTTGAAAGAAATCATCGGCAAGTTGCGCGGCCGCGTTTCGCGGCAGCGCCAGCGCGAACAAGACCGCCATCAGCAGAAATCGTTGGGGGCTCACGTGCGCCTCCTTCCCCGGCTGGTCTCCGCCTTCGCCGGTGCCTGCAATCCGCTCACCTTTCGCGCCCCGAATCTGGCTTCTTGAGTGAGAGCCGATTCGGTCAGGTCCGCGAGCGTTGTTTTCTCCAGGAGATTGCGTACCGCAACACGGATCGGAATCCATTTATCGTGCAGGAAACAGGGAGTTTCTTCCGAACATGTTTCCAATCCGAGCACACATTCATCCGCTGCTTTTGGGCCTTCCATGACAAGAATCAAGGATGCCAGCGTGATCTTGCTGGCAGGGCGGCCCAGTTCCATTCCCTTTCCGGGACCGCGGAAGGACCGAACCAGTCCGGCGCTGGTCAAGCGTTGAAAAATCTTGGCCAGATAGGCTTCCGAAACCCCAACCTCAGCGGCAATTTCATGGACGGGAGATAGCTTTCCTGGGACCTGTCGCGCCAGAAACACTGTGGCGCGGACGGCTAACTCAGAGGTGTGTTGGAAGACCACAAAACCCTTCAATCAAGAATTCAATGTCTTATATTCCTGTATTGGCTGTTTGTCAAGTCCTCGCTTTTATGGTCTTGGACTTTTTGTTTCCGCCATTCAGTGGGGACTGGATTCCATTGCTGGGTCTTGACGCAATGCCTTCTCATAGGAATAATGGAGCTGGACTTCTTGTATGCTATTTTCAGGTCTCTGTGAATATGCAATTCGTGCACTCAGCCATATGGCTGAGGCCCCCGCGGAGACTGCGGGCGCCGTGGAAATCGCCAAGGCGGAGGACGTTCCCCTACCTGTATTGAGCAAGGTGCTTCAAGAATTGGTCCGCAAGGGCTTGCTCGAATCGCGTCGCGGGCCCGGCGGAGGATTCCGGCTTTCCCGCAGGCCCGAATTGATTACGCTGCGAGACATTGTCGCGGCCATTGACGGCCTCGATCATTTCATGGATTGCGTTGCGGGACTCAAGGAGTGCTCGGACGAGACGCCGTGTCCTTTGCACCATACCTGGATAGGGATGCGCGCCCAGATTCTGGCCTCCCTGGAAACTACTACCTTGGATCAAATGTCTCTGGCCGCACACAAGAAGGAAGACCTGCTGCGGCAGGGGCGCTCCAAAGCTTAAATCGCGCTGTTGCTTCCAATGCCCGCAAATAAAGCTTCAGGGCAGAGCCACACCCTTGATTCGCCTCCTGGCATGTGCATAGTCTTCCGGCGTGTTCATGTTTTCGAACAGCGTGCCCGTTGGATCGAGTTCGCGCCACTCCGCCGCGGAAACTCGTTCGAACAGAATTTCAGATAGCCCTTCGGTCACGCGCCGCGTGCCGCGCTCGACCGCGGCTGCCAGGGCGGCCCCGCAACTCTGCTGATACATGGCCGCCAGAGGCTCCAGCCCTCGCCGCGATTCAGGCACCACGGCGTGGGCCGGCGAATCAAGCGCACGGGAAATCAGCCACGCCACCCATTCCGGCGTCAGGTATGGCAGGTCACACCCAAGGATGAGGTTCCACTCCGCACTCGTCGTACACAGGGCGGTGGCAATTCCGCCCAGTGGACCCGCGCCAGGCCAGCGATCCGGGACGATGCCTATATCCAAGTGCGCGTATCGTTCCCGCGGCGCAACAATCGCGACCGACGAGGCATACGGCTGGGCCAGTCGCGCCGCGCGCAGCACCATCGGCACACCACCCAATTCGAGCAAGGCTTTATCGCGCCCCATGCGCTCGCTGGAGCCTCCGGCAAGAACAAATGCCGCGACATTGTGGAATCGCATCATGAAGCCTCACAACCACTGCGCGCGCATTGAATTCGGTTCCTGTTAACCAAATTTCTGATCTCAACTTTATTTTCGCTCGAAGCGATACACCTCTTTTATGGATCGTGTCAAGCTTACAGGGCGCCGGCGGCGATACCGAGCGCGCCAAAGCCCTTGGCGCTCCATTTCCCATTCTGACATTGTGAGGCTCATGCGTGTAGCTCCGCACGCCGTGCGGCAGGCGTATGTATCCGGTGGAATCCCAAGAACAAGACCTGGCAAGTATGCGTATAATGACGACGCATGCCAGGCGCTGCTGCAAATCGGTTTCCGACCCTTCAAAAAACTGTTCTGTTCTCCGAGCTTTCAGAACAGGAACTGAACTACATTGCCGAACGCGCCGTGGTTCGCAATTTCGAAGCCGGCCAACTCATTTTTTCCGAGGGGGAAGCCTGCCCGGGCTTGTGGATCATCGAAACCGGGAAGGTGAGAATCTACAAGAGCTCGCCCAGTGGGCGCGAGCAAGTCCTGGCGATCGAAGGGCCTGGGAGTTCTGTCGCGGAACTGCCTGTATTCGATGGAGGAAAATATCCGGCGTCGGCGGCCTCGGTGAACGAGGCCAAGCTGCTATTCATCAGCAAAGAGGTTTTCCAATCTCTCTGCCTGAAACATCCCGAGGTCGCCTTAAAAGTCCTGCGCATTGTAGGGCGGCGGCTCCGAGGATTGGTCGGGATCATCGAAGAACTTTCGTTCACGACAGTAAGGCACCGGTTGATTTCGCTGCTGGTCCGCATGGCGAAAGAGGGACATCGCACAAGCGAGGGCGTGGAGATTACTCTGGCCGCCAATCAGCAGGAACTTGCGGCGCAAATGGGAACCGTCCGGGAACTCATTTCCCGCAATCTCAGCCGGCTGCAGGCGGAAAACCTGATCCAGGTAGAAGGAAGAAAGATCGTCATCACTGACCTTCCCGCACTCCAGGAAGCGATGAAGGACCAAGGATAGGCCGCCCTCTCTCCTCTGCCTCTCTCCCACGCTACGCGCTGCTGTGACTTAAGTCATCGTCCGCGCCGCCCCCATCAATTATTTTAGGTGAGTAATTTGACCGCCTTTCGAAAAACGAGATGGATGGAGGATGCCCTCATGTCCCTGGAAACCAGCAAGACCGTAAGTGAATTGGTTTTGGCAAACCCGGCCGCGGCGCGCACTTTCGAGAAGTTCGGAATCGACTACTGCTGCGGAGGCAACAAATCCCTGGCGGAGGCCTGTGCGAATGCCGGCGTGCCGGTTGCGCAGGTCATCGGCGCGATCGAGCAGCCCCAGGCCGTTCCTGACGCCCGGGATTGGGGGGTTGCGCCGCTGGCGCAGCTCACGCGATATATCGTGGAAAAGCATCACGCGTTCACGCGCGAGGAAATCAAGCGCCTGGGCCCATTGCTCGCCAAAGTGGTCTCCGTCCACGGCGCGCGTCATCCGGAACTCGCGCGTGTGCAGTCCGTCTTTCGCGATGTGGACCAGGAGATGACGATGCACATGATGAAGGAAGAACGGATGCTCTTCCCCTACATCGAGAACATGGAAGCGGCCGTCAACACGAAGCGCCCGCTGCCCCCGTGCATGTTCGGAACCGTTCAGAATCCAGTGCGCATGATGATGATGGAACACGATTCGGCCGGCGAAGCATTGCGCGAAATGCGGGCCATCACGAATTCCTACGCCGTGCCCGCGGATGGCTGCATGAGCTTTCAGGAGCTCTACCGGGCGCTACCTGCCTTCGAAGCCGACTTACACGAGCACATTCACCTCGAAAACAACATTCTATTTCCTCGCTCCATCCATATGGAGGAAGCTGCGTTCTAATCCGCATTTCTCACAAGAACTCCAGTAGCACAGTGAGTTGAGAGTTGAGAGTTCGAATAGCGAGGAATCGCGCGCCGGGATGAATCTTGGCTCTCGACTCTCAACTGTTAACTCTCAACTCAGTTTGCTGCGTCAAATCACGGGCCTATGCTACTGGGGCTCGCTGGTTTTGGCGCGTTCGGTGGCCTTCCTGGTAACAGGAGGCGTTGGCAGCCAGCTCTCGCCTGGCTGCACGACGAAAGTGTGCTCGAGCGAATACCAGGCGCCTTTCACATCCGGCGCCGGCGCCGGTTCGTTTTCGTGCGCCAGGAAGTGTTCCACAAGCCCTCGCGTCACACCGAACTGCGCATCGCTTTCAAGCATAGGATCGTCATCCGAATAGATTTGCGACGTGATGGTCTTGAAGCCATCCTTGAAAATCAAGAAGTGGAGGTGGGCCGGCCGAAAATTGTGGCGATTTTGGGCGGTGAGGAGATCGCCAACCGGACCACCCAGCGGTATGGGATACCCCGCCGGCTTGACGCTACGGAAGCTGAAGCTTCCATCCATATCGGTCGTAAATTTTCCGCGCAGGTTCATTTCCGCCTGTTCCGGATCTTGCGTCTCGTAAAGGCCGGCGGGGGATGAGTGCCAGACATCCACCTCGGCTCCCACAATCGGTAGTCCTTCCCGGTCGCGCACCCATCCCTTAAAAAAAAGTGAGACTCCTGGAGTCGCGGATCGGAGGAGGCAGCCTCCGTTTTCAGTTCTCGGCGAACCGGCCCTCCAAAATGGCCCCAGCAAGTTTGCGGAACTTTCGGTCGCCGCATTGGGGCCATTGTTGAGAAGACATACAAGCGTGGACAGTCCCAGCGATCCCGCCATGAGCCTGGTCTCGTTATGGCTCTCCGTCGTGCGCTGTCCAAGCGCGGCGACATAGTTAATGGCTCGATCGAATTCCTTCTCCGTGAGCCTGACTTCCCGCACGAAGGCGTGCAAATGCCGCACCAAACACTCCAGAATCTCCCTGGTGCGGGCGTTGGGCGTACGCCGCATTTCCTCAATCACCGCTGCTGTAACCTGTTGTTCGCTTTCGATGATCATGGCTTCGCACTTCCTCTGGAGAAACAACGCCTCCTGCAGGGAACCAGCGCGCTACGCCGGAATCTTGGGAACCACCAGGTGCAAAAGCTTCAACGAAGCGCCCGCCGCCGGCTGGATCGTCGCGCTTTCCGACGGGCCGAGATAGACCCCCGCGCCTTTTGATACGTCATAACTCTTGTTATCGAGGCGGATGCTTCCCTGGCCCTCCATCAGGTAGAGAAGCTGGTGCTTGTCCGAGGCTTCCGCTTTGAATTGCTCTCCGGATTTCAGCCAGCGCAGCGCCGCCACCACATTCTTGGCACCGCACAGCTCACGGTTCAGCACCTCGGTGACTTCGCCTGCCGCCGTTTTCTTCCGCGGGAGCTTGTTCGTATCTATAAAAGTCAGCATGCAACTCTCCTTGGTCTCTCCGAAGCCTTACGATTGCACCCAGACTCCGCCTTCCACGCGGTCCCAGCGAAGGTCGTCCTGCGTCCCGTCCAGAATCGTCGTGACAAACCGGTTGGGCGCCTGGAATTCGAAATAGAACAGCGCCGTCTTGGAGGCGCGCAGGCGATGTTTCTCCTCCGCGGGGATGAAAATCATGTCGCCCGGCCCCACCTCGCGCGTTCCTTCCTCCGATTCCACCGTGCCCTGTCCTTCCATGATGAAATAAAAATGCTCGCAATTTTTGTGCAGATGATAGGGCGAGGAACCTCCCTTCACGTAGTGCATGATCCCCGCCAGCATGTCGTCAATCTTGGTCAGCTCCTTGTTGACGAAGAACGTGCGCTCGCGGCCCGGCACCACCGAGACCAATTTGGGGAGCTTGTCTTCCTGAAAAATATACGCCATGCGTCCTCCTGATTAACTGATGCTGGCCTTGTGTTCCACCCTAGGATTGTCCCGGCCGGGCCCAAAGTTCATTGCTCGCGATCCGCGCGCCTTCGGCCATGGCTTCCAGTTTTGCCCACATGATGCTGGGGTGCACCCGCCGGTTGAGCTGTTCTTGCGCAAAGCCACAGTCGGTGCTGGCGATCACGTTCTCGCGCCCGACCAGCTCCGCAAACCGCACAATGCGCTCGGCGACGAGTTCCGGATGCTCGACCACGTTGGTGCCGTGGCTCACCACGCCGGGAGCCAGAATCTTCCCCTCGGGAAGCTTGACGTCTTTCCAGACCCGCCACTCGTGCTCGTGGCGGGGATTGGCCGCCTCAATCAGATACGCGCCCGCGCGCACCTTTAAAATCAGATCCACGATCTTCTTGAGCGGCACGTCGGTGGTGTGTGGCCCGGGCCAACTGCCCCAGCAAACGTGGTAGCGAATCCGGTCCTCGGGAATGCCTTCCAGAGCGTGGTTCAACACATCCACATGGCGGCTCAGCCAGCGATAGTAGTCTTCGAAACTTCCCGGGGGCACCATGCGATCGTAAGTGACCGCGGCGCGCGCGTCGTCCACCTGCAGCAGAATGCCGGAGTCAACAATCGTCTTGTATTCGGTCCTCAGCGCCTCCGCCAAAGCCACCAGGAGTTCTTTATCGTTCCGGTAATACTCGTTCTTCCTGTCCGGGATGGCGCTCGAGGGCGCCGCCACCGGCAGGAACGCCTCTTCGACCTTCACGTCTCGCAGCCCCGCCTTGAAGTTCGCGATGTCGCGCTGGAGTTCGCCCAGGCCGGTGTATTGGATCGGCGCCACGCAGACCACGTCTTGCGTGGTCACGTTCGACCAGGTGCGCTCGTTGGGCCTCTCCAATTCGTCGTAGAACTCCCGAAAGCGTTCCCGGTCCGCGCCCCGCGCGAAAGGGTCCGCGCCGGGCTTGATGGGGCGCTGTTCGAAGCCGCTCAAGCGCTTCAGTGCGTACAGCGACCAGCTCGTGGACTTGCCAAATTCGCCGTCATCCACCACGTCAATGCCGGCCTGCACCTGTCGCCGCACCACTTCGGCGACGCTGTCCGTGAGGCATTGGTTATACGCTGGCTCGTCAACGGCTCGGCCCTGTTGCCGCGCGCGTATAAAATCCAGCAGCTTCGCTGGGCGGATCAGACTCCCAACGTGCGTGGTCAGTATTCGGTTCGTGCTTCGCTTCACACTTGGCCTCGCTCAAAGGAGCACGGATTCTACAACGGTACTTCCTCCACCTCAATAATTCAATTCCAGATAAATTTCACCTGGAGTTCGCAGAATACAGTCCGCTGCCCTTGGGATTTGTGGCACAGGCCCCGACAGGGTCGGGATCTACGACTTCAGCCTGTGCGCCTTTGGGTGAATGTAGCGCAAAACCAAAACCACACAGGCTGAAGAGTCTGTGTGGCAACCCGGTTTCTCTCTATGTAGCGCCCGCCTTCAGGCGGGCATGTGCTTGAATCTACAGTGTCCCGACCCTGTCGGGACGCTACAAAAGCATTCCACGTATGGGTTCTCACACAGACTCTGAATCCTGTGCTACTGGGACCTGCTGCGGAATTTTGTGAGAAATGGGAGCTGGACCGGAACTCCCGTGAAAAAGTATGTCAGAAGCGCCAGAAATTATCGTATTAGAATACTCGAAGCCAATTTGGCTACAACATGGAAGCTTTGACCAGTCCGAAAAACGAGCACATCAATCCATGGATCATCGCCATCGCGGTGATGCTGAGCACGTTCATGGAAGTGCTGGACACGACGGTGGTCAATGTCTCGCTGCCGCACATTGCCGGGAGCCTCTCCACGACCGTAGACGAAGCCACCTGGGCGCTCACGTCTTATTTGGTGGCCAACGCCATCATTTTGCCCATCACCGGGTGGCTGGCGAGCGTTCTCGGACGCAAGCGGCTTCTGATGATGGCCGTGACTGGCTTCACGGTGGCGTCGTTCCTGTGCGGCCTGGCGCCCAATCTGGTCTTGCTCATCGTGTTCCGCATCCTGCAAGGCGCTTGCGGCGGAGCCTTGCAGCCGATTTCCCAGGCGGTCTTGCTGGAGTCTTTTCCGCGCGAGGGCCGCGGCAAAGCCATGGCCTTTTGGGGGCTGGGGATCGTGGTGGCGCCGATGCTGGGCCCGGTGCTCGGCGGATGGCTCACCGACAGCTACAGTTGGCGCTGGGTCTTCTATATCAACGTGCCGGTGGGCATCGCTTCGCTGGTGATGACCGAAATCTTCATCTTCGACCCGTCGTATATCCGGAGGGTATCGCAGCGGATTGATTACTGGGGCATCGGTATGCTGGCGGTCGGCGTGGCCGCTTTGCAGATCGTGCTGGACAAAGGCCAGGAGGAAGATTGGTTCGCCTCGCATTGGATTGCGACGCTGGCCGTGGTTTCGATCGTGGCCCTGGCGGCCCTGGTGATCTATGAATTGTATGTGGGCCATCCGGTGCTGGACTTGCACGTGTTCCGTGTGCGGACTTACGCCGCGGGCGTGTGTCTGATGACCATTCTGGGCGTGGTGCTCTACGGCAGCCTAGTGATGCTGCCCATCATGCTGCAGACGCTGCTGGGCTATACGGCGTTGCAGGCGGGCATGGCCATGTTTCCCAGGGGGCTGGGCTCGTTCCTCACCATGCCTCTGGTGGGCGCCATCATGATGCGGGTGGATCAGCGCAAGCTGCTGGTGGTGGGCGTCCTGGCCTGCGCTGTCAGCCTGGTCATTCTGGCCAGCATGAGCCTGGACATCGGCTTTCGGGACATCTTCTGGCCGCAGTTTCTGCAGGGCGCCTCGCTGGCATTTCTTTTTGTTCCGCTGACGACGATCACGATGGATGCCATCCCGCGGGAAACGATGGGCAACGCCACCAGCATATTCAACCTGATGCGCAACCTCGGCGGGAGCATCGGAATCGCGGTGGTGACGACGCTGGTCTTCCGCAACCAACAGACCAACACGAGCACCCTGGCGGCGCATATCACTCCCGGCAACCCGCAGACCCAAACTACCCTGGAGATGCTGCGCCGCCTGTTTGTGTCGCAGGGTGCCGACGCGGCCACCGCAAACCGCCGCGCTTACGCGGCCATTTTCGGCATGGTGCAAAGACAGGCGGCTATGATCGCGTTCAACCAGACCTACTGGCTGCTGGCCACGCTGTTCCTGCTGATGCTGCCGCTGGTGGCGTTGCTGCGCAAACCTTCGCACGGCGGGAGCCAAGTGGTTGTCCCCGCAAAGACCTCCGGCGGCGATGAAGAGCCGTCCGCAGAAAGCCTGCATTTCTAGCCCTCATTCCTCACAAGAACTTCGTTGCACCCCAAACAAATTCGTTGCACCCAAGTAGCAGAGGCTTTACAGGTTGCGGAAAAATGCATTTTCGGACCTTCAGGGGTTAAAACCCCTGAAGAAAAGGAAGGCTTTATGTCGCGGCTGAAGTAGAAGATCCCGGCCCTGTCGGGACCGCGACCCACAATACTTTGACCATTTTTCCGCAGCCTGTGAAATCGGAGATCCCGATCCTGCCGGGGCTTGTGCTACTGGAGTTCTTGTCAGACATGCGGATTAGAATCCTGGTTCGGCATGACGGTGCGACGAAGCTGCCGTCGCATTTTTTGAATTTTTCATTTGCTCGCGCGTTCGTTTGCGCCGGCGAAGTAGAAGTAACCCACTCTGTTATTCGTGGGAGTGGCGAACCAAATCCGGCCCTGCGCGTCAATGAAGAATTCCCGGATCATCGCCTCGGAGTGAGGAAACGGATATTCGATCACCATGCCAGTATTCGGGTCCAATCGCCCAATCAGGTCCTGGTCGGTGGAGGCGTACCAAACGCCCCGTTTATCCACTGTCAGGGCGTAGGGAGACGCGGACGGTCCCGGCAACGGATATTCCTTGAAGGTTTCCGTTTTAGGGTCGAACCGGCCGATCTTGTGTCCGCTGCGCTCGCTGAACCACACCATCCCGTCCGAATCAATTTCGAGACGCTGCGGCATGCCTTGGGTCGGAGGAGACCATTGCGTCACCTTCTCTGTTTTCGCGTCCACTTTTCCGATCTTGCCGTTCTTCTCGAGCACGCAGAACCAGACGTTGCCATCCTTATCGAAGGTGATGCCATAAGACCAAGGCACTTCCATGAAATAGGTGTACTTGCCCGTCTCCGGATCGTACTTACTCAAGGGGCTCCCGGAGGACCACAGATTTCCCTTCGCGTCCATACGCACCGTGTGTTTATTTGCCCGCCGGTCAGACATGACCAGGTCGTCTGGAAATTCCGTGATCTTTCCCGTGCGAGGATCCAATTTCGCCAGCTTGTTGAGGGCAAACTCGGTGAAATAGACCATGCCGTCGGGCGCAGGCAAGGCCGAGTGAACACCCGCGGTCTGATCGAATGGCAACGGGAATCTCTTGACCTCGCCCGTCTTGGGATTCAGCCGGGCGACTTCATTTCCCCTTCCGTAGAACGGCATCCAGAAATTTCCGTCCTTGTCGGGGGCTGCGCTCCAGGGCAGGCCTTTCGAACCGGACACGTCGTATTCGACATAGACCATGTTCATCGCTTCGTCGGCAAACGGCCGCACCGTGGCTTTATACCCGGGCAGATCGGCGGGAGACCGCGGCAGCGTCGAGTCCTCACCGAAAACGCTGTTCAGATACGAAGCGACCTCGTTCGCGTTCTCGTCGGTGAATTTCTCCGACAATTGAAACGCCATGGACTCGCGCATGTAGTCGACGCGGTCGCGCCAACCCTCCGCGTCGCGGCGCACCGCGGCCATCCTGGTTTGAAATCCGTGACAAATGAAACAATCGGCAAACAGCGTGTCCTTCCCTTTCCCTTCCGGCAACAACTTCTTCCCTTGGTAGAGGGATAGGTCGCTCCAGCGCACGGTTCCCTTTTGCAGAGCGAATTCGAAAGATACATTTTGATCGGCGGTGAGGCTCACGGCGCCATGGGGATCTGCCGTGAAGCCGATGGCTCTCACGCGGACTTGATACTCTCCGGCGGGAAGGTTCTCGACTCGGTAGCGTCCCTGCTTGTCGGAGAGGACGCTGACCATGATCTTCGTCTTCGCGCTTATGGCCTGGACAAACGCTCCCTCAAACGGAGTCCCGTCCGGCCCTTTCACCGTGCCTGTCACCGTCGCCGCCTGGGCGAAGGAAGAAAAAGAAACGGCCAGGCTCAGAACCGCCACCATCTTTTCAAATGCCCGCATCGCTCCCCTCCTCATGTCGCCCCGCTCCGGATTGTTGTGCATACTTACCATACATTCCCGAGCGATGGAAAGCAGCCATTGATTCCAGTTCCCGCTCTCGAACATCCGCTTCCCCACCCTTCCTTTTCTTCCTCCCTAGCGCAATGTGGTTCTCAGTGTTTCTCTGTGATTCTTTGTGTCCTCTGTGTTGCGCTTTTCGGAATTTAGCACAGAGAACCCGGAGAAATGCCACAGAGAGAACTGAGGGCTTATTGAAGAAGGAGAGGAATGGACGATGGAGAGACAAAGGCCGGCGTCTCTGTACTACTGGCCGTAGAAATATTTCGACGGCGCGCGCATTTTTAGTTGCGGCTCCGCCGCGCTGTGTAGCGCCCGCCTTCAGGCGGGCATGTGCTACGAGAGAGGCCCACACTTCACGGACCGAACCCAGTCATTCGCTTCTGGGCGCAATAAAATAATTCAGACTGACTGTGGCGAGTTCGGAGGCGGGAAATTTGCAGCTGTGAAGCGGGTCCGCGCGGAGCCCTGCTTCCCGCGCGCATTCCAGAAATATCGGTAACTCGACCAGGTACTGGTCGGAGAAGCCGTGTGTCCCGTCGTACGCCACCGCGGGAGTTTTCTCCAGATTGGCGGCAGCCACCTCCGGGGGAAGTGTGTGCAGCTCGAGCAGGAGAAGGCCGAAACGTCCGACATAGGGCGCCCAACGGCGCAGGTGCCGGACCAGGTTCTCCTCTAATTCATCTGGTGCAATCTCCTGCCCCAATCGGGCAAACGCTCCGGTGGATTTCCCCTGCCGGCTTCCCTTGACGTAATCCATCGGCGGCGAATAGGGGCGATTGTGGTCCAGAAAGGAACGGACGTGCAACAAATCGTGAATGTCCAGACCGAGATCGTCGAGATCGGCCGCAAGCTGAGGCGGGCGATTGATATCGCCCTGGATGACATGAAACGTCGGGCACTCCGCCTTGCGCAGCGTCTGCTTGGCCACGCGGCGGGCTACCTTATTGAAATCCGCGCCCACCAGTACGAGAGGATGCTTGTCGAGTACTTGTCCCCGAGCTGTCCGCGTCTTCACTACAAAATACAGATGCTCCAGAAATGCGCCATCGCCGCATCCCATATCGCAAATCCCCTGGGGCTGGCGCGCGATCGGCCGGTTGAAGATCTCCACCACGATTTCATCCACTTTCTTGAAATACGTTTTATGCGCTCCGCCGCTTCCCCACACATTCATGCCCCGGTTGACCAGCAACTCGACGCCGCTTTCGTCCATCCGCGGAATGCGGGGGTTTCCAAAGAGAAGGGTGCTGACGCTATTGAACAGGGGCACATAGGAGACCGTCACGCCATAGGAAGTTGCCAGAGTCGCCGCGTATTGCCCGCTGGAGGTCAACCGCACCGTATTCTGTTCGCGCACAACCCAACCCTGCGTGGCTAACAGTTCGAATATGCAGGCAAGGCTGCCCGGATTCCCATGAATGTTCTGAATCTCCACAGGCCCCGCTTCCAGTTGCGCAAAAATTCCGCCGCGGGCCAGCGCCACCATGGCGGGGCCTACGAGGATGCCGTCCAGATGCCTGCGAAGCTGCCCGCGAATTCTTGCGGTGGTGGGATCGCCTTCGACTCCGAGGCCCCAGCGGTCCTTGGCGCGTTGCACCAGCGCTTCCAGGGATGGGAGAAGCGGCTGATCCGATCTTCCAAACAGGAAATCTTCCAAAAAGACAACCTTGGGGAGAAACGAGAGGACTTCCTCGTAGAGCGGCGGAGCGATCCGCAGCGCGAGCGAACCTTCGGGTGTGAGCGCATAGCTGGGCGAGCGTCCGTTTTCGCCCAGGCGCTGCGTCACCCAGCCACACGAAGCCAGCAGGCGAAGGGCCACGCGCAAGTAACCTCGGTTGGCGTGCGTGTGCTCGACAATCCGATCCAGCTCCAGCCACACGGAAGAATCCCCGAAAAGCTCAAAGACTTTGCGGTCGAACAGCGCCTTGACCACCGGAGCCAGCACGATGCCGCTCAAATGGCCGAACAGATCGGCCCGAACCTCGGCCTTTGTGTCATGTAGCATCGCTCCACCCGTCATTTTGGAATCTATCAGAGCCATGCGGTGCGCTTCCCTAGGCCCGGCCTTCGAATAGATTTCTTCCCTCGACCAGGGCTTGCATCTTGCGATCCACCACGCTGCGTTGCAGCATCCAGAAGCCGCAGTCCGGGTGAACATAGTGGATGCGCTCGGGCCCAAGCACCTTCACGATGTTTTCGATGCGCGATGCGACCAGGTCGGGACTTTCCACTTCGTTGTCTTTAATGTCGATCAGGCCAATGCCCAGCGCTATTTTCGGATTGAGATCGGCCAGGACCGCCAATTCCTCATAGCCGCGGCGCGCAAACTCCAGCACCAGATGGTCGGTGCGCAGAGAATTGAGGAAAGGCACGAGGTCGCGCCAGAAACCCCGCAGCATGGGCTGTCCGCCATAATTGCCGAAACAGATGTGCACCGCCTTCTCGTTCAAGACGCCGTCGAGGACGTGGTTGACCGCCTCGGCGGCCCAGACGGCGTCCTCCGGATAGCCCACAATGCTGGCTTCATCCAACTGCACCACGTCGGCTTCGACCAGCTCGAGCTGGCGGCGGAGAATGGCGGCGATGTCCATCGCCAGATCCGCCACGTTCTTGTAAAAGCAGTTGGTGAGAACCCGGGAGAGCATGTGCGGACCGGTGCAGGTGAACTTGACCGGCAATTTCGTGAGCGTGCTGACAAATTCGTAGTCTCGCGGGAGATTCAAAGTTCCTTCGCCGACCTTGTCCACCACCATTCCGGCGGTAAGCAGACGCGAGGCCGAAGAGCGGTCGGCGCGAAAGCGGTCGAAATCCGATAGGGAAAAATGCTTGCGGACGCCGTCCATCTGCGAGACGAAATAATCCACCATGCCGTTGGTTTCCGGGTGGCTGGGATCGAAGCGCATCAACTCGCCGTCGGTCACCAGGTCCAGCCCGGCCAATTCCTGCGTCTTCATCACGGCCATCACAGCATCGCGCAGGACCAGCCGCGAGGTATTCCCGACCAGCCACGATGGGACGGGGTAGCTGCCCACCACTGTTGTTTTTATTTTGCGAGCCATAGTTTCTCCTGCTGTCCAATTCCTCCGCCGGCGTTCGCCTTCCCGGCGGGATCGCGCGCTTTCTTTACGCTTGCCGTTTGGGAGATTCGGCCTTGAATCTATCCTTCACTTGCTGCGGGATGGGATGACCTTTAAACCGGTTGGCATCGCTCTCCAGGCGCACCACCCACACACGCTTTTCGAAAACTTCGACCGCCAGAACATCACCCTTGTACAGCCTGTGCTGGACGGTGAAGCTGGTGCGGCCCCATTCCTTGATGCGGGTTTCGACAACAACGGTTTCGCCGTAGGCCGAAGGCGCGAAAAACTGCGCGCGCGCATCCACCAGGGGAATGCCGGCGATGCCGTATTTCTTCGTCATCTCGGGTTTGTGCAGCCCGGCCAATTCGAAAAGCCGGTTCGTGCAGGAATCGAAATATTCGAAGTAGCGCGGGAAATAGACGATTCCCCCGGGGTCGCAATCTCCCCACTCGATATAGATTTCCCTCCGGTTGGTTAGCATGCCGCCATCATCCTTTCGATCGGCGAGACCAGGCCGAGGACGCCATTGTAATCGGCAAATGGCGTACGGACGCCATCGCAAAGCCGGAAATCGTCGCAGGCGCGGAAAAGACCGCTGCCGGGCGTATTTTGTAGACACTATAGCCGCCAAGTCAATATGAATTTATATTTCACAGTGTGAACCCACCCTCCGCAGCCTGAACACGACGCCTCCGGGGGGTTTAGTGGCACAGGTCCCGACAGGGTCGGGACCTGTGCCACTAACAGGCGGTCCGCCGCCAAATCCTCTTGACACGCGGATTCGGCAGGTTCAGGATGGTTGCTTGGAGATGAGAACACTCGTTCACTTATTGAATAGTCGTTCACGCGACGCGCACGGCGAACAGAGGCGCGCGCGGCGCCGGGCCAGGACGCGCCTGGAAATTCTGCGCGCCGCCTCCAGCGTATTTCGCGCGCGAGGATATGCCTCTTCCGGAATGCGCGAAATCGCACTGGCCGCCGACCTTTCCCCGGGAAACCTGTACCGCTACTTTCAGAGCAAGGACGAGATCTTGTTTTTCTGCCAGGACGGGACGCTCGACCGGCTGCAGGCGGCCCTGGAGGTTGCGCGCAAGGCTCGCGGGCCGGTCAGCGCGCGGCTGCGCGACTTGGCGGCCGCCCACGTGCTGTGTCTCATCGGCGAAGTCGAAGGGTCCGCCGCGCACATCGAGCAGGGCGAGCTGCCGCGAGCGATGCGCGCCGCCCTGCTGAAGAAACGCGATGCGTACGAACACGGTGTGAGGGCGCTGGTGACGGCGGGAATGCGCCGCGGCGAGTTGCGGCGCGGCGATGCGACCATCGTCACGCGGGCCTTCCTCGGCGCGCTCAACTGGACCGCGCATTGGTTCCGGCCGGAAGGGTCTCAATCGGCGTCGGAAGTTGCCCAAGTAGTCGCGGACTACGCCGTCGGCGGATTAACCGGCGCTGTGGGCCGGGTGAAAGGAAATCACACATGAAGCGGCAAGTGCACATAGCGATGCAGGTCAATAATGAACCGGTGGAAGTGAGCTTCGCGCCGTACAAGACGCTGCTCGAAGTTCTCCGTGAGGATTTAAATCTGTGCGGCACCAAGCACGGCTGCGAACTCGGCGAGTGCGGCGCATGCGCCGTCCTGCTCGACGATCTTCCTGTCCTTTCCTGTCTGGTCCTCGCGGTCGAATGTGAGGGCCGCCGTGTCACTACGATCGAAGGTCTGGTGACCTATGGGCGCCTCCATCCTCTGCAGGAGGCGTTTGCGGATCTTGGCGCCACACAGTGCGGATACTGCACGCCCGGATATCTGGTAACAGCGAAGGCTCTGCTCGACGAGCATGCTCATCCCACACGCGATCAGATCCGTGAGGCGCTCGCCGGAAATCTCTGCCGCTGTACGGGGTATCAGCAAATCTTTGAGGCCGTCGAAGCCGCCATTCAATCCAGCGCGGAACGGGGCGAAGCCAAACTGGCTCCCCGCTCGGCGCGCCCAGAGGAAGCTCAGCCATGAAGGAGAACACACTGCGACTGATCGGCAAGCCGCGCCGTCGCGTTGATGGGCGGGCAAAAGTTACCGGCCAGACGAAGTTTGCCGACGATATCATGCTGCCGCGCATGCTGCACTGTAAGCTGCTGCGCTCAAGTGTGCCTCATGCGCGAATCGTGCGGATCGATACGAGCCGCGCTTTGGCGCATCCGGGCGTCCACCTGGTGCTGACCGGCAAGGATTTCCAGGTGCCCTACGGCATTCTTCCCGTCAGCCAGGACGAATACCCGCTGCAGCCGGAACACGTGCGTTTCGTGGGCGATCCGGTGGCGGCTGTCATTGCGCGTGACGAGCTGACCGCGTTCGAAGCGCTCGACCTCATTGATGTGGAATACGAGCCTTTGCGCACCTTCAGCACGCCCGAGGAAAGCCTGGAACACGAGCAGCCGCGCATCCACGATTACGGCGACCGGGGCAACATCCACAAGGCCGTTTCTCTGGCTTTCGGTGATGTGGACAAGGCCTTCGCCGCCGCCGACGAGGTATTCGAAGACACGTTCTTCTACCAGGGCAACACGCACTTGCCCATCGAGCAACACGCCTCGGTGGCCGCGAAGGATCCTGACGGAAAACTCGTGCTCTGGTCGAGCACGCAGACTCCGCATTATGTGCACCGCGCCATCGCCCGAGCGCTCCAGATGCGCCCCGCGCATATTCGCGTCGTGGCCATGCCCAACGGCGGCGGGTTCGGCGGCAAAAGCGATCCCTTCCATCACGAGATCGTTGTGTGCAAGGCGGCGCTGCTTCTGGATCGCCCCGTCAAGATCTGCCTTACGCGCGAAGAAGTGTTCTATTGCCATCGCGGGCGCCATCCGGTCCTGATGCAGTTCAAGACGGGCGTGAAGCGCGACGGCACGATCACCGGCGTCCACCTGAAAACCCTGCTCGACGGCGGCGCCTACGGATCGTACGGTGTCGCCAGCATGTTCTACACCGGCGCGCTGCAAACGGTGACGTACCACATCCCGACTTATAAATTTCAAGGCTGCCGGGTATTCACCAACAAGCCGCCGTGCGGTCCAAAACGGGGCCATGGCACGCCGCAAAGCCGCTTTGGCCAGGAAGTGCAACTTGACAAGATCGCGGAGAAACTGGCGATTGATCCCGCGGAGCTGCGTCTGCGCATCGTCGAAAAGCCTGACACCCTCACCGCAAATTACTTGCAGGTCACCACCACCGGCCTGACCGAGTGCATTCGCCGCATCGTCGCGGCCTCGGACTGGAAGACCCGCTTCCGCAAGCTGCCGCATGGCCGCGGCCTTGGATTGGCCTGTTCGTCCTATTTATCGGGCGCGGGGCTGCCGATTTACTTTAACGATTTGCCTCATTCCGGCGTGCAACTCAAACTGGACCGCAGCGGCGGCGTTGCGGCATTCTGCGGCGCAACCGAAATCGGCCAAGGTTCCGATGATGTCCTGGTCGGGTGCGTTGCCGAGGTGCTCGGCATCGATCCGCTGGACATTCGCGCGGTGACCGGCGACACGGATTTGACGCCGGTTGACCTCGGCTCGTATTCCAGCCGCGTCACGCTGATGATGGGGAATGCCGCCATTCAAGCGGCCGAGCGCGCGCGTGAGCTGCTCGCCGACGCGGTGTCGCGCAAGTTGGAGATTCCGAAAGGCCGCCTGGTGTTCGCCGAGCGGCGCGTCTTCGATGCCGAGGACCCGGACAAAGGTGTCAGCTTCAGCGAGGCGGTCTGCCTGGCCGAGGCGGCCTTCGGCACGATTGGCACAACCGGCTCCTACACGCCGCCGAAATTGGGGGGTCGTTATAAAGGGGGTGGCGTGGGACCGTCGCCAACCTACTCCTACTCCGCCGCCGTTGTCGAGGTCGAGGTCGACGCTTCGACCGGGTGGATTCATGTGCCGCGCGTTTGGATCGCGCACGACATCGGCCGGGCGCTCAATCCCACGCTGGTGCGCGGACAAGTCGAAGGCGGGGTCTACATGGCTCTGGGCGAGGCGCTCATGGAAGAACAGGAATTTCGCCGGCTCCCGAAACGCCTGTCGGACGCGCTGGTGCACAAGTTTCCGTCCATCCTCGAATACAAAAGCCCGACGACTCTGGAAATGCCCGAGGTGTTCACCGAACTCATCGAAAACCCGGACCCCCGCGGGCCTTTCGGCGCGAAAGAGGCCGGGCAGGGTCCGCTGCTGCCGGTGATGCCCGCTGTGGCGAACGCGGTGTACGACGCGGTCGGAGTCCGCATTGACGAGGTGCCCATCACGCCGGAAAAGATCCTCAAGGCGCTGGAAGCAAAAGCGGCTGGGAAATCCCCACGGTACGGCCCGGCAAAATTCGCCGACGTGCCCTGGCCCGAGACTCTGCAAGTACCGCCGCCCTGGGAAGGCGGCGATGGGAAAGCCATCAACTCTCCGCCAAAGGCGGCCAAGGAGCCGGCACGCAAGTCGCCGGCCACAGAGGCGGTGCAATCATGATGAGACTGCCCTATTTCCGGTATCTGGCGCCGCGAACCGTGCACGAAGCTGCCGATCTGCTGGCGGCAAGCGCCGGCGATGCCATGCTCGTTGCCGGTGGGACCGACGTGTTGCCGAACATGAAGCGGCGGCAACAGGTCCCGGGTACGCTGGTGGGACTCCGGCAGGTCGCGGAGCTAAAGCAGATGACCAACGGCGACGGTCTTCGCATCGGCGCCGGCATGACGCTTACGGAAGTCGTCAGCCGCCTGAAAATTCCCGGCCCCTATGCCGCCTTGCGGCAGGCGGCCGTACAGGTCGCCACTCCGCATATCCGCAATGTGGGCACGCTCGGCGGCAATCTGTGCCTGGACACTCGCTGCAACTACTACGATCAGAATTACGAGTGGCGTAAGGCGATCAATTTCTGCATGAAGAAGGATGGCAAGACCTGCTGGGTGGCCACGTCCAGCCCGAAGTGCCTCGCCGTATCTTCAACCGACACGGCGCCGGCTCTGCTCGCGCTCCAAGCGACTGTCACCCTGGTGAGCGCCGAAAAAACACGCCAGATCGCCCTTGCCGATCTCTACCGCAATGACGGCATCCATTACCTGACGCGCCAGCCCACGGAAATCCTTACGGCCATTGATGTTCCGCGTCTCGGGGGATGGCGCAGCACGTACTGGAAGCTGCGGCGGCGAGGGTCGTTCGATTTCCCGGTACTCTCGGTCGCCGCGGCGCTCAAGTTCGCGCCCGACGGCTCCGTCGAGGACGCCCGCATCGTTCTCGGCGCCGTAGCCTCGCGCCCCCTCGAGACGCCGGCGGCCTCCGCCTCGCTGATCGGCCAGCGGCTGACGGACGAGGCCATTGCCCGCGCCAGTGAACTGGCAGCCGTGCCGGCGCGGCCGATGGACAATACGGACTTTACGTTGGCCTGGCGGAAACGCGTCGCGCGCGATTTCGTGACCTACGCGCTGCGTGAGGTGCGCGGCGACGACGTAAGCAAGCTGCGGCTATCGGTGGCTCGGCAGTTGGTCTAGCCGAATTCGGCTCGCACTGTCTGGACACGATTGGATCGCTGGATGAGGAGCGCCCATGTACCGCCCTGAGCTGGAGGCCGGGACCACAGACGCGATCCGCAATCGGCAGCTCGCGCGGTTCAACGCGCTGCTTCGAGAGGTCTTGCCCGCGAATCGGTTCTATCAGGCGAAGCTGGGCGGCTGCTCGGCGCTGCTTGACTGGGAAGAGTTTCGGCATCTGCCATTCACGACCAAACAGGAGCTTGTGGCGGACCAGGCCACGCATCCTCCGCTTGGGAGTATCGCGACTTACGAACCGCCGCGCTACACCACCTATCACCAGACCTCCGGCACAACGGGCCGGCCTCTCCTCGTTCTTGACACCCGGGAAAGTTGGGACTGGTGGGCGGAGTGCTGGAAGTACGTATACCACGCCGCCGGAGTGGCGCCGGGCGATCGAGTTTTTTTTGCCTTCTCGTTCGGGCCTTTCATCGGGTTCTGGAGCGCCTTTGAGGGCGCGCGACGCCTGGGCGCGCTGACGATTCCTGGCGGTGGCATGGATTCGCTGTCCAGGCTGGAGTTGATGAGGCGCAGCCGCGCTACCGTCCTATTATCCACACCCACCTACGCCTTGCGCCTGGTGGAAATCGCCCACGAGCAGGGGCAATCGCTGCAAAATATAGGCATTCGAACGACCATCCACGCGGGAGAGCCTGGCGGGTCAATTCCCACTATCCGATCGAGGATCGAGGATGCCTTTGGCAGCCGTTCGTTCGACCACGCCGGTGGAACCGAGGTGGGCGCCTACGGATACTCCTGCGAAGTGCGTGACGGCGTTCACGTGAATGAAGAAGAGTTCATCGCTGAGGTAATTGACCCGCTCACGGGCGAACATGTCCTCGATGGGAATTCGGGAGAATTGGTGCTCACCAATCTCGGCCGGGCCGGCTGGCCGGTGATACGCTACCGCACTGGCGACTTCGTCATGTTTGGAGGCAGGCGCTGTGCCTGCGGCCGCACATTCTTGAAGCTGCCTGGAGGCATCCTCGGCCGCATGGACGACCTGATCATAGTCCGTGGCGTCAATATCTATCCTTCGTCGGTGGAAGCAATCGTGCGGACTTTCGAAGTGGGCGAGTTCCGTCTGGTCAGGATGCTCCATCTGGGCATGGAAGAGCTTGTCGTGGAAGTCGAGGCCTGTGAGGATGTCGCGCGCTCGCTGGCCGACGCGTTCCGCCAACGTCTCGGCGTGCGCATTCCGACTCATGCAGTTTCAGCGGCCTCCTTGCCCCGGTTCGAACTCAAGGCCAAACGTGTCCTGGACCTCCGCACCCAGCCTGCCAATATAGACCACGAGACTAAAGTTTAGGTAGTGGCCACAAAACAACCACGTTCTGGCACCAGCACCATTAAATGAGCGCTTCCTGCAAGATTTTGTGGCGCCGGCGTCTCGCCCGCGGGTTTGCCCGGTGCTGTAGGCCGTAAAACCGCCGGCGAGACGCCGAAGCCCCCAAAATAACCCGCCTTCCGCGGCAAGGAGGTGGGTGAGGGACTACCCGAAAACAGTGT
>JBGOZP010000017.1:0-77213 GCA_041480265.1 Terriglobia bacterium | reverse complement strand
TGCAACTCTATGAATCTCTCGAAGGAAAGGTCTCGATCTATTACGCAGATACCAAACTCCACCTCAACGGTGGATGAATTCACTCAGGGGGGTGACATTTTCATCGGGCCATTAGGGTGACATTTTTACGTTGCTACAACATTGTCAACGTGTTTACCTTATGGGCATCCACCGACCGCTCCCATTGCGTTTGATCGACCGGCGGCGGCGCGGGACTGGCTGGCTCGGCGGGCTGCGGCTGGATGCGATCCAGCACGCGGTCCAGCCAGGTTCTCGATGTTTGATTCTGTTCCATGAGATTCACGCTTCACCAGTCACCCTTCGCATCCGCTCAGGGCGAGCGAATCACGAGTCACGATTCACGAGTCACGACTCACGCCCTTCCCCGCCGCCAGTTCCCTCTCGCGCGCGATTTGCGTCCAGGTGCGGCGGCGCACCGGCGGCAATGCCACCGGGCCGCGCCGCGCATCGTCCTCGAGCGCAATCGGCGGATACCCCGCCGTGCCCAGCAGCGAATTCACCAGCGCGCGATTTTCCGCGCGCAGACGCGCCACTTCCTCCTCGAGCAGGCGCACGTACCGCCCGCGCAGCAGGAGTGACGCGCGGTGAATGATGTCGGTCAGCATGGGGGAAGCGACTGGTGACTTGTGGCTGGTGACTGGTGAAAAACCCTCAGTAGCACAGTCCCGCAGGGCGGGACGGTGCGGGGTTGGTTTGGGGATTTGGTTTTTGTTTTCGATCTTAAATTTCAGATTTGGGATTTCAGATTTAAAAGTGTGCGCCACCTCAGCAAAACCAGAACCAAAATCGCACAGTCCCGCCCTGGCGGGACGATGCCACTGACTGGCCCACCAATGCGAACGTTTTTCACCAGCCACCAGTCACCAGTCACTAGTCACTAGTCACCACGACCGCGGCCTCCAGCGGCGCGGCAGCACCGGCGCTACGCGGCGAGACTCCTCCGCGGAAAACTTCTTCAGCCAAATCGCGCGCGACGTGGGATCTACCGCCGTGACGCGCTCGGCGGCGACCACGTCGGCGGGGGCGCGTCCGGGGTCGAGCGCGGATTTCAGACCGTAGCGCGCGGCGTCGGCGGGATCGTCGCCATCGCACTTGAGCGTGTCTTCGACGTTGGCGGGATCGCGCGTGAGCGTCGGCAAATTCTCGATCAGCCGCGGACAAGTTTCGGAGATCAGCCAGCGATCGCATTCCAGCGCCTGGTACATCAGCATCCATCCGCCCACGCGATCGTTGTCGGCCGGCGTGGCGCGCGGCAGGCCCGCGGCGGCCAGGCCGTCGCCCAACTGCTCGGCGATGGAAGCGTCCGCGGTGCGTTGCGCGAAGGCGTCGGGCGAAAGATAGACATCGCGAATGCGTTCGGCGCGGCCCAGGCGGTCCACAGTGCGCTCGGCGATGGCCGCGGCCAGCATGCGCGGCGAAAGATGGTTCTGCACAAACTCGCGGTAGGTCACCACCACGCCGTCGGGGCGCGTGGCGTGCCAGTAGACGGCGCTGGGATGCTCGAATCCCCAGTCAATCGAGATCCAGCGCGGCGTCCAGGCCTCGAGCTGCACCTGCTCGGGACGCACCGTATGACGCCCCGGCGTGAAAATATCGAAGTACTGTCCCGCGTACACGTCCCATTCGCCGTCCAGAAACGCGCGCCGCAGCGCTTCGGGCAACTGCCCGAGCGTCTTGCGATACTGCACGTCGTCCTTGAACAGCGGATTGTCGGCGAGCGTGACGCGGATGAACGCGTAGTCGTCCGCGTCATATTGATCGGGCCGGTCCATGCCGGGAGCGGGCACGCGGTCCACCCACAACGCTTTCACCCAGGCGTGTCCGATGTTGCCGGGGTTGGTCGCGCCGGCCATGCACGGGCGCGCGCTGCGAATCGGGCAGCGGTTGCGGCTGGTGAGGAACTGCCACTGCTTGAGGGTGAAGTGTGTAAGTTCATCCACCCCGATGAATAAATATTCAGCGCCCTGATAGTGGAAGACATCGTTTTCGGAATCGCAGTAGGCAAAGCGCGTGGTCGAGCCGTTCAGCCACGTGACGATGTGCTTCGCCTCGTTGTATTTATCGTAGATCTCGCGCGGCACGTCGCGCCGGAAATAAGTGATGAGCGACGCCTCCAGCTCCGGATAGGTGCGCCGCAGGAGCAGCGTGTCCACGCCTGGATGCTGGTGCGCCCGCAGGATGGCTTCGTACAGCAGCGCCTTCGTCTTGCCGGGTCCCGCCGCGCCGCCAAACAGGCGGTACTTCGCCGCCGAGTTGTGAAATTCCTTCTGCCGCGGAAATGGCGTATAGAAATCCTCGATCGTGTAAGCGCGCTTCCGCTCGCGGCGAACTCTCTCGGTGGCCCGCTCAGCGGGTTTAGATTTGGATGCCATGGGCGGTCGTGGATGGATCGAAGCAGGCTCTTCGTGGCGCCGGCGTCTCGCGGGCGGTTTTTTCGGCCTTCAGCACTTTGCACGACCGCCGGCGAGACGCCGGCGCTACAAACCCTCGCACTCCGCAGGACACTGTGGGCCCACCGATCCACTTATTCGGATCGCGGTGAGAAACGCGGGCTACGCGGCGCGAAGTTTCTTCCCGATGTAGAATGCGGCGGCGCCCGCTACGAAGCAGATGCCGATGGCATAGTGGTGCAAGCTGAGGATTGCGCCAGCAATGAACGCGCCCGCTCCCGCTAACTGCACGTATTGCCCAAGCGATTGTGTTGTGTTCATAAAGTCCTCCGGACAAATTGTGTAGGGGCACGGCAATGCCGTGCCCCTACAAATCTTGATCAATCGATATCCGCAATTTAATCACAGCATCCCAGCAACAGCAGCGTCGAGCGATTTAGCGGAAAAGCGTACGCGCCGATTTCCCATCCCGCGCCCGACGTGTTTTGATTCAGCAAGGCCACGCCGCCGGGCCAGGAAGACGACGGCGACAACGCCGACTGGTAGGCGGAGCCCAGGTTCGCGCCCGCATCAATGGCGGGAGAGCCGGCGAGCAACGTGAAATTGCGGCTTGCGGGGTTGGCCAGCGTGGGATCGGAATTCAGCGAGTGCGCGTCCTGCGCACTATTCGTCTGCCAGTTGGCAAAATTGTACGCCGTGCCACCCCAGGTGAACGGCGTGCCCGAGGCCGAAAAATAATCGTTGTAGTCGTAGGCCGTGCCGGTTTCGGAAGTCGCGTCCACGCTGGCGTACGCGCCGGTATAAAAAATATTGTTCTTGACCAGCGCGCCGGTCGAGGTCGCGGCCTGGCTGATGGCGGCATTCGTGTTGGCGGGGCCGTAGATCGTGTTGTTGTAGACGATGTCGCCGGTGCTGCCCGTAAACAGCATGCCGGCGTTGCCGGCCTGCGAGATGTCCAGCAGGTTGCCCCAGAACGTGATCGAGCTTCCCGCAGCCAGGCCGTCGCCGCCGCCGTTTCCGACGTTCACGCCGTACGCAAAGGTTCCGTAGATGAGATTGTGAGAGAAAGTGATCGTGGTATTCGCGTCGCCCACCAGCACGCCATATCCTCCGGCGGTGGCGGCGGTGCTGTCGAACACGCAGCCATCCACGGTATTGCCGTGCGAGCCGCCGTGCGCCACCATCACGCCCCAGACGCCCACGGCGGCATAGGCGGACTTGAGCGTGGTGTCGTTGTAGAAGGTGGAATTTTGCACCAGGTTTCCCGTGGTGCTCGATCCATAGATGGCCAGCGGCGAGGTGCCGTAGGAGTTATACGCGGTGACGTTGCTGACCGTGTTGTTGGCCGCGCCGATGTAGAGGATGAGGGGATGACGATAGGTATCGTGCGCGGCGAGATTGCGCACGATATTGTTGCTGCCGGTCAGATACAGCCCACCGAGCGTGGCGCTCGAAGTATTGTAGGTTTCGGCCTGGTCCAGCGCATCGAACACCAGCCAGGTCTTGGCATTGTCCCAGCTGGTGTACGAGGGACTGGACGAGGTGACGTAGGTGTAGGTCTTGCCGTTCGACGCCACGTTCGAGCCGTCCGAAGCATGCAGATACACGTACGTCCCGTCGTACCACCACGACCCCGCGGCCGCTTCCACCGCCGCTTGCGAAGTTTTGCTCGCCAGCAGCGCGTCGTTTTCCCACACCGCCACCGGCGTCGCCCCCAGCGTGTTCCTGTACGTGTAGTTCGTCTGGACCGTGCCGGTGAGCGATCCGACTACGCTGTAGCCGCCCGAGGTATACCCGCTGACCGTGGCACTCTGCGACTGGTCCGGCCCGGAGTAGAGCGACCACAACGTGGTGTAGTTGTTATTAAAATATTCGACGTTGCGCGCGGTGGTGTAAATGGTGACGATCTGATCCACCGCATTGCTGAGGCTGTAGGTGATGGTGTCGGAAGTTTTGGAAGTACCGGCCGCAACCGTCGTGCCGTTGCTGCCGCCGTCCCAGGTGATGCGCGTGATGGAGCTGGTATTGGGCGCGGTGGTCACAGGACCGATGCCCGCGCCGGTGATGTTCAGCGCCGCGGTCGGCGACGCCTTCACGGTGACGGAGACGGCAATCACGCTGTTCGAGATCCCTGTGTGCGGGATCTGCTCGCGCCAGTTGCGCGTGGCGCTGTCGGCCACCGACGTGCCCGAGTCGGTGAGCGAAAATATCGTGACCACCTGGTTGGGCGCCAGCGCGTAGCCGCCGGTCGCCAACAGCGTGGACCCTTTGATGACGGGATTGGCGCCGCTGCCATATGCGCCAAACGTGATGGGCGCTCCGCTCGACCCGCTCGACGGCGCCGTCAGCGACGTGCCATACCAAACGTCCCCGCGATTGAACAAAATCGCGTCGCCCGCGCTGAACGCCTGCGCGTTAACATGCGCGATCGTCTGCCAAGCCGCCCCCGCGCTGGTCCCGCTGTTCGAGTCATTGCCCGCCGCCGCCACATAATAAGTAGTAGCCCGGGCGGAAACGCTCGCCAGCAGCCAGCAAACGAAAATCAAACTGGAGATGCGATTCAACCAGAGCCTGCCGCGCAAAGTTGTAGCGCCCCGATAGTCGGGACGGTTTTGCGGAGTTGTGGCGCCGGCGTCCCGCCGGCGGTTTTTCCTGCCTTCAGCACATCGCAAATTCGCCGGGGGGACGCCGGCGCCACCAGGAGACTGTCTCCCGCATTTATTCCACCACATAGCTGATCCCGCCCGACACCTGCCCCGACCCGGAATTGAACAGGCAGAGATTATCCGCGCTGGTGCCTTCGGCGCCCAACGCGGCGTCGCCATTGCCCAGCGCGATCCCTCCGTTGGCCGCGAAATTCCAACCCGTCGCCGCCGTCGCTCCGCCAAATCCGCTCACTCCCGCCGTGCCCGTGCCGCAGACCGACCCGGTCCCCTCGACCAGCGCGACGTTGGCGGCCGTCGCCACCACCACATGGATCGAGCAAATATAGATTTTCTTCGATGCCGTTCCCGCCACCAGTTGCGTGTTCCCGGTCTGATTGATGCTGACGTACAGCTTGGTCTGCGCCTTGCACGGATCCACGACCAGCGTGTTTGTCCCGTCGGTAATTTTCGTTTGCTGCCCCGTGAAGAATTGTCCCTGCGCCGGAGGCGGCAGCGCCGCCAAATGCAAGTACGCGCCCTCGGCCCCGCGCGCCTCGACCACATGCGTCAATTCGAGCGCCGCGCGCCCAGGCCCAGCGTACAAGTTCCCCGCCAGCGCAAATAGCGCGCCGGCAAGCAAACCCCCGCTCCACGCCACACTTGTACTGTGGCGCCGGCGTCCCGCCGGCGGTTTTGCGAGGTTGTGGCGTCCCGACAGTAGGTACGGTTTTGCAAAGTGCTGAAGGCCGGATAAACCGCCGGCAAGATGCCGGCGCCACCAAGAACCTGTCGCCCGCGAGAAATACTTCCACCATTTTTTGCGTTCGCTCAAGCTCCGGGAACGCCCCGAAGCCGCCGCAGACTGTCCCGCCCAATCCGCCGGCGGAGCCGGCGAAACCAAATCCAGCAGCCCGCGCAACACCCCGAACTCGACAGCCACCGCCGCCGCTTCGTCGGCCCGCGCATCTCCGCTCGTCGGCACGATAATGCGCAACTCGCGCTCCGACCGCACCACTCCCCCCGGACGATCCACCACCACCGCCTCCGCCGAAAGCGCCGCCACATGCCGCAAAATCGCCCTCTCCAGATCCCCCTCCACCGAATCAAAATGGATGCATGCGCTGTGCGTGGCGCCGGCGTCCCGCTCGTCCTGACAACGGAAGGACCGGCAACTTTCGCTCTCTTCCACGTGCAACCCCGCCCCGACAGTCGGGGCGCCACCATGTAAACCGGGCAAATCATGCTCTGCGGGTTGTAGGGGCACGGCATGCCGTGCCCCTACGGAGAGCGAAGCCTCGCTGTCCGTGGAGGCGGGTTTGCCCGCCGTAGCTTCAGCAAAGGAGGGCGAGGAAACGCCGTCAAGCGATGACAGCGCTTCCCCGATGGCTGCGGCAGGTTGGCCGTGCGTGGAGTAACCCGGCGTCAAGGAGGGATCAGGGGTCTCACCCGGAACGGGTTCGCCGTGCACGGGTTCATCGCGCGCAGCTTCCCCGTCCCGGAGGTGAGGAGCCGGGGCGAGCTCGATAGTAATGACGTATCCGGAATGCGGCGCCGCCGTCACAACGTCGGCGGGAAGAAACTCGCTCACCGCAAATCCCGCCGTGCGCAGCAAATGCCTTGTAGCGCGGGCACAGTTGTTGTCGCCAATAATTTTTATGCGCATAGGAAGTCAGGAGTTCACAGTCAAGAGTCGAGAGTTAAGAGTCGAGAGCGAATCACGAATCACCCTTCGCATGCGCTCAGGGCAAGCGAATCACCAGTCACCGGTCACTAGTCACCAGTCACTAGTCACTGGTCACGAGTCACCCCTCACCGCACGAACGTCAGCAGCGCCGGGCCTGTCCCGCTGGCGGCCTGCAGATAGGCGATCGTGTCGCCGGCATAGAAACGCGTGCCCGAGCCGCCGTCCTGGATCCCCGAGTTATGCCGCGGCGCGGCAATCGTCTCGATGCTGCCGGCCGGGATCATGTCCTGCGTGGTCGCGTCGGCCGAATCGGTGCGCATCCGCAGATCCACCAGCGCCGAGTTCTTGATCGCCACGCCCATGCAGTCAATCGGCGCGACGATGGCGGTCCACGACACGGTGTCCACCGTCAGCTGTTTCTTTATGTAATTTGGATTGGAAGCCATAAAGGTACATTCAGCCGAGTAGCACAGGCCCGCTAGGCGGGACTGCGTGGTCTTGGTTTCAGATTTTAGATTTTAGATTTCAGATTGTGCGCCGCGTCCAGCAAAACCCGCACAGACTGCCCTTCCCTTCGATCAGGCTAAACAGTCTGTACTACTAAAACCCCGTGCACTACGGCGGGCCGGCAGGAAAGTGCTCCCCGCTCTCTAGCCGTAGAAGCGCATCGCTTCCAGGCGGCCTGAAACCCCAAGCTTGCGATACACATTGGAGAGATGGAATTTGACGGTTCTCTCGCTGACATGGGTGTGGGCGGCGATTTCTTTGTTTGCTTTGCCCGCCCGCAAATATTCAAACAATTCCTTCTCCCTGACGGTGAACGTTTGGAGATTCACTTTGCCGCACCCCGGGCTTGCGCGCAGGCCCCCGCTCAGGACGAGCATGGGAATATGCAGAACGATTTCCTGGCCATCGGGAGATAGCTCCAGTCGCATCCCGCGGCCCCGGTCCGGCCCGCTCAACGCCGCTTTCGGTGCGGATATTCGCATTTTCCCTGGCGGTTCCTAATTTGTCCGGGCAATCGACAAGGCGGTGGGAGATGCTGGAAGTATCACCGCGGAGGCAAGATTGCTCGGCGCGCTCTCCGCGCCATTCAGCACGGACGTCGCGTAATAGCAATACGTTCCGGCCGCCACAGTGCTGTCCGTATAGGCCGTCCCGCTGACAGGCGTCCCGGTGATTTTAGAAAATCCGCTCGTGCCGGAGGAAGGACACGCCCCGGAAAAGCGATAAATGTTGTAGCTTACGCCGCCATCGGTCGAGGCCGTCCACGTGAGACTCACCGCATGCGCCTGCGCACGGGCTGGAGTCCCCAGCAAAATGAGATGCGCGAAAAATAAAAGTGTGATGGATTTCAGCCGCATTCTTTCCTCCGCGCTAGCACAGACTTTTTACCCTGAACGAAGTGAAGGGCAGTCTGTGCGGTCTTGGTTTTAGGTTTTAGGTCTGCGGAATTGACGCCCGGCGCCGATTGCAGTATTGTGCACTTATGCCCAAGAAAAAAAGCTCCAAGAAACCCAAGAAAGACGCCTTCCTCGGAAACCTGGACCATCTCGGCGGAAAGAAACTCATGCAGCACGGCGCCGAAGTCTCCTCCCGAGACAAGCAATCGCGCAAGCACTCGGTCGGCGGCAGCAAGAGAGGGTGACTGGTGACCGGTGACTGGTGACTGGTGGAAGAGTCTATGACCGGTGCTGATGCGTCCGACTGACCAGGCCCGAAGGGCCGATGGTTTTTCACCGGTCACTAGTCACCAGTCACCACTCACGGCAAAATCTTCGCCGTCAGCGAACTCCCTCCCGTGGACGTCACTTTCTTGATCCGCAAAAATCGCGCGCGGACGCTTGTCACGGTGCGCGCTTCTCCGGCCGTCGCCGTGGACGTGTCCAGGTCGGCATACTCCGCGTCCACGTCGGCCATCGCTCCCTGCAAGCGAATGTTGATGGCCGACGGATTGCTCCCGAAGATCGTCTGCCAGCGCACCGTGTGCCCCTGATCGGTCAGACCCGCAGGCTCCGGCACGGCAAACTGCGCGCCCGCCGTGCCGTCGGCCGGAAACGATTCGGCGTTGAAACTGAATCCGACGTCGCCAGGAAAAAGCGCCAGCGGCGGCGTGGCATTGCTATAAGCAGGCATAAATCCTCCCGAGAAATCTTACGTGGCACAGACAGGCTTTTAGTGGCACAGGCCCCGACAGGGTCGGGGCCTGTGCCACTGCATCTGTGCAACCACTCGATTGATTACAATAGTTTTATCGAAACGAGACGTGTCGAGCCGAGGCGTGATTCGTTGGTGGGCGCGCCGGCCGAAGCCATTTCCCGGCCCCGGCGGCAGACTGCATTTCTGCAAGTGAGAGATTACCACAAGTGCTATTCTCTTGTCAATACATTTCTACAACAAAGGTTTTAGTAGCACAGTCCCGCCTGGCGGGACTGTGCGGGGTTGGTTTTTGCGTTTTTTTATTTTGCGCTGAGTTCAAATGTTTGCGATTGACGGCAATGCCTGTAGGGGCGCGGCATTGCCGTGCCCCTACGTACCGGCTGGGCCGCGCGAGCGAATCAATGCAGCTGCCGTTGCGTGTGGATTTAGCAAAAACCGCACAGTCCCGCTAGGCGGGACTGCGCTACTCCCGCTACGCGACGTGGTCGCGCGCCGCTAGCGACGACGTCAGAAAATACTTCGATGGCGGAAACACGCCCGCGCTCGTCAGCTCCCGTCCCACGCGCCTGCGAATCTCCTCGGCCCAGTCGGCCCAGGTCAGCTCGCTGATGCCGAGGTGCCGCCGCGCGGCGTGGTACTCCGCGCCGCCCAGGTAGTACACGCGGAACATCGCCATGCGGCTTGCCCTGAGCGCCGTGGGCGAAGGGCTCGTCCGCAGCGCCATGTGCGAAGGGCCGGACCCGAACAACTCTGGCAGGACAGGCGCCGCCGCCTGCCCATCTCGATCCGCAGCACGAACGCGCCCCCGGACATATCCAATCGCCGCATGGCTCGCCGGCCGGAAAGCTTCGCCACGCGCACACCTGGCGGACGGTCGCGGGGATTCCAGCGCCCTCTCGCCGGCCCGCGCGAAGTCGGCCACGTATTCGGCCAGCCGCGGCAGGCGGTCCGGATGCCACATATATTTTCCCGCCGATTCCAGATTCAGCGTGGGAATCTTCTCGTCAATCACCTCCCGCGCCGCGCAGTACACATCGTGACAAACATCGAATGCAAACGTCGCTAGCATGGTCCCTCCTCCACACCGCTTGGCGTGCCATTCCGATTCCCCGTAGCACAGGCTTTTTACCCGCATCGAAGTGCAGGGCGGCCTGCATGGTCTTGAATTTCAAATCTCCAATCTCAAATCTAAAATCTCACATTTCAAATCTCACATTTCAAATCTCACTTTTTAGATTTCAAATTTCAGATTTCAAATTTTAGATCTTCTGCTGCGTTCAGTGAAAACCAAACCCGCACAGACTGAACAGGCTGCGGAAAAACGGCCGTTGTTGTGGGTCGCGGCCCCGACAGGGTCGGGATCTTCGACTTCAGCCGCGACTCAAAGCCCGCATTTCCATCAGGGGTTTTAACCCCTGAGGCAGTGCGAAGGAGTTTTTCCGTAGCCTGTTCAGTCTGTGCTACTCCTCCCTACGGCGAACGCGCCGCGTTGCGCGCACGGATTCGTTCGAGTGCTTCCGGCTTCACGCTCCCCGGCCCGCACTCCGGCCCTCGCCCCACCTGCAATTCGCGCAACACCACGAACGATTTGTCCCGTTCACGGTGAGCGTTCTCGGTGAACCGCGCATAGGAACTCGGCGCTGCAGGGGCATCCCGCGAACTGAGCGGGACCGTGCCACTACTGGCCGCCGCGGCGCACGCCCCCGAATTCCTATCCGGCGGCGACGCTTCCGCGCGCGATGCTTCCGGTCTTTGCATTTCCGTTTTTGAATTTAAATTAGAAAGATTGGGTTGCTCCCACGAGGATCCACTCCCAGCCGCACGGCCCGGCAAGGCGCATCGCTTCCATTCCACCTCCTGCTTCCTATTCCAATCCAAATCCTGCGCTTGAGCCGCCTCAAGGCCTGCCTTGAGCCCTCCATCAAGGCTGGGCTTGTCCTGAGCGTGCTCGGCGAAGGGCTTGTCCTGAGCGCCGTGTGCGAAGAGCTTGACCGATCCTTGCGGCGACCCCGAAGAAGATTCGACAAAGAAGCTCCCGCCCGGCGACGCCGCCCGTCCTCTCGAGAAGCGCGACATGAATTCGGCCAGCTGCTGCTTGGGCACCGGCGGCGCCAACCGTTCCAGCCGCATGCGCCAGGAAGGCGGCGGCAGGCGTCCGGGGACGTCGCTGCCCGTCCAATGTCCATACCGCTTGCCGTTTTCTTCCCACACAAACAGCAAGCCCTGCGCGTGAAACTCCTGGAAGATTTGTTCGAGCCGCTCCAGCGAGAGGTTGCGCCGAATCGCCGCCACGCGTCCCCAAATCACGCGCAAATTCGTCATCTCGAAGCAGCCCGAAGCGTCCGCCAATCCATACAGCCACGCGTATTCGGCCTGCGCCCACTCCGCGCACGCCGCCAGCTTGTCCGATCCCCACATCGCATCGAAATCAATCACGCGTTTCGGCATGTGTCACCTCGGCTTCGCATTTTCAGTAGGGGCACGGCATGCCGTGCCCCTACTATTGGCACAGACTTCAGTCTGTGCGTTTTTGGTTTTCCGCCCGTTCAGCAAAAAAATCAACATCTCACAATCGTAACCCCCGAACATCTCTATGCCCTTCGCCCTTCGCCAAAATCAAAACCAACCCACACAGACTTCACAGGCTGCGGAAAAAGTCGGAAGTCTTGTGGGTCGTGCCTTTAGGCACGACATAAAGCCTGCATTTCCTTCAGGGGTTTTAACCCCTGACGGCATCGCAGAGACTTTTTCCTCAGCCTGTTCAGTCTGTGCGCTTTTGGTTCGCGTTCCCCCAGTAGCACAGGCTTTTTATCCTGATCAAAGCAAACGCCAGCCCGTGCAGTTCAGGTTTCAAATCTCAAATCTCAAATCTAAAAGTTCAAATCTACAATTTCAAATCTCAACTCTCAAATCTCAACTTTCAAATATGAGATTCCAGATTTTCTCCGCCCACCGCCCGCACGACGTGATACTCCCACAGTCGCTCGCCGCGCCCATCGCCCGCCACGCGCCCCAGCGAGCGCTCCTCGCTCCTCCGCGCTCCGATCTCGCGCCTCCGCTTGGCGACCTCATATCCTCCGTTCTCCATCTTTCGCAAGTGCCGCAGCTGCGCCGAAATCGACGCTTCGCCATAGCGCGTCAGCGCCCGCAGCTCGCTCAGCGTCAGCCACGTGTCGCACTCCGCCGCGGCCAGCATCGCGTCGCGAATCACCTCCCGCTGCGAGCGCAATCGCCGCGCGTCGTACTCCCCGCGCCTCACCTCCACGCTCGCCCGCACCGACGCCGGCAAATCCCCCACACGCTCTCCCGCGCCGCCGCTTCGCCTAGCCACGCCCGCACCGATGCCTCCTCCCTGCTCGACTCCTCTCACATCGTCCCTGCCGCGCCTCCGCTTTTCCGAACTCCCGGAAAGATTCATTCCCGATTCCATCTTCCCCTCCTCTGCACAGCCGCGTTTCACCAAAACCAAACCCACCCAGCCTAAAATCTGTGCTACTAAAACTCTCGCGTTTCGCCCCCGTAGCACAGTCTTTACAGGCTGCGGAAAAAGGGTCGAAGCCTTGTGGGTCGCGGCCCCGTCAGGGTCGGGATCTTCGACTTCAGCCGCGACACAAAGCCTGCATTTCCCTCAGGGGTTTTAACCCCTGAGGGAATCGCAGCGAGTTTTTCCGCAACCTGTTTAGTCTGTGCGCTTTTGGTCTTGGTTTTGATTTACCCCGCGCTGTACAATCTCCTTGTAATACAAGCCCTGCGCTTAACGTGCGCCGCAGATTTTTCTCGCGCGCGCCGGGAGTTCTTCCGGGCACGCCGTTTGGCCGGCTCGTGCGCTCTGGCGATAAACCCAGCGCGCGCGGGAAAAACCTGCGTCGGAACCGCAAACGCACCGCAGCACATTACGTCTGATAACGTAAAAATCACTCTCTCGATTTCCGCCCCTCCTGCCACCATCTCCATTGCCTTATGTGTTATGTAAACTTCTAGCGTATAACGCTCTTCCCCGGCCCACGCCCGCGATCCAAACCGCCCCCGCACCCGCCTGTTCACGCCGCTTTGCAAACCACCCTCTTCGCGAACCGTTCCGACCCGCTCCGTCCGATAATGTTTCCGCCCTTCCACAATCTCCTCCCCCGCGCCCCGAAAACGTTTCGGCAAAACTTATCAGACGTACCCGTCAAGCCCTTCCCCCACCCATTTTTCCGCCATTTCCAACCGCATCCTCCCCCAGTAGCACAGACTTCAGTCTGTGCGGTTTTGGTTTTTCTTTTCCGCCCCACACGCCAAACCCACCCCCACAGTCCCGCCTAGCGGGACTGTGCTACCACCCCCTCCCGCAAGCCATAACTGCACGCACAAGTAATCGTTAAGTGACCAGGACTTATCCACAGCCCTGCAAATAATGCTAGACATGCCCGTACTCACTTAGTACCTTCCCTCCGTCGTCAGCAGTGGCGGTAGCGTTTCCATCCAATTTATAGAGGAGCCTTGTCATGGCCATCACTCGCATTGTTCCCCCCAGCGACTATCTGCGCAGCGCTTCCCGCACCTCCCTGCAAAGTTTTGAGCTCGCCCGCTTGAATCATGCGGCGAATCTGAGACGCGAAATCACCACCTTGATCGATCAGTGGCTCGAGGAGACCGCCGAAGCCATGTTGGCCCGCTGGATGCTGGATCATCACTCCTCGCTGCGCCCCGCCACGCTGTCCGCCGACGACATTCTCCGCGCCTTGCAAGATCCCGGCCTGGACCCGCTGCCCGCCATCCCCGATCCGCCGGTCGACATCGCTCCCGCCCCGCCTCGTTTCACCGACCCCCGGCAGCAAATCACCGGGACTCACGGCGGAAAACCACGCAAATAATTTCCGCCTAATCCCAACTCTCGACCCCGCCGCCCACGCTCCTCTCGCGCGCCCGCAAGCCAGCACGCCCGCCCGCCTCACAACTATTCCCCATTGCCGCACCCTTCGATCCCCGCCCAGTAGCGCAGGCTTCGTACCCTGCTAGAAGTAAAGGCCAGCCCGTGTGGTTTAAATTTCAAATGTTAAATGCCAAAGTGCCGATTTCAGATTTTAAATTTCAAATTCTAATTGCCAGATTTCAAATTGCCGATTTCAGATTGTAAAGTTCAAATTTTAGATTTTAAATTCCAGATTTCAAATTCTAGGTTTTAGATTTTGCGCCACCTTCAACAAAACCAGCACACGCTGAACTCCGTGCCCCTACCCTCCCGCGCATTCTCGCGCCATTCGATGCCCCCAATAGCACAGGCTTCACAGGCTGCGGAAGAAGTCGGGGATTTTGGAGGTCGTGCCTTTGTGCGCGACATAATGGCTGCGTTTTCTTCACGTGTTTTAATCCCTGAAAGTCCGAAAATGAGTTTTTCCGCAGCCTGTTCAGCCTGTGCGCTTTTGGTTTTGCCCCACGTTCCCCAAAAACCGCACACACTCCAGTCCCTGCTCCTAAACCCCGTTGCGCTGCCGCCACATGCGACCCCACCACCTGCTCCCACAGCGCAAATCCATCCCGCGCCCAGCAGCAATGCACGCCAGACCTTCCCACCTGCCGCCCATCCGTCGTCATGCGCCTCTCCAACTCCAGCCCAGCCCGCCCCACCACACTCACCCGCTCCCAGCCCTGCTATCCGCCTCCCCGCCGCATAACCAATAACGGCCCGGAGCGATCGCCCCCGCATCTCCCCGCCAACGCTCCCCTCGCCCCTCACGCCATCCTCCCCCGTTGCCCCACCTCATCTCGCCCCGCCCCTGCAAACATCTCCCGCGCAAATTCCACCCACTCTTGCCTCCCCTACCCCCACTCCCCGCCGTGTCACGCCCTGTTCGCAACATCCGAAAAAAGTCCATCACCGCCCCCGCAATTGTTTCCGCCCTTCGACACCAACCCATCCTCCCTCCCCACGCTTCAACTTCCCCCGCCCGCTTCCTCATTTCCCCACTCGCCATCTTCAACATCGCTTACCCCTTCTCTCTATGTCGCACCTCATCTTATATACCTTATAAGCCGACCCATCTGTTGCGCCCTGGAAATGACAATGTATGAGTATGACCTTGTCGCATTCGAGTTAAGGTACTGGGGGTTAAGAGGACCGAAATGTTCGTGGGAGGGAGGCTTGGGAGACACAATTTCTCTGGTGAAATCGCGTGTCATCGTGTGACGCGTTATGTTTGGGTTTGCCCCTAGAAGGAAAGCATCAGTCTGATGCAAGAAGGATACTTGGAGAGTGAGATCTTACTGACTTCCGCAAAATATAGAGTCATTCTGGCCATAAAGAAGCCTGTTTCCAGAAGGCGGTGATCAGGGTGGGGCGGCGGCGCATGTTCCGGAGTGCGTTACGGGCGCCGTGTTTCAATTCGGAGAAGTCCTTGGGGCAGGCTTTGGGGGAGTTTGTGGTGCTTGCAGTAGCTCCAGATGTATTCGGTGGAATTCAACTCCGGAACATAAGCCGGCAGGTACTCGGTGTGGATCCGGCCCTTCTGCGCGGCCACGAACTCCTGCACCATCCGGCTGCGATGCGCAGGGAGTCGGTCCCACACCAGCAGCAGCTTTCCGGGGATGTGCCGCAGCAGATGTTTGAGAAACGCTACGATCTGTGGCGCGCGAATCGCTCTGGGATAGAACCGGAAGTAGAAATCCCACAGCGTTATGCCCGCGATGACCAAAAGCGTCTTCCAGTTGAAGTGATACTGCAGCGCCGGTGTGTAGCCCCGCCGGGACCGCGTCCGGCAGCGGTGCGGCCGCTGGCAGCTGCAGCCGAGTGCCACCAGAATCTTCCACACGTGGCGTCGACGAAAAGATAATGAGGGAAATTCCGGACCCTTACGAATGACCGAGGCCGCGCCGCCGATCGCAAAAGCGCGCAAACAAGCCGCGAAGAGAGCGATGTAAGAGCTACGTGGCGGAAGGACTTTTTTCCAGAAGCTTTTCTTTGCGATAAATTAAGGCATTGATGTTCGAGGTTGCGAGCTCGAAACCATGTCCGTGGGTGATGGCGTCGGTGGGGCAGGCCTCGACGCAGTAGCCGCAGAAGATGCAACGCGAATAGTCGATGTTGTAAACGCTGGCGTAGCGTTCACCGGCGGAGATGCGCCGCACGTCGGTGTTTTCCGCAGCCTCGATATAAATGCAGCGGGCCGGACAGGCCGCGGCACACAAAAAACAGCCCACGCACTTTTCCAGGCCGCTTTCGTCGCGGTGCAGAACGTGAATTCCGCGGTAGCGAGCCTGGAAGTGGACGGGTTCTTCGGGATAGTTTTCCGTAACTGTCTTCCGCAGCATATTGCGGAAGGTCACGCTGAACCCCTTCACCAGGGTGACGAATGTTTCGCCAGCTTCTCTTATGATGGAGGACATCGGTTGTCAGTTTAGCAAAGAGCCGGATGCGCGGCAAATCGTTGTGACCTGGGGCGCATCTGAAACGGGTCTGCGCAAATCACAAATGATGCGAAGGAGCCTGCTGGCTGGTCAGAGCGGCGACAATTTGTTTACCGTGAAAGCGGCCATTTTCGATAAAGATTTCACTGGTATGGTTCCCGCCAATCACGACTCCCGCAAGAAATATGCCCGGCACATTGCTTTCATGCGTTTGCGGATCCATCGCCGGCTTATTGGTGGATGGATCAAGCGAGATGCCGAGGGCGCGCAGGAATTCGAAATCCGGGTGGTAGCCAGTCAGGGCAAACACTTGAACGGCCGGCAAAGAGTGCTCGCCAGCATGATTCGAAACCCAGACGCGCCCCGGTTCGATGCGTTTCACTTCGGTTTCAAAAAGCGCGCGAACTTGACCGGCCTTGATGCGATTTTCAATGTCGGGCCGCACCCAATACTTGATTGTGGAACCAAGTTCCGCGCGGCGATGGACCAGAGTCACTCGCGCCCCTGACCGAAATAAATCCAGAGCCGCTTCGGCTGCCGAGTTTTTTCCGCCGATCACCACGACATCCTGTTGCCAGAAGGGGTGAGGCTCGGTGTAGTAATGGGAGACGTGGGGCAAGTCTTCCCCAGGGATGCCGAGGTGGTTCGGAAGGTCGTAATACCCGGTAGCAATTACAATTTTCTTGGCCTCAAATTGCGTCGCAATTCCCTGTTCGCCGCGAGTATGTACCCGGAACCGGCTATCGCCGCCCTCGACGCGCTCGACGCGCTGGCCCAATCGCAGTTCCAGCGCATAATGCTCAGCGCATTTGCGGTAATACTTGAGCGCCTCAGTGCGATTTGGTTTCTCTGTAGCGCTCGTGAGCGGCAGGTCCCCGATTTCGAGCAGTTCGGGGGTGGTGAAGAAGACCATGTTGACCGGATAATGATAGAGAGAGTTGCAAAGACAGCCTTTGTCGATCACCAGGGGGCGCAGTCCGGCGCGCTTCGCCTCAATCGCGCAGGCCAAGCCGGTGGGGCCCGCGCCGATGCAAATCAGATCAAATGATTTCACAAAAGTAGTTTGCCTTGCGAAATGCGCATTTGCAACCGTGCGGAACGGGGTCCCTTCATGCGGGCGTCACGTTCTTGTAACCCACTTTTCACATTGTGTGCGTATAATCGTGCTGTAGTGGGAGGCCAATTTGGCAAGCGAATCCATGACGGCGACCGAATCCACCCCCATCGCGAGCGCTGAAATGCCTGGCGAGAGACCACAGTTTCTCGAACCCGCGCGTGCCTACCCCGGTGCGTTGATTGTGGTTGAAGGCATAGACGGCTCTGGAAAAAGCACGCAACTTTATTTACTGAAACGATGGCTCGAAATCGGCGGCTATCGCCTGCATTTCACCGAATGGAACTCCTCCCCGCTGGTGAAATCGGCGACGCGGCGCGGAAAGCAGCGCCGGCTGCTGACGCCTACCACGTTTTCTCTTCTGCACGCCGCCGACTTCGCGGACCGGTGCGAACGGCAAATCCTGCCGCTGCTGCAAAGTGGATACCTGGTCCTTGCCGACCGGTACATTTACACCGCATTCGCGCGGGATGTGGCGCGAAGCTGCTCTCCCCGCTGGCTGCGCAATCTGTACCGTTTTGCGCCGGCTCCCGACATCACTTTCTATTTCCGCGCTCCCTTGGACGTGGCCGTCAACCGCATCATGAGCGGGCGGCCAAAGCTGAAGTATTATGAGGCGGGGATGGACCTGAACCTGTCTCTGGACCGGGCAGAGAGTTTCCGGATTTTTCAGGGACGCATCCTGGCGCAGTACGATGAGATGATTGAATCAGACCGGTTCGTCGTGATGGACGGAACGCTCCCTGTGAACCAACTGCAAAAGCAAATGCGGCATTTTGTGAAATCGCGGATTGATTTGTCGCGATTTGCGCCCCAGAAGGCTGCGCGGAGGCGTCGATGAGCCCAACGCGCTCCAATCGCAAAAACGGCCGCCGCAAACAAACTTCCGCGCCTTCCGGGGCGTCTCCGCGTAACTATGGACTGCCCCTTCCAGGCGTGACCGATGAAGAATTCGGCGGCTCGCTGATCGTGATTGAGGGCATGGACGGTTCCGGGCGTTCGACCCAGATTTCGCTACTGACCGAATGGCTCGAGTCGGAAGGCTTCGCGGTCCAGACGATGGGACTGCGGCGTTCGGGACTGGTAGCGAAAGACATCGACGCACTGCTGGCCGAGAATATAATTACGCGGATGACGCTGACGCTGATGTATGCCACCGATTTCTACGATCAGCTCGAGCATCGCATTATCCCGGCGCTGCGGTCCGACTTTGTGGTGCTGGCGGACCGTTACTTCTACACGCTCATTGCTCGAGCGGCGGCTCGCGGGATCCAGCGCGAATACTTGCACGGACTCTATGAAATGGCGTTGCGCCCCGACCTGACTTTCTGGCTCAACGTGCGGCCCGAAGCCGCGTTCGAACGGGAGTTTCGCAAGTCTCACACCATCAGCTATTGGGAATCGGGCCGCGATATGTCGCTCTCCAACGATTTGTTTCAATCTTTCATCCTGTATCAAGCCAAGATGAAAAAAGAATTCGAAGCGCTTGCTGAGAAACAAGGCTTCATTGCGATGGATGGCGAGGCCAGCATAGCCACCGTGAACGCGGAGCTGCGCAAGCGTATTGCCGCTCATCTCGGCATCCAGCGGACACATTACAAGCCTTCCGCTGCGCTGGCTCCCCTGTGGCGCTGAAACTCGCCAAACCACTGCGCCTGGCCGCGATTGACGCCGGCTCGAATGCGTTCCGGCTGATCATCGCGGCGGTCCGCTCCTCGGATGATTGGGAGATTGTGGAATCGTTTCGCGCGCCGGTGCGCCTGGGCCACTCCGCCTTCACGACTGGAAAATTCGATCGCAAGACGCTGCGCGAGGCCGCCGCCGCTTTCCGGCAATTTCGCCGGAGGATGGATCGCCACGGTGTGGCGGCGTACCGCGCCGTGGCGACAAGCGCCGCGCGCGAAGCCCTCAACCGCCACATTTTAGTCAACCGCATAGGCCACCTCGCAAAGATCAATCTCGAAGTCATCTCCGGCGAGGAAGAAGCCCGGCTGGTTCGCGTAGCAACACTCCGGACGCTGCGCAACCTGGATCCGCCTCGATTCATCCTCGATCTGGGCGGCGGCAGCCTGGAACTCAGTGAGTTGAGAAAGGGAGTTTTGCAGGCCAGCATCGGTTTGCCGCTCGGAACCGTGCGCTTGATGGAGGCGTTCGGCATCCAGGGCGCCATTCATGAACCTGCGGCGGAGGATCTAAGGCTTCACGTTCTATCGGTCCTGCGGAGCGCCCTGCCGAACCGTCCGCGATCCACGACCGCGCTGGCCGTCTCTTGCGGTGGCAATGCGGAGACTCTTGCCGGTCTGGCGCCTGGTCCCAGAGTCGGTGGCCTGGGAACGCTCAATACCAGGCTGCTGGGGGACCGCCTGTTGCAGATTTTGCGGCTCGATGTGGAAGAGAGAATGAACTTATTTGGAGTGCGCCGCGACCGCGCGGAGGTCATGGGAGTTGCCGCCATCGTGCTGGTGACGGTGGCCAGGTGGTTGCGAGTTCGGTTCATGATCACGCCGCGAGTGGGCGTCCGCGAAGGCTTGGTGTATGAACTTGCCGCGGCCCAAATGGCGCCTCCAGCACCCACGCCCGAACAGCGGAAAGACGCGCAAGTCATGATCGCCGGCGCGGAGTCCTTTGCCTGCCGCGTGCATTGCAACCTGAAACACGGAGAGCAGGTTCGCCGGCTGGCGTTGCAACTGTTTGACCAGCTGTGGCCCTACCATCACCTGGATTTCGAATTGAGAACGGTCCTCGAAGCGGGTGCGACGCTTCACGACTCCGGACATCTCATCCACCGGAAGGCTCACCACCGTCATGGCGAATACCTCGTGCGCAATTCAAAAATTCCGGGTTTGCGAGGGTGGGCGAAAAACATGACGGGATGTTTGGTGCGCTACCACAACGGCAAGTCCGAGCCGAGCGCGGCGCACAAGCTGTTCGCTTCACTGGACCGCGAACGGCGCAAGCAAGTGCGAATTTTGGCCGGCATGCTCAGGCTTGCGGAGCGCCTCGAAAGCGACCATCACCAGGCCATCGCGGGGCTGACCGTTGAAGGCGGCCCGCGCGAGGTGAGGGTTCACGTGGAATTGCGCGACGAGTCACGCCTGAATCTTGCGGGCATCGAGCGCAAAGCGCGCCTGCTCGAACGCGAGCTGAATTTGCGTTTGTCCTTTCACCGCGTCCTGGTCGTGCAGAAAGCGAGGGTGGCCTGATGATGCGCCTATATCTTGTGCGCCATGGCGTCGCGGTAGACCGTGAGGATCCTCACTGCCCTCCGGATACGGAACGCCCCCTTACGCCGAAAGGCATGAAGAAGACTCATGCCGCCGCGCTCGGATTGTTTGCGCTGGGCGTCAAGCCGGACGCTGTGCTGACCAGCCCGTGGCTGCGGGCGGTGCAAACCGCTGAAATCTTCTGCGAAGTGATTGGCTTTTCATCGAGCAAGATCGTGCGCACGGACGCGCTCAAAGGGACCAGCACGCCGGCGGAATTGCTCCGCGAGCTGGCAAAATTGAAGGCCAAGGAAGTGATCTGCTTCGGCCACGAGCCTCAGTTGCACCTGATCATCGGCCAGGTTCTCCACACTGGCGCGCGCATCACGGAGTTGAAGAAAGCGGGAGTTGCCTGCCTCCAGCTCGAACGAATTTCGCCCCCGCACGGCCAACTTCTCGCTCTTTATCCACCCAAGACGCTGCGGCTGCTGGCCAAGTAGCCGATCCGGCACGTATTTCGCCCCACTGATGTGAAAGTCCCGATTCCCAGGCATCCGCCGGAGCCGGGTATAGCTACTATCCTTTTTTGCTCAGCACTTCTTCGATGCTTGTGCCAAAGTCCTTGAGCATCACCACCGCCGCATTTCGTCCCGGTCCTCCTGTTACACCGCCTCCAGGATGAGTTGTGCCTCCGGTTTGATACAGGCCGGGTATCGGCATGCGGTGTTGCGACCAGCCGGGCACCGGACGCAGAGCGCCGGCCTGCTCCGGGCCATCCGTACCGCTGTGGCAAGAACCGTGCCACATAGCCGCGTTCATTTGCTCGATATCAACCGGAGAGGTCGAAAACCGCGCCAGAATTTTGTCGTCGGTCAGATTGGGTGCGATACGCTGCACGGCCCTTAGATGCGCTTCGGCGACTTCCGCCTTGATCTCCGCCCAGCGGCCCGGTCCTCCGTCCGGCAAATCGTAAACCGCCTGCTCGCAAAGAACCCGGATCGTGTGCATCCCCGCGGGGGCTCGCGTTGGATCGGCAACGCTGCACTGGACAATGTGCAGCACCGGCTCCTCCACGTGGAACTCACCCAAGGCCAGCTCGGATTCAAAACGAAGCGCGCGTTTGCAGCTCGGTATGTTTGATATATGTACCGGGACGACCGTGCCGCCTTTGACCGGAAATTTCAATGGTTCCGTGGTGGCGAAGTGGGAGTTGAACGACGCAGCTCCAGTATGGAAGGTCTTCACCCCCTCGATAAAATCCTCAGGCCACAAATCGCGCGGCGCCATGTTAACGAGCTGCTTGATATGAACCGTGGAAAGCACGGCCTTATCCGCACGATACGAACTGCCGTCAGTGCATTCCACGCCGGCGCATCTGCCGTTCTCCACGATCAGCCGCTCGACCGGCTTGTTCAGCAGGATCTCGCCGCCATGCGCTTCGAAGTATCGCGAAAGCGCCAGCGCTATCATTCCCGATCCCCCCTTAGGTTGGGGAACATCCTCGTTCTTGCTGGGATAGGCGGAAAATCCCGAATACGGAGAGGTTATGAGTTTCGGGAAAGGCGGCATCATAGCCACCATGGTGCGTTCGTCCTCAAAATTCTGGCGGAGAATGTCCCATTTTGACATGGCCAAGCGGCGCTGCCACAACTTGCCCTGGGGATGCTCCGCCAGGCGCTCGTTCAGAGATTTGCCAAACCCGATCGGTGTGAAACTGAATTCATTCAAGATATGTCGAATCGCGTCAGCTTCGGTAGCCATGCGCCGCCAGGTTTCCGCATCTTTCTTGGAATACTTGGCGACCTCCTCGCAGGTACGGTCAAAGTCTCTCCATTTCGTAATGTAACTCCCATCGGGAAACGCGATGTGGTAGACGGGATCGGGATAGATATACTCCAGCCCGTAATCTCCCAGTTTCAGTTCGTTGTTGCGCATCAACGGGTTGCTTTGGATCGAGGCGTGAATCGAGGAGCAGACGTCGTGGTGGAACCCTCGCAGCGTCAATTCCGCGGTCTTGGTGCCCCCGCCGGCCAGAGGCCGGCCTTCCAACACCAGGCACTTGAAGCCGGCTTTTGCCAAATAACATGCCGTGATCAGACTATTGTGACCGGCCCCGACGATGACCACCTCATAGCGAGGAGCAGAAGAAGTTTGCGTCACCGGGAAGCCTGTAAAGGCCAGAGGCGCCACCATGGCCGCCCCTTTCACAAATCCGCGCCGAGTGATCTCGCTCATCTGAATTCCTCTTTCTGCGACGCAGGCAAACGAAAACGCTTTTGCCGCCCGAGATTGTTCCATGCGTACCCGCGCACCTTCGCCGAAGGCTATACCCGCAAGGAGTAGCCTTTCAACCGAAATTTATTTTCTGACAAGGAAACACCCATCTGCGGAAACCAACTTCAAAAAAGAATGTGGGTGAATACGTTCTGGTAACCCGCATCCGCGGCTACGCCGAGATGCCCGAACCGGCTTCAGAGGCTGGGTTATTTATTACAGTTACGCGCGCGGCTCCAACATCAACTTCAATTCAGAAACAAAACGATCCAGTTCGCTGAGCCGCTCCGCCGTCGCCTCAATCCGCTGTTTTTTCCACACGAACCAGGACTTGCCTTTGTCCGTGATGCGGACTGTCAGATTCCCTTCTAATAAGAGACAGGGTTCGCCGAACAGCCGGAATCCTCCCCCGGTGACGGGGTCGAGCAGCGCGGCGTAGGCCGCTTTCCGAATGCCGACCGCATTCGCGTACAGCGGAAACGCGACGACAGAAAATCCCGCTAAAACCAGGCGCTGTATTATCGCGACCTGTTGTGCTGTGAGCTCGTTCATGTATTTTCAATTCAGCTTCTCAAAAGGTTGTAGGGGCACGGCATTGCCGTGCCCCTACAGGAATCCACCACAATTCGTATGTTTATCAGGTTCGAACGCAGCGGTTTCCAACAGGGACCAGCTCAGGCAACCGCGGGGTTCGCCGCGTCGGAGGAGGCGCCTTGGTCCTGCTCGAGCATTTCGAGAAGGTTGCGCAACGTGTCGATCAGTTCGTCGCGGGAGACATTGCTCTTCCGGAACTGGATGCGGAGCCGGAAGGCCTCGCTTTCGGGGCGAAAGTTGAAGATGAAGGGTTGCGGGCGAGGGCCGGAATTTTTCTCTTCCTGGCGTTCGCGCCGGGCTTCGTCGCGCGTCAGGCCGCCCTGGGCAATGCGATGCACGGATTCGAGCATCTTTCTCTCATTGGGCTGTCGCGCGACCTGCAGCAGAAGCGATTTCGAGACGATGCCGGCCTCGATGCAGCGCTTGCGCACCACGTCAGGAATGATGCGCAGCGACATGGTTTCGGTCACCGACGAACGCGCCTTGGCGATTTTCTTGGCGATGTCGTCGTGGGTGTAGTCAAACTGTTCGGCGAGCCGCTGCAGGCCGTCGGCTTCCTCAAATGGGGTCAAGTCTTTCCGCTGGAGGTTCTCGATCAGAGCGAGTTCCAGGGTTTCGGCGTCGTCCGCGATTTTCTCGATGCACGGCACTTCCCGCAGCCCCGCGGCGCGCGAAGAGTGGTAGCGCCGCTCGCCGGAGATTATGTAGTAGCAATCGTCGCGCGGCACGAAGCGCACCAGCAGGGGCTCGAGCACGCCCTTCTCCCTGATGGAGTCGGTGAGTTCGCGCAGGTCGCCCAAGGCCTTGCGGGGCTGATCGGGGTTGGGCCTGATTTTATCGACCGGAATCATGCGGCCCACGGCGGCGCCGCTGAAACTGGTGAGTTGTTCTACGTAGTGCGCGTCATGCCGCATCTTCAGCGTGACGGGCAATCCCATCCTCTTCGACACGTTGGATAACCTCCAGGGCGAGCTTGCTGTACTCCTTCGCGCCGGGCGACTTGGGCGCGAAGGTCATGATAGTTTCTTTGTAGGCCGGGCTTTCCTCTAAACGCACGTTCTTGCCGATGCGCGTCTTGAACAACACAGAACCAAACACGGAGCGGATCTGCTCGTGTGTGTCGCGGGCGATGTTGGTGCGCTTGTCAAACAGCGTGATGAGCACGCCCAGAACTTTGAGCGCCGGGTTGGGCCGCGCCCGGATCCGCTCGTAGGTTTCGAGCAGGTCGTCGGTGCCCTCGATGGCGAAGTAGGCCGCCTGAATGGGGACCAGAAGGTGCGTCGAGGCCACCATGGCGTTGACGGTCAGTATGCCGAGAGCCGGCGGCGTATCAATGATGATGTAATCGTAGTCCTTCACGACCGGCGCCAGCGCGTCTTTCAACTTGAACGGCGCGTCAAACTGGCCGGCCAGCTGCTGTTCCAGCTTCGCCAAGGCCAGCCGCGCGGGCGCCACCGACAGCAGCGGGTCCTTCGACGCTTTGATGACACTCGCCAATTCGGCGCGGTGATCCCCCAGCACATCGAACATCGACCCCTGGATGTCGGCAGACTCGAAGAAGGCGATGCTGGAATTCGATTGCGGGTCGAGGTCGATTAACAGTGTTTTCTTTTTTCGCAGAGAGAGGCCGGCAGCGAGATTGATGGCAGTGGTAGTCTTCCCCACTCCACCCTTCTGATTTGCAATGGTTACGATGGCGGTCATAAACGGCCCGGGCACTTCTGCACGGGCGCACAGCCCCCTGGATGGCTCGCCCAGTCCTCAGCGTAATTCAATCTACTCGCCCCTCCGCGGGAGTGCAAGGGAAAAGTCGTTTTCGAACAGGGAGATCGGCCGGCGGCAGGGTGAGGGCCGAGATGACCGCCACAACACCTACATCTTGTATCGCCCGAGGTCCTCGTCGGAGAGGCCCTCGAGCCACTTGCGGAGTTCTTCGCTGGTGGATTTTTCGGAGATGGCGCTGGAGACCTTGGAGCTTTTCAGAACTTCGTCCTCGACGAAAATCGGGCAATCCACGCGCAGGGCCAGCGCCAGGGCGTCGCTCGGGCGCGAATCGATGGACATGATCTCTCCATTGCGCTCCACCCAGATGAGCGCATAAAAAGTGTCTTCTTTCAATTCGCTGACGACCACCTTCTGTACGCGCACGTCCAGGCCCAGGAAAACATTGCGCAGCAAATCATGCGTCATCGGACGCGGCGTCTGCACTTTTTCGATTTCGAGCGCGATGGCGTTGGCTTCGTAAATTCCCACCCAGATCGGAAGCACCGCGGTTCCCTGCGCATCCTTGAGCACAACAATAGGCATGTTGGTGACTGGGTCCATCATGAGTCCGCGAATTTTCATCTCAACTTCCATGGCTACCTCCCGGACGCAGGGTGCGGGCTACGCTTGTAGCCCGCCGAAATCAACGGTGCGGGCTATGCTTTTAGCCCGCCTAAATAAGGGGCCGGGCTACACTTGTCGCCCGCCAGAACATCAGATGACTTGCTCACCGGCCAGGCTATTGGGACTCGCACGCGTCACGCGCACCTGAACGTATTGTCCCAAAAGGTCCGAGTGCGGCGAAGAGAAATTTAGGATGCGGTTGCTGGAACTGCGACCTGCCCACTGGCCGGGACGCCGGGAAGATCCGTCCACGAGCACCTCAAACGTTTGGCCGACGATCTCGTTATTGCGGACCAGCTGGATTTCGCGCTGGCGGTCCTGCACGAGGGCCAGTCTCCGCCCCTTCTCTTCCTCCGGAATCGAATCCGACATATGCAACGACGCCGTGTTCGGGCGCGCCGAATACTGAAACGCGTACACGCCGTCGTATTGCGCGGCATCGAGCAAGGAGAGCGTCTCCTCTACATCCTGCTCCGTCTCTCCGGGAAATCCCACGATGATGTCCGAGGTCACGCTGATGGGACGGCGGGCTGCGCGAATCAACGCGATCTTATCCAGATACTCTTCCCGCGTGTACGTCCGCTGCATGGCGCGCAGCACGCGCGTCGATCCGGATTGCACCGGCAGGTGCACGTGATCGCACAGCGCGGGCACAGAATCGATCGCCTCGACAATGTCCCGCCCGAAATCTCGCGGGTGAGACGTCGTGAACCGCACGCGGCGTATCCCCGGCGCCGCCGCGACCGCTACCAGAAGCTCCGCGAAGGTCATTCGCCGCGGCGTGGGGTCTTGATAGGAGTTCACCGTCTGTCCCAACAGTTGAATTTCGGAGTAGCCCTCGCCGGCCAGTCTCCGAACTTCTTCTAAAATCGAAACACTCGAACGGCTGCGCTCCGGCCCTCGCGTGTAGGGGACGACGCAATAGGAACAAGATTTGTCGCAGCCTTCGATAATCGTCAGGTAGGCGCGGAAAGGATTATCGCGCCGCGTCATTTCCGTCTCGAAGGCCTCGTCGGTATCGGTAGCGAGCCCGGTCACCCGGCGATTCCCCGCCTCGAGCTCCGCGAGAAGTTCAGGCAATTTGGTGTAACTCGCCGACCCGCACACCAGGCTCACCCACGGCGCGCGCTCAAAGATTTCTTCGCCTTCCTGCTGCGCGACGCATCCCAAAACTCCGATCACCTTTCCGTGGCCCGGGTGTTTCCGGAATTCTCCCAGGCGCGAGAAGAGCTTCTGCGCCGCCTTTTCCCGGATACTGCAGGTGTTGTAAAACACCAGCTTTGCCGCATCGATGTGCGCAACCTGCCGGTAGCCGCGCCCGAGCAGCACTCCCGAAACTTTCTCGGAGTCGTGAACGTTCATCTGGCAGCCAAATGTCTCGATGTAAAACGTGCGTCCATCCCCGGGCAAAATAGCAGGCTCCTGCGCGGTCCCCAGGGCCCCTTGCCGGGCGCCGGTCAGATCGTCGAGGTGGACATCAAAGATGGGCGGCATATTCTCTGTTGCAAATACTACCACACCCGATCCGCCCGCCGCGGAGCAGGCGGTCATTCGCGCAATTTTCTTCGTCGCCTGGACGCATATTGTGTCCCGCGGATACCTTGCACTACCCTGCCATGCTTGGTCGATCTCTGTGTCCTCCGCGCCCTCCGTGAACTTTGTGTTGTATCTTTTTACTGGATTGACAAAGCGTCCTCGATCGTGTGGCCTGGACTCGGAGAGGACATTATACATCGTAATACGATAGTTTTGGATTGACAGTACCATCAGGCACACATTAGTCTGTAATTGTTTGACCCCATTTGGGGCGTATGCTAGCTTGCGGATGGGAACATTGATCCGCTTTCTGAGGGGGAGACAATTCGACTATTAGGGATTTTCCTGTTCGCGGGCCAGCTCGGCACGCTGTTGGAACAAACCGGCTGGGTCGCTCGCGTTGTACTTCTGATGTTGTTGGCCTTCTCCCTGTTCTCCTGGGCGCTTATTTTTCAAAAGTTGCGCATGTTCGCGCGAATCAATCAGCAGACCGCATTGTTCCTGCGTATTTTCCGCTCGAATAAAATTCTTCCCGATCCGAAGCAGATGGGCGCGGGCGGTTCCCCGCTCGAATCTCTCTACAGTGCGGGATACCGCGAAGTGGAGAGCCAGCTTCGCAGCGGGGCTCCGCACGGGAAGGTGACCAGCCTCAACGCCGTGACCGTCAGCATGCAACTGGCCGCCTCTGACGAGGTGCGCAAGGCTGAAAAATATATGCCCTGGCTGGCGACGACTGGTTCAGTCACACCTTTTATCGGATTGTTCGGCACGGTCTGGGGCGTGATGGATGCGTTCACGGGTCTGGGAGCCGCCGGGGCCGCGAGTTTGCGCGCGGTGGCGCCCGGGATTGCGGAGGCGCTGATCACGACTGCCGCGGGGCTGTTCACGGCGGTGCCCGCCGTGATTGCCTACAACCACTTTTTGCATGACATCAAGGATCTGGGCGGCCGCATGGATAGCTTTACGTTGGAAGTCTCCGCGGTGATCGAAAAACTATACCCCGGTCAGCGGATGTGACGGAATCGGGTGCGGGCTCTACTTGGAGCCCGCCGGAATGGGGTGCGGGCTTCACTTGGCTGAAATCTTTACCACGGAGGACACAAAGAACGCAGAGAAGAGAATAGCAATATTTTACGAAGCGCGAATTCTCTCTCCAGTCTCTGCGTACTCTGCGCCCTCTGTGTTGAAACGCCTTTCGTATGAGATCGACAGGTTAGCGAGGCCGCACAATAGGCTCCAAAGATAAACCAATATGCCTCAACTCTCTCGCCACACGAGCACATCCCTTTCGGACATCAATATTGTCCCTTTTGTGGACGTCATGCTGGTCCTGCTGGTGATCTTCATGATCACCGCGCCGATTCTACAGTCCGGCATCGAGGTCGATGTTCCCAAGACGAAAACGGTCAAGGAAATTTCCGAATCGCGCGTGGTGATCTCGATTGATCGCGCCCAGCGAATTTATGTCGGCGACGATGCGGTCAATATCCACGAGTTGGGAAGCAAGGTCCACACACAGATGCGAAATCCGAAGGCCGATCCAGTCTACCTGCGCTGCGACAAAACCGTTCCGTTCGGCTCGTTCGCGCTGGTGGTGGACACGTTGCGCCAATCCGGCATCCAAAATATCAGCGTGGTTACCGAGCCACTCGAAGATACGCCGCACTGACACCGCCATGTCCTATAGCCCCGTCCATCCCGGCGCAGACAACTTGAAGAAACCCCTGGTGTGGTCGCTTGGGTTCCATCTGATCCTTTTCGGCTCTCTGGCTGTCTCCACCTTATTTTCACATCGTGGCGATCTCTGGGGCGGCCCCGGCGGAGACAATGCCGTTTCGGTCGGGCTGGTTGGCAAGCTCCCCGGAGTCACGCTGCCCCGCCCGGATGCTGTGACGACAAGCCGCGTCGTGGATACGAGCAAGGGCTTATACAAGTCCGAACCGCAGCCGAAACCAAAGGAAATCGAACCGGACACCACGAAGATCCCTAAATTTGCAAAGGAAAAGACGCCGCATTACGTCACGCGCCCCTCCAGGATACTGGAGGACACGACACCTCCGCCGCCGAACGCAGTTCCCTACGGCCAGGGTGGCTCGCCTGCGCTGCCCTACTCCCAGTTCACGATGGGCGGCGCAACGCAAGGGGGCATGGGGTTTTCCGGCCCCGGAGGCGGGGGCGGAGATTTCAGCGGACGCTTCCCCGCGTACGTGGACGCGGTGCGCAACCGCATCAGCAGCAATTGGCTGCAATCCACCGTGGACCCGTCGGTCCGCTGGGCGCCGCGCGCGCAATTCACGTTCCAGATCCTGCGCGACGGAACCGTCGCCAACGTCCAGCTTACGCAGTCGAGCGGTAACCGTTCGGTAGACAACTCGGCCTTGCGGGCCATCTTGAGTTCCAGCCCGGTATCGGCGCTTCCGTCGAATTATTCCGGCAGCAGTGTAACGGTCGAATTCTGGTTCGAGTTTCGGCGGTAGTTTCGTGCGCGGCAAATGAGTTTCGCGCAGATTCGCGCAAAGGTGGAGGAATGATGGGCATGATCCGGACGTCTGAAAGGGCCTCGATGAAAAACGTCCGCCGTTTTTATGTGTGTTTCTCTGTGTTGCTCTGCGGGTTTCTCGCTCTGCCGTCCGCCTCCGCCCAAGATTGGTTTCGCACCGGCACGGGCCTGGGAGTTTCGAAGGCGCGCGTGGCGGTGTCCGATTTTGCGGGTAAGTCCCCGTCTGCGCAGCCGCTGGGCGTCGAATTCAGCGACGTGGTCCGCTCAGACCTGGACTACAGCGGCATTCTGGATTTGGTGAGCAAGAGCTTTTTCCCTCTGCAGACGCCCGGCACGCCGGCGGAATTGGACTACAAGGCCTGGGCCGACGCTCCCGCATCCTCCCAACTTCTCGCCTTCGGAAACCTCTCGGCGGACGGTAATACGCTGGAGATTCAGGCCTGGCTGAACGACGTGCGCAACGCATCGCTGCCGCCGGTCATTGGAAAAGTCTATCGCGGCGAAGTCAACGATGCGCAGATTCGAACCTTTGCTCACCAGTTTGCCGATGAGATCATCAGCAAACTGTCCGGCGGTTTGGCCGGAATCGCCGGCACGCAAATTGCCTTTGTAAGCAATCGAAGCGGCAATAAGGAAATCTGGACGATGGATTACGACGGGGAAAATCAACACCAACTGACTCAGCTCCACACCATAAGCCTTACGCCGCGCTGGTCGCCCGACGCGACGCGCATCGCTTTCACTTGCTATGCCCAGCCTGGTAGCAGTAGTGTTCTGACGGCGCAGATTTGCGTTCAATCGATGCTGACCAATCATCTCATTTCCTGGCCGCGCTTTCGTGGCACGAACGCCTCGCCCGCTTGGTCGCCGGACGGGTCCCAGCTCATGTTCATGTCCAGCATGAACGGCAGCCCGGAACTGTTCGTTACCGACGCCTCCGGCGCGCGTCCCAAGCGCATTACCTACTCCAGCGGAGCGAGCACATCTCCTTCCTGGAATCCGAAGACCGGCCAGCAGGTCGCTTTTGTCAGTGACCGCGGAGGCCTTCCGCAGCTTTACGTCATGAACGCCGACGGATCGAGCCCAACAAAAATGGACCTGCCCGACAAGGGCTATGTGATCGATCCAGCATGGTCTCCGAACGGCCAGTTGCTGGCATTCAGTTGGCGCCGGCCCAACGGAAACTATGATCTCTACATCATGGAAATCGCCACGCGCCAGTTGGTCGAATTGACGCGCGACGTGGGGCGCAACGAACGCCCCAGTTGGGCGCCGGACGGGCGCCATCTTGTATTCGAATCCACCCGCACCGGCACGCGCCAGATCTGGTCCATGCTGGCGGATGGCACCAACGCCCGGCAATTGACCAAGCAGGGGCAGAATGAGTCGCCCAACTGGTCGCCGAAGTAAGCCGGGTGCGGGCGGTCCCACCGATGCAGGATTGGAGCCCGCCGGAATCGGGTGCGGGCTCTACTTGGAGCCCGCCAGAGTATTGAAGTCGGACAGATGTTGATCATTTAGTTGTGCAACGTTTAGAAACGGATTTGCATTCAGTACTCATGCTCAAGTAGATTGCTAAAGGAGGAAGAAGAACGATGCGGACTCGTACTAACACCAGGGCCCTGTTCGGCGCCTTGCTCGCCGTGATCTCGATTGTCGCGGCGTGTAAAAAACCTGTTGTACAAGCTCCACCCCCACCACCACCTCCCGTCGTGGCACCGCCTGCGCGCCCGACGGTAACCCTGCAAGCCTCTTCGGCTTCGATTCAGAAGGGTGAATCGGTAACGCTAACCTGGTCTTCAACCAATGCGACCGCGCTGAGCCTATCGCCGGGCGTGGGTAATGTGGCCGCGGAAGGCTCGACCCGCGTGACACCCCCGGATTCCACCACCTACACCATTACCGCCACAGGACCGGGCGGCAGCGCCGATGCCAATGTGCGCATTTCTGTCACCGCTCCCCCGCCTCCTCCGCCGGTGGTTCACGTACCGACGATTCAGGAGTTGTTCGACAAGGGAGTGAAAGACGCCTATTTCGATTATGACAAAGCCGATGTGCGCACCGACGCGCGCGACGCTCTCTCGCAGACGGCCCAGTTCCTGCGCTCCAATCCGCAGGTGAAGGTCGTCGTTGAAGGACACTGCGACGAGCGCGGCTCAACGGAGTACAATCTGGCCTTGGGCGACCGCCGTGCCGCCTCAGCCAAGCAATTCCTGGTTTCGCTCGGCATCACGGCCGACCGGATGGAAACGGTCAGCTACGGCAAGGAAAAGCCGTTTTGCAGCGCCTCCACCGAAGAGTGCTGGCAGCAAAATCGGCGAGCGCATTTTGTACTGTCAACGAAGTAACCGAAGGTCATCCGCGGGACTCGCCGTTCACTGTGCACAGCGAGCCCCGCGGCGCACCTCAATTTTATAGGAAGTCCCTGCCCTCGAAGGAGGATTGCCTTGCGTACTCGATGGGTTTTATTTTTCGGCGCCGCCATGCTCGCGGGAGCCATGGGCGGCGCCCTGCTGGGACCGGCGCCGGCCGGCGCCGTCGCACGCGAGATCATCGAATTGCAAACGGGAGTAAGTCAGCTCATCCAGGGCCAGCAGGCCATGCAAACCGCCATCACGCAGAATGCCGCCGTGCAGCGGACCCTGATCGAGCAGTCGCTCGACTCCGTCAACAAGCTCAGTACGAACCTGGCCGCGATCCAGAAGAACACGCAGGATTTTTCCGCCGCCTCCGGCGCTCGCCTGGACACGATGGGCACTCAGGTACAGGGACTTTCCGACAACGTCGCGGACCTGCAGGCACGCCTGGGCAAGCTCGATCAGAAGCTCACCGACATCCAGAACACGCTCCAGAACGTGGACTCGAAACTGGCCGCGCCTCCACCACCCGCATCAATTCCAGCAGCTGCAGGCGGCGCTTCGGCTGCTCCCGGGCCCAGCTCCAATCCCGCGGCCTCTAGCGCTCCTCCCGCGTCAGCCGACGTGCTCTATTCCAACGGCCTCCGCGACATCAATGGAAAGCACTATGACCTGGCAACGCAGGAATTTCAGGACTACCTCAAGTATTATCGCGATACCGATCTCGCCTCCAACGCGCAGTTCTATCTCGGCGAAATCGCCTTCATGCAGGCCCAGTATCAGCAGGCTCTGGACTCCTATAACAAAGTGATCGAGAATTATCCGAAGAGCTTCAAGATCGCTTCCGCCAGAATGCGGAAAGGGTTCTGCCTCGCGGAACTCGGCCAGAAGGCCGCCGCGATCCGCGAACTGCGCACAGTTGTCCGCCAGTACCCCGGGACGGACGAAGCCAAGCGCTCGATGGCCAAATTGCGCGAACTCGGCGCCACTGCCGGCTAATAGCACGTGTCTTGGTTTTTCCTTGTCCTGGGTGTCTCTGTGCTCTCTGTGTCCTCCGTGTTCTCTGTGTTAAATCTTTTCCCGGCAAAAACTATTAACACAGAGGTCACAAAGAGCACAGAGAAGAACCTGCCACCCACCGCCTGGCCCCTGCAACCTCCTCCCTCATCCGTTTGCACGCCACTCCGCGCCGTGTTATCTTCCTCTCGCTCATGGAGAGACACTATGTCCGTTAACAAAGTGATTTTGGTTGGACGTTTGGGCAAAGACCCAGAAACGCGTTATACAGGCGCGGGCCAGGCCGTCTGCAATTTTTCGCTGGCCACCGATGAAACCTTCAAGGACCGCAACGGCGAGCGCCAGAAGCGCACCGAGTGGCACAGGATTGTCGTCTGGGCGAAACAGGCGGAGATTGCCCAGCAATACTTGAAAAAGGGTTCACAAATCTATCTGGAAGGCCGCATCCAGTCGCGCGAGTGGACCGATAAGGAAGGCCAAAAGCGCACCAGCTACGAAATCGTCGCCACCAATTTTCGCATGCTCGGCTCGCGCTCGGATTCGATGGGCGGGGGAGCACGCAGCGCCGCCCCGGCCGGTGATTTTGAAGGCGAAGCAGCTCCCGCTCCTCCAAGCGAAGAGCACGCCGGCCACGAAGTCACCGACGAAGATATTCCCTTCTAACTCGCTTTCCTCACGAAAGATTCGGCGCCCTCAGTGTCCTCCGTGCTCTCGGCGATCTCTGTGTTATGGATTCTTGCCTGGAAAGATTTGACACAGAGGACGCAAAGGAAGAACACAGAGAGCACGGAGAAACCGGGAACTAACGTGTGGCCCTCTTTCCGCTATTCGTACCGCAGGGCTTCGATCGGGTCGAGGTGCGCGGCCTTGCGCGCGGGGTAGTATCCGAAGAATATGCCTACGGCAGCGGAGAAAAATGCCGCGGCGATGATGGCCTTAATCGAAATCAGCGTTGGCCACGACAGGAAATTGCTGATCAGCGCCGAGCCGACCAGGCCAAACAGTATTCCGATGGCCCCTCCCATCATGCTGAGCGTGACCGCTTCCACCAGGAATTGATGCTGCACGTCGCGCTCTGTCGCGCCCACCGCCATGCGCACTCCAATCTCGCGCGTGCGTTCGGTCACCGACACCAGCATGATGTTCATGATCCCGATGCCGCCCACCAGCAGGGAAACCGACGCGATGCCTCCCAGCAGCATCGTCATCACGGACTGCGTCTGATTCGCCAGGTCCGCCACTTCCGATTGCGTGCGCACAAAAAAGTCGTCGTCATCGCCGAGCCGGATGCGGTGCCGCTCGCGCAAAAGGCTCGTAATCGGATCGACCGCCGCGACCGATGCCGTCTGCGAAACAGCCGAAGCGCTGATGTACTGCACCCACGTGATGCCGGAGATCTTGCGTTGCACGGTCGTGTACGGCGCGTAGATGGCGTCATCCTGGTCCTGGCCCATCACGTTCTGCCCTTTCGATTCGAGCAAGCCATCCACCCGGAAAGGAAGATTTCCAATGCGTATGGTTTTCCCCACGGGGTTTTCATTAAGAAATAATATTTTGGCAACCGTCGTTCCAATCACGCATACGTTCGCCGCGAGGTCCACTTCCTCGCCGCTGAAAATCGAACCCGCCTGAATGGACCAGTTGCGGATATCGAAAAAATTCGGCGTTGTGCCCGTCACACTGGTGTTCCAGTTCTGGTTCCCATAGACCACCTGCTTGCGGCTATTCACCGACGGTGCGGCTTGCTTGATCAAGGGTATTTCGCGCAAGATGGCGTTCATATCGTCCACCGTCAGGGTTTTCACACCACCGAACCCCACGCGCGCGCCGCCCGGACGGCTGCTTCCCGCTCCAATGAATACGACATTGGTTCCCATGGCCTGGATTCCCTGCTGGACCATGTATTGCGCGCCCTGCCCGATGCTCACCACGGCGATCACTGCCCCCACGCCGATGATGATGCCGAGCATGGTCAGCGCCGACCGCATCTTGTTGCGCGCCAGTGCTCGCAGCGCCAGCCGGAATGTATTCATGAAGTCCATGGTTTGAAGGTCCTATTGCGCCGCGTCCGCCTCTTTCAGTTTTTCCTGATGCGCGGTTTCTTCCGCGTCTTCGGCCGCCTGCTGCTCGGCGGTGGGAAGCGTTTGCAAAACATCGCGCGCCACCAGGCGCTCGCGAACGGCGATGTCGCGGCGCAGCTTGCCGTCGCGGAACTCCAAATTGCGCTTGGCGTACTGCGCAATATCGTGCTCGTGCGTCACCATCACGATCGTCAATCCTTGCTCGTCATTCAGTGTCTGGAGAATGTGCATGATCTCGACCGACGTCCGGCTATCAAGGTTCCCGGTAGGCTCATCGGCAAGCAAGATCGAGGGTCGGTTCACGAGCGCCCGCGCGATGGCGACTCGCTGCTGTTGTCCTCCGGAAAGCTGCGAAGGGTGATGCCCGGCGCGGTCAGCGAGCCCCACGATCGTTAGCGACTCCATCGCGCGCCTAGTCCGTTCTTCAGGACTGACGCCTGCGTACACGGTCGGCAACTCGACATTTTCAAGCGCCGACGTGCGCGACAGCAAATTGAATTGCTGGAACACGAATCCCAGCTTCCGATTCCGTATCCGCGCCAGCTCCGTCTTCGACATTCCCGAAACATCCACGCCATCCAGGTAGTAATGCCCTCTTGTGGGCCGATCCAGACATCCCAGGATATTCATGACCGTGGACTTGCCGGAACCCGACGGCCCCATCACCGCGACAAATTCTCCTTCGCGCACCTCCAGCGAAACACCCCGCAATGCCTGGACCTGAATTTCACCCAAGTCATATATTTTATGGACATTCTCAAGGCGAATGACCGGCTTTACAATGGCCGCGGTTTGATTCAGTTCCGTCGCAGGTGTGATTTGCTTCTCCATAGGGTGACTGTCCACGGAGTCGAGATGGGGCTTAAAACCGCCTCGGTACTCCAGCCGGCCCTCCAGGGCCGGCCTGCCCTCCCACCGGGCTACGCGTCTGCGCCTGTGCAGTCGCGGCCTTGCTTGTCGACTGGCCGATGACCAGATCGTCCCCGGCGTTCAGTTTTCCGGACGTCATCGCTGTAAAAGTAAAGTCGGTCACACCGAGACCCACCTGGATAGGCTCAAGAGTCTTGTCGGGGTTCAACTTCCAGACGATGCCGTTGTCCTCGCGCAGGCTGTTTGCTACGCCCCCGCGTCCGCCGCTCGGGCCGCCACCGGCGCCGGCTCCGGAACCGATCCGTCCTGCCGTGGTAGCGCGCCCATTTTCCTTGATGCCGTACTTCACATACAGTGTCTGGCGCTCGCTATCGGTCAGATCCGGCTTGAAGCGCAGCGCCCCGTTGGGGACCTTGACGACGTTGTTGGCCCATGCCACGGGGATAGACACGTAGGCGGTCATACCCGGAAACAGCCTGACATTCGGGTTATCGAACTCGATCGTTGTGTTGTAGGTCACGACGTTCTGAATCGTCGCGGCGTTCATGCGCACTTGCGAGACGCGCCCATAGAACGTCTCCCGCGGGAACGTGTCCACGCGAAAAGAGGCTTGGGCACCGACCTGGATGCGCCCGACGTCCGCCTCATCGGTGTTGGTGTAGACCAGCATATGGGTCAGGTCTTGCCCGATGCTGAACAGGTTGGGCGCCTGCAGACTGGCCGCCACCGACTGGCCCACATCCACATTGCGGCTGATCACCGTGCCATCGATGGGAGCGCGAATGGTGCAGTAATTCAGTTGCAGACGGGCGGAAGCCACCGAGGCCTGCTTCATGAGCACCTGCGCCTTGGCTTGATCGCGCTGCGCGATCGTGGTTTTCAGTTGCGCCTCGGCCTGCTGTTCCTGTGCTTCAGACGAATGCAAAGCTGCGAGAGACCCGTCGTAGGTCGCCTGCGCCGTGTCCTTCTGCTGCGCGGAAAAGACTCCCTCGTCCGCGAGCTGTTTCGTGCGCCGAAGTTGTGTCTGGGCATCGTCCAACGCTGCCTGCGCTTTCGCGATGTTGGCCTTGGCGGCCAGCACGTTGGCGCGAGAGGTTTCAATCTGTGCTTCTAAACTCTTGACGTTGGCCGTGGCATTTTGAAAATCCGCTTCGGCCTGCGAAAGCTGATTCTGGAAGGGGACCGGATCGATTTGCGCGATGACGTCGCCTTTTCTTACTTTCGAATTGAAATCCGCATTGATCTTTACGACGTTGCCCGACACCACGGAGCCAACTTGAACCGTGGTGATGGCGTTAATCGTCCCGGTCGCTTGCACCACTTGCGATATATCGCCTTTCTCCACCTTGGCGGTGAAGTATTGCGCGCTCGACCGCGCGCCGGCGGAAACATAGCCGACCCAAAGAATCAGCGCGATTGGCGGAGCCACCAGCATGGCCCGGTGCAACATCGACCGCCGCCACACATCCTTCATTTTTTCTACAAATCGTCCCATTTCGCGCGTGGCCTCGCTGCAAAGCCCATCTCGCTAATCGTGCGCTTGGCTCTGCCTTATCCGGCGCTCCTCGTCGAATCTTCGGAGCAAATCTTCAAACTTGGGTCTTTGCTCCGGCGTCAGCACCTGCCGGATTCGCTGCCGCCCCTCGTGCCGGACCTCTTCATACTCGGGATCGGCTCGCTTGTGAATTTCCGCGTAGTGCGCGCGCGTGTCGTTCAGTATCGCCTGGATCTGTTTTTGCTGGTCCGGATCCAGATTCAAGTCCCGGGTAAACACCGCCATCGGATTGGCCGGATTGCGGGCCGGCTGCTGCGCGCGCGCCGCCTGCACACGCGTGGTCACCATATAGGTCCCGACCGAGCCCAGGCCAATGCCCAGCGCAAAGACCAGGAGAACGAGCAGGACCGCTTTGCGACTGCCTTGGTTAGCGTCCATAATTTCTCTCCACCAACGATTGCAGCACTTCTTCGTTACTATCCGGGTCACCCGGAGGTTGCGGGAAATCGGCCGTGCTCAACTCGGTTCGAGTAGAGACCGGAGGAGTTGTCGTTCGGCGAGGCGCAAACTCCACCAGGTAGACCGACAACGCGAGCAACACCATGGCCGCCGTCAGCGACAAGCGCGACGCCAGGAATTCGAGCGAACTCCAGAATGCCGCCGGCGATTCGGCCCGCATCTTCTCTTCTCGAATTCTCGCCATCACTCCCGCCAGAAACGCGCTGCTCGGGTGCGGGCTCCACTTGGAGCCCGCCGGAATATACGTCTCGCTGGCCGGTTCCCAGGCCTCGCGCAGCAACTCCCCTCCCAGCCGCGAGTCTTCCAATGCCGCGCGGCAATCCGCACACTGCGCGAGGTGTTCGTTCAATTCGGAGTCATCCGCCCCCTGAAGGTAATCTTCCAGGCGGGCTTCGTATCCGCAACACCGCGTCGTCGCATCTTTTCGCTTAAACACGTTTGTCGCTCCTTCCCGGCTTATTTCCGAGCCGATGAACCGGCCGCTTGTGCAGGCGCTTCTGGTAAATCTCCACCAAATGGCCTCGCGCGCGAAATAGCCGCACCTTCACGGTGTTCACGTTCAGTCCCAGAACCTCGCCTATCTCTTCCACTGAAAATCCTTCGACTTCTTTCATCACGAGCATGAGCTGGTCTTTCTCGTCCAACTCCCCCAGCAAGCGTTCGACCAATTGGCGCTGCTCGGCGCGGCTAGCCGCATCGCCGTGCGGGTGCGTGTCGCCGAAACTTTGCTCCGGCACCGCCTCCAGTTTCCACACTTGTTCTTCGCTCAAGTCCGCTTCGTACACCAGCCGCCGCACTTTCTTCTTTCTCAGGTAATCCCAGCATTCGTTGACGGTAATCTTATACAGCCAGGTGCCGAACGCCGACCGGAGATCGAAACGCCGGATCGAAAAATACGCCTTCGCCAGCGCCTGCTGCGCCACATCCTCCACGTCCTCGCTCCCGCGCAAGATCCCCCCCACCACGGCCAGCACGCGCCGCTGATGAGTGCGCACGAGCTCTTCGTAAGCCCCTTCATCCCCCGCCTGCGCGCGCCGCACCAGCCGCTTTTCATTTTCGGCGGGTGTCAGCGGTTCGCCCGGCCCCGCGGCCGGCTCGCCCTGGTTTATGCCTGCATTTGTGACGTTTGCCATGGGTTTCAGGTTACACGGCTTTCCCGGACTGCCTGCTTTTCCGCTTGCCGCCAACGTAACTCTGTGGAACAATTTCAATATGATTATCGGTGACCGGCTTCGCGCCCTGCGCGAAGCTAAACAGCTTTCCCAAGGAGACATCGAAAAGCGCACCGGACTCCTACGCTGCTACGTTTCACGCGTAGAGAACGGCCATACGGTTCCTGCCGTTGAAACACTGGAAAAGATGGCCCGCGCTTTAGAAGTCCCTCTTTATCAACTCTTCTATGACGGAGAGGAACCTCCTGAACTCCCCAACCTTCCGAAGCGCAAAAGCACCAACGATGTCGCCTGGGGCAGTTCCGGCAAAGAGGCGCGCCTTCTGAATAAGTTCCGCAGGCTGCTGGGTCGCATGAAAGAACCTGACCGCCGGCTCCTGCTTTTCATGACTCAGAAGATGGCCAACCGCTAAGTGCAGCGGTCTCCCGACCCGGTCGGGAAGTCTTTCTCCGGCATATAGGGCCTTAGGCCCGGGCGTCACGATGAGTGGCCTGGCTATTGCCAGCGTAATTCCACCCGGGCCGAAACCAAACTACATCCGTAAGCCCATGTTTCATTGTGGCACAGTTGCTGCCTTCTGCCATTCCCCCAACTACCTTGCAATGCTTTCCTTCGCTTCTTCACACTCGGTGTTCTCTGTGCCCTCTGTGTTAAATTCTTTTCAGAGGCTACTCCCACTCAATCGTGCTCGGTGGTTTCGAACTGATGTCGTACACCACGCGGTTGATCCCGCTGACTTCATTCACGATGCGCGTCGAGATCCGCTCCAGGACTTCCGCGGGAAGCCGCGTCCAATCGGCGGTCATCGCATCTTCAGAATCCACCACCCGCACGGCCACGGTAAATCCATAGCTCCGCTCGTCGCCCATCACACCCACGCTTTGGACCGGAAGCAGCACCGCAAAAGCCTGCCACACTTTCTCATAAAGGCCCGCGCGGCGGATTTCTTCCACCACAATGGCATCCGCATTGCGAAGCAGGGGCAAGCGCTCTTCACTCACCTCTCCCAGCAGACGCACCGCGAGGCCGGGACCCGGGAACGGATGCTTCGTCAGCATCTCTTCCGGCAGACCGAGTTCGCGCCCGATCCTCCGGACCTCATCCTTAAACAGTTCGCGCAACGGCTCGATCAGGGCGAACGGAAGGACCTCCGGAAGGCCGCCCACATTATGATGCGTCTTAATAGTTTGCGAGGGGCCTCGCACGGCCACCGATTCGATCACGTCCGGATAGAGAGTTCCCTGCACCAGGAAAACTGCCCGGTTCGGCCCGCTCGCCCTCTGGCGAGCCTGCTCATCGAACACGGCGATGAATTCCCCGCCAATGCGTTTTCGTTTCTCTTCCGGGTCTATTACACCCTTTAGACGAGCCAGGAAACGCTTCGACGCGTCCACCCCCTCGACCTTGAGTCCCATCCTATCGCGTAGCAGTTCCAGTGTCTCGCGAAATTCATTCTTCCGGAGCAAGCCGTTGTCGACAAAAATATTCGTCAGGCGGTCTCCGATGGCGCGGTGCACCAGCACGGCCGCCACAGCCGAATCCACTCCGCCGCTTAATGCGCAGATGGCTCTCGCTTCGCCGACCTGCTTGCGGATCGATTCCACCGTCTCCGCAATGAAGGCCGCGCCGCTCCAGAGCGGCCGCGCGTGGCAAATATCGAAAACAAAATTACGCAGGATCTCGGAGCCGCAGTCGGTATGCCGCACTTCCGGGTGAAATTGCACCGCGTAAAGTCTTCTTACCGGGTCTTCGGCGGCGGACACGGCGTTTCCGGTTTCTCCAATCACGTGGAATCCGGCGGGGAGCGACCGCACGTGATCGCCGTGGCTGTTCCAGATGCGCAGCCGATGGGGCAGGCCCGCAAACAAAGCCGAACCGCTCTTTACCTCGAGATCCGCTCGCCCGTACTCTCTCCGCTCGGCTCGTTCCACGCGCCCGCCCAGGACGTGCGCCATCCACTGCAAGCCGTAGCAAATGCCGAGCACCGGCACGCCCAGCGACAACACGCCCGGATCGCACGGCGGCGCGCTCGCGTCATACACCGAGTTCGGACCGCCCGATAGCACCACGCCGGCAGGCTCGTACTTGCGGATCTGCTCGAGGCTCGCCGTACAAGGCAGAATTGCGCTGAATACCTGCTGCTCGCGGATTCGCCGCGCGATCAACTGCGTATACTGCCCGCCGAAATCGAGCACTACGATACCGCCGCGTTCACTCATCGTTTCCTCATCCTCAAGCCACCCTCGCGCTCCCGGTCCTTAAGACCTTGAAAAAAGCGGAGCGCATTCTCTATCCTACAACCACGTTGACCAGTTTATCGGGCACGACGATTCTCTTTACGATGCGCTGCCCTTCCAGAAGTTTCGCGATCTTCGAGTCGGAAAACACTCGCGCGGCCAGATCTTCCTCGCTCATGCCGCTCTCGACCTGCACTTTTCCCCGCACGCGTCCGTTGATTTGCACCACCACTTCCACCTGATCCTCGGCTGCCAGTTGCGGCGCAAATGCCGGCCAGGCCGCGTGCGCAAGTGTCTGGTGCGTATGGCCGAGCATCTCCCAAAGTTCCTCGGCCAGATGCGGCGCCATGGGCGCGAGCATTAGCGTCAGCAGTTCGAACACTTCCTTCGCCACTTCGGGCCGTACGCCTTCTTCGAGCGGCTCCTGCGCGTGGATTTCGTTGACCAACTCCATCAGCAAGGCCGTGGCGCTGTTGAAATGCCAGCGCGTCTCGAAGTCGTTGGTCACGCGCCGCAGCACCTGATGCGCTTTCCGCAGCAACGCCCTTTCTTTCGGCGTTGTGGAATCGAGCGAGGATCCGCGTCCCGCCGGCGCAGCGCTCAATCGCTCCGCATGACGCGCCACCAGCCGGTGTACGCGTTGCAAAAACCGCGCGCAGCCTTCGATGGCCTGCTCGCTCCATTCCAGGTCCTTTTCCGGCGGCGCCGCAAACAGCGTGTACAGGCGGCCCGTGTCGCAGCCGTACTTCTCCGCCATCTCTTCGGCCCCGACGACGTTCCCCTTCGACTTCGACATCGCCGTCCCGCCCTTGAGCACCAGACCCTGCGTAAACAGTCTCTTCACCGGCTCATCGTGATTCACAAGGCCCAGGTCGCGCATCACCTTGCAGAAAAATCGCGTGTACAGCAAGTGCAGAATCGCGTGGACAATCCCGCCGATGTATTGGTCCACCGGCAGCCAGTAACGCACCAGGGCGGGGTCGAACGGGGCTTTGTCGTTGTGCGCGTCCGCGTAACGATAGAAGTACCATGAAGAATCGATGAACGTGTCCATCGTGTCCGTCTCGCGCCGCGCCGCCCCGCCGCACTTCGGACACTTCACATTCACGAATTCCGGCACGCTCGCCAGCGGCGACTGCCCCATCCCGGAAAACTTCGTCATCGGCGGCAGCACCACCGGCAAATCCTTGTCGGGAACCGGAACCATTCCGCACTTCTCGCAGTACAGCACGGGAATCGGCGTGCCCCAGTAGCGTTGCCGCGAAATGCCCCAGTCCTTCAGCCGGAAAATAATCTCGCCCTTGCCGAACCCGCGCGCCTCGGCGTCCGCAGTCATCTTCTCGATGGCTTTTTCAGAGCTGAGCCCGGTGTACGGCCCCGAGTTCACCGACTTGCCGTATTCCGTGAACGCCGCGGCAAGCGTTTCCGGCGTCAGCGTTTTTCCCTCGCCCGGCTGCACGACGATGGGTATCGCCAGGCTGTACTTGGTAGCGAATTCAAAATCGCGTTCATCATGCGCGGGAACGCACATCACCGCGCCGGTCCCGTATTCCATCAACACGAAATTTCCCACCCAAATGGGAATCTTTTCGCCGTTAAACGGATTGACGGCGTGCCGTCCGGCGAAGAATCCTTCCTTCTCCGCTGTGGCAATGTCCGCCGCGCGCGTCAAGCGGCGCCGCAATCTCTGCACATTTTCTTCAATGGCCGCCTGGCCCTCGACGCCCGCGGCCAGCGCGCCCAACAGCGGATGCTCCGGCGCAAGAATCAACGCGGATGCGCCATAGATCGTATCCACGCGCGTCGTAAAAACCTCGATGGACGCGCCGGCAAGCCCCTCCACGGCAAATCGCACGCGCGTGCCCTGCGACTTCCCGATCCAGTTCCGCTGCATCGTCAGCACGCGTTCGGGCCAGCCGTCTTCGAGTTGGCGCAAAGTATCGAGGAGTTCGTCGGCATATTGCGTGATCCGCAGGAACCACTGCTCGATGTCTTTGGCCTCCACCGGCGTGTCTTCGTGGCGCCAGCAGCCTCCATTCACCACCTGTTCGTTCGCCAGCACGGTCTGGCACTTCGTGCACCAGTTCACGCGGCTGCGTTTGCGGTACGCGATGCCGCGTTCGAGCATCCGGAGAAAAAACCACTGGTTCCACCGGTAATACTCCGGCTCGCAAGTGGAAATTTCCCTGCGCCAGTCATAGCTGAACCCGAACCGCCGGCACACGCGCTTGAACGACTCGATATTCGTGTTTGTCCATTCCCGCGGATGAATTCCCCGCTGGATCGCGGCGTTTTCCGCCGGCAGGCCGAACGCGTCCCAGCCCATCGGATGAATGACGTGGAATCCCCGCATGCGCCGGTAGCGCGCCACGACGTCGCCGATCGTGTAGTTGCGCATGTGGCCCATGTGCAGTGTGCCCGAAGGATACGGCAGCATCTCCAGCACGTAATATTTCGGCTTCGCGGGATCGGCGTCCGCCTCGAACGCCCGGTCGGCATTCCAGCGCGCCTGCCATTTCCGTTCAATCGCTTGTGGATCGTATTCCGCCACGATGCTATCCGCTCCCTCTCAATTTCAAATCTAAAATTTCAAATCTAAAATTTCCAATACCTACTTCTTCTTGCCCTTACCCGTCTTGCTCTTCTCGTCTTTTCTCTGTGCCCTCTGTGTTCTCAGTGTTGAAATCTTCCTCTTCTTCCGCGCCATCGAGAACCCATCCACGGCCCGGGGAGCCTGCTTCGCTTCCACGCCCACCAGATCCCACAGCGCGCGGACATTCCGCCGGTCATCGCCCGGCTTGTCGATCGGCGTCTCCAGGATAAATGCGCGCCCCGGCAAACCCTGCGGCCCCGGTCCAAGCCGTGGATGGTTCAGGATTCTGCGGAACGCCGCTAGGCCAATTTTTCCGTGCCCAATATTTTCGTGCCGATCGACGCGAGAACCCAGCGGCGTCTTCGAATCGTTGACGTGCAGCACATAGACGCGCTCCAGCCCCACAGTCCGTTCCACGGCGTCGAGCGTCCGGACAAGACCTTCCTCCGTCGTAATGTCGTAGCCGGCTTCGAACGTGTGCGCCGTATCGAGGCAAATGCCCATCGGCAAGTCGCCGGTCTCGCCAAGAATGGCCTTTAGCTCTTCGAACCGCGCTCCCACCGCCGATCCCATCCCCGACGTATTCTCGACCAGGATTCGCAGGCCGCCGAGTTTCATTCCACGAGCCGCCTGGCGCATCCCCTGCGCAATTTCCGAGATGGCCTCTGATTTCTCGCTCCCCAGGCATGAGCCCGGATGCGCCACCAGAAAATCCGCGCCCAGGCTGACCGCGCGAACCAGTTCGTCATGAAACGCCTGAATCGACCGGACGCGCATCACGCGGTCCGGCGAGGCCAGATTGATCAAGTAATTGTCATGGATGACCAGCGGGCCCAGGCCCAGCTCCGCGCGGCGCGCGCGGAATCGCGCAGCGTCCGCATCCGCGATACGCGCGCCTCCGCGCGGCCACAGCCGCGGGCTGGCGGAAAAGATTTGCAGCGCGTTGGCGCCCAGTTTTGACGCGATATCGAGCGCCCCGGCGATATCTCCCGCGATCGAAGTGTGGATGCCGATGCGGAAACTGCCGTCGTGCCACGCAGGCGGCCCGGGAATAGGCTCAGGTTCCGGACGATACTCGTCGCTAATGTCGTAAGAAAGATCAGTCCTGTTCAACGGGTCGGCCATTCCCTCAGCAATGCTTTCAGGTGAGTGTTAAGCTCCTCATTCTATCGGATGGCCGCCCCAGCGGCAATCAAAACAGCCTCAGAGTCTCGGAGTTACAGAGAAAAGAAGAAGAATGTAACCACGGATGAACACGGATTGACACGGATAAGAAAGGCTGAAAAGGGGTCGGAGATGATGCAATTTCCTGGTGTGTTTGGCGCTTGATCCTTTTTCATCTGTGTGTATCCGTGTTCCTCCGTGGTTTCATCGCTTTTCTTTTCTCTGTGACTCCGTGTCTCTGTGGCAGAATCACTAGCTTGCCGTGTCGCGCCGCCTCAACTATCGGTTACTCATCGCGCTGCTGCTGATCGTGGCCGCGGCGACGGTCGAAATCCTGAGGGAGCGCCGCCCGTCCTTCCTCCGTCCGGATCTGCGCCTCTATGCCTACGTGGCCAACTCGCGCGACGCCAGCGTGTCGGTGGTGGACTTGATTCGCCTGCGGACCATCGCCACGATTCCAGTCGGGCCATCTCCCTCGGGGCTGCGCGCGCATCCCACCCTCGAACAAATCTGGGGAGTTTCGACCGAGGGCGGGTACGCCTTCGTTATTGACACGGCCACGGGCCGCGTCGCATCCCGCATCCCTGTGGGCGCATCTCCCTTCGCGCTCGACTTTTCACCGGACGGGCGGCTCGCCTACGTCGCGGCCTCCGGCTCGGCAACCCTGGTGGCCATCGATTGCCGCTCCGGGCAGGTCGTTGCGCGCGCGCATACCGGCCGGCGTCCGTGGCTCGCCCGCGTCACGCCCGACGGCAGGCAAGTTCTCGTCCCCAATCGCGACGATTCCACCCTCGAAGTGTTCGACGCCTCGACTCTCGCGCTCCAGGCGACCATCGGCATAGCGAGCCATCCCGAGCAGGTTGTCGTCCTCCCGGATAATTCCATGGCATTCGTATCCGCCACGGGTTCGAACGAACTTTCAGCGGTTGACCTTCGCAAGCGGGCGTTGCTTGCGAACCTGCGCCTGAGCGGCGCGCCTGCCGCACTCCTGCTCAAACCCGACGGCGGAGAACTTTACGTCAGCATTCCTGATTCTCACGGACTGGAAATCATAGACACGTGGAGAACTGAAATTTCCGGCTCAATGTTGTTGGGTTCGGCCCCCGCCGACGGTACCATGACGGCCGATGCGTCCCTGGTGTACGTTTCCGACTCGCTCGCCAATAGCGTCACGCCCATTGAAATGGCCGCGCGGCGCCTGCTTCCACCGATTTCGACGGGGCGTCATCCCGGTCCATCCGCGCTCGATCCCAGCGGAGACCTTCTCCTGGTCGCCAACGAAGACTCCAACGACCTGGCCGTGATCCGCGTCCGCACGCAAAGCCTCATCACCCTGATTCCCGTAGGCTCGCGCCCCCGCTCGCTCGCCATCAAGTTGTTTTAGGTGTGATATATCCGCTTTTTGCAGCCGTATGCGCGCCCTTGCTGTAGGGGCACGGCATTGCCGTGCCCTACTAAGGGGAAACGACAAACACTGCGCAATCCTGGATTATTCCACCGGCCAGCCGAAGTGTTCGCCGCCCAGTTGAATTTCCAGCAGGCCCTCGGCGGGAAGCAAATCCACGGGCAAGCCTCCTTCCCACAGAGCCACTCCCAGCGAAATGGATTTCAGGCCGCCGAGTGTGAGCATCTGTTTGGCGACAGAAACTTCGAGAATTTTGTCGCAGGCCACTTTCACGACTTCATCCGGCCCAAGCAGGCAAAGATCGCGCGATTCCACCAGGTAGCCGCTTACGCGCCCTTCCTCCAGGTGCACGACCACGCGCAGTTCGTGCTCGGCGCGCAGGGTGATTCTGAATTCGGCGTCTTTCAGTTCGGCCAGGGTTTCCGAAAATACATCCACCCGCAGGTAAAAACGATCCTCATCGAATCCATAATGCAGCTCGTGCAGCAACAGCAAGCGCCCGTGCATCGAGCTGCTCCGGCGGTCAGCGGAATAAAGCCCCGCGCCCATCCATTCGAAGTAGGTTGATTCACGGCCGTCCACTTTCACATCGATATGCGCCGAAGGCGGCAGGATGAGAGCGCGTTCCGGCTGGCGTTTGATCGGCTCCGCCAGGACGTCGGGAGCTTCGGCGCCCAGCGCGAGATACACCTCGGTCAGCAGCTTCCGGTAGAACGCGTCAAACTCCGCGTCGTTGGCCGAGCTGTGTTCCGGGCCGTACCACCAGCACCAGTCGCTTCCCTCGGCTCCCAGCAGGGCCTCATAGGAGGCCGCCAACTGCTCGGGCGACGGCGCTCTCGGAAAACCTTTGGCCGCATATTCCGCCTGCTGCCTGTAGAATTCGCGCGCGCGGTGCAAATGTTCCCAGGCCACCACGTCTTCGTCCGAGCCGATCCAGACATCGAAATTGGCGTTGATCCACGAGGCCGGGAAAATTCCGGTGTTCGTGGGAATCTCTTCCGCCGCGGCAATCGCTTCACTGGCTGTCAGCGCGAAAATATCCGGGTCGTTGTCGATCCGGCGGTAAAACTGCCGCAGAAATTCGCGGCCGTTCCCGGGATAATACTCCCACGCGTTTTCGCCGTCGAGAATCAGTGAAACGGTCAGCGGGCGTCCGGTCTGCACGCGCTCCCCAATGGCGCGAATTCGTTGGTGCAGATCCTCGGCCGCGGCCCCCGCCTCCATCCGGCTATAGACGAAGCCCACCAGATCCGACAGATAGTGATCGCGGAAAAATCCAACCATTTCGCGGCCGTCTACGCGCACCCGCAGCGGAGAGTAAAGTTTCTCGGCGTTGGCGGGCACACCGGCCGCGTCCCGGCCAAATCCCGCGCGAAGCGTGTGTCCGAGCACGCCTTCATCGGAGGCGAACCACTTGAACCCGAGTTCGGCGGCGATCGACAGCGCCTGTTCGGAAACAGAACCCTCCGAAGGCCACAGTCCGTCCGGGGCCCTCCCGAATACCCGTTCGTGATAACGCCGCGCGCGCACGAGCTGCTCGCGGGCATCTTCCGGATGCCGAAAGGCGGGCGCAGGCAGCGGCGTCTCCGGATTCGACACGCGCGCAATGTCGCTATCGCACAGCAACGGAAGAATCGGGTGGTAAAACGGTGTCGCGGAGATTTCAATCTGTCCCGAGGAAGCAGCGCGGCGGTACTCCGGCAGCACGCGTCCGAGAAGTTCGAGCTGTTTCGCGCAAAGCTCTTGCTTGTCCTGCTCGGTGTAGCCGGTTCCTTTCCGGGCCAGGCGCGATACGACCGGATCGCTCGCCAGATACTCCTCATCCATCCACGCCAGTTGCGAAAGCAATTGGAGGTCGCGCCAATCGCGATCGCCCAGGCTCTGGACAACGCGCCCGTTGCCTGGCGACTGCGCCACCTGTTGGTGGAGTTCGACGAATCGCGGCCACCGCGCCAGCATATGGTCATAACTGACCTGAAACGCGCGCGTTAGAATTTCCGATTTATCTTCCGCCGTCAGGTCTTTCGCGGGCCGGAAGACCGTGGCAAACCACGGCTCATCGAAATGCCCGCTGGCGTACTCCTCCAGCTGCGCCCCGAGCGACGGCACGACGTTGAAGGTCGCGTGTACGCGGGGAAATTCCGCGAGCACGCGCACCATTCCCCAGTAGTCCTTGAGCGCGTGGAGCCGCGTCCAGGGCAGCACGTACCGGCCGGTGGACGGGTCTCGATACTGAGGCTGGTGCATGTGCCATAGCACCATCAGATGGACGCGGTTCATTGGCCGGCCGCCTCCGTCTCCCGCTTCGCGGGCATGCTAGAATGGCGCCGGCTCGCCATGCGACTCATCGACCGGTACATCTGCCGCCAGGTCTTCTCCCACGCGCTGCTGGGGTTGGGAATTTTCACGTTTGTCTTTTTCGTGCCCCAACTGGTGCGCCTGATGGATTTGGTGGTCCGCCACTCGGCTTCCTGGTCAACGCTCGTCATCCTGTTCCTGTGCACGTTTCCCGCCATCCTCAGCTTCACTTTGCCGATGGGCGTCCTCGTCGGTGTGCTGATCGCTCTCGGACGCATGTCCGCGGACAGCGAACTGATCGCCATGAGCGCGCTGGGCCTGGGGCGCCGCCGCTTATTGGTGCCGATCGGCCTGCTCGCCGTGGGCGCAACTCTCATCACGTTTTCCATGACGCTCTGGCTCGGGCCTCTATCCTTGCGCACCTTCCGCGCGCTCGAAGACCGCTTGCGCACCGGGCAAGCTTCCTTCCAGGTTACGCCGCGCGTCTTCGACGAGCGATTTCCCCGCCTGGTCCTCTACGTGAATGATATTGACTCGACCGCCACACGCTGGAAAAGAGTCTTTCTCGCCGGGACGGACACCAAGAACGTCTCGCGCCTCACCCTCGCGGAGGAAGCGATTGTAATTGCCGACCGCAGCGAGGGCAAGCTGGAGTTGCACCTGCGCAATGGCAGCGTCCACGAATTCTCTCTGAGCGAGCCCGGCAACTATTCGCTCTCCGCCTTCGCCGAGCGCGATCTGCCCGTCGAAGCTCGCGGCCTCGAATCCGGGCCGGCCTCCCAGCCGCCCATTCCCGGCCGCACGATGGGCGCTCTGCTTCGTGAATACAGGGCCGGCGCCCGCGACGTTAGCGTCGAAATTCATCGCCGCCTTTCCTTTCCCTTTGCCTGTATTGCGTTTGCTCTGCTGGCCGTGCCGCTGGGAGCGCGGCCGTGGCGCGGCGGCCGCGCCGCCGGCTTCCTGATCACCCTCCTCCTGATTTCCGGCTACTACCTGCTGTTCACGCTCGGCGCGGGATTGGCGCGCCAAGGTACGCTGCCGGTCTGGGCCGGCATCTGGTCGGCCAACGCGCTGACAGCCGCGCTCGGGCTGTTTCTCCTGCCGCGCATCGAGCGCATGCCGGGGAGCAGCCGATGGAGCGCGGCGTTCGCGTCCGTCGCAGGCTGGCGCATCTGGAAAATCTTCCTCCGTGCGGACCGGGGCGCCCCGAGAAAAAGCGACGCTCCGGCGCAGGCCCGCAGCCCTTTCTCTCACCGTAAGGGCCGGGGAGGCATCCCGCAACTCCTCGACATTTACCTGCTGCGCAGCTTTCTCTATTATTTTTTCCTCTTGACCGTGGGCTTCATCTTGCTCTTCGAGGTGTTCACGTTTTTCGAGCTCCTGGACGATATCGCGCAACATCGCACCGGGCTGCTCGAAGTTATCAGCTATTTTACTTATCTTGCAAGCTACCTGTTTTATCAGCTCGCGCCGCTGGCCGCTCTGGTGGCTGTGCTGGTCACTCTCGGCGTCATGACGAAGAACAATGAGCTGGTCGCCTTCAAAGCCGCGGGCGTCAGCCTGTACCGGATTTCTCTCCCTCTATTGTTGACGGGACTGCTGCTGGCCGGCGGGCTCGTGGTCCTGGATGACACGTATCTGCCGTACGCCAATCAGCGCCAGGACGCCCTGCACAACCAGATCAAAGGCCGCCCCGCGCAAACCTATTACCAGCCTCGCCGGCAGTGGATCTTCGGGGAGAATTCGAAAGTTTACAATTACGAATTCTTCGACCCGGATCGCGCGCTGTTCGGAGGACTCAACGTCTTCGAACTCGACCCCGCGACCTTCGCCATCCGGCGGCGCATCTATGCGGCCCGCGCCCACTGGGACAGCCAACAAGGCGTTTGGATTCTCGAGTCCGGCTGGCTCCGCGATTTCGACCGTGGCCAGGTTTCTCACTACGAGCCATTTCTTGCCTATGCCCTCAAGGAACTCAACGAGCCTCCCTCCTATTTCAATCGCGAAGTGCGCCAGTCCTATCAGATGACCTGGTGGGAGCTGAAGCAATACATTGGCGACCTTCGCCAGGCGGGCTTCGACGTGGCGCGCCTGTCCGTGCAGTTGCAGAAGAAACTCTCCTTCCCCCTGATCGCGCCCATTATCATCCTGCTCGCCATTCCCTTCTCGATTCTTGTCGGAACTCGCGGCGCTGTGGGCGGCCTTGCGACTGGAGTAGGCATTGCGATTGTGTACTGGGCCGCTTCGGCGCTGACCGAAGCGATGGGTTCGGTCGGCCAGTTGCCGCCGCTGCTCGCCGGATGGGCTCCCGACGCGATCTTCGGCTTCCTCGGCCTCTACTTCTTCCTGAAAATGCCGACGTAGAGAAAATTTAATGTTGTGCCCTGCGAATTCGCGAGAAGATTCTATGGCGGTTCTTCACTCTCTGTGTCCTCTGTGCTCTTCGTGAACTCCGTGTCGAACGCTTTTCCCCCTGACCATGCAAGACGCTAATGTTGCGTCACAAGCCGCAGGCGCGCCGTAAGCGCGCGCTCCTGCCCTCCCGCAAACGTCAGGTAATTGGGCGCGTCTATATTGTTCACGACCTGATTCGGATTGTTGTGCCCGGTGATGTTAACTGCGGTTAAGCGCGCCGCCCATTCGCGTCCTCGAAACCGGAATCGCTTTTCCAGCCCGAGATTCAGGCTCAGATAATCCGGAAAGCGATGACTGTTCGGAGCGCCAACCAGTTGCTGCTGCTCGTTCAATGCGCTGAACGGAAATCCCGTGTGGTACTCCAGAAATCCGCTGAGCAGCAGCCCCCAGAGCGGAATCGGCGTCCACCCCGACGAGACAACGCGGTGGGGCGCGTCCCACAGCAGAGGCCCCGGCTGTTGCGGCGCCAGGATCAGCAACGCCAAATTCGGATCGAGCACTTCGTTCGAGCTGGCTCGCGAACGCGTGTAATCCATTGCGATCTGGGCTTTGTCGCCGAACGCATGGCGCACCCAGACTTCGCCCGCAATATAGCGATCTTGCCGGTTGTTTTCTAGCCGGAGTACCCCAGAATATTGTTTTTCCCAGGCGAAACCATCGCGCGACTCGCGGAGCAGGTAGGAGGCGCCGGCAAATGTGCCTTTAAAAAACCTCTCTTGCCATTCCGCGGTCGTGTTGTAGGAACGCGGTTGCTGCAAGCCACCCAGCGGCGCCACAAACGAAGTCACGATGGGCGGCCCCAACGGTGTCAGCCCCGTCGCATCGAAGAACACATCGCTTCGCTGCTGGTCGGAGCCTTGCGCCAGAATCGCCAGGCTCGGCGGCTGGTAGTGCTTTCCCCAGGCCAGCGTGAATTTCATGCGCCCGTCGCCCGCCGGGACCCAATTCATGGCGATCCGAGGCTCGAATACATCCTCCTGGATCAAGCGGTCCCAGTCCGCACGCAGGCCCACGGAAATCACGACAGGCTTGAAGGGCCTCCAAAGGTCCTGCACGTATCCGCCCAGTTGCGTATTGGCCATGTGCAATACCGTGGGACCGCTGAACGTGGCGCGCTCGGACAGCGTCCCGTCGGCGCGCTGGAAATCAATCTCTGTGCGTGAAACCTGCTGCGAGAAATCCAGGCCGTCCGCATTCCATCCCGCGGAGAACGTGTGCGCGCCGTGCCACTCCAGCAACCCGGTGGTTAGGTTGCCAAGCAGTTGCAATCGCCGTGATTTTTGAGAAGCAGCCTGGAAAAAATTCCCTGAAGTACTCGAAGGCGTGATGACGTAGGGGAGAGCGCCCTGCGGATTAGTGTCACTCCCGCCGGTGTCTACGGCCGCGCCCACGTCGAAAAGAGTCCGGCCAAACCAAATTTGATCCTTTACAGACACAAAGTACCGCCGCGCCGTGAAGTTGCTGGTAGTCGACAGGGGCGAAAATGCCCCCAAGCCTTGCCGCGGGTCCGTCGAATGGTTGAAAAGGAAGCTTCCCTGCAGCGTGTTCCGCGGCGTCAAATTCACTTGCGCGCGCAGCAGGTTATCTCTGGCCCATTGTGTGTCTATGTTCTGCCCAACCGGGAGTTCCTTGATCAACCAAAAGGAATGCTGGATGCTCAAGGCCTCCGAAAACCAGGCCTTGCCCTTCTTTATGGGTCCTGAGAACGTCCCGCGCGGGTACCAGTTCCCGAAATGCGTGCCTTGCTGGAAACTCAATTCCGGGATGAAGTTCGTCGTTCCGAAACGCCAGCGGTCGTCGCCGGATAGCGTATCCAGCGCGACAATGCCGGCGCTGGCATGGGCATATTGCGCCCCATAACCTCCGGTTTCCATTGACACGCTTCTCACGGCGTCCACATTGACGCGAGAGGTGAAATTTCCATTCGCCGGATCATTGATCTCAAACCCATCCAGAAGTACTTCCGTTTGTGCCTGGCGGCCACCCGCAACGTGAAGTCTTCCGTTGGCGTCGGCCAAAACTTGTGGGATCACTTGCAAGCTTTGCTGGAGATCGTGACTGGCTGGCACAGGCGCATTCATAATCTCATGTTGTACTAGCGATTCTTGATGACTCGTCGTATCGGGATCAATTTGTACAGGCTCTGATTTTACTTCCAGCTTTTCTTGAAGCTCTGTTTCGTGATTCAGTGTCAGCGAAATTTCGTTGACGCCAGGTTCCAAATCCACTGCGCGATCTTCGATTCGAAAAAAACTCGGCTTCGAGAGCGAAATATGAACTTGAAATGCCCCCGCGACGTGCCAATCGAACCTTCCGGCAGTATCCGTGTAGACCGTCTGCGGGCGGCCACCGTCGAAGTGGAGAACAACTTCGACGCGAGCGATAGGCTGCCCGTTCTCGTCAATGACCTGCACTTGCAGGTCAGCCTCGGCAGTTTGGGCCTGGGCGATTCCTCTCAAAAAAAATAAGGATGCGAGGACCAGAACGATGCGAACCGGCGCCATCCGGCGAAAATGGCATTTCTTCGCACCTTTATTCAGGTTCATGTTTGTGCAGCGCAAAATTTTACTCTCATCTGAGTTAAGACGAGGGCATTTCCCTGAGGGTTGGGTCGCCACGTTGTAAACTCTGTGTTTCACGGCCTTTTGCCGCGCGAAAACCACACGGACTATTGACTGCAAATTCCAGCGTCCCCCTGCGTCGGCGGGCCGACTTTTTTCTAATCTCCTTCGTACTCAAAATCTTATGGATCGCTGCAAACAAAAAAACTCCAGGTTATCGTCTCTTGCCACCGCGCCTCTTACCTCCATGCCGCGCGGCGCGATCCTCGATGACGGCCTGTGCCGCCGCCAAACGCGCAATCGGCACTCCAAAGGGAGATGCGCTGACATAGTCCAGGCCCACTTGATGGCAGAACTTGACGCTCGCAGCGTCGCCTCCATGCTCGCCACATATGCCGATTTTAAGGTTGGGCCGCACCGCTCGTCCACGCTCGATGCACATCCTCATCAACTGCCCCACTCCTTGCACATCGAGCGATTGAAATGGATCGTCCGAGAATATGCCCGCCTTCTTTTCATCCACATAGTCCGGAAGAAATCGCCCGGCATCGTCCCGCGAAAGGCCCATGGTCATCTGTGTCAAATCGTTTGTCCCGAAAGAAAAGAACTCGGCAAGCTCGGCAATCTCACCGCCCAGAAGAGCCGCTCGCGGAACCTCAATCATCGTCCCCACCATATATTTAAGTTTTACTCCAGATTTCTTGATGATCGCATCCGCCACGCGCCGCGTTGCATCCGCCAGAATCTGGTATTCCTTTCGGTCCATAACGAGCGGAATCATGATCTCAGGTAATACTTTAATGCCAGACTTCTTGCACTCTACCGCGGCTTCAATGATCGCTTGAACCTGCATCTCTAAAATTTCGGGATAGGTGATTGCCAGCCGGCATCCGCGGTGTCCCAGCATGGGGTTGGCTTCGTGCAATTGCTCGACCCGCCGCACGATGAATTCGACGTCAACGCCGATTTTCTGCGCCAACTCTTCCTGCTTCTCCCGATCGTGCGGGACAAATTCATGCAGCGGCGGATCGACCAGGCGGATCGTGACCGGGCAGCCATCCATCACCTTGAAAATGCCCGCAAAATCACGCCGCTGGAAAGGCAAAAGCTTGGCCAGCGCCTTGCGCCTCGCCTCGGCCGTATCGGCGATAATCATCTCCTGAATCGCGAACTGTCTATCCGCGCTTTTCTCCGGCTGCTCGAAATCCTTGAAGAACATGTGTTCGGTGCGGCACAGGCCGATTCCCTCCGCTCCCATCTCAAGCGCTTTCCGAGCGTCATGCGGGGTGTCCGCATTGGTTCTCACGCCGAGCGTGCGAATGCTGTCGGCCCATCCCATCAATGTCGAAAACGCATCCGGCAATTCTGGAGTTGAAAGTTTTACTTCACCTTCATAGACCGCGCCCTCATTCCCATCGAGCGTTATCCAATCGCCCTGGTGAATCACCCGCCCATTCGCCGCCGCGGTTTTTGACTCGTAGTCGATGTCCAACTTCTCGCAACCCACGATGCAACACTTGCCCCAACCTCGCGCCACGACCGCCGCATGACTGGTCTTGCCCCCGGTGGCCGTCACAATTCCCTGCGCCACGAACATTCCGCCTACATCTTCCGGACTCGTTTCGCGCCGCATCAGAATGACTCTTTCGCCCTTCGCGGCCATCGCTTCCGCTTCCTCCGCTGTGAAAACAGCTTTGCCCGCCGCTGCGCCGGGCCCCGCGGCTATTCCAGAGGCCAATTTCCGTTTCGCGAGTTCGGCCTTCGGCGCCGATGGATCGATCACCGGATAAAACAGCCTCTGAATGTCCTCCGGCTTTATGCGGCCGATCGCCTCTTCTTTCGTAATGAGGCCTTCCTTGGCCATGTCCACGGCCATCTTGAACGTAGCGGCCGGCGCGCGCTTCCCCACCCGCGTTTGCAGCATGTAGAGCGTGCCCTCTTCGACCGTAAACTCCATGTCCTGCATGTCGCGGTAATGGGTCTCCAGCAGTTTGCGGACTTTTTCGAGTTGCCTGTACACCTTCGGCATCAGCTTCGCCATTTCGCTCAAGTGCATGGGGGTGCGGATTCCGGCGACCACGTCTTCGCCCTGCGCGTTGATCAGGAAATCTCCGTAAAAGATCTTCGTTCCAGTCGATGGGTCACGCGTGAAACAAACGCCGGTGCCCGAGTTGTCTCCGATATTGCCAAACACCATTTGCACGACGTTCACGGCTGTTCCGAGCAAACCCGTGATGCGCTCCACACGCCGGTACGTCACCGCCTTGTCGGCCATCCACGATCCGAACACGGCGCCGATGGCTCCCCAAAGTTGTTCCTCCGGATCCTCCGGAAAATCCTTCCCGGTCTGCTTCTTGAAATGCTCTTTATACTCCCCCACCAACTCGCGCCAGCCCTCTGCCGGCACCTGTGTGTCATCCTTCACGCCGCGGCGCGTTCTCATCGCGCGCAGCTTTACCTCAAGTTCTTCTTTAGCAAGCCCAATCACCACGGTGGAGTACATCTGCACAAACCGCCGGTACGCGTCCCAGGCAAAGCGCTCGTTCTTGGTGTTCCGAGCCAGCGCCTCGACCGATTGGTTATTCAGCCCGAGGTTCAAAATCGTCTCCATCATGCCGGGCATGGACCGGGCCGAGCCGGAACGGACGCTCACCAGCAGCGGGTCCTTCGCGTCGCCGAGTTTCTTCTTCGTGGCTCGTTCCAGGCGCGCCAGATTTTTCTTCACTTCCGCGCGGAGCGATGCCGGATAGGTATGGTCGTGCTTCATGTAGTAATCGCAACATTCGGTTGTGATGGTAAAACCCTCCGGAACGGGGAGACCGATCCGGGTCATTTCCGCCAGGCCAGCTCCTTTGCCGCCCAACAATTCTTTACTGGCTCCGTCGCCTTCCGCCTTTCCAGCGCCAAAGAAATAAACGTATTTCACGGGATGCCCTCCTCTTGCAAATTATTCCTGCATGTGCATTTTGTCGGCGCGCCGACAAAATGCAATCTAATGCTTTACCTTATATTTCTACGCCTTCTCTCCCGCTATAATTTCGGAAAAATCCGCGATGGTCGAAAACTGCGCGAGCAATTCCGAAAGCAACGTCAGCCGGTTCTTGCGGATCAACTCCTCCTCCGCCATCACCATGACCTCTTCGAAGAACCGGTCTACGGCCGGACGCAACCCGGCAATATCCTGTAACGCCTCGCGGTAGCGGCCTTCCCTCTTGTGCTGCTCGGCCTGCCGCCCCACAGACGCTGCTTGCGCGTACAATGCGCGTTCCGCCTCTTCCGCGAAAAAATCCGTACGCACTGCGGAAAGCTTCCAGCCGGATTCCGGTCCGGCCTTCTCCAGGATCTTGCGGATGCGCTTGAAGGAGATGGCCAGCGGTTCAAAGTTCTTCGTCTTGCGGATGGCTTTAATAGCCGCAGCGCGCTGCACGGCGTCCACCAGGTCATCGGCCCCAGCAGCCAACGCGGCATTGACTTCATCCTGAGCGACGCTGCCGCGCTCCTTCAGGACAAACCGCGCGCGTTCGAGAAGGAAATCCATCACCTGCTTTTCAATATCGGCAGAAGCGTGAATCTTGGGAGGCAAGCTGCTCAAATTCCGGGCCGCGCGAGCGATCGCCAAGGAAAGAGAAAGCGGTAGTTTGGTTTCGATCAGGATTTTTACGATTCCCATGGCCGCGCGGCGCAGCGCGAAGGGGTCGCTCGACCCGGACGGAATCAAACCCACAGCAAAGCAGCCCACCAGCGAATCCAGCTTGTCCGCGAGCGCAACTGCCTGGCCCGTAATGTTTCTTGGAATGGCATCATCGAGAGCCGCCGGCCTGTAGTGGTCGTATACAGCCCAGGCAACATCCTCAGGTTCTCCTTGAGATTTTGCGTACAGGCCTCCCACGACGCCCTGCAGTTCGGTAAACTCCCGCACCAAGTCTGTAACCAGGTCGCACTTGGCGAGTTCCGCGGCCCGGTCAGCCGAGGCCACGCTGGCCTGCGGGATGTTGCTCGCAAACCACTGCTCGGCGAGCCATCGTGCCAGTGCGCGTACGCGCTCGACCTTATCGCCGTAGCTGCCGAGTTTCGTCTGGTAGGTGACCGCCCCCAATTTCGGCAAATAGTCGGCGAGCCGACATTTCTGGTCCGCTTCCCAGAAGAACCGCGCGTCCGCAAACCGCGCCCGCAACACGCGCTCGTGCCCCGCGCGGATTAGCCCCGCGCGATCCTTATCCAGATTAATGATCGCCAGGAAATGCGGGGCCAGCGACCCGTCCTTCCGTTCCAGCGCGAAGTATTTCTGGTGGCCACGCATGACGGTAATCAGAATCTCGTCCGGCAGGTCCAGGAAGTTCGGGTCAAACCCGCCCAGGATCGCCGACGGAAATTCATTGAGATAGGTCACCAAATCCATGAGGTGTTCGTCATCGTGTACGCGCAATCCCTTGCCGCCCGCCAGACGCCGCAGTTCCGTCTCGATTTTCTTCCGTCGCTCCTCCGCCCGCACCAGAACGAAGTTGGCCCGCAGCTTCTGCGCATAATCCTTAACGCCGCTGACAGGAACCTTCGGCTTGCCGAGGAAGCGGTGTCCGGCCGAGAATTTTCCGGCCACAGCATCCCCCAAAGTCAGTTGCAGGACTTTCCCGCCGAGCAGGGCGACAACCCAGCGAATCGGACGGATGAAGTGCAGCCCTGTTGCGCCGGTCCAGTACATGCTGCGAGGCCAGGGGATTTCCCTGACCGCGAGGGGCAGAATTTCTTCCAGAATGCCCTTGGCCATTTTCCCGCGAATCACCTGCCGCGCCGAGAGATACTCACCCTTGGGCGTCGCCACCAACGAGAGCCTCTCTACCGGCAGCCCCACTTTTTGAGCAAAGCTCTCCGCCGCGCGTGTCGGCTTGCCGACATTATCGAAGGACACGGATTTCGGCGGCCCCAGCACTTCCTTGATTTCGTCAGGCTGCTTCAGGCGAATGTTTGTGCAGGTGGCAGCCAGGCGGCGCGGCGCCGCGAATGTTTCGACAGTCGCGTTCTCACTGAGGTTGTAGGTGGTCAGATATTTTTCAAGTATCACCTTAAGTTCTTTGGCGGCCCCTGGCAGCATCCCTGCCGGGATTTCTTCGCATCCGATTTCGAATACAAGGTCTGTAGTCCCCTTCATCTGGTTACCTCGGGCGCCACAGCAGCCTTTGCGGCATCGCTTTGCTGCGCCAGATAACCCGCGGCGACGCGGCAGGCGATTTGGCGGACTCGCCCAATCAGTTGCGCGCGCTCCGTGGTGGAAATCACGCCCCGGGAATCGAGCAGGTTGAACAAGTGGGAGCACTTCAAGCAATGATCGTAGGCGGCCAGCAGGGGGAACCTGCGCTTGCGGCTTTCCTCCGCCGTGCGATAGCCCTCGAGGAGTTGCCTTGCTTCCTTCTCGTGCAGCTCGAACAGGGTGCGCGTTATGGCGGGGTCGGCATATTCAAAATTGTAGGCGGAAAACTCCTGTTCCTCGAGCAAGCGAACCTGGCCATAGGTTCGATCCGCCGACCAGCGCACGTCGTACACGCTGTCAACGCCCTGCAGGTAGGCGCAGATACGGTCCAGGCCATACGTCAATTCGACAGAGACAGGATCCAAATCCACTCCTCCGCTCTGCTGAAAATAGGTGAACTGCGTGATTTCGAGTCCGTCGAGAAGCACTTGCCAGCCAATTCCCCAGGCGCCCAGCGTCGGCGATTCCCAGTTATCCTCCTCGAAGCGCACGTCATGCTCGGCCAGGCGCACTCCGATGGCAGTCAGGCTCCGCAGGTAGAGGTCCTGCACGTTCGCAGGGGATGGTTTTAGGACGACCTGCAATTGATGGTGCTTGAAAAGGCGATTCGGATTCTCGCCGTACCGTCCGTCGGCGGGCCGACGAGACGGCTGGACATAGGCAACGCGATAGGGCCCGGGGCCAAGCACGCGGAGGAACGTTTCCGGGTGCATAGTGCCTGCGCCGACCTCCACGTCATACGGCTGCTGAATCACACACCCGTAATCGCCCCAATACTGTTGAAGCTGCAAGATGAGGTCTTGAAAGGCTGGGCCTTTCAATGTTTCATGTTTTGCTTTAGATTTCAATTTATTCACTTTTCCCCGTTGCGAGCATCTGTCGAGCTATCAACTTGCGCTCCATGTGATGCTCCAGAATATCTAAGGCATAATTACAGATTTCATCCGAGGCCGGCAACGACGGATTGCCTTTCAACAATCGGTCGAGAGTCCCGGATAGAGCTGCGCGGCCCACTGAAAGTGCCACTTGAGAAATTGGCTTCATCCAATCTTCACGGCATTCCGCGCACGATAGCCCCGAAGATCCGGGCGAAGCGTATGCAGATTCCTTCCCGAAGGCCTTCCCGCATCGGGCGCATTGGTCCAGTGCGCCAAGCCAGCCCCCCAGCCTCACCGTCCACAGGCAGAAATAAGCGAGTATGGCCGGGGACGGTCCATTTGTCCGGATCGCTCTTGCTGCCAGCAGCAACAAACGGAATTGCGGGTCGGCAGCCTCGCGTTCCCCGAGAATCGCCTCGGTCACCTCGCTGAGCAAGGCCAAATAGACGCCGGACTGGTAGTCTCCCTGCAGGTCCAGGAAAGACTCTATCAACTCGCACTGATTGATGCGCACAAGTTCCCTGCTCTCCCGCTCGAAGTACCAGATTCGAATGTAAGAGAGCAGCTCGAGAGTCGAACCGAATCGGCTCTTGGGCAGCCTGGCCCCGCGGGCGACGCCCCGCAATCTTCCGGACTGGCGATCGAGAAAGCTGACCAGGAGATCGCCTTCGCCCAGCGGAAAATTTCGCAAAACAATGGCTTCAGACTCCTTGAGCGGCATTCATTTATCTGGCGGGCTCCAAGTAGAGCCCGCACCCGTTATCTGGCGGGCTCCAAGTAGAGCCCGCACCCGTTATCTGGCGGGCTCCACGCTTCACTTGAAGCCCTTCCCTTGAAGGGCTCAGGGTAAACGCTCAGCGTAAAAGTAGAGCCCGCACCCGTTGTCGGCGCGCCGACCGGCCGTGAATCACGCGCCAACGAATCGCGCAACGAAATTCAGAACTTGTTTACTTACCACACCATGAGGCTTGACGCAATTAAGAACCACGCTGAAATAGGAAAACAGCGCTGGTTTTCCTGGCGCAGACACTCCTGACGCTGCACAGCGAATCAAGATTGCGGCGGGGATAACGCGAAGAGGCGCGCACAAGCCCTGCGCGCCAAGCGGATTACGAGGTCGCCTGGACTATGTTTACAAGGACTGATTCCCTCGATACATTATCAGACGCAGCTATTTATCCTTTTCTCTTGCTCCCGCGCCATTTTCTCGTACAGTGTCTCGATGCCCGAGTCCGTACCCGTTGTCGACATCGCAGGCGTGGGACTTAACGCCACCGATACAATTATTCGCCTGCCCCACTTCCCTGCCTTCAATTCAAAGGTCGAATTCCGCATTTCGGAAGTTCTGCCCGGCGGTCAAGTCGCCAGCGCCATGGTGGCCTGCTCCAAGTGGGGCCTGAAAACAAGATATGTCGGGAAGATCGAGGATGACCCGTCTGGGCAACTTCAGAAAACCGAAATGGAGCGCGCCGGAGTCGAGTCCCACTGGATCATCGCGCCGGATTGCCAAAGCCAGTCCTCGTTCATTCTCGTCGATGAAACCACCGGAGAGCGCAGCATCCTCTGGAGACGCGATCCGCGCCTCGAACTCCTCCCCCAGGAATTGCGCCGGGAGTGGATCGTGCAAGCAAAGCTCCTTCACATTGACGGCCACGACTGCGCCAACGCAGCCACTGCGGCGCGATGGGCTCGCGAAGCCCGCATCCCCGTGATCGCCGATCTGGACAACCTCTATCCGGGAGTGGAAGCTTTGCTTGAGAATGTGGATTACCTCATCTCTTCGCGTGAATTCCCCGCACGCCTTTCGGGAGAGCAAAACTTATTGATTTCTCTGCCGCACATCTTCACGCGATTTGGCTGCCGGGTGGCAGCGGCGACTCTGGGGGATGAGGGCGTTCTGGCCTGGGATGGCTCAAAATTCCACTACTGCCCCGCGTTTGCCGTCGCACCTATTGACACGACGGGCGCCGGGGACATTTTTCACGCGGGCTTTGCGTATGCGCAGATTCAGCGTTGGGATCTTGAAAAGGCTCTTGAATTCAGCTGCGCCGCGGCGGCCCTCGCATGCACGGCGGTGGGGGCCCGAGGCGGGATTGCCTCTGTGGATCAGATTCAGGCGCTGATTCGCAAGGGCGAGCGCCGCAAGGCGGCATTCTCTCAGGGACAGCTGGAAGTCAGCGGGACAGTGCGATGATCCCGCTGCGCGTCGATCTCCCGCGAACACGTGTTGCGATCTGCAATGGATTGCTCATTATCTTGAATGTCCTTGTTTTCTTCCACGAACTTTCCCTCTCCCCTCGGGCGGGCAAGTCCTTCGTGTACGCTTTTGGGTTAATTCCCTCGCATACGCAATTGCTGTTTGCGAAGCATGGCATCACGCTCAGCCAGGCATTTCTGCCCATGGTGACGAGCATGTTTCTCCACGGGGGATGGATGCACCTTTTAGGAAATATGCTGTTCCTTTGGGTCTTCGGGGGAAGCGTGGAAGAAGAACTGGGGCATTTTGAATATCTCATCTTTTACTTTATTAGCGGCGTGGCGGCCGCAGTGGTCCACACGATGTTCAACTGGGGGTCGAACATGCCCACAATTGGAGCGAGCGGCGCGATTTCCGGGGTCATGGGCGCGTTTATCGTTCTGTTCCCGCGCGCGCGGGTGGCTACGCTCATTCCGGCGCTGTTCCTGTTTTTCACCATACGCATTCCAGCCTATCTGATGCTGGGCTACTGGTTTTTCCTCCAGTTCTTTAGCGGATTGGCGTCTCTGGGAGTAGGGGGCCAGGAAGGCGGCGTCGCCTGGTGGGCGCACGTTGGAGGCTTCCTGTTAGGGGCGCTGCTCGTGCTCGGCAAGAGGCGACACTAGACGTTGGCGAGTCACATCCGATTTTTCGTGACGTATTCGGCGAGCCAGTCCCCTGCCTCGCGTGTGCCTAGTGTTCCCCCGAGATCTTTCGTCATCTGTTTAGCGCGGATTGCGGCTCGGACTGCGCTGCGCAGCGCGCCGGCCGGCGCTGCCAGATTCAAATGATCCAGCATCAGGGCGGATGCCAGCACGGCCCCTGCGGGATTGGCGAGATTTTTGCCCGCAATATTGGGGGCCGAGCCGTGGACCGGCTCGAACAGGGAGAGCCGTCCCGGATGGATATTTCCCGAAGGCGCCAGGCCCAGCCCGCCGGCCAGTTGCGCGCCGAGGTCGCTTAGGATGTCGCCAAAGAGATTGCAGGTCACGATCACGCGGAACTGGCCAGGATCGCGGACGACTTCCATGACGAGGGTGTCAATATAGAGGTGGCGCGACTCAATCTCGGGATACTCATCCTTGACTTGAGAAAACACGCGCAGCCATAGTTCGTGTCCAAAGGTAAGCACATTCGATTTGTCGCTCATGCACACGCGCCCGAGATTGTGGCGGCGGGCGTACTCGAAGGCGTAGCGGATGATTCGTTCCACGCCTTTGCGCGTGTTGATGTCCTCCTGGACGGCGGCTTCGTACGGGGTGCCTCGCTGGAACTGCCCGCCGACGCCCGCGTAGAGGCCCTCGGTATTCTCGCGGACGATCACGAAGTTCACGTCCTTTGCGGCGCGATTGCGCAGCGGGGTCAGCGCTGCATCGAAGAGTTCCACGGGGCGAAGATTGACGTAGAGGTCGAGCTTGGCGCGGAGCCCCAGCAAGATATCCGCGGCGTGCTTGTTGGAAGGCACGCGGGGATCGCCGACGGCACCGAACAGGATGGCGTCGAAATCGCTGCGAAGCATACTCACGGCTTCAGGCGGCAGAGTGGTGCCATCGCGGAGGTATCGCTCGGCGCCCCAATCGAATTCTGTGAATTCGAGTTGAGCCTGCGATCCCGAGGTCGCGGCTTTGAGCAACTTCACGGCTTCGCGCGTGACTTCCGGGCCGATGCCGTCGCCCGAAATGACCGCAATGCGCTTGGCTGCGGCGGCTTTTTCATTTGAGTGCACTGGCATCCGCGGCGCTCCTACTGGAGGATTTCTTTTCTTGCGGTGAGTTTCTCGATGCGCTCGAGCCGCGGCGCATAGCCGATTCCAGGTCCGGGCGGCACGCAAATCGTGCCGCGCGTCGTGACCTCAACTTCCGGCTCAATCACGTCTTCGGTCCAGTAACGCCGGCTGGCCGTGACATCGCCCGGGAGAGAGAAATTTGCGAGCGTGGAAAGCGCGATGTTGTGCGCGCGGCCGATTCCGGATTCCAGCATGCCACCGCACCAGACCGGAATCTGCTTCGACTGGCACAGGTCGTGGATACGCCGCGCAGGAGTATATCCACCCACGCGCCCGAGCTTGATATTGATGATGCGGCAGGCGCCCAATGCGATGGCCGCGCGGGCATGCTCATCGGTATGGATGCATTCATCGAGGCAAATCGGGGTGTCAAGCTTGCGTTGCAGCTCCGCATGGCTGTAGAGGTCGTCCCAGCCCAGCGGCTGTTCGATCATCATCAGATAGTAGGCTTCCAGGCGCTTCAGGTGAGGCGCATCTTCAAGGCGATACGCGGAATTCGCGTCCACCATCAGGCGTATGTTTGGAAACCGCTGGCGCAAGCGCTCGACTGGCTCAATGTCCTTCCCCGGCTTGATTTTAATTTTGATCCGCTGGTACCCCGCCGCTAACTCTCGCTCAACCGTGGCGATGAGATCATCAAGTGTTTCTTTAATCCCAATGGACACGCCGCAAGGGATCTCTTCGCGGACACCGCCCAGGAGTTTCCAGAGCGGCAGCCCTTTCTGTTTTGCTTCAGCGTCCCAGATCGCGGATTCGATGGCGCCCTTGGCCATATTGTGGCCGCGAATGGGCGCGAGCAGATCCCAGACCTCGGAGGCGGAGGCGAAATTTCGATCTTTCAATATTGGCCAGATGAAATCGCGCAGGATGTGCCAAGCGGTCTCAATCGTTTCTGGAGCATAGAACGGCCCCTCGCCGGCCACCGACTCGCCCCAGCCAGTCACGCCATCCAAATCGGCATCGAGGAGAAGCATCCGGCGATCGGTCAGGCGTCCGAAGCTGGTTTCGAAGGGCGTCACCAGCGGCATTCTGATTTCGCGCAGCGTGATTTTTTGTACCTTCATGAGTCCTTATTCTGGCGGGCTCCAAGTAGAGCCCGCACCCGTCCACGGATCCAGAATGTAATCCATGCCCGAGGGACTTGCCGCAACGGCCGTTGCGACATACTTCTTGGCGAGCCAGCGCGTAAACAGAGCGCGAATTTCAGACTGTATTTGTGCTGCTCTGGCCGGGTCGACGGTTTTCAGGGCTTCGACGCTGGCCGGGATGGAGATACGCACGGCATTTTTGGAGAACGCGGGCGCCGGCCGCTTCCCTGCCAGGACTCGCCGCACGCGCAGCGAGAGCAAGTGCCATTCAGCCACGAGGCGATCGGTCGGGAGCGCCCCGTGCAACGGACTGGTCGTGATTCCGTAGGCATTGGGCACGTAGCGCCGGGCAATGGCGCCGAGACGCATGAAGTTGAAGTAGGCATTCTTCGCGATGAGCGGATCGAAAGTCCACTCAATGAGAGAAATCCCGCGCGCCAGTGCGTCGACGCGCTGGAAAAGCTTGAGTTGGCGCCCGATGCCACGGTCGCAATACGTGTCGCGCACCGCCGTCATGTGCGAGTGGAGAAACGGCTTGCGATCCCGCCACCCGGCAATGGCCATGGTGAACCCAACCAAATCCTTGCCGTGAAATGCGCCGAGAACCTGGCCTCCTGTTTCCGCGGCGACCACAAACAACGGGATGGGGACAACGTCAATGTCAGCAGACTGCCAGACGGCGCGCTCCAAGCGGACGCAGGCCTCAAGCTCCTCGATGCCATGGCAGTGCCTGACCAGGATGCCGTTGCGGGTTTCCGCGCGAAGAGTCGCTGAGGGGCGGGATTTTAGCCGAGGCCTGGATTTCATGATTTATTTCCTTGCTGCTCTGCTGCTCTCGCGCGGGTCTTGGCGGCCTCCCAGAGAACTTCAAGTTTATCTTTAGACAGCTCGGTGAGACGCTGGCCGGAGCGGGCCGCGTCCGCCTCCATATCCTGAAAGCGTGACTTGAATTTTTCATTCGAATGCTTAAGTGCTACTTCAGGATCAAATTCCAGGAAACGGGCCAGATTCACGACAACAAACAACAGATCGCCCACTTCTTCCTCACGGTGCGCGCGATCCGCCATGGTGAGAGCCGCGCGCAACTCGGATATCTCTTCGCGCAACTTGTCGAGAATTCCTTCGATGTTCTCCCAGTCAAAGCCTACCTGAGCAGCCTTGCGGGTCAGTTGATGGGCTTCGAGAAGCGCGGGAAGGCTTCGAGGAATGTCCTCGAGGACAGAGGGGGGGAGCTGCTTTGCTGGGGCGGCGTCCTGCTTCTCCTTGGCTTTCAACTGGGCCCAGTTTTTCAAGACCTGCTGAGAAGTATCGGCTTTCACGTTGCCGAAGACATGAGGGTGCCGCCGGACCAGTTTATCGTGGATTCCCAAGATGACGTCGGAAATGTCAAATTGCCCCGCTTCCCTGGCGATATCGGCGTGAAAAAGAACCTGCAGGAGCAGATCGCCAAGTTCTTCGGTCAATTCCTTCGGGTTACCCTGGTGGAGTGCATCCAGAACTTCGTAGGCCTCCTCGATCAGGTGAGTTTTGAGCGTGTCGTGGGTTTGTTCGCGGTCCCAGGGGCAACCGCCGGGGGCGCGAAGACGCGCCTGCAGGGCGACTAAATCTTCGAATACCTTGCCGGAGCGGCGCCGTCTTGATACCCGGGTGGTCTGGAGCCGGGCAGAAGCATGTCGGCGCGCAGATTTTGGCTTCTTCTTTTTACTAGGATGGCGAGGGGGCACGGTGTCTGGTCGGCTCCTGGATGAAAGAAAAACTGTACGGCACGTGCCGGCAATTCACAAGGAAGAAAAGGATTCAACACGGAGGTCACAGAGAGCACAGAGGATACAGAGAGTGGAGAGACGAAATGCACGAGTTGCCATTTCTGGGCGGCATATTAAATTCACGCAAGTGCCCGCCTCCCGAGCGAGTCGGGACAGGTTCCGGCGGGCGCTACAGACGCCGCCAGACGATGCTGCCTAGTGGAGGCGGCACTTGTGAGCGTGTGCGCGGCGGTGCTAAACTGCTTATTCAACATACGCGTTCGAAGAATATGTGGGGGAGAATCCGTTGTCCGAGAGCAAGCAGAATGAAACTTTCAAGGTTGTAGACCGGCGGCTTTTTACGGCGGAGGGCGAGTTCCGCAAAGACGTCGCTGAGCAGCAAGACCGCGAGCACGAAACGGCATCGACGATCAGCGCCACGCAAGCGGCCCACAATGCGCCTCCTCCAACGGAGCCAGCGGCAAGCGTCACGAAGCCAGAAGCGCACGGGGCCGCGCCTGCCGCGCAACCCGCTGTCGAGACGCCGAAGCGGTTGCCTGCGCTTGAAAATCTCATCCGCTCGCTCGGGCAGAATGCGGCCATGCTTCTGGGGGGGTATGCCGATCCGCGCACGGGGCAGCCCATGCTCGACCTCGAGGGCGCCCGGGAAATGATTGACATGCTGGATGCCCTGCGTGAGAAGACCATCGGAAATCTGGCGCCCGAGGAGGATGTGCTGCTTCTCGACATTCTCGGCAATCTGAAGCTCGCCTTCATGGAAATGACCAAGGCCGCCGCCGCAGCCGCTCTACAGGAAAAGGCCAAATCCCGAACGTAATCTGGCGGGCTCCACTTTTACGCTGAACGCCCCGGCCTGGCCGGGGCGTTCAGCGTAAAAGTGGAGCCCGCACCCGAATCGAGGGTCCGCCCTGCCCGCGTCGCCAGCGAATTCGACACTCGAACTCACGGTGCTAGGCTCCGGCACGTCCATGGGAGTGCCCACGCTGACCTGCCATTGCCGCGTCTGCTGTTCCCGGGACCCGCGCGACAACCGGTTGCGTCCTTCCGTCCTGCTGGCTCACCAGGGGCAAACCGCGGTGATTGACACGACACCGGACTTCCGGCTGCAGGCGCTGCGCGTGGGCCTGGAGCGGCTCGACGCGATCCTGTTCACGCACGCCCACGCCGATCACATCCTGGGATTCGACGACATTCGTCCTTTTAACCTGCGCCAGCAATCCGCCCTGCCGGTGTACGCTTCGCTCGAAACGATCGCGACTTTGAAACAGACCTTCGCCTACGTTTTTGAGGGCGCTCCCGCCATCAGCACGATTCCGCGGGTGACGCTGCATCCTATTGACGGTCCCTTTGAGATCATCGGAACGCGCATCGTGCCGATTCCGGCACGGCATGGAGACATGGGCGTGCTAGGGTTCCGCTTTGGCTCCGCCGCTTACCTTACCGATTTCAGCGTCCTTCCTGAATCATCGAAGCCATTGCTGGCCGGTCTGGACGACCTGGTGATGGACGCGCTGCGAGACGCGCCGCACCCGATGCACCAGACGGTCGAGCAGGCGCTCGAACTGGTGCGCGAACTGCAACCCCGGCGGGCCTGGTTCACGCACATCGCGCACGAACTGCCGCACTCGGAAACCAACGCGCGGCTGATCGCCGCGGGGTTTCCTCACGTCGCGCTGGCCTACGACGGGCTGCATTTTGAGGTGCGAGTTTGATGCCGCTTACGGTTCTTCATTCCCCGGAAGAGTGGACCGCGCGCTTCGGCGCCGGGGGACGCACCGTGCTTTCGATTGGAAACTTTGACGGGGTTCACGTCGGCCACCAGAAGATTCTGCGCATGGTGCTGGAACGGGCCCGCGCCACGGCGCACACGGCGGCGGCTGTGACGTTCGATCCTCACCCGATGAAGCTGCTGCGCCCCGAGCAAGCCCCGCGGATGATTCAGACACTTTCGCAGCGTCTGGCGGGCCTGGAACAGGCGGGACTCGATGCCGTGCTCATCCTGCGCTTCGATCGCGCTCTCTCCCTACTGTCGCCGGAAGAATTTCTCCAACGAATTCTGATCGAGCGGTTGCATGTCGCGGCAATTCTTGTGGGCGCGAACTTCTGTTTTGGACATCGCGGGGCGGGAGATGTGCGCCTGCTTGCACAATATGGGAAAAAGCACGGCTTTGACGTGGAAACCATTCCGCCGGTCGAGGCGGCAGGCCAGGTGGTTTCGAGCACGGCTGTGCGCACGGCGATCGCCGAGGGGCGTGTCGGCGAAGCCATTTCCTTGCTCGGGCATCCCTTTTCGCTTACCGGAGAGATTCGGCCCGGGGATGGGCGAGGCCGGACGATCCTGTTCCCTACGCTCAATATGGTTCCCGAGCAGGAATTGCTGCCAAGACTCGGGGTGTACGCGACGGAATCGGTGGTGGGAGGAAAGATTTTTCGCTCGGTAACAAATGCCGGGACGCGGCCCACGTTCGATGGGCAGAGCATCACCGTAGAGAGCCACTTATTCGGTTTCAACGAACAGATTGCGGGCGGGCCGATGGAGGTGCGTTTCCACGCGCGCCTGCGCGACGAACAGAAGTTTTCCGGGCCCGAGGCGCTGCGCGCGCAGATCGCGCGTGATATTGCCGCGGCGCAGGAATACTTTTCCCAGCGCGATGTGCCAGAGCAGTCCGCACACAGGTAGATTTGAAAATCGAAATTTGAGACTTCAGATTTGAAATACATCATTGCGGCGACGCTTCGCGGGCGAAGGGTTGCTGCTCGGTAGGGCCAATCCATAGCGCGGCGGAGCCGCAACCAAAGTCAGCTTCAGCGGCTAAAGCCGGCTTGAAACAGACTCCCTCCGGCTGGGCTGAAGCCCACCCTCCTGGCACAACCAAAATTCGTCGAGCGACGCAAAGAATCTACGGATTAGTAGTACAGAGGGATTCCTCGCCCGCCGCTGTTCGCGGAGAAGCCTTCACTTGAAGGGTTCGGGGTAAACGTTCCCGGTGAACCGCAGCGGGCTCGTCGAAATGGCAAACAAAGGGAGAGTTTCGAGCTGGGCGATCAGAGGCTGGCCGGAATGTGTTTGCGGCACTTTTCGCAGTAGCCGCCGACTTCGGTGCGCGTCATCGTGATTTCGATTCCGCAGTCCTTTTCGATTTGCTTCATGAGCTTCTCGAAGAGGCGGGACTCGAATTCGCGCACTTTTCCGCATTTCAAACAGGCCACGTGGATGTGGTCGCGAGGGCCGTGGCTTTCGTAGAAGTGCTGGCCGCCGCGCAGGTGGAGCAGGTCAAGCTCATCAATGAGGCCGTTGCGCTTGAGCAGATCGAGAGTTCTGTAGACGGTGACGCGATGCACGCGTGGATCGATTTTCCGGGCAAGTTCGAGGATGGCGCCGGCGTCCAGGTGGCGCTCGGCGTTGTCCATTACCTCGAGCAAGATTTTCCGCTGGCGCGTCAGGCGCACGCCGCGTTTTTCCAGCGCCGCCTGCAGGCGGCCGGGACGTTCATGCGCGTTGATACGTTCGCCGGCAGAGACGCGATGTGCAGCAGGAGTGGGCATGTTTGTTGGCCGGGATGCCCGCAAAGCGTTAAAAACGCGGCGCCCCTTGGACTGGATCGTACCCGGCACGGGCGCTAATGGTGCGGGATCAACCGCAAAACATCATTGTACATAACGATCGCGAATACCAACAAGAGGAAGACCATGCTGACGGTGACGAACCGCTCCTTCACGCGGACACTCAAGTCGCGGCGTATCGTTGCCTCGATGAAGAGAAGCAGGATGTGCCCTCCATCGAGCGGCGGAATCGGGAGCAGGTTCAAGATGGCGAGGTTCACTCCGATCATGGCCATCAGGGAAATCAGCTCCGCGGCTCCCTGACGAGCCGCCCGGCCGGATTCCCGCGCGATTCCGAGAGGACCCTCGAGTTGCTTCAGCGAAATGTGGCCGCGGAATAACTCGATCACCACAAAAGCGACCTGCCGGGCCATGAGGCTGTTCATCCCGGCCGATTCGACGATGGCCGCGCCGACAGACAGTCGGCGTTCCGCGAGCTCGCCGCTGCGAAGAACACCAATCTGCCACCGCGACACTCCGTTCCCGACACTGACCTCTTGGGGGCGGACCTGAATAGTAAGAGTGCGATCGCCGCGCCGGACCTCTAGATCCAGCGGCTGTGTGCGCGACTGTTCCACGATTGACGGCAATTCGGCGCCGTTGGCCAATGTTTTCCCATTGACCTTCAGAATTTCATCGCCCGCCTGCAGGCCACTGCGTTCGGCCGGCATACCCGGCGAGACCGCGCCGATGAAAAGACGATCCACTGGATAACCAAAGATTTCCTCCATTGATGGGCCCGCAGGAATCGATATGGGAAGTTCCTGGCCGCCGCGGTCCACGACAAGGGAAAGAGAATGTCCCGGTAAAGTCGACATCAATTCCAAACGCGCCCGGTCCCATGTAGGATCATTTGTACCGTTGATTTTGACGACGTGGTCCCCGGCGGCCAAGCCAGCCTTCTGCGCGGTCGAGCCTTCCAAAACACCGGCCAGGACCATCGGGCGGTCCAAGAATGCGGGTTGTTTGCTGCCGCGCATGTAAAGGCCGGAAACCAGCGCGACTGACAAGATGAGATTCATCGCGGGGCCGGCCAGAGCGATGAGAGCGCGCTGCCACCTCGGCTTCGACAGGAATTCGTCGGGATCGCCCTTGCGCTCTTCGAGCGGATTGTCGCCGGCCATTTTGACGTAGCCGCCCAGAGGCAATGCGCTGATGCGATAATCGGTATCGCCTCTCTTGCGTCCCCAAAGCCTGCTACCGAAACCGATGGAAAAAATCTCCACGCGCACGCCAAAAGCTTTGGCAACGATGAAATGACCCCATTCGTGCACCAGGACCATGATCCCGAGCACGACAGAAACGGACAAAACCATCACGACAAAATCCGGCACTTTTTTCTCCTCAGACTGCGGCGCAACATACCGCGCCCCATTCGTACCTCAAAAATATCTTCATACGGCTGCCGCTTGCGGGCGCAATCGGTCCACTTCTTCCCGGGCCATTCGCCGCGCCTCGGAGTCGGCCGCGAGCACGTCGGCGATTGCGCCCAGTTTGATCTTCGGCGTCCGGGTCAGCACGCGCTCGATGACTTCCGCGATCCCCGCAAAGGATAGCCGACGATCGAGAAATGCTTCGACGGCCACCTCGTCCGCGGCGTTGAAGGCGCAGGGGTAAGCGCCCTTCTTGCGCAACGCTTCGCGAGCCAAGCGCAGGCAGGGAAATCGCCGCGTGGAAACCTTTTCAAAATCCAGACGCCGCAGCTTGGTCCAGTCGAGGGACACTTCATTGGATGCAGTCCGCTCAGGGTAGGTTAGCGCATATTGGATGGGCATGCGCATATCTGTGGGACCGAGTTGCGCCAAGATGGACCCATCCACAAACTCGACCATCGAATGAATCGTGGATTGCGGATGAACCACGACCTCGATCTGATCCGGGCGCATGTCAAACAGCCAGTGCGCTTCGATGACCTCAAATCCCTTGTTCACGAGCGTGGCCGAGTCAATCGTAATCCTGCGGCCCATGCGCCAGTTCGGATGCGCCAGGGCTTGTTCCGGCGTCGCCGCAGCCATTTCCGCCAGGGGAGTCTTCCGGAACGGTCCGCCGGATGCCGTCAGGATCAAACGCTTCACTTCTTCCGGCCGGCCGGCGCGCAAGCACTGGTGGATGGCGTTGTGTTCGCTGTCCACCGGAAGCAACGCGACGTTGGCCTGGCGCGCTGCCGCCATCACGATTTCACCGGCGGCGACCAGCACCTCCTTGTTCGAAAGCGCGATCTGCTTCCCCGCTTTCACGGCAGCATAGGTGGCAGCCAGGCCAACCACGCCTACGGCCGCGGAAACCACTGTCGCGACATCGGGATGCGTCGCTACGGCCGTGAGTCCGGCGCTACCGTGCTGGATTTCAGGAAGCTTTGCAATTCCGATGGCGCGCAGGCGTTCGGCGAGATTGGCCGCCAGCTCCGGTGTCGCCACGGACACAAGGTCCGGAAGGTGCCGCGAAATCTGCTGCGACAGCTCCTCGATGTTGTTCCCGGCGGCGAGGGCAGCGACTCCAAAACGCTCCGGCATAGCCTCCACGACCGCGAGCGTTTGTCGGCCGATGGAACCGGTCGAACCTAGAATGGCGATCTTTTTCACAACGGCCTCTCGCTAAACACTATTGCCAAGAACTCGGGCTACAATGGCAGCAACGGAACGACGAGCCTGGCGAAAGCGCAATTCGTTCAGATCCTTCTCTTCACGAACCACTCGAAATAATACCAGACTGCCGGGGCGGCAAGTATCAGCGCGTCAATCCGGTCTAGAATGCCTCCATGCCCGGGGAGGATTGTTCCGGAATCTTTCGCGCCGGCACTGCGCTTAAATGCCGATTCAAATACATCTCCCACCTGGCCTGCGACGCTACCCAGAGCGGCCATCGCGAGCATGTGCGCCGGCGCGATCTTCATCCAATATCCAAAGACGGCAGCCACCAGCAATGCGCCCAGCAGATTTGCGGCTGCCCCCTCCCACGTCTTGTTCGGACTCAATTGCGGCGACATCTTGAACCGTCCAACGCCCTTACCCACGAAGTATGCCGCCGTGTCCCCGACCCAGACCACGACGAGGGTGAAAAGGAGGAGTTGCGGTCCAAGAAAGTCCACGCTGTGCAGGCGCACGATTGCGCTGAACGGAATCGCGACGACGAGCAGACCCGCCGCGCTGACCGAAACAGAAGAAAATATTTCGGCCAACGGGCGGCGGCTCCCCAGAGCAATCACCGCTGCACCCACGATAAACAGGACCAGCACCATTTCCAGGGACACCCGGGGAGCCCGCATCCGGTAGAGCAAGTCGCCCAGTTTCGCAATGCTCGCGGCCCGCGCCTCGTCCCACTGCTGCGCGAAAATTCCGATGGCCGAGAGGCAGGTCCAAAAGCGGTAGGCATGAAATCCCAGGCGTTCCCCCAAGGCGAAAAATTCCAGGAGCGCAAGGACCGTCACAATTGACGCCGACCCCGCCACCAGCCAAGCCGGGCCCAGCCAGACTGCCGCTATCACCGCAGGAATGAGCACCACCGCGGTCCATATGCGCAGTTGTGTTCCTGAACTCATGCACTTCCTCCCACATTACGATCGTTATTCAGGCGGGCTCCAAGCGGAGCCCGCACCCGGTTCCGGCGGGCTCCACGCTTCACTTGAAACGTTCAGCGTAAAAGTAGAACCCGCCCATCCGCATCCAGGGCGGAAATTAAGATTCCGCAGACGCGCCAACTCTCTGGCAAGAATGACGCCGTTTGTTCTGGAAATGGCGCGGGCGCCGGCTGAAGAAACAATTCACAGCAGGAAGTTGCGCGACGCCATCAGGCCGTGACGCGCTGCCGCGTTTCCGCCAGACCGCCGTAGCGCCGCTCGCGCTTCTGAAAATCGAGCAAGGCCTCGAAGAGCTGGGCGCGTGTGAAGTCGGGCCACAACGTCTCGGTCACATAGATTTCGGCATAGGCAATCTGCCACAGCAGAAAATTGCTTACGCGCATTTCACCGCTGGTGCGGATCAGCAGGTCCGGATCGGGCAGTCCGGCGGTGTACAAGTGCTGCGAAATCATATCTTCATCGACGCGCGCGTTCATCAGACCGTTGTTCCTGACACGATCGAGGATGCGGTTGAAGGCATCCACCAGCTCCGCGCGGCCGCCATAATTGAGCGCCACCGCGAGCTTCATGCCCGAGTTCTGAGCCGTTTGCGTCATCGCCCGTTCGACATCGTCGCGCACCGCCGCGGGCAACTGGTCCACACGGCCGATGACCAGGAGGCGGATATTATTTCGATGAATCACCGGGAGCTCTTTGCGCAGGTACTCGCGCAGCAGGCGCATCAGAAAATCAATCTCCGCTTTCGGGCGGCGCCAGTTCTCCATCGAGAAGGCATACAGCGTAAGGGCGGGAATATTGAGTCTCGCGCACGTCTCAATTACGGTTCGCGCCGATTGCACGCCCGCGCGATGCCCCACGATCCGCGGCAGATGACGCCGCTGCGCCCAGCGTCCGTTGCCGTCCATGATGACGGCGATGTGCTGGGGGAGGCGGTTGGCGTCCAAATCCGCAAGCAGGCGTTCTTCTTCTTGGCCGGAGGGTTTGAGCGTGTCAGGCACTTTCACGCGATTAGTCCTGAGAAATCCACGTAGCGGATTGAGGCTGGTGTGCCCACGTTTCAATCTTCAAAAGTTAACATACACCATCACACCACGCAACACGCTCCCGGTGGCTTTCTCTGCAAGTGGGCGCGACCCGACGGTTTTCTCGCCAGGCAGTGGTTTGAGATTCGAAATGGCAGGCGCGCTGGAAGGCCGGCCTGGCGTTCGAGAAGAAAATCTCGCCCCGCGCCGACCGGGGCTGGCGCCATGGCAACCCGAGCAGCTACGAGCCTGGAAGGCCTGGAACGGCGCCGGAATGGAAGACGGTCACGTAGACGAGGACGATGGTGAGAACGATCATGGCTACGGTGGTGACCCAGGCAATGAAGTTGAACGTGCGTGTGTTCACCAGGTCACCCATCAGGTCGCGGCGATTCGCCAGCAACAAGATGAAAATCAACACGACGGGAAGCCAGACGCCGTTGCCTACCTGCGAAAGGACGAGGATTTTCTGGAGCGGTGCGCGGGGGATCAAGATGACGGCAGCTCCCACGGCAATCATCCCGGTATAGAGGCTGTAGAAAATCGGAGCATCATTGAACTTGTGATCGATCCCCGCTTCGAATCCCATTCCCTCGCAAATCACGTGCGCCGTGGACAAAGGCAGGATGGAGGCGGCAAACAGCGAGGCGTTCAGTAGCCCGAACGCGAACAGCATACCGGCCCACTTGCCGGCCAGCGGCACCAAGGACTGGGCGGCTTCACCGGCGTCAATGATATTGAAATGCCCGGTGGTGTGCAAAGTCGCGGCGGTGCAAACGATGATAAAGAAAACGATCACCATGCAACTGATGCTGCCGACCAAAACATCCGCGCGGGCCTGGGAGTATTGGCGGCGCGCCACGCGCTTTTCGACGAACGCCGCCTGCAAATAAAAAAATTGCCACGGAGCGATCGTTGTCCCTATCAGCGCGGTCAGCATGAGCAGGTACCCGCCATCGAGCTGCATAGTGGGAATTACGGTGCTCTTTGCCGCAAGCACCCAATCGGGTTTCGCCAGAAACGCGGAGGCCACATACGACAAATAGAGGACGCAGGCGGCGAGGAAAATCTTTTCGACGGCACGCGAAGTTCCTCGCAGCACGAGAAACCAAACGGCCAGGGCGGCGATGGGCACGGAGATATATTTCGATATGCCGAAAATCTGCATGGAAGCAGCCACGCCGGCAAACTCCGCGGCGACGTTGCCCATGTCCACGAGGAGGCCGGCAAGGATCAGAAAAAACGTGGGGCGAAACCCAAATTCCTCGCGAATGAGATCGGAAAGACCTTTTCCGGTCACCACGCCCATGCGCGCGCACATTTCTTCAGTGACGTAAAGGGCGATGGTCATGGGAATCAGCGACCACAGCAGCGCGTAGCCGTACATCGCGCCCGCCTGCGAGTACACGGAAATCCCGCCCGCGTCGTTGTCCACGTTCGAAGTGATTACACCCGGGCCGACCACTGCCAGGAACAGCAGTGCTCGGCGGCGCCAGAAACGAGTCGCCTTCCCCCATCCGGCGAGGCGCCGGCGCCAGGGTTCCACCCAACCCGGAATGAGCTTCCAGCGCGTGACAGGCGCGGAATTCTCCAGTTCCGTCTTGGTGCCTTCGGGTTTGCCGACTACTGCCACGCCTTCGACCTTTCTTTGACGCTATGCGGATTTGCCAAAATACTTCGCCTGTGATCCCTGGCGTTGGCTCAGGCCAAGATTAGCGAGGCGCACTGCCGTCATCTCCAGTGATTTCAGGGGCTCAAGCCCCGTCTTGCGCGAAACCCAATGTCGCGGCTGAACAGCTTGCGGAAAAAGTCTTTATTTTGGTTCCGCGAGCCCATAGGCCTCAGATTTTAGTCCTTCGCACGGCCCGACTTGTGATTTTGACTCTCTGCTTTCGGTTCTCTCGATCTCCTCTGGCCGCCGTGGCTGTATGCT
>JBGOZP010000016.1:0-77409 GCA_041480265.1 Terriglobia bacterium | reverse complement strand
TGCTTCTCCCCTAACACTGCTCGCACGCTCGGTGGCAACAAATACCCTTGCTCTGGGTTGTACTCGTAAAAATTCGGCATCGCGCAGACCTCCTGCGCGCAGTATACCTGCCCTGTCAAATCATGTAGCCACACAGACTCTTCAGTCTGTGTGATTTCTTCTGAACGCAGCACAAACCAAACCCACACAGCCCCGCCCTAGCGGGACTGTGCTACTGGGTCGCGTCAAACCCCTATGCCATGATGAGCCTGCGGGAGGCACTCGAAGGGCGAACCCGAGTGAACAGCTAGTAACACCGCTTTGACAGATCCGATGTGGGAGTGATATACGCTGTAGTAGCTGAAACACTTTATAATCCACAGCGCGCGCAGAAGGCGTTGGCGGAGCTACGAAGCGGGGCGTTGGCGGCTGATAGCGCGCTCGATCAGGAGTGGAGGGTTCGCATGAAAAGGTGGCTGCTCGGGTTGCTCGTTGTGCTCGTCGGTCTTCTCATGCTTGCAGGCCCCACGCTCGCACACCACGGAACGTCACCGTACGACTCGACGAAATTAACTACGCTGAAGGGCACGGTAACGGATTTCCAGTTTATCAATCCGCATGTGGAGCTTACGGTCGAGGTGAAGGACGAGAAGGGCAAGGCCGAACTGTGGACTGGCGAAGCCAATAGTCCAAACGTTCTTACCAGGCATGGCTGGAACCGAGACATCATTAAAGTAGGCGACCAGATTACCGTAATTGGCAATCGCGCCAAAAACGGTTCGAGAACCTTGCGGCTCCAGAAGGTCGTGTTGTCCAGCGGCCAAGAGCTCGATCCCAATTCATTGCAGGATTAGTGAGCGCTGGCTCAGACGGACGCAGGGTGAGCGCATAAGTGGTGAGGAGAAGCTTGGAGATGCGCAATCACTTGATGGGCTGGATTCTTGCGCTATTGGCAGCGCTCGCGCTCTCGCCCGTACTGCACGCGCAAACCGCGGTGCAGGCGGGAGCGGCAACAGCCCAGGCGCAGCTCCCACACCAGACTTGTCCGGGCTTTGGGAGCGATTGCGAGATCCGGAGCATTCCTCCGTCAATCTCGACTTCGGCAAGAATGTCTCCCCGATGACGCCGTGGGCCGAGGCGAAATTTAAGGCGGCCAATGCCATCTACCGCGGGTCCAACCCAGACACGGTATTGGACGATCCCATTTTCAGTTGTTTGCCGCCAGGTGTACCGCGGATTTATCTTCTCAACTTTCCCATGCAAATCGTACAGACTCCAGGCGAGGTGATCATGCTGTTCGAGTTCGATCACTTTGTGCGCCGAATCTATACCGATGGGCGCCCGCATGACAAGGATGCGGGCCCGCTGTGGATGGGGGACACGATTGGCAAGTGGGAAGGAGACACACTCGTTACCGATGCCGCGGGTTTTAACGACAAAACCACGCTCGATCGAGAAGGTTATCCACACAGCGACGCCCTGCACCTGGTGGAGCGCATCCGGCGTGTTGACCATGACTCGATGGAGATTGACCTCACGGTCGACGACCCGAAGGCGTATACGAAGCCCTGGACGGCCACGCTAAACTACAAATTGAGGACGGACTGGAAGATTATGGAGCATGTCTGCGAGGATAATGCCGGCTTCCGCAGCCTCATCAATAAGACCCTCAAGAAGCCCGGCAAGTAAGCTCAGCAATTCGCAGACTCCATCCACGCAGGTATTATTTCTCTCGCACTATCAAATCACACCCTTCGAGCGAAGCTCGGCGATTTCTTCCGGGGCGTGTCCCAACTCGCGCAACCAGCGATCGGTATCCTGAGAGAGTTTCGGCGCGGGGCCTTGCGGCTTGATGGGATCGGCTGGGAAGTGGAACCCGCCGCGCGCGACGTTCTGCGGTCCGTCCGGGTGCTGCAACGTCGTGACGAAGTTTCGATCCCGCAAATGAGGGTGCGCCAGAATCTCCGGAACAGTCAAGACGCGGCCGGCGGGGACACCCGCTTCGATCATCAGCGCCTCCCATTCCGCCGCGCCGCGGGTTGCGAGCGCTTGTTCCACTTCACGATTGATGGCGGCGCGATTTTCTCTGCGGAGTTCGCGATCGCAAAAGAGAGGATGTGTCTTCAGGTCGGGACGCCCCAGAAGATCGCACAGTTTTTCGTATTGAGCCACTTCGTTGGCGGCAATGTTGAGAAGCCCATCGGCGGTGCGAAACGTGCCCGAGGGAGCGGCCGTAAAGTTTTCATTCCCCATGGGCAGGGGGACAATGCCCCCGTTCAAAAAATTGGATACTATCCAGCCCATGGAAGCCAGAGTGGCCTCGAGCATGGACACATCAATCATGCGCCCACGCCCGGTGGCGCGCGCCTCGACCAAGGACGCACAGATGGCCAGCGCCGCGGTGACTCCTCCGAGGGTGTCGCAGATCGGGTATCCCACGCGTAATGGCGCACTCTCCGCACTGCCCGTCACACTCATGATCCCGGACATTCCCTGGATGATCTGGTCGTAGGCCGGGCGCATGGCCAGCGGACCATCCTGTCCAAAACCGGTTACCGCGCAGTAGACGATCCCGGGATTGACGCGGGAAAGCACCGGATAGTCCAGCTCCAGCCGCTTCATCACGCCGGGGCGGAAGTTTTCCAGCACCACATGCGAAATCGCCACGAGTTCCTTGAAGATCTTCTTCCCTTCTGAAGTTTTCAGATTGAGGGTCACCGACTGTTTGCCTGCGTTCACAGAGACGAAGGAAGTTCCCATCAGTCTGCCGGAGGATACCGGGTCCGCACCCAACTGGCGCGCCAGATCGCCGGCCTTCGGATTTTCGATTTTGATTACTTCCGCGCCCAACAACGCCAATTGAAAGCCGCAAAACGGCCCCGCAAGGACGTTGGTTACATCCAGGACGCGAATCCCACTCAGCGGTAGTGACATGGAAGCCTTTTTGGAAACGAGGTTGTCAGTTGGGTTCCGCGCTTCTCGCCGCGGGGGTCATCCCGCAAGCGCCCGCGCGGAGCGCGCGCAGGAGATGTCCCTGGTAGGGGCGCGACGAAAACTGGATCGCAAATTCAGCGGCGTCCAACAATTTTTCCAGATCGATTCCGGTGTCGAATCCCATGCCGTGAAGAAAGGCCACCAGATCCTCTGTCGCCAAATTGCCGCTCGCGCCGGGACAGTACGGGCATCCGCCGAGTCCTCCGGTCGTGGCGTCGAACTCTCGCACGCCGGCCTGGAGACCGGCAAAAGCATTGCAGAGTCCTCGCCCGTAGGTGTCGTGGAAATGCAGAGCAATGTCCCTGGGACGCAGGTTCAATTCATCCTGCAAAGCGGCCACAGCTTCCGTGACCTGATCCGGAAACGCCATTCCGTCGGTATCGGCAATGCCGATCCGCCATCGGCAGCGCTCGCGCACGGCCCTGACGACACCAACCAGCGCGTTGCTGGAGATCTTGCCCTCAAACGGGCAGTGGAAACTGGTGGCAATCCCCACGCGGATTTCCACGCCATCCTGTTCGGCCCTGCGAGTCACTTCGCCGAGCAAATCAATGGACTGCGCGATGCTAAGATTCAAGTTCTTGCGATTAAACGTATCACTGGCGGCCATGACGAATTCGTGGTGGAGGATGCCGGCGGCCAGGGCGCGGTCATAGCCCTTGAGGTTCGGCACCAGGGCCGAGAACCTGACACCGGGGAATTTTCCCAATTCGGCCGCGACAGCCTCCGCATCGGCCATTTGCGGCACCCGTTGGGGATGGACAAAACTGGTGGCCTGAATTTCCCTGATTCCCGCCCGGACAAGTTTCTCGGCAAGACGCAGTTTATCCTGTGTCGTAACGGGCTTCGGTTCGTTTTGAAAACCATCACGCAGGGTGACGTCAACCACAGTCACGTCTCGGCTCATGATCCGGCTATCCTTTCGTTCACAGTGCGGCTGGCCGCTGGAAATAAGTCTACTCGAAGACCCAGCAAACGAACAGACGCGGCTGCTAATTTCATGAGGCAAGAACAGCGGCAAAAATTCTGAAGTAGGTGTACTGTAGTCGCGCGGAATTTGGCTCTCAAGTCGTGGAGAACCCTTTGAGTCTGACCACCGGAAAAGTGCTGCGCGCGAAGCTGGGTGAACGCCGCGGATTGCTCGTGCCCGGCGCGGCGAACGCGCTCGCCGCGCGCATCATCGAGGACCTCGGCTTCGAAGCTGTTTATCTGAGCGGCGCCGGTGTAACGAATAGTTTTTGGGGGATGCCCGATCTTGGGTTCCTCAGCCTTACCGAAATTGCGCAGCATACGGCCACGATCCGCGAGGCCGTGAGCATCCCCGTCCTCGTGGATGCGGAAACAGGTTTTGGCAATGCCCTGAACGTGCGGCACTGCGTGCGCATACTGGAACGCGCGGGGGCTGATGCGATCCAGATCGAAGATCAGCACATGCCGAAGAAATGCGGACACTTTTCCAACAAGTCCGTGATTCCCACAGAAGAGATGGCCGGAAAAATCAAAGCCGCCGTGGATGCCCGCACGAGTGGCGACTTCCTGATCATCGCCCGCACGGATGCGCTCGCCGTGGAAGGATTCGAGGCGGCCATCGAGCGCGCGGAACGGTACGTCCAGGCCGGAGCGGATGTAACTTTCGTGGAGGCTCCGGAGAGCGCCGAGCAGATTCGCGGAATCCCGCAACGGCTGTCCGTGCCGCAGGTGATCAATGTTGTTGTGGGCGGAAAGACGCCCGTCCTTCCCCAAAAAGAGCTGGCGGAGATGGGCTTTGGGCTTGTCCTCTATGCGAATGTCGCTCTCCAGGGAGCAATCGCAGGCATGCAGGCGGCCTTGAAACAGCTCCAGGCCAGCGGCCGGATGGATGAGGCCAGCGTCCCGCGGATCGGGATCGCGAGTTTTGCGGAACGCCAACGGCTCGTCAAAAAACCGCTGTTTGACGAACTGGAAGGCAAATACGCCGGGGACAAGTAATTTTCGAATGCGACCCCACGCGGCTAGAACTGAATGCCTCGGGGTGCGAAGGGCGCTCAAGCTCTAGCCTGGATATTTCACGAGTTGGCCGAAGATTATTCACGAACGCAGCAAAATCGATGCGTTTGGGTGATGTTGCAGTCGGGGCACGGCATGCCGTGCCCCTACGATCGATTCGCGGTGCGGCAGCTTCACCAACAGTTACGCACCGAATTTTACTGGTACCCCGATTTCTTGTGAGATATCCGGGCTAGTGTTGCCATGCGGATACGGAACGAAGGGGCGCTTAGATTTAGAATGCAAATTCATTCGGTAAAAGTCCACCCTTCTAAAGCGCGCCTGGCGCGCGAAGAGCAGCTTGCCTGGAAAATTGCCGGCGTCGCCGCCGACGTTGTTCCGGTTCAGTCCGAAGTGACGGAACTGATCATCAACCGCGTCATTGATAACGCGGGTGTGGCCATTGCTGCGATCAATCGTGGCCCGGCCGTTGCAGCCCGGGCGATGGCTCTTGGCCATCCGCGCAGCGATGGGGCAACCATCTTCGGCGTACCATCTCCGCAACGTTTTAGCCCGGAGTGGGCGGCCTGGGCAAACGGCACAGCGGTCCGCGAATTGGACATGCATGACACGTTTCTAGCGGCGGATTATGCCCATCCCGGGGACAACATCCCGCCCATCGTCGCGGTGGCCCAAACCATGAAGAGGTCCGGCAAAGACCTCCTCCGCGGGATTGCCGCGGGGTACGAGATACAAATCGCTCTCGTCAAGGCCATCTGCCTTCATCGCCACAGAATCGACCACATCGCGCATCTGTGCCCGGCCCAAGCGGCGGGAATCGGGGCGATGCTGGGCCTGCCGGTGAATACGATCTATCAGGCGATCCAGCAGGCGGTCCACGTGAGCTTCACTACCCGCCAATCACGCAAAGGCGAGATCAGCAGTTGGAAGGCGTTCGCTCCGGCGCATTCGGGGAAATTGGCAATGGAAGCGGTGGATCGCGCGATGCGTGGCGAAGGTGCGCCCAGCCCGGTCTATGAAGGGGAGGATAGCGTCATCGCCTGGATGCTGGACGGGCCGGACGCGCAGTACGAGGTGGCGCTTCCCGCTCCGGGCGAACCCAAGCGCGCCATTCTGGAAAGTTACACGAAGGAGCACAGCGCCGAGTACCAAGCGCAAGCGTTAATTGATCTCGCCTTTCGCATGAGGGAAAAAATTGCCGACCTCTCACAGGTCGAAAAGGTGCTCATTCACACCAGCCACCATACGCACAGCGTCATTGGCACCGGCGCGAACGATCCGCAAAAGTTCGATCCGCAAGCCAGCCGGGAGACTCTCGATCATTCCCTCATGTATATTTTCGCCGTGGCCCTGCAAGATGGCCGCTGGCATCACATCGAGAGCTACACACCGGAACGCGCCAGCCGCCCGGACACGATCCGGCTGTGGCGCAGCGTCGAAACTCGGGAAGACGAAGAGTGGACTCGCCGCTACCATGCGATCGAGCCTGCCGAAAAAGCCTTCGGGGCGCGAGTCGAGATCCTGCTCAAAGATGGCTCGCGGATCGAAGATCAATTGCGCGTTGCGAACGCTCACACGCTGGGCGCTAAACCATTCGGAAGCGCTGACTACATCCGAAAATTTCAGATTCTCACCGAGGGGATCATTTCACCCCAGGAATCGCGAAGATTTCTCGACGCTGCGCAAAGACTTTCGGACTTGCAGGCCGCCGATTTGTGCTGGCTGAATGTTGAATTGCCAGGGGAGACGCTTGCGAAAGGCCGGCCGGGGATTTTCTAGTGTCCTGAGCCAGAAGTGCGCTTACAAAGTCAGCCACTCGGGACAAGCTTTGTGGGTCGGACCTTTAGGTCCGACAATATCGGTGGACCGGGAGAAGGGCTTTTAAGCCCTGAAGCTTCAGGGGGCTAAAGCCCAGTTCTTCTTGGCGTTCTGATGTCGCGGCTAAAGCCGCGACCCACAAAGCCCATTTATGGGATGGCTCGTAGCCATCCAATCGCGGCAAACCGTAACGGGCCATGCGACGCTACTCCGATGGGAGCAAAACATGTCTGCAAGTAACGCCGCGGAAATCACGGCACGCATTGACCGGCTGCCTTCTTGCCGAGAATTCTGGCGCCTGATCGTCCTGCTCTCACTTGGGGGCGGTTTTGAAATGTACGATCTGTTTCAAACTGCCTATCTGAGCCCAGGTATAATTTCCAGCGGGGTTTTTCATTCCGGGGTGAAAGGACTGTTCGGTCTTACGGACCAGGCGTCTTTCGCCGCCGCGACCTTCGCCGGACTGTTTTTCGGGACGATCGTGTTCGGCTCGGTGGCGGACCGCTTTGGACGGCGCACCATATTCACGCTCTCGTTGCTCTGGTATACCGCGGCCAGCATCGCCATGGGGATGCAACATACGAATGTGGGAGTTGATCTGTGGCGTTTCATCTCGGGGCTCGGCATCGGGGTAGAGCTGGTGACGATTGACGCTTATATCTCCGAGCTTGCTCCCAAGCGCCTCCGCGGACGCGCGTTCGCCATCAATCAGTCCGTCCAGTTTCTGGCCATCCCGTTTGTCGCTCTGGTGTGTTGGATCCTGGTTCCTCGCGCCCCCTTGGGCATTGCCGGATGGCGCTGGGTGGTGTTTCTGGGCTCGTTCGGCGCAATCGCAGTTTGGTCTATCCGCCGCAGGATTCCTGAATCGCCGCGCTGGCTGGCCCAACAAGGCAGGCTGGAGGAAGCCGGCGCGGCGATTTCCAGAATCGAAGCGCGCGTCGAAGCCGAACTCGGCCATGCGTTGAGCGAGCCTCCGGCGGCGCCTTTGGAAGCGGGCGGGATGGGGAAGTTTTCCGAGATCTGGGTGGCGCCGTACGGCGGGCGCACGGTCATGCTGGTCGTTTTTAATATCTTCCAAACGATTGGTTTCTATGGATTCGGCAATTGGGTGCCGGCGCTGATGGCCTCGAAAGGCGCTACTATTACTAATAGCTTACAATACTCTGCGATCATAGCGTTGATTTATCCGATCGGGCCGCTGCTGTGCATGCTGATCGCCGACCGGTCCGAGCGCAAGTGGCAGATTGTCAGCGCGGCGATCGGCACGGCCTCGTTCGGCCTGCTCTTCGCGCAGCAGACGGGCACCGCCTGGCTGATCGGGTTTGGAATGCTCATTACGCTTTCCAATAATCTCCTGTCCTACTCTCTTCATGCCTATCAGGCCGAACTTTTCCCAACCCGTATCCGAGCCCGCGCGATCGGGTTTGTCTATTCCTGGAGCCGCCTCTCGACCATCTTCACAAGCTTCATGATCGCCTTCTTTCTGGAGAACTTCGGCACAAAAGGCGTTTTCGCATTCATCGCGGCGAGCATGCTGATGGTCGTGCTGTCCATTGGCATCTTCGGCCCGCGCACCCGAGGCCTGGCGCTCGAAGAGATTTCGCATTAACTTGCAGTTGGTAGCACAGTCCCGCCAGGGCGGGACTGTGCGGGTTTGGTTTTCCGAGCGCCGCACAAAACCAAAACCATGGAGCCCGCCTAGAATAAAGTTTGAGACATTTGTTCGGCTTCATCAATCAAAGCTCCCAGGCTTATCGTAATACCGTCCTTCCAGAAGGCACCGCTCCTTGCGTCAAGACCGAAAGGCGCGAGCAGTTCGACTACGTTCTTTGTGGCTCCGGAACGCAACAGTTCCAGGTAGAGCGGTTCGAAATTTGCGCCCAGACGCTCCCGCTGCGCGAAGAGACTTTGCGTTAGCAGTTCGCCAAAAGCATAGCCATAAACATAAAACGGGCTGTGAAAGTGTGGAATGTAGGCCCATAAATGATTGCAGTTTTCATAGGAGAAAATTTCGCCTTCCTCTCCGTAGAGTTCCTGAGCGGTCTTTAGCCAGAGGGAATCTAATTCTTCCACTGACCGTTTCTTCGGTTCTGTCCACATCGCATAGGATTCGTCCATGCCGTGCAAGCGCCGCTCGAAGTTCGAAAACCCGATCTGGCGAACGACGGTGTTAATCATGCTGTCGATCTTGGCCATGATCAGCGCCAGAAGCGAGCTGTTGTCTCCGGACCGGATGAGGCGGTCCTTCAACAATGTAAAGGTTGTCATTTCACCGAACACCGATGCTGTTTCGCAATATGCAATCGGCGCATGAAACATCAAGGGACCCTGCGCTTCCCCGGCAAGAATCCCGTGCACGCCGTGCCCGAGTTCATGCGCAAGCGTCATCACGTCTTTGTTGGACCCCAGATAATTCATCAGCGTGTAGGAAACAGCTTTTCCTCCGGGCAAAACGTGGGATGAATTGAATGCGCCGTGCCGCTTTTCTTTTACTACAGGCGCGTCGATGCGGCGCTCGGTGAAGAAACGTTTTACGATTGCCGTCAATGTGGGGCTGAAGCTTTTATAAGAGGTGGTGACAATGTCCGCAGCTTCATCGAATGGAATCAACGTGGTATCCCCAAACGGCATCGGAGCATTGCGATCGCTCCAGCGAAGCTTCTGAAGGCCCAAATGGCGCGCCTTCAGTTTGTAATATCGCCGCGCCAGCGAACCGCCAAGTGTTGTGACGGCATCGTGAAGAACATTGACCACGGAATCCGGAATACGGTTCGCCTTGTTGCGAAAATCCATCGGGTGGGCATAGCCGCGTTCCTTGTCCTCGACAGCCTTCGAACCCGCGACCATGTAAAGCGTCTGTGCGGAGTACTTCGCAAAATGACCACCCAGACCATCATTCACGCATTTCATTGCTTCCGCCCGCTCCCCGGCATCCTTTGATTCCGTGAGCAGATGCGCTATCTCCGTGAGGTTTTTCGTGGCGCCACGAAATTGGAATTCGAGATCCGCTTCCACCTCATCGAAGAATTCACCCCAGGAACTGGAGTCAAACGGGGAACGCTTCGTCAGCGCCGATTCGACCGGCTCGGATAAGAAGTGGCGCTTGAATACCCGTATATGCTCGATCCACGGACGATGCCTGCCAACCATCGGATCGTCCGCATACCATTTCTTGAGGGTGTCATCGCTGAGCTGGACAAGCTCCAATTCCAAGAACGTGAGGTGCTCGCCTCGCAGGGCGCTCAGTTCCCTCTGAAACGCGGCGTGCTTGGCTTTGATCGCCGCATTCGCCAGGTCCGTGCTCTCGCGCAGGAAAAGATAGGAAGTGATCTTGCCGCTGAGCATTTCGATTTCCGAATAGTCCCTGATGGCGGGACCCAATCGTTCCGCCAGTTTGCCTTTGTAGGTGAGGGAGAAACGTTTGGCCATGGCTGCGAGGTCGCTTAAGTCGGAATCGAGTCGCGGGTCCTCGATACCCGAATATAAGATGCTGAGGTCCCAGCGGACTTCGTTGACGCTGTCGATTGTGCTTGCCATGATGCGTCTTATTCTCCCGGATTCAGTCGTTCAACAACTTCCAACTACGCACGCGAGGTACAGACATAGGTGACGCCGTGTCGCTCGGATAGTTTAACCCGGCAGGCGGCAAATTCGTTGGGTCTTGCCGTCGCCTGCGGCAAGGATGGGCGCCCGCGCTGGCGCCGCAAATCGAAAATCTGCTATTCTCACGGCTAGAGGCTCCATGACGCTATTGGCGCGCATTTTGGTGCTGGCGTTGTTCGCAGGGGTGAGCTGCGGACTGCTGGCCCTGCAGCGCGACGCCTTTCCGCAACGCAACATCCCGCAGCAATCCGGCGGCTTCGCGCAAGGCTTCGGCTACCCGCAAAGCGGCGGCCAGTCGAACTTCGGGCTCCCCACGCAACGTTACGCCAGGGGTGGCGAAAGTGTGCCCAACGACTACAACGCCAAGACGGAGTGGGTCTTCGGCCGGCTGGTTTACTCGAATCTCGGCGACATGGGGCCGCCGATCCCATATCGCCATCTGCGCCGCTGGTCGGAGGACTGGCCCTACGGCGACTGGCACTTCGCCGAGGGCGTGCAGCGGCTGACGCGCATCGTCGCCCGCCACGACGGCCAGACCGTGGACCTGACCAGCGACGAACTTTTCAACTGGCCCTGGATCTACGGCAATCAAGTTGGGAACTGGAGCCTGCCCGACGATCAGGCCAAGCGGCTGCGCGAGTATCTGCTCAAGGGCGGCTTCCTGCTGGTGGATAACTTCCACGGCGGCCAGGCGTGGCAGAATTTCATGGCCGGCATTCGCAAGGTGTTCCCCGATCGCCCCATCGAGGAGCTGCAAACCAGCGACGAGATCTACCACACGCTTTACGATATTGACGAGCGCATGCAGGTGCCGGGCGCGGAATACGAGCAGACGCGCAAGACCTACGTGACCTATGTGCCGGATGGCGTCGAGCCGCACTGGCGCGCCATCCGCGACGACCGGGGGCGCATTGTGGTGGCCATCTGCCACAACATGCACCTCGGCGACTCCTGGGAGCACGCCGACGATCCGTTGTACCCGGAGCGGTTCACTTCGTTCGCTTACCGCGTGGGGATGGACTATCTCATCTACTCGTTGACGCACTAGCCGCGCAGGCGCAGTTCACTGCTTTTATAGGACTCATCGAGAGCTGTCGCGCAGTAGCGCGCACACAAATTCTGAAAGGGGCGGTGGGGATCGAATCTTGGTCTACAAACCCCACGATTTCACGGCGCGGCAACCCTCCGCCCCCGTCCTCATAGGCTACAATTCAGGCAGGTCTCGACGCCCTGCTTCTTACCTCACGTTGCATTGGTTCGTGACACGGATCACTGCAATGTATTCTTTCCAGTGCGAAATTAAAATTGTAGGCGAAAGCTTCTCGCCGACGGGCCCGCATGACAACGCCCATGTTGCCGAGTTGGCGCTCGCAGGGCGTTCGGCGAGTTGAAATAGAAGGAGATCCCATGAAAGTCAAGGATGTAATGGTGAAGGCACCGGTTTTTTGCAGTCCGGAAATGAATCTGGGCGCGGGAGTGGAGATCATGTGGAATCGCAACTGCGGGTTCCTCCCGGTGGTAGATGCCCAACGACGTGTCGTCGGGGTTGTAACTGACCGTGATATTGCAATTGCGGTGGGCACGCAAAATCGGCTTCCAGGACAAATCACGGTGGGCGAAGTCGCGACGCGTAAGGTCCACTCGTGCAGGCCAGAGAACGACATCCATTTGGCGCTCGACACCATGGCAGAAAACAAGGTGCGCCGTCTAGTGGTAGTCAACGAACAGAATCAGTTCGAAGGTGTCCTCTCGATGGACGATATCGTGCATTTCGCCGAAACCAAGCCAGGAGGGAAAGCGGACCTGTCGTCCGACGATGTCTTGAGAACCCTGAAGACGCTGTACGGGCCGCAGTTGTTGCCTCGCTCGGCAGCGGCTGCAGCTTGAGACCGGCTGCCTGGCTGACGGACCGATAGGAAAGCGTGGTCGGCATGGATACGTGTGGCCCCACGGAAATCGAAACCTAACACCAGGATATTTTGCAGCAGCATCGTTCGAGCGATACAAACCTGGATCCTGTTCCTTCGCGTAGATTCCATGATGGCGGACTGACCCAACGCAAAACAAGAAGGTGAACAAACAGCTCGTGAACAGAGATTGATGAGAAGAAGGCCTGTTCGAATGCGACGATTTCACCTGCTTTAAACACAAATGCTTCGCCATCTCGCATCGTGGGATATAGCCGGCGGGGAAGAGAATCAAAATGCCGCATGAAATCGATGATTTTACGATCATTCTCCCTGAATTGACCAATATGGCCGCCTGCGAATTGAAGGTGTACGACGGACTTGACCGGCTTTGGCGGATGGTTGAAAGATACAAGATGACAGCTCCCATCGCAATTAGAGTCGTTGATAACATGGCGAGATGTGTTCGGGCAATTCGCGCCAGTCGCTATCAAGCAGGCGCTTGGCAATTAGAGGACGAACCCATTGCGGTCGCGCCGCCCCTTGAAGGTGAAGCCGAGTTTCCGCTAACTATAAACGCGCAAGATGCTAAGGGAAATATTTTGAAGATGAGGCTACAACTTGAAATGGCAAAGCCCGAATATGTCCAGAAGAAGGATGCTCCCGTGACCTAGGAACTGAAGCCGGGCAAGCAGGCGATCCGCGTTTCTTTGGCAGGTCGCCAAATATTTTGGGGAGCTGAAATGAAATCATCTGAATTCAGGAGACGTGTGAACGCAAACCTGCGTGCGCGGTTAGGAAGGAACCTAATCGTCGCCGAATCTCTCGATGTTTTTGCCTGACGAAATGAGGATGGCATGGAGCCACGAAGACGAAATCAAGCGGTACCACTACAAGCACCACCCAAAATCGACCGCCTCGAAAAATAGGGCTAAGTCTTTCTAAATGAGTGGTGAGCCGGGCAGGACTCGAACCTGCAACCCGCTGATTAAGAGTCAGCTGCTCTACCATTGAGCTACCGGCCCACGAATTTTTAATAATACCACGACTCCATTGCTTATTTTGCGAGCCATCGTCGCAAAGTCAAAAAAACTAGATCTCACGCCGGGGGCGTATTCCATTGCCGCGCCCGCGTATTTCCGCTCGAGATTCCGAGGAGGAGGGACCAAACGCAAAAGAGGACGATCAGATCCCGCATCGCGAGCGCAGCGCGTGCGCGGACTTTTACCGTCCGCGGCGCAACTTTTCCGCGACTTCCTTCGCCACGTGACACGCGTGCTCGATGTCTTCCGGTTCGAAAGAGATCGCGGAGACACGCGGATGTCCGCCGCCGCCGTATTGTTCGGCGAGGCTGGCCAGATTTTCTTCGGCGGCATCGGGATTCCACGGATTCGAGCCAATGGAAACTTTCGAGCGCGTGGGTGAGGCGATGACGCTGACCGAGTAGCGCGCGGCAGGATACAGCATATAGGGAATGAACTTGTTGTAGCCCTCCAGGTCCAGGTCGCTGAAGTCAAAGAAGATGACGCCCTCGCGGACCTCGATCCGCTGGCGCATCAGTTCGATGGAGCGGTGATGGCGTTCGAGCAATGGTCCGAGGTGCCGGGCGACGGCCGGCAGCTTGATCATTTCCGCAAGCGAACGCTCGGCCATGTCCGGAATGATCTTCGGCACCAGGCCATCCTCTGGCGCCGCTTCGATCACGAGAGCAAGCTGGGTGGCTGGCTCGGAGATGGCCACGGCGGATTCCGGCGTGGGGTATTGCGCTCCATCAATGATGTCCCCCCAGTGCACCAGTTCGGCCAGGGGCTTCACGTCGAAGCCGAACTGCGCGCTGGTCACGTCCGCCAGCAGCTTCGTGCAGGACTTATATTCCGGCTTGTAGAATTTGTGGCCGCAGCGATCGCGCCGGAAGTGTTCGGCGTCAGCGGGCGTCAGGAAGGCGCTCTGGTGGTGGTCGAACCACCACGTCACGCGGGGAGAACTCGAATACTTGAAATCAACGATGACGTTTTCGTCGCCGTCGAACAGCCCGTCATAGAAAGGCTGCCGCGCGCGGTGCGTCATCCCGGTGAAATGAAATTCCGCTCCGGGCCGGATACGCTCGCGGAAGAAGCGATAGAAGACCGCCGACGATGCCGCGCCATCGAAGCATCGATCGTGGAAACACAGACGAACTTTGACCGAATCTGCCACTGCCCTCACCCGCCTCCACTTAAACACGCAGCATCATACGCAAAGTTATAAACGATGGCCGGGAGCAGGCGGAATGTCAAGGTGAAAAGGAGGGGGATATCTGGCGATGGAATGCTTTCACCTTTCATCTGTTACATGCATATCGACATACAAGAGAGCGGCAGCCAAAGCTCCGCGCTTCTACCGCGACACAGGCGGCCACCTCGGAGAAGGAATTCATTTTCCGGCGAGGCTTTGCGCGATCTCTGCCGCCACCGGGACCTGAAACTTTTCGCCCTGGTAGGCTTTCACCATGAGAAAAATCCACAAGACGAATGTGACAAGGCTAATGATGCTGTACAGCGCCCAGCCTAGTCCGAAACCAGCCCGTCCGCCCATCATCATGAAACCAGCGCCAAACATGACGCCAATGATAATGTTGACAACGTGCAGCCCGCCGAAGACCACGATGGACTGCGCGGCGTGAAATCGGACGAAAGGCCGCTTGTCGATCAGGAAAAAGATAATCCCCGTGACCCAGCCGAGAACATAGCACAATGATCCGGCAACGTTCTCGGCCATGCCTGTCTGTGCCGGCTGCGAAGTTTGCGCCACTTGTCCTCCCGTCTGCGCTTGCCCGCACTTTGGGCAGAACGCCACGCCAGCTTGTACTTCACCACCACACTTGCTGCAGTAGGCCATTGTTTTTCTCCGTCTGCGAGGGGTTGAGGATGGGAAAAACCACCACGATGCGAAAGGCTATCACTGCTGCCCCCAACACACAAGTGGAGTCGAGGGCCTTGGCTTTGGCTCCTAAGAGTGTGGCGGCCGAGGTTTCCAGAGGCGATGCGGAAGCAGGTAGGTGAAGCCGAAAAAGATTTCCCAACGGGTGGAAGTGCCGTTGAAGCCGTGGTTGACGCCTGCGTCCAGGACGAGATTGGGACGAACTGGATAGGACACGGCCCACAGATTCCCGATTGTATTGCCGCGCAGAAACGGTTGCGTGAAGCGCCAGATTTCCCCTGTCAGGATGAATTTCTTCAGCGAGTGCGAGACCGAAAGCGCTTGCCCGTATTGCGCTCGCCGGACAATCCCCCGCACTTGCTCGTTGAAGATTCCGTTCGCGTCAAAATGGAAGTGGAACAGGTCTTCGCTCACAAGAATCAAAGCGGATTGATTCGCCGAGCCGATATCAATGTCCGGCGCGGACCCCGAGTAGATCGCCCGAAAGTAACTCGCCGAGATCGTAGGTCGAGTGTCGCGCCCCGGCAGTAAGACACCCTGGACGCCCGCGGAGACGCCGCCCGCCTGCCACGCGTGCTGCCCTGCCGCCGCACTGCCAACAACAGGCTCGGACTGCAAGAGCAGTTGGAGCCGCGGATGCATCGCGAGCTTGGTGACTTGGTTCACGCCAAGGCGTGAGGAGAACTCCGTCGAGTCTTGCGCATACAGGATTCCGTTTTCAAACTGGAGATAGCCGACAGGTGTGAGCGTGGCGAGGGTCGAAACCGTTGGGCGTCCGGGATTGGCCTCCGGAGTCGAAGGCGCACCCGACTGCGCGGGACAGCGTGCCGCGAAACCGCCCAGCGACAAGAAAACCAGAACAAGCATGCAGTGAAGATGCCGTGACAGTGACATGGCCATCGCAATGTTATACTGTCCGGCAACGCGGAAGTGGCGGAATTGGCAGACGCGCCAGCCTTAGGAGCTGGTGGCCGAAAGGCCGTAGGGGTTCGAGTCCCTTCTTCCGCACCAATTTGCAGAAACGTAGGAAAGGGACCGTTGCTTGTCGTTGCTTTGAAAAAACTTTCGGTTCGTAAGTAGCGTTGCGGATAAAACATAGGAGGCTCTCGCAATGATAAACGCGCAAAAAATCCTCAAGCAGCCGCTTCACTTTTACTGCGGCATTGTGTTTCTCACGGTCCTGCTGCTAAGCCTGCCCGTTGCGTGGGCGCAATATCCCCTGCAGTATCCTGCAAGCTCTCAAGTCGCCAAGGACGGCACCGCAATTTTGGTCGAGGACTACGCGAATCCTCCGCTTTCGAGCGCGATGGGAGACCACCCGTACCCGCCTCCCATTGATTACCGCGGGCAGCTCGGGCGCGTGAACGCGTTGCGCTCGGAGCCGGCCAACGCTCCACTGGCGTCCACGTGTTTTTTCGTCACCGACATGAATGGCAATCTCTATATCTTGGACAAAGCAACCAGGAAGTTCATTCCGTACATCACCTTTGCCGAAATTTTCTCCAGGTACAGCACGGATCGCTTTACCACCGGGGTGGTTACCATCGTCTTCGATCCCAATTATGCGAAAAACGGCAAATTCTATACCGTGCACACGGAAGACCCCTCCAAGCCCGGTTCCTCCGAGCCGACGAACGCCCATATGCCGAGTCTGAAGCTCGATGGGTACGCGACGACTCCTGTAGTGAGACCGCCGGTGGGCGACGTCCAGAACGAGTCGATCCTCGTGGAATGGACAGATACGAACATAAGGAATTCCACGTTCGAGGGGACAGCGCGAGAGATCCTGCGCGTCGGGTTCAACACTGTGATTCACCCCATGGATGATGTTCTGTTCAACCCACTTGCCAAGCCCGGCAGCACGGATTACGGGAATCTCTACATTTCCATGGGCGATGGCGGCTCGGGAGAGACTCCTGGGCCCACGCAAACGATCCCCCAAACGCTGGGCGCCTTGCAAGGCAAGATCTTGCGGATCACTCCTGACCTCTCGCTGCGTCCAAACGACAAACTCAGCGAGAACGGCAGGTATCGCATCCCCAGCACCGGGCCTGACCCGAATCCATTTGTTTCCGTGGCCGGAGCCAGGGGCGAAGTCTTCGCGTATGGACTGCGCAATCCCCACCGCATGTATTGGGACGCCGTCACCAACACACTGCTCGTGAATGACATCGGCCTGCATTCCTGGGAAGAAGTGGACATCCTCACCAAGGGCGGAAATTATGGCTATTCGCAGCGCGAAGGCGACGAGGTGCTGATTGTTCCCGGCGGCGGCAAGACCGGCACGCATTCGAATCCGCCGGTTCCGTTCCCCGAATCAGACCTCCTCACCGTGGAGGGTCTCGAGAAACCGGTCGCGCCCATTTATCCCGTCGCTGTCTATAGCCACGAAGAAGGCGACGCAATCGGCAGTGGATTTGTGTACCGCGGCAAGAAGATGCCACAGATGGTTGGAAAATACATTTTTACGGACATGACGACGGGCCGCCTGTTTTACACCGACCTCGCGGAAATGATTGCCTCCCATGGAGAGCGCGGCAAGCAGGCCACGATTCACGAAATCCAGATCATGTATAAGAGCCCGTATGACTCCTCCGAAAAAGCCCCGGTAAAGCGCCGCATGTACGACATCGTTGCGGAGGCTTTTGCGCATAAGGACGGTGTCGTCGACCCGGTTACTCATCAAGGAGTCCTGCCCGGAGCTTCCGGTGCCACCGGCGGCTGGCGCGGCAAGACTTTCCTCACGGGCAAGCTGGATCCCTACGGCGTCCCCTACGGGGGAGGCCGCGCGGATGTGCGCCTTTCCATGGGCGGCGACGGCGAAATCTACATCATGAGCAAGAGCGACGGAATGATCCGGATCCTTGCAGGCGTGATTACTCCTCCCCCCGCGGCTTCCAAGCAGATAGCGGCGCGCTAGTAGCCTACTTCTGTGAGGCGGATGTTTAGGAGGCACGACGTGAATTTTCCAGAAAAGCCCGATTGTTGCAGCAGCTAATGCGAAGTCCCTTCTTCCGCACCTATTCTTACTTCATTGAAGGCACTATCTCGTTCTGCTCTTTAGCGGCGCTTACGCGCGGCTGCGGCGCTTTTCGCCACCAAGCAAGGAACTCGAGAATTGCATAGGCGGCGAGCAGGAAAGTGGCCCAGAAGATGGGATAGCGGTAGCGCGCCTCAAATTGCACGAAGTAATGGATGAACGGATAGAGCAGCAACGTCGAAGCGAGCATCCAGGCGGCGCGCCGGTGGTTCCGAAACATAAGCGCGAGCCCCGCAAACGAAAGAATCGTGAGAATGCCGGTGGGAATGGCGTAGCGAAGACTGCCAAGATACGGGAACCAGAATTTCAGAAAGCGCCGCGCTGTCAGCGATGCGAACGCGCGCGGGTTCGACGAAATCCAAGCGAGCGCCTGGTGCAACTGTCCCTGATTGAACTCGATTTCCCCTTGATCAATCACTTCCCCCGCGACATTCGGATTGGAATTCGGATGCATCTTGAAATGGCAGCCGGACTCGATGTTTTCGACGATTGTCGTCCGGGCGCATGGGTTGTTCGACGTGGAAAGTTCGAGTCCAAAATTGTCGCGCACAAAAAAGACGGCATGGAACCGTTCGTAATTCCGAATAAACCAGGGCAGGCAGGCCAGAGCCGCCCCGGCGACAACAACCAGCATGGCCCGGCGCGCGCGCGCCAATGGCTCCGGAGAATTTTCAATCGCGGCGACGTGCGGCCACGCAAACATCAGCAAGACACTCTGCGGATTGGCTAGAATCACGATGCCCCAAAGAAAGCCCACGAGCGCGGAATGCCGCCAGTCGCGCGACGACTTGAAATACGCCATCGTAAGCACGCACACTACGACCAGCAAAGCCCCGGTGAAAAGCGATTCCCATTCGGGAAGAACGCGATAGGGTTGAACAACAACTCCAAACACGCCCGCGAGGACACCGGGCAAAACGCCGATTCCAAGCCGCTCCGACAGGACCGGAAGCAACGCCAACTGCACGGCGAGGAAACCTATGTTCAGGGACCAAAGAGCGATTGCGCCTGCCTTGCTCACTCCAAACAGCTTCGCAACCAGGGCATAGAGAAGCACGTAGGCCGGCGCCACATGCGCAGTCAGCCCGGTTGGCAGCGCGTGAAACGGGTCGGCAAAGGTCCCGCGTTGCGCAACGCTTAGGGCCACCCGGGTAATTTCCGCGCCCTGTAGCAGATCATGGAACGCGGGCCGACCCTGCGGCGAAATCGCGTAGATCAGAAAGCTCAGGCTGAATATGATAAACGCAAGGTGCGTCGTGGAAAGCGAGCGGCCCATGCGGCGCAACGCAGTCGGATTCGCCGCATCCCTGTGCAGTGGCATGTCATCCAGTCTAGAAAAGCTTTTGCAAACGCGCAATTAGCTCCTCTGGACGCACCGCCAATCGGTACCGGGCAGTCTTCCCAGCGTGTTGGACGGCACGATGATAGGCTCCTCCCGGCAGGACGGAAGCGCGACCACTTCTGCATCGGAACAGGTGCGACTCTTATGTGCGGATCCGAAGGCGGCAAACTTGTGAAGATTGAGCCGCCCAAGCCGGTGGCCGCGAATCAGAAATAGTTGCAATTTTCGAGCCAGGAACTTGGGTTGAACAGGAAGGCCTTACGGTCTTTGGCAGGCTGAGATTACTGGATGCCGAGCAGGCCGATGATGCGGGTCACGTCCGCCGCACAGACGTCGTACAGAGAGCGCTCGTCTTCCTGTTCGAGCTGTTCGCGCAGATATTGGGCCGCGATGTAGCTCGCTTCGCGATCGGAGAGGTCGCGGCCGGAGCGTTCCGTAAACTGCACGAACGCCTTGTGCGCCATCCCCACGACCAATCCACGTCCGTCCACCAGAAACTTCGTGTCCACGGTGTCGCTATGACGCGTGGCCACACCGTTCCAGAGATGAGAAAAGCGGCAGTGATAGGTCTGATCGGTCAGGCGCGAGGAAACGTCGAATTCCCCGACGAACTCGCTCATCGCCCCCTGATTGGGGATTCCAATGGAAGTGTTCATATTGATATTCCGGGGGGCTCCAAGTGCAGCCCGAACCCGATCCCGGGGGGCTCCAAGTAGAGCCCGCACCCGATGCCGGCGGGCTCCCCTTCGAAACTCAGGGTAAACAAGTGGAGCCCGAACCCGGCTACTTTTCGTGGCCCACAGGCACAGGTTCCACGTGGGCAAAGGAGCTTGCGGCGGCGGCGATCCCCGCGCTGGCGGGTATCTTCATGCCCAAATCGAGCAGGACTTTCTCGAGCGCTCCCAGAAATAGGAGCACATTTGCTCGCTGGCTCGAATACCCCATCAGACCCACGCGCCAAATCTTGCCCTTTAATTCGCCCAATCCACCCGAGATTTCGATATTGAAGTCGTTGAGCAAGCGGTTGTGCACCTGCGCTCCATTGATACCAACAGGAATGTTCACGGCCGTGACGGTCGGGAGGCGATCGGCTGGATTTTGGACCAAGAGACGGAGCCCCATGGCTTCGAGGCCTGCAATCAGCGCCGTCTGATTCTGGCGGTGGCGCTCCCAACTCGCCTCCAGCCCTTCTTCCAGAACGATCCGCAGGGCTTCATGCAACGCGTAAATCAGAGGGATCGGAGGCGTATGGTGATAGGTGCGCTCCTTGCCCCAGTAATTCATCACCGAAGTTAAGTCAAAGTACCAGCTCTGCACCTTCGTCTTGCGGGCGCGAAGCACCTCTTCGACTCGGGTATTGACGGTAATGGGCGCCATCCCCGGCGGCGCGCTGATCGCCTTCTGCGTACCGCTGAAGCAGATATCAATGCCCAGGCGATCGACGTCCAGCGGCACGCCGGCCAATGTGGCCACGCTGTCCACGATCAGCAAAGCTCCGAGTTCGTCGGCGACCTTGCGGAACGGAGCAATGTTGGTCACAACGCCGGTCGAGGTTTCCCCGTGCGCCAGTCCCACAAACTTGATTTTCCGGCCCTGCCCGGCACGGCGCACGTCCTCAGGATCGACGGTCTTACCCCAAGGCGCCGAAACACGCTGAATTTTTGCCCCGGTGCGCTCGGCAACATCCGCCATGCGCCCGGAAAATGTTCCATTCACGCAAACAATGGCTTCGTCGCCCGGCTCCAGCACGTTGATGACGGCAGTTTCGATGCCTCCGGAACCCGACGCGGAAATCGGGAACGTGATGTGGTTCCCGGTCTGGAAAACGCGGCGCAACAGCTCCTGCACGCCGCCCATGAACTCGGTGAACCACGGATCGACATGTCCGACCAGCGGCGCGGACAGTGCGCGGTAGACGCGCGGGCTGATGCAGGAAGGCCCGGGCGTGAGCATCAATCTTATTGGGGGATGCAATTCTTCCATCGGATCGGACATGTAGAATACCCTCTTCTATTTAACCTTCACGTTGCCAGATTCTAGTTTGCTCGATATTTCTCGAACGCGCAACGCCCAATATCGTTCATGCTCACGAATAGACATCGCGTCTTCCGGTTTTGCACCGCAGGCGTACGCCACCCACGGTTTGTCAGTGTGCCAATCGTCTCTGTGATCTTTGTGCCCTCTGTGTTGAAGGCCTTGCCTCATCCAAGCGAAGACCTTCAACACGGAGCGCACAGAGGACACAGAGAAGAAACCATATTCCTCCGTGCCACGAGGACGTCCCCGGTCTGCGGACGCATTCTTCGAGCGCGCTGGCGAGGTGCTGTGTTATCTTCACGATGTACCGGAGGAGCGCAAAGCGATGGCCGAGAAACTGGTCCTGGTAGGTGTGATCCCCGAAATAGTCGTGATCGGCCCGGCCGAACAGGTCGTCTGGCTTTCTGATGCAGCGAATCTCAAGATCGAGTTCGATCCCAACCGGTGTCCGTTCCAATCCAACGTCTTTCAAGCGCCGCAAGGGCGCCAACTCCAAAGCGGGCCCCCGCGCCCAGGGACAAACCCTGGCTCTTACAGGTATCGTCTATGGATGAACGATCAGCCGATTGGCCATGGCGAAGTCATTCTGCGGGAAAAATAGGCGGGTGACAGCGGACATGGTACGATCCGCCGTTCAGAGATCCTGTTGCTTCAATTTCCGGCGAGATTGACGCGGCCTGTATCAATTGAACCCGCCAGGCCGCGGCGGACGGGAGCCAACAGCACAGCCGGGACCCTCTTTTCCGGCGAGAGCGTCACGTTTGCCGAGCGGTGCGGGAATTCCAGCCGGCGGTCCAGGCACAATCCAGCCTCTTTTACCAACTCCGCCGATAGGTTCGGGTCGTCGGAACGCTCCACGCCCCAGAACCAGAGCCTTTCTTCCTGTTGTTGCAGAAATTGCAGGGTTTGTTCCAGCTTCGTCATCGCGCCGTCGAACGAGGAGGCAAGGAAAAAGACCGGCAGGGTCCAATCCTTCCGGGTGAAGGCAGCTCGAACCCGCACGCAGTACTTGCCGTTCTGGTTCACTTCGATCGTGCATTGGTATTCATTGCGCTGATTTTCTTTCAAAGGCATCTTGCACCCCCTACATATTTTTCCTTAGCGGGCTCCAAGTAGAGCCCGCACCCGTTTCTTGGCGGGCTCCAAGTAGAGCCCGCACCCGTTTCTTGGCGGGCTCCCCTTCGAAACTCAGGGTAAACAAGTAGAGCCCGCACCCGTTCACTCATGCCATTCTGAACCATTCGGGCGGGAAAAACAGGATTTCCCTGGAATGGTTTCCATGCGTCTCAAGTGTTGCTCGTTCATCAACGACCCCGATTGGGAGAATTCGGACCCGAAACGTCAGAATATTGAGCGCTGGGAAGGCGGCAGCCTCAAATCCTAGCCCTTCTGGCTTGGGGCTAAAGACTGCAAACACAAATATGCTAGCGCAGGGCGGGGGCAATTGCAAGTCTTGCCGAAAAACAAATATCTTGTTTATTTACTTGCAGTTAGATAGCTACACCGAGGGCGTGATACGCTTCATATTCTCCTGATTGACGCGCAATTTGCCCTCTCGGCGGAGGCCCGCTTCCAGCGAAGAACGGAACAATTCGTAAGCAGCCTGGCGTTTTGCCTGCAGCGCTTGCGTCTCGATCGCCGCCCTTTGCTTTGCGAAGTCGTCTTGGCTGATGGGATCGTGCTGCGCAACCTGATAAACCGCCCAGTTCGTCCCCAGGGATACCGGATCGCCCCCCTGGCCAACCGGAAGATTGAAGGCTGCGGAGAATTGCTTGGCGCTCCCGGCATCGGGAAGCGACCCGGTCCGCGCGAATGGGTCGCTGGTCTTGGCCTCGAAACCGAGGGCCTTTGCCGCGGAAGCAAACTTCTCGCCGGACTTGAGGCGCTTGGCGAAGTCGTCGGCGCGAGTCTTGGCCAGTTCCACAGCCTTCTCATGCCGGTAGTCGCCCAAAACGCGATCGCGGACTTCGGCGAGCGAAGCGGGATGGGTGGGTTGAATATCCTTGATGGTGAGGACCACGAAGCCGCGCTCGGTGCGGAGCGGGGCGCTCAAATCGCCGGGGCGCAGGCGGAAGACATTGTCGAGGATAGCGGGAGAGCTGCCCAGTTCCGGAAGCGGCTGATTGGCCTCGACGAGTTTCGCCTCGCCGGTCAAGAGATTGAATTTCCTGGCGAGTTCGTCGATCGGGATACGGCCGCCGCGCCGGATTTCGTCGGCAATTTGCGTGGAGAGGGTTTCGCCAAGTTGCTCGGCCTTGGCCTGCTGCAACTGCGCCTGGATGGCAGCCTTGACCTCGTCAAAGGTCTGCGTGCGGGCCATCTGACGGTCAATGACCTCTATGATGTGGAACCCATATTGCGTTTTGACCAGGTCCGAGATGGCCCCTTTGGGCAGGCTGAACGCCGCCGCTTCAAATTCGGGCACGGTCTGCCCGCGTACAATCCAATCCAAATCCCCACCTTTATCCTTGGATGTATCTTCCGAATACTGCTTGGCAAGATCGGCGAATTTCCCGCCGTGCTTGGCTTTGTTGAGGACGTCTTCCGCTTTCTTTCTTGTCTCGGCCACCTCAGCATCGGTCTTGCCCACGGTTTTGAACAGAATGTGGGCGACATGCGCGCGGTCTTCCAGCTTGTAGGTGTCTACGTGCTGCTGGTAATAGACTTTCTCCTCGTCCTCAGACACCGGGGAGCGTTGCCGAAGTTGTGCGAGATCGAGCAGCGCGTAGTCCACAGTCCTGCGCTCCGGAACAACGAAGCGAGCCTTGTTCTTGTCGAAATAGGCCGCCAGCTCGGCATCGGAAGCTTCAATTTTGGCCTGCAAATCGTCCGGTTTGATTATGGCGTACTCGATCTTGATCTTCTCGTTGCCGCGCCGGTACTCTTCCCGGACTTCGTCTTCGGTGACAGTGATGCCGTCGGTCACCAGCTGCTGGAATTTCTGCTGGAGGAGTTCCTTTTTCACGTCCGATTCGAACGACGGCACGTCCATCTGAAAGCGCGTCTGGACCTCGGTCGTGTATTTGTCCATGCCGATAAAAGTGTCGCCGGAATAGGCCGTGGGGACCAGTTTGCGGAGCAGGTCGGCATGCTCCTCGTCGGTGACCCGCAAGCCCAGACGGGCCGCTTCGTACGCCAGGCTCCGCTCGAAAATGAGTTGATCCAGGGCCTGTTGCGCATACAGAGGCAGGATGCCGGCAGGGATCTGCCCATTGCGCGAAATGCGATTCAAAAGATTCTGCACGTCGGCGGTCGTGATGGTCTGGTCGCCAACTTGAGCGACAACATCCGCTCCCGTTAGTTCGCTGCCGCTTTGCTGCGGCACGAGGTACAGCAACATTCCAATCCCCAAAATCCCGACAACGATTCCGAGGAGAATCCGCACACCAATTTTCTTTTCCCGCAGAGCATCCAGCACGTCCGGCAAGCCTCCCGCGCGACGACGCCCATATTTTCCGATTTGCTGGAAAACAGGGAACCGCCGCACCCAATAGCAAAACGAGACATTATAGTGGACCGAAGCGCATACACTCAACCTGAATTCCGAAGTTGATTTGGGAACTTGGGGTTGAAATCCGGGTACGCCAATCTCCAGATTGGCGGTTTGCCTCGCGCCATTCTGGAGAATGGCGTTCCCGGGATCGCCAAGCAGAGCTAAATTTGAATTCTTGCATGTGAATTCTTGCAAGTCGCCCCGCGCTAGCAATCAGCGCGCGGCGATCGAGGCCGTCGACGGGATTCGCTGCGCTATACGATGTAACGGACGATTTACCACGGGGGAAGAAAACGTGTCAGTCAGCACCTATCGCACCCTTGAAACTCTAAGGATGCGGCACCCGAAAGTTCAAATTCGCTTAAAGCCTGGCCCACCCGCCCGCGGCAAAGTCCTGCTCGCAACGCTAGCCAGTTCAGCGGACAAGCTGGGCTGGCGCTTCCGCGGAATTCCGGTCTCTCCCTACGCCCTCGCCACCGCTTCCACTTCTGGCGGTTCACGCACCGTCTTTAGCTGGGAAGAATGGTTTAATTTGCTTAGGTGAAAGGACTACCGCTGTCGCTTTTGCGCTGACGGTGATTTAGGCTTTCCCAATCGGACATCGACTCCAATCATTGGACCGTATACGTTTATGCCATAGTTATAAAACTTCGGTTCGGATAAATAAAGGTTTGATATATGCATGTAACTCATACCAGCCGAGATGGCGTAGCGAGAATTGAAATTATATCGCACTCCACTGCCTAGCATGAGAGTAAACGTGAAGTCCTGCCCCTGCGCAGCAGGCACCCCCTTGGGTCCCTTTGCGTCAATAAACCCGAGGCCAACGCGTCCTTCGAAGTAAGGTACAATCTTCCAATTAGGCTGGACAAAATTACGTCGCACACCCGTGATGAAAGCCGCATACCCCGTTTCAGGCCCTCTCGGAATCGCAGTGAAGGACGGGCTGAACGTAAGATCGGTATTGCCTCGCAGAAACGAGGGACCTCTTATGTCCCCCAGGTGCCATCGGAGAGATGCAGTGATGGGTACCAGCGTGTAATTAACCCAGGAGGATCGCTTATACGGATCGCCTGTGAGAAAGTCGAAAACAAAAGGAATATTGACGGGAAGCCATCCCGTTTCCAAGGAGAATTCGAGCTTGTTTTTGTAATAGATCTTTCTATTGAAATCGGTTGGTTCGGAGTCCCGTAAAATTTCATTCGAAGGTTCGTTCTTTGAATCTTGGGCGATGGATAGCGCGGGTTGCGTGAGACATGCCAGCGTCACGGCAAACAAGGCGAGGCTTCGTACTCTCATTTCCATCTTTCCCTACGATGTTGTATTTATAATCTAAACATCCGTCATTAATAATTACAGCCCTCGCTTCAGAAACACTGGGAGATTTGTAATATGAAAAATGATGTCTGATGCTATCACAGTTGCGTCGTGTTACCGGCCGTTTTCCGGGTCTTCGGCTTGCTGGCACATACTGTCCGCCATTTTGGGCGCTGACGGCGGCGATGACCAAGGGTGTGACTGAACGAACGGAGAAAAAATGAATGGTCGGGGCGAGTGGATTTGAACTGCCGGCATCCTGGTCCCGAACCAAATGCCAAAGCTTGTTGGAACCTATGGAATTTTGTTGATTCTAAGCGCATACACTCAATCTCTTAATGTGAGGAGACTAGAGGTTGCGCCACGCGAGTGCCGGGGCGAATCTCGTCGGTGGCAAACAAAGCCACCTGATCGCCCTCTTGCAAATCGCCGAATATTTCGATGAGATTCCCGTTGGAGGCGCCCGTCTTAACGTCAACCCATTCGGCTTTTCCTTGACGCACGCGAATGACGAATGTCCGCTGGAGGTCTGTTGTCACTGCCGATGAGGGTACGAATAGCGTTTCGTAAGAACGGTGTATGGGCCATTCGACGTTCGCGAAGGTTCCCGGCGTGACCTGATCGCCGGCATTACGGAAATCGAGTTCGACTTGCATCGTGCGCGTGTTTTGATTGATATCGCGCGAGATGCGCGCGATGGGAGCGTGGTAGGCGCGTCCGGGGTATGCAGGCACGCTGAAAGCGACCTGCTGGCCTTCTTGAATTCCGGCGGCGTATGCCTCCGGCACAGGAACGATTACACGCAAGCGGCTCATGCTTTCGATGCGGACGATGTGCTGTCCCCCTCCCTGCCCTGACGCCGGGCCGACAAGGGCGCCCGGATGCAGGTTCCGAACGGTAACCACGCCATCGAATGGAGCGCGGATTTCCAAATAAGACTCCAACTGGGCCACGCCGCGCAAACTATCGCGCGCCGCTTGCACATTATTGGAAGCAGCGTCCACCTGCGCATTGTCGGCGGCGGCAGATTGTTCAGCCACGTGAAGATCGTTGCCCGCGACAACTCCGGGCGTCTTTGCGGCTGCCGCTAAGTGTTGATAGGTTCCGCGATCGGAGGCGAGCTTCGCCTGTGCGGCGGCGAGTTGCGCCTCGGCGCTATGCAGGCTGGCCTCGGCTTGGGTGCGTTGCGCGACCAGTTCCGGAGCTGAGAGGCGGATCATGACTTCGCCGGCTTTCACTCGCGATCCGCGGTCCACGCGAATCATTTCCAGAAACCCTGTCACCTTCGGGTATACATCCACAGCCTCGTACGGAATGATCTGGGCAGGAAGATTCAGGATTGTATCCAGCTTCTTAGATTCAACCGATGCGACCGCGACCTGGCGAGGAGCGCCGGCATTAGCCGCCTGACTGGACTGGGATTGCTGCGAAGATGATCCCCCGCAGCCGCTTAGAATGAGGCTGAAGGCAAACACTCCGGAAAGCGGTCTCATCGTGAAGTCTCCAATGGTGTCGCATGCGGGCTGTGCGGGTCCTCAGGATCGAGCGAGGGCGAGATAAGAGAAGCGCGTTTTTGCACCAGCCCGAAAACAGTCGGCAGGACAAGCAGCGTCGCCGCGGTGGCGCACAGCAACCCGCCAATGACAGCCCTGCCAAGCGGCGCGGTTTCCTCGCTGCCGCGTCCAATCGCGAGCGCCATGGGGATCATGCCTGTGATCATCGCCAGGCTGGTCATCAGCACAGGGCGGAGGCGCTCGCCGGCGGCATTTCGCGCCGCGGTCTTGGCATCCGCGCCATTCTTCCTGTTCTTTTCGGCGAAGGTCACCAACAGAATCGCGTTTGCAACGGCAACGCCGATGGCCATAATGGCGCCCATGAAGCTTTCCAGGTTCAGGCTTGTCCCCGTGACTAACAGCATGAGGACGACGCCCGCAAGTACCGCGGGAACGGTGGACAGTACGATCAGCGAGAGCCGGAGGGACTCGAAATTCGCCGCGAGCAGCAGCAGGATGACGAAGATGGCGAGCGCGAGCCCTATGCTCAAGTTGCCGAAGATCTGCAGCATGGCGCTCACTTGCCCGCGAACCTGCGCGGTTACCCCACGCGGCGGGCTGCCTGCGCGCGCGATCGCCTGGTCAATGTCGGAAGCTGCGCGAGCCAGGTCGCTTTTGGCAAGATTGGCGGAAAGGCCAATCATCCAAAGCCCGTTCTGGCGGTCGAGTTCGCCGGGCACGCTCCCGGCGCGCACAGAAGCCACTTGGCTGACGATCGGGTCCGCTCCGGTAGCGCTCGCAACTGGTATTGTCTCGATATCCTTGATGGAGGTCATTTGCGCCTGCGGCACCTCCACCTGCACTTGGTAGCTGACACCGGACGACGGATCGCGCCAGTAGTTGGGGGCCACGAAGCGGCTTGAAGCGGTTGCCGCTACAACCGCCTGCCCAACCTGGTCCGCAGTCACGCCGAGCTGTCCGGCCAACACACGGTTTATGCGGACATCCACGGATGGATAGTGGAGTGGCTGTTCGTATCCGAGATCCCGCAGTTCATCTATTTTCGCAAGCTCCTGCCTGAGCCGTCCCGCGTAGCTCAACACGTCGTTGTATTGTGGCCCGGTGGAGGCCACCTCAATCACCGAAGGCGTGCCGAAATTCAGCGTCTGACTAATCAGGTCCCCAGGGTCGAAGGAGAAGTGCGCTCCCGGGAATTGTTGCGGCAAAGTGTTGCGGAGCTTTTCCTCCAAGTCGCGAAGAGAAATGGATGCGCCGGGACGAAGCCCGACGTTCATGACGGCCTCGTGCGGCCCGCTGGTCCAGAGAAATATGGCGTTGATCGGATAGGACGAACCTTGGGTACCGACGTAGCTCAGAGTCAGAGCAACGTTGCCGGGTCCTCCTTCGCGATTGATCGCCTCCAGCACGCGCTGCGCCATCTCCTCGGTCACCGCCAAACGCGTGCCGTCGGGAGCATTGAAGCGCAGGCGAAATTGATTTGCCGCCGCTGAAGGGAAGATTTCCCGCGCGAGCCTGGGCCCGATCAAAAGCAGCACGCCGATCGCCACGACTGAATAGAAGCCGAGCAGCAGTGCGGGGCGGGCCATGAGGCGATCCAGCCGCTTGTAAAATCCTGTTCGGAAGCGGTCGAAACCTGCTTCCGCGGAACTGTCCGCGTGCACTTTCTCCGCCTTGAGGAGCCAGTTGGAAAGCACCGGCACCAGAGAGCTGGATAGCAGGTACGATGCGCCCATCGAAAATCCGACGGCGAGCGCAAGCGGCACAAAAAGGGATCGGGCCGGGCCAACCATGAAAAAGGAAGGCAAAAAGACGGCGAGCACGCATAGCATCGCGAGCAATCGCGGGATCGCGACCTCACGGCTTGCTTCTAAAACCGCGCGGGGCTTCGGTTCGCCTTGGGCCAGATGCACATGAATGTTTTCGAGAAGCACGGTGCCCTCGTCTACGAGGACCCCTACGGCAAGGGCAAGCCCACCCAGAGTCATGATGTTAATGGTTTGTCCCGTAGCCCATAGAGCTACGACCGCTATCAGCAGGGCTAGGGGGATCGTGATGACGACGACCAGCGAACTGCGCCAATCGCGCAAAAAGAAAAGCAGCGTGAGGCCTGTGAGAATCGCACCCAGGAATCCCTCGCGCAGGACCGCGAGCAACGCGTCGCGAACATACTGGGATTGATCGAATTCGTAGGTAATCTTGATGTCTTCGGGAACCAGGGACTGAAATCGCGGGAGGCTCGCGCGAACTTCGTTGACCACGGTAATGGTCGAAGCATCGGGGCGCTTCGTTACCGGAATGTACACGGTTCGTTTGTCGTTCAGCAGAGCGTAGCCCGCGGGAATGTCCGAGGAATCAGAGACAGTTCCGATGTCGCGCAGGTAGACCGAGGGTCCCGAGCCAGTGCGCAATGGTATGTCCAGCAAATCGGCGATATGCCCGACGGTTGAATCCGTGGTGACCAGTGTCTGATAATTTCCAATGTTGGCATTTCCTGCCGGTTCGATACTGTTTCCTGCCACCAGGGCCTGCACGACACTCTGTAGAGAAAGTCCGTACGCGTGTAATTTGCCCGGATCAACGCTGACGACAATCGTGCGCTGGTTGCCTCCAAAAGGCGGCGGCGAGGAAACTCCCGGCAGTGTCGCAAAAACCGGACGCACGCGGTTCAACGCGAGGTCCTGAATTTCGCCAAGCGTGCGCGATGCGCTTGAAAACACGAGATACCCGGCAGGCAGCGTGCCCGCGTCGTACCGGAACACAAATGGAGAGACGGTGCCGGGCGGCATGAAGGCGCGAGCGCGGTTCACGTAGGAAATCGTCTGCGCCAGCGCCTCGCTCATGTCTGTCCCGGGATGGAACGTAAGCCGGAGCAGCGCAATGCCCTGAATTGATTTCGCCTCCACGCTCTCGATTCCGTTGATGTACAGGAAGTGGTACTCGTAGTAGTAGGAGAGGAAGCCTTCCATCTGCTGCGGGCTCATACCGCCATAGGGCTGGGCCACATAAATGACGGGCAGATTCAAATCTGGGAAAATGTCGATCCGCGTGCGAAGCAGCGCAAGAATGGAAGAAAGAGCCAGAGCGAGAACGATGACCATCACCGTAACCGGCCTGCGCAACGCTGCTCGAATTAACCACACGCCTAGCGACCTCCCGAGACTTCTAGTGCAGAAATTGCATGAAGGGTTGCAGATCACCCTGAGCGGCGTTGACCAATGCCAGGTCGTTCCAAACGGCGAGATGCGCTAGCGCGTCGTCGATCTCCGCCTGAACCAGCAGGCCTTGCGCCTCGGCAATCTCCACAATCGTTGCGAGTCCCGCCTCGTAGCGGGCGCGCGCCTGCATCTCGGCATCGCGTGCCGCTTGCAGTTCGATGGGCGTGTTTTCAGCGACACGGCGCGCGCCCTCCAGAGTCGCCTGCGCTTGCTGTAATTGCGATGTAAGACCATCCACAGTCTGTTGGTACAATGCGCGTTCTGTCCGCTCGTTCGCCGATTCAATTTGTTTTTGGGCTCGGATGGAAAAAATATCGAATGCGGGAAATGTGACAGTAAGCCCCGTCGCCCAGTTCGACCGATCGAGGCCCAATCCATTCGCGCCGCCCTGGACCGTGCCGTCCGTGTTGGCGCCGGTTCCCCGGCCGTAAATCGTGGATTGAAAATAGAGGCGAGGGAAGTAGGAGCGATCGAGAATACGCATCCGAGCTGAGATCTGGCCGACTCTTTCTTGTTCAGCCGTAGCGAACGGATGTGCTGCGAGCGGTGTCGCGGGCGGATTGACGTTTGGCGGATTACCCAGAAGCGAGCCTGCGTTGATTTGTACATCGTTCGCGTTTAGCCCGAGAAATTCCGCCAAGGCGGCGCGGCCCACTGCCTCCGATTGTTCAGCCTGAATGAGTAAAATCCTAGCGCGTGCCAACTCGGCATCTGCGCGGGAAGCATCTGCTCCCGGCCTCAACTGGTTTGTTACCAGCGTGTGGACCACATTGGCAAATACCTGCCGCCTTTCCACATCCGCTTTCGCTGCCGCGGCCCTTTGTTGCGCAGCCACGACATTGAAGAATGCATTCGCGGCTGCCACGGCGATGTCCAATCGAGTCACGAAGACCTGTGAATTGGCGAGGTTCTGACCGGCTCGTGCCGCGTTGACCGTAGCCCCACGCCGCCCGAAATCAAAAGGTTCCCATGTGAACAAAAGCCCCGCGGCGCTTCCCCAAACAGACTGATTCGAGGCCGAGGGAAGGACGGGCCCTGAAATTGGTGAAATGACCGGCTGAGGCAGGAGCAATCCGAAAGCGTTGTTTTTTGTCGCGCGATTCCCTTGCCAAAGCAAGTCCGCTCGCGGCAGGTAGTTTGTCTTCGCCAGCGTTACGCCAGCCTGCGCGGCGGAAACCTGCTCCAGGGATGCGCGAATTGCCGGATAATTTCGAACAGCGTAGTCCACTGCTTGATCTAACGTGAATGTTCTTAGCGGGGTCTGTGGACTCTGCGCCGCCGCCCTGGGAAGGATCGGCGCCAATAAAGATAGGCATGCGGCGATGCCGGTGAGCCTTCTCCAATGGACTGACACTCCAGGAACCTCCCCTCAACTATCGTTTACCGTTATCGATAAACGATAATAAGAGAACGATCCAGGAGTGTCAATGACAGCCAGTCCATCTGATGCGCGCTCAATTGGCAACAAAACAATAGTGCGGTCGAACCGGAGAGATCAATCCGCTTGATGCCATGCAAGAAGCCCATACGGAGCGGGGTCGTAGCGCGACCTTATGCAGTGCTTTGCTTTCGGTAGTTGCCGGCCTGAACTCGTACAACCCGCGGCTGCGTTCGGGCATGTTTCGCCATGGGGCGGTCCTCGAAAAGTTCGCCAAACAATTCCCGGACTTTCTCTTTCGCGGCCATCAAAGCCCTCTGACCGGCTGTGGTCGTTCGATACACGCGGCGAATTTTCCCACCTAAGCCGTGCTCCTGGGAACGGAGCAGCCCCTTTTCTTCAAGCCCGTGGAGGATCGGGTACAGCGTTCCGGGGCTGAGCTTGTAACCGTGCCTCGCCAGCTCTTCGATCATGCCCAGACCGAAGATTCCGTCCTTTGCCGCGTGGTGAAGAATGTGGAGGCGGATGAGGCCCGAATAGAGTTGCCCCGCATCCAGTTGTTTGGCTGAATTCACTAATCGTATTCCGTTCATCGCTAGACCTCTTGGGGAGCCTAGCCGTGATTGACCCATAGGGTTGTAAGGATATTGTAAAAAGGCCATTCGAGTTTGCACCCTCTATCTATTGCGCTGCGGGAAACTGCATGGCCCGGCGTTCTAGGCGAGGCGCAGACGGCTGTGCTAAATTGTGAATTCGGCTGAAAAACAGCGATTTGCGCCATGCAAAACCAGAGACTACCCTCAGGACATCGTCCCAAGATCTCGAACATGGAGTTCTACTGGAAAGCTGTCACTTACCGGACGGTGATAATATACGTGCTGCTGGTTTTTGCAATCATCCTGGCTACGCTATACTTGATTTACCCGGAATCTTACAGCGGCGCGATCGCCAAGATTTCCCAGGCACTGAGCGGCGACAGCAGCGCCAGCGTGGAGCCGGCTCTGAAGCAGGCAAGGTTTGTGAACCTGGACGGCAAGGTACAAGTCAAGAAAGCGAACTCGGTGCAATGGGTGGCGGCTGACTATCGTATGGCGCTGGACAAAGGCGACTTGATTCAAACTAGCGGGGACGGCGCAGCGCGCATCACCTTCATAGACGGCACGACGTACACGGTGCAAGCCGATACACTGGTGACCGTGGAAGAAAACTCCGTCGGGCGCGACAGCGAAACACGCGTCGCCATGCACATCAGCTCCGGAGCCGTGGATCTGGCCACGGGAACATGGGAATCTGCTAAATCCAAAGCCGAGGTTTCCTTCTCGAACGCCGTGGCCTCGGTCCGGCCGAACAGCCGCGCCGCCGTGCGCAGCAATCCGCAAACCAACGAAGGGGAAATCACCGTATCCTCTGGTTCGGCGGCATTGGCGACAACCGATGGCCGCCAGCAAGTCGAGATCGGGCGATGGGAGCGCGTGACCGTGCCGCCGGCCGGCGGAACGATCACCAAGACGAAGGTTCTTTCCCCGCCGGACCTGACCGAGCCGATGAACCTGCAAGCCTTGGTCGTTCCGAACCCGAAGCGCGCTCCGGTGCATTTTGAGTGGAAGCCGGTGCCGGAAGCGGTCAGCTACGAGATTCGCATCAGCACGACGTCCATGTTCTCGCGCATCGTAGAGGACCGGAAGCTGGCTGGAACTTCGGCCGAGATTACCGGCCTGGACGCGGGCGACTATTTCTGGGATGTGCTGGCTACGGATGCGCAAAAGCACGTCAGCGCGGCGAGCGATACGTTTAAGTTTACGCTCGCGACACAAGGCAAAGGCCAGGAGATGATGCTGGAAATCGGCGGCGCCGAGTTGCATGGTAACGTAGTAGAGATCAGCGGGCGCACCGAGCCTGGCGCGGCGCTGATTATCAACGGTGAGTCGGTGGCGAATATGAATCCCGACGGCACGTTCAAGTACTTTACGCAACCCTTGACGCGCGGCAGCCATACGATTGCCGTCACCGGGCAGAACCGCCGTGGTGGCACAGCCATCCAGCACGTGGACATTGTAATTCCGTAGCCGGGCCACGCGCTCCGGTGCGCGGCATCCGCAAGCAGCAAGAGTACTGAGGGAAACATGAATAAAAACGGATACAGCCTTCGTTCGGTCTTCAGTCTGTTTTCTTCCGACCTGGCCATTGATCTGGGCACGGCCAACACGCTGGTCTTTGCCAAGGGCAAAGGCATCGTTGTGAACGAACCCTCGATTGTAGCCATCAACAAGAACAGCGGCGAAGTCGTAGCGGTGGGAAAGGAAGCCAAGGAAATGCTCGGGCGCACGCCGGGCAACGTGGTGGCCATCAAGCCGATGAAGGACGGCGTAATCGCCGATTTCAAGGTGACGGAAAAGATGCTCACCTACTTCATCCAGAAGGCGCACAACCGGCGGGTGCTGGTGCACCCGCGCATCGTCATCGGCGTGCCCAGCGAAATCACGCCGGTGGAAAAACGCGCGGTGCAGGACTCGGCCTATCGCGCGCGCGCCAGCGAGGTCTACCTGGTCGAGCAAGCGATGGCCGCCGCGATAGGCGCAGGACTGCCCATCGAGGAGCCCTCGGGCAATATGGTCGTGGACATCGGCGGAGGCACCACCGATATCGCCGTCATTTCCATGAGCGGTATCGTGTATTCGCGATCGGTGCGCGTGGCCGGCAATGAGATGGACGAAGCCGTCATGCACTATCTGAAGCGCAAATACAATTTGCTGGTGGGCGAGCGCACCGCCGAGCAGATCAAGATGGAGATTGGTTCGGCGTATCCGCTCGAGAAGCCGCTGACCATGGAAGTGAAGGGCCGCAACCTGATCGAAGGCGTGCCGCGGACGGTCACGATTGATGACAGTGAAATCCGCGAAGCGCTCTCCGAATGCGTGGCGACCATACTGAACGCCTGCCGCGTCGCGCTGGAGCGCACGCCGCCTGAACTCTCGGCCGATATCAGCGACCGCGGGATCGTGCTGACCGGCGGCGGCGCGCTGCTCAAAAACCTCGACAAGAGGATTCGGGAAGAAACCGGGTTGCCGGTTTCGATCGCGGATGATCCGCTGGCCTCGGTCGTGCTCGGCACGGGCAAGATGCTCAGCGATTTCCGGCTGTTGCGGATGGTCTCCATTGACTAGCGCCGTTCCAACGTATGCGACGCGCGCCGGCGACGTCACGATTGGCAAGCGCCGGCGACGAATTTCCAAGAGCTGACAGATTCTTCGATGATTGCGATTCCCTCACGACACAAATCCATGACGCTGCTGGCCGGCGTCATCGTCGCACAATTGCTGCTGCTCGCCGTGCAGATCAAGCGCGAGGGGCAGGTGCGGCTGATTCGCGTGTGGGCCGTGGCGCTTCTTTCGCCGGTGCAGCGCGCGGGTTCCTGGACCATTTATAACTTCGAGCACGGCTGGGGCAACTACATCGGATTGCGGCACACCCGGCAGGAAGACGATGTTCTGCGCGCCGAACTGGGCCAATTGAAAGTGCGCAACGCACAATTGGAGGGCCGCGCACTCGAAGCCGATCGCTTCGCCCGCCTGCTGAATTTCCGCGAGGCCCATGCGGACGTGCCCATGGCTGCCGCACGCGTGATCGGTGCAAGTCCGGACTCGGGAAGTTTCGTCATCTATATTGACCGGGGCTCGCGCGTGGGCCTGCGCCGCGACATGGGGGTCATCACGCCGGACGGCGTCGTCGGAAAACTTCTCGCCGTCTATTCGGATACCTCGCAGGTATTGCTGCTGGGCGACAGGGAAAGCGGCGTGGGCGCTGTGCTGGCGAGCACGCGGACGCAGGGGGTCGTAAAAGGCTCAGGCAAACCGGAACTATCAATGGATTACGTCAGCAACGATGCGAAGGTTTCGGTTGGCGAAGCGGTGCTGACTTCGGGCCTGGACCGCATCTTCCCCAAGGACCTGCCGATCGCAACGGTGGCGCAAGCGACGCCGGACCGCAAAGCTCCGTTCATGCAGATCCTGCTGAAACCCGCCGCGCATCTCGATCAGCTGGAAGAAGTATTTGTCCTGCTCACTCGGCAGGAATTGAATTTGAGGAAAGAAGCAGAGGCAAGTCCGGCGCCGGCAGCCGCGCCATCCGCCGCGGCCAAGACTCCGGAAGACACGCGGTAATCGTTCCAGACGACGCGGAGAGCCAGAGAAGAGAATGGAAAACACCGAAGTATACATCGGGCCCGAACCGCACATTGAAGTGCACAAGTATTATGCGGGAGTTGTCCCGGCTGTCGTCGTGCTGGCGATCGTGCTGCAATCGTCGCTTCCGGTACATGTCCGCGGGGCCGGCTATCTCGAATTGCCGCTTCTGGTCACGCTCTACTTCGCGCTCAGCAAGCGCAATCCATCGTCCGGCTTGCTGCTCGGCATGGTGATCGGGCTCTTGCAGGACAGCCTAAGCCGCACGCCTCTGGGACTGTTCGGCATCGCCAAGACGTTAGTCGGATTTGGCGGGTCTTCGATCGGCGCGCGCATCGACGTCGAGCATCCGATCGCCCGATTCCTGCTGACGGTTGTGTTTTACCTGTTCCACCATGCGGCGTTCGTACTGACGAGCCGATTCCTGCTCGCGCAGCACAGTGATACTTACTTCAATCTCCCGCTCCTGATTGCCTCGGTGGTCAACGCCTTCATCGCCCTCGCGCTGTTCCCGCTGCTCGACCGGTTCCGCAGGCCCTCGTGATTTTCCCCGGAGAACAAGAGCCGGCACGACCCTTGCCAGGGCCACACTCCCCCTCCCTTCTGGAACAGGCGTTATCCGATACGATGCGCGACGCCTTGCGCACCCATGTTGCGAATGCTAGTGTGGATGTGTGGTTAAGTTCTAACTGAAAATTGCAGGTGGCGCGCCCCAACAAATCGGGGCGCGGAGTGGATGTGCCGGTTTCATTTCAAAATGACAAACGCATGCCGCAGGGACGGCTGGCCGTTGCCTCCTACGTCATCGTCGGAATAATTGCCCTGCTGCTGTTCGGTTTCTGGAAGCTGCAGATTATCGATTCGGACCGCTACTCGCAACTCGCGGAACGCAACCGCATCCGATCTATTCCCATTATAGCGCCGCGTGGCCCGATGCTGGACCGCGAGGGCCGCGTCCTGGTGGACAGCTATCCTTCGTTCAGCGTCCTGCTGTTGCGCGACGATCCCTTGCAGGTGGAGCGCCTGCTGCCGCAGATCGCCGATGGCCTGAGCATGACGCTCGAGGAGGTGAAGCAGCAGATCGACGCGGCCAGGGCCATGCCTAAATTTCAGCCCATCGTCATCAAGCCGGAAGCGAGCCCCTCCGACATCGCCTTCATCGAATCGCACCGCGCCGATATTCCTGTGCTGGAGATGCTCATGGTCCACCGCCGCCGCTATCCGCGCGATGGTTTCATGGCGCATGTGAGCGGGTATGTGGGCGAAGTGAGCGCGGAACAGGTGGAAGACTCCGATTCCAAACTGCGTCCCGGGGACATTGTTGGAAAGACAGGACTCGAGCGGCAATACAATGAAACTCTGATGGGCACGGACGGTTTGCGGCGCGTGATCGTCAATAGCGTCGGCAAGGAAATGGGCCGGTTGGAGCAACAGGACGCCATTCCCGGCAAGCCGATCAAGCTGACGATTGACTACGATTTGCAGGTCGCGGCCGAAACAGCGCTCCATGGGCGCAAGGGAGCGGTGATCGTTCTGGATCCGCGAACCGGCGAAACACTCGCCATGGTGAGCCGCCCCGCTTATGATCCGAACGATTTCGCCGTGAGTATCTCGCGCGATCAATGGGCACAATTGAACGAAGATCCCGAGAAGCCCCTGCTCAACAGGGCGATTCAGGCGCAACTCGCACCAGGCTCCGTCTTCAAGATCATCATGGCGACGGCGATGCTGGAGTCAAAAGTCATTCCTGAAAATTACACGGTATTTTGTCCGGGATACGCGTCGTTTTACGGTCGCACGTTCCATTGTTGGGATAAGAAGGGACACGGCACAGTGGATTTGCACAAGGCCATCGTCCATTCCTGCGACGTGTTTTTCTATAACGTCGGCAAGGAACTCGGCATCGATCGTATTTCCTACTACGCCATGCAACTCGGCCTGGGGCACAGGACGGGTATCGATCTGCCTGCGGAAGAGACGGGCGTCGTGCCGTCGGAAGAGTGGAAGCAGCGTCTCTTCCACCAAAAATGGTACGCGGGGGAGACGATCTCTGTGGCCATCGGCCAGGGCGCCGTCGTAACTACACCGCTGCAGCTGGCGCGCACGATTGGCGGAATTGCGATGGGAGGCGTTTTCAAACAACCTCACCTGATAATGACCAACCAGCCCGTGCCGGAAGTGGATTTCCGGCTCCGGGAAACTTCGACCGAGCAGGTAACACAGGGCATGTACGGCGTGGTGAACGAAGGCGGCACGGCGGGAGGGGTCAAGTTACAGGGTGTGGAGTTCTGCGGTAAAACCGGCAGCGCACAAGTGATCAGCAACGAGGGCAAGCAGCGCGCCGGGCGTTCCTCCGATCTGAATGACAATGCGTGGTTTGTCGGCTACGCGCCGCGCCGCGATCCCGAAATCGTCGTCTCCGTTCTCGTGCAAGGCGGGGAACACGGCGCCTCGGTGGCGGCGCCGGTGGCGCGCGACATCATCAAGACCTATTACGATAAGAAGACCGCGCAAAAGAATCAGAAATATACAGTCGATTACCAGCGCATCGAGATTCCTCAGGATCCAGGTCCGGACCGCATGTTGGCCAAGTCCCTGGGTCAGAAGGATCCCAAGAAGGATGCGCAACCTGCGCGGCCCGTGAGTGCCACGACGAATTTGAATCCGTGAGAGAGCTGCGATGACTGGGCATGGAATTTCTGATGATCAAATTGAGATCGTGAGGCCATGAAAGAAAGAGCGAGTATCCGCGACTTTGACTGGTGGCTGCTGGCCACGGCGTTCAGCATCTGCGGCATCGGCGTGCTGGAAATCTGGTCGGCAACGCATGCGAGCCATCTCGCGGGAATGCATACACACCAGATGTACTGGATCCTGCTGGGAACCGTCTTGATGCTTCTGGTGTCGCGTGTGGACTACCACAGGATCATGGATCAGGCTCCGCTGCTGTACCTGCTCGCGATGATTGCGCTGGTCGCGGTGCTGGCCGTCGGGCACACGCGCTTCGGAGCCCGGCGGTGGCTGCCGATTCTCGGGGGCTTTTTGCAGGTGTCAGAACTGGTGAAGTTGATTATAATTGTTGTGATGGCTCGTTTCTTTGCGGAAGTGCGCACCGAACGGCTCGAGCTGGGCGATCTGATCAAGGCGGCCGCGGTAGTCGGCTTGCCGCTGGCCTTGATTATGTTGCAACCGGACCTGGGCACAGCATTAGTGCTGGTGCCGCTGGTGGCTGTGGGAGCATACTTAGCGGGGCTGCAGTGGAAGCATGCGCTTGCAGTGCTGGCCTTGGCGGCTATCATGGTGCCGGTGGGCTACCATTTCCTGAAGCCTTATCAGAAGGAGCGTGTGACGACATTCCTTCGGCCGGAGGAAGACCCCCGCGGCGCAGGCTATCAGATACTGCAATCGAAAATCGCCGTAGGGTCTGGCGGATTCTGGGGAAAAGGACTTGGCAACGGGAGCCAAAATCAATTAGGCTTCGTGCCGGTGCGGTACTCGGACTTTATCCTGGCGGCGCTCGCCGAAGAACTGGGCTTTTCCGGAGTCTTCGTGGCGCTGTTGCTGTATATGTTCCTGCTGCTACAACTGGTCCAGAACGCCCAGCGCGCGCACGATCGCGCGGGGATGTTTCTGGTAATGGGCGTGGCGGCAGTCTTGGGTTTTCATGTGCTGGTCAATGTGGCTATGGTGATCGGGTTCATGCCGGTCACTGGCATTCCGCTGCCGTTGATGAGTTACGGCGGCTCGGCCACACTGTTTGTTTTTCTGGCATTGGGGCTCGTGATGAACGTCCGCATCCGGCGTTTCGTCAATTGAGCTAGTGGCACTGCTTTCCGGCCCGCGCCGCGCTGCGCATCAAGCGAGCGGCCCGCTGGAAAGAAAAATTTGATGGCGAGGCTAGCATCGCATGCCTTACGGAAGATCCCTATTCTTGGCTTCCCCGGTGATCCCGCTTCGCGGGATGGGGCGCTGCTTTATGCGCCGAACCGGAGTGCGGCGATGCCCTCCGAGGAGTTTTCATGTCGAAGGAGCTTGTGATCTCCGCGACCCCGCACGAGACGCGGGTCGCTATTGTGGAAGATGGGCAGCTTTGTGAAATTTACATCGAACGCGAAAAAGAATTTGCTTTAGTCGGAAGCCTCTACAAAGGACGCGTCACACGAGTTCTACCCGGCATGCAGTCCGCTTTCGTGGATATCGGCCTCGATAGCGACGCCTTCCTGTACGTCAGCGATTTCCTGGAACATCTCGAAGACTACGACCACGCCGCCCATCCCATCGAGGCCAAAGTTCAAAAGATGGAGCAACAGGGTGGTCAGGTGTTTGCCCCTTCGACCACGAACGGCGGAGTAGTCCAGCAGCCATCCGTGGAGGCTGCGCCGCCAACACCTTCTGTCGCGGGTGCGGGCTCGACTTGGAGCCAGCCGGAAAAAATCTCTGCCGAGGCCGGCCCATCCGCCGTCTCCCCTGCCGTTCCACCGCATGCGCCGCCGATTCAGCAGGGCCAGCGGCCTCCATTCGAACAGAGGCAGGACCGCGGACGCGGCGGCTTCAACGACCGCGGAGGACGCGGCGGGCGCAATCGCCGCTGGGGACGCCAGGGCGGCGGGCGCGGCCCGCGGCCCGGGCGCGAATTGCCGCCGTCAAAATATGCTTCGCCGCGGCCCTTGGATTCACGCCCGCACGAACCTAAGCCGTACGAACCGCCCCCGGAAAATTATCAGCCGATTATTCTCCCGGGCGAGTCGCTCGCAAAATATAAAGATCACATTCCGGCCGCTCCGGCGGCGCCCCCGGCGCAAGTTGCCGCGGACACATCGGCGCTCCATGCGGAACCGCGCCCCTCAGCAACTGATTTCGCGCGGGATTCCGTGCGCGAGCAAGCTGCGACGGGTTTGCCCGAAACACTCTATACTCCTTCGCCCGCGGCGGAATCTGTGATTGAAAAACGCGTGGAGCCGAGCCCTGCCGCGCCCGCGCCTGCTGAAGAATTCCTGGGTGCCGCGCCGGTTTCCTTTCCTCCACAAATCCGCGAGCCGGAAATCGCTCGTCAAGAGCCCGCACCCGCGTCTGCCGAAGCCGCGGAAGTCCCTCCCCAGAACGGCGCGGATCTTTCCGACGAGCAAGCAGCCGCGCTCGCCGAACAACTGGCCGAAGCCAAGCATGAAGAAGCGCAGGCCGAGGCGGAAGAGATTGTGGAAGCGGAAGAATCCGCCGCCGAACCATTCGTCGAAGCGGCGGAACTCGAAGATTTGCAGGATGCGCTGCATGCCGATCACGAGGATGAGGCTGCGGAAGCCGAAGCGGCGGCGGATGCCATGCACGAGGAAGCGATGGCCGCCGAATCATCCCCGGAGCACACGGAAGAGCATGCGGGAGAGCACCCGGGTGCGGGCTCTACTTGGAGCCCGCAAGAGCAAATGGAAACTTCTGAAGGAGCGCACGATGCGGCGGAAGCGCCGCAGTTCTCCGAGGCTCAACCCACCAGTGCTCGCATTTCCGAACAACCGCGCGCCCGGTTTCAGCGGCCGATGCGGCGCGGAGGCCGCCAGCAAGGCGGAGGCGGGCGTCGCGGCGGGCGTCCGAATGAACATCGGCCTAATCAATACTCGCACCCGAACCCACGGCACGAACAGCACCGGCGTCCGCAGCTGATTTCTGAAATGCTGAAGGCGGGCGAGGAAATTATCGTGCAGATTGCCAAGGAGCCGCTGGGCAAGAAGGGCGCGCGCATTACAAGTCACGTCGCCTTGCCGGGCCGCTACCTCGTCTACATGCCCACGGTGGAGCACATCGGCGTGTCACGCCGCATCGGCTCCGCGGAAGACCGCTCCCGCCTGCGGCGGGTCGTCACCGAAGCGAAGGGAACTTTTCCCGGCGGATTCATCGTTCGAACGGCCGCCGGCGGCGCAAGCGACGAGGATATCCGGACCGATGTCGAATTTCTGGGCCGCACGTGGGACACCATCCGCGCCAGCTCCGAGCAGCGCCGCGCGCCTTCCCTTCTCCACCGCGACTTAAACCTGGTCGAGCGCATCCTGCGCGACTACCTGAGCGATGATTACGCCGCCATCTGGCTCGACAACGAAGAGGAATTCACCAAGGTTGTCGAATTTGTGGGCCGCTTCCAGCCGAAGATGGTCCCGCGCGTGAAGCTGTACACCAAAGAAGCGCCTATCTTCGAGGAATTCGGCATTCAGCAGGAACTCGACAAGGCGCTGCGTCCGAAAGTGTGGCTGAAGTCGGGCGGGTACATCGTCATCAATCACACCGAAGCGCTCGTCGCCATTGACGTCAACACCGGCAAGTACGTCGGCCGCGGCTCCACGCGCCTCGAGGACACCATCGTCAAGACCAACCTCGAAGCCGTGAAGGAAATCGTCCGCCAAATCCGCCTGCGCGACCTCGGCGGCATCATCGTCGCCGATTTCATTGACATGGAAGAGCGGCGCAACCGCGACAAAGTTATGGCCGCGCTCGATCAGGCTTTGAATCAGGATCGCGCGCCGTCCAAGGCGCTGTCGTTCAACGAATTCGGCCTGGTGTGCATCACGCGCAAACGCACCAAGCAAGCCCTCGAACGCGTTCTCTGCCAGCCGTGCCCCTACTGCACCGGCTCCGGCATGGTCAAGTCCATCCCCACGATCTGCTACGAGATTCAGGCCGAAGCACGAAAAATGGCCGTCGATCTCGACGCGCAAAGCCTCACCCTGCGCGTCAACCCGGAGATCGCCAAAACGCTAAAAACGCGCGAGTCGTCGCTGATCGAAGAACTCGAGCAAACCACGCGCAAGAGCATCATCATCCAATCCGACCCGACGCTGCATTGGGAGCAGTACGATATTTACTGAAATGGCTGCCTCTAAGCCTTTTACGAAGGAAAGCATTGCTCAACTTGCCGCGCATGGAAACCACTCACTGATTTCTACCGCGATTCATCCCATCCGCCTTCAGAGGGCGGGCGGCATTGCCGTTGCAAGGAATGCTATAAGGATGGCCGGAAGGCACAGGCGGCGCGGAAATGATACCGAATCTGGGCACGTGGCAATACAAGCTGTGGCGGTGGGGCGGGCGGCAAGGGATGCTAATTCGATGGCTTGTAGGCTTGATAGTGCTTCGGAAGTAAGTGATAGAATCCGCCGCACAGAAAGACCAAGAAAGGCGGGACCGCTATGTGTAGGACCTTCCCGGTTAGTTTCTTACTGGTACTTATCCTCTTCACTTCGATTGGCACCCCAATATATTCGCAACAGCGCGAAGGCCAAACGCCTAACAAGCTGGCTGAGGTAACCCCTCAAAGGACCGAATGCGGCCTTTTCCTGCCAGCGCGGGACGAACGGCACGACTTGGCTAGGCTGGTACGCGCACAACAATTCCTTGATTGCGAGCGCGACGGTTTCCCGGAAAATTTAGCCCCGCCGTGGAAAACTTCGGAGGAAGGTACAAAAAAGCTGGGCGCTGCCTGTGAACACTTTGCTGGGGACTCCGCTAGAGATTATCCCCAAGTGGGACAGAAAAATCTTAAACTTGCTGCCGACCGCTGCCGTATCAACGTAATGCTGATAATCATACAAACGCTAGTGCCAAAGCCGTAAGCCGGGGCTGTGGTAGAATCCGCCGCATGGATTCAGTTTTGGGCTGGTTGCTTGCGCTTATCCTTGGGGCATTGCACGCTATTTTCACATCTGACATCTTTTGGATTATGGTGGCTGTAGCGTGCATATCTTTATGGATTTCATGGGTTGTGCGCGATGCTGTAAAGGACGCGATTGCCGACTTGCACTTGGACGAAAGAGTACGCGAGGCCGTTCAGGAAGCAATGGAGGAAGAGGCCGAGGATGATTAAATCTAGCCGAAAGGCTTACCGGCCCTTTTGCTTTTCAGGGCGCACTTTGCTAGAATTTTCAGCATGGCGAAGAAGAAGCGTAAGTTCCGCGCCGCGAAAATTGCTGTTCTACCCATCCTAGTTTTGCCTATTATCCTGAAGCCCTGTGTGGTGCGGGACGAAAAGAAAGACATCGAAGATAGACACATCGAAACTCGCCAGAATCAGGAATCCCCCGGATTGGTTGGGCATGCTGCGAATATATCCGCCACATCTACAGCAACAGTTACAACGGTAAGCCAGTTTCATTTTCCCGAACAATTCAGATAGCCGGGCGCGTGCGCCGGAGGAATCCAGCCCATGAAAGAGCGATTCATCGAACTTCTCGAAGAGGACGCAGTGCGATGACACAACGCCGCCGAAAGCTGGAAAGCGATTGGAGGGGCGCGCCTAGAGGATTTACAGGGAAAGACCATCGCAACGGCGGCGGATATGGTGGCGAAGTACGCCGCGAAAGAAAAGGAAGTAAGGGAAATGATTGCCAGCATCAAGGCGTTGCCGTAACCGCGACGCCCGCGCCCGTGGCCTACAAATGGCCTACCCGCTGGCTGGTTTGCCGGTTTAATCGGTTTCCCCTTGTGACTTTTCTGTAAGTTGCGCGTTTGCAACGCGGCATTTTGTACGATATTTACTAGGTTGGTGTCTCACACAACCCAAAAAACCCCACGCTTTGGCGGGTGGCCCAGCCTTCGGTTTCTTCCCGGCGGCTCTTCACTGGCGGATGACAGCATTGCTAAAGGTCGACCCGGAATCTCGATACCGGGTCTAGGGGTGCCCCGTCCTTGACGCTTTTCAAGGGCGGGTTCTCGATTTGATTCTCTGCGCCCAAGTGAGGATAACTCTGACAAAGGACCCGCCCTTCCAACAGCGAAGGACGGGGCACCCAAACTTCAAAGCCTTCGGCAACGTCCGGGCCACCCGCCCGGGACTGTCAGCAGACCAAGATACTCACGTTGCATCGGTGGAAAGTGATTCGCATATGGGAGCACTCGCTTAAGTCCGGTTCACTAGCGCAGGCCGTTACGCGAATTAAGGGCATTGTGGATGGTTCTAAAACCAAAGCCGCTCATTCTCGATAGTCCGGCCGGGTGCGCCAGCCTTTGAGCAATTTTGAACCTCGGGGTGCCCCACTGCTCGCGGTTTTCGAGCGGTGGGAGACATTGGTTTTTCTTCTTGGCCTCACGGAACTGCACGCAAGCTGATAGTTCGCTGTGCTCACTACAAGAGCCTGTGCTACTTGTCCGTATCAATCCGTTGCTCTTTCCACGGATCGCCGCGCATGTGGTAGCCGTTCTGCTCCCAGAAGCCGGGTGTATCCTGAGCGACCAGTTCGAATCCGCGAACCCATTTCACGCTTTTCCAGAGATACAGGTGAGGGACGATCAGGCGCAACGGGTAGCCATGCTCGGCCGAGAGCGGCTCGCCGTCGTGCTTCGAAGCGAAAATCGTCGTCGGCTTCATCAGGTCTTCGAGCGGCAAGTTCGTCGTGTATCCCTGCTCTCCGCGCACAATGGCGAAGCGCGCTTCCGGCTTGGGCGTCACCAGCTTCATCACTTCGCTGAACAGCACGCCTGCAAAGCGATTGTCGAAGCGGCTCCAGCGCGTCACGCAGTGCATGTCGCATTGAATTTCTGTCCGCGGCAGGAGGTTGAACTCCTCCCATGTAAGCCGCACGGGCTTTTCGACCAGGCCCTCGATGCGGAAATCCCAAGCGCGCAGATCGGCGCGCGGAACCGAGCCTTCGTGCAGCACCGGCCACTTCAGCGTGAGCGATTGTCCGGGCGGCAAGCGGCCTTCGCTGCGACGCTGCTGCTCGAGTTTCTTCCGCTCGCTGCCTTCGCCGAAAATCATCTTGGCCTCCTTCCGCCTGCATCAACCGGTAATCCGGGAACGCCATTCTCCTGAATGGCGTTTCATTGCCCGCCAATCGGGAGATTGGCGTTCCCGGGATTTGATTGTACCCGACCTCGAGGCCGGGCTCAGGGCGGCGCGGGAACTCGCATCACCGCCTGTGCTACCATAAACGTGAACAACGCTTGAATCGCCACACCGGGAGCCAACGTGACGGCGCGCATCCTCAGCGGCAACGCGATACGCGATCAGATTTACGCTGAACTCAAGCAGGAAATTGCTGCTTTGGGAGCGGCGGGAATCCGTCCTGGCCTCGCGGCGGTTTTGGTGGGCGAAAATGCGGCCTCGCAGATTTATGTGCGAAGCAAGATCGCCGCATGCGAGCAATTGGGCCTCGGAAGCTGGCTGCATGCGCCGTCCGCCACAGTTTCGACCGACGAAATGCTCGCGCTGGTCGAGGAACTCAACGCGCGCGATGCTGTGGACGGAATTCTCGTGCAGCTTCCCCTCCCGCCGCAAGTGGACACCAAGCGTGTGCTCGAGGCCGTGGACCCTGCGAAGGACGTGGACGGCTTTCATCCGTCAAACCTGGGACGTCTGGTCTCCGGCCGCGCGGGCCTGGTGGCCTGCACGCCCGCCGGAGCGATGGAAATTCTGCGCCGGAGCGGCATTCCGCTGGAGGGCGCGAATGCGGTTGTGGTCGGACGCAGCGACATCGTGGGAAAGCCCATGGCGCTGCTGCTCATGCATGCCAACGCGACGGTGACCATCTGTCATTCGAAAACGCGGGACCTGCCGGGAGTTGTGCGGCGAGCCGATATCGTGGTCGCCGCGATCGGCCGCGCCGCGATGGTCGAGCCTGATTGGGTGCGCCCAGGCGCGACGGTGATTGATGTGGGCATCAATCGGATCACCGACGCAACGGAGGCGCAGCGCATCTTCGCAAATTATCCCGCGAAGCTGGCGCAGTTCCGGGAGAAAGGCTCGGTGCTTGTGGGCGACGTGCATCCGGACGTCGCGGAAATTGCCGGAGCCATCACGCCGGTGCCGGGAGGTGTCGGGCCGCTCACGATCGCGATGCTCATGAGCAATACGGTAAAGGCAGCGCGCCTGCTTCGCGGGCAGGCGCACGCAGTGCCCATGAACGCACCCGGCGGCGTGGCGGCCAAACCCTGATGCTGCGCGCGGGACTGACGGGCGGAATCGCCACCGGCAAGAGCACTGTGGCTGCGATGCTTCGCGAGTTGGGCTGCCGTGTGCTCGATGCCGACGAGATCGCGCACCGCTTGATCGAGCCCGGCGCCGCCGCTTATGACGGCGTGGTGCGCGAATTTGGCCGAGGCGTTCTCACTTCCGATGGGCGTGTGGATCGCGCGAAGCTCGGGGCCATCGTCTTTGCCGACCCGGCGCGCCTGGCGCGCCTGAACGCCATCGTGCATCCGCCAGTCCTGGAAGCGCAGGACCGGGAGCTGGACGCGATCGAACGGGTCGAGCCGCATGCCATCGGCGTGGTCGAGGCCGCGCTGCTGATCGAGGCGGGATACGCGAAGAAGCTGGACTTCCTTGTGACCACCTGGTGCACACCCGAACAACAGCTCGCGCGACTTACGCAGAAGGACGGGGGCCGGGCGCTCACGCCGGAACAAGCCCGGCAGCGCATCGCCGCGCAGATGCCCATCGAAGAAAAGCGGCGCAGGTCCGATGAAGTGATTGATTGCTCTGGCTCGCTCGAACACACGCGGGAGCAGGTGTTTGCGCTCGTCGCCAAACTCAAAAGGATGGAAGCGGACCAGGCCCGGCAGGTAAAGCGGGGAGGTAAATCGAAATGATCGAACGAAAAAGTAAAGCCGGCGTTGTGCGTCTGCTGGCCATGGGGCTTGCGCTGGTCCTCGGAGCGTATTGGGCGGGAAGCCGCTGGGGTCAGCGGCAGCCGGAACGTGTCGAGGCCGTGCCGGCCGCTTTCCCCGAGGCGAAGAAATCGGAACTGGTGGGCGATGAAATCATCAACGTGAAGATCTACAGTCAAGCGGCGCCGGCCGTAGCCAATATCGTGACGCGCACGCTCGAGTACGATGTCTTCATGGAGCCGGTGCCGGTTGAAGGCGCCGGCTCGGGCTTCGTGATTGACCCGCGCGGCTACATCCTCACCAATTTCCACGTCGTGCAGGGCGCGCAGGCCATTGCCGTCACCTTGGGCGATCGCTCGCATTACGACGCAAAATTCATCGGCGCAGATGAGCGCAACGATATTGCGCTGGTGAAGATTGACCCGAAGGACCGCAAACTTCCCGCGCTCACCATGGGCGATTCCGACAGCCTGCAGGTTGGACAGCGTGTCCTCGCGATCGGAAATCCCTTCGGGTTTCAGAGCACGCTTACGACCGGAGTCGTCGGCGCGCTCGGGCGCACCGTGCAAACCAGCCAGACGACAATCATTGACGGGGCGATTCAGACCGACGCCGCAATCAACCAGGGCAATTCCGGCGGGCCGCTGCTGAACTCGCATGGCGAAGTGATCGGCATCAACTCGGCGATCTACACGCCGTCCGGCACAACCGCCGGAATCGGTTTTGCCATCCCGATCAGCACGGCGCGTCTCATCGCTCAGGACTTGATCAATGAAGGGCGCGTACGCCGCGCCACACTGGGAGTCGAGGCTCGCGTCATCTCTCCCCCTGTCGCGGAGGCGCTGAAATTGCCGGTGCAGGAAGGCTTGCTGGTCGAGCGCGTCACGCCGGGTGGCCCGGCCGAGCGTTCAGGGCTGCGCGGCGGAAACCGCGTGGCCATTCTGGGCATGCGCCGGGTCCTGCTCGGCGGCGATGTTCTGACCGGCATTGATGATCGGCCAATCGCAAGTCAAATGGACTTGAATCTGGCCCTGAACCGAAAACGGCCGGGCGACACGGTGAAAGTGGAATTCTATCGCGGCGGGCAGAAGATGGAACTACACGTGGCGCTCGGCGACTCCAGCCACTGATCCCAGTTCACACATTCCAGATGGCGCGTTCGCGCTCCCGCTCCGCTTCGCTGCGCGAAAACCACGTTTCCGCGACGTCGCGCACTCGCTCGAGCATCTCCTGCATTTCCTGATGTTTTTGCTCCAGCCCTTCACGGCTGATGTCTTCGGCCACTGCGATGGGAGGAGCAATCACGAGAACGGCGCGGGTAAAAAGTTTCGGGACCTGAAACAGGTCCCAGGTCTTCTTGAGCGTCCAGGCGCGTTCCAGCCCAATATGGAATACGACGACGGGACGGCCGGTGCGGCGCGCCAGCATCACCGGACCGGGCTTGGCGATGTAGCGCGGCCCGCGGGGGCCATCAATGGTGAAGGCAGCATCGAACCCTTCGTCAAGCCGCTGGGCCATGACGGCTAGGCCACGCAATCCTCCGCGCGTCGAACTACCCTGCGCCGTTTGATATCCCAGCCGCTCGATCACGCGCCGGGTCCACTGCCCGTCAAAATTCGTCGTGTTCATCAGGACGCCGTTGCGGTTCCGGAAGTACCACGTGGCAGCAAGGATGCAGCGGTGCCAGAAGGCGTAGATGTTTGGAGGCTGGTCCGGGCGGTAATCGCGTCCAGCGCGCCGCCCGCCTAGAATCTCAAAGCGCAGCGTCGGCCCGAGGACGCGAATGACGGCCCACACCACCCAGCCGATGATAGGAATCTGGATGCGCTGCCCGAGCGTGAGTTTGGGCGGACGCGTATCATAGTGAACGATCAAGCGTTGCTCTTCTCGATCCACCGCCGTTTTCGATTGTTCGGTCATGCAGGTATAGTATAAGTCGAAGATAGGACAGCCTGACGAGGAGCTTCTAATTGCCCTCGGGGATCAGCTTACCGCGTCGGATCACGCGGGGGCATAAGTGGCACAGTCCCGCCAAGGCGGGACTGTGCAGTTTTGGGTTTGGTTTTTCTTTTGCGCTGCGTCAGGCAAAAACCACACAGGCTGAAGAGCCTGTGTGGCAACCCGGTTTCGCTCTATGTAGCGCCCGCCTTCAGGCGGGCATGTGCTTGAATCTACAGTGTCGGCCTGAAGGCCGACGCTACAAAAGCATTCCACGCATGGGTTCTCACACAGACTCTGAAGCCTGTGCTACACGGACGAACATGCTTTCGCCGATGATTTCACGGAACAAGTTCGAGGCCCGGCTGAAAACCTCCGCCATCACGTTGCTCGCGGCCCTGGCGGCGATTTCTCTCGCTCCGGCTCGCCTTGCGACGCAAGGCATGCCCGTCATTGTGGGTCGAATTGAGGGCGACGACCTCGCCGTAAAGACCACAACCGACGCAGGAGTGGAAATTAACGGCGGGCCAACCGTCGTGACCAGCGGAAGCGACGTCACAGTGCGCTCCGGCCACGCCCTCTTGCTGCTCGATGCGGGCGGCGAAATCAGCATTTGCGGCCCTGCGCACTTCACGCTGCTCAAATCCGCGGAAACGATCACGCTGGCGTTAGATTACGGCCGCGTCCATCCGGCTCTCGATTCGCCGGAAACATTCACGATTTATACGGCGTTAGTGGTTGCCACGCCGGTGGCGATTTCAGGCGCGCGGCGTGACACGACTCTCGGCCTCGAAGAGAACGGCGAAATGTGCATTGTCACGACGCGTGGCGCCATGCGCGTGGAGCCGCAGTTTGCCGGGCAGAGCCTGATTGTGCCCCAGGGCGGCGTGGTAAATCTTGCGGGCGGCCAGATTGAATCGCCGCGAGGCGACGCCTCCTCCTGCTCCTGCGATTTCCCGCGAGCCGGCGTGGAACGCCCGCATCCTTCACCTACTCGAGAGATTGGCGCGCTCAGCCACCCGCTACAGCCCGAGTTGAAGAAACCGGATGTCAGCGCTCCCCCGGCCCCCGCTCAAGAACCCGTATATACCGTCATCATGCCGCCACTCAGCTTTGATGCAAATTCACCCGCGCCGCCTCCCGACCCCAGCCCGGAGACAATCCTTCTGGTGCGCGAGGTTCGCATGCGCCCCGTGGTTGTTTTTCGCGGCCACGTGAATCCTGCGCCCGTGCCGGCCACGCCAAGTGTTGTTACTTCACCGCCGCCCAGACCTGCCGAGGATCGCCCCGCAAAATCTCCGCCCGGCATCATGACCCGCCTGCGGAATTTCTTCCGCAAGCTGATTGGCTAGGCGCCGCACACGGGCACCGGCCGCTTACATTAGTGTTCCTGCCACTGTGTGTATGACATAATTAATTGACGCATATTTGCTGTTATGGTAACTTTCGCGCTGTTCCCCTGGGGATTTTGAACGGTCCGGCGGAGCCAATGCACGACCCATTGAATATGCGTCCGCAAATGCAGTGTTCGCATGGCCATGTTGGAATTATTCATCAAACATGCGATGTGCTGCCGCCTTGTGCGTGGGGCTCTGATCATTTGCGCGTTTTCCTCGTACTCCCATTACTGTTGACGATATTTTTGATTTCCTGTGGCGGCGTGGTTTCCTCTGACCCACCGCCGCCAGTGACCGTCACGGTGTCGCCGGCCTCCGCGCAACCCTTCGCCGGCACTTCTGTACAGTTCACCGCCACGGTGCAAAATGCCGGGAGTTCCGTCGTCAACTGGCAGGTGAATGGGAAGACTGGCGGAGACATAACAACGATTGGCGCCATCAGTGCCTCCGGTTTATACACGGCGCACGATCCACCCCCCACTCCGCCGAACGTGACAGTCAGCGCCGTCTTGCAATCGGATCCGGCCAAGTCAGGTTCGTCCAACGTCACCATCCAGCCGCTAAGTGCAATCCACGGGACGCTTCTGCTCTCTCCGAAACTGTCGAGTGTCACAACATCGCAGACTCTGCAACTGGAAGTAGCCTCCTATGGCCTCAGCAACAATCAGGTGAGCTGGGCCGTAGATGGCTTTCCCGGCGGAAACACCGCCGCGGGAACGATCACGAATGGCCTCTACACTCCTCCAGGCGCAGCAGGGCCGCATCTCATCATCGCTACGTTGGGAGCGGCCATCGGTTCGGCAACTGTTGAGGTCACCGATTTTGCGGGCACGTTCACCTGGCGCAATGACCCCTCACGCTCGGGACAGAATTCGAAAGAACTCGCACTGGCTCCGGTTCCCACGAGCGTCACTTCGTCCACCTTCGGCAAACTTTTCTCGTGCCCGCTGGATGGCTATGCCTACGCACAACAGCTTTACGTCGCCAACCTCGCTATCTCCGGCAGCCAAACGCGCAACGTCGTCATCGTGGCAACCGCGAAGGACACCGTCTTTGCCTTTGACGCCGACACCAACGCCAACCCTTGCGTCCCACTTTGGCAGAGGAGTCTCATTCCTTCAGGAGAGGAAGCCGTTCCGGCACCCACCACAGCAGGCATCACCAGCTACGATTTCTACCCCTTCATTGGGATTATGGGCACGCCCGTGATTGACCCGAGCACCTCCACTCTCTATGTCGTGGCCAAGACGCAGACGACCAGTACCCAACCGGCCTATTACCAGCGGCTCTTTGCCCTGGACCTGGCGACGGGACAGCCGATCCAGCCCAGTGGGATGCTGATTTCGGCTCCTGCTTCCGTTGACACTCCGTTCAGTGCGATGCTGGAAAATCAGCGCGCCGCCTTGCTCCTCGACAACGGAACGGTGTACATCGCCTTCGGATCCTACGACGGTCAGGGGGATTATCACGGCTGGTTAATGGGCTACGACGCCTCGACGTTGCAGCAGACCTCGGCCTTCGACGTCGCTCCCGGCATCGGCGCGAAAGGGGGGATCTGGCAAAGCGGTGGCGGCCCTTCGGCGGATTCGAATCACAACGTGTTTGTGGTCACGGGCATTGGGATGTTCGACGTGAACCGGGGAGGGCAGAACTACGGGGATAGCTTCCTGAAGTTCAGTCCTACAGCTACAGGTGGTCTGGCTCTAACGGACTATCTGAACCCTTGTCAGACCACGCTCGGTAACGCAAACCCACCTCAGGGCCTCGGCTCCAGCGCCCCGCTCCTGCTGCCGGATTCGATCGGCCCCGTGTCAAATCCAAATCTGCTCCTCGGCGCCGCCAAGAACGGTTCCCTGTATCTGGTCGACCGGAACATCCTCGGTGGATATGATACCTGCTCGGGTACGCCGCCTCAGCCTGTTCAGGAGGTTCCGGTTGGAGATGGCCCGATTCTCAGCACGCCACTGTTCTGGAACAACACCCTCTACGTCGCTGCGGGAAACGGCAAACTGAAAGCATTTCCCATGTCCGGGGGCGTCCTGGCGCAGTCGCCGCTTCCCGCGCAGTCGGCTGAAACACTAGGCCCCCAAGGCGCCACGCCCGTTCTCTCTTCGAACGGCGCAAGCAACGCCATCACGAGCAACGCCATCGTTTGGTTAATTGACGCGAGCGGAGCGCTGGCTATGCCCAACACCCCGGCTATCCTGCGCGCGTTCGATGCGAGCAATCTTTCGAAGGAGATCTACAACAGCGCAATGGTCCCGAGCCGTGACGCCGCCGGCCTTGCCGTGAAGTTCACAGTGCCCACCGTGGCCAACGGCAAAGTGTACGTGGGAACACAGACGGAGCTTGATGTGTACGGCCTGCTGCCCTAGGACTAAATATGCGGGAGTGCACTGGGGGCTTCAGTGGCAAAGTCACGCCAGGGCGGGACTGTGTGGTTTTGGTTTGCGTTGCGTTCAGCAAGAAGCACACAGGCTGAAGTCGAAGATCCCGACCCTGTCGGGGCCTGTGCTACTGCTTTGCAAATCCTCGCAGTGCGGAATCCTGCGGCACGGGATTTTCCGGATTCGACCAGTCGTAGAACCCCTTGCCGTTCTTCTTTCCGTACCAGCCGGCCATCACCATGCGCTTCAGCAGCGATGGGGACGCGAAGCGCCGCTCCTTGAATTCGTCGAACATCACGCTGGTGATGTAGTACGTCGTGTCCAGGCCGACGAAATCCAGCAGCGTGAACGGCCCCATGGGATATCCGCAGCCCAATTTCATCGCCGCATCTATGTCGCTGATCGATCCCACGCCTTCCTCGTACGCGCGGACGGCATCCAGCAAATAGGGCACCAGCAGCCGGTTCACGATGAAGCCGGTCTTATCGCTGGTGCGCACCGGCGTTTTCCCGAGTTTCTTGCCAAACTCAAACACGCTTTCATACACGTCGTTGGCGGTGGCGATGGTGCGTATCACTTCCACCAGCTTCATCAGCGGCACCGGATTAAAAAAGTGCAACCCCACAAAGCGATCCGGGCGTTTCGTCGCGGTCATCGTTTCCGTGATGGAGATGGAAGACGTATTGCTCGCGAAAATAGCGGCGGGCTTTACGATGGAGTCGATCGAGGCGAACATCTTGCGTTTCTCGTCCAGGTTCTCAATGATGGCCTCGATAATAAGGTCGCAGCCGGCGAGGTCATCCTTCTTCGTCGTGCCTTTTAGCCGCGCCAGGATCTGCTCCGCCGGCTCGTTCAGCTTGCCCTTGGCCGCGAATTTATCCAGCGACTTGCGGATGCCGGCGAAACCTTTATCAATGTACTTCTGTTCGATTTCCAGCGACGTCACATCGAACCCCGCCATGGCGCAAACCTGAGCGATGCCGGAGCCCATAAGACCACAGCCCAATACACCGACCTTTTTGATTTCCATTATCAGGACCTCCCGTTATTTTTGTTTCACACAGAGCACGGAGGATCATCATAGCGCAAAATCCGCGCGCGGTTTCGATTCCTGCCGCGGCCGTTTTCGTATGCCTCGCCGGAGGCAGGTATGGGAAGATGGTCCTCGTATGAGCGTCAGGGATGTCAATTCGAACACAAGGAGACTTTCCACCATGAAAAAGGTTCTGGGAGTGGCATTTGCTCTGTCTATGGTTCTGGGCATGACAGCACTCGTCCATGTGTCGACGGCGGCTGCCAGACCGGGTTTGGCGGCACTGCCGCAGGGAGCCCCGCTCAAGACCATCCAGGGTACAGTGAAGGTCGACGGCGAAAAGGTGATCTTGGTGGCCGACGAGGACAATAAGTCCTGGGAGGTCATGAATTCCGAGACCCTCAAACCCCATGCGGGCCATCATGTGGAGGTCAGCGCCCATGTTTACGCCGACAAGAGCGCCATCCACGTCATGAGCGTGAAGATGGTGAAGAAGGCGGATAAGTAATCGCATCCATTGGAAGGGAGGCCCGCTCGTCCGATTCGTCAAAAGGCAAAAGGACTGTAGTACGTCATTCCCGGCGGGCTCCATGGAGCCCGCGAGAAATAAGGAGACAACCACATATTGATGCGGTTGGCGTTCGCTTTCGCACGGTTCCATTTACGCCGCAGCGCGTCTTGAGCGCTCTGCATGCCGAACCATCCTTAGTCCAGCAGACCTGATCCGGCGGCCTTCCGCAGCGATACGGCCGTACCCTGCGAGCGCGCCGCGCTCGCAGGCCCGGACTACTTCAACGCTTCTGCAACTTTTGCGATACCGGCGTTCGCGCACGCCTCATCTTTATCGCCGCCCGGGGCTCCGCTCACGCCGACAGCGCCGATGACTTGGTTACCCGCCTTGATGGGCACGCCGCCCGCGGTGCCGACCGTGCCTTCGATGTTCGGCGCCGGAGGATTGGCCGCCCAAGCCTTTCCAGTTTCCGCCGATGTCCTCTTGAAGGTGAGCGCGGAGTAGGCTTTGCGGCGGCTGAAGTCAATCGTATGCGGGCCGTTTCCGTCATCGCGCAAGAACGCTTTGAGCACGGCGGCGTCATCAATCACCGTCACACTGACGCGGTAGCCATCGGCGCGGCACTTGTCCAGCGCCCCGTGGGCAATCGCCTGCGCCACGTCCAACGAAAGCGACTTCTGGGTAATGAGTTGCTGCGCGAGCGCCGTCAAGGATCCCGCGATGAGTAACACAGCCATTGCGACCATCACTGCAAAACGTTTTTGCAACATGTTTGCACCCTCCCAGGTGTAAGTAAGGAAAATACAAGAACAGCCGTCAACCAAAACTGTAATTAGGCCCCGCTATTGCAGCTACTGCGCGGAAAATGCGAGCAGCACGTTGCCGGGTATCCCGTTCGAGAAGGTGTATCCCGATCCCACGAAGAGCATGCCATCGGCAACCGTGGAGCCCGGGGCGGCCATCGAGCCGCCTTTCGCTGCGACGCCGTTCGCCGTCTGAAATTCGCGAACGGTGTTGTATTCCCAGAGAAGGCGGCCATCGTCGCTCGAAAACGCGCGCATCACTCCCTCCCAGCTCCCTGAAAAAATAACGCCTGGAATGACGGTTAAAGCCGCGGTTTCACCCCGCGGTCCCGGGGCCGTCGGCCCCGCCACAGGCGTGAACCATCGTTTCTCACCGGTTGCCAATTGCACCGCGGCGACCCCGCCTGTCTTCAACCCAAAGTAGGCGCTTCGTTCGTCCGCCGCCCCGCCGAAGGTAATCGTCCCGAGCGCCAGCTTCGGCACGAGCTGCGCCTTCCACACCACAGTTCCCTCCTGGTCAGGATCGTGGCCCCAGACCATCCCGCTTTTCTGTCCGGCCACCAAGATCCTGTGACCATCCGGCAATGTCCGCAAGATCGGCGAAGCGCCGAAATCAAAATCGGGACCTAAATCCTTCGGGCAGTTCTCCATGGAATTTTGAGAGCCGCAGCCGACGAGCCAAGCATCGTTTTCGGTGTCCTGGTGCGCCCAGAGAATCTTGCCGGTGGCCATGTCCAAAGCCACAATGGCATCTGTGGTGGCCGCGGCCGGAAGATTGTAGGCGTCTCCAGTCCCGATGTAGAGGGCATGGCGCTTAGGATCCACTGTGGGTGAACTCCAGACCGCGCCGCCGTTGGGCGTCCAGATGGTTATACCCTTAGAAGTCTTTCCTACGGGCTTGGGCGCATCCTGAACGGTGTACGTCTTCCAAATCTTACGGCCCGTGCTCGCGTCCAGCGCCACAATGCTGCCGCGAAACGTGCAGCAGGGATAAACCGAGCTGAGGCCTGCCGAACGTTCTTCCGAGGACGCCACCGGAACATAGAGCCGTCCCTCATAGAGTGTGGGAGCGCCGGTGATGCGCGCTACGGGGTGATCCTCGGCCTGGACTTTCCAGAGCAGTTTGCCGGTGGCGGCATCGAGCATATAAACATTTGCTCTTACATCGCCAAAAGAAATGCCTTGCTTGGCGGCGCCATGTCCTTTCACCGGGCCGATGCTTATGGCCGTGCGCACACTGGCGTCCGCTTGAAACGACCAATACACGCAGCCCGTGGCCGCATCGAGAGAGTAGATAGCGCCGGTATCGACGCCAATGAAGACCCGGCCGCCCGCAATCGTTGGCTGGCCATAGGTTTGATCCACTCCCGGAAAGCCGAAGGCCCATTTCAGCTTTAGCTTGGGCGCCTGATCGGCGGTTAAGCCGGCGGCCTTGGCAGGTTGAAAGCGCGCATTCGATGTGGCGTCGTTCCCCCAACCATTCCATGAAGATTTCGCGGAAAGATCGCCCAGCGGAGGATTGCTCGAGCAATGGCCCGACATCAGCTTGGCGTCCGCAATCTGGGCGACACCTGGTTTCCTGCCACCCATATACAACGCGATCTCGCGTTTATCGTCGTCCGTCAGGCCTTGCAGATTGATATGCGGTCCCTTCGAGAGCGCGGCGTAGATCTCATCCCCCGTCAATCGCCGCAGCTTCAACTCTTCGGGCGCCGCTACCGCGCTGCTCGGGTTGCCATGGCAGGCCGCGCAGTATTGTTCGAACGCCATAACACCCGCTGAAGTCTGCGCAAACGCGGAATCCACTCGGGGCAGAAAAATTGCAATCAGGGCGGCCAAGATCATCAAGCATCGCTTCGTCACAGAGATGTCTCCTCATCCGGAAATTCTAAGTTCGCTTCTTGCTGCCACGCAATATACCTCTGACTGCCTCTGCACACAATGCACGAAAAAACCGCAACGCGGAGTGCACGGGACTTTAGTGGCACAGACTTCACAGGCTGCGGAAAAACTCTCTGCAATGCCCTCAGGGGTTAAAACCCCTGAGGGAAATGCAGGCTTTATGTCGCGGCTGAAGCCGCGACCCACAAGGCTTCGCCCATCTTTCCGCAGCCTGTTCAGTCTGTGTGGTTTTTGCCGAACGCAGAGCAAAGCAAAACCACACAGGTTGAAGTCGGAGATCCCGACCCTGTCGGGGCCTGTGCTACTGAGACCCGGCAGGATCACGGAGCGATCTTCAGAACGCGCAATCGTCGTTGCTCCGCGCGCAACGATGCGTTTACGAAGTCGCGAAAATCAGGGTATTTCTCGGGAGGAATGCGGCTGAGAGTGAAGGAAAGAGTCTGCGTCGCGAGTAGAGTATTCCCGCTGACCGTATATTCGACTTCCAGTTCGCCGAACTCCGACTTGATGGAGGTCTTGTCCGGCACGCGATCGATTCGCATTCCCGGAGGCAATTCCAGGGTGTACTCGCCTTTCAGCCGGAACGGAGTTCCAACATCCAGGGGCAACACGCGAGGTCTGGGGCCGACTTCGGGAACGGCCATGCCGGTGAGGAACAATGGCTGAAAGAACCAGTTATCGCCGCTGGACGCTGTGGCAAAGTTTCCGGTGAACGAGAACTTCTCCACGATCTGCTTCCGGTTGTCCTCAACTCCTGAGATGGAAGCTTCTCGAAATGCAGCCTGGCTCACGTAGCGCGCGACTCTTTCTTCGAATGTCCTGCGCATCTCGCTTTGCGAACGTCCGCGATAGAAATAGTGGCGGTGCGCATTGGAAGCCCCCAGATATTTCACCTCCACCTCCGCGGCGCCGCTGCCGTCGGGTTGCAGACGAACGCGCGCTGTGTAGGCGAGCCCGTTCTGATCCGGCGGAGTCTCGGGGATGCGCCGCAGGTCGCCATGGTCCGGGTACGAGATGAGGGCAAAAACGCCCTGGTCCATTGCGGGAACCTGGCCCAGCGGATCGCTCTCCGAAGTTGGATCCATCCAGAGAATCTGGCTTTGTGGGTCGTATGCTGGGAACCGCTCCACGGCAGGACGGAGAGTGGCGGGAACCGGCAGCGCCACAATCATGTGGTCGAACGTGGCCAGCGTCGGCATCTTGGGGTCTGCTTCGATATCACCGCGAGTGCCGACCAGAGCGGGATATCCTCGCAATCCGATATCGTTGAGCATCGTCAGCAACAGAGTCGCCTTATCCTTGCAGTCCCCGTACTTGTATTTGTAGACGTCAGGGGCCGGGTGCGGCTGATATCCGCCAATGCCGATCTCGACGGCCACGTAGCGAATTTCGCGGGAGACAAACGTGTAGAGCGCATCCACCCTGGAAACCACATCCGATTTGCCGGCGGAGAGTTTTTCCACCTGCGCTGTGATATCCGCGCCCGGCTTCTCCGCGGCAGTGAAGAGCGGATGGTAAACGCGCCCAGCCTCTTCCCAGGACTGCACGGCCGAGGGCCCTTTCGGATCGTAGTTGACGACGACCTCCGAGGCCAGCGACGAAAAAGGAGGCGCATCCGTTTCGTCCGGGATACCGGGGCGGTTCGCGGTTCGAAAGCCGGCGGCATTGGCCGACTGGCTCACGACCTCCACCCGGTCCGGGTGATTCACAAACCAGCGCAAGGAGCCCGAAGGGACGGACACATGCAGTTCGCCGTGCCGGATGGGAATTTCCCCCTCCAAAAAAAATCTCTCGCCGCCGATCGCTATCCGGCCCTGGCGAACGATTTCAAAACCTATCAAGGAGCCCTCTTCCGGGCCAGGGACTCTTACGATTTTTTCGCGAGAATCGGAGAACAATTCGAACTCGGCGAAGCTGGCCCGCGTAACCACGTCCTTCTTGCCCGACTGCATGATGCGTCCCGAGGGTGAAATGGACCACGTCTGAATGGACACTACAGTCGAGTCGCTGTTCTCGTATCCGGCGGCGGTAAGGTAGGGGTCCGCAGACCGCCGATTCAGGACTCGCAACGCTTTCCGCTCTGTCGAGACAAACTTTCCCGTTGCGTCCACGGTGAAGTCGGTCCACTGTTCCACGACGACGGCGGCGCTGCCATCGCCGAAATGGTTGAGATCCACGCGGTTTGCCGCGGCCAGCCAGTCGGGCGCCGAGTCGGCCCTGCTGGTGGAGGTCCGCGCCACGCAGAACAGTAGGATCGCGCCGAGAAACAGGCGCGCGGCGGCCGGAAATTTACTGTTCGCGAAGAAGCATGACTTCCTGGTCGTTTTTGGCAACCTCATCGAAAAACTTTCTGGCGTTCATGTACTCCACCGTACTCATGAGCGTCATCTTTTTTAGGTAAAAAGTCCGGGTACAGGTCACTGTGTTGCCGTTCTGCAAGCAGGAATGAGAGAAGCCTCCCAAGTCGTTTTCAATTTTCACTTCCTTGGGCAGCTGCTCGACCTTAATTTCCGGCGCCAGTTGCCATGCGCTTGTACTGACGCGCCTTTCCGGATTGTCAAAGCGAACTGCGGAGTGGCGCTCGCTGGCATTGAATCTTGGATAGTTATATTGATCATCCAGCCACGGATTCAACAGGAGTTCTCCCGGCCCGGACTCTTCCGTCAGCTTTTGCTGCAAATGAGCTTTGACGGCAAATTGCTGGGAGGAGTCACGAAAATCCGCATGCACGACATTGGTCACGATGGCGTCCGCATGCCCGAAGCCAAAATAATCCGTCAGGCGCCGCTCCGCCTTTTCGGGGGCTTCCTCCAACAGGTCGCCGCGAAAGTCGATCGCTTCGGCGCCCTTCAAGTCAATTTCCACATCGCCTTCCGTCTTCCAATCGCGGCCAACCTGCAAAGAGACCTTGGTGACCGACAGATTGTCCTCCGGCGTCCCGGCGGGGATTGCGGCCTCTTGAATCTTGGTGCCCTTCACTGCCAGCCCCATTACGCCCCGATCAAACCAGGGCAGTTCGCCGAATGGAGCAGCCGGCTCGGCGGGGTCGGCAAACACAGCTCCTTCCTTAAAATTCACGCGCGTGATGATGCGGGAAAACTGGCTCATGTTGGGAAAGGCGCGCACCAAAGTCTGCCAGTTCTGCGTGGCGACGAGAACCATGTCCGCGTCCACTTTTGCTTCCTTGAGCATAGTGACAAACAACGCGTTGATTTCATCCGGGTCGCCTCGTTTGCCGTTCAGCACATCATCGGCGGGACGGCCCAGATAGACTCCAATAAGGTTGCTCGACGTGATCCCCTGCTGAATATACTTGTAGATCGCCTCCGCCTTTTTCCTGGCATCCGGAAGCTTCTCCGCCAGCTCCTTTGCCTTGTTTTTGGTTTCTTTATTACTTTTCTGCATGTTGCCGAACTCCTGCGACACTTCTTTGGCAACGTCGTCCCACCTCGAAATGATCGGGAAGACCTGGTCTTCGAACACCAGCTCGCTGGGAGTAAAAATGACCATGATGGCCTGATCGCGGAACGGCAAAGCATAGGGCTCGCGTCGAATCGGACGCACATTCTTGACGGCAAAATCGAATTGTTCGCCTTTGACCGTGTGATTCTGTGACATCGAAATTTTATTGCTGTTCGTGTCCAGCGGAAACTGGGCCATGTTGAGCCGGGGGCCGATAAGAACTCGGAGAGAAGATTCGAGAGTGCCCAGTTCGTTGGTGTCAAAGATCCACGGCGGAGGGAAAATCCAATCCACAGCTTCCTCCATTTGATACTCAATAATTGCGCCAGCCTCCACGGAGGGAAACGTGAAACTGGTTTTCATGATGGCGTAGTTCCGTCCCGCCTGATAGGACCGCCCTCGGAACACCTGCGAAGAATCCAGAGGAATAATCTGGCCCGAGGGCAAAATCGTGCGGCCTTCAATCTTGGATAACCTCATATACTTAGGGGCGTCCACCGACACATTGGCGAATTCACGGCCCGCATCGGTCAGAATCTTGATGCGCGTATACGTCTGAATCCTGGTCGTCCAAAACAGGCTGCTCTTCTCCAATACGTCAATCTCTCCGCGCTTAAACAGGACCACGGCGCTCGCGCCAGGATCGAGAGGATTGGATTTCATGTTCTTATCGGCGTCGGTCACCGGGGCCCAGTCAACAGCGGCTGCCGCCGACGCTTGGAATGTCAGCGTCAGGAATGTGACCTGGAGTATCAGGAACCCCCATCGCATGCGTTGAATCTGTTGTAAGCGCATTGGGTTAGTGTCCCTCCAATCGCATGATTTAAATTAACAAGAACTCCCCGCCCGGCAATTCGGCGGAGAGCTCGTAATGGGCGGAGAATGATCTTCAGGCGATAAGATTGTCAAGTTAAATATATGCGGATAACAATATTCATAAATATTGGAGCATATAACCGCCAATGGTTGCCTTCACGGACTTGACCGATGCTGCCGTCTTTTCAGTCCCCCCTCGGGCAACCATTGGTATTCCATTGAATCGAAATACGTTTAGCTGTGACGGCAACAACGCGACTCGACAGCAATTGGGAAGAGCGCTCGGGCCGCGCGTGCCTTAGAATAGGCTGCCTTGCTTGTTCCGGCTCAATTCGAACGCTTGCGTGTCGTTTTAGTGGCCACGCGCAATCCTCTTAACATTGGCGCGGCCGCCCGCGCCATGAGCAACTTCGGCTTTCCCGGCTTGCGGCTCGTCACCCCATTTGAGCCGGCGTTTCGCGAGGCGCGTTCCGCCGTCGGTGCTTCCAAGCTGCTCGCCAACGCGGAAGTGTACAAGAGCGTGGCCGAAGCCGTGGCGGACTCCACGCTGGTCATCGGGACGACAGCGGTGCGTCACCGGGAATTGCAACACCCGCTCAGACGGCTGGAATATGGCGCGCGCCTCATCCGCAAGCACCTCGCATCGAGCCGCGTGGCCCTGCTGTTCGGGTCGGAAAAAGTCGGCCTTCCGAACGAGGCGCTGAGTCACTGCCACTGGTTGATTCGCATTCCAACCTGCGAAGAGAATATCTCGATGAATCTGGGGCAGTCGGTGGCGGTTTGCCTGTACGAACTGGTGCGCGATGCAAAGGCCGCGGCGCAACCCGAGAAACCGAAGCTCGCCATGGCGGACGAGGTCGAGCGGATCACGGGGATTCTGCTGGACGCGCTGCGCGATAGCGGTTACCTCAACCGGCGGCCCGTGAATGATTCGGAGGACAGGATCAGGCGCCTGGTCCGCCGCCTCAATTTGCCGGCGGATGACACCGACGCCTGGCTCGGCATGCTGCGGCAAATTGTCTGGAAGCTTCAGAGAAGAGAATAATTCTTCAGGAATTCATGTGGTTTCATCCAACGGAGGAGAAACCCAACAGTGTTATTATGGCGCACTTGGGGTGCCGGGTCCCGGCGCCCAATCTCGACAGCACAGGAGTAGACCATGACTTGGATGAAACGATGTTGCTGGCTCGCCGCGCTGGTGATTTCGATGGGCGTGGCGGCCGGATCGGCCAAAGCCCCGGCCCCGGATCTCAATCCCGCCGCGCTGGCCCTCAAGCTGCCGGACCAGATCAAGTGGACCGACGAGCCGAGCGGCGCGAAAAGAGCAGTCGTGCTTGGCGATCTCTCCAAGCCGGGTCTCTACATTGTCCTCTATAAGTGGACGCCGCATCACATGAGCCGTCCACATTGGCATCCCAATGATCGCTTTATTACGGTCCTGGCGGGAACCTGGTGGGTAGGCACCGGCCCCAAATTCGATCCCGACAACACGGTTCCGCTGCCGGCGGGCAGCTTCGTCACGCATTTTGGCAAGCAGATCCATTACGACGGCGCCAAGGATGTGGAGGCCATGCTGGAAATCGTTGGGGAAGGGCCGGCCACGTCCACCCCTGCGGAAGAAAAATAAAAACGGCAAGTGCGCTGCGCATGACTCCATGCGCGAGTTCATAGCTGCACGGCTGCCCGGGGTTCTTACTGGCGAATTCGCATTGCTCACAAGAACTCCGGCGGTTGAGGTGTGTGAGAATCTCTGGGACCCAGCCGCAGTCTGATGTATACTTTTAGTGCCCCCACCCCCAAGTTTGTGGTTTGTCAAATCGCATCATTGAACTCCTTACGGAGGTTTTAACTCGTATGATAATTGGAGATAGGTTACGCGAATTGCGTGAACAGAAAAAATTATCGCAAGGCGAGGTTGAAAAAAGGACAGGGCTGCTTCGCTGCTACATTTCCCGGGTCGAAAACGGACACACCGTACCTGCCGTGGAGACGCTGGAAAAGTTCGCTCGCGCTCTTGAAGTTCCCGTTTACCAACTCTTCTACGATGGTGAAGAACCTCCCAAGCTGCCGAATCCCCCGAACCTCGGAAGAAATTCAGGCAACTTGTGGGGCAGCTCCGGCAAGGATGCGCGGCTACTGGCCAAGTTCCGCCGCCTGATGGGCCGTACGAATGAGACCGATCGGAAATTGCTGTTTTTCATGGCTCAGAAAATGGCGAGGGCAAAAGCAAATTAATTGAGTTTACGCTGGTGATCGGCCTCTGAGCCGCGGGAATCCTCGAAGCCGTTATGCTTAGGCGAGCGGGAGTTTCCGCCTGCTACACGGCTTCTGCCGGGCCGGGATCAGGTTCCGAGCGATAAGCGGTTGCATTGCCGCGAAGCCGGTTGCTCAACATGACCGCAGCCGCGGCGATCAAGGCGGGGAGCGCTCCCGCGAGGAAGATTTGCCGCGGGCCCCAATTCAGCGACAACATGACCGCCCCGAGGACCGGACCCACGATAGAGCCGATGCGGCCGATTCCCAACGCCCAGCCGACGCCGGTGGACCGCATCGCCGTCGGATAGAAACTTGCAGCCAGCGCGTTGAGGCCCCCCTGCGCGCCCTCGATCGCGAAGCCTAAAAAGAATGCAACTGTCATCATGAGCGGAAACGAAGCGGCAACAAACGCCAGCGAGCCGATCAGCAGAGTGCTCACGAAGAACTCGCTCACCATCACCACATAGGCCCCGTATCGATTCATCAGCAGTCCCTGCACGAAGGACCCGATGATGCCTGAAAAACTGAACATCGAAATTGCCCAGTATCCCGCTGAAACGGGCAAAGAAGCCTGCCGGAGCAGCGCGGGCAGCCAACTCACGATGAAATAAATGAGCAGGAGATTCATGAAGTACGGGACCCACAACAGGATTGTCCCGAGCGCGCGGCCTTCCGCAAAAAGGTACTTGACGGGCAGACCTTTGCTTCGAGGGTCGGGGGAAATCAGGCTGCTGGCCGGCATATCGGCCAGTTCCGGAGCAATGTGCGCCATGATCCTGGCGATCTTCCGTGGGTCCCCACCCCGCACGGCTAGAAACTGAACCGATTCAGGAAGCGCTTTGATCAACACGAGCGCAACCACAAGAGGCAAGAGTCCCCCAAGATAAAGTACCGCTCGCCAGCCCCACGCGGGAATGATCACCGAACTTGCCAGGCCGCCAAAAAGCGCGCCGAGCGGCATCCCGCAAAAAAGCGTGGAAACAAAAACCTGCTGCAGACGCTTCGGCGTGTATTCGGAGGTGAGAGCCACGACATTGGGCATCGCCCCTCCGAGACCAAGACCTGTCAAGAGACGAAAAATCACGACCTCGTTGAAAGAACTAGCCCGGCCTGTAAGCGTGGCGAAGGTCGCAAACAGGAGCGTGGAAACCACGACCGGCCATTTGCGGCCCCAGCGGTCGGCGACAGGCCCCATGATCATCGAAGCAGTCATGAAACCGATCAAGCCACCGGCGAAAACTGGCCCGAAAGCCTTCAGAGGAACATTGAACGTCGCCGCCATGGAGGGCGCCAGGAAGCCGATGCACTGCGTGTCGAATCCATCCAGAACCATGACCAAGCCGCACAGGATAATCGTCGTGATTTGAAAACGGCTCAAGGGATACTGGTCAATGATTTCGCCGACAGTAAGCCGGCGCAGTTCGGTCTCCACGATTGCCTCTCCATCCGGGCAAAGCCGGTGTATCCGTTGGAAGCTTGGGTAACTGTGAGAGTACACCTCCCAGGCTGTTTTGACACCCGGCTATTCCGTCTTTCCACCCGGCGCACAACAGTGCCGAAAAAACACGTTTTCCCCTCAACTCAACAGATCCAGCCGGTTGGAATTGCCGAACAGGCCTTCTATCGTTCAGGCATATTTGCCGACGTGGGCTTCCAGGAGCGACCAGGCGCGGTCGCCTATTGATCGCTTCCAGCGGGCGTAGAACGGTCCCAGTTTGGCGCGGAAGGAGGCCACGTCGGCGTCATTGAAGATCATTCCCCGCTGGGTGAGGCGCGCGCGCAGCTCTCCGTTGAGCGCGGCGGTGTCCGCGCGCTACAGGCGGGCGAACTTCACGGTGTTGCGTTCAATGGGTTGGCGTACGTCGGATAAGTCCCGTGCAGTCGGATTCTCGGGACCTATCCCGGAACGGTGGAGGTAGCGTCAATCTGAAGGACGCCTTTGAGAGGAGTGACTCGATTTCACTGATCCCCGGCTTCCAGACGGCGACCTTCACCCCCTAAACAAAACTCCACCCCGCACCGCCACATCCCTTCGCTCTCGATTTCCTCCACATCCACAATTCGCCCCTGCACAAAGTTCGCCGGCGGCTCCTTTGCTTCCGGTGAATACGGCACCGCAATCTGCACCCGCATCCCCTTCCCATAGGCGTTCAAGGTCCGAAAACTCACCCCGCCCTGTGACATGTCGGTGCATGTCACAATGTCCTCCCCAAACTTTGCCGTCGCCACGCAGGCGCGGCTCTGTCGCCCCGTCCCCTCCATCCGCTCCGCCAACGGCACAAGCTCCGCAGTCATCGCTTTTGGCTCGCTCATCTCCACCACTGTCACCACCATCGGCGATTTCACCACCTTCACCTTTCTGCCGCCGGCTCCACGCGGCTCCGTGCGCATCCCCTCCGGCGCCTGCCTCCAAATCGTCGGCCGCCCGCACTCCTGGCAGTGCCGCGTCAGCCCTCCATGAATCACGCAGATGTCGTACTCAAAATCCGCATTCGCCAGTTCCACCACCCCTCTGCACTCGCTGCACTCCAGTGTCAGCACGGCCGGCCGGCACTCCCCCGGCGGCGCCGGTGGAAACTCGATTTGCCAGAAATCCAGCGTCTCGTTCAGAAATGCGACGCCGTACGTGTGCATCTCCCCTTGTTCCGCAATCTCACCCACCACGCGAAGCTCCGCCTCGCGGTTCGTTGCCAATTCCCGTAGGATCAGCTCCTGCTCTGCCATCAATTTATGCTTGGAAACGATGGCCGCACCGTGCCGGCGCAACATCACTGTGTGCGTCACTTCCGAAAATACTCTGCCTTCGTCACTGCTTCCAATAATGAGGATGGGAACCGCCAGGGAAATCCGCCCGCTGCGGCGGACCTGATTTTCTGTCATTTTCTTAGCTTCTCGGGGAAGGGGCTAAGATTGTTTCTACCGTTATCCTATCTCCGCGCGCGCCTACCGGCGCCGATTTCCAGAAAATGTTGCTTCCCCAGCAATACCACCTTTCCCCTCTCCGCAATCGATTCCTTCGCCTGAAGTCGGCTTCTCGGAATGCGGGAAGGACCAGATTCCCAGTTTCCGAGAAGACCGTTTCTCGGGAGTTGACCTATTCACGTGGTTCCAACGGGGCCTGCTGTGGTGGCGAATTCGTTGTGTCGAGGTCAGGAGAAGCGTATGTTGCGCAAGCCAGAGGTCCGAATCGGGAATTCCGGTTGGTGACAGTCTACGCTTCGACTGCTGCATTTCGGGGCGCGCTGTCACCAAATTGTCACTATAAGTTTCAAGTTTCGCGACCGCTGCCCATTTGGAATCTGGATTTGTATGCGTGTAGTGCATGGTTACTGTGACCGCCGAGTGTGCGAGCAATGGTTGGACTGTCACGATGTCCGCGCCTCGATCCAAAAGACGGGACGCGAACGTGTGACGCAGCGTGTGCCACGTCAGGCCCTCGATCCCGGCATTCCTGCAGGCAAGAGCGAACCCCGCCTTGAGATCAATGAACGGTTTGCCAGTCTCGGGATTATCGAAAAGTGCGCAATCCGCTTTAAGACCATCACGGTGACCTTGGCAACTCAGGAAGTTCGCCCTGCATCTAGAGGGGCAAAGGGGTGGTCGTCCGGCATGCATAGTGTCCATACTGAGCATTATCGTCATCGTTCGGTAGAGGAAACTGAGATGGGAGAATCCACCGTTGGATTCGATCCGTCTCTGTTGAATCCCTTCTGCCCAATCTTGCGTGGCAAGGCGCTGCCCATGTTCGGTAGAGCTCAGATGGCGGCCCCCATCCCAGGGCCTTTTCTGTCAAACATGTTTTTGGTGAATAGGAGGTTCATCATGACCGCAACTCAGAACATGATTCGTATGCCGCATTTCACGACAGATCGACGGAGGAAGACAATGTTCAAGAATGCTCTGATCTTCTGTGCAGTGTCCTTGATGTTGGTTGGTTGCGGCGGATACAGCAGTAGCAGTAGCAATAGTGGTGGCGGTGGCGTGAACTACACTGGGCAAGCACAAGGCGTCTATTCGGGCACAGCATCTAGCGGATTCTCCTTTACGACTATTGTGCTTCCAAACGATAAGTTCTATACGATATATGGCACAGTCAGCGGCAATGTGTTAACTCTCAACGGAATGGTTACCGGTCAGGGGGCATCTGGTATCAGCACCTACAGCGCCAACGTAACCGATTTTCTGTTTACAGGTTTAGCAAACACCGGCACCATCAACGCAACTTATGTGCCAGGTTCTAGCGTGAACGGCATACTGACCGAAGGCGTAACTATGACAACCTTCAACGGAGCATCGCTGCCTGCTTCCACATTCAACTACAACACACCGGCATTACTTTCTGCTGTTTCTGGCACTTGGACAGGTTCTTTGCTGAACGGAGCACCTACAACAGTAAGCATCAGTACCAGCGGCAGCGTGACCGGTACCAGTCAGGGGTGCTCGTTCTCAGGGACCGTTGCAACAGATAGCTCCAACAAGAATTTCTACGATGTGTCGCTGACATTTGGTGCCAGTCCCTGTACGTTTCCGAATCAAACAGCAACTGGCATAGGAGTTGAATACTTGCTCTCGGACGGCGTAACCCACCAATTGTTGGCGGCGGTTACTGCGGGCACTTCTATGGGGACCGTGTTTGCTGCAGAGAGGTAGTACCCTAACCGCAGCCAATGTGAAATCCGTCCCTAAAGGGTGTCGCTTTCCGACTGCCTCGCCGGGCCAGCACCACAATTGTGCAATCGCTTGGCGTTTCTTGGGCAGGCGTGGCTGCGAGTTGCGAGAAAAATGCCAGATCATTCTTGTGGGCTAAGACGTGATCAGCCACAGATCGGGTGTCAATCAGCATACGAGCCAGAATTCTAGCTATTCAAAACCCATTCTACAGCTAATGCCACCGCAGAAGTAGACACGATGGCCGCCTTTTTGTTTGCACTTTTATTGCTAAATCAGCGACTACTGCATGTCCCGCTCACATGTGAGGATTTCAAATTAGGACCGTACGCGGACTTGGTCGGAGTTTGTAGGCCATCGGACATAGAACATGGACCCTTGGGTGGAAAGTATTTGAAGAAGCGCACTTCCCTCTGGACATAAGTCCGCATATTTCAAATTGACCAAGCATCCCATACGCTGACAGCTTGCTGGAGCATGGCTCACGGGGTACACTTTTCGGGCAAGCGAAGATCAAACGGAAAAGTTCGGTTGATAGGCAAGTCGTTCTTCACAGGATCTCGCGTGAGACCCGGCGACCGGAGAGCAAGGGGACCATATTCTTACGTCCCCAAGCCAAATCAAAAAAGAAATTGCGGGGGAGAAAGTATGGGACATCATCGAAGCGCCAACATTCCGCCAGCGAACAGCGGCGGAAGCCTGAGCCGGCGCAGCCTTCTACAACGCGCCGGGTGGACCGTCGCGGCGGCAGCGTTTCCGAGCGGAGTGTTTTCCGCCGACAACGTCAGCCCCGTCATGGCCAAGCTCAGCGCGTATATGAGCGAAGCAGGTGGCCGCGCTCTCCCGGATGAGGTGGTCGAGAAGGCGAAGCACCATATCCTCGACACGTTTGCCGCCATGATCTCCGGGTCAGACCTGCCTCCGGCCCGCGCGGCGTTTCAGTTGGCCCGTGACTTTACAACCGACAAGACTGCAACGATCGTTGCCTCAAAAATGACCTCCAGTCCACTGGAGGCGGCGCTCATCAACGGCATGCTGGCACATTCCGACGAAACCGACGACTCCAACGAATTCTCGCAATCGCATCCCGGCTGCGCTGTCGTTCCCGCCACTCTGGCGGCCGGGGAAAAGTTTGGCATCGACGGAACCCGCTTTTTGCGCGCCGTGACCCTCGGCTACGACATCGGGCCACGCGTAACCATCAGCTTTGGCGCGATCGACTTTCGGAACACAAGCCATAAGAGCACTCATGCCATTTCGAGCGTTTTCGGCGCGGCGGCCGCGGCGGGCTGCGCCGCGAGCTTGAACGCACAGCAGATGCGCTGGCTGCTCGATTACACGGCCCAGCAATCCTCGGGCATCGGAGCATGGAATCGCGATACCGAGCACATCGAGAAAGCCTTCGTCTTCGCGGGCATGACGGCGCGCAGCGGGGTCACCGCCGCCTTGGTGGTTCATGCGGGATTTAACGGCATTGACGACATCTTTTCGGGCGTCGACAATTACTTCCAGGCTTACGCCCCCAACGCCAATCCGGCAGAGCTGATCGAAAAACTCGGCGAGCGCTACGAGATTGCCCGGACCAACATCAAGAAATGGACCGTGGGATCGCCGATCCAGGCGCCGCTCGATGCCATGTACAACATTCTGAAAAAGCGCCCCGTTGATCCCGACGAGGTGAAGACGATAGTCGTGCGTCTTGCCCACACCGAGGCGCGCGTCGTCGATAATCGCGAGATGCCGGATATCTGCCTCCAGCACATGGTCGCCGTGATGCTCATGGATAAAACCGCTTCTTTCCATGCTGCGCACGACAAGCCCCGCATGAAGGACCCGGCCGTCCTTCGCAATCGCGCCAAAGTGCAGCTCATTCCGAGCGATGAGCTCGAGCGCCTTGAACCGGCGCGGCAAGCCATCGTGGAGATCACCCTGAACGACGGAACCGTCCTGTCCGACCACGTTACCGACGTGCGCGGCACAGTGGATAATCCGATGACCCGCGAAGAGGTGGTCCAGAAATGCCGCGACCTGGTGGAGCCGGTCCTCGGTAAAGCGAACTGCACCAATCTGATTGATAAAGTGCTCGGGATCGAAAAAGTAAAGGACATCCGCGAGCTTCGCAGCGTGCTGCAAAAGGCCTGATCGAGTAACGCCTCGCGCGAAGTCCTTTTCTCGGAATGTGGCCTTGTCCGCGGGCGTGCGTTTGACGAACCGCGTCTTCCCCGCCGATTTGCTGCCGGCGCTACAAAAAAACGCGCTTCGCGACAGCAGTGGTGATTTCCATTCCGTCCGCTTGAATCGTCAAGAAAACCGCGGGCTGGTTGTTCGATCTTGTTCAACCCTTATATCCATAGAGCCATTCGAAATATTCGTAATCGTCGGGGGTTCGCTTGGCCAGCAATGCATTGCGCAACTGAATGCTGACGCCGTGAACATGCTTGATCTCGCCAAAAAGACGGGCCATGGTTTGCACACGTGCCGTGCGTTCGATGCGGGGCTTCTGATAGGCGAGAAACGCGCGCGCCGCGTCGCCGCCATATTTTTTCAGGTTGTCCCCTAAACAGACCGCGTCTTCGAGTGCCTGACAGGCTCCCTGCGCGATGTATTGCAGCATGGGGTGGGCCGCGTCTCCCAGCAGTGTGATGCGATTGCTTGTCCAGATCGGAATCGGCAGGCGATCGAGCATCGGCCAGCGCCGATTCCGCTTGATTCGAGCGACGGCATTTCGCACGCGAGGACACATTTTGCTGAAATGCTCTTCCAGTTCGTCCACACCGCCCCAATCCTCCGAGCCTTCCTTGTAGCGATAGCTCCTGAATACGGCGACCTGGTTGAAGAGTTTCCCGGTGCGGACCATGTATTGCACGAAGTGCAAGTCGGGCCCGACCCACAGAAGCATGCTATCGAATTCGGATTCGGGCGGAGCTTCTTCGAGCCGGATCGTTCCGCGGTAGGCCACGAATTGCGACGGCACTGGGTCGCCATCGTCATGGACGACTTTGCGCGCGCGAGACCAAAGACCGTCCGCGCCCACCAGGGCGTCGCATTCGTAGACCGATCCATCGGCGCATTCCACGCGCGCGCCGTCGCCAAGGTCCTCGATGCGGACCGCTTCTCGATTGTTTTCGAGCGTGATGAGAGAATTTCGGCGGCAGGCTTCCAGCTCGACACTCAGCAGATCGCCGCGATGCATAACAATGTACGGGTGGCCGAAATGATTCAGAAACTTCTCGCCAAGGTTCAGCGACGTGATGGGCCGCCCGGACAGCGCGTCCATCAAGACCAGCCGTTTGGGAAAAATGGCGCGCTTTCGGATTTCCTCCCAGATGCCGAGGCGGTCCAGCATGCGCGTGGCGTTTGGAGCCAGTTGCAACACCGCGCCAATCTCCGTGAATTCTTCGGCTTTCTCAATCACATGCGCCGGGTATCCCGCTCGCGATGCCGCGAGCGCGGTTGCGAGTCCTCCGATTCCGCCGCCGACAATGAGAAAAGGGATTCTGCCCGGGCGAGCCACTGGATGCTCCAAAACAACCATCGCACGCGCTGAGATTTGCTGCCGCTAAACCTGCGCCGATGCCTATTGCCGGGGTGTAATCGCAGCGCCTGTGCGGCGGGGCAGAATGACAGAGTCAGTGTTCTTTTTCAACAGCCTGTTAGACGAGCCGCTCCTCCACAAAAATAAATCGGCGTGTCATGGCCCGGATACTTCTTGTCAGCGAAGCTTGCTTGCGGATGAGAACAACAGTTGCAGGGAGTTCCCATCCTGGAACGTGATTTTCAGAAGATAGCCGTAAAGCGATCCGCTCTTGGCGGGCGCTCCCTCCACCGTGACGGTTTGTCCGATCGCCTTCGCAAAATCATTTCTGGCCAGGCCGACCCGTCTGAACCAGGAGGGCGGGTTGCTCTCGAACTTCCAAGTCTCCACGCTGCCGTCGTCTCTCTTTACATCCAAGAAAATGACAATATGCGGATTTATCCAGTCGACTTCCGTCAGTGTGCCGGTCAGCGTGGCCGTTTTCGACATGTCGAAAACGGCCGTAGGCGAGTGGTGCGCCCACACAGACCCCGCCGCGAAGAGCACACAGAAGACAATCAAAATCGCGGGAATCTTGTATCGCAAGAAGGCTCTCCCCTTCACTTTGCGCGCAGTATATCACCCCGTAAATGGAATTCGGCCACGAAATACTTGTGCCGCAATCCGGGCGGAAATCTGAGTGGACCCTGGCGACGAGTGTCTTGGAGAAATGCCCCGCAGCAAATCGAGCGCTCACAAATAATCCCGGGGAGCCTCGCGACATGATCCTGGCGAGGGGCGCAACTTCGTCAGATTCTTTGTCGAGACACGCAGCCGGCTCTTGAGGAGATCTCTCGGTGAGCGATCTCCCCCTTACGTGACGCCGTGCTACTTGGCCGGCTTGAGTTCGGCGTACAACTGTCCGACGAATCGGTCCGAGGACCCTGCTACCATCGGAACCTTCGCGTCGTAATCCGATGTCGGATGCGAGGCAAGAACCTCTTCCGCCGTCTTGCCTTGCTGAATGAGTTGGGCGACGCGATCCCGAATCGCCAGAATCATGTCCCGGTGAGCGATGACAGCCATTCGGTCAACCGTGGGGCCGTGACCGGGAACAATCTTCGTATTCGGTCCCGCCGTCCCGATGACGGCGCCCAGCCCATCGATCATTCCATTGAGCGAGCCGCCGTTGACCCGGTCAATATTCGGGAAGCCGGTCGAGCGATAGAAATCGCCCGTCATGAGCACATCCGCGGCGTGAAAGCGCACCAGCGTGTCGCCATCGGTGTGGGCCCGCGGAATCGGAATCAGCTCCACTTCCTCGCCATCCATGTGAAACGTCACGCGTCCACGATAGGTCACCACGGGAAGCGCCGCCGCGGGGGCAGGCACCCCCGGCGCGCCATTTGCCGCAGGCGCGGGATTCGCCAGCCGCGCGCGCAATTCGTCGCGGGCGAAAATCACCGCGCCCATCTTGGCCAGGTTTTCGTTGCCGCCGGTGTGGTCTCCGTGCACGTGCGTGTCGATCACGAAGCGGATCGGACCGCTGGAGATTTGCTTGACCGCCGCGACTATTTTGCCGGTCAGCGGAGCAAATTGTGTGTCAACGAGGAGCACGCCGTCCGGCCCTACGAGCGCGCCGATCATCCCGCCCTGACCTTCAAGCGTATAGAAATTGCCGCTGACTTTTGTGGTCTTGATCTCGACCTTGCTGAAGTCGGGTGGCGCCGGCGCGGCTGCGGGACCCTGGGCATTCGCCAAGATCGCCATGCTGAACAACCCCGCCAACAATGCCAGCGAACTCTTCATCCATCTGATTTTCATTTGTCTATACTCCTGTGGCTGGAATCTCATTTGAGGCGTTCTGAACCGAGGGGAGTATATACCAATCCGCCCTGCTTTGAGCCGCCGGAGCTCAGTCCGGCTGCACTTCACCAGCCCCGGCTTTGCCGATGGGCCACGCGGGCCCTAAGTCATTTTTTGTTCCCGGCGCGCCGCAAACATTGCTGAAATTATGGTACAAGAACGTTCGAGGAGGAACGAAATATGAAGCGACTGATCGTGCTGGCTATGATGGGGGCGACGGCCGGGGGTGCTTTACTACTCACGAGTCCGATGGCGAAGGTGTATTCCTCGGATAAGGAGGCGCGCTTCCCGCAGCTTAAGGTGGAGGAGTTGAACGAGCAGCAGAAGCCGTTCGCCGAAGAGATCCTGAAGGTTTCGAGCATTGGAATCACCGGCCCATACAATACGATGCTGCGCAGCCCGGTCATGGGCGAGCGCCTGTTCAAGCTGCTGGACTACGTGCGGTTCAACACTTCCGTGCCACGCAAGCTGAACGAGTTTGCGATCCTGATCCAGGCCCGGCTGTGGACCTCGCAGGTTGAATGGTACGCACACTATCCGCTGGCAATCAAAGCCGGCCTGCCGGAAGCCGTGGCCAACGACCTCAAGGAAGGAAAGCGTCCAGCCACCATGCAACCCGACGAAGCGGCCGCCTATGATCTCTGCATGGAACTCTCGACCAAGCACGCCGTCAGTGACGCCACCTTCAAACAGGCGCGCGCCATTTTCAGCGAGCAGCAAATTATCGACCTGATCGCGGTCAGTGGCACGTACATAACGGCCGCCATGTTGGCCAATACCGCCGAGGAAGGCGTTCCGGCGGGCAAGACGCCGCCGCTTCAGCCACTTCCCGGACGCTAGGTTCGTCTGGGCTGCGCTGTTTTAGGCATGTGCAGAGATTCCCAAGATGGGGATGCACACACTTACTGTCCGAACTTTACTCCAGATCTGAAGCCGCTTCATTACCGCTGAAAGCAAGGGAGCGCGGGTCGCGAGGAATTTCCAGTCTGAAGCTAGCCTAGTCAGGTGGCGAGTCGATGCCGCTTGGGAACATCCGGAGCCACAGTGAAGGCGTACAATCAGGTTGTTTCCTTCTTGCACGCTTACGTCGTTTCCCTCCAGCGAGCCCGCGGTTCCGTGCGGATTGACGACGTTGCGGACGGGAGTTGTTCCTTTTTTTCATCGGCCACCAGGGGCGCTACACCTTGTTGGAATTCACGACCTTCTCTGTCGCGCGCTCTTCACAAACAATCGAAGTGGGCAGCCGGAGCGCCGCGGAATCCACAGGAGCACTCGTAACTCTCTGGGGATCACCGCGGTCACGTGATTCACGCGGGTCTCGCTGTGGTGGCGGGCCACAGCGAGACTCGGCCCCGCGCGAACTTAGTTAGAGAGCTGCTACCCCGCGTTCCTGATTCCGGATGCGGATCGCTTCTTCCACCTTGGACAGGAAGATCTTTCCGTCCCCGATCTTGCCGGTGGAAGCGGTCTTGAGAATCGCACCAACAGCGGAATTGACCTGTTCGTCAGGCAGCACCATCTCCAGCTTGACCTTTGGAACGAGATCGACGGTGTATTCACGGCCCTTGTAGACCTCAGTATGTCCCTTTTGCCGTCCATGCCCGCGGACATCGCTGATGGTCATGCCGCCGATGCCCAACTCAGTCAGGGCTTCCTTGACCGCTTCAAACCTGGATGGCTGGATGATCACTTCTAGTTTTGTCATCATGTTTTCTTATCCTCATGTCTTCCATAGTGGATTCGAATCTCAGTCTCTCCCACCGTGCCCCGAGTCCTTTTTCTTGCGTGCTCCAACTAGAACCAATAACCACTGGCTGTAAGGCGCCCTCCATCGTGTCTTCCTCCCGTTCCTCCGCGCTAATTCTGGGAAGACACGGTGCAGGGAAAAGAGCTTTGGACGTTCCTGAATGAAGCATCCGATTCAGGACGCCCTGGTGTTTAGTCGCCGTGCGCCGGTGCTTTAACGGGCGAACCGACCGGTTGTTGGTGTGCAGCCAAGCCCTTGGGGGACCCCAGAGCCGTGATTACATATTCGGGGTAGGCCGAAATGCCATGCTCGTGCAAGTCCATCCCATAGAGCTCGGCCTCTGCTGGTAGCCGAAGGGTTCCAGTTGCGTTGACTGCGAGCATGACGACCATGGCCACCGCGAACGTTGCCGCCGTGACCACTGCGCTACCGATGACCTGCGCGACCAACACCTGTGTGCCGCCGCCGTAGAAAAGGCCCTTAAGCGGGGCGCTATTGTCGGGAGAGAGCGGTCCTGTCGCGCCGAATTGCCCAGAGGCAAACAGCCCGAGTGAAAGAGTTCCCCAGATGCCGCAAAAGCCGTGAACCGGCACCGCTCCGATGGGATCATCAATCCGCAGCCATTCCAGCAGGTCGACTCCCAAAATGACCAGGACTCCAGCGATCCCTCCGAGCAGAATTGCGCCCGTCGGAGTGACCCAATAGCAGGGGCAAGTAATTGCCACGAGCCCGGCCAGGAATCCGTTCGTGGTATACCCCGCATCCCACTTCTTGGTCATTATGTAGCCGTAAATGATGGAGGT
>JBGOZP010000015.1:0-82082 GCA_041480265.1 Terriglobia bacterium | reverse complement strand
CGCTGAACTTGCTCATTCCAGCCCGCTTTGTTCAAGCGCATCGCCAGCATGTCCACGATTTTTCCGGCGCGTCCGAGAGATCTCGGCGCATGGGGGAGCGGAGGGAGGTTTACGGGCGCCGCAAAGACGGCAGCGAGTTTCCCGCGGAAGCCTCGATCTCCAAGCTCGTCCAGAACGGACAGACCATTTTTACCGTAATGTTGCGCGACATCTCCGAGCGCAAACGCCTCGAACAGCAACTCCGCGTACGCGCTCGCTACGAAGCAGAGGTTGCCAAGCTCGGACAACGCGCCTTGGGAGGCATTGATCCCGCGATTTTCATGAATGAGGCCGTTGGCCTGGTTGCTCAAACCCTAGAGGTAGAGTACTGCAAGATCATGGAATTGCTGCCCAAACAAGAAGGTTTGCTCCTCCGGGCAGGCGTGGGTTGGAAGGAAGGCTATGTCGGGCGGGAGATAGTACCACTGCGGACAGATTCGCAAGCGGGCTATATCCTGCTTTCCGGTTCGGCTCTGATTGTTGAGGATTTTCGCGCGGAAACGCGATTTAGACCACCACCCTTGCTTCTTGAGCACGGTGTCGTAAGCGGGATGAGCGTCGTGATTGGGAGTCTGGAGCATCCTTTTGGCATCTTAGGTGCCCATACGTCGAACAAGCGGGAGTTCAGTCGGGATGACGTCAACTTCTTGCAAGCCATTGCAAATGTGCTGGCCACGACAATCACTCGCAAGCAGACCGAAGACCAGCTCCGCCAATTGCAAAAATTCGAAGCCATTGGAAGGCTAGCCGGGGGGATCGCCCATGACTTCAACAACGTCCTCGGAGCGATCATGGGTTGGGCCGAGATGGGTGCGGAGAAGACGCTTGCCGATGCCTCGCTACACAGTACCTTTCAGAAGATCGGCGACCAAGCTCAGCGCGCGGGCGGGCTCACTCGCCAATTGCTCGCCTATGCCCGGCGTCAGATTCTCGAGCCGCGCAACATCAATTTGAATGAGATTGTCGTTGAGACGACCAGTTTGTTGCACAAGATCATCGGGGCGCAAATTGAGGTGAAAGTGGTCCTGGCGCCGGACCTGCAAGTGACGCGCGCTGACCCCACGCAAATCGAACAGATATTGATGAACCTCTGCCTGAACGCGCGCGACGCCATGTCCGAGGCCGGCCAACTACTGATTGAAACGCGAAATGTCGAAATGAATGAGGAGTATTGCCGCCACCACGTCTATGCTCATCCGGGACAGTACGTATTACTCTCGGTCTCCGACACTGGAACGGGCATGGATGCGGCGACATTGGAACATATCTTTGAACCGTTTTTTACCACCAAGGAAATTGGCAAAGGCACAGGACTTGGGCTGGCCACGGTGTATGGCATTGTGAAGCAGCACGATGGGTTCGTCAGCGTCTATAGCGAGCCGGGCCAAGGCACAAGCTTCCGTGTCTACCTGCCCGTGAGCAGCGGTGTGGCGGAACGTCGAGAGAAGACCAAGGAAGGACCGGCACGCGGTGGGACAGAAACGATTCTAGTAGCTGACGACAACGAAGCGCTGCGGGGAATGGCGCAGCAGACGCTGGAAAGACTTGGCTATCATGTCATGCTGGCGAGGGACGGAGAGGAAGCGGTTCGGTTGTTTGAGGCAAATCGCGATCACATAGCCTTATTGGTCTTGGATGTCTCGATGCCAAAGTTCAGCGGCCCGGAAGCCTACGTACGCATCAGGGAGATAAAAGGTAGTGTCCCCGCAGTTTTCACAACGGGGTACTCTGCCGAGGCAGACGTTCTGCATCCTTTGGCAGAAAAGGGAGCGGTGGTTTTGCAGAAGCCCTATTCGCCCAAGGTCCTTGGCCAGAAAGTGCGAGAAATCCTAGACCAGCTCCAATAGCGCTGGGGTGTCCCTCGTCAAAATCATTGCGAGCTGTGTTATCAACAGCTTGAGTCTACTCGTTTGGCTCGTGATTCGATATAACTTCAGTTCATGTTTCGCCTTCTCTGGTTGATCTTTGGACTTGGCGGATGGCCGGCCCTTTCGCGTTTTCTCCTCTTGACCATAGCTCACGATTCGATGGTATCACTCAAGTACGTTACCGCTGAATTTTGGTTTTGACTTCCGGGGTGGCCGACCCTTCTAGGTTTGGAAGGGTCGGGGGTTTGGACTTCCCTTCTTTCCATCAGTATGTTCGATGACCAAAAACGTGACTGAACGAACGGAGGAAAAAGAATGGTCGGGGCGAGTGGATTTGAACCACCGGCCTCCTGGTCCCGAACCAGGCGCGCTAGCCAGGCTGCGCTACGCCCCGACAGCAGACACTCGAGCGGGGGAATACATGCCCGAGTGGAAGATTCAGAATAGCATAGCTCGGAGTTTGGGCCTAGAGTCTCGCAGGGCTTGCCGCAAGCGCGCAACTCCGCGTGGGACTATAATCATAGACGCAAGGGGGGTAGGAAGGGCGCACCGCATGGGAATTGAATTCAGCGCATTGAAGCAGCTGGATGAGTATCGCTGGCTGGTGCCGCGATCGTGCAAGCCCGGCATGCGCACCGATGCCCTGATTTATGCCGATCGCGCATTGCTGGAGCAAATTGTGCGCGATCTCTCCATCGAGCAGGCGATGAATGTGGCGTTCCTGCCCGGAATCGTGGGGCGGTCGCTGGCCATGCCGGACATTCATCAGGGATACGGGTTCCCCATCGGCGGCGTGGCGGCTACCGATGCGGCGACGGGCGTCGTGTCGCCGGGCGGCGTGGGATTCGACATCAACTGCGGTGTGCGCCTGCTGGCGAGCCCGCAGCTGCGCGAGGAAGTGACGCCGCACCTGCGCGAGCTGGTCAATCAATTGTTCCGCGACGTGCCCGCGGGTACGGGTTCGGAAGGGCCGCTGCCGCTTGATTACGCGGAACTCGACCGCGTGCTCGAACGAGGCGCGCAATGCATGGTGGAGCGCGGGATTGGCGAAGCGGCGGACGTTGAATTCTGCGAAGAGAATGGGCGTCTCGAGAGCGCGGACCCGAAACGAGTTTCCAATCGCGCGAAGCAGCGCGGGCGCACGCAGCTCGGGACGCTTGGCAGCGGGAACCACTTCCTGGAAGTCCAATACGTCGAAAAAATCTTTGAGCCGGACATTGCCGCGCGGTTCGGCCTCAAGCAAGACCAGGTTGTCGTGCTAATCCACTGCGGCTCGCGAGGCTTGGGACATCAGGTCTGCACGGACTTTTTGAAGCGGATGGACGACGCGATGCGCAGGTACGGCATCACGATGCCGGACCGGCAACTCGCGTGTGTGCCTACCTGTTCGCCCGAAGGCGAAGAGTACCTGGCGGCCATGGCCGCGGCGGCGAATTTCGCGTGGGCGAACCGCCATGCGATCACGCACGCGGTGCGGGGATCCTTCGCCAAGGTGCTCGGCGCGGAAGCAAAGTTGCGCGTGGTCTACGACGTGGCGCACAACATGGCGAAGCGCGAGCGGCATCATGTGGGCGCCCGTTTGGGAGCCGGAGAGCATGCGCGCGACGTGGACGTGCTGGTGCATCGCAAGGGGGCGACGCGTTCGTTTCCCGCAGGCTCGCCGGACATCCCGCACGCCTACGCCGATGTAGGGCAACCTGTGCTGATCCCGGGATCGATGGGCACGGCGAGCTATGTGCTCGTGGGGATGGAGCGCGCGATGGAGGAGACGTTCGGAACGGTGTGTCACGGCGCGGGCCGCGCGATGTCGCGCACCGCGGCAAAGAAAGGCCGCGACGCCAGGATTGAAACGCAGAAGCTCGCCGATCGCGGCATTATTCTGCGTTCGGAAACGCGCGACGGCGTCCTCGAGGAAATTCCCGAGGCGTACAAGGACGTGGATGCGGTGGTCAATGTGGTGCACCAGGCCGGCCTCGCGCGCCGAGTCGCGCGGCTGCGGCCGATGGGCGTCGTGAAGGGATGAGAGCAAACGCTGTGCTATAGTGACTGACGCGCGAGAGAAATCTTCTGTTTCCAACATGCGATTTGTAACGCCAGGGAGGAACACGAACCTTCGTTCGTGCACAACGATATGGCATTGATCGAGCGTATCCAAAAAGATCTGACCGAAGCGATGATGTCGAAAGACGAACTGCGCCTGAGTGTGCTGCGCATGATCAAGTCGGCGCTCAAGTACAAAGAGATCGAGAAGGTTCGCCCGCTCGAGGATGCCGAATCGCTGCAGGTGCTGCAAACGCTGATGAAACAGCGGCGCGAATCGGTGGAGCAATTCACGCGCGGCGGCCGCCAGGACCTCGCGGACAAGGAAACGAAAGAGATCGCCATTCTCGAAAACTATTTGCCGGCCGCGCCTTCCGATGCCGATTTGAACGCGGCGATTGAAGCGGCCATCGCGGAAACCGGCGCGAATTCTCCGAAAGCCATGGGCGCGGTCATCAAAGCGGCCAAGGCGCGCCTTGAAGGGAAGACGGTGGACGGCAAAGTCTTGTCGGACCGTGTGAAAGAACGCCTCTCCAAGATGGGTTAGGGAGAAGTCGGGAGTCGAGAGTTAAGTGTTGAAAGTTGTTCCTCGATTCTCCCAGCCGTACAGGTTTCTTGCTTGGTTTTTTCTTGTGTCGACTTTTAAGTCTCTTCCCGCGTATTCTCGCGTTGTGACGCTGCCCGAATCAATCCTTGTTCGCTATACCGAAGAAGAGGCCGGATATGTGACCGTACGGCCAATCGTGCGGCAGACGTTTCTCTTGGACGAACTTCTCGATATGGTCCTGAGCGTGACGGGGAAAGATGCCGCGCGCATCCGCCAGATTCTCCGTTCGGGAACGGTCGTCTACCATTTTTACCGCTATTCGTGGACGGGGTTTGACGCGGACGACGCGGAGTTGGCCGCTGCCCTGGCGCGATTTCCGGACTCCGACCCTTCGCGCGCGTTTGACGCTGACAAATGCAGCTTGGCCGTTTTTGAAAATGCCGGCGCGCATGCAAAGCCTTTGCTGGAGCTGGATCGCGCGGCAGGCCTGAAACGCCGGATGTTTCGCGGGCAGAGTTTCTGGGTGCGCCTGCTGGAAATCGCTGTGCGCGAAACGCCGGCATACCAGAGTTATTCTTATGTCCGTCGCGCGGACCTCTACCGGCTCGATCTGAATGGAGAGAATCTTTTGCAGATCGCGCAGGCCGCGAACCGCCTGGCGCCGCGGAATTTGCGTTCCGCGCTGCGCGTGCTGCCAGATGCCGCGCGAATCTTGTTCATTTGCCCGCGGCCGGAAAGTTCCCGGAAGCCGGCTACACCTCCCCAAGACAAGAAGTGACCACCTAAAAATTACGGATACGGCACATAATCCTCAACGTGGGCGAATGTTTTGGGCCATAATGCCGGACGATCGTGAAGCCGCTGGCCCTGGCGGCATTCAGGAATGGGAATCGGGTGCGGGACCTACTTGGAACCCGCATAAGTATAAAGACCCGGATCGACTGTGGAGGTGATTCTTGGCCACTAAACCCTGGAGTTCAACGGCGCCGCATGCGGAATTCCGTCCTTACGTGGAGGAGTCGAGCATTCTGACGGAGTTCAGTTGGCGCGCGGTGATTCTGGGCGCGATTTTCGGCGCATTGTTTGGCGCTGTTTCGGTGTACGTCGGTCTGCGTGCCGGCCTCACGGTTTCCGCGTCAATCCCGATTTCCGTGCTGTCGATTTCTATCCTGCGCGCGTTTGGCAAGTCCACGATCCTTGAGAACAACATCGTGCAGACGACCGGCTCGGCGGGCGAGTCGGTTGCGGCCGGGGTTATTTTTACGTTGCCCGCGCTGATTTTCCTGGGTTTTTCGCTAAACACGGAATACTGGCGCGTTTTCTTTCTCGCTTTAATCGGCGGTTGGCTCGGCGTCCTGTTTATGATTCCGTTGCGGCGGCAACTGATCGTCAAGGAACACGGCAATCTGCTGTATCCCGAAGGCACGGCGTGCGCTGACGTGTTGGTGGCGGGGGAGCGCGGAGGATCGTTCGCCAGCAGCGTCTTCTGGGGGCTGGGCATCGGCGGTGTCTATACATGGCTGATGAACTCGATGCAGATGTGGCCGGGCCAGCCGGAGTATCGTCCCAGTTGGTTGCCGGGCGCATCGTTCCGCGCTGCGATCACTTCGGAGTATCTCGGCGTCGGTTACATCATCGGTCCCAAGACGGCGGGCACGATTTTCGCCGGCGGCGTATTTTCGTGGCTCGTGCTGATGCCCGCCATTCGCTTTTTTGGGCAGAACTTGCCCGGGCCGCTCTATCCTTCGACGATTCCTATCGCACAGATGACTCCCGACCAGTTGTGGGCGAGCTACATTCGCCCGATCGGCGCGGGCGCCGTGGCTGCGGCGGGGCTGATTACGCTGTTTCGAACCCTGCCGACCATCGTAAGCGCGCTCACTGCCGGATTGAAGGACGTGCGAGCGCAGCGGAACGGAACCGCGCAGCAAGCCGGACGGCTCGAACGGGACCTGCCAATGAAGTTCGTGCTGATCGGCTCCATCGTCCTCGTGGCGATGATCTGGGCGTTGCTGACGTTCAAGCCGATTCCCGGAGCGGGCACCGGTCTATTCTCGAATCTCGCGGCGGCTTTGCTCGTCATCGTGTTCGGTTTCCTGTTTGTCACGGTGTCGTCCCGTATTTGCGGGCTGATCGGGACGTCTTCGAATCCGGTCAGCGGCATGACGATCGCGACACTGATGGCCACCTGCGCGATGTTTCTGGTGACGGGTTGGACCGGCGGCGCGTACGCGGCGCTGGCGATCACCATTGGCGGCGTGGTGGCCATCGCAGCGGCTAACGCCGGCGCGACTTCGCAGGATTTGAAGACGGGCTACCTGGTCGGCGCCACGCCCGTGCGGCAGCAGATTGGATTGATCGTCGGCGTGCTCGTGGCGTCGTTCGTGATCGGCCTCACGCTCATCGGGATGAACAAAGGGCTCGAGAAATATACGCCCAACGTAATTGCCATCAACCTCGCGCAGCTTCCCGAGGGCGTGCAGGTGGAGACGCAGAATTACGCGCACGCCGGTAAAACATATGTGCTCGTCAACGCACTGGGCTCGCAGGAAGTGCCCGACGGAAAGTACCTCTACGATTTCGCAACCAAGCGGATCGAGATTCAGTGGGTGCAGGGCATCGGCAGCGATGCGGCGCCGGCCCCGCAGGCGCGCCTGATGGCCACGGTCATTAACGGTATCCTAACGCGGCGGCTGCCATGGCGGCTGGTGATGCTCGGCGTCTTTCTGGTCGTGGCCATCGAGCTGCTGGGCGTGCGCTCGTTGTCATTCGCCGTGGGTTCGTATCTTTCGATTGCGACGACGATGGCCATTTTTGCTGGCGGAGTCGTGCGCTGGCTCGTCGAGCGCAACAAGCCCAAAACGAGTGACGGCGAAAGCGAAGTCAGTCCCGGCTCGCTCTATTCGAGCGGATTGATCGCCGCGGGCGGCGTCGTGGGCCTGCTGGCGATCATTATCAAGCTGATGGAAATCAGGGGCTGGATCACCCCCGACCGCTTCAACGTCGGCACCCAATGGCTCGGCAGCCTCGCCACAAACGGCTGGCTGGGCGTCGTGATGTTCCTGCTGCTCGCGTCGTCGCTATTCGTTTTCGCGCGAAAGAAACTCGGATAAGGGACTTCACGCCAAGCCATATTTGTGGGTAGTCGCAACCATGCTAGAGTAATCGAGCCACCTGACCAGCCCGGGCGCCACGGCCAAATCCTTCTCCACGGAGGCGTTGCCCATGACCCGTGTTTTACTGACCACGGTCGATCGCGACCCCGGCCTCTACGATTACTATCGTGAGAATGCCCCTGAACGATTCCGCTGGCGGTTTCAAATGCCCCGCCGCATTTCCTTTGGCCTGAGGTTCCTCCGCCAGAATGTTCCGGCAATAGAAATCCTCGAATATCCGACGCGCGCCGAATACCGGAATGCTCTGAAAAAGGGGTGGGATGTTGTGGGCTTTTCCTTCTACCTGGAGGAGAGCAACCACATTCTGCAAATGGCTGAGGAAGCGCACAAGTCGGGTGTAAAGCGGCTCTGGGCTGGCAACTATGGTGCGCTGACTCCTTCGATGCAAGCCAGCTTCGACGATGTATTTAACGGATACAGCGAGGACGACGTAGCGCGGAATCTAGGCAAGACGCTCGGCGCGATCCGGCATCCGCCATTGGTGTCGGAGTTCCGGCTGCCGGGAGGCTGGCCGATGCCCATCGGAATTTTGTTTACGACGCGGGGCTGCAGCTTTTCGTGCACGTTCTGCCAGACTACTGCTTTTGCGCCCCGGCCGAAGGCGATTCCTCTCGAATCGATCGAGGAGGCGCTTCGCTTTTACGTCGTACACGGGATCCGGTTCGTGCTCATCCTCGACGAGAACTTCGGGAATATCCCGCAGCACGCGGAGGCGGTGATCGAATTGATGGCGCGGTATAAGGTCAACTGGCTGGTGCAGTCCCGCGTCGATCTGTTCTTACGCAATTTCGATGTATGGCTCAGCAAGGGGATGGAGGGAGCGCTCTTCGGGATCGAAAGCTTTCACCAGGACGTGCTCAAACAGATTCATAAAGGCGAGAAAGTGGAAGCGGTGATGGAGTTGGCCCAGCGGCTAAACCGCGCAGGAAAATATGCGCACGGCTACTACATCATCGGATTTCCATCTGAAACGCCTGAATCGATACGCGAGGATCTGAAGACCCTCGCCGCAATGGAATTGGACGTCACGCAAATTACCATCGTAACGCCGCACCCGCGCACCCAACTGTGGAACGAACTGGACTCACAGTACGGAATCTTCGAAAAAGATTTGTCGAAATATGACACCAAACATCTGGTCTGGAACCACCCGAAGTGCCAGCCGGGAACTCTGGAATCACTGCTAAAGCAAGGTTTCGACCAGTGCTACGGAAAGGATTGGTTGCGCCGCACCGGAAGGAAGTTTCTCTCAAGCAGATTGCGAAGACATGATCTGAGTGATTTGCTTTTGAGTCCACTACACGCACGTTGGGCTGAGCCGTGGCGGCTCCCCTATTTGGATACAGTTGCTCACTGATTCACGCCCCAGAGCCTTTGTGCGAGACTGACTCGCGACAAACGGCTGGCTGGGCGTCGTGATGTTCCTGCTGCTCGCGTCGTCGCTATTCGTTTTCGCGCGGAAGAAGCTGGACTAACTATAGTTCAGCACGGGGCCAGTCTTGCCGGACCACTCGGCGTAAAACTGTTCGATGGTCCGGCCGATGGCAAATCCCCACGAAAACTGGCGATAATTCTTGAATTTGTCGGGGACAACGTAGCGCTCCACGGCTTCTTCGACGGGGACGCCAGCCTTGTACGATTTTTCCGCTTGCTCGGCCAAGTCGTCAAAGCACGCGCGCATCTCCGCGACGCCTTCCTGGCCAAAAATCTGGCCGTGGCCCGGCACGAAGAGCGTGTTCTTATCGAAGGTCGCGAACTTGGCCAGTGTCGCGCGCCACTGCGTTGGATACCCGTTGATGTTGACCGGGTATTGCCCGCCAGTCAGCAGATCGCCTGTGTACACGACGTTTTGTTCGGGCACGCGGAAGATCAAGTCGGTGTCCGTATGGCCGATATAGGTTTCGATCACGACGGTGAGGCCGCCGAGGTCGATCTTCATGGGCATTTTCGCGGGATCGAGCGGATGGTTCGGCAGGGCGAGAACGGCCTCGCTCACGGGTTTGAACATCCCGGTCAAGCCCTCGATGTCACTCTTGGCATGTTCGCGCTGGCTGTCGGTCTTGGCTTCGCTCACTCGTTTCTCCCAGGGAGCGAGGAACGTGGCCAGGTTTTCGCCCTGCCATTTGGAATAGACCGCGGCCATGCGCGAGGCCGCATCGGCGTGCGCCCAAATGGGGATCCCCGCGCCGCCGTAAACCGAATTCCCCAGGGTATGATCGAAGTGCCAGTGCGTGTTGAGTGCCGCGCGGACCGGCAGTTGCGTGACCATGCGCAGCGCGTCAAGCTGAAACTGTGCGCCAATGGTCGTCTGAAATCCCTCGACCAGCAGGACGGCGTCGCGGCCGATCAGAAATCCGCCGTTCGAACGCGTTTGCAATCCCTTCGATCGGTCCGAAATCGTGGCGTACAAGCCGTCCCCGATCTTTCGAACCGAGGCAAAGCCCTTGTCGGCAATCGGCTGCTGCGCGACGCGGGAATCGTTGGGCATCGGGTTCAGCCCTTGTAGCGGCGCGAGTCTTGTAGCTGCGTAAAGTGCGCCCAGGGACGATGTGCCCGCCAGAAAAGTCCGGCGTGAAAACGGCTTCGAAAAGTCTTTCATGGAGCCTCCAGTCGCGCGATCGCGCAGATGTCTTAGAATCGCCCGCTATCCACAAGAACGGAGCATAGTGGATTCCCCCTTGCTGGGCAACGGACTTCTAGTCTTGGGTCCCAGAAATATCTCGCAACAGTACGCGCCCCGTTTTCGCGCCGCGTTTCCTCTGCGCCCTTTGTGAACTCCGTGTTGAAAGCTTTTCAGACCGCGATAAACGGCTAAACACAAAGTTCTCAGAGATCACTGAGGGCACGGAGCCCGGGAACCTGGAGATATCTGCAAGAGGCTGGCGCCGGATGTTCAAACATTTGAGCACACGTCTACGGGAAAAGGCGTGCTCGGCACGGCGCGATCCTGCTAGGATTAGGTGTAATACCCACGAGGAACAGGAGAATCAGTATGCAAAACAAAGCGCTGGCGAGAATCTTCATGGTGGCGGGCATGGTTGCCCTGTACGGCTGTGGCCAATCCTCCACGCCCTCTACACCCGGGGCCGCTGATTCTGCTGCGGGAAATCCCGTGGCGTCCGGCAGCGGACAGAGAGCCGCTGAACCAGCCCCAGTTCGCGCTCCTGCGCCAAAGCCAATCGTTGTGGATGCCGGAACGGCGATCGAGGTCACGGTCGATCAAGCGGTCAGTTCGAAGACGAGCAATGCGGGAGATCATTTCGATGCTTCGCTTGCGGCGCCTGTGCTGGTGGGCGAGAAGCTAGTGATTCCGTCAGGCGCAAAAGTGGTTGGAACCGTGACGGACGCCAAATCCGCGGGCAAGTTCAAAGGGAATGCCGAGATCAGTGTGACACTCGATTCCATTACGGTGAACGGCCAATCGTATCCGCTGAAAACGACGTCCATAACGCACGCCAGCAAGGGCCGCGGCGAGAGAACGGCCATCGGCACCGGAGGCGGCGCGGCTGCCGGGGCGCTCATCGGGGCGCTTGCGGGTGGCGGCAAAGGCGCGGCTATCGGCGCGGGTGCGGGCGCCGGCGCGGGCCTGGCGGGCTCTGCCTTAACGGGCGCGCGGGATATCACGATCGCACCCGAGACGAAGCTCAGTTTCAAGCTGGAAGAGGCTCTCAAGATCAAGAGGAAGTAACCTCATAACTCCTTTCTTTCGCGGGTGCGGCGATGTGCCCTACAAGTAACTCCGCCGTGCCGATTTTTACATGAGCATTCTGCCGAGGTGTGTGGTATACTTCGTTTGCGCTTAATACATCGGTTGTTTGGTGTGGTTGCTCACGTACCGCAGTTTCGAGTAGAGAAAACCCCGCCTCAGTTTCCCTCCGTACGTTTTCAGCGTAATTCAAACTAGGACTGGCCATGCCAGTTGCGCGCCCGCACAGGGTGCGGGCTCTATTTGGAGCCCGCCAGAAACAAATACTCGTGTGTGTGCCGCGACGGTCCCTGCCAGCAGAAAAGACAAGAGAAAGACAAATGCAGAATTTTTCAGAACTACAGATTTCCGATTACACGAAGGAACGGCTATCGCTAGCCAATTTTTCGACGCCCACTCCGGTGCAAGCCGCGGCGATCCCGCAGGCACTCGAAGGAAAAGACGTGCTTGCGACCGCGCAGACAGGAACGGGGAAGACTCTCGCGTTCCTGATTCCGGTGATCGAACAATTGCTCCAGCATAAGACTGCGGGAATTGCGGCGCTCGTGCTCGTTCCCACACGCGAACTCGCCATGCAGGTCGTCGAGCAGTACAACGCGCTGCGAGGCAAGCAACTATTACCGGCAGCGCTGGTGGTTGGCGGATTGCCCGAAGCAAAGCAGCTCAGCGCTATTCGCGCCGGCGCGCGCCTGGTTGTCGCCACTCCGGGACGCCTGGAAGATTACCTCGGCCGCAAGCTGATTAACTTCCGCGCGTTGCGTGTGCTCGTCCTCGATGAGGCCGACCGCATGCTCGATATGGGATTCCTGCCGGCGATTCGAAGAATTGCCGCCGTATTGCCGAAGGAACGCCAGACGATGTGCTTTTCCGCAACGCTCGAAGCGTCGGTGGTCCATCTCGTGAACGACTACATGAGAAACCCCGTGCGCCTCGCGTTCGGATCGGTGCTCAAGCCTTCCGAGAACGTGCGCGTCCAGGCATTCGAAGTTTCCGGGGACCGCAAGCAGGCCGTGCTGCAAAGTTTGCTCGCCAAAGAGACGGGCCGTTGCCTGGTTTTCGCGCGCACCAAGCGCGGAACCGAGAAGCTTGCCAATAATCTGAATCGCGAAGGATTCACCGCCGCCATGATTCATGGCGACCGGTCGCAATCCCAGCGAACCGCGGCGCTCACCGGATTCCAGCAGGGACGCTATCGCGTCCTGGTCGCCACGGACCTGGCTTCCCGCGGCATCCATGTGCAGGACATCGCACACGTCATCAACTACGACCTGCCCGAGATTGCGGAGAACTTCATCCACCGCGTAGGCCGTACCGGCCGCGCCGGCAAGATGGGCGTCGCTTCCACGCTCTTCGGCCGCGACCAGCGGTCGGAACTGATGCAACTGGAGCGCACTCTCGGCATCCGGATGGAGAGGATGCAACCCGATAGCAGCGTTGCCGCAATTCAGGAACGGAGCAAATTCGATATGGCCCGCATCGAAGCCGCTCCCCGTCCCAAAGATCGCATGGCCCGGCTTCCCGGCGAAGTCCTGCAAGCGCACTTCGAGAACTAACCTGCATCACAGTTTGCCGGAGGGCTGAATCGTTTTTCAGTCCTCCGGCGGACTTTCCTCAATCCGATTTCGGTAAGATTACCGCTCACGATCCCCATCTTAACCCGATCTTCTCGTAATGATCCCAGCGAGTGGAAGGGAAGTGACTTATTCTCCCCACGGAAGACAGGCTTTTCGTGGCGCCGGCGTCTCGCCGGCGGTTTCTCTCACCTCCAGCATGGTGCAAAACCGCCGGCGGGACGCCGGCGCCACAAAGCCACGCGGGAAGCTCTTTATCAGGCTCAGTGCTGCTTGATGCTGAATCCTTCGTGAAAAATGCGCGACAACGATGAGTTAATTCTTTCCGTGGGGCGCAGCTTTGCGGGACTGCGAAATCCATTCGCGAACTTGTTCTTCCAGAATATTAAGTGGGAGAGAGCCGTTTCGGAGCACGACGTCGTGAAACGTCCGAATATCGAACTGCGGCCCGAGCTCTTTCTCAGCCAGCACGCGAAGCTCCTGAATTTTCAACTGGCCCATCTTATAGGCCAGCGCCTGGCCGGGCCAGGCAATGTAGCGTTCTACTTCGCTGGCGATGAAATCGCGTGACGGGTCCGCGCCAGCGCCATACATGTAATCGATCGCTTTCTCCCGGGTCCAACCCTGCGTGTGAATTCCCGTGTCAACCACCAAGCGCGCGGCGCGGAAGATCTCGCCCTGCAACTGGCCGTATTGTTCGTACGGGGTTTCGTACATGTGGAGGGCCGCGCCGAGCGTCTCCGCGTACAAGGCCCAGCCTTCGGTGTAAGCCGTGAATTCAGATATCTTGCGGAAATCGGGCACGCCGGGAGTCTCGTAGGAAAGCGCGATCTGCAGGTGATGTCCCGGCACCGATTCGTGCAGGATGGTTGACTCCAGGCAGCAGCTCGATTGCTTTTCCGGATCGACGGTGCGCATATAGAAATGACCCGCGCGGGAGCCGTCGAGCGCCGGTTCTTCGTAATATTCCGAGGAGGTGCGAGCGCGGTCCGGCGGAATGGCGGCAACTCCGTAGGTCATGCGCGGAAGCACTTTGAACAGGCGGGGAAGCTCGGGATCGATGCGTTTCGCGATGTCGCGCCCATGCGTCAGAATCTCTTCCTCGCTATGGAAGCGAAAACGCGGCGCGTTCAGCACCTGGTCTGAAAACTCCTCGGCCGTGCCTGTAAAATTGAGTTGCTGGCGAATCTTCAACATCTCGGACTGGATCCGCGCCACTTCTTTCAAACCGATTTCGTGAATTTTCCCGGGCGTATCGTCCGTCGTAGTCGTTTGTTTCACGAGGAACGCGTACATGGCTGCTCCGCCGGGCGCCTGCGAAAGCCCGGGCGTATCGCGCGCGGCGGGGATGTAGGTAGTAGCGACATAATCCCGCAACTTGCGCCACGCGGGGAGAAATGCATGGGTATACGCATCCACCGCGGATGCGCGAAGGCGCTCCTGCTCGGGAGCGGGAATTGACGCAGGGAATTTCGTGAAGGCCTTCAGCAAGGGACTTTGCAACGTCTCGGAGGCCATTTCCACGTCAAGCTGGTTCACCTCGCGCTCGGCCACCAGCCGCGGCTGGATCTTCTTTTCCGCGATGGCCAGATTCGCCGCGGCAATGGTCCGCTCCACCCAGCGCGGCAACGCGCGCAAGCGGGCCACCTGGTTCTCGTAATCCTTGACCGTGTTCGCAGGCGCGACAGCCATCGTGCTGAAGATATTCAGGTGGCCGCCCACCATATGATTGACGCTGAAGTACGTCGAAACAACGTCCGTCTCCTCGATCTCCTGCTTCAGTTGCCAATCGAGCAGCCGGTAGCTCAAGCGGTCCTGGCCGGTGAGTGGCGCTTCCGGGATTGCCTGCAGGCGGCGAAGAAATTGTTGCAGCGCTTGGCGGGATTGTTGCATGTGCTCTGGTGAAGGATCGTCCCAGCGGTCGTTGTACTCGCTGCGGCCAAGGAACGTCGCATCTCCGGGGTTCTCGCGAAGGCGGAATTCGTAATAGTCGGAAAACAATTTCTGCAAGCCGTTACTTTGCGGCCGCCCCATCTGCGGAAATGCGAGAAGCAGCAGAAGCGGGGCGACAAAACGCCCGTACTTGACTGGTCTTTTTGTATAAACGCTCATCCGTGTTCTCCCTTGCGCCTGCACACTGGAGCACCGCATGTGCCGGTCCATGGTAGGTTTTCGACAGGCCATTTGCCAAGCTGAGAATCGACAATTGGATACTGGCAGCCCCCTCTTAGCAGAGATGAAAAATGGATGAGCTACCCTGGCCGAGGCTATGCGATTTGAAGTACGATACCGCTTCGCATGGGTGAGACCATCTTGTGCGCTGTGTGGATCATGATTCCCATTTCTGGCGGCAAGTGTTTCTCGCCAGTGCGAAACTTTTAGGGGGAGTTCTTTCATGCGGTCAGAATCACCGGGAGCCGCCGGACGTCCGCGCATCACCGTCATTCCAGCGCGGCAAAACTTCGGAGCCGAAATCCAGGGCGTGGATCTGCGAACGATCGATCGTGATGATTTCTCCAGCATTTATCGAGCTTGGCTTGACCACTCGGTTCTCCTGTTCCGCGGACAGAATTTGACGGACGAGAATCTCATCGCGTTCAGCAGGAGGTTCGGGGGGCTGGATTGGGCTCCGATTCAAGAATCCGGCCGCCGCTTCGTTGAGGGGCATCCGGAAATTTACATCGTATCCAATGTGATGGAAAACGGTGTGCCGATCGGAAGCTTGGGAGCCGGCGAGGCCACCTGGCATACGGACATGTCGTACTTGCAGGATCCGCCGAAGGCAAGCATTCTCTACGCGCTGGAAGTTCCCCTGTCGGGAGGCAACACATATTTCACCGACATGTATCGCGCCTACGAATCCTTGCCAGACGAACTGAAGCGGCGCATCACGGGTGCGGGCTCTACTTTTACATTGAACGCCCCGGTCCGGACCGGGGCGTGGAGCCCGCCGCAAGACGTCGTGATGCTGAAGCATGATGGAACCTACAACAGCGGCGGCTATGTGCGGCAAGGCGCCACGGCTGTCGATGACCCCAGGACCTCTCCCGGCGTCTTTCATCCCCTCGTCTGCACTCATCCTGAAACCAAGCGGCGGCTGCTGTACCTGGGGCGAAGGCGCAACGCTTACATTGACGGCCTGTCGCTTCCCGACTCCGAATCGTTGCTCGACCAGTTGTGGTCCTATGCAACTCGTGAGGAACTCGCCTGGCATAACGAATGGCGTGTAGGCGACCTCGTCCTATGGGACAACCGCTGCACTATGCACCGGCGTGATCCCTTTGACGCGGCCTCGCGGCGGATCATGCACCGCACCCAGATTAAGGGCGAATCGCGTCCGAGCGCATGATCGAAGTGCGCAACCGGAGCAGGGAGGATAGCTGTACTTAAACAAAGAGAGATTGAACAGGAAAGTCTTAAGCTGGCGATTAGGCTCGAAGAAGAGCATGAAGCCCGCTTGAAATTGGAACAGGGCGTATCTGAGACTCAATCAGAAGTGAAGGCGGTGAAGGCAAAACAGCAGCCGAGGCATCTGACCGAGAAACAAAAAGAAACTCTGCTTGGTGTTTTGTCAGCAGTTCCCGGAACAACAGTGGAAATGACCTACCTATCTGACCGGGAGACCTCGGACTTCGCGAAGGAGATCATGGATGTACTCCTTAAATCTGGATGGAAAATAGACAAGCTAACTTCAGTCGGAATTTATCCTCCCCTACATACGGCGTGGCAGTCGATTTCTCTGAGGAACAGAAACATGGAATCACTGCCCAAACCTTGATTTCTGTCCTCGAACGGGCGGGAATCAAGTTCTCGACACGTCCGAATGCCCTTCCTCATGTTCATCTCTTCGTTGCATTGAAGCCATGACTAATCAGTGCCGGGGGCTCAGTGCGGTGTCATCAGCTTTTTAGACCAATCCCACTTCGCCTTTCCTGTCGCTTCTGTGCCAGAACCCTTTCAAGGGGTGCGTCAGAAAGCCCGTTCCTGTTCAGCTCGCAAAATTCAACCGTTCCGCTTGCGGAAACTACATGTTTCTGGACGCTAGGATCCCGGTTGTTGTAAGACTAGGGTACGCAGCGCGTTATATTTACTCTACAGATACAAAAATGAACGCCGAACTGAAGGCACGTCCTCAGGTCGGTGAAAGACCGATGCGGCGGAGTAGACTTGAAAACCGGGGATCCGACCGCAGCGGATCAAGCCGCGGCTCCCATCGACTATAGATCAGAAAAAGAGATCGCTCCTGAAAAGCCTTCTCGAGCCACTCAAACGCTTTCTCTTTGTCGCCCGTTCCCGCATAGATGACCCCCATGTCGAAAGCGGAAACGTACCCGTGCTCTCCTAAGTCTTTCAATTTCACAAGTGTTTCCTGTGTTTCCTGCTTCTTCCCGGCGATGGCATAAGCGTGTCCCAAAGCTGCAAGGGCGAACGTCATGCCGCTGGAGAGCTTGACTCCTTTCTGAAACTCACTGATCGCCTCCTCATACTTCTTCTCTTGTTCGTAATCCCACCCAAGGATGATATGGGTCCAAAAGAGATCCGGGGCCAATTGGATTGTCTTCTGCGCCTGGGCTGCGGACTGTCCGTACTGGTGAGCGGAGTAGCGATGCCAGCAAAGGCAGGCCGTAAGCCCGATATCCACGGGATTCAGCTCCACGGCTCGGGCGCTTTCGGCAGTAGCTTCGTCGAAGCGACCCATGGCCATTAGGAAGTGAGAATAGTCATGGCGGATGTCCGCATCACTCGGATTCAGTTCGAGGGCGCGCTTGAACTCTTTCTCCGCCCCTGGGAAGTCCCAATCAAAGTGAAGTTTCACGAGCGCCAGTGTTCCATGTGCTTCTGCAAGTGTTTCGTCTTTTGCGAGGGCGTTCTGGGCCGCATCTTTCATTCTTGGAAAGGCAACATTAGGCGCCAAAAGATTGAAGAACCCGAGGAAGTAGTAGGCGTCGGCCATCTTGGCGTAGATTGGAGCGTAATTCGGGTCTAACTTTATGGCTTGGTTCAGGTAGTCCACACTCTTGTTCAAATCGAAGTCATCGAAATATGAGCTTCCTCTGAGATACAGTTCGTAGGCCTCTGGATTGATTTGCTGGTGGCTAAACGTGCGCTCCGGATACATCGGATTCAGTTTGCCGCCAACCTCTTTTGAAATTGTTCGCGCGATTTCATCCTGCAAGACGAGAACGTCGCTCATGGGACGCTCGTAACTCTGGGCCCAGAGATGTTGATCCGTGGGTCCGTAAAGCAATTGAGCTGTGACTCGCACTGAATCTCCCGACCGCTGAACCGAGCCCTCCACGATTCCGTCCACGTTCAGCTCCCTCGCAATCTGCGGCAGAGGCTTCTTCGTTCCTTTATAGTCGGCCGTGGAGCTTCGGGAAACCACCCTCAATGAGCTGATCTGCGCGAGATCGGTAGTCAATTCCTCGGTCATGCCGTCCGCGAAGTAATCCTGCGCGGTGTCGCCCGAGAGATTCTGAAGGGGCAGTACGGCCAGGGACTCAATGCGCTCCGGATGGGGGCCGCTTCGTCGCAGGCGTTCCCGCAACCCCCCAAGATTCAACCCTACGAGGATCGCGAGCAGTGCCAGGAATCCTCCAGCTGCCATCAGCGGCCCGCGCCGAACCAGGGCTCCCCGACGTGAAGCCGCCACTCGTCCTACAGCCTCTACCGGAGCGATGAAGCGGTAGCCTCTGCGCGCCAGCGTCTCGATATAGCGCGGCGTCTCTGCTGAGTCATCTAGCGCATCTCGCAGACGTTTGATCGCGGCATTCAGGCTGTGATCGAAATCAACAAAGGTATCTGAGGCCCACAGTTTCTTTTGCAGGTCTTCCCGCGTGACCACCTCGCCTGGGCGCTCCAATAGCTTCGCCAGAATGTCCAACGGTTGACCCTGAAGCTTCAGCTTCATCCCTTGTTTGCGAAGTTCTCCGAGGCGGGCATCGAACTCAAATACACCGAACCGATAGGCCCCCGGCGATTCTGGAGATACGCTCACAGCCGCTCCGAAATTGGCGTGAGTGTAACACGGCGATATACCGCGGCGAAAGAGCCTTCCCAGCCTGTAGCCTCTCTCCGCAAACCTACTGTTTTCAAGGTGCTTGCTTATGACCGACGTATAACCCGCGTATGACGCGCCCTGCATTGAGGTACCTGCCCACCTAGCGAAGTCTTGGTGTCACCACGCAACTCGCGGAGGTGAACACCATGAAAAAACTATTCGCATTCAGCTTGCTGCTGAGCTCCAGCGCGCTTGCCTTCGGGCAATCGCTGCCGCCCTCGAACGCAGAACGCAACCTTCAAATTACGGTGTGGGTCGCCAATCGTGTCCACATGCCGCCCCGCAGCTTGGCTCAAGTCGAACAGGTCGCAACACAGATTCTGCGCCGAGCGGGGGTCCAGGCGGTGTGGCTCGATTGCACTATAGTCGCCGCGGGCCATCCCCAACCGGCATGCGATCATCCCTTCGGACCGACCGATCTCTCCCTGAATTTCGTCGAGGAAATCCAGTCCTTAAGTCCCAAAGTAAAGCACATCACCCTGGGCTTCGCCATGGTTCCCGATAATGGCGGGCAGGGCGAGACGGCCTATATCTCGAACCAGCTCGCCAAGGATGACGCCAGAGAGTGCGGAACATCGCCGGAAATGATCTTGGGCCTAGCGGCGGCGCACGAAATCGGCCACCTATTGACGGGCTCGGGCGAGCATTCTCGCTCGGGACTCATGCGGGCTCAGTGGGATGCCAAGGATCTGGAGCGCGCTGCCAGGGGCGATCTGCAATTCTCAGACGATCAGGCCAAGCGGGTCAATGCCGGTGTGCTTGCGCGAATGGAACAACAGAATGCCGCTAGGTGAAAGCGGCGATCTCTCGCTGAAACCGCAGGAACAATCCGCGCCCGAATCAACCCCGCGTTCTCTTATTATCGGACTAGTGGCTCGGGCCATTCGCGCAGCAAGACCCAGGCGAAACCATTTGGTTTTGACGCACGTCAATCGCTGGCGGCCGTTTCGGAAGGAATTGTGGAACGACGGCTTTGAGCGATCCCGATTCTGTGGACGGTGCCGATCCCCACGTCAGTGCCGCGCGAAACGTGCGAGGGATCCCCGCACCACACGTCCCCACGCGCCAAACGCGGGCAAAAGTTCCCGTGCCCGTACGCCAACCGAAAAGACCCGCGCCACGCCGGGTGTGTGGTCTTTAGGGGGGCACGAAGAGAACCCCCTGGATGCTTTGACTCCCTGACCATCCGCGCTTACACTCGAAACGATGCCTCCGTTTCCACGTTACCCGCGGTCTTACGGCTCCCGGATCAGCTGGGGAGGGATGCTGACGCCTGCGATTCGCAACATCATCATTGCCTGCACGGGCGTGTTCCTGCTGCAAACTCTGATTCAATTGTTTTTCCCGCCATCCTACACTGCGATTTTCAATCATGTACTGGGCCTGGCGCCGTGGTTTGTGACGCACCGGTTTTTTTTGTGGCAGCCTTTCACGTACTTGTTTCTGCATGGCGGCATCTGGCACTTGCTATTCAACATGCTGTTCCTCTGGATGTTTGGCGCGGACCTGGAGCGCGCGTGGGGCACGCATCGCTTCTACGTCTATTATTTCGTGACAGGAATCGGGGCAGGCTGCATCAACGTCCTGGTGAAGACGCTGCTCGATCCGCGCGGCACGGGCGCGTCGGTCACGATTCCCACGATCGGCGCGTCCGGCGCGATCTACGGCGTGTTGCTGGCCGCGGCGATTGTGTTTCCCGACCGGCAGATTTGGCTGATCCCGTTTCCGGTGACGATTCCGATGAAGATTTACGTGGCGGGAGCGATCGCCATCGAATTCTTTTCGACCCTCGGAACCGGCGGCGACAACGTAAGTCACGTGACGCATCTCGGCGGCGCGCTGGTGGGTTATCTCTATCTTCGCCGGGGACTGTTTCTTTACCGTGTGCGTAACGACTATCTCGATTGGAAGCGCCGCCGCACCCGGCGGAAGTTTGAAGTCTACATGCGCGACCACAAGAATGAGCCGCCTGGCAGATCCGACGACCCCTGGGTGAACTAGCTCGATCATCTCCGTGCGCCTTTTGCTGAACGCAGCGCAAAACAAAACCACACAGGCTGAAGTCGGAGATCCCGACCCTGTCGGGGCCTGTGCTACCGCACCTTGCCGTATTTATGGAAATTTGGAAAGCGTCTTGTCCAGCCGCCCGCAGGTACAGTTGAAGCGACCGTCCTGATCCTGTCCTCTCGACCAGCATTTTTCCCCTCTTCGTTTCGTTAGACTTGATTGCAGTGCAGCCGTGGTGTGAGCCGCGGGTGCGGCATTCTTGCTGGTTGGCACGATTTGACGGAGCGGGAGGACTCGTGGTGCGAGCGCCATCGTACCGCTAGCGCACTTTCCGCTTTGCGCTCTTGCGTGACAGGAAACCAACTTGTAGCCGCGTCGGCTACCGAAGGGCTGCTTGCAGGATTCGAAGTGGATTCGTGGAGATTGCCGGCGCAACTTCGCTGCCCTAAAGGCGCGCGCGCCAGCAATATGCCGGCGTTCATCCCCCCCGGTTGCGCCGTCATCAAGCGCGGCGGAGCGTTTCCGTCCCAGTACCACACCCTGGGACGTGGAACGCTCCGCCACGAATTACCAGAGCCCCGTTCGCAAAACAATTCACCATCCCCTTGCATCATCGGGAGAAGTTTGGTCTATACTGGCGCGCGGCTTTTCCCGTATGGAATAAGCCGCCGCGTTGGTTGCTTTGGGGCGAGGTATTGCGGGATGTTTCGTTCGTAGCGCCGCTTCCGATATAATGATCGGGTGCGGGCTCCACTTGGAGCCCGCCGGAACTCGGGTGCGGGCTCTACTTGGAGCCCTCCTGAAGATTGTCTGTATAGATTGAGCAGTCACCCCACGGGATGAGGTGAAATCGCATGCCGGTTCAGGCGCGCGCCAAAGGTGCGAAATTCGAAGCCGGCCGGTACCAAGGCCTCGCTCGGGAGGACCTTCTCCGCATCTACCGCACGATGTATCTTTCGCGGCGTCTCGACGACCGCGAAATTCAGCTCAAGCGCCAGAATAAGACATTTTTTCAGATCAGCGGAGCGGGTCACGAAGCAGTGCTGGCCGCGGCGGGACTCGTTCTCCGGCCCGGCTACGATTGGATCTACCCCTACTACCGTGATCGTGCCCTGTGTCTCGCGATGGGCGTCACACCTCTCGAAATGCTCCTCCATGCGGTAGGAGCGAGCGATGATCCCAGCTCCGGGGGCCGTCAGATGCCTTCGCACTGGGGGAGTCCCCGCCTGAACATCTTCGCGCGGTCCTCGGCGACCGGAATGCAATATACGCAGGCCGTCGGCATGGCCGAAGCGTCGCTCTATTTTCAGAAATTTCCGCGCGCCTTGGAGCAAGCGCGGCAATCGTTGCATGGGCAGAACGCGCCCCGCCATTCCGACGAGATCATCTACGTGTCCGGAGGAGAAGGTTCCACCAGCGAAGGCGAATTCTTCGAGGCTTTGAATGCCGCTTGTTTGAATGCGCTCCCCATCCTGATCCTGATCGAAGATAACGGCTACGCCATTTCCGTTCCCGTTGAATTTGAGACGGCGGGCGGCAGCATTTCGAAATTGGTGGCCAATTATCCCGGCCTGCACGTGGAAGAATGTGACGGCACTGATCCCCTGGCAAGCTATGCGTCCCTCGGACGCGCCGCCGAACATTGCCGGGCGCGGAAGGGCCCGGCGCTGGTTCACGCGCATGTCACGCGTCCCTACTCTCACTCGCTTTCCGACGACGAGAAGCTTTACAAGACAACGCAGCAAATTGAAAAAGATGCGCACCGGGATCCCATCCCGAAATTCGGGCTATTTCTGGTCCGCGAAGGCGTCGTCGGAGAGAAGGAGTTGGAGGATCTCGAAGCCGCCGTGGACCTCGAAATCCGGGAAGCGACGGACCAGGCTCTTCGGGCGGAACCACCGGCGAAGGAATCCATTCTCGTAAACGTGTATTCACCGGACGTCGATCCGGCGTCGTCGCAATTCGAATCCACCCCGCATTTTTCGGGCGAGCCCCGCACCATGGTGGAAAGCGTATCCGCGACGCTCGCTGACGAAATGGCCCGCGATGAACGAATTGTTGTGTTCGGCCAGGACGTTGCCGATTGCAGCCACGAAGACGATCTGAAGCACGTGAAAGGGAAGGGCGGCGTATTCAAGGCCACCGTAGGCTTGCAGCGGCGCTTCGGCTATGCCCGCGTCTTCAATACCCCGATTGCCGAGGCGCGTATCGTCGGAAGCGCGTTGGGGATGGCCGCGCGCGGCATGAAGCCTGTCGCCGAGATCCAGTTCTTTGATTACATCTGGCCGGCGATGATGCAGATCCGGAACGAATTATCCGTGTTGCGATGGCGTTCGAATGGCGCGTTCAAATCGCCGGCGGTGATTCGAGTCGCCATCGGCGGCTACCTCACGGGCGGCGCGATCTATCATAGCCAGAGCGGCGAAGCGATCTTCACGCACACACCGGGACTCCGGGTCGTGATGCCTTCGACGGCGCTCGATCTGTGCGGCCTGCTGCGCACCGCGATTCGCTGCGACGATCCGGTGCTGTTCCTCGAACACAAGCATCTGTATCGCCAGCCTTACAACCGGTCTCCCTATCCCGGCCCTGACTTCACGATACCGTTTGGACGCGCCCGCGTCGTCCGCGAAGGAACCGACATCAGCATCATCACGTACGGCGCCGTGGTTCACCGTGCCGAAGTTGCCGCCGCACAGCTCGAGCGCAAGGGAGTTTCGGTGGAGATCATCGACCTCCGTTCGCTCTCGCCTTTCGACTGGGAGGCGATTGCCGCCACCGTGCGCAAGACCAACCGCGTGATCGTCGCGTACGAAGACATGCTCTCCTGGGGATACGGAGCCGAAATCGCCGCGCGCATCGCCGACCAGCTTTTCGACGAGCTGGACGCCCCGGTGCGGCGCGTTGCGGCGATGGACACCTTCTGCGCGTATCATCCCCATCTGGAAGATGAAATTCTTCCGCAAACACGCGATTTGGTCGCTGCCGTCCACGAATTGATGGACTATTGACGCACCCAAAAATCTTCCCGCCGGATGATCCTCGGTTCTCCTTGCCAAGCCGTGAGTCGGCTGATAGCTTTCCAGGGAGTCATCCCGGAGGCTGGCGATCCTGACCTGTGAAAATTGCGGAAGGGAACTGCCGGAAGGCGTGAGTTTTTGTGCCCGCTGCGGGTCTCTGGTAAGCGTGGCTCAAATCGGGCCCGTGTATGTTCCACAGGCCGCGCCGCAGGCTGAAGAAATTTCCGGCCCGCCGCGCTTTGCCCCGGCGCAGGCGCACCCCAGGTATGCGGGATTTTGGCTGCGGGCCGTCGCTTTCTTGATTGATCGATTCATCCTCTCTTCCGTTTTTGGGCTCATTGCTTCCTTTCATCCTAATGTGTTGATGATCTTCCCCGATCTGAATAACCAACCGGCCATAGCGCCCAATCAACCGGCATTGCAAGGATTTCTCCTGTCGCTTCCTCATTTGACATCGGCGGGATTCCTCCTGTTGTTTCTGATGATGTGGATTTACTACGCCTTCTTCGAAGCATCTTCGTGGCAGGCTACGCCTGGCAAGAGAGTGCTCAAACTGTATGTCACCGACCTCACCGGGCGTCCGATCACGTTCCGGCGCGCTTCGATGCGTTATTTTGCCAGAATGATTTCCGAGATGGCCTTCATGGTGGGCTATATCCCCGCGGGATTTACCGAAAAGAAGCAGGCGCTGCACGACATGCTCGCCAGTTGCCTCGTGCTCCGGCGGCCATAGCAGCGCTCTGCCGGACGCTTATAGGGACTGAAACTTTTCTTTGCCTTCTTGCGTAGTTAGGATTATATGAAAGGCGGGGATTTCTGTAGATCGTTGAAGGGTTTTCGTTAGGAGGACTTCGATGGTTTGCCCAAACTGCCGGAAAGAGATCGCCGAGTATTCGAATTTTTGTTCGATTTGCGGAGCACGTCAGGCGGAAGTCGCCATCCCGCGGCCCCGTGGTCCCAAGCGGCTGATGCGCTCCTCGACCGACACAAAACTCGGGGGCGTGTGCGGTGGCCTTGCGGAGTATTTCGAAGCCGACCCAAGCGTTGTGCGAATCCTTGTCGTGTTGATCACGATCGCCAGCGGATTCGTGTTCGGCATGCTGTCTTACCTTGTAGCGTGGGTCATCGTGCCGCTTGCGCCGGCTCCTGTGTCCACAGTGGCGAGTGACGCTGCGGCCGGCGCTGGACATGTAGCGCCATCCCGCTAAAGCAGGAAGCGCCGTCGGTTCAATCCTTCGCTTTCGATTTCTTCGGCGCTTTTCGCCGGGATTCGAATGTGAAGGCGTCGAGCGAAATCAGGCCGGCACCCGTCGTCGCCAGCGCCAGAGCCGCCGCGCCAAAGACCAGCGGGAGTTCATATTGGTCCACGGCGTAGATCCCCACGGCCGGAATATGCGTCCGGGCCAGTGCGGAGCCCATTTCGATCGCTAGTAGCAAAGCCGCCCCGCGCGTGAACAACCCAACACTCAGCAGCCCCCCGCCGAACACCTCCAGGACGCCTGATAGGTAAGCAAAGTATCCGGGGAATCCCATCTTCGGAAATATGCGAACCCAGTGAGCCGGATCGCCCATCAGTTTCTGGTACCCGTGAAACAGGAAGGCGGTTCCGAGCGCCAGACGCAGCACCAGCAGTCCCAGCGGTTTCAGCTTCTCGAGAAATTGCATATTCGTTATGCTCCTTCGCCGCGCGCAATTCTATCAGAGTGGCCGTCCCAGCCATGCGTTTCGATTCTTGCGATCGTAAAACCTATGGTGCGCCCGGCGCTTCCCATAGCGGGATGGATTGTCCCATGCCCTGTGCCACCGCCAATTCGTAGACGCGCACGGCCACAGCCAGATCCCACGTGGCGATGCCAATGGACTTGAACAGCGTGATTTGACTTGCGCTGGTTCTCCCCGGCGTCTTGCCCGCGATAATCCCGCCAAGTTCGCGCACCGTGTCCCAACGCGGCGCGTCCTTCGCAAACGCCTGAATCAAATCGCCCGCCTCCATCTTTGCCTGCTCGATCGAATCCGCCGCAATCACGTCCGCGCGGCTGACCGCCGCATCGTCCAATTCGCGCTTCCGGGCCCAATTTGCGCCGATCGCGTTGATGTGGACGCCGGGTGAAAGCCAGGCCCCTTCGAGCACGATGTTCATCGCCGAGGTTGCCGTAATCACGATGTCCGCGTCACGAACGGCTTTCTCTCCCGAATCCACCGGTTCCACTGCAACGCCGATTCGCGCGCTCATCTCGTGGCAGAATTGAGCGCGTCGTTCCGGATCGCGCCCGAATGCGCGCACGCGCTCGAGCGGGCGCACGGCCGCCACGGCTTCCAGTTGGGTGCGCGCCTGGTAGCCTGTGCCGATGATCCCAGCGCGGCGCGCATTCGCGTTTGCCAGATATTTCGTCGCCACGCCGCTGGCCGCGCCCGTGCGGATCTGGCCCAGAGCGTCGGCTTCGACCAGCGCCGCCATCTCACCCGTCCCCGATCGAAACAGCGGCACCACGAAACGCGTGGCCCCGCGTACGCTCGTGTAGAGCTTCATTCCGATATATCCGTGGATGGGATCGCCTGCCGCCATGTAATGCAGGAGTGCGTTGTCCGGCAGCTTCAGCCGCCGCCGTGGATGCAGCGCCAACTCGCCACGCCCCTGCAGGCGCAGTGATTCTTCCACGGATTCGAGCGCCATCGGCATGGTCAGCAGGGCGCGTACGTCAGCTTCTTTCAGAAGCAGAGTCATCTTTCGCTCCTCATGTTACAGATGCATTCGAAACCGGAATACGCGCGGGGCGGAAGGGTCCAGTACAAGAAGTTCCGCCCCCGGAGTCACCGCAATTTGAGGTGCGGCTATGCCGTCAAGATGCCCGCTGAGATCGTCATCGAGCTTGTGCTGCCCGTCGAGTGTCCAGACGCGAATCCGCGGCGGCGTGGCGCCGGCTGTGAACACATACTGCCCCGCCACGGCAAATCCAGTGATGGCACGGGGGGTTGTGGATTCGTTTTCCGCTGCCATCCACGACGTGATCCGGGAACCGTCGGATGAATATTTCTCGATGCGGCCCGTTTTCGGGTAGGCCACGAATGCCGAGCCGTCCTGCGCGGTCGCCACGGCCAACGGCCGCTCGTCCGCCAAGGCCGCGTCCCGCGGGACCTTCCATGATTTCACCTGGCGTCCGCGAGCGTCGAATTTCATTACGCGCGAGCCCGCGGGATCAGGAACATAGAGATTCCCCTCGTCGTCAACGCTGATGCCGAGTGCACCCGAGAAATGGCGTTGCCGCGCGATGCGCAGCGACCGCAGGAATGTTCCGTCGGGGAAGAAGATCAGGATGTTCCCGCGCTCCGCGTCGGCGATATAAATGGCGCCGCCGCTGTCCACAGCGATTCCTGACGCATGAACGATACGCGAATCCTCGAAGGAAAGCAGCGGAGTCCCGCCCGATTCGAATTTGTGCACAAAACCCGAGCCGGGGTCCGCGAAGAAGACCCTTCCCAGCGCATCAACCGCAAACGCGACAGGGGCAGCGAGCTTTCCCGGGCCGGCGCCTTTGTCTCCCCATGCCGAGAGGAATTCGAACGCGGGAGGTTGCTGACGTTTCGGCGCGGGGGCCGCCCGCTTTCCGTACGAAATGAGCAGTGTAGAGGCGAACAGAACGGTCAGTAAGACCCTCCATCGCGCCCGGTAGGAAGAGGATTTAACCATGTGCGAAAAATTCAGGATTGGAAATAGTTCGATATCGCCGTGCCGCATCAACGAAGCATCGAAGCCTGTTTCCGGAGCCTCCAAATTGAGGCGGGCGAACTTCGGCGGGTGAAGACCTCGTCCAGCGTGTAATTGAACCAAACACCCAAAAGTACGGCGACAAATTGACAAGTCAGCCGGATAAGAAAGACGTGGGCGGCGGCGCTTCCCAGCAGGGGAGAAGTCCGCGCCAGACCCCAGACGAGTCCTGCGTACGATCCGGTCGTGATCACCAGGCTGGCAGCCGATACGAGCAAATAGGAAAGATAGCCTTCCAACCTTCGAAATTCCCTATGGGAGCGGTTTGCATAGGCCCGCCAGTTAATCAGGACATAATTGTGCGCATTGGCGGCCAGGCAGGCGATGGCGGAAGCTCGCCAGTCCTGAACCTTTGTCAGCCTCAGCAAAACAGCCATCACGGCCAAGTTTACGAAAACACCGATGCCGCCGACCACAGCGGATTTCAAAAATCGTACGGAAGAATGCCGACTCTCGCTGCACAGCCGCCACAATTGCTGGATGTACAGGAGGACAACCCTGCTGGACAGTTTGGATTCGCCATGGGTCCTGGGCCGGAACGTATAGGGGACTTCCTTGATTTTGGAAGATTGAAGTCTCGCGAGAATTTCCAGGAGAATCTTGAAACCCTGCCCGTCCAGTTGCCCCTTTACTTCCGCAAAATCCCGCCGCCAAACCAGGAAATAGCCTGACATCGGATCTTTCAATTTGATTCCGAGTAGAAATTGAGCGGCATTGGTGGCGATCCAGGATTGCAGCCGCCGCATGCGGTTCCATTCCCCCGTGCTCCCGCCGTCAATATGGCGGCTTCCCACTACGACATCCGCACCCTTTAGAAGCTCGTCCAACATTCTGGGAAGAAGGGAGGGGTCGTGCTGCAAATCCGCATCGATACAGGCCAGCACATCGCCCTGGGCTGCGGAGAACCCGTCGATTACTGCCGCACTCAATCCCGGATTCTGCTTTCTGCGAAGAGTCCGCACGCGAGGATTCGTCAATGCTATTTTTTGCGCAACCGACCATGTGCGGTCCGGAGAGTCATCATCCGCGATGAGAATCTCGTAATCGATATCGCCCAAGGCGCGCTCGATCTGTTCTACGAGGCGAGGGACATTCTCGGCCTCATTCAGCGTGGGCGAGATTACGCTCAGCTTCATGATTTTCGAATCTCGAGAGGCAGTCTCATGGCCGTGCCAGCGGGATGAAGTGAGGACTTCATTCTAGGGCGCTAACTAACTAGGTTGCAGAATAGCACATGGGCGCCTTGTGTTCCCAGGCATTCCCCGTATTCATACACTGGAATGCCGGTCCTCAAGAGATTCCCCCGGAGTGCGGAAGGTTGTTTCGCTGCGCGGACAATCTCAAATTCTGCCCGCGGAAGGCCATCGCACCATATGCCATGAAAACGACGACCACCGGATCAATGGGATGGCGAAAACGTATGTCCGAATGGGTCAGGTAATAGGCGACAGGAAAGAAAAGTAATGGAATAGCGAGAGGAATCACGCCATCCCGGCGATCCTGGATCGCACGGCGGAGTCCGGCAAAAGCCAGCAGCGAGACGAAACTATAAGTGAGCACGTTCGGCAGGCCTGAATCGAGCAGACTCCAACGCGGGGGAAAATCCCACAAGCCGGTCCAAGTGTATAAGGCGCGCCGCAGAGTCAGACCCGCGAAGCGAAGCGGCCGGCGCACAACAACCTCCCGGGCCTCGCGCTTCTTTTCAGCCATGTACGCGGGCTCGCCAAGCCTCCTCAGTTTTTCCATTTCCACAGGGTTTTCTCCGGGGAGCACGTTCCAATTGGACGGACTGCGCGTGTCGTCGCTGTTCCCGACCAGGACTTCCAGGCCGAGACTTCCCCGGAAGGCGACGAACCGCCCGTAAGCTCGGCTGGAGCGCCAGATCCAGGGAGCTATCGCGACCAGGAAAACCAGCGACGCAACGACCGCCACTCCGGTGCAATTCTCCCCGCGCCGCCAATGCCGGAGCCATACCCATGCGCCGAGAAAAGGTAATGTGGAGAGAACGGCTGGGTTCGTGAGCGCGGCGACTCCCCACAACGCGCCGTAACCCAGCCAGGCGCTCAAGCTCGTCGAACGCTCGAGGCCAAGCGTCGCCAGCAACGCCAGGCTGAATAACAGCGTGGTCATGGTCGTTTCCCAGACGGTCACATTCGCCAGAGTCATCGCGTAGGGGAAAAAAGCCCATATCCAACCAGCCCGGATCGCCGCGTCGAGCCCGAAGACCCTGCGCGCAATGAAAAAGACTGGAAGACACGTCAAGGACGAAAACAGGTTGTTTAGGGTTAATATGGCCAAAGCGGACGAGGTCGTGTAAATCCCGAACAGTTTGAAGACGCCGGCGACCAAGTATGTGTACGCGGGAGGTATGAGAGTTGTGGGTCCGGTCGGCTCGGAATAAGGAGAACTGAATCCCTGGCCAGTGGCAATTGATCGGGCAACTCGTCCCGTTTCCCAGCCGAACGTCCAGTGGTCTCGCGCGGGATCCAGCCGGTCGGTATAAACAAATCCCATGACCACCAGGCGAAGCGCCAGTGCGGCGATGACCATCGCCCACGGAGATCCGAGCCCGGGCCAGAACTTCAATCGTGGACGCGTCGGTCCATTTTTCACCGTTTGCTCACGCGGCGAACTACGGTCTGGTGCATGGCGTAAATCCTCTCCGCAGCATTCTTACCGGTCACGGCAAAGCGGAATTCGGGTCCCGTGGGGGTGCTGGACACACGGATCGGCAGATGCCCGCAGAGATCGCTTTCGACGTAGGCGGTCTCGTATCGTTTGCGATCTGTGCTCCAGGTGTACACACGGAGCATCGTAAAATCACAGGCCTGGCCTTCGCCGCCGCGGGATCCTGCGACCAGATACTGCGGCGCTTCCCCTCCGGAGCCGTCCGGGACGCGATTCAGTTCGAACCAAGCCACAACCCGCAAATCAGCAGAGCTGGCATAGTCGCGCACCGGACCTGGCAATTCCGGCTCGATGAACCGCGCCAACACCCAGCCGGCGATAGGCGGCGCCGCCAAACTTATCGCTGAAGACGCGGATTGCGCGGCATCCGGGCCGCTACTGACGGGACCTGCGGAAGCGGGGCCTCCAGCCGAAGCGGCGCTCGTTTTGGAACCTGGCGCGCCGCTTCCCGGCGAAAGATTTTCGCCGCGCAGCACGAACAGCCAATCTTCTTGTTTGGGGTTCTGTTCCTGACCGCCTGCGCCTTTTTCATCGGTTGCGCTGTCTTCGTTTGATTGCGCCGCATCCGCTATCGTCCGCTCCAGCACGAGGACCGGCGTGCCGCGCGTGAATTGAAAAATGCGCTTGCCGTTGCGGCCTGGCTCGATGCGCACGTTGCTGACAGTCTTAGTCTGTCCCCGCGCCTGCACGGGCATCGTGCGCGCCCGCACGAGCAGTGCGGCGCTCTGTTCCCACAGCGCCGTATCCATCAATTGGCGCGCGTCCAGAAGCCAGCCCAGCGCGCCCGAAGCCGCGCGTACTTGCGCCGCCGTTCCCTCCTGGCGCATGACTTCCACACGCTCCCCGTAATGCAATTCCGCAACGGGCTGGCGTACTTGCGCCAATGTATTCCACAGAGTCACGCCGCGGTCCGCCACGTATCCGATCGCCAGGATTTTCGGGGGACGCGGGTGCAATCGCCAATAGCCGAGGGCCGCCAGGATCAGGATGACAGCAATGATTCCCCGCATGCGAAAGAGGCGTCCAAACATTTAGAGGGCATCTCCGAAAGTCAGGCCGACAGCTCGCGCGGCGCGAACCATGCTGCCCTTCGGATCGACCAGCCGCGCCTCGCCCACGGCCTCATCCAGTGGAACGGATTCGATCTCGCCGGCATGAAGGCAAACCATGCGCCCGAATTCGCCGCGCGCAATCAATTCCACCGCTTCAACCCCGAAGCGCGTGGCGAGGATGCGATCGAATGGGCTGGGCGAGCCGCCGCGCTGAATGTGACCCAGCACTGTAATGCGCACATCCTGTTTCAGGAGGCTGTGGATCGCATCGCCTATGAGAATGCCGACTTGGCCGGGACGCGGCGTGGGAAACGGTTTGCCGGTTGGATCGAGCGCCGGCAGCTTCGCGCCTTCGGCGACGACCACCAAAGAGAATTTCTTGCCCGTCGCGGCTCGTTCGCGGAGCTTTTCGCATACGGTCTCGATGGTGAACGGGATCTCCGGGATCAGGATGACGTCGGCGCCGCCGGCGATTCCCGAGTGCAGCGCAATCCACCCCGCGTTCCGTCCCATGACTTCGATCACCATCACGCGGCCGTGCGATTCCGCCGTGGTGTGCAGGCGGTCAATGGCGTCCGTGGCGACATGCAAGGCGGTGTCAAAACCGAAGGTCACTTCCGTCGCGGAGAGGTCATTGTCGATAGTCTTAGGCACTCCCACGATCGGGATGCCCAGCCGTCCGAGGTCGCGCGCGATGGTCAGAGTGCCGTCGCCGCCGATCACAACCAGCGCGTCCAACCCCAGTTTCCGCATGTTCTCGCAGCAGGTTAGGGAATAATCATGGCTAACCGTCTTGCCATTTTCCTCGGTCACGTAGTGAAACGGGTTCCCGCGGTTCGTCGTGCCAAGAATGGTGCCGCCGCGGGGAAGGATGCCTGCAATTGCTTCCATGGTGAGCGGAACGGTCCGCTCCGGCCAGATCAGCCCGTCGAAGCCGTCGTTGATGCCGACGACCCGCCAGCCGTATCCCAGGATGGCGGCACGGGCTGCGCCGCGGATGACGGCATTAAGCCCCGGGCAGTCTCCGCCCCCGTTGGCGATGCCGATGGTTTGAATCGTGGGAGACATACGTCCTCACTGCGGCAGGCTACGAGGCCTGAAGCGCAAACTGCTATTCTACACTATTCATTCACTGCATGAACTTGACGAGCTTGAGGAGTACATCCGTCCGCCCGGACATCTCGCATCGCAGTTTACAGCCGGCGAATGCGCATGGTTGTTCGAAAAGAAAATTTCCACATTTTGTGATTGACGAAACGCCGATTCAGAGCAAAATGGGTGTACCCCTTCAAGAGCTCTACGTCTGGCCTTTCGTTTTTCCCCTTCCTTGGCCGCCAGAGCCGATTCATTCAGGCGAGTTCGATGACATTCAAGAACAAGATCATCGCAGGTTTTGGAGCAGCGCTGGTCATCCTGGTTCTCGTTGGCGTTCTGTCGTTCCGGAGAATGGTTCGGAACAGTGAGGACAGGGTATGGGTGACACACACACACCTGGTTCGGGAAAAGCTCGATATGGTCCTCGACAATTTGCAGGATGCCGAGACCGGCGAGCGGGGCTACGTCGTTACCGGAGAAGAAATATACCTGGATCCATACAAAGATGCTCTCGAACATGTGGCCCAAAATATGATGGAACTCCGCGAATTGACTGCCGACGATCCGACTCAACAACTTGCACTGGGTCGCCTGGGACCGTTGATCGAAGTGAAGCTGTCCGAGTTCCAAAACCGGAATGAAATCCGGCAGCAGTTCGGATTAGTGGCTGCGGCCAAGGACCTGCGCGAAGGCCCGGGTAAGCTGCACATGGATCAAGTTAGAGCGCAGATCGCCGAAATGAAGCTGAGAGAGAATGTCTTGTTGAAGCAGCGGTCGGAAGAGGCGGACGCAAGTTCACGGGCCACCAGAATCGTGATTGTGACTGGAAACGTTTTGGCCGTTGCCTTTTTGTGCCTGGCCGGTCTAGTCGTCTGGCAAGAAATGGAACGGCGCAGGCGTGCGGACGAAGAAGTTCGCCAGCTCAATATGGATTTGGAGGGGCGCGTAACGGCGCGAACCGCTGAACTGGCCGAACACGCGAGAGACTTGTCACGCTCCAATGCCGAGCTCCAGCAGTTTGCCTATGTGGCCTCGCACGACCTCCAGGAGCCTTTGCGGATGGTGGCCAGCTTCACGCAACTCCTGGCCAAGCGGTACAACGACAAACTCGACGATGACGCGCGAGAGTTCATCAACTATGCCGTCGATGGCGCTACCCGGATGCAGACGTTGATCTCGGATCTCCTCACTTTTTCAAGGGTTGGGACGCAGGGAAAGCCCCTTGCGCCGACGGACAGCGAAGCGCTGTTCGATAGAGTTCTGGAAAACCTCAAGCTTGCGATCGAGGAAAGCGGCGCGGTGATTTCGCATGACCCTTTGCCTGTTGTCCTGGCCGATTCCCAGCAGCTTGGCCAGCTATTTCAGAACCTTCTTACGAATTCGATGAAATTTCGAGGAGAGGAACCGCCTCGCCTCCACATTTCAGCCGAGAAAAATGGAAGCGACTGGAAGATTTCCGTGCGTGACAACGGTATCGGCATCCCACAAGAGCACGCCGGACGCATCTTCACAATTTTTCAGCGGCTTCATACCAAGGCCGAGTATCCCGGCACCGGCATCGGCTTGGCGATCTGCAAGAAGATCGTCGAGCGGCACGGCGGACGCATTTGGGTCGAGCCCTCCCCAGGAGGAGGATCCACGTTTTGCTTTACGATTCCTGCTGCATCCATTCAGAAAGTAGAGGAGGGAGAAGAAAATGAGTTTCGAGCCTCAGCCAGTGCCCGTTGACATCCTGCTCGTCGAGGATAATGCGGGCGACGTCCGGCTAACCAGGGAAGTGCTCAGGGACAGTAAAGTCCGCAACAATCTGATCGTCGCCAGCAACGGACAGGAAGCCTTGGCTTGTCTGCGCAAGCAGGGCAAGTTTGCAGGTTCGGTGCGCCCGGATTTGATCCTGCTCGACCTCAATCTCCCGGTGAAGGACGGCCGGGAGGTTCTCGCAGAGATCAAGAGCGACTCCGACCTCAAGCGCATTCCCGTTGTAATCCTTACGACCTCCAAGGCGGAGGAAGATATCCTGAAAACGTATAACCTCCACGCCAATTGCTACGTGACAAAGCCGGTTGACCTGGAACAATTCGTCAAGGTCGTAAAGTCGTTAGAGGATTTTTGGCTGGCCATCGTCAAGTTCCCCAACCATAAACAATGAGCGACCAACGATTGAAAGTGTTGCTTGTCGAAGACAATCCCGGCGACGCCCGGCTGGTACAAGAATCGCTCGCCGATGCGCAAGGTGATCCTTTCGACCTGGAGACCACCGACAGGCTCGCGACGGCTCTCCGGCGTTTAAGCGCCGGAGGAATCGACGCAGTCCTTCTGGACCTCGCGCTTCCGGACAGCAAGGGACAGAACACATTCGACAAGGCAAAAGCCCAGGCCCCAACGGTTCCGTTCATTATCCTGACAGGCCTGGGCGACGAGGCGCTGGCCCTGAAAATGGTGCGGGAAGGCGCCCAGGACTATGTGCCCAAGATTGATTTGAATGGCAGTATTCTGTCGCGAGCGATTCGCTACGCGATCGAGCGGGGGCGGGCCGAACAACGAATTCGCAGGTTCAACGAAGAACTTGAAGAACGAGTCCGGGTGCGCACCGCCGAACTCGAAGCCGCCAACCGGGAACTGGATGCCTTCAGTTCTTCGGTTTCGCACGACCTGCGCGGGCCGCTCCTCGTGATTGACGGTTTCTCGACGATGCTGGAGGAAACTCACGGGCCGCTGTTGAGCCCCGAGGGAAAGAAGTACCTGCAACGCATCCATAAAAGTGTTCAGCAGATGGCCTCCATAATGGAGGACTTGCTGAATCTATCCCGGCTTGGGCGGCAGGAGCTGAAGATGCAACTCACACGCCTCGATGAAATCGTTGAGCTCGTTCTGGCGGACCTCCAGGACGAAATCCATGGCCGGCAAATCGACTGGAAGGTTGGACACTTGCCGGCTGTGGAATGCGATCGAGGATTGATCAAGCAGGTTCTTATGAATCTGCTGGGGAATTCCGTCAAGTACACGCGCCCGCGGGACGTGGCCGTGATCGAGATCGGCGAAACTAAAATCGGCGGGGAACGAGTCATCTTCGTTCGGGACAACGGCGTTGGTTTTGACATGAAATATGCCGGCAAACTGTTCGGCGCGTTTCAGCGCCTTCACCGTCAAGAGGATTTTGAAGGCACGGGAGTGGGGCTGGCGACCGTTCGCCGCATTATCCAAAGGCATGGGGGCCGCATTTGGGCGGAAGCGGAATTAGACAAAGGGGCGACGTTCTACTTTACATTGGGGTTGGGGCAGGCAAGCGCGACACCAGCGGGCGTCAGATCGTCTTTGAGTTTCGCCGAAAACGCTCGAGCAGGGCTGTATGCAGGCGCTTGCGGACCTCGTCGGGCAGAGGCACCGGCTCCGAGTTGCAGAAAATCTGAATAGTCTTACGCGTGGTGTCGACGACCAGCCGGCAGTCCGTGCAACGGCCAAGATGTTCTTCGAGGTCAATTCGAACGCTGGCGTCGAGGACCCCATCGAGATAGCTTGTAAGTTCGAGTATGACTTTCTTGCAGTTCAATGTGATTCACTCCCTCGAAAATACTTGTTCAACTTCTGGCGGAGCTTCAGCCGCGCCCGTAACAGCCGCGATTTCACCGCCGCCACTGAAATTCCCACGATTTGCGCGGTCTCTTCGGTCGAAATTCCTTCGACGTCGCGCAGGAGAAAGACCACGCGGAAAATCGGTTCGAGATCCCCGATCACTTGGGTGAGAATCTCGTTGAGCTCGGTCTGGGCAAACCGCTGTTCCGGGGAAGGGCCCCAGTCCTCGATTTCGCGGAACAGGGAATCATCCTCCTCTGTGAGAGGTTCGTCGAGCGACACCTGCTTGGGACGGCGCTTGCGCAGCTTCATCAGCGCTTCATTGACCGCGATGCGCACCAGCCACGTATAGAACCGGGATTCACCCTGGAACCGGTCCAGGTTCAGGTAGGATTTCAGGAAGGCATCCTGCATCACGTCCTCCGCGTCTTCGCGGTTTTGCGTGATGTTCATTCCCAGGCGGAAGATCTTTCGTTCGTACCGGTTTACCAGCTCTTCAAAAGCGGACACATCGCCGGCTTTGGCCGCGGACACCAGTTGCGCTTCGTCATCGCGGACAATGGTAGAAGTCAGCGGTTTTGGATCGGTCGCGCCCACGATTCTGCGTGCTCCCAGCGTCCGCCGGGAAAACCCGGCTGTGCTCAATTGGCAGGGTACCATAATCTGCTTAGCCATCCACCATGTCTGATCGCGCTACCCATTCGGATGCGCGGAAGCGCCTTCCGGATGCAGGAGTTTTTCATAGGGCGCCATCCTGTTGCAGGGAAAAGGGCAATCTGGAATGACCGCCAGTCGGGTGTGGCGAGAGATCTTCCAGGAACACCCTGAAGCGACGCGAGGAGCATGAGGACGACCCCATGGGGTACTTAGTTTGATCGGGATGATGAACCGGATTTACAAATGGTACAATCTGGACCCTGAGCTTTGTGCGAGCCGTTTTTGGGACATACGATCTCCCAATAGTGCGCGATGCGTGGAACGGAAATCAGAAGAGCGCGCCTTTGCGCGGCCTTTCCCGTGAGGTCCGTACGGCGGCCTTTAGGCAGACCCGCCCCGAGGAAACGCGATCTTCGAGACGCGGAAGAAACTTGAACCACGAAATTGGCATTCACATATTCAGAGATAGACGGAACATTAGGAGCGTCCGGATGAACCGGGCATAAAATGCGGACTTTGCCGGACCATTTACGCAGCGGCATGAAACTTGTGATCGTTGGATGTAATCCCGGGGACCGTTCTGCGCGTGTTGGCCATTACTATGCCGGCCGGGGAAATGAATTCTGGCCTATGCTTCATGATTCGGGCATCGTGCCGGAGCTTCTCGATCATCGCGAGGACAAGCGCATGATCGAGTTCGGGATCGGGCTGACCGATCTGGTCAAGCGGCCGACGCGCGGGGTCGAGGAATTGAGTCGCGAGGAGTATGCCGAGGGGCGCATCCTGCTGGCGCAGAAGCTGGAGCAATATGCGCCCCAGGTGATCGCCTTCAATGGCAAAACCGCCTATCAGAGCTTCTCCCAACGCCCGTGTAAGCTGGGCCTTCAGAAGGAGCGCCTGTACGGTGCGCTGGTATTCGTTCTGCCCTCGACGAGCGGAAAGAACGCCCTGGGTCGAAGCGCTAAACTGCGTTACTTCCGCCAGCTCGCCAAGCTGCTCACGAAATTGCAGAAGCAACCCCGATAGGCTGTAATCGGAACATGCCGAGCTTCGAACGGGCATCTCAGCCTGGGGGGACTGCCAACATAGACGATGACAACGGGAGTCCAATCCGGCGCCACTGCCAGCCGCTTCTCGCGAAGTGACCTGATGGTTGTGGCGGCTGCGCGCGAGATCCACGACGGCGAGATGGTGTTCGTCGGGATGCGTCTGCCGATGATCGCTTTCGTCGTCGCCAAGCGCACGCACGCGCCTGGCGCCGTGGGGCTATTCGAAAATGGTGTGATGCGGGACACGCCCGCTTCAGAACTGCTCTATACCATGAGCGATCCGCCGAATCTGCTGAAGGCGAGCTACTGCGGCGACATGCTTTCCGTGATGTCGCTTCTCCAGCAAGGCCGCGTAAATGTCGGTTTTCTGGGAGCGGCCGAGGTGGACCGGTTCGGCAACCTCAATACCACCTGGGGCAGCCGCGACGCGCAACCAATCCGGCTGCCCGGGTCGGGCGGCGCCTGCGACATCGCCAGCCTTTCGCAGCGCACCGTTGTGCTTCTCGAACACACCCGCCAGCGCCTGGTTTCGCGGGTCGGACATATTACTTCGCCGGGAAATGGAACGGGCAATGGCTGGCGCCGCGGCCAGGGACTGCCTCTGCGCTCCGGTCCTTCAGCGGTCATCACGACCATGGGCGTGCTGCGCTTTGGCGAAGACGGCGAAGCCTACCTGGCCTCGGTCCATCCCGGTGTGAGCGTGGAGGACGTTTTGAGCAATACGGGATGGACGCTCAAGGTGGCAGAGGACTTGGCCGTCACACCGGAACCGGATGCCGCGGCGCTGGCCGTGATTCGCGAACTTGACCCCAATCGTTTCTGGACAAAATCATGATGGGGATCACCTCTTCCAAACTCATTTCCATGCAACAGGCCATCGCTGAACACGTGCCCTCCGGCTCGATGGTGCTGCTGGGAGCGCAGCTCGAGGCGATGATTCCGTTCGCGGCGGGGCATGAAATCATCCGCCAGGGGCGCCGCGACTTGACGCTTGTCGGACCCATCTCCGACATGCTGTTCGACCAGATGATCGGCGCGGGCTGCGTCTCGCGTGTGATGGCGGCCTGGGTCGGCAATGTCTCGGCGGGCATGGGTTACTGCTTCCGCCGCGCTGTCGAGAGAAGCATCCCACGCGCGATTGAAACAGTAGACCACACGAATCTCACCATCGCGCTTGCGCTCCACGCGGCCGCGATGGGTGTTCCTTTCATGCCGACGTACACGACGCTCGGCAGCGATCTGCTCAAGCGCAACGCGAATCTGTGTGAATTTCATTCGCCGGTGAACGAAGAGCGGCTCGTCGCCGTGCGGGCGTTGCGGCCGGATGTCGCCGTTGTGCAAGTGCAGCGGGCGGACGCCTCCGGCAACGCCCACCTGTGGGGCAATCTGGGTGTCGCCATTGACGGCGCGCGCGCATCGCGCAAAGTGATTGTTGTCGCCGAAGAAATTGTTGCCCCCGAGGTGATCGCCTCGGACCCGAATCGCACGCTCATCCCTGGTTTTTTGGTTACGGCGGTCGTGCACGAGCCCTGCGGCGCGCATCCTTCGTCCGTGATTGGTTACTACGGCCGCGACCATGCTTTCTTCCACGAATATCACGATCAAACGCGTGAACTGGATGGTTTTGAGCGGTGGAGCAATCGTTGGATCGCCGAGGTTCCCTCGCGCGCGGCTTATTTGCAGCAGTTGGGCGAACCCCGCGCGGGCAATTTGCGGGTTCGCGAACACGCTTTTTCGGCGCCGGTGGATTTTGGTTTCTAAGAGGTGAAGTCGAAATATGGCGAAAACGAAAATCAGGTTTCTGCACAAGCCAAATTGCACGACCTGCCGGAAAGCGAAAGTCTTTCTGGAAAAGAAGAAAGCGGAACTGGAAGTGCGCGATCTGGGCAAGGATCGCTTGTCCATCGCGGAGTTGGACCAGCTCATTGGCAGCCGCGATCATCGCAAGTTCCTGAACACTCGCAATGATCTCTACCGCAAACGCAAGATGGGCGAAAACCCTCCCTCGCGCGACGAGGCCCTGAAACTCATGGCCACGGAGCCAAACCTGATTCGCCGTCCGGTCGTGCTTCGCGGAGACGACATCGTCCTGGGCTATGACGAGGAAGCACTGGAAAGAATTGCGAAATAGCATCTGGAACCTAACAGGATGGGAAAAAAGCCGGAAGTTTTGTGGGTCGTGCCACCGACAAGGTCGGGATCTTCGACTTTAGGCACGACATAAATGCCGCGTTTCCTTCAGGGGTTTTAACCCCTGAAGGTCCGAAAATACATTTTTCCGCAAACTGCTAAAAGCGAGAAGATTCCATGAGCATCCGCGAAAAGATAGTGCTTATGCAGGGCGATCTGACCGAGATAGACGCCGACGCCATTGTCAACGCCGCAAACAATGAGTTGCAGCTTGGCGGCGGCGTCGCAGGCGCGATCCGGCGCAAGGGCGGCGAAGCGATCCAGCGGGAATGTGACGCCATCGGCAGCGTGCCGGTCGGCGGGGCGGCGATTACCTCGGGCGGAAAACTTCGCGCACGCTTCGTGATTCACGCGGCCAGCATGCAACTCGGGGGAGAAACGACGGCGCGCGCGCTGCGGGCTGCGACCGCGCATTCCCTGCGAATCGCGGCCGAGAGGGAACTCCGCTCGATTGCGTTTCCCGCCGTCGGCACCGGCATCGCCGGCTTCCCGCTTTCCGAATGCGCCCAGATCATGCTCCGGGAAGTGGCCGGGCATCTCAAGGGTTCCACGCCGCTCGAAAAAGTATATTTTGTCCTGTTTGATGCCCGCGCTCTCGCGGCATTTGAAAAGGTCTTGGCGGAAATGACCGAGCGCTGCGAATTGGACGAAACGCCCCCAGCCGGACAGCCATGAACGCGCTCGCTGAAAAAGTGCTCGCCGAACTCGCTCGCTACGAGCACCCGCTGTTCGTTTTTGGCGTGCGCCCCGCCGCGGAAGGTGTCGAAGTGGAAATCCGTTACGCTCAGCTCTCCAGCGGGCTCCACGCCCCGGTCCGGACCGGGGCGTTCAGTGTAAAAGTCGAGCCCGCGCCCGCGGAGCCGCAGATTCATACCTATGTTTTTTTGCTCCGGCCGCGCGAGATCGAAAGCGGCCAGTTTCCCTGGATCTTTCAGAAGCAGCTCTACGATTGTTTGCACGATTTTATCATCGAGATGTTCACGTGCAATCCCCAGCGGCAAGACGCATGAAAGTGAAATCGCCCCTCGCTGATAGCACTCGGGGTAAACCCCTCGCGGCAAATCTCCTCGCAGCGCTGCTGGCCGCCCGCATCCGCGCAGGCGGGCCCATCCCCTTCGCCGAATTCATGCGGGAATGCCTCTATCATCCCGAGCACGGCTATTATTCGCGCCTCGTAGCGCGCCGCCCGCGGGATTACTACACCAGCGTGGACGTTCACGCGATTTTCGGGCGGCTGATCGCCCGGCAGCTTGCGGAAATGTGGGATTTGCTCGGATCGCCGCAGCCGTTTCTGGCGGTGGAATCGGGCGCCGGCATCGGGCGGCTCTCTGCGAATATATTGGACTTTGCGGCGCGTGAGCTTCCTGCGTTCTATGCCGCGACCGAATACATCGCTGTGGAGCGTTCCGCCGCGCGCCGCGCCGAGCACGCACCTGCGCTGGCTTCGCATCTGACCGAAGGGCGCGTTTCGACCTCCGCCGGAATCCCCGCAAACATCCCCGCCGGATGTATTTTTTCAAACGAACTGCTGGACGCCCTCCCCACGCACCGCGTCGTGATGCAACATGGCCAACTGCGCGAAGTACACGTGGGATTCGAAGAGGGCCAATTCACCGAGGTGCTTCGCGAGCCTTCCACGCCCGCCATCGAACAGTATTTCCGCGAGCAGGGAATTGCGCTTCAAGAGGGCCAGCAGGCGGAAGCCTGCCTGGACGCATGCCGCTGGATCGAGGATGCGGGACGCGCGATGGGCCGAGGCTTCGTCATGACTATTGATTATGGTCATGAAGCGCGCGCCCTCTACGACGAACGGCACAATCGCGGGACGTTGCTGGCCTACCGGGACCATGCGGTCACGGAAAATATCCTCGACGCGCCGGGGGAACAGGACCTGACCTCGCATGCGAATTTCACTGCGCTGGACCTGTGGGGACGCCGCTCAGGCCTGGAGCGAACGGGTTTAGTCACGCAGTCGCAATTTCTGGTCGCCTTGGGCCGGGCGAATGAATTCGCGGATCTTTACGAACCGGGACAATCGGAAATCGAAAAATTGCGCGCGCGACTGCTGCTGAAAAACCTGATCCATCCGGAGGGGCTGGGCGAAAAGTTTCAGGTCCTCATCCAGCACAAGGGGATCGCAAATCCGCGCCTGACCGGCCTGTCCGGCTACTGAAATTCGTCAGGACGCCGCTTCGGAATAGGCTTTCTTCAGGGACTTTTCCGCCTCCGCCTGCGCGCCGCCGGTATCGTCGCTGGTCTGCTTGGCCTTGCTGTATTCGTTGACCGCGCGCGTGCGGTCTCCCTGAATGTCGTAGATTCTGCCCAGGTAAATGTGCGACCACACTTCGGTCCACCGGGTGGTGGAATCCGTGCTGCCGTCGAGCGCGTCGCGGAACGATTGCGCCGACGCCGCGTAATTCCTCTGATAGAAGAACGCTTCGCCCATGCGGAAGTCCGCCAGGGCGTTGTTCCGGTCGAGTTCCAGCGCGCGCTGGTATTGCTGCACGGCATCGTAGTAGCGGCCCAGCTCGGCGAGCGATTCTCCGCGCGCGATGATTCCGCGCACGCGCAGCCGCTGGCTCGATTTCAAAATGAAGTTATGCGGGTCGAGGATAATGCCGTTTGGTTTCGGCCGTCCGAATGTTTCCACAGTGAATGCGGATTCCTTGCCGGAGACGCTGATGATCTTAAATTCGGGATTGCCTTCGGTTTGCACTTCAATCTCGACGTCCATGCGGAAAAAGTCGAGGTTCTGTTTGGCCTTGCCGACGATTCGAAATCCCTTCTTGGTGCGGTACGTAACATACTCCAGGGAGAATTCCGGCACGCCGGTCGAGCGCAGCCACTGCGTGAAGAATGGCCTCAAATTGAGCGTACCCGGGGCGGCGGTTGGGGCGGCGTTGCCGATCGCTTTGACGTCTGGAACAGCGGCGGGCGTCGCGTGCGCCTCCGCCAATTTTTCAAAATCCTCGATGCGCGCGGCCTTGCCGGCGTATCGGGAATAGAAATCCTTGAGCAGTGCGAAGAAGTTCGCGTCGCCGAGCTGCGCGCGGAGCATGTGGAACACCATCGCGCCCTTGTTCACCACCACCGAGCGATATTCCTCGGATTCCGGTTCCAGCCTCCTGGCTTCGGCAATCGGGGCAGCGCCGTCGAACATCAGCGCGCCAACCGCAAAATCATCGAGCGCTTTGTTCAGTCCCTCTTTGCCCGAGGCCTCTTCGGCATAGAGTCCCTCGGAGTAGCGCGCCAATCCTGCTGTGACCCAGGTGTCCGACGGAGACGCTGCCATCACCTGGTTGCCCCACCACTGCTGTGCTGCAAGGTTTGCCAGTAGACGCGCGTTCGGCTGCGCCGTCCATTGGTGCGCGCTCACCAACAGAAGTCCCGGCGCTGCATAACCGGCCACTGTTCCGTCAGGGAGCTGCGCGACCTTCAATTCGCTTTCCGGCAACGCGCCGAACTGCCCGTTAAAATTATCCAGGATGCGCGCGAGTGTGTCCGCGTAGCTCTGCGCGGTTTGCACCGATGCCGCGGGCGTGTACACGGAAAAAGTCATGCCTTCCGCGCGCACCGGGCTCAACTGCAGCGGCGCGGCGACAAATGTTCCTGCAGCCTCGGGCTTCTCCACGCGGAACGTGTACAGCATCCGTTCGTTTTCCATGGAAGGGGGTGGCGGGGCGGCTGCGGGCGACATTGGGGCGGCAGACCGCAAGTTCCCCAGGGCTGGGGCGGCGGAAATTCGGGGTGTGACGGAAGTTGGCCCCCCGGCTGGCGTGCCGGTGCCCACGACGGCCATTGTTCCCGGCACCTCGATCTGGAAAACGCCTGTGTACCGGTTCGTGGGGAAATCCGTGAGCGGGAACCAGCGCGCTGGGAGCAGTAGGTATCCGCCGTCTTTGTCAATGTGGGCCAGCGGCACATTTTCTGTCGGGCTGGTCGCTCTGCTTGAGAGCGGCCCTGCATAATCGAATTGCAGCGTGACTTTTCCGCCCGCAGACACCAGATCCGGCAGTGTTACTTGCAACTTTAGCGGGGTGTTCTCATCCCGGTCGTAGACCACCGGTTTTCCAGCGCCGTCGCGAACCGCATTCACTCTCAGGTTCTGGTTTAATTCGACATCCACCACGCGCGAGGCTTCATTCGCCGTAAAATCGACTTTTGCCTGCACGGTCAGCACACGACCGACAGCGTCCAGCGACGCCCGAAGCTCATAATTCGTAGCACGAAAGGCTGCCGTAGGAGCAGTCTGTACCGGAGCAACCGCCCGGCCGGGACCCTGCCCCAGCCCGGGAGCTTGCGCAAATGCCGAACCGGCAACAAACGTCCCGAACCCTGCCAAAAAGAGGAATCGAAACTTCAACATGAGTGTGATGCGCCTCTCCTTATGACCGGCGCTCGAATCAACAACTAGGATACCAACTCGCCCCATTGAGTTGCCAGTGCCAGGGCGGCGTATTCCCATTGAGTCAGTTTATCCAGGTTCGGTCGAATCCGCCCTAATCCTTAGCCGCTGGATCAGCCAGCATGCCGGCAATGATGTCCGCTGCACGCTCGATGGCTCCGGGAGGCCCCAACTTTTCTCTGACGCCTGCCAGCCCTCGCCGCATCTCTGCGCGAGCTTCTTGTGAATCGAGCAGCCGGATGACCTCGTTTGCCAATCGCTCGGGTGTGAAATCCTTCTGAAACAGTTCCGGCACGACGCGCTTTCCGGCGATCAGGTTGACCATTGCAAACATCTGCGTGCGCACCAGCAAGCGAGCAATCGCGGCTGTGATGGGCGACAGGCGGTAGATCACAACCATGGGCGTGTCCATCAACGCCGCCTCGATGGTTGCTGTTCCGCTCGAGACAATGGCCACATCCGCCGCACCCAGTGCATCGTAGGTTGCGTCTTCTACTACGCGGATCGGCGTTTCCGGGGAAAGATACGCGGCAATCTGCGACTCACGCATTCCGGGCGCGAGAGCCAGGACAAACTGCGCGGCATGGCTCCTGGCGATGAGATGGCAGGAGCGCATCAGAGGTGGCATGTGATGCGCGATTTCTCCCGCGCGGCTTCCAGGCAACAGCGCAATGATCGGTTTGGCCGCATCCAATCCGCAGGATGCTGCGAACTCCGCGCGCGATCTTTTCGCGGCGACGTTTCCTACCAACGGATGCCCGATAAAATCCGCCGGTACGCCGCGCCCGCGATACCAATTCTGTTCGAATCGGAAAATGCAGAGTCCGCGCACGAATCGGCGGCGCACCAGGTTCGCCCGCCACGGCCGCCACGCCCAGAATTGCGGGCAGACGAAATAGATGCTTTGCACACCCTGGCGCTTCAGCGCGCGCGCGAGGCGCAAATGAAAGCCGGGGAAGTCCGTTAGGATCGCAAAGCGCGGTTTTCGTCGTTCGGTCTCCCCGATCAGACTTTTCCACACGCGACGCAGGGCCGGGAGCTTCTTCGCAATTTCAACGATTCCGACCAGCGAGACTTCCGCGCAATCAGCAACCATCTCGACTCCCGCTTCTCGCATGCGCGGCCCGCCCATCCCATACAGGCGAACGTCTGCACGCGCGCGCAGCGCCGCCGCCAGACGCCCCGCATACATATCACCGGATGCTTCACCGGCAGAGATGAGGATGTGTGTGGGTGGCATCGTTTTGCGCGCCGGACTGAATTGCCTAATCGTCCGCGGGCATGGAAGTGCCCGCTTCGCTGCCCGCCGGCTCGAGCGGAGGGCGCACTTCCTGATCTTTGTACTGCAGCTGATACAGCCGGTAGTAAATCCCGCGCAGGCCGAGCAGTTGCTGGTGCGAACCCTGCTCGCGGAGCCTGCCCTTGTGAAAGACGAGTATGCGGTCGGCATGCTGGATCGTGCTGAGCCGGTGCGCAATGACCATGGCGGTGCGGCCTTCCAGCAGGCGGTCCAATGCCTCGCGGATCAGACCTTCGGTCTTCGTGTCCACGCTCGATGTCGCTTCATCCAGGATCAAGAACCTCGGATTGTGCGCGAGCGCCCGCGCGAAGCTGATTAATTGCCGCTGCCCGACGGAAAATGTCGCCCCGCGCTCGCTCACGTTGGTTGCGACGCCTTCCGCCAGCGTGTCCAGAAGGGAACCGAGTCCGACTTCGCGCAGGGCGGCCTCGACGCGCACACGTCCAATTTCCTCATCGCCTAGCCGGACATTCGATTCGAGCGTGCCGGTAAACAGGAACGGGTCCTGGAGGACGATGCCGAATTGCCGGCGCAGATCGTGCACGTCATAGCGGCGGATGTCTACTCCATCGAGAAGAATTTCGCCGCGCTGGATTTCGTAGAAGCGCAGCAGGAGCTGGATGAGCGTGGTTTTTCCGGCGCCGGTGTGGCCGACGATGGCGAGCGTCTGGCCCGGCTCGATACGGAACGACACATCGCGGAGAACCCAGTCTTCGTCGCGCGGCTGCGCCCCGCCGCTGTACGCAAACCATACGCCGCGGAATTCAATCTCACCCCGCGGAGCGGTGAGCGGAAGCGAAGCTTCGGCGGGCGGCGCCGGCAGCGGCTCGTCCAGCAGCTTGAAGATGCGCTCGCATGCCGCCATGGCCGACTGCAGGATATTGAATTTTTCGCTTAGATCCTGAATCGGACGGAAAAAGCGCTGCGCGTACTGCATGAACGCGATCAACACGCCGACAGGCACGAAACCGGCGAGAGAGCGCAGTCCGCCGTACCAGAACACGATCGCAATCGCCGTGGTGCTGAGCAATTCAACGGCGGGAAAAAATACCGCAAAGGCCAGGATGGCGTCCTTATACGCCTCCATGTGGAGGCGATTCAGCTCCGCGAACTGCTCGCTGGATTTCCGTTCCCGGTTGAACAGTTGCACCACGCCCATGCCGCTGATGTGCTCCTGCAGGAACGCGTTGATCCGGGCGATGGCCGTGCGGATGCGCCGGTTGGCGTCACGCACGCGGTCGCGGAAAATCCAGGTGGAAATCAGAATCAACGGCAGAACCACGAAGGCGGCCAGCGCCAGCCGCCAGTTCATCCACATCATCACCGCGCCGATGCAGAACAGCACAATGGCATCGTTGGCCATCGCCGCGATGCCCGCGGCGAAGAGGTCGTTGAGCGCGTCCACATCGGTCGTCACTCGCGTCACCAATCGCCCCACAGGGCTGTGATCGAAGAAACGCATCGGAAGGCGCTGCAACCGCTCGAAGATTTCCTTCCGCAGATCGTACAGCGTCTGCTGGCCGACGTTCTGCATGATGCGGACCTGCAAGTACTGCACGGCGAAGCTCAAAAGCAGCGCCGCCAGGAATCCGAGGGAAACCAGGCTGACGCCGCGCAAAGCATCCGTTGCCGGAAGCGCATGGTTCGCGCCGGGGACGATGTATCTATCCACTCCGAACCCGAACAGGTAAGGGCCGACGACTTCGAGCGGCCCGACCAGCAGCGTCAGCACCACCGCGAAGACGACACTCCCCTTGTACGGCCGCAGATAGGTCATCAGCCGCCGCAAAAGTCGCGCGTCGTAGGCCTTTCCTAGAGCCTCTTCTTCTCGGAAGTCGCTCATTCGCGTTCCAGCTCTTCTTCGAGCAATTGTTTCTGGTGGAGGTCGGCGTAATAGCCGCCGCGCGCCAGCAGTTCCACGTGCGTGCCGCGCTCGACGATTCGCCCGTCGCGCAACACCACAATCTGGTCGGCGTGTTGCACCGTCGAGACGCGGTGGGAAATCAGCACCGTTGTCCTCTGCCGCAGAATGGTTTCCAGGCGGCGCAGGATGCGCTCCTCGGTTCCCGTATCCACGCTGGAAAGAGCGTCGTCCAGAATGAGAATCTTGGGATCGCGGATCACTGCGCGCGCGATGGCCGAGCGCTGTTTCTGCCCGCCGGAGAGCGTGATGCCGCGCTCGCCCACCATCGTGTCGAACTTCGCGGGGAATTCGGAGATTTCAGCCGCGATGCTGGCGACCTCGGCGGCCTCGTAAACTTGCTGGTCGGTTGCATTTTCCGCGCCGAAGGCAATGTTCTCGCGCAGCGTTTCGCTGAACAGGAACGTGTCCTGGGGCACATAGCCCACCGCGCGCCGCAACGTCTCCAGCGGCCACTCTCGAATGGGCCGCCCATCAATCCGCAGTGTTCCCGGCGGCGCTTCCCAGAGCCGCACGATCAAGGAAGCCAGCGTGGATTTTCCGCTGCCCGTCGGGCCGACAATCGCCAGGATCGATCCTGCCGGAACATGCAGGGAGATATCCTGGAGCACAGGCTTGTTCAACGCCCCCGTTCCATTTCTCTTCGTTCCGTCGGCATCGCCTCGCGCGGTCGGATACGTGAAGGTCAAATTCCGGAACTCAATTTCCCCGCGGAGTTCCGGGAGTTTGCCTTGCGCGGCCCCCGAGTCGTTGATTTTCGGTTCCGAATCGAGGATGTAATTCAGCCGGCCCATCGACGCTCCGCCGCGCTGGAAGATATTGGTCACAAAACCCAGCGCCACCATGGGAAAGATCAGGCGCGTCATGAACGTGTAGAACGCGATGAGTTCGCCGAGCGTAATGCGGCTCAAAATCACAAGCTGGCCGCCCTGCCAGAGCACCAGCACAAACGTCAGCCCAATCAGCATCTGGAGCAGCGGCATGAACAAGCTCCAGAAATAAATGAGCCGCAGGTTGCGATCGATGTATTCGCGATTCGGCCCGTCAAAGCCGCGGATTTCGGAGTCCTCTTGCACGTAGGCGCGCACCACCCGCATGCCCGCCAGGTTCTCCTGGGCTTTGGCGGAAAGCACGGCGAGCGAAGCCTGGATGGTTCCGTAGAGCGCGTGAATCTGCTGGCCGAAGATCCACACGATGACGGCGACCACCGGGACGGGAAGCAATACATAGAAGCTGAGCTGGGGGGAGATCCAGAACATCAGGACCACAGCGAGGAGCATTGTTGCGAACGTGTTGGCGCTGTACATGATGCCCGGACCCAGCACCATGCGCACCGAGTTCAGGTCGTTCGTGCATCGCGACATCAACTCCCCCGTGCGGTTTCGCACGTAGAACTCAGGCTCCAACAACACCAGCTTGCTCAGCAGATCGTTCCGCAGATCGTATTCGATGTCCCGCGACAGCCCGATCAGAATCTGCCGCGTCCAGTACGAGAAGACTCCCTGAGTTGCGCAGACGATGAGGAGCGCCGAGCTGAATATGACGAGCGTATGGGCATTCTTCGGATGGTAGTAAGGCAGCAGGAAACCCAGCGAAATCTGTGTCAGCCGGCCGAGTTGCGCCAGGGGAGCCTCGGCGCCTTTGATGCAATCCACGATGGCGCCGATCAGCAGAGGCAGCAGCGTTCCCGTAATCCCCATCCCGGTTTGCGTTACCATCCCGAGCAGTACTTCGCCCGTATGCCGGCGGACGTACGGAAGCAGACGAATAAGCTGCGCCCATCCGGAAACACGCGTCTGCGTGGTCGTCGTTGTGGAACCTGCCAAAGTGTCTGCCGCTGCGCTCATCTTAGAATGGACTGTGGGGTCTCCAACGCGGGCACTTCACCCAGGTACCCTTCCTGAGACCGGTCGAGTGATTGGTAGCGTTTCGCTTTTGTGTTCCACCGCACGGTGATCGTCCGGTTTGCTGTTTCCCCCGCGCTCGACGACTGTTCCCGGCCGGCCTCGGCGGGTGTGAATCGCAACTCGAGACCCTGCCGCGTATCCCGCGTGAGATCCAGCCGCCAGCCCGTGACAGGCCCCGCGGGCGATCCTCCAAGATACCCGTTTGGATTTTTCAGGCGCTCATCGCAGCGCAGCACTTCGGCCCATTTGTCGTTGCTTTTCTCCACGATCACTGCCCGCGTGATGAATATCCCGGACGAATGTCCTGGACCGGCGCCCCCGCGCGCGGCCTTCTCATACTGGTTCACCACCAGCAATTGTTCCAATCCATTCCGCGCCAAATCTCCACGGGCGACGACTTCCGCTTGCTTGCCCAGCGCAGCTTCCGCCACTTGCTGCGTCTCCGGAGCCATCGCCGGCGCTTCCTGCAGGGGCGTGGTTTGTAGCGCTGGTTTGCATCCCGCCAGCAATGACGCCGTTGCTCCTACCCACAGTGCCAGGACCATGCGCGATTTGCGAGGCTTCATCATTCCTCAGAATGCTACAGGCTTGGGAACGCCAGCGTAATTTCGACCACGCGTCCCGTATCCCGCGCACACAGCACTTCCATCACCTGAGGAACGTCGGAGCCCGCCCAGTCAAATTGATAAAGCAGCAATTCCAGCTCTTGACCGTTCTTTGCGGCGGGGCCGCTCGAATTCGGCTCGCCATAAAAATCGACCACGCGATCCTGCGAATCGCCGATGCGCAAGCCCGCTCCGGTCACCCAATTCTTGGGATCCAGAAAATCGGCCAGCTTTTCGCCGCACTTGCCTGCTTGTGCGCCAAGAGTCGTGATCGTAACGCTTTGGATCATGGATTTGGCGTTGAGTTCGAGCCGGATGGCGCGCCCCGAGCACTCATCGCGCCATTCTTTGATTCCTGCATCCCGGCCTTCGGCAAGATTCTTTGCCTTGAACCGTTTTTCCGCCACCGCAAACGTATCGTGGCCGGGCCGCAGTCCTGCTAACAACGTCTCATTCGCGCGGTGCGCGCCGCCCGGCGGTGCGTTTGGGGATGCCTTTTGCTGCGTCACCCGCGCCCCCAGTGACGGCAGGGCTGGCGCCGCCAGGAGCAGACTAACGCACAGCCAGAATTTCATCCAACCGCGCTTCAAAATTCTCCTCTCCCTCAGACCACAGACGGATCCGTTCTATCGGCAGAGTTTCCTCGGCCGAGCGCATCCACGCCATCAGTTTCTGGATATTCTCCCGCGTTTTCTCCTGATACTCGCGCAAATTCTGCGGTTGCGACATCCACATCAGGAACCGGGCCTCGTCCGGATGTTCGGGCTGTGCCACACGCTCGCTTTCCGTCGAGAGTAATCCCGCGTGTCCGGTGAACAGGTGTTCGAAACCCAGATCGGCCCTAAAATGGCCCAATTCGCTGAATATCCCATGATCGTAGTCCGGCCCAAAGCACGAAAGCTGGAGAGTCTCCGGCTTTTTCTTCCAACTCGCGGATTCCATATCGCGAATCCAGAGGTCCCATAACGCCGTCACCTCGAAGCACACGTCGCTGGCGGCGTGTTCCTTCGCAAGCTCTATGACTTCCGCGGGCGTCAATCCAGCCGCGCGCAGATCGTGTTCCTCCAGCGGCACCTCCGTTGAATCCACGGCACGGATCACCAGCTCCGTGAACCCTAGCGGACCGGCGGCCAGAGGGACGGTGGCGAGGTAGCGTTCGAAATGGGAGAGCATGTTCGCTTTCTCAAAATTCCGGATCCAGATGCTGGCATAGGCGCGATTGGGCATTCCGCCATTATACAGGCTTCCCCCTGCAGGACCGAAAAGCTACAGGTGCTGAAAGCGTGGGTTACTTCTGTTCCTCTGGCTTGATTTCGGGTGGCTGGATTGCAACGGAAGAGGGTGCCGGAACTGCTTGGGCCGTGGCAGGGGCCGAAAGTCCCGCCAGCCGCTGCCGGAGCGTTTCGCCGACTTCAGCGAACACGTTGCTGCAGGTCGACCGCAGTCTCTTTTCGGTGGATGCCGCAAGCTGGTCGATCAGTCCTTCGGACTGCTGATTGAGCCTGGTCACGGTGGTCAGCAGCCAGGAATTCGACGCATTTTCGAGCCGCGATTTGTACTCGGCCATCGCCAGCGTCCCAAACGACTGCAGCGATGCCCGCACCTGGCGGTCGAGCGACTGAGCCTCCATGCGCAAGTTGTCCTTGGCAAGATCGATTTGGGAGGCCAGTTCCTGTTTGCCTTGAGCAAGGCCCTGTTGTGCCTGCTGCGAAAGGGTGCGTTGGAACTCTCCCGCGAGCATTCGCGCATCGCTTTCCAGCTTCGAACGGACCTGCGCGTCGTGCGCTTCGATGCGCGCGGCATTCTGTTCGAATGCGGAATCCGCTTTTGCGCGCAACAGATCGAACTGCTCGCGCGTCAGCTGTTCAGCGAGGCCGGTGAAATTCGCGGCAGCAGCCTCGCCGGCCTGCGCCATCTGGAGGCTGAACCTTTCCGCGGCCTCGCGCGCGTTTTCGTCCATCTGGCCCTGCGCATGGCCCACGTAGTTGCGGCTGCAATGTTCCATCTCGTTGGCGAACTGGCTCGACAGGTCCCTCGCCTTTTCGCGCAGGCTCGCCGAAGCCTGATCCAGCCCTTTTTCCAGCGTGGATTGCATCTGCGTTTGCACTTTCTTCTCATACCAGTCGGCGGACTTGAAGAGCGCTTCGAAGGTGCTGTGAGTCGTTTCCGTGGCCTTGTTTTCGAGTTCGGCGAACCACTTCGAAGACGCGCTCCGCGCCGATTCCGAAAATTCACTCTCGACCTGCGCGAGCACTTCCTTCGCGCGCGCCACAGAGTCCTGCACGCTGCGTTCCGAGGCTTGCCAGAGACGCTGTTGATGTTCCGCGAGCGCCTTTTCGGCCTGGTCATGGTGGAGGGCCAGTTTGCTCAGCATTTCCGTGGCGCGGGCGATTTGCGGCCCCAGCCGATGCTCGAGTTCATTCGCCAATCGCTCGATCGTTTCGTGTCCCGCGCTTTCGAGAGCGGGCTGCAGCCGCTCCGCCATTCCGGCGACAGCCGATTCCGCGCGGCGGTTCATCTCGTTGCTTTGCGCTTCCAGCAGCGCTTCCCCGCGTCGCGCGAGTTCATCCGACCCCGACTGAATGATCGAGGAATGATCGCCTGTTCGGGCGTCCATCTGTTCGAACGACTGCTGCAACTGGGAGATGATGGCCTGGCCCCTGGCGGTTTCTTTGCTGAAAGATGCGCGCAGTGTGCCGAGAGTGCTTTCCGCTTCGGCGGTCATTTGCGAAAACGCGTTGGCCATCCCGTTGATTCTTTGCTGCAACTGTTGTTCCACGTGCTGGGTGGAAGCCTCGCTGTTTCGTGCGAGCCGGTCGGCCACCTGGCGCGCCGCGCTTTCGAGCGATGTCTCAATTTTCTCGTTCCAACGCGAACTCGCCGCGGCGAGGTCTGCCTCCAGCAGCCCGCGCCATCCCGACTCCGCAGTGGAGGTTTCGGAAGCAATCCGATCGCCCAGCCGATTTGCGGCTTGTTCCAGTTGGGCGAAGCGGGCTTGCGCCTCGGATGCGCGCTGATCGGTCAGTTCCTGCCAGCGCCGGAGTTCGCCCGCCACAGCTTCTTCCGAATTTCTCCGCAATTGCTCGATGGCGGTTTGGACTTCGCCGGCATTCCCACCCAAGCTGCCGCTCAGGTTTTGCAGTTTCTCGATCGCCGCAGCCAATTGGCCCTGAATTTGCCGTTCGAAATCTGCCCGCCGTTCGCGCTCCACTTCCACGAGCTGTGAATCGATCTGCATCCGGGCTTCGGCAATCCGGCGATCCATTTCGCGAGCCCATTCGGCGCGCATGGCCGCCACACTCGCATCCCGCTCGCTTTCCATGCGCTGCAGCCCTTCGCGATGCATTCGGTCGATGTGCGCGGCCACCGCGGTTTCGACGGATTTTTCTGCGGCGTCTTTCAGCTGGAGCTGCAGCGCGGCAAGCAGCGGGCGTGTTTCCGCCGCGACGGCGCGAGTGGCCGTCTCGCGCACCGCGCTCTGCACCTGCTGTTTGGCTTCTACTACCATCCGCGAGATCTCTCGCGCTAGCTGCCGCGATGGATCGGCGCCGCCCGGCAAAGGCAGTACGCGCAAATTGTTTTCAGGAAGTTCCGGCAATTCAGAAGAAAGTGGCGCCTCCGCAAGCGATTCCGAATCGGGGGATGCGATCTGGGCGCTCTCGTAGAGAGTGGGAATTTCACGGCCAGAGCCGGCATCGGGGAAGGGAAACCAGTCTCCTGGCGGGAAGGCGATGCCCCAGATGTTGCCGGCAACCTCGAGGTCCACCCCAATTTGAAATAATTCGCGCACGGTGCGCGGGCGCTGGATCCAGCAGACACGCGCGCGAACCGTGCGCGGCTCGCGCCCTGGTTCGCTATGGGGCACCTCAAAGCTGACCCACATATTTTTCAGAACGTAGTGCTTCGATTGGTAGCGGCAGCCGTGGCAATTAATGATCAGCGTGGAGGTGCGTTCTTGAAATGGTCTGCCGAGCGCGTCTACCCCTGTCACCGTGAGAGGCACAGCCTGCACGATGCGAGTGCTGCGCCGGTTCTGGGACTCCGTCTCGAGATTAGCGTTTGATTCCGTCACGAAAACACTCCACTGTCCGTCCTTTTTTTAACCATAGCATCACCGTCGTCAGGCGTCGAGCGCGGAAAGTCCTGTGTTCGTATCAGTTACGCCCTGAGACACTTTAAGTGGCCTGGACCGGCAGGTCCAATTCCCACACATTGGATTTTGCCGCAGGGGAGTCTCCCTTTGTCACGCAAAGTGTCTTGAGGATAGAGAGACTGCGTGCCTTCTGCAAGCGAAATGTGCTACGAATGCGGCGGGAGGGACAGAGGACAAACAACGGAATTGTCTCCGCCGTGCCGAGGGCTACCGGGTCTCGAAACAGGAGATCGCTAGCGAAAGGAATTAACTTGCATGGAATCTGTATTTCTGCAATTATGGAAACATGATGCTGCCTTCAAACAAGAAGAGTGCGGAACAGGTGGCCCAATATGCCGATATGTTCTCGGCGATGGGAGTCGAGCCGCGCCTCCGGATCATGCAACTGCTGTTGTCGGCTCATCCCGATGGACTTGTGGTCGGTGAGATTCAGGCGGAGCTGGACATCCCGAATTCGACCCTGTCCCACCACCTCGACAAACTCAGGAATGAAGACCTTGTGCTGGTGCGCCGCGAAAGCACGTTTTTGCGCTACACGGCAAACACCGAGGCGCTACAGAAGCTGCTGCAATTTCTCTACGCGGAATGCTGCACTCGAAATAAGGCCCTAAAACCGCAAGACATCGTTCCACTTTGCAAGTAGGAGTCACAATATGAATGGCGCAAACATAAAAGACGTGGTGAAAGAAAAATATGGGCAGGCGGCGCTACGGGTGAATAGTGGTGGAAGCGCTTGTTGCGGCGCCGCTCCGGCCGGCGGCTCAGGTTGCGATCCCATTACGTCAAACATCTATGACGCTTCCCAGGCCGATCAAATCCCTGCCGAGGCCATGCTCGCTTCGCTGGGGTGCGGGAATCCAACCGCATTGGCGAAACTGAATCCTGGAGAAGTTGTCCTCGATCTAGGCTCCGGCGGCGGCATCGACGTCCTACTGTCGGCTAAGCGGGTCGGGCCTGCCGGCAAGGCGTACGGTCTCGATATGACGGATGAAATGCTGGCTCTGGCGAACGAGAACAAGCGGAAGGCTGGGGTCGATAACGTGGAGTTCCTGAAGGGGGAGATCGAGCACATCCCGTTGCCCGCCAATTCCGTGGACGTGATCATCTCGAACTGTGTAATCAATCTCTCGGCGGATAAAGATCGCGTGTTCCAGGAAGCTTTTCGCGTGCTGAAGCCCGGCGGCCGCTTGGCCGTGTCCGACGTTGTGACTCGCGGCGAAATGCCGCCCGAGATCCGCAGGAGCGTTCTGCTGTGGGTGGGCTGCATCGCGGGAGCGCTCGAAGAAAGCGAATGCCGCGGTAAGTTGGCAAGCGCCGGATTTGAGCAGGTTGAGATTGAGCCGACCCGCATTTATCGCCTAGAGGATGCCCGGGAATTTCTCGCTCGCGAAGGCGTTGATGTGGACGCCCTGGCCCCTCAGGTAGATGGCAAGTTCATGAGTGCGTTCATCCGGGCCGTCAAGCCATCCAGTTCAAAAGATAAAGCTTGCTGCGGACCGGCCTGCTGCACCTAGAGCCATTCGAGGGTATTAAGTATGCAAGGGCCGTACAACGTACTGTTCCTCTGCACAGGAAATTCGGCGCGCTCGATCATGGCCGAGGCCATTCTCAATCGCAGGGGCTGGCCCAACTTCGCCGCGTACAGTGCGGGCAGCCACCCCGCGGGGCTTGTTCGCCCCGAGGCGCTGCGCCAGATCGAACTTTTCCACGCCCCCACTGAGAGTCTCCGCAGCAAGAGTTGGGACGAATTTGCGAGACCAGATGTACCGCAAATGGATTTCGTTTTCACCGTTTGCGACAACGCTGCGAATGAAGTCTGCCCCGTCTGGCCGGGCCAGCCCATGACCGCCCACTGGGGCGTTCCCGATCCCGCCGCCGTACAGGGAACATCCGAACAAATCGAGCGCGCGTTTCGTGAGGCTTTCATCATTCTCGACCGCAGAATTATGTTATTCGTGAGCCTGCCTCTTTCTATCCTGGGCCAGCTTGCCATCAAGAAGGAAATTAACCGCATAGGTCAGCAATGAAAAACGCCCGGCATCTCTATTGAGGCGAACCTGATGACGACTTCATACGTCCAAGGCCAGGTCTGTGCCCCAATGCCGCGCACCCGGCTCCCGTTCCTGGATCGCTACCTGACACTGTGGATTTTTCTCGCTATGGCAATCGGTGTCGGATTGGGGCATTTCATCCCCCAGACGGCGAATTTCGTGCAGCGCTTTCAGGCCGGCACAACGAATATCCCGATTGCCATTGGACTGATCGTCATGATGTATCCCCCTTTGGCCAAGGTGCGGTATGAAAAACTAGCCGAGGTCTTTCGCAATCGCCGCGTGATTACGCTCTCGCTCCTCCAGAACTGGGTCATTGGGCCGATCCTCATGTTCTTGCTTGCGATTATCTTTCTTCGCCGGGAGCCTGCATACATGCGCGGTCTGATCTTGATTGGACTCGCGCGCTGCATCGCGATGGTTATCGTCTGGAACGAGCTGGCTTCCGGAGATACAGACTATGCCGCCGGGTTAGTTGCATTTAATAGCGTTTTTCAGGTGTTCTTCTACAGCTTCTATGCGTGGATGTTCCTCACCGTGCTTCCCACGTGGTTCGGTCTGGCGGGAAGCGTGGTCCATGTTGGAATTGGCCAGATCGCCCAAAGCGTATTTCTCTATCTGGGCGTGCCGTTCCTGGCGGGCATTCTCACGCGTTTTGTTCTTTTGCGTGTCAGAGGAGAAGAGTGGTATCGCGCCCGGTTCATTCCGCGGATCAGTCCGCTGACATTGGTGGCCCTATTGTTCACGATTCTGGTGATGTTCAGTCTTAAGGGCGGCCTCATTGTCCGTCTCCCGCTGGACGTCCTACGCGTCGCGTTGCCGCTTTTGATCTATTTTGCCGTCATGTTCCTCGTAAGTTTTTGGATGGGGCGGAAGCTTGGCGCGGACTATTCAAAAACAGCGACGCTTTCTTTCACTGCCGCGAGCAACAATTTCGAATTGGCGATCGCCGTAGCGGTGGCCGTTTTTGGCCTCAATTCAGGTGAGGCGTTCGTCGGCGTCATCGGCCCCCTCGTCGAAGTCCCGGCGCTCCTCGGACTTGTACACGTGGCGCTCTGGTTTCAGCGGCGTTATTTCGCGCCGATTGTTCACTCCTAGAATTTTCCCGAAGGCGGGGATTTCTGTTTTCGCCATACGCGGTCCGGTGAGGAAATCGGCTCAGTCCTCGATTGGGCGGTGCTTGAAGGTGCGCTGGCCCTTGCTGTAGCTGGCGACCGTCTGGCCTTCGCCGAACAGTTTGTACTTGTAGGTGGTGAGCCCTTCGAGGCCTACAGGGCCGCGTGCGTGCAGTTTTCCCGTGCTGACGCCGAGTTCCGCTCCCAAGCCGTAGCGGAAGCCGTCGGAAAATCTTGTGGACGCATTCTGAAAAACGCCTGCCGCGTCCACGAACTCCATGAAGCGCGCCGCAACGTCATGGCTCTCCGTCACAATAGACTCCGTGTGCCGTGAGCCGTAGCGGTTGATGTGCTCGATCGCTTCGTTGACGCCGTCCACCACCTTGATCGAGATGATCAGATCGGAATACTCCTTCTTCCAATCCTCTTCGGTCGCTGGAAGGACTTCGTGTCCTCCGGCAAATTCCAATGTGCGCGGGCAGCCGCGCACCTCGACTCCCGCCGCCCGGTATTGCGCGATCATTGGCGGCAGGAACGCTCGGGCGATGTCCCTGTGTACCAGCAACGTTTCCACAGCGTTGCAAGCCGCCGGGTATTGCACTTTCGAATCCAGCGCCACATCTAGCGCCTTCTGCAAGTCCGCGTCGCTGTGGACGTAGACGTGGCAGATGCCTTCGCCGTGGCCCAGCACGGGGATGCTGCTGTTTTTCATAATGTAACGGACGAATTCCTCGGAGCCGCGCGGCACAAGCATGTCAATTTCGCCGTGCATCGTGAGGATCTGGGCCACATCTTCGCGCGACCGCAGCAGGACGACGGAGTCGGGCGGGATGTCGGTGAACGGCTCCAGCGCTTCGCGCCAGATCGCCACCAGCGCCGCGTTGCTCTCGGCCGCCTCCGCGCCGCCCTTCAGGCACACGGCATTGCCGGACTTGAGAGCTAAAGAGGCGACCTGCGGTACGACTTCAGGCCGCGCTTCGAAGATCACGCCCACGACGCCCAGCGGGCAGCTTTCCTTGTAGAGGACCAAATTATCGTCAAGCTCCGTGGCCGCGAGGCGGCGGTGCAAAGGGTCCGGAAGCCGCGCGACGTCGCGCACACGCTCGGCCATTTCCCCGATTCCGCGCTCCGTCGTCCGCAAACGGGCGAACATGGCGCGCGACATCTCGCCGCTTTCGACGGCGGGCTGCGCCGCCGCGCAATCTTTTTCATTCGCCGCAAGAATCTCCGCCGAATGCGCTTCGATCGCGCCGGCCGCGGCTAGCAACGCCTCGTTGCGCCGTTCGCCCGAAAGCGCCGCGAGAATGTGCGCCGCCCGGCGCGCGCGTTTCACAGACTGGTGAACGTCTGAATTTTCGAGTTGTTTTTGTGCGATGCTCATTTGCGATCCAATAAAACTATATTATCGCGCTTTACGAGCACACTTGCACGCCCGCTGGCCCGGCCATTGCCCGCGCCTTTCGAACCGTTGCCGATCATGCCTTCCGCATCGCCGCGGGAATAATCTGAAATTCCCCGCGCGAATTCCAGGCCTTCGCCGTCCACGATACTCACCACCTCCGCGGCCTCAAACTCGCCTTCGACGCGAATGACGCCCGAAGCGAGCAGGCTCGCCTTGCCGCCGGTGAGAGCGTCGCGCGCACCCGCGTTTACGATGACGCGCCCGCGAACCCCCGCGGCGTAGGCGATCCACCGCCGCTTTCCCGCCATGCGCGTCTTCGACAGAAACACCGTGCCGGCAGGCTCCCCGTCAAAAATCCGGCCGAGCGTGTCCGGCTTTTTCCCGTTGGCGATTACGGCCACGGCGCCCGCGTGCATGGCAATCTCCGCGGCATCGAGTTTGGTCAGCATTCCGCCGCGCCCGCCCTCGGATGGGCCAAGCGCCAGCGATTTCAACTCCGGCGAAATTTCTTCGACCAGGGGAATTACCGCCGCCGCATCCTTGGCGCCTGAAGGCCCCAGTTGCATCAACCCGTCCACGTCGGTCAGCAGGACGAGCACGTCGGCGTCAATGTGGCTCATCACCAGCGCGGCCAGGCGATCGTTGTCGCTGAAGATGCGTTCGCCCGCGCGCACATTCAAGTAGTCGAGTTCGGCCGTCGAAACCGTATCGTTTTCGTTGACGATGGGCAGCACGCCAAGTTTCAAGAGCGCTTCCATCGTCCGCCGCAGATTCGAATACCGGGTGCGGTCTACGAAATCTCCCTCCGTTAGCAGCACTTGCGCGATGTGGATGCCGTGCGGCTGGAACAGCTTTTCGTACTCGTGCATCAGCAGGCTCTGTCCCACGGCCGCGCATGCCTGCGTTATCACGAGGTCATTCAGCCGGTCGCGATGCAGCCCCAGCCGTCCTCTGCCCAGGCCGACCGCGCCCGAAGACACCAGCACGATCTGGCGGCCGTCCTTCTTCAACCGCGCGATCGTGCGCGCCACTGGATCAAGAAGCTCGACGTTAAACTGCCCGCCGCTCCCCGTCACAATCCCGGTGCCCAGCTTGATGACGGCGCGGCGCGCCGCCCGCAGCCGCTTCTGTTGCTCGCTCTCTGGATCCTGATTTGTCACGGGTTCTTACTTTATCATTGACCTGCGCTGGTATGAAAGTTATGCGGGGCTGGGCAGGGGTTCCCTTTGCGATAATCCCGCTTCTCGAGACTTGGCCAGATTGGATTGATGGAAGGACGGCAAACACCAGTTATCACAACGATTCACTGCAGCGCGGCCTCCATTTGGCCTAAATGATGTCTCGGATCTTCCAGGATAGAGTCTAGTTCGTGGCTGCGTCGTTCTCGAAAACTGTTCCGAATCCTCGGTTGCCTCCGTGCTCATGCGCTCTAACGACTAAGCCTGCAAAAACATCTTTATATTCGGGGTAAGCCCTGGCAAACGCTGAGATCAGGTCGTGATTTATCTTGTCCGCATCTTTATCATTGGCCCACGGCTCAATCTCATGGTCCACCTGTAAATATAGTTTTTGAGCCACGCCAATGGGACCAACATTTAGAACCTTAAAAGAAGATTGGCCACTCTGCCAAACAAACGGCGGATGCCCTTGGAGGTCGCGAGGTGCTTTCAAATTCTCCAAGCCGTTTTGAATGTCCGGCTGGATTCCGAGTTGGAAAAAAGGGCCTCTTGCCGCTAACTGCGATGCGGCTGCATACAAAACGTACGCATTGAAGTTGTGATTCTTCTGTCTCTCCGACTCTGCCATCCTGTGTAAGTCCTCGGCGGTTTTGCCCACCATTGCTGAGGCCATTACCTGAAAATACTGTACGTGCCAATTCCCTTGCTCTGGCAGCAACCATAAAACAAACGCCCAGGTGTTATTGACCGTTTGAGCCTCCACGATGAGGTGAACTTGCGCTGGGCCAGGCTTGACATTCACGGCGACCCAACCCTCCGGGCTTGATAGGTTTCCACATATCACCCGTTGCTCCTGGCTACCTCCTGTCACCTTCGCAAGGTACGTGTGTGCAACGTGCAAATTTTTGAATGGCCCCATCCGCTGAATGCCCTGTTTGAACATCGCTACGAATTTCTCAGAATCAAGGTTTCTCTTAGCCTCAGCAGTGAAAGTCGAATACGCGGTTTCTGGATTTGGCCCTAGTGCATTTTGCACAAAGTCCATTGCAATCTGGTTGACTCCTGCGCGTTGCTTCGAAGAAATCTCATCGTCGGTTCCGCAACTTGTTACAAACGGTTGAATGGATTGCAAGTGGGAACCGCGTCCCAGGGCGAGGATCGGGACGATTGCTGCTAGATAGGCCGAAAGACCCCATTGAAATGTGCGGTGGGTCCTGTCCATGGAATTAGCTCCTCAACGGTAAGTCGAACTTTATGCTAACTGCATAGTACCTCTAACTCACTTAAATCCACCATCGAGAGCCGTCGGTTGGATTACTCCTGAGAAGTCCTCTTCTCGGAAGGTGGCCCACCGCCGGGGGGCGCAGCGCGACGACAAAATACTCATGTCAGAGGATCCAACTCAAAAGACGAACGGAGCGAGGATCGGAGCAGTTGCTACAAATCTCGGCGGCCTTCCATGGCTTTCATCATGGTGACTTCGTCGGCGTATTCGAGGTCGGAGCCGACCGGGATGCCGACGCCGATGCGGGTGACGCGCACGCCGAGAGGCTTGATGAGCTTCGAAAGATACATGGCGGTGGCTTCGCCTTCCGCGTTGGGATTCGTGGCGATGATGATTTCTTCGACCGTGCCGCCCTTGAGGCGTTCGATCAGGCTCTTCAGGTGCAGTTGATCGGGGCCGATGCCGCGCAACGGCGCGAGCGCTCCGCCGAGAACGTGATACAGGCCGCCGTACTGGCGCGTTTTCTCGATGGCCATGATGTTGTGCGGCTCTTCGACCACGCAGATCGTTTTGCGATCGCGCGTCGGGCCTGTGCAGTACAGGCACGGGTCGGCGTCGGTGATGTTGTTGCACACCGAGCAAAATCGCATGTTCAATTTGGCGTCGCGGATGGCGTCGGCCAGCGCCAGCGCATCCTCCGGCGGGATGCGGAGAATATGAAACGCCAGGCGTTGCGCGGTTTTGGCCCCGATTCCGGGCAAATGCTTGAGCTGGTCGATCAGGCGCTCGACAGGTTCGGCGAAATCAGGCATCAGGAGTGTTCCGTGATGATGTGTGGCGGGTCGAAGAAATCAGCTTCACTCGGAGTATCCAAATTCTGGCGGGCTCCACGTCCCGGCCAGGACGTTCAGTGGAAAAGTCGAGCCCGCACCCTGCTCAACACAATTCAATAATCCGGCTCAAAACAGCCCGGGAATTTTCAGCCCGGCGATGCCGGGAATCCCGCCGGTCATGCTTTTCATCTGGCTTGAAAGCTCTTCGTCCACCCGTCGCCCGGCTTCGTTGACGGCGGCGCGCACCAGGTCCTGCAACAATTCCTGATCTTTTCCGGAAAATATTTCCGGATCAATGCGAATCTCCGTGACCTGCTTTTGGCCGTTCATCCGCACGGTGACCATGCCGCCGCCGGCCGAGGCTTCGACGTGCACGGATTCCACTTGCTTCTGCAGGTTCTCCTGCATCTGGCGAAACTGCGTGAGCATTTGCTGCAGCGCTTTGACTTCCATCGTCTAATCCTCGCTCCGGCGCTTGACATCGGAAATCTGGCCGCCGAACCGTTCCAGCATTGCGCGCACGATCGGATCCTGCTCGAACTTTGCGCGCAACTCGCGCGTGCCGGCGGAAGATCGTGCTGCTGCTCCCACTCCCGGCACGGCTTCCAGTTTAACACAGACGCGCACGGTCTGGCCGAGGATGCGGCTCGCAATGTTGCGCAAACGTTCCATGGGATCGCGCGCCTGCAACATCTCGGCAAGCGCGCGGCTTTCGGTGGGGAAGAACAGTCGCACCTCGCCGCCGCTCATCTCCCACCGCGACGCGTGTTCGATCAATTCCCCCAGAAATTTTTCCTGGCCGAGGATCGCGGCCTTGATGGAATCCACTTGCGCGGCTTCCAGGCCCGCGCCGGCATCCGCCACGCGCGCGATCATGCTGGGGGGAGAGCCGGGAACGGGACCGCCGCCCGCGCGCTCCGGAACAATATTCGTGTTGTCCCTCGCCACGTCTCTTACCACGGGCCGCGGCGCAGCGGCAGGCGGCATTCTTATGCCGGAGGAGGCCTGCGGCGCACTCTGCGTCATACCCGGCGATGCGGCGGCAACCGCGGCAGGCGCGCTGCTGCGCGCAGGCGATTGCGGTTGTGTTTGTGTTTGCGCTACGGCGCTTGCAGGACGCTCGCTCGCGCCGCCTTCGAGGTCCGCGAGAATTTCTTCGAGCGGAGCCAGACGTGCGGCGTTCACCATGCGCAGCAGACCCATTTCCAGATGCAGGCGCGCATCGGGCTTGCGGCGCAGATCCTCGTCGGTGTGCAGCAGAATCTGGAAAAATCGCGTGAGGTCTTCTTCGCTGAACGATTCCGCCGTCTGTTTCAAACTCGGGCGCCGGTCAGCGGGCGCCGCGATCAGCGCGGAATCGGCCCCGCAGACGCGCGCCACGAGAAGATTGCGGAAATGGCCGATGGCTTCGCGGCAAAAATGCTGGAGATTCTGTCCCTCGGCGAGCAGACGGTGCACGAGCGTGAGGACGCGCTCCGCCGAGCGCGCTTCGATGGCGCCGGTCAGCTCATCCAGGGTCTCTTCCGGGACGACGCCGAGCAGTTCGCGGACTTGCGTGTCGGTGATGTTCGCGCCGCAGTAGGCGCGCGCCTGCTCGAGCAAGGAGAGCGCGTCGCGCAAGCTGCCTTCGGCGGCGCGCGCCATCACGCCGAGCGCGCCCGGCTCCGCGGTCAGGCTTTCCTTTGCGCAAATTGTTTCGAGCGCGTCCACGATTTCGGCGAACGAGAGCGCGCGAAAATGAAAATGCTGCGACCGCGAACGGATCGTCTCGGCGAGACTTTCAGGCTCCGTTGTCGCCATGACGAAAATGACTTTGTCGGGAGGCTCTTCGAGCGTTTTGAGCAGCGCGTTCGAGGCCTCCTCGGTGAGCATGTGCGCTTCATCGAGGATGACGACTTTGTAGCGGCCCCCGGCGGGCGCATAGCGGACCATTTCGCGCAGCTCGCGGATCTGATCGATGCCGCGGTTGGACGCCGCGTCAATTTCGATCACATCGAGCGAGTTTCCCAAACCGATTTCCCGGCACGAGTCGCACGCGTTGCAAGGCTCCGCGGCAGGGCCGTTCACGCAGTTCAGCGCCTTGGCCAGAACGCGCGCCGTGGTCGTCTTGCCCACGCCGCGCGCCCCGGAAAAAATGTAGGCGTGCGCCACCCGGCCGGACTGAATGGCGTTAGACAGCGTGCGCGTGACGTGCCCCTGCCCGATCACGTCGGCAAACGTCTGCGGCCGCCACTTTCGCGCGATGACCTGGTAGCTCATGCCGTCGGAACCTGTTCTCTTCCCGTTATTCCTTCTCAGTGCCCTCTGTGCTCTCTGTGTTGAAATCCGAAAAGCGCAACACAGAGTCCCCAGAGTCTCACTGAGAAATCCTGCACGCTGCAGATGAGAGGAACTTCGGGTACTCCGCGGCGCACGAAGCGATCCCGGTACCGTTGCTCCCTTCCGGGCCTGGCGGGGTTCGCGGGACTTCGTCGCACAGAGCCCGAAGTTCCACGCATCGGCAGTTTCGCATGCAAAGACTGACTGCCAATGAAGTCTAGCACAGCGCCGTGTTCGAAAAAAGAAAACCGGACACGACGGAAAAATATTCGTCCGCGAAAACAGGCAGCCAAAAGCACGCGTTCCGCAAGGACTGGCTCAGAGCGCCGGGTAGGCGATTTGGATGAACGTGTCGCTGTTGAATAAGCCCTTGCCCCAGACCGGATCGAGATCGGCGAGAGCTTTTGCGGCCACAGCTTCCTGCACGGACTTGCCGGAAGCCTTCAGTTTCTGGAGCCGCTCGCGCACCGTCGACAGCATATCGCGAAATTTCATGAGGTCAGCTTTGTTTCCAAGCGGACCATGCCCGGGAACGATTTTGGTATTGTTGTCGGCCACTGCCAGAAGTTTCGTCGCGCCCGCAATCATGCCACTGACGCTGCCGCCGGTTCCATCGTCGATGTAGGGATACATGCCGTTAAAAAAAACGTCGCCCGTTTGCAGGACATTGGCCTTCTCGAAATGAATATAGATGTCGGAATCCGTGTGCGCCGGCGGGATATGCACGAGCGCCACGCTTTCGCCGTTCATCGTTAACTTATGGCTCTGCTGGAAAGTTTGCTGAGGCAGGGCCGATGCCGGGGAAGGCGGGAATGTCAGGTTCAACACGGCGAGCGTGTGCGTTTCGGACATCCGTTTCTTCGTGTTCGCATGCGCGATCAAGGTTGCGCCTGCGGCGCGCAGCGCTCCGTTGTTGTCGGAGTGATCGAAGTGCCAGTGCGTGTTGATCGCAGTCTTGACCGGCGCTTCCCCGATCGTGTCTAGCGCGTCTTTGAGGTGCGGCCACGCGGGCATGACGAACGTGTCGCCCAGCAGTTTTCCGTCCGCGCCATTCAGCACGACCACGTTTCCACCCGGGCCGGAGAGCAGAGTGACGCTGTCCGTGAGCTGTTGCGATTGGATCGGAGTCCCGCCAAATTGCGCGCGCATGGCGGCGACTTGATCGCCTGCAGGCTGTTGCTGCGGAAAGCCGGAAGTTGCCGCGTGCACTAAGGCTACAGGATAGAACCGGGCCGCCAGCGCGCCGCTTGTCAAGACAGCTGCACTTCGTAACAGGTCGCGTCGCGTAATTAATTTCATCGTAGGATTCGATTCCATGTGGATTCATCCTCCGTCAGGATAGGTGTTCCGGCCATTGCGTCAGGCGGCAATATACTCTTCCATGCCGCCACATACAATGCTGTGAGCGCGTTCTTGAGCGCCAACTGCTCCCCGCGATCGCCGGAGCAAACCCCTACGTTAGCCTTTCGAAACACAACCGCACGAATCGGACGAAAGGAGACGGCTCCGCGAAGTATCATACGCCCGGACGTAACCTCCGCATCCGGTCCGGCGCGCTCCCGCAGAGCGCCGCCGGGCGTACAGCGCCAGCGCAACGCCTCGCGTCACGAGGCCTAACCCGCGTGCGGCCGAATTGTCGGCCGGCGCGGCAGGATGGAGGATCTCATGAAACGAATTGTCGTATCTCTTGGTGCTTTAGTGTTGCTGATTTCTGCTGCCACGGCCCCAGCCCGCGCGCAGTCCCATGAACTCCTGCAGGGCACCGAAGTGCACCTGCGCTTGCTGACCGGCCTGAGCACCGCCGTTGCGAAGAGCGGTGATCCTTTCATCGCGGAAGTCGCTCAGTCCGTCTATGTCGGCAGCCAGATGATTTTGCCGGCAGGAGCGCGCGTGACAGGCACGGTCGGCGGAGTGATACATCCCCGGCGCTTCTCGATGTTCCGCGGCCAAGCCGCCATGAACCTTTCGTTCCGCGACCTGGAAGTCGACAGCCGCATTTTCCCCGCCAAGATGAGCATTCTGCAGCTACAGAGCCCATCCACTGGAGACAAGGCGGGCAAGACCCGGAAAGACGTCAAGGTCGATGAGGGCCGAGTGATCGAAGCCAAGCATGACATCAAGGGTGATGTCCTTGCCGAGACGATCGGGACCGGCGGAGGAACTTTGGCTGGCGTTGTCTTCAGCCATGTGGCGCGCGGCTTCGGCATAGGGTTGGTCGGGAGCACCGCGTACATCCTGTCCCGTAAAGGGAAAGAAGTGGACCTCCCGGCGCAGACCATGATTACGGTTCGCATGGACAATACTGTGAATTTGCCCAGAATCACCGCCGAAAATAGCACGCCATCACAAGGCAGGGCGGACGCGCAGTAACCCCGGCTGGTCCTTCTAGGTCGAAGGTGGAAGCGTCGCGCTGACCCGGGTCAAGGTCCGCGCGACGCCATTGCGTTGTTGGCGGGCTAGTTGGACTGAGGCTCGCTTGCGGGGTTGCGTGGTGGGAATGAAACCTTCCAGACCTTTTCTTGCCGAAGTTGACGGACACCCGTTCTCCAGCCGGCACCCTCTTTGCTGCTCTGCACCACCTCAAACGGGTGTGCATCTTCTTCCGGTAACGTCTCTCCGGCAGGAGGGATCAGCTTAATGTTCAGCAGGTCGCCACACTGCAGCGGGACGCTTGTTATTAAGTTGCACCCTGATTCGCTGATATTTTCAGTTCTTGTTCGATCCACGAACGGGCGGCCATTCTGGTCGAATCCTGTTATTTCAATCGAAAAATGGAGAAAGAATCGCTTGCTCTTGCGACGATCGTGCGCCGGTTCATTTACGGGTTCGGTCGAATATCCCAGGGAATTGTTCACTTCACTTCCTCCCCCCGCGGATTGAAGGAGCAAGTGACGTGCCACACCGATGTCTGGAATTCCGAGTGAAATAGACCACTTACAGTAGATGCCCGTCGCGGGAGTTATCGAAGAGCACAATCTGTTCGAAAGTGAAACTGAGCGCTTCGGCTGCAGTCCCACGGAGAGCAGATAGCTGGCCGATCATGAAGCTGCGGCGCTGGGGGGCTTCTTCTCGGCTCGTTTCAGGAACCGGTACAGACTTGTACGGCCAATGCCGAGCAGTTGCGCGGCGCGAACACGGTTGCCATCACACGCCTCCAGAACACGCCGGATGTGTTGCCGGCGAATTTCTTTCAGCGGAAGCGGCCGCCAGGATTCGCCGGGTTGGCTGTCGCGTCCATCTGGTTTCTGAAGGTTTTCGGGGAGGTCATCCACGTCAATGAATTCACTCACGGAGACCAGGCACGCGCAGGAAATCACGTTTTCCAGTTCGCGGACGTTGCCGGGCCAGGCGTGTTGCAGCAGAACCGCTTGTGTCCGGCGTGTCAGCCCCCGAATCTGCTTGTTGTAGGACTCATTGTATTTCTTTAGAAAGTATTGAATCAGCAGAGGAATGTCATCCAGACGCTCGCTCAGGCTGGGAACGCGAATCTGAATCGTGCTGAGGCGGTAAAAGAGGTCCTCGCGGAAACGGCCGGCAAGAACTTCGGCGCGCAGATCGCGGTTCGTCGCGGCGATCAACCGCACGTCCACGTGGCGGACTTCCGGCGAACCCACGCGCTGAATTTCCCGGTTTTGAATCACGCGAAGCAGTTTGGCCTGCATGGCCAGCGATGTTTCCCCGACTTCATCGAGAAAAACGGTTCCGCCGTTCGCGTATTCGAACAGACCCGGGCGCGTATCGGTCGCGCCCGTGAAGGCGCCGCGCATGTGGCCAAACAGCTGGCTCTCCAGCAGCGTGTCCACCATGGCCGAACAGTTGCAAACCGCGAAACGCTGCTGCGCCACCGGGCTCATTTGATGAATGGATTTGGCGATTAATTCCTTGCCCGAGCCGGTCGCCCCAACCAACAGAATGTTTGTGTAATGGCGCGCAACCTTGCGGACCATTTCGAATACTTCCACCATGGCAGGGCTCTTGCCGACTATCCCGTGGAATTCCAGGTCGCCGAGCAGCTGTTGCTCGAGGCTGCGAATGCGCTTCCGGCGAACAAACGAGTCGGAAAGTTCGTCCAGGGATTTCTTGAGCCGCGAGCGGTCGACGGGCTTGGGAATGTAGTCATAGGCGCCGCGCTTGATGGCCGCGACGGCGTTGTCGAGCGAATAGTACCCGGTCATCAGGATCACATAGACGCCGGGGTCATGGTGCAGAGCCTGTTCCAGAAACTGCAGACCATCCATCCCAGGCATTTTTATGTCCGACATCACAACGCGCACGCGGCCTTGGTCGATCATTTCGAGCGCGTGGTGGGGGTCGCAGGTGCCGAGGGAACTGAAACCGAGGCAACGAAGCGACTCCTGCAGCATCTCGACCATCCCTGGCTCATCGTCCAAGACACATACCGTCAGCGCTTCGTTGGAACTCCCAAGGACCAGATGCCCCTCCTTGGGAGGTGTAGATAGGGTGTTCATGCCCGGATCATGGGCAAGGCCAATGCCAGAACCTTCGTTGAAATGGCCCCGGCATGCCTCTGCTAACCTAAATTTTTGCGGATAAGATGGAAGTCATGTAACTCTAACGCGGGCAATCAACTAAGCGGAACCAACGGAAGCTTTCACAAAATCCTCGTTGCGGTCTGCTTGGGGAAGTGGGGGAAAACCTACGACTGACGCGCGGAACGCGTTCCGTATTGGGGCGATTTCCCCTTCCGGTTGTGCCAAAAACGAATTTTGCGAACGAGCGCCCACTCAGTTTACGGCCGGATCTTCCGTATCACTAAGATATGCGAAGAACTCGAATTCCTTGGCGAGGTACCGGATCGTTCCGCCCGACTCCGAATCAATCTCACAGTGCGTTCCCGCGGTATAGCAGAGTTCGAGAACCCGATCGGGCGTGGACGATGTCGCGCACCGTATCTCTTCCCACGTGGCAAGGCGGTCTTGGGTATTCAAGCTTACAGATTCGGGTTTCATGATAGATACTCCTCGGTTTCCCAGTGAAGCGCACTCTCTTTCGCTTCATATACTTTAGATGAGCATTCCAGTGACTGTGATGCATCCGTGCTCGTGGTGCTTGTTCTTGATCGAGGGTGCAGTTGCAGCAGGCGCATCTCACATAGGCCGGTGGAATCCATGGGTTGAACTTTTTCCACTTGATAGGCCATCGGGACCGAATTGTAGGAAGTTTCGGGGGCGATCAATCGGATGAAAATTACAGCCCCTTCGGGCAGGGCTCGGCGCAAGGAAATCTTCTTCTCTTCGCCTTCTGTCCAGAGCAAATCCGTCTTCTCTACAAAAAAAACATCATTCAGACCCCAGCCTGAAACTTCAACCCTGTAATTGCCGCTGTTTTGAGTTGTGTCGCCCATCTAGTTCGCGCTCCCAACTGTTCTATTGCAGCCTGGGGGCCAGACTGGCCTCATTTTGTGCAATTCATACGAAAGGACTTAGTTGTCTTCCGGCAGGGAGCTAACTAGGCTGACTGTGCATATTGTGGGAATGATGTGCAGTTTTGAAACAGATGCGAAGGTGATTTGCGCGGTAGGCAAAGGTTTGAAAGATCGCCGCTCCGTGATCTAACCGTAATGAATTCCGGGATAAAGAAGGCGAAGCGCGACCATGAAAATGACGCCGAAGATTCTGTCGAAGGCGTACCAGGCCACGATTAGACCCAACATGGCGTAGCCAGACTGTTGGACCCAATCCAAATACCGGTGCGCTGTGCTTTCGTCCATCAGGACCATGACCCCGGCGTGACCATCGAGCGGCGGGACGGGAAGAAGATTAAATGAGCCGAGCAGCAAGTTCAGGACAAACAGGATGCTCAGCGCGGTGGCGGCAAAAGTCGGGTCAGCGGAGCGCGCCGAGGCCGTCACGTTCGTGTAGTTGATGGATTGCGGGGCCTCGAAATAGCCGGCCGCCATTCCCACGCGGATGGCGATCCCGGCCAGCAGCATGAGCGTGAAATTAGCCGCGGGACCTGCCAGCGCCATCCATGCCGAGCGGCGCGGGTAGCGCCTCTGCCAGTTGGGATCGAACGGAGCGCTCGCCCAGCCGATCATCCACCCGCCCAGCAGAAACGAAACGATCGGGACGACCACCATCCCGAATGGCGACCGGCGGATGTGGGGAATCGGGTTCAGCGTCACCTGGCCACCCTCAAACGCGGTCAGGTCGCCGCCCATTTTCGCGGCCAGCGCATGCGACGCTTCGTGGCACGTCGTCGAGAATAGAAAGACGATGTACCAGATGACGCCAAGCGCGAGGTCAGGTGTTCTCATCGTCGCAACAACAGGAACCGGGTGCGGGCTCTACTTTTACGCTGAACGCCCCGGCCTGGCCGGGGCGTGGAGCCCGCCTGAAAAAAATTGGCTCCGGGGCCTGGACTCGAACCAGGATAACCAGCTCCAAAGGCTGGCGTGCTACCAATTGCACTACCCCGGAGTAGACTCGAAAAGTGTAGCAGAGACGGCAAATTCGGCACAGCGATACCAAAGAAGACCGACGCGTTTAGGAGCCGTGAGACATCCGAGCCGATTTTCGCGATCAATGCCTGCCCAGTGACGCAACCGAATGCTGGCTACGGAATAATGGTCAGGTCCTGCCGGGTCAAACCGAAATTCGCGTTCACCGGCTCCATTGCTAGGATTTGCAATTCGATCCGGCCTGGAACCGCGGCCGGGACGTTGCCCGTGTAGGTGTTCTGTACTCCGGCATAGTGCATGGGGACTTCCGTCTCGATTTTGCCTTCACGGACCAGGCGTGCGACCACTCGGATCTTGTTCGAATCCCAATGGCCATCGGGTTCGGTAGGGCATCCGCAGACCATTGTGACCGTGGCCCGGACTTCGAAGGGCGATCCCACGGCGAGCTTGGCATCGAGTTGCGGCGCCAGGGTCTTCACGATGAACCCATGGATCTCCAGCACAATTCCGTCGCCCAGCACGTCTTCGCCCGGCACCAGCAGCAGCGTCTTCGAGGCGCGCTGCGTGGCTTGCGGGCTGCCCAGAGGGCCTTCCGCCGTTACCTCCACTACCGTGGGCCGCTCCAGGTTCAGGACCGCGAGAAATCCCGACGCGCCCGGAGTATCGTAGATTTTCTCCCCGCGCACTCGGGGTTTTTCAATAATGAGCGCGGTCTCACCTGTGCCATCCTGGAGCATGCCCTGAGCCAGCACTTGCCCCGAGCTGACATCCTTAATCGTGATGCGCGCGCCGCCGACGCCCTTCCCAATCAATTTGGCATCGCGGGCAATGGCGCGCACCATGACCTTCGTCTCTTTACCGCCAGGTTGCGCGAAAAGCTGCGGCGCAAACACAACTGTGACGAACGCGATCGTGCCGAGCAATTTGCTGACTTTCATGGGCAACCTCCAAAGACGGCCAGTTAGGAAGACAATCTCACCGGGTTCTTCGTGCGCGCTTCCCCGAACCGTTTGGTCAGCCCGCATTTCCGCTGGTTCAAGACCCGGATAAACTCGACGATACCATATCTTGGACCTTCTCGGTCCTCGGTTGTTGTTCCCGAAAACTCGCATCAGTTCCAGGCCGGTCTTAGTAGCACAGACCCCGACAGGGTCGGGATCTCCGACTTCAGAGGTTGTGTGAGAACCCATACGTGGAATGCTTTTGTAGCGTCCCGACCCTGTCGGGACACTGTAGATTCAAGCATATGTCCGCCTGAAGACGGGCGCTACATAGAGCGAAGCCGAGTTGCCACGCAGACTCTTCAGCCTGTGTGCTTTTCGTTTTTGCTGCGTTCAGAAAAAAGCGCACAGTCCCGCCCTGCGGGACCGTGCTACCAATACCCTCATGCATTGCGGCGCGTAGGATAGCTGTTGTCACACAGACTCCTACAGTTCTATGGACGACCCCGGGAGACCGGCGTATGATACGTGCGAAACGAGTATGAATACGGCGATTCCAGGTCAGGACGACCATAAGGGGGAAAATGAACGAATTCTCACGGCGATCCCTTCTCGGTGGAGCCGTCGCGGCGGCGGCCTCGACGATGTGGAGCGAACCCGTCCACGCTCAATATGTGTGGCAAAAAACCGATTGGCAGGCCGCGGAATTCGACGCTCTCACGCGTTTGCCGCGGCGCATCAAGCAGGTGGTGCATGCCCACGAGATCAGCGGCGCCGCGTTCTTGAGGAACGCTAAGAACTCGCTCAACGGACTTCGCCTCGGTCACGGTATCCCCGCTGAGCAGATTCAGATTGTCGTGGCTTTGAACGGGCAAGCCAACATCCTGAATTACGGTGACTATGTCTGGGAGAAGTACAGAATCGGCGAGTGGGTGAAATTGAATGACCCGAAGACCGGCGAGCCCGCTGTGCGCAACATTTTCTATCCGAGCAAGGCCGGCACACCGTTGCACTACACCTCCGACGACCCCAGCAGCGAAGACTCCGCCAGGCAGGACGGCACGATTCAGGGCCTGCAGGCGCGCGGCGTGCGATTCCTGAGTTGCCACACTTCGACCGAAGAGGCGGCACGGGCGCTCATCAAGCAAAACGGTTTATCCGCGCAGCCGGAAGAAATTGTAAAAGACATGCAAGCGCACATGCTGCCGGGCGTCCTCCTGGTGCCGGCGATGGCGGCAGCGCTCGCTTTCCTGCAGTGCGAAGGCCACTATAGCTATATGATGGTGTAGTTTCTGTTGACGAGGCCAAGGAGGATTAGCTTTCGCGGAAGCGCTGAAATCGGTTTTTCTCGATTCGGATTTCATCAACATCAATCAAAGGAGCAATCATAATGAACCGAGCGATCGTTGCACGCTGTGGTTTGGCTATTTTTCTTATCTCGGCGTTCGCCATTTTGTTGTCCGGACGCACGAATAGTTTTGCGTCACAGAATTCACCGAAGACCGCCGATTCATCCAGTGAGTGGAAGGCTCCGGACCCTGCGACAATTCCGCAAGGGCCGCTGGGTGACAGCATCCGTCTGGGCCTTGATATCTTCAATGAGACACCGAAAAATGCGTCGGCCTACGTCGGGAATATGATGAGTTGCGGCGACTGCCATATTCAGAGCGGCACAGTCGCAGGAGCGAGTCCGATGGTCGGGCTTCCCGGCCTATTTCCTATGTACAGGGACCGTGAGAAGACCGTAGTAACATTCGAGGAGCGGATCGAGCAATGTTTCCAACGCAGCGAGAGTGGCCATCGACTACCTAACAACAGCCCGGAGATGGTTGGGCTTGTGGCCTATGCGCAGTGGCTGTCGAAAGATCAGGCGACGGGCCAGCCATTTCCCGGACGCGGACTCGTCAAGCTTCCTGAGCTGACCGGAGACCCCGATCAGGGCGCCCTGCTCTACAAGCAACAGTGTGCGTTATGCCATCGTCCGGACGGCGCGGGAACTCCTCCGGGTGTGCCAGCCCTGTGGGGACCGGATGCGTACAGCGCCGGCGCCGGCATGAACGACATCGCAAAAATGGCTGCGTTCGTCCAGCACAATATGCCGATGACCAATCCGGGCAGCTTGACGCCGCAGCAGTCCTATGACATCGCGGCCTATGTGCACAGCAAGCCGCACGAACCGTTTAACATCAAAGATCACCAGTAGCGCGGGCAGACTTGCGTGGAACATTCCTCATGAGTCAGGGGCGGGTTGTCTCGTGGCGGTGAGCTTTTCCACGGAGAGAACCTGCCCACCTAAAATCCGGTGGTCACCACAACCCGGAACCGCGCGTTGCCGCTCATCATGCGTTCATAAGCCTGCGCGGCATGCTCCAGCGGAAACGCTTCTGTCATTGGCCGCACGCCGGTGAGCGCGCTGAACGAGAGAGTGTCCTGCGAATCGATCGGGCTGCCGGAAGGCCAGCCGGTGATCGAGCGGCGCCCTGCGATCAGCAATCGTCCCGTCACTTCGAGCGGCTCATCTGGATTGCCCACCAGGATGAGTTTGCCGTTGAGGCCCATACCGTCCAGGACCGCATTCACTGCTTTTCCCCTGGTGACCGTAGACAGAATGACCCTGGCGCCGCCCAATTTTTCCAGCTCGGCGCCAACATTTTGCGATTGGCTATCAATGTAATGTCTTGCACCGAGCTGTCTCGCGAACCGCTCCTTATCTTTTCCTCTGGCGATGGCCACAGTTTCGAAGCCCATTTTGGCGGAAAACTGAACTCCCATGTGGCCAAGGCCGCCGATTCCGAGCACGGCAACAAGTTCTCCCGGCCGCGCCCCGCTGTTCCGCAGGGCATTGAATGTCGTGACGCCGGCGCAAAGCAGAGGCGCCGCTTCCAGCGCGGAAAGTTCGCTGGGAATCAGCGCCAGCGCCCCCGCCGAGGCGAGCACGTATTCCGCGTAACCTCCGTCGCAGGTCAATCCCGTGATCTGCCTGGCCTTGCTGCACGTCACAAAATCGCCGCGACGGCAGGAATTACAATACCCGCAATGTCCACCGTGCCAGCCCACTCCGACGCGTTGTCCCGCTTCCCAGCCGGCCACGCCCGCGCCCACCGCGTCAATGATTCCGGCGATCTCATGTCCCGGAATGCGCGGGTACTGGATCCCCGGACGCGTGCCCTCCTTGGCGTATTCATCGCTGTGACAGACCCCGCAAGCTTGCACCTTGATTCGCACCGATCCGGCAACCGGCTCCGGGACTTCGCGTTCCACGAGTTGGAAGGGCCCTTTCGCGCTTGCCACCTGTATCGCTCGCATCTTCTGCATGATTTCTCCTGGATAAAATCTTCACCTCGCGAAATGTGATGCGTACAGTATAGCCCGCGCCGCCAATCATGATGGGATGCCCCACTCCCCATTCATTCGCGGAACATTATCGGTCCATTTTCACCGTGAGCGATGCGCGAAACCATATGGCAGCCACTCTCTCATGTCAAGCGCGGGTCCTCCGATTGTCAAAGCTCTTTAGAAATGTCCCCATTCTTAACTCGTTAGAAGTGTCCCCTTTTGTTTCGATCTGATGTTGTCGTTGGGGTGTCCGCCGGAGCGCACTCGACCGATCTTCTTCTCACGCCAAGTTTCTGTTAGTCTGGATGAGCGTTCCATGTCACGGAGAGGTGTCCGAGCGGTTTAAGGAGCACGCTTGGAAAGCGTGTGTTGGGGAAACTCAACCGTGGGTTCAAATCCCACCCTCTCCGCCATTCAGTCTTTGCTTTTTATTCTCTCGTCCATTGTCTGCGCGAAAACTCGATTTAGCCGCCCAAAATGCGGGAATTTTGCACGCGACCACACGCTCTGATTCTCTCTAACGCAGAGAATAGGTCCCAATCGGGTCTAATTTCTCTGAGGCAGGGTCGAGTAGTGGAGTTTCATAAGACAAACGCAACCATCGGTTCGCATTGACTACGCTCCGCCATCCAGTTTTTGGTGTTCTCTCTCTTCGTAGTTCCTTCGAAAGATCGATTTCCCGCCCATTATGCGGGACGGTTGAACGCAGCAGCGTGGCCTGATTCTCTTGCGACCGCCTGAGTGGACAAGGCCGTTTGGTCGGGTGACGACAGGATGGGTGGACACTGAGATACGCTGGAAATCGCTTCAAATTCGCGTGGCGAACCATACGCGTATTTAGAGAGAAGTAAGACGATAATTGAATATGTATTATGTAATATACGAGTGCTGAGTACTCAAGAAAGTTGCCGATTTGTTCAACGTTGCCACGGAAGCCGCCGCTGGCATCTCGATCGGATGAAAGTAGTTCCAGAGGCTGTCCCTGCTCCGCAAGTGCCATGACTATGTTTGGTCATGACTGTATTTTCGCTGCTGCGACGGGACACTCAGGACGGGCTGCGATGACCAAAAAGTGTGAAGAATCCGGCGAGCACCAGCGCCCACCCCGCTCCGAGTGAGATGCCGCTCACGACGTCAGTCGCATAATGAACTCCAAGGTACACACGTGAGGCACCCACCATGATAAGCACCGCCGACACGGCCAGAAAAATTGCGGCTCTTGCGCCCGAGTGCTGTACATAACGGGCTGCGATGATCGCGATCGTCAGGTAAAGCGCGGAGGTCGAAAGCGAATGTCCGCTCGGGTATGAGAAGCCCGACACTACGATCAGCTGCTGGGCCTCCGCTGGACGAATTCTTTCGATGATGTTCTTAGTCACGAGCGTCAATATGCCTGCTCCCGCTGAAGCCGCGAGCAACTGGAGGGCGCCCAGCCGGTCGCGCAACACAAGCAACACCACGAGAGTGAAGGCGGAAAACAATACCACCAAGGTGATCGATCCCAGCGCTGTCACGTCGACTGCCGCGATCGTAAGCCATGGCGTCCTGGTTTTTGCTACAGTTAGCAGAATCGCACTGTCGAAAGCACTGACGTCCCCTTCGATCAACTCTCTGGTAATTCGGACGAATATCAGGAATGCAAGCGCAGCACCACCCAACCACAGAGAGAGGCGCCCCGCACGGGCCGAGAACAAAGGTCGACTCACGGACTCAACCTCAGGAACAACGCGACTCATCTAGCTGGTTACTAATCAGCGAAACTATGAGCAAAGCTGCGAGAGCTGCAAACTCTTGCCTTCATCGCGCCGCCGGAGGCTCCTGGTCGGCGGGAATTCCGACTAGGTGGCGATAGAAGGCAACGGCCCGATTGAGCGCGGAAGACTCATTTCCCGCGATCAGCCGGTTCGCATTCTTTCCCGTGCGCACGATGCTGTAATAGCGCCACACGTTTTCTGATTCGCGATCCAGAAAGTAGATTGACTGCATCTCACCCGGCTGGAAGATGGGTATGAAGAGATAGTGCATCGTGCTGACGTTCTCGACATCGAAGACGAGCCGGTCCGCCGAAGCCTCTGCAATGTGCATTCGGTAGATGGCCTTGCCAGAAAGGTTATCGACCTGTTCAAAGTAGAGTACCTTGCCTTCCTTCATTTCATCGGGCGTGAAGTCTTTGCGGCGTTGACTAGGCTGCAAGCCGGTCAGAGCGTAGGCGTCCACAATTAGAGTTTGCCACTGCTTGTGAGTGGTCGACCAATAGCGCATGCCCGCGAGTTCCGAAATTGCCCCGATGTAGCGAAGCAAGTCCTCAGCTTCCGAACTATGACGAAATCGCGCGACGATGGTTACCAAAGTTGTAAAGCCCACCGCAGCCCAACCGGTACATGCGGGCGGTCTCCAATCGCGGCCGACCTCAGACTGGCTCCATGACTTCACAATGGCCGAATCATCCAGACCAGGATAGGGCGGAACGGGTTCCTTTCCGCATGGCGGCTGCGGTCCTAGTTGCGCATAGGCGTGCGCCTGACAGAGTAGCATTGCCGACAATACAAGCCGAACGCGGTGCCGGGTCCGAGTCCGGACAATCGTCTCCTGACGCGGATCTGCGCTCATCTAAGCATCATGGTTGTTGCCCGAGACCTGGGTCTAGTACAGAAAATGCATTCGAATAAAACTTGATCGGCAAATCGTCACGTCGAGTCCCTGACAACGGAGCAATCTCTTCTGCCTAGTCTTGTTAGATCGCCCCTCCCGTAACCACCGGCAGAGCTGCCTGCTTCAATTGTTCAAGTTGGGCCTGAACTTTCGCCCACGCTTTGGGCTTTTGCTTGGTCGCATACGGAGCATCCGGATGCCCGTAGAATTCCAGGAGTTCGGCCCGAAGCTCCGGCGAGGCGCCACCAAAGTTCTGTTTTGCAAGCGCGTCGAGCAGCTTTGCGTGCGTCTCATCGTTGAGGCGATACTTTCCGGGGCCAGTTATTTCACCGGTGTCAAAATTGTCGTTTGGCAAGTCCGGCTGGCCGGCGTCTACCTGGCCTAGCAGCTTCCGGTAGCGATCCAGAGTCGCGTTGAAGCTGGCTTCGAACATGCGTTCCGTCTCCGGCGTAGGCGTCCGAAGCTGTAGCACTCTTAGCGGACCGATCTTTGGGATAATCCTCGTAAGAAAGGCGAGAAATCTTTCCCAAAAAGTGGGCGGCTGATATTTCTTTCCCCAGTTTTTTTCATAACTCGCGCGCGAAAGATTGTAAAGAAACTTCTTTTTCGTTATGCCGGGCTGGTCCTTCATGATCTCGTTCTTCTTCAAGCTCCAGGCAATACGCGTCGCTTTGGGGAGGAGCTTGCTGACGTCATAACGGTAAGAGCCGAGCACCTTGTCTTCGTCAGAGAGAACGCTCTTGAGATCCAAGCCGTAGGTTTCCTGAAAGGCTTGTTCCAGCAGGGGGACTGAGACCCCAAAGCCGATAAAGTCGTGGTAGCTATCCGGAGCGTAGCGACCCTGTGCTATCTCCAGAACGTCGAATCCAAATTCTGTCTTTACGTGCGCCAACGGGTCTTTTTCATATGTAACCGAGTCCCCGTACTTCTTTTTCAACTTGGGATACAGGACGGGGACCGCGCGATTCACGCCGATGAGGTGGCCGTCATTGTCCGCGGCGTAGTGAGAGAGCGCCCCGAGCGCAAAGGCGTAGCCATCAAGGTCCTTGGCATCGTGCAGCAGAGCCAAGACAAAGTCCCCGCTCCGCACGTAGTGCGTCAAGTCGCTGAAAAAATGGCTTCCATGCGGATAATAGCCCATGTCCTGGATAATGACGCCTCCATATGCATAGCCGTGCGCTTCTCTGATTTCTTCTCCAGTGGCGCCGGGAAAGCGCTTCAAAAGTAACGGGCGTATGTTGGTGTCCCATGCGCTGTCGATGATGGCTTCATGCGAAAGGACGGCGTAGGCCGCGGTTTGTGCTGGCCAGCCGGCAAATAAGAAAAGCGCCAGCACGAGCGCGCTCATTCTTGCGAACCACGTCCTGCCTCCGCCGCGTCGCATCCTACCCATCGCTGCCACCTCGTTCCGATCTTAGCTCAGAAAACGCAGTTCCGAATTGGTCTTGATCCCAGAGGCTAGTCATGAACCACTACGACTGGATTCCTCCTGCTCGATTCTTTGGGCCAGTTTCACAGGCGTTGCAACCGCCGCTGGACAGTTTCGATGGCATCGCACTCGATGAACCGTTAGTGCACGTAGACGGTGATTGCGATCCGATCCCGGGGATACCTATGGTTGTACAGGTAATAGCCGTCTCCGGAGTAGTCGATATACACATCATCATTTTCGTACCAGTCGTTTGACCAGTATTCTGGCCACGGGTCAATGATACCGAACCAAAAGCCGCCGTACTGGAAGCGGGGATACCCGCCAATCACCACCACGGGGTAACTGTAGATGCGGAACGAGTGATCTGGACCAAAGTGCCCACGATAACGGTCCTCTGGAATGCGGTAGCCGTTGTAGCCGCCACGTTGCTGCCAGGTGCGGTGCTCGGTCTGCCAGTTATGTGCGCGATGCTCCTGCCAGGCGGCCCGCTGTTCGCCTTGCGGCACACGTTGCCCTTTCTGTGAAGGCCGATTGCCTTGGGGCTTTTGCTGCGCACGTTGTGGCTGCTGCTTGCCCTCACCTTGCGGCTTTTGCTGCGCACGCTGTGGCTGCTGCTTGCCCTCGCCTTGCGGCTTTTGCTGCGCACGCTGTGGCTGCTGCCTGCCCTCGCCTTGCGGCTTTTGCTGAGCGCGCTGTGGCTGCTGCTTGGCCTCACCTTGCGGCTTTTGCTGAGCACGCTGTGGCTGCTGCTTTTCAGGCTTAGCCTGCTGCTCCTGTTTCGGGGGCTTAGCCTCTTGTTCATGTTGCTCCTGCTGTGTGTACGTGGGAGCAACGGTTCCGAGAAAAAGGAGCAGAACTCCTGTGCTGACAAATGTGATTCGTTTCATAAATGTACCTCCATCACGGCTTGCTTTGTCCTTGATGAATACTTTGCTTCATGGATTGTTTCCTTAACTCGATCTGCGAGTCCCAGCGAAGACTCTTTAACCGTCAGTGCATTTACAAACACCTTTCCCTCGATTTCAGATCGATCCTAACAATGTCAACGCACCGCGCCGAGCAGGTACAAGATCACCACGATGAGCAGGACCGTCCCGCCTATCCCCAGGCCCCCGCGTCTCCCCCATCTGGAATACCCGTAATAGCCGCCGCCTCCGCCGAACAACAGCAGCAGAACAACAATTAGTAGTAGCATCGAAAGTCTCCTTTCACCTTGTGACTACTGCCCCCACGAGCTTGGATTCCAACTTTGCCAGCGTAATCTTGAACGCATCCCGCTGGCCCATCTCTCCATTCGGCCTTATCGGCGGAACGACTAGGCACCCTTAATGAGCTGAAGCCCATCCGGCCCGACGCCAAACTCGTACCGGGTTTTCTCTCTCGGAACATGTTTAAAAACGAGGTCCTTGTAGTTGCCTTCCGTCTTTTTAAAACGCGATAGTGACTGCGATCCCGATGCCGGGGTGCATGCGGTTATATAAGTAGTACCCGTCATCGGCGTAATCAACATATACGTCGTCGGTTTCGTACCAATTCGGGGACCACGCTTCCGGCCATGGATCAACGAACGTAACCCAATAGCCGTCGTACTGGAAGCGCGGATACCCGCCTACGAAGAGCATCGGAAGGCGGCTGATGCGGAAGAAGTGGTTACCCCCGAAGTAGAGCCTGAAGCGGTCATCAGGAACTCGGTAGCCGTTATAGCCGCCGCGTTGTTGCCAGCTGCGGTGGTCGGTATTCCACGAACTGGCGCGAGACTGGCCGAAACCGCTGCGCACCTGCCCTTGGTGTTGTGGGACGCCGCTAGGGTGGACGCCGCCATAAGTGGGGCTGGTAGGCTGGACGCCGCCATGATAGACGCCGCCGAAAGTTTGCTGCGGCCTTTGCGCAGGCTTCTTAGCCGCCTGCGGTTGCTGTGCGGGTTTCGCCTGCTGACGCTGCGTCTGTTGCGGCGCGGGCTTCTCCTGCTGACGTTGCTGCCCTTGTTGCGGTGCGGGTTTCTCCTGCTGACGTTGCTGCCCTTGTTGCGGTGCGGCTTTCCCCTGCTGACGTTGCTCTCCCTGCTGCGGTTTGCCCTGCTCCTTTTCCTGTTGCTCACGCTGTGTGTAGGCAGGAGCAATGGTTCCAAGAAGAAGTAGCAGAACTCCCGTGCTGATAAGTCCAACTGGTTTCATGAGTGTTGCCTCCTTTACGGTGATTTCATTCGCCCCTCGCTCAACGCGTCGGGCGCGGTTATTGTTTCTGGTGGTTGTCTCCGGCAAACGACATACGGATCTTCCCGCTATCGTTCATTCAGGTTCACTTACTTCCCAATGCGGATGCCGGGGAGCGAACGAAAAAGTCCAAAAATGTTCAGAAGCCACAACACCACAGCGATGACCACGACTGCATTCAAGATGGACTTGATCGTTCCCTGCATTGGTATGAAGCGGTTGACCAGCCAAAGCAGAACACCCACGACGATTAGAACCATCACTATTTGAAGTAAAGGCATGAGCTGTTGGCCTCCTTCTCCTTGCAGGCAGACCCGTCTGGCCTGCTCCATGGTGTTGCTCCACTGAGCCCTACTTGCCGGACCTGTTCCTCGGAGACTTCTTGTTCAAAGTGGAAACGAGCAATTTCGCCGAAGCGGGCGCGCGGATCGCGCTATTGATTACGATGTCCTTCGCCGTGGTTCCTTTTCCGTAGAGCCTCTCGTTGCCATCGTTATCGGGGCGGAGAGTTGAGCCTTCTAGAGAGATCCCGGCGAACAATCCTCGCGCACGCGAATACGACAGAATT